>CAYNBM010000001.1:0-342863 GCA_964395305.1 uncultured Rubritepida sp.
CGCCTCGCGCCGCCTGGGCATGCCGCTGGCCACCGTCAGCCGCAAGGTGGCGGAGTTGGAGGAGCATCTCGGCGCCACGCTGCTGACCCGCACCACCCGCCATGTGGCGGCCACCGAGGCTGGCCAGGCCTTCGCCGCCACCGCGCGCAGGCTGATCGAGGAACTGGGCGAGGCCGAGCGCCTGGCGGCGGGGGAATACACCACGCCGCGCGGGCTGCTGGTGGTTGCGGCACCGGTTGTGCTGGGCCGGATGCACCTGCTGCCCATCCTGCCAGGCTTCCTCGACGCCTATCCCGAGGTGAAGCTCGACCTGCGGCTGACCCAGCGCGACCTGAGCCTGATCGAGGACCAGGTCGATGTCTTGTTGACCATCGGGCCGGCGCCGGACAGCACCTTGCGCATGGTCCATATCGGCGCCGTCCGCCCGGTTGTGGTGGCAAGCCCCGACTACCTGGCCAGGCACGGTGCGCCTGAGACGATCGAGGCGCTGGAGGGGCACCAGATCATCAGTTTTTCCGGCAATGCCACGCCCGTTGCCTGGGATTTCCTGGGCGGCGGGCGGGTCACGCTGCGGCCGCGCCTGCTCGTCACAACCGCCGAGGCGGCGGTGGATGCGGCGCTCGCCGGCGTCGGCATGGCGCACCTGCTGTGCCATCAGGTATCAGGCCCGGTCGCCGAGGGCCGGCTGGTCACCCTGCTGCGGCCGCATTGGGGTGAGGCGCTGCCGGTGCAGCTGGTCTTCGCCGGCGGCCGCGCGCCGCCGGCCAAGCTGCGCGCCTTTCTCGACTATGTCGCGCCCCGGCTGCGGCCGCGGCTGGTGTTCAGCCCGTGATGCCGTGGCCCGGAATGCCACCGGCTTGTGCTGGCTGCCTGCGCGGCAGGCGAAACCGCGGATCATTCCAGCCGCGCGGCGCCATCGCAGGATTGTGGCGGGGCGCCAAGCCGTGCCATAGCTCCGGAGCCGCTGCGGCGGAAGATCGCGCGGGCGAAGTGCCGGGAAACGCCCAAGGGGCCGATAAAGCAGATTGGATGCGATGAAAAAGATCGAGGCCATCATCAAGCCCTTCAAGCTCGACGAGGTGAAGGACGCCCTGCACGACATCGGCCTGCAGGGTCTGACTGTGCTGGAGGCCAAGGGCTTTGGCCGCCAGAAGGGCCATACCGAACTGTATCGCGGCGCCGAATACGTGGTCGATTTCCTGCCCAAGGTGAAGATCGAGGTGGTCTGCGACGATGCGCTGGTGGACCGCGCCATCGAGGCGATCATGGCCGCTGCCCGCACCGGGCGGATCGGCGATGGCAAGATCTTCGTGAGCGACATCCAGGACGTCATTCGCATCCGCACCGGTGAGCGCGGCGAGGATGCCGTCTGACCGACGCTTGAGTTTCGCGGCGCAGCGCCTGGGGAGAGCGTCCCGGGGCAGCAGCGCGGCGGCGGCGGGTTGACGCCCGTCGGAATTTCCAACCGGGACGCTGATTGAAGGAACCCACTGATGGCGAAGAAGCCGAACGACGCGATTGCCAAAGTCTTCGAGATGGTGAAGGAGAACAGCGTTGAATACGTTGATTTCCGTTTCACCGACCCCCGCGGCAAGTGGCAGCACACCGCCCAGCACATTTCCACGCTGGAGGCCGATACCTTCGAGGAAGGCATCATGTTCGACGGCTCGTCGATCGCCGGCTGGAAGGCGATCAACGAATCCGACATGATCCTGATGCCGGATGCGACCACCGCCGTCATGGACCCCTTCTCGGCCAAACCGCAGATGATCCTGTTCTGCGACATCTATGAGCCCTCGACCGGCCAGCGCTACAACCGCGACCCGCGCGGCACGGCCAAGAAGGCCGAGGAATACCTGAAGTCGACCGGCATCGGCGACACCGCCTTCTTCGGCCCGGAAGCCGAGTTCTTCATCTTCGACAGCGTGAAGTTCGGCACCGGCGGCACTTACGGCATCTATGAGCTGGACAGCATCGAGGGCCCGAAGGCCAGCCTGAAGGACTACCCCGAGGGCAATATGGGCCACCGCCCCGTGGTGAAGGGCGGCTACTTCCCCGTCCCCCCCGTCGACAGCGAGCAGGATCTGCGCGCCGAGATGCTGAGCACCATGGGCGAGATGGGCCTGGCGATCGAGAAGCACCACCACGAGGTGGCGCAGAGCCAGCATGAGCTGGGCACCAAGTTCGGTCCCCTCGTGATGCAGGCCGACCACATGCAGATCTACAAGTACTGCGTGCACAACGTCGCCCATAGCTACGGCAAGACCGCGACCTTCATGCCCAAGCCGGTCTATGGCGACAATGGCTCGGGCATGCATGTCCACCAGTCGATCTGGAAGGGCGGCAAGCCGATGTTCGCCGGCAATGCCTATGCCGACCTCTCGGAGATGGCGCTGTACTATATCGGCGGCATCATCAAGCATGCGAAGTCGCTGAACGCCTTCACCAATGCTTCGACCAACAGCTACAAGCGGCTGATCCCGGGCTTCGAGGCGCCTGTGCTGCTGGCCTATTCGGCCCGCAACCGCTCCGCCTCTTGCCGCATCCCCTACGCGACGAGCCCGAAAGCAAAGCGCGTGGAGGTTCGCTTCCCCGATCCGACGGCGAACCCCTACCTCTCCTTCGCCGCCATGCTGATGGCCGGCCTGGACGGCATCAAGAACAAGATCCACCCGGGCGATGCCATGGACAAGGATCTGTACGACCTGCCGCCCGAGGAGCTGAAGGGCATTCCCACGGTTTGCGGTTCGCTGCGCGAAGCGCTGGGCGCGCTGGCCGCTGACCATGACTACCTGCTGGCCGGCGACGTGTTCAGCAAGGATCAGATCGAGAGCTACATCGAGCTGAAGTGGACGGAAGTGTACAAGTTCGAACACACGCCGCACCCGGTTGAGTTCGAGATGTACTACTCGGTCTGACCTTTACTGGAATGTCAGGGAAAAGGCCGCCTTCGGGCGGCCTTTTTTGTTGGCGGGCTTTCTTGTCCGTGGCATGAATGGACAATAAACTGGGAAGTTCACAAATGGCCGTCATCAGCACCATCGTCTCTGGCGATCGCATTTTCGATCTCGGCAGCATCGGCAACACCACCATCCTGCGAATCACCCTGGCCGGCCTGGCGACCTCGCTGGTGCGCAACGTCACGATCACCGACGGCCCCTCCCTGGTCGATCTCGGCGGCGCAGCCTCCGGGGTATCGCTGGATTTCATCGGCTACTCACCGCTTTCCCTCAGCAATGCTGCGGCGGGGGCCAATGCCGCCGATCCCGCGCTCAGCCTCACATCCGGCGGCGTGGCCCTGCGGGCGGGGGCGATGCCCTCGGTATCGACGCAGGCGATACCGGTCACCAACCCCAACACCAACGTGTTTTTCTCGCCGGGGATCGACCCGGTCACCAGCAGCTACAACACCGGGCGCCTGGCCGGCACAACGGCGGGCGGGGCCGTCGATCTGGGCCTGGCCACGCTCGACCGCGTTGACGCCGCGGCCGATTTCTCCAGCGGCACCCTCTCCAGCGGCCTGGGCGGCAGCATCGCCATCACCACCGCGCAGCCGCTCGTCGGCGGCTTCCTCTACATCGGCGTGCGGTCCAAATCCGACATCATCATCACCGTGTCGGACGACACCGCGGCGCCCGCCGCCAGCGCATCGCTGAACTTCCAGGGAACCAATGGCAGCTATGCCCTCACCACGGTCTTCGGCAACAACGACACCGTGCGGCTTGGCGAGGGCGCCTTCGCCGGTTTCGGTGCCGGCGACGACCAGTTGTTCGGCGGTTTGGGCAATGACACCCTATGGGGCGCCGGCGGCAATGACACCATCAATGGCGGCTTGGGTGACGATGAACTGAATGGCGGCGCCGGTGACGACGTGATCTATGGCGGCAATCCCTCGACCGGCAGCTTCGGCCTGGGTTTTTTCCCCGGCGTTACGGATCGGGACACCATCGATGGCGGCGCCGGCAATGACGCGCTTTATGGTGACGTCGGAGACGACACGCTGATCGGTGGCCTGGGCGTGGATACCCTGGTCGGCGGCAATGGCAATGACACCTATTACGTCGATCATTTCGACGATCTGGCACTCGAAGCCGGGGTGGGGACCGGGTTCGACTACGGGCTGGCCGATCAGCTCTTCTCCTCCGCCGAGCGGTATTACCTGCCGCGCCAGGTCGAAATCGGCCGCCTGTTCGGAACCGGCCTGGCCCTCTGGGGGACGGTGGACAACGATATCCTGGTCGCCAACCCAGAACGCGCCTCCTTCCTCGATGCCGGCGCCGGCAATGACACGATCTATGGCGGCGCCTTCAACGACACGCTGATCGGCGGCGCGGGCGATGACGTGATCCGCACCGGCACGGGCATCGACGTCGTCTCCGGCTGGGCCGGCAATGACCAATACGTCATCGAGGACGCCCGCGCCCAGATCAACGAAGCCGCCGGCGAGGGCACCGACACTGCCTGGGTCACCGTCAACGGCTTTTCGCTCTGGCTGAATGTGGAGATCGGCCGCCTGATCGGCACCGGCGCCAACCAGCTCGATGGCTCGGCCGGCGATAACGCGCTGGTCGCCAATGCCGTCGAGGGCTCCATCCTGCGCGGCCTGGATGGCAATGACACGCTCTGGGGCGGCGGACTCAACGACACGCTCGATGGAGGCGCGGGCAATGATTCCCTCTATGGCGGCGGCGGCGCCGATCGGTTCATCGGCGGCGCTGGCAATGATCATTTCGTGGTCACCAGCAGCCTCAGCATCATCGGCGAGAACCCGGGCGAGGGCTACGACATCGTCTATTTCTCCGGCACCGGCACCCTCTTGATCGGCGACAATGTCGAGGAAGGCAGGCTTGCGGGCAGCGGCATCGGCCTCATCGGCAATGCCTCGGACAATCTGCTGGTGGGCAACATCGGCAATGTCGCCTCATCCCTCACGGGCGGCGGCGGCAATGACACGATCTGGGGCACCACCGCCGCCGACACCTTCAATGGCGGCGCCGGCAACGACACCATGTACAGCCAGGGCGGCGCCGACCGCTTCCTCTACGACACGCTGGGCTGGGGCTATGACGCGATCTCAGGCTTTGTCGCCGGCCAGGCGAGGCTGGATTTCCGCGGCAGCGGCCTCAGCTTCAGCCAACTCGCCATCAACACCAATGGGGTGAACACCCAGGTGGAATATGGCGGCTGGGCGATCCTGGTCTTCGGCGTGCCCAACCTCACGGCCGCGGATTTCATCTTCGGCTGATCACGCCAGCACGTGCTGCCCGCCATCGACGGGCAGCACCAGCCCGTTCAGCCGGGCGGCGCCATCGCTGACCAGAAAAGCCGCCGTCGCCCCCACATCCTCGATCCGGGCCAGCCCCTGCGCCGGCACCGCGGCCGCCGCGCGCTCCATCATCTCGTCGAAGCGGTCGATGCCGCTGGCCGCCCTGGTCGCGATCGGCCCGGGCGAGACGGCGTGGACGCGGATGCCGGCCGGTCCGAGTTCGGCGGCGAGATACCGCACCACGCCTTCGAGCGCCGCCTTCACCGGCCCCATCATGTTGTAATGCGCCACCACCCGCTCGGCACCGTAGAACGTCACCGTCAGCAGCGTGCCGCCACCGCGGGCCAGGAGCAGCGGTTCGGCCAGCGCAGCGCAGCGGATGAAGGAATGCACCGAGACATCCATCGCCATGCCAAACCCCGCCGCCGAGCAATCCACCACCCGGCCGTGCAAATCCTCGCGCGGGGCGAAGGCGATGGAATGGAGCAGGAAATCAAGCCCGCCCCATTGCGCCTGAAGCGCTGCGAAGACCGCCTCCAGCTGCCCCGGCTCCCGCACATCGCAATCCAGCACGGGGGAGAGGCCCAGCCGCTCGGCCACCGGCTCGACGAAGCGCCGCGCCTTCTGGTTGAGGACGGTGATCGCCACCTCCGCCCCCGCGGCGCGAAAGGCGGCAGCACAGCCGGTGGCGATGGAGGCGTCATTGGCGATGCCAAGGACAAGGCCGCGTTTGCCGGAGAGATCATGCATGGGCCGATCTGCTGCACAAACCGCGCGCCGCGCAAGCGCCAAACGAAGTCAGTCGCCGCGCGGCCGCCCCATCGACAGCAGCAGCGCCGTCAACTCCCGCAGGCCGGCGGTGCCGGTCTTGAGCAGCACGGCGCGGATTTGGGTGCGCACGGTGGTGAAGCTGGTGCCGCGCCGGACCGCCACCGTCTCCACCTCCATGCCCTGGGCCAGCAGCAGCGCCACCTCGGCCTCCGCCCGGCTGAGGCCGAACATGGCGCGCAGCGAGCCGACGGAGGGCGCCTGCGGCCGCACCACGCGCAGCTCCACCAGCACGGGGTGGGGCGGCGGGGCATCGGGCGCGTCATGCCGCGGCAGGCGGCTGACATGGGCGATGATGCTGCCGCCCGGCGCATGCTGCGCCACCATGCGCGTGCCGCCCGGCCCGCCCGCCGCCGTGCGGCCCAGCAAGGCCATCATGCCGGCCTGCAACGCCGGTTCGTCGAAGGTCAGCCGGCCCTCGGCCAGGCGGATCGCGGCCGGCGCCGCCAGCGCCTCGGCGGCGGGGCTGACGAGGGACAGCGCGCCCTCGCCATCGCAGATCAGGCAGGCGCCGAGCAGGTCGCGCATCAGCTTGGCTTGGCTGGTGTCGCTGCCCGCCAGCCGCAGGCGCCGCCACAGGCCCAGCGCATTGCGCAGATGCGGCAGCAGTTCTTCCAGCCCCAGCCTTTCGACCTCGGTGAAATCCGCCGCCTCCCTGGGGCGCAGGACGCCCATCATCGCCAGCTCGTCGCCCACCATGCCAATCCCGGCGCCGATGAGGTGGAAGCCCCGCCCATGCCGGGCGGCGAAATCATTCCAGTATTCCGTCCGCTCCAGGTCGCGGGCCTCCATGATCCGGTGGCTCATCAGCGCCTGGCCAGGGAGATAGGTCCGGGCCATGGCGGCGAAGGGGTCGCGTGCGTGGAAATGCGCGACGTAGAGCGCAAGCTCCTCGGCCGTGGTGCCGGGCGCGGCGAGCATGCAGGTCGTGTTGGCGTTCAGCGGATTGGCCAGTTGCAAGGCGGATTGCGTGCCGCCGAGTGCGGTGACAATGGCCTCCACGGCGGAATGCCACCCGGTCTCGGGATCGGCGGAGCGATAGATGGCGGCGATAAGCTGGTCGGCGAATTGCATTGCGGCGCAACATACACCAGATGGTGGTGGGCGGCAGTATCAATATCTGTCGCGGCCAAACCCCATCGCCGCCGCCACAGTGCCACTCAGGCCGGCCGCGCCCCGTTCATCCGCCACAGCGTCCAGTTCAGCAGGCCGGCGAAGCTCACCCAGGCCAGGTAGGGCACCATCAGCCACATCGCGGTGGCGCTGACCGGCGCGAAGGCGATGATGCAGCCCAGGATGGACAGCCACAGCCCAACCAGCCCGTAGAAGCCGATATCCGGCCGCCGCAGCCCGAAAAACAGCCCGGACCATGCGGCGTTGAGCACAAGCTGCACGCCATAGATGACAAGCGCCAGGCCCAGCCCCTCGGCCGCCCAGACATGATACCCCGCGGTTGCGATCATGATGTAGAGCACCGCCCAGGCCGGCCCGAACAGCCAGTTGGGCGGCCGCCACCAGGGCTTGCGCAATGCGGCATACCAGGCACCCGGCTTGAACACCGCGCCCGAGAGCGACACCACGAAGCAGATGCCGATGAAAATCCACCAATCCGCACTGAACACGCCGCTTCTCCAAGCCATTCGCAGCACATCTAACACGAATCACTTCAAAGCCGTTGCGGGCCATGCCACAAAGGCTGCAACAAAATCCGGAGCGAAACCCATGCAACGCCGCGCCCTTCTCGCCTCAGGCCTCGCCCTGCCCGCGCTGTCCCAGGCCCAGGCCCAGGCGCCCGCCATGCCGCGCAACATCGCCATCATCTGCCCCTTCGCGCCCGGCGGCCCCACCGACCTGATCTCGCGCCTGATGGCCGAGGCCATGGGCCCCTTCCTGGAAGCCCAGATTGTGGTGGAGAACGTGACCGGCGCGGGCGGCACCATCGGCGCGGCGCGGGTGGCCAATGCGCGGCCTGACGGTTCGGTGCTGCTGATGCACCATATCGGCCATGCCGGCGCGGCCAGCCTCTATCGCCGCCTGCCCTACAATGTCGAGGACAGCTTTTCCACGATCGGGCTGGTGACCGAGGTGCCGCAAATGATCGTGGCGCGGCCGGATTTCCCGGCCACCAGCCTTGCAGAACTGCTGGCGGCGATGCGCGCGGGGGGTGACCGCCTCTCCATTGGCAATTCCGGCCTGGGCTCCTCCGACCATCTCGCCGGCATGCTGCTGCAGCGCGCCGCCGCCACCACGCTGAACACCATCGGCTTCCGCGGCTCGGCGCCGATCTCGACGGAGCTCATGGCCAGCCGCCTCGATGTCTATGCCGGCCAGGGCACCATCCTCGCCCCCCTGGCGCGCGATGGCCGGATCAAGGCCTTCGCCGTGACCAGCGAAACCCGCCTGCCCGGCCCGGTGCTCGACGCAGTGCCGACCGTGATCGAGGCCGGCCATCGCGACCTGCTGATGAGCGTCTGGCACGGCATGTATGCGCCGCGCGCCACGCCGCCCGAATTGGTGGAGCGGCTCTCGGCCGCCCTGCGCCAGGCGATCCAGCAGCCCCGCGTGGTGGCCCGCTTCGCCGAGCTGGTGACCGAGCCGGTGCCGCAGGATCGCGCCACGCCAGCCTATCACAAGCAGTTCCTGGCGGCGGAGGTGGCGCGGTGGCGGCCGCTGATCCAGGGCGCGGGCGCCTTCGCCGACTGACCTTCATCCGACGCCACTGATTCCATTACTGAGAAATCACTGGTCTGTGAATCGCGCCCTTCGTACGGTCGTCCCCTTGATGTCCGAGGGATGAGGGGCGATGCCAGCGCTCAGGCTTGTCTTCACCGCCAGCACCGGCCCGACCGGGACCGAATTGTTTCTGGCCGACGCCGCAACCGGCACCGCCCGCCTGGTGGTGGACGCGGTCGCGGGCACGGCCAGCGGCACGCCTATCCGGGCGCAGGATCTGGGCAATGGTGTGGCCGTGTTCCAGCTCACCGGCGGCGGCATCTGGGTGAGCGATGGCACGGCGCCGGGCTCGCGCCGGCTGGCCGATGGCACGGAGCTGACGGTCATCCGGCCGGGCGTGGCGGTGTTCGATGCCGGTGATCCGCTGGGCTATACCGATGGCAGCACGGCCGGCACCGGCACCACGGGCAATTTCGGCAGCGGCTCCGATCAACTTGGCGCCAGAGTGAGTTACGTGGTGCAGGGTGCCTTCGAGGCGCAGCCGGATGGCTCGGCGCTGTTCCGCGCCTTCCGTTCGCGCTCCAACCCCTTCACCTCCTCCACCGACACCCTTTCGACCGACGCCTATACCCCGCCCGGCGCCGTCGCTTCGACCCTGCCGCGCTTCACCTTCGGCCCGTTTTTCACCACCGGCGTCACGTCGCTGGGCAATAATCAGCCAGGCGCCTTCGCCACCCTGGCGACCGGCGATGTCAGCGGCTGGGGCAGGCTGACGAACAGCAGCATCGCCTTCGGCATCGCGCCGCAGACCGCGGGTGTAGCCGATGCCCGGGGCGTGGAACTCTACACCTCCAACGGCACCGTGGCAGGCACCCAACTGGTGCTGGACATCAACCCGACCGGCTCCTCCCGGCCCGCCGATTTCTCTGCGGTCGGCCAAGGCCGCGCCGCCTTCACCGCCGATGCGGGGGGCGGGTTGGGGCGGGAGCCCTGGATCACCGATGGCACCCCTGGCGGCACCCGCGCGCTGGGCGACCTCGCCGCCGGTGCCGCGGCCTCGGGCGCCTTCGGCTTCACCGCGCTGGGCAATACCGGCCGCTTCGTCTTCGCCGCCAATGACGGGGTGAATGGCAGCGAGCTCTGGGTGAGCGACGGCAGCGCGGCCGGCACCATGCTTTTGGCCGATATCCGGCCCGGCGCCGCCGCCTCGGCCCCCGCCAGCTTCACCGCCATGGCCGATGGCCGCGTGGTGTTCAGCGCCACCACCGACCGCTATGGCCGCGAGCCCTGGGTGACCGATGGCACGCTCGCCGGCACCAGGCTGCTGGCCGATGTGAACGCCGCGCCGCGCGGGCTGCCGGGCGTGCAGAGCTTTACCGATTTCGGCGCGGGCAAGCTGTTCTTCTCCGCCGGCGCGAACACCGCGCTGACCTGGCTGACCGATGGCACGGTGGCCGGCACGCAGCCCATGCGCTCCACCGCTGCGGCCGAGGGATTTCTGATTCCAGGCGGCGTGGCGCCCAGCAGCACGCCGGGCAGCTTCATCTTCCTCGCCCGCGTCAACAGCCAGGATTATATCGCGCGCGGCGATGGCACGCTGGCGGGCACGACGCTCATCGCGGCACCTGTTACCGCACCCAGCGGGCTGGTCGCGATGCCGGGCGGCCTGGCGCTGACCACGGGCACTGTGGCCGGTGCCGCCGCCAGCCTGGTGGTGACCGATGGCACCACGGCCGGCACCGCGCGGCTGGGCAGCCTGCAATTCCAGGGCAGCTCGCTGATCGAGGAGAGCACGATCAGCAAGCCGCTGGGCGGCTATCGCTACTTCGCCGCGGTGGGCGACGCCGCGGGCAATGAGCTGTGGCGCAGCGATGGCACCCAGGCGGGCACGCAGCGCGTGGCCGATATCGTGGCCGGCGCTGGCGGTAGCGCGCCCGGCCGCTTCACCACGGCCGATGGCCTAGTCTATTTCACCGCGATCACCAATGGCCAGACCGGTTTCTCCAGCGGCAATGAGCTGTGGCGGACCGATGGCACCGAGGCCGGCACGCTGCGGGTGGGGGGCCAGGTGGGGGGTGGTCTCGACAACCGCTTTGGCAATCTCGGCGCCTTTGGCTCCTCGCTGCTGTATGAGACGATCACCAACTACGCCAATTCCCGCTATTTCATCGCCGATCCCAGCGGGGGGCCGGCCACGCTGCTCTATGATGTTTCCGCCAATATCGCAGGCATCAGCCTGTCCGGTGGCTCGTCCATCAAGCAGATTTCGGCCGGCCATGCGCTGATCGCCTCTGCGTTCTTCGGCAGCGGCAGCCAGACCGGCAACATCAGGCTGCTGCTGGGCACCGATGGCACCGCGGCCGGCACCGCGCCGCTCGGCAGGTTCATTGCCCTGAGCAACGCGGCGGGCCCTACAGACACGCCCTACTTCGCCGCCCTGCCCAATGGCCGTGCGCTGTTCCAGGCGGATAATGGCACCACCGGCCTCGAGCTCTGGCACACCGATGGCACCCCCGCCGGCACCGCGCTGGTGGCCGATGCCACGCCCGGCGCCGGCAGCACGGTGTTCGGCCGGATGTCCATCCTCGACAATGGCACGGCCGCCTTCGGCCAGATCGCCGGCGGCGTGCGCTCGATCATCATCAGCGATGGCTCCACGGCCGGAACCCGCGTTTTCCTCACACTGACCGGCACGGGGACCGCCCTGCCCGACGAGTTCGACCGCCTGCCCGATGGCCGCCTGGTCTATCGCTTCAATGATGGGGTGAACGGCACCCAGCCCTGGGTGAGCGATGGCACGGCCGCCGGCACCAGGCCGCTCTACGACCCCACCATCACCGGCGATTCCAACCCCACCGGCTTCGCCGAGGTCAGCTTCATCGGCGACCAGATTTTCACCGGCACCGAGGGCCGCGACACGCTGCGCCCTGGCAACTGGAACGACACGGTTTTGGGCCTGGGCGGCGATGACATCCTGTTCCAGGGCATCGGCGACAATCTCTTCGATGGCGGCCCGGGCTTCGACCGGCTGGATGCGACCGCCATGGGCTTTCGCGGCATGACGGTGGCCCGGGCCGGCAGCGACACCCGCCTCGGCCAATCCGGCCAGAACGACACCCTGCGCGGCATCGAGCAGGTGGATCTGGCCGATGGCCGCCTGGTCTTCGACGCGGCCGACCCCGCTGCCCAGGTCACCCGCCTTTACCAGGCCGCCCTGGCCCGCCTGCCCGACCAGGTCGGGCTGAATGGCTGGATCGCCCAGCTGCAGGCCAGCGGCACGCTCACCGATGTGGCACGCGGCTTTTCCGCCAGCGCCGAATTCACCAACCGCTTCGGCGCCGGCCTCAGCAACGGGCAATATGTCGACCAGCTCTACCAGAATGTGCTGGGCCGCGCCGGTGAGGCCGCGGGGCGGCAGGGCTGGCTGGATTTCCTCGGCCGTGGCGCCTCGCGCGAGGAGGTGCTGGCGGGCTTCTCCGAAAGCCCGGAGAACCGGGGCCTCACCCAGCCGCTGGTCGATGCCGGCATTTGGGACCTGTCGGAGAATGCCGGCCGGGTGGCGCGGCTGTATGACGCCATCATGGGCCGGCTCCCCGATATCGGCGGCATGAACACCTGGCGCGCGGCGCTCGATGCCGGGACCTCGCTGGTCGATGTCACCCGCGGCTTCACCGGCTCGGCCGAATTCGCCACGCGCTATGGCAACCCGAACAATACAAACTTCGTCACCCTGCTCTACCGCAACACGCTGGAGCGCGAGCCCGATGCCGGCGGCCTGGCCTACTGGACCGGGGAGCTGGCGCGCGGCGTCAGCCGGGCCGAGGCGATCATCGGCTTTTCCGAAAGTGCGGAGGAGATCGCACTGACCAGGGGCGTGATCATGAACGAGTCGCCCGGGAGTTTTGGCATCCTCTTCGCCTGATGCTCAGGCTGCCACCGGCCGGCGCCGGGAGGGATGGGGTGGAGGCTGATTAACCCCGCCGGGGCCATTCACCCACTGGGTCGTTTTGACTCTAGACTCAAATCGCCCTGACACAGTCAGGGCGATTTGAGTCTAGTCGACGCGCAGCATACGCCATTGCCCTGGCGGCAGGCCGAAGGCGTTGCGGAAGGCGGTGGTAAAATGGGCCTGTGAGGCGAAGCCGCAGGCCGCCGCGGCCTCCGCAAGGCCACATCGGCCGCCAGCCAGCAAGGCCCGGGCGCGGTCAAGCCGGCAACTGGTGACATAGGCATACGGCGGCATACCCATCGCCGCGCGGAAGGCGCGGGCGAAGTGCCAGGGAGAGTAGCCCGCCACCGCGGCCAGGTCCTGCAACGTGATCTCCTCCTCCAGCATCGCCTGGACATAGTCGGTCACTCGGCGCAGCCGATCGCCCGGCAATGCCAGGGGGCCGCGCGGCGGGCGCAACGCAGCTTTCAGGTCGCGCAGCGCCGATAGCCCGGCCAGCATCACCCAATGGTCGAGGAAGCCGGGGCTGGCCGCCCCCGTGCCATGCGCGTGGCGCAGGATCCGGGCGAGCGCCGCCATGTCAGGCGCCTTGTTGGCGCCCAGCCGAGGCGGCAGGGCGCCATCGGCCGCGCCAAGCCCGTGCTGGGCTGCGAGCGCGCCAAGCCAGGCCGGCGGCATGCCCAGCAGGGCATAGACGTATTCGCCCGAAGGCCCGTGGAACGCGGCGTCGGACCCTGCCGGCATCATGCAATAGCCCTCCCCAGAGGTCTCGACCTTGAGCGGTCGGCCTTCGAAGCGCACCCGGAAGCGCCGTGCTGTAGGCCGCATTGCCATGAAGAGGTTGTTGCTGGACGAAGGCGGCCACAGCGTCGTGGCATCGGCGGCTGAAGGCGATGTCTTCCAGAGCCGCAGCATCGGCCCCTCCGCGCGTTGCAGCAGAACCTCGCTGAACGGCGCCGGCAGGCCATTGCTGTTGCCCACGCTAGCCACGCCACGCCGCCCGCCATTGCCCAGGCGGCAGCCCGACCTCGCGGCGAAAAGCTGTGGTCAGGTGGCCCTGGGCGGAGAAGCCGCAGGCCTGGGCCACGGCGCTCAGCGACAAATCGCCGTGGCGCAGCAATTTCTGCGCGAGGGCGATGCGCCTGGCCAGCACATGGCGGTGCGGCGGCACACCCATGCTGGCCCGGAAGCCGCGGGCGAAGTGGTAGGTGGAACAACCCGCCAGCCGCGCCAGCGTGGTGATGGAGACGTCCTCATCCAGATTGGCCTCAATATATTCCAGCACCAGCCGCAGCCGCGCAGCCGGCAGGCCGCTTCTGGGCCGCTCGCCCGGCCGCAACGGCAGGCGCAACACCGCCAGCGCCACCAGCACCACCCAATGATCGGCGAAGCCCCGCGTCGCCGTACCCTGGGCGTGGTTGCGGCGGATCAGCTCCGACAGCGCGACGAGCATGGGCGAATGCTGGCTCATCCGCGGCGCCGGATCGCCGGCGTCGATATCGTGTTCCAGCGCCAGCGCGCCGAGCCAGGCCTTGGGCAGGTTGGCGGCGGCATAGGCATGCAGGCTGGAGCCGCCGAAGAAGATGCTGTCGGAGCCGGCGGGCAGCAGCGTGTGGGTATCGCGCCCCGGCTCGGCGGAAAAGCGCCGGCCCAGCATGCGGCCCTCATAGCGCTGCCCCCCCGTGCGGTGGGTGAGGGCGACGATGCTGACATCGGCCGGCTGGCACACCATCACATGGTCGGGCCCGGTCGCCGGCAGCTCGAGCAGGCTTACCTTCAGGCCGTCCGGGCGTTCCAGCAGCACCTCGGTCACGGGCGCCACCGCGAAACCCACGCCACTCTGGGTGCGATGGGCGATGGGGATGTCGGCCCTAGTCACGGCGCGCGGCCCGCCATTCCTGCGGCGACATGCCGGTGGCCCGTCGGAACCGGGTGGAGAAATGCGCTGGTGTGCCGACGCCGACCTCGCGGGCGATGTGGGCCATCGGCAGGTCGGTCTCCGCCAGCAGCTGCATCGCCGCCGCCAGACGCTGCGCCAGCAGCCAGGCATAGGGCGGCTGGCCGGTTTCGTGGCGGAAGGCGCGGCTGAAATGCGCGGGCGAGAGGCCGGCCAGCGCCGCCATTTCGGCCAGCGTGATCTCGCTGCCCAGTCGCTGCGCCACATGCGCCTTCACCGCCGCCAGCCGGTGCGGCGCCAGCGCATGGCCGCCTATCGCGGGCCTGTCCGGCGGCAGCCGTAGCAGGCGTTGGCCGACCAGCGCCGCCCAGTGACCGCAAAAGCCACTCTCCGCGCCGTCGCGGCCACGGGCGGTCTGGAACAGGCGCAGCAGGGTCATGAGTTGCGGATCGCGCCGCAGCAGCCGCAGGGCCGGACGGGCGGCGGCGGCGGGCAATGCCTCGGCCTCGGCCAGCCCGGCCAGCCAACCCGACGCCATCTGGAGCACCACCACCGCGCCGGCGGGGCCGCTCACCCGCCATTCGCTGGCGGTGTCGGGCGGGATGATCAGGCCGAGCCCGGGGTCCGACCGGAAGCGCAGGCTGCCCGCACCGACGCGGCCCTGGTAGCATTCGTCGCTGCCGGTAAACAGCCAGAGGGTGTGGCCGGGCGAGGCTGGCAGGCGCATCTCCGTCACCCCGGCGTCGTCATGGCGGAGCCTTCGGCAGAGCACTGCGATGCCCTCATGCATTGCACGGTGCATGGTGATGTCGGGTTGTAACGAAAAATGCTCAGCATCCGGTGGCGGCGGGAGGGCCGCAAGGGGGAAGCGCCCCCCAGGGTGAACCGGACCACGCGGCCCGCCGGATGCACCGATGGGCGCAGGCTGCTGCATAGTTGTAGGGTTTGGCGGGGGGAGCTGCGGAGTCAATGCCCCAACACCGCCGGACTTGCCTTTTCTGTCGATCATCACGGCATCGCCAGCGCCTCACGCAGGCGCGAGGTGCCGCGATGCACCGAGACCTTGAGCGCATTGGCCGAGCGTCCGGTGCGCGTAGACGCCTCGGAAAGGCTGAGACCCTCGATGCCGGTCAGGCGGATGGCCTCGGCCTGGGCGCCGGGCAGGCTGTCCAGCAGCCCATCGATCTCGCCCATCAGCACGACATCAAAAGCAAGTGACGGTGTCACATCCTCCTCCGCCGCGGCGGCTTCGGCGCGGGCGCGGCGGGTACCGCGGCGCAGGATGTCCATGGCCCGGCGATGCAGCACGGTGCGCATCAGCGGCAGCGGCGGGCGGGTCGGGTCATAGACATGGATGGTGGCCAGCATGTCGAGCAGCGCGTCCTGCACCGCGTCCTCGGCATCGCATCGATCGGGCAGCAGGCCGCGGGCCATGGCCAGCAGCCTGGGTCGCATCAGGCTGGCGAGGCGCGCCAGCGCCTGGGGGCAGCCGCGCCGGGCCGCGGCCGCCTCATCCCAGAGCGCCGCATCGGCCGGCCGATGATCTGGCAAGGAATGCCGCGCATCTTTCGATTCCGCCAGTTCCATCCCATGCCAGAAATTGCCGCCATCCATGCCCTGTCCTCTCGCGAGGGATTCGCGTGGACTCAGGCTGGTCAAAAGCGGGGCTGCGGTTTTCCGCTTTCTTGCTGGATTTGCGTGATCCGGCGGTTTTATTCGGCGCGGTGGGTGGCGGCGCCTGGGAAACGGGGGCGCGAGCGGGCCGGATTCAGCCCTTGAAGCCGCTCGCCACGACATAGAGCTCGGATGAATCCTTGCGGCTTGCCGGCGGCTTGGCGTGTTTGACGCTGGCAAAACGCTGGCGCAGCCGCACCAGCATCGCCGCCTCGCTGCCGCCCTGGAAGACCTTCGCGACGAAGGCACCACCCGGCGAGAGCACCTTTTCGGCAAAATCCAGCGCGATCTCGGCCAGGCCCATGATGCGCAGATGGTCGGTCGGGCCATGGCCGGTGGTGTTGGGCGCCATGTCGCTCAGCACCAGATCGGCCGGGCCGTCGAGGGCGGCCAGCACCGCGCGCTCCACCGTATCGTCCTGGAAATCGCCCTGCAGGATGATGGTGCCGGGGATGGCGTCGATCTCCAGCAGGTCGAGGCCGACGATGCGGCCGCGCTCGCCCAGGATCTTGGCCGCGACCTGCATCCAGCCGCCCGGCGCGGCGCCGAGATCGACGATGCGCATGCCCGGCTTGAGGAGGGAAAACTTCTCATCGAGCTGCACCAGCTTGAAGGCGGCGCGCGAGCGGTAGCCGGCCTTTTGCGCCGCCTGCACCCAGGGATCGTTGAGCTGGCGTTGCAGCCAGGCGCGGCTGCCGGTGCTGCGGCCGGCCACCTTGCGCACCTGGGTGGTCAGGCCGCGCTTGCCGCCTTTTGTCGAGTCAGGGGGTTTCGCCATGGCCCGCAATAGCAGCCGCGGAGCGAAGGGGGTAGGTCAGGCGCCGGGCCGTTGCGCCGCGCGATCAGCCTGGATGAGGCGCATCAGCATGCCTTCGCGCAGGCCGCGATCGGCCACCGTCAGGCGATCGACCGGCCAGACCTGCCGGATGGCGGCATAGACGGCGCAGCCGGGCAGCACGAAATCCGCCCGCTCCGGCCCGATGCAGGGGTGGCTGGCGAGCCCGGCGCGGCCCATGGTGAAGAGCTTTTCCAGCGCCTGGTCGGCCTCCGCAGCGTCGAGGCAGACGCCGTCCACCCATTGCCGGCGATAGCGCGGCAGATCGAGCACGGTGCCGGCGAGGGTGGTGACGGTGCCAGAGGTGCCGATCAGCCGCACGCCCCCCTGGCGGATTTCCTGGCCGATGCAATGCACCGCGTCGAAGGCGCGCAGCTTGGCCGCCACCTCGTCGCGCACCGCGGCGAAGCCTTCACGGGTGAAGCAGCTCTCGCCCGCGCGCTCGGCCAAGGTGACCACGCCGACGGGGATGGAGATGGTGCCGGAGAGGATGGGCTCGGCCGCGCTACCGGCGGCGGCCAGGCGCACCCAGGCGATTTCGGTGCTGCCACCGCCGATGTCGAAGAGGATGGCGCGGCGGTCGCCCTGGTTGAGCAGCGGCGCGCAGCTTGCCAGCGCCAGTTGTGCCTCCTCCCGCCCACCGATGACGCGCGGCGCGATGCCCGTCTCGCGCGTCACGCGCGCCAGGAAGTCGCGGCCATTGCTGGCCTGGCGGCAGGCTTCGGTCGCGACGGCGGCGAAGCCTCGCAGCGGGCGGCGGCTGAGCTTGTCGGCGCAGGCGGCGAGTGCTGCCACGGCGCGGTCCATCGCCGCCTCGCCCAGGCGGCCGGAGGCGGCGAGGCCCTCGCCGAGGCGGACGATGCGGCTGAAACTGTCGACCACGCGGAAGCCGCCCTGGGTGGGCGCGCCGATCAGCAGGCGGCAATTGTTGGTGCCGAGGTCGAGCGCCGCGTAATAGGGCGACTCACGCCGCGGCGCGCGCAGGGCGGCGGGCATGCCGAGCCCGGCTGCGGGAAGCACGGCGTCGAGGGGGAGACCGCCATCGGCCATCTTGCGGCACCAAATCCTTCCTGATCTCCGGTGGCGCGGGGGGTGGTTGCCACAACTTCGTCATGTTCGGGCAGTGGCCGGGGCCGGGCAAGGAAAAACTTGCGGGCGAGACCGGTTGCGGCCGGGACAGTCGGGCGTTATACCCCCGTCACGCCGTTGGGGAATAGTTTAACGGTAGAACTTCCGACTCTGACTCGGACAGTCTTGGTTCGAATCCAGGTTCCCCAGCCACAACAGCCCAGCCCAGCGATATCGGGGTGGAGGCGCCCTCATGATGTTCTGTGGCCCGGTTCGTCATGCGATATCTGTGGTCGCGTCAGCAACGCGGCGCTGATGAATGCGAGGCGGGTCGATCAGGCAAACACGATCCCCTCGGCGATCCACGGCGCGGTCTTGGCGACGAATTCCGGGCTTTGGCTGAACAGCATCACCACATCGGCACGCGCCATGCCCGCGGCGAGGTTCTGGCCCCAATAGGCATAGCCCGGGGCATCGGGATCGCGTTCCAGCACGTTCCGATAGAGCGTGCTGACGAGGCCCGCATCATCCTGCACACCATAGCGGGCCTGGGATTCTGCGCTGTTCAGGAAGAGCGGCACCAGGTCGCGCAGCGAAAACCCGGCCTCGACCTGGGCGCGCCAGTAGGACAGGCCGGCTTCCTCGGGGTGGCGGCCCAGCGTGGCCTGATAGACGCGGGCGACGGCCGAGGCGTCGGTGTCGGGCAGCCAGACGCCGTTGGGCAGCAGGGTCTGGGCGCGGGCGATGAATTCGGCGGAATTGGCGAAGCCCTCCAGGACGGCGCCGCGGGTGCCAAGGCCTTTGTCCAGCACATTGGTCCAGAAGCTGAAGCCGGAGGTGTCGGGTCCTCGGCCGAGGGTGTTCTGATACATGAGGTTGACGAAGCCTGCATTGTCGACGGCGGGGTAGCGGGCCTTGAATTCCGGGGAGCCTGCGAAGGATTCCGCGAGTTGGCTATAGGAGAGGGTGGTGCCGAGGAGCGAAACATTGTCGGCGAGGCCCAGCGGGTCGGGCGCGCGGCCGAGGGCTGCGAGGTAGAGGCGGGCAGTGGTGAAGGCCAGCGAGCCGGTGTCGAAGATGAGGTCGCCCTCGGCGAAGGCAAATTTTTCTATGCCGGTGAAGGTGGTGGTCTGGGCGGAGGTGGTGGCGGTGCCGGCTAGGGAGGGAATGCGGCTAGCGCCGTCGACTGTGGTGAATTCAAGGGTGGTGGAGATGGTGGCGGCGCGGCGGCCACCGTCGATGTAGAGGGTGTCGAAGCCAAAGCCGCCCGCCACACTGTTCAGGCCGGCGCCGCCACTGAGGAAATCGCGGCCATCGCCGCCGATGAGACTGTCATCGCCCAGGCCACCGAACAGCGCGTCGTCGCCTGCGCCGCCGTTCAGCGTGTCGGCGCCAGCCGCGCCGACAACAGTCTGATCGCCGTCACCGCCACGAAAATCGACAATGTTCGAGGATGGAAACCGCTTGGCCGAAAAATCATAGGTGCCTGAACCAGCACTGGTGAAATACGGCACTGTCCCCACTGCTGCGAGGGTTTGGGGGAGAAAACTGATGGGCTTCACGATTTTGCCGTCAAAGGGACGGAGGTCCAGTTCCCCTATTTCCGCGAATTGCGAGGAGGTCAGGCGGGCACTGAAGGTCGGTTGCAGGATTTCGATCGAATTCAGTGCGGTCCGCGTCAGATCGGTGCCGCCTTCGATGGAGTTCACGATCAGGCGGTCGATCCCCGCGCCGCCATCGGCGACGAGTGGCGGTGCCGCGCCATCAAATGAATTGATAAAGTAAGTATACCAGGCCGGCTGGATCGTGATCGTATCGTTGCCATCTTCGGCATAGATCGTCTCACCTCCCCCAGCGCCGCGACTGCCGCCGCTGCTGCTGCTGTTGTCGTAGGCGACTTGAACCGCGGTGAATATCTGGTCGTCACCCGCGCCCGCGCGCAACGTGCCCAATAATCCGGGTGTGATCACATCATTCCCCGCCGTCGCCACGATTGTGGAGCCGGGCGGCGACGCGCCATAGGTGATGTCGATTCCGGTCACACCGAATAGCGCCAGTCGGGAGAAGTCGCCGTAGCCCGACAGCAGGGCCAAGCCCCCGGTGGTGCCCGACAGTGTCGAGAAGGCCTTGATCTGATCCGCGGTGACGCTCACCCGCTGCGTGGCCCCAAGACGCTCGACATTCACGAACTGGAAACCGACCAGGGTGGTCGTCTCGACCCGATCCAGACCGGCGCCACCATCGACCAGTGTCGTGCCGAAAAACCCCGAGGGCGCGACCAGGCGAAACAGGTCGTCGCCCGCGCCGCCGAGCAATGTTCCCTCGCCGCTGAGGGTGTCGTTGCCGTCGCCGCCATCGACCAGGTCGGCGCCTGCAGCGCCGCCGGAAAGTAGATCGTCGCCGCCTCCACCGCTCAGCGTGTCATTGCCTGCGCCGCCCAGCAGCGTGTCATTCCCGACACCGCCATCGAGCAGGTCGTCGCCGGCACCACCCAACAGGCTGTCGGCGCCATCGCGGCCCAGCAGCACATCATTCCCATCGCCGCCATCCAGCGTGTCGTTGCCGTCCCCGCCATCCAACGTGTCATTTCCGGCCTGCCCGCTGAACAGATCATTCCCGCCCAGCCCATAGATGACGTTGTCCGTAGAACTTCCAGTCAACGTATCCGCCTGGGCAATCCCATTGATTTCGATAGCCGGCATTAACATTACCTGAGTTTATAACTGGGAAGTTAACGCCGTCGCGGGCAAAAGACCATATTCCCAAGCGTTGTAATCACGTACAATCCCCGGCGACCATCACCGCAGTCCCAACTCCCGCGCCTTGATCTGCATCGCCAGGTAATGTGAATAAATCCTGCACTGTGCCAAGCTGCCCGCGGTAAACCACAGCCCCGGCTGCGCGGTGGGCCGCCACATGTTGCGCAGCTCGCCCCCGTCATCAAAACCCCAGACCGGACCAACCCGCTCCGCCACCGCATCGCCCAGGCAGGCCCGCACCGTCTCCTGCTGGTTGTGGTAGCCGGTGGCCAGCACCAGCAATTCCGCCGGCACCAGGGTTCCATCGCGCAGCCTGGCCCCGCCCGCCTCGAAGCCCGCGATATCGGCATATTGCACCAGGCCGATCTCGCCCGCGGCAATAAGGTCGGAGCAGCCGACATTGAAGTAATAGCCGCCGCCCTGCTGCATGTATTTCATTTGGAACCCGCAGCCCTCCGGCCCGTCATCCAGCCGAAATCCGCGCGCCGCCAGCGCTTCATGCAGTGGCGCATCCACCCGCTTGGACATGGCGGTGGCATGCTGATACGCGCGGCGGAGCACCGGGAAGGGGGTCGCGGTGGCCAGCAGGTCGCAATCCTCCGTAGGGATGCCCTCGGCATAGATGGAATAGACCCGCTGCGCCTCGGCCAGGCTGACGATATGCGTGGTGCCGCGCTGCACGATGCTCACTGCCGCGCCGCTGGCATGCAGGTCATGCGCCACGTCATGGCCGGAATTACCGCTGCCCAGCACCAGCACGGGGCGGCCCTTCCAGGCTGAGCCCTCGGTATAGGCGCCCGAATGCATCACCTCACCCCGGAAATCCGCAAGCCCGGGCAAGGCCGGCCGCTTCGGAATGGAGGAGACGCCGGTCGCGAAGATGATGTGACGCGGGCGCAGGCGGCGCGCCTCGCCCGCTCGCCGCACCACAACGTTCCAGGCGCCATCCCGGTATTCGCCGCTCTCCAGCGCCGCGTCGCACCAGATGTTCAGCTCCATCGCCTCGGCATAGGCCTCGAACCAATTCGCCAGCTTGTCCTTGGGAATGAACACCGGCCAGGTCGGCGGGAAGGGCATATAGGGCAGATGGTTCACATGCACTTCATTGTGCAGGGTGAGCGCGTGGTAGCGCTTCCGCCAATTGTCGCCGGTGCGCCGCTGGCGGTCGATCACCAGCGTGTCGATGCCCTGCTGGCCCAGGCGGGCCGCGATGGACAGCCCGGCCTGCCCCGCGCCAACCACCAGCACCGCGGGGTCCCGCCCCTCATAGGCCTGGGTCCGGGCGCGGTGATCAGCCCAGTTGGGGCCGCCGAATTCGCGGGAAAAATCCTGCGCCGTGGCGTGGCGCTGGCCGGTCGCCCCGGCGTGATCGGCCAGCTCGGCCAGGGCCAGCAGGATGGTCCAGCCGCGCGGGCCATCGCCGGTCTGCACCAGGCGCAGCACCCCCTGGCCCGGCCCATGCGCGGCGTCGAATTCCAGCAGCAGCTCGATGCAATCCTGCCCGGCGCGGCTGACGCGGCGCGGCGCCGTGCGGCCGGGCGCGATGCGCAGCGGCCCGGGCAGGCCAGCCAGCAAGCCGACCACGGCCGCGGCGCCCGAGACGGTGCGGATCTCCCAGCCCAGCGCCAGCACATCGCGGCCATGCGCATCGGCCAGGAACAGCGCTGCGCGTGCCTCAGGCGTGGCCGCGTTGAAGGCGGCGATCCATTGCGCCGCCACCGCCTCGGCCGGCGGCTTGTCGATGGCGTTCATCGCGCCCCTCCCCGTTCCAGGCGGTCAGCCCAGAGCGGATGGGCCGCGCTGTCAACACGGCTCAGAACAGCTTTGGCGCCACCCAGGCCTGAAAGCCCGGCCGCTGGCCAATGCGGTCGAACCAGGCGCGCGTGACCGGGAATTGCGGCATATCGGGCACCCGCACCTCCTCGCCGAACCAGCGGCGGGCGTAGATGCCCAGACAGATATCGGCGATGGTGAAGCCCTCGCCCTCGATATGAGGCCGGCCATCAGCCAGCCGGTTCTCGATGATCGCCCAGCACACCGCGGAATTGGTGACGGCGGCGCGCACCTTCGCCATGTCGCGGGTTTCCGGCGGCGTGCGCACCATGCCCCAGAACAGGTCGCGCTCCGCCGGCAGCAGGGTGGAGAGCTGCCAGTCCAGCCAGCGATCCACGCTGGCCCGCGCCATGGGGGCGCTGGGGTAAAGGCCACGCGCGTCGCCGCCCGCCGTGAGACAGAGATAGCGCATGCAGGAATTGCTCTCCCACAGGATTTGCCCCTCGGCCTCGATGGTGGGGATGCGGCCATTGGGGTTCTTCGCGCGGTATTCCGGCGTGTCCACCACGCCGTGCTCCATGCCCACATCCAGCCGGGTGTAAGGCATATCCAGTTCCTGCGCGCACCAAAGCACCTTCATCACATTGCTGCTGTTCGCACGGCCCAGAAGCTTGAACATCGCCCTACCCTTTCTCGAACCGCCAGGGGCTGGCGGTGTCCTCGTTGGGGTCGAGTTTGAGCCGGTGTTCGAGCGGCGGGAAGGCCCGGCTGCGACAATCCGTGCGGTCGCACAGCCGGCAGGAGAGGCCGATGCCGACGGGGGCGTGCTTCATATCCAGCCCATCGGCATAGACCAGCTCAGGGCCATGGGCGGCGTCGCAGCCCATGGCGATGACCTGCACCGGCGGCGGCTCGGCCCAATGCACCGCGCGGCCATGCACGGTGCGGGCGAAGCAGAGGAAGCGCGCGCCATCGGGCAATTCGGCATGCTGCACCCGCATCATGCCCGGCGTGGTGAAGGCATGGTGCGTCACCCATTTCGGGCAGGAGCCGCCGAAGCGGGCAAAGGGGAAGCCCGCCGCCGAAAACCGCTTGCCGACATTGCCGGCGAGGTCGACGCGCACGAAGAAGAAGGGCACGCCACGCGCGCCCTCGCGCTGCAGGGTGGAAAGGCGCTGCGCCGCCTGCTCGAAGGAGGTGCCGAAGCGCGCGGCCAGCCCATCCACGTCATGGCGCAGCGCCCGCGCGGCGGCCAGGAAGGGCGCATAGGGCATCAGCAGCGCGGCAGCGGCGTAGTTCAGCACGCCGACACGGATCAGCGCCGCGGCCTCGGGCGTGCTGGGTGCTGCGGGCGAGACCTCGGCCTCCACCGCATCACGCGCCTCGAGCAGGAGAAGCTGGAAGGCCATCTGGAAGCCGCGGCTTTCGCGCGGCAGGGTTTCGCTCAGCGCCAGCATTCGGCTGCCGGGCTCATAGCGGCGCAGGGCGCCCTCCAGCGGGCCGACCGCCACGCGCACGCCATGCTTCTGGCGCAGCCTCTCGGCGATGGCGTGGTTCATCTCCGAAGGCTGGGCGCCCATGTCGCGGCCCAGCGCCTCGGTCAGCGCCTCGATGCCGGAAAAATGGTTGGCGCGGTCGTGGAAGAAATCGCGCGCCTCCTCGGTGGGCAGCATCATGCGCCGGCCGCTGGGCAGGGCCAGGCCCGCACTGTCCTCGCGCGCCACACGCCAGGCGCGGTAGAGCGCCAGCACGGCGCGCCCGGCATTGGGCGCGCTGCCGGCCAGTGCGGTGATTTCCGCCTCGGGGATTTCGGCGAGGCCGAGGCCGGGTTCGGCAAACACCTCGCGCAGGCCCGATTCGAGGGCACGCTCGCTATTGCCGGAGAGTGCGGCGACATCCACGCCCAGCACGGCGCTGAGCTTGATCAGCACCGCCGCCGTGACCGCGCGCTGATCATGTTCGATGAGGTTGAGGTAGCTGGCGGAGATGCCGAGCCGCACGGCCAGGCCTTGCTGGGTGAGGCCGCGCTCGGCCCTGAGGCGGCGCACGGTGCGGCCGATGAGGGGTTTTGCCATATCTGCCCTTTACATGATTGACAGACTCTCTCCAGCGCTACTCTGCTGAGAAATGGCCCGGGCGCTCAACAGGACTTTGGGCGCCACGGCGGTAAGCGGCGCCAGTCAATAATTCACCGAACCTGGCGCTAGCCCAGATGCTTCGCCAGGAAGGCCAGGCTGCGCGCCTGCGCCGTGGCTGCATCGGCGGCGACATAGCTGCCGCGCTCCTCGCAGCCAAAACCGTGGCCCGCGCCCTGGTAGATGAAGATGTCCGTCTCCGGCCGCGTGGCGCGAATGGCCTCGACATCGGAGAGCGGAATGGAGGCGTCGGTCTCGCCGAAGTGCAGTTGCGTCGGGCAATTCGGCACCTCGGACTTCGCCGCCGCGATGCCGCCGCCATACCAGCCCACGCTGGCGGAAAAGGCGGCCGAGCGCGTCGCGCCATGCCAGGCCACGGTGCCGCCCCAGCAATAGCCGATGATGCCGCGCTTCGCCCCTGCCGGCAGCGCGCCCGCGGCGGCCAGCACATCGAGCAGCGTCTTTCCGGCATCGATCGTGCCGCGCAGGTCACGCCCGCGCGCCACATCGGCCGCGTCATAGCCCAGCTCCACGCCACGCTCGGTGCGGTCGAAGAGTGCGGGGAGGATGACGGCATAGCCTTCGGCCGCGAAGGCATCGGCCACCCGGCGCATGTGCCGATTGGCGCCAAAAATCTCCTGCACGACGACCAGCGCGCGGGTCGCATCGGCCGGCCCCGCCGTATAGGCGGCGAGTTGGTGGCCGTCGGCGGCGGTGAGAGTGATGTTGCCCATGGTGGAAGCCCCTGTTGGCCGTTTATGGTGGATCCATGGCCGAGATCGTCAATCTGAACAAGGCGCGAAAACAGCGCGAGCGCGCGGAGCGCAGCCGTCAGGCGGCGGAAAACCGCGCCGCTTTTGGCCGGACGGCGCAGGAACGCGCCGTCGAGGAGGCGAGGCGCGAGGCGGCGCGAAAACTGCTCGACGGGGCGCGCAAGGAATGACGATTCAGCGTCATATCCTGCCGGGCTTTCCGCCCAGCGCCTCACCCTCACCGCATGCGGTGGAGGTGGATGGCTGGGTCCATCTCACCGGGCAGTTCCCGCGCGACCTGGACAACCCCCAGGCGCCGCTGCCCGCTGGGATCGAACGCCAGACCGAGGTGACGCTGCGCAACATGGAACGCGTTCTGCGGGCCTTGGGGCTGGGCTGGGCGAACCTCGTGTCGATGCGGGTCTATCTGACGCAGTTCGAGCGGGATTATGATCCGATGAACGCCGCCTATGCCGCGATCATTCCCGCGGATTGCCGGCCAACGCGCACCTGCCTCGGCGTGGCGCGGCTGGTGCGCGGGGCGTTGGTGGAGATGGACGCGGTGGCGCGGCGCTGACGCCGGCGGAATCCCTATCGCGGCAAAGCCCGCGCGATCCGCTCCAGCCCCGCATCGCGCAGCCCGAACCCGTCGAGATGCTCCAGGGTGTTCAGCAGATAATCGCGGTTGCTGCCGGCCGAGCCCTCGGCCCGCGCAATCGCTGCCGCCACCGTCTCGGCGCATGGCCGGGCATAGGCGGGGTGACGCCGGTCCGCCACATAGGTCATGGCCCGCACCAAACCGCCCGCGCCGCGCAGCCGCACCGGCACTTCGCGGCGGTGATAGACCTGCTCGCCCAAAAGGTTTTCCCGCGCGTCGAGGTAGCCGAGCACACCCGGCGCCTCCTCCGGCGCAACCTCGAACACCACCCCCTGGCAGGCGCCTCCCCGGTCCAGCCCCAGCACCAGCCCCGGCCGCTCCGGCGTGCCGCGGTAATGCCGCGACCAGATGCAGAAGCGGCGGTGATAGCCCCGCAGCAGCGCGGGCCTGGCACCGAGATGGGGGAAGCCGGGCCGCCAGATCAGCGAACCATAGGCGAAGACGAACATGCCCCCGGTATATCGGCGGGGCGGCGGGCCGACTATAGCGTCTTTGTCATGGCCCGCTCCTTCCGCTCCCGCTGGTGGTTGCTGCCGCCGCTCGCCCTCGCGGCGCTGGCGGCGCTGCACACCGGGCTGTGGCGCAGCGCCTCCTCGGCGCTGGCGCAGGGGTTCGAGGATTGGGCGGCGCAGCGCCGGGCACTCGGCTGGGTGGTGCAGCATGGCACCCCGCTGCGCGGCGGCTGGCCCTTCGCGGTGACGCTAGGCGTGCCGGAAATCGCGATCGCGGGCGCACCCCGCACCACGCCGGCCGAGCTGCGCTGGCGGGCGGAGGCGCTGGAGCTGCGCATCGCGCTCAGCGACTGGAGCAGCCTGGTGGTCGCGCCGCGGGGCCGGCAGCTGCTCAACCTCCCCGGTCTTGACCTGCCCTATGCGGCCGACAGGCTGGAGATCACCCTGCCGCTCGCCGGCGGCGCGACCCCGCGGGAGATGGCGCTGGAGACGGAGCGGCTGCGGATGAACACGCCGCTCGGCGGCTTCGAGCTGCGGCGCGGCGCGCTCTCGCTGCGCGCAAGGCTCAGCGCCACCGAGGATGAGCCGGCGCTGAGCCTTGAGCTGACCCTGGCCGAGCTGGCCCTGCCGCCCAATGCCGGCCCGCTCGGACCCGCGATCGAGCGGCTCGTTCTGGAGGCCAGCCTGAGCGGCCCCCTGCCCCCGCTGCGCCACCCCACCCAGCGCGCCGAGGCCTGGCGCGACAATGGCGGCACCATCGAGCTGCGCCGGGCCGAGCTGCAATGGGGCCCCGTCGGCGCCCAGCTCTCCGCCACCGGTACGCTGGACGAGGCGCTTCAGCCCATGGGTGCCGGCCAGCTGCGGGTGACCGGGGCGGCCGAGGCGGTGGGGGCAATGGTCGCCGCAGGCTGGCTGTCGCCGCGCGCGGCGGTTCCGGCGCGGGCCATGGCGGTGATGCTGTCGCGCCCGCCCGAGGCGGGCGGGCCGCCAATGCTCGAGCTGCCGATCAGCCTGGCGGAGCGGCGTGTCGGCCTTTCGGGCCTGCCGCTGGCCCGGCTGCCGGCGCTGCAATGGCCCATGCCGCCCGAACTCCCGGACGCGGCGCGCGATCCCTCCTTGCCCGGCACGGATTGAGCGCATAATCTATCAGCGTGACAGACTCGGTTGCCCTTTCCGCGCGAATTACCGGCCCGGCCGACTGAGCCAGGCCGCGCCCGCGGCCCTGTGCCGCGCGGCCGGGTCCCTTTATCGCCCTCGTCACCCCTCACGCGGATCATGATCATGTTCGAGACTGTGGAATTCCTTGTCCTGGCCGAGGCCAATCCCGGCCTGCTGAGCCGGCTGCTCGCCCCCTTCGCCAAGCGCGACCTGGTGCCCGACTTGGTGCAGGCCCGGCGTGAGGGCGATACCTTGCGCATCCGCCTGGCCATGACGGCGATGCCGGCCGAGATGGTGCATGTGGTGGAGGGGAACCTCCGCCAGGTCGTGGGTGTGATGGAGGTGGCACGGGCCGAGGGGCTGCGGGCGGCGGCCTGAAGCGTTCTCAAGCCTTGCGGCTTCGCAAGGCGGCTCGGAAAACGCGCGCAAACAATAAGCTGGAGCCGTTTCACCGTCTTCACTTTCGGTGAAACGGCTCCAGCGGGGGATGTCCGGCCAGGAGGATATGCCATTGCTGAGAGAATGATTCACCGCTTCGGTGATTCCACCGCAACCGGTCATCCTCCAGCGACCATCGCCGTACGCAGCGCTACCGCCGCCGCCACACCAGCGCGAGCGCCGCCAGGACAGCAATGATACATATCACCGCAAACATCGCCTGCAAAAGCATATAATTCGGCGTCTCCGGCGGCACCAGCAGCGCCGCCAGGCCGCCGGCGACGGCCAGGAGAAGTCGCATCAGCAGGCCCATGGCAGATCCTCCAGCTGTGTCGCCCCCCACTATAGCCCAGGCCCATCGGCATGCGATGCTGCCCTCCCATTCCTGGAGACACCCATGCCGCTCGTACAAATCCGCTGGTTCCCCGGCCGCAGTGCCGAACAGAAGCGCGACATCGCCACCCGAATCACCCAGGCCTTCGGCGAGGTGGTCGGCAGCCCGCCCGACCATGTCAGCATCATCTTCGAGGAGGTCGCGCCTGACGACTGGTACGAGGCCGGCCAGCCCGCCGGCGCTCCGGTCAGGCCGGCGTCGACGTAAGCGCCGCGATCTCGCGGATCAGCTTGCGGCGCACGGCGGTGCCGAAGGCGTCGAAATCCTCCGCCACCACCATGAAGCTGCCGAAGCCGCCGATCACGCTGTGCTGGAAATACTGATCGAGCGGCACCGGCGGCGCGCGGCCGAAGGTCGGCCGGTCATTGATGATGGGCAGGCCGTTGATGATGATGCCGTCGGCCACGGCCTCGTCCCGCGCGCGCTCCACGCTGCGGCCGGAATTGTTCACCCCATCGCCCGAGACATCGATGACGCGGCGCGTGCCCTCGAAGGGCGCTTCGGCCAGCACGCGGCGGGAGAAGTCGATGCCGCCGGAAATCGAGGTCCAGGACAGGCTCGCGCGCGGCGCCTCGGCCAGCTTGTCGGCCCAGAGATTGGCGTCGGCCTGGCCGGCGACGCGCTGCCAGGGCAGCACCTGACGCTGATATTCGAAGCCGGCCCATTCCACATAGGCGACACCGATGGCGCCCACGATGCCGCGCGTGATCGCCTCCACCACCCGGCTGTCGCAAAGGCCGGCGCGATAGCCCTCGCGCTGCAACCGCGCTTCGTCGTCGTCGATCGAGCGGCTGACATCGACGGCCAGCACCAGCAGCACATCGACCGGCTCACCGGTTTGCGCCGCTACAGGCAGAGCCAGCCCCGCCGCTGTTGCACTGAGCAGTTCACGACGACGCATCGGCCCACACCCCTTGCAAGCGAGCCGCCATGCAAGCGCGACCTGCCACAGGGATGCAACAAAAACACGCCGGGAAGGTTGCTATTTACCGCGAGAGGGCGGCGCGAGCATTGTCCGCGCGCTGGGCGAGACTGGTGCCTTCGGCGCTGTTGAGGAAGGTATCGGCGCGCTCGATATCCACCCGCTTGCCGCCGCAGAAGGCCGAGCGGTCACGACCGCGCTGCACGGGGTCGAAATTCGGCGGCTGGACGCTGGCGAGGTACTGGTTGCGCGCCGCATCGCCACCCTGGCGGGCGAAGGCGAGAAGTGCAGCGCCCTCGATCCGCGCCGCCCGGTCCTGCCCGGTGAGCGAGACCGGCACGGCGCAGACCGCGGCGGCGCGGATGATTTCGCCGAAGACCGGCGCGCTGACCGTCAGTTCCGCCAGGTCGTAACTGCCGCCGGAGCGGCCGAAGATGCCGGATATGCGCGAGCAGCCGCCAAGGGCGGGAAGGAGGAGAAGAAGGGCAATCAGCCCGCGTGTCGGCATGCGCATCGCCCGTGTGTAGCGGCGGCAGCGCCGGGCGACCAGGGGGTTTCGTGGCCGCGCGGCCGGGTTGTGCTCAGCGCAGGATGCTGTCGGCGTGGGCCTCGACCGCCAATGCGGTGTGATGCGCCTGGGCGACGTCGCTCGCCACCGCATCCAGCGTGCCGCGATAAGCTTCGAGGCTGCGCTCAAGCCCGCCCACGCTGGTACCCAGCAGCGCCATGTTCAGGCGGAATTCCTGGAAGGCCAGCGCCTGGTCGGCCAGTGCCGTCTCCAGCTCGCGCAGCGCCACACGAAGGCGATCCTCAGGTTTGTTCGGAAAGCTGATGACCGCCGCTGTGTTGTCCACTTGACCTACCCCAAGCTCAGCCGGCACCCCATCGCGCCGCTGACCGTTAGGGGTGTTTTAACCAGTCTCAAAAATTGACACAAGATACTTTTTGTTAGTTTATCGATGCGCCGGCAATCAGCGTGACGCTGGCCACCACTGTCAGCACCCAGCGCAGCGGCAGATAGGCCCGCGGCACCAGCCCGCGCCCGGCGGCATAGGTCTCGGCCCCGGCCAGGCCAAGCAGACCCAGCGCCAGCATGGTCATCCCCACCGGCAGGGGCAGCAGCAGCGCCACCCAGGCCACCAGCGAGGGCGCGACACCGCCGACCAGACGGGCCCGCGGCGCAACCTCCGGCGCGGCCAGGGCAAGGCCCCAATGCACCGCGCCGAGGAAGGAGAGTATCACAGCGCCATAAGCCAGCAGCGCATGGCCGGCCCAGCCGGGCCAGAGCCACATCGCGCCGAGCCCGCCCAGGAAGGGCAGAAGTCCGGCAAGGCCGAGGGGCCAGGCCAGGGCGGGGAGCGGCGTGTTCATCTCCGCCTCATGCCACGCGCCCGCCAAGGCGACAAACGGGGGCGACAAACGGGAGGGACAATCGGGGCCGGCATTGCCGATGTCAGCCCAGGCGAAAACAGTCTAGAAGGCCGCCATGGGCATTGGTTTCGAAATCCTCACCATCCTTCTGCTGGTGGGGCTGAATGGCGTCTTCGCGATGAGCGAGCTGGCCATTGTCTCCTCGCGCAAGACGCGGCTGCAGGCGCTTGCCCGGCGCGGCAGCCCCGGCGCCACGGCGGCGCTCGCCCTGCAGGACGACCCGCAGCGCTTCCTGCCCACCGTGCAGGTCGGCATCACCATGGTCGGCATCGTCGCCGGCGTCTTCGGCGGCAGCGCCATCGCCGGCCCCCTGGGCAATGCGATGGATGGGCTGCCCATGCTCGGCCGTTTCGCCCATGAGATCGCCTTCACCCTGGTGGTGGTGCTGATCACGGCGCTCAACCTGGTGCTGGGCGAGCTGGTGCCCAAGCAGGTCGCGCTGCGTGACCCCGAGACCATCGCCATCATGGTGGCGCGGCCGATCGCCTGGCTGGCGCGGACCACCGCGCCCTTCGTCTGGGTGCTGTCCTCGCTCACCTCGGTGATCCTGCTCAGCCTGCGGCTGAACAAGCCGGCCGACCAGGGCATCACCGAGGAGGAGGTGAAGGCCGTCGTCGCCGAAAGTGTCGAGACCGGCGCGCTCGAATCCGAGGAGCGGCACATGATCGAGCGCGTGCTGCGCCTGGCCGACAAGCCGGTGCGCGCGCTGATGACACCCCGCACCGAGGTCGCCTGGCTGGACCGCAATGCCGAGCCGCAGGATATCGCGGCCGCGCTGCGCGCGCATGACGTGACGCGTTTCATCGTGGCCGATGGCAGCGTGGACCATGTCGTGGGCGTGGTGATGGCCAAGGATTTGCTGGACCAGATGCTCGAAGGCACGCCGATGGCCCTGGCGCCGCTGCTGCGCACCCCCATTGCCCTCCCCGATAGCCTCACGGCGCTGGATGCGCTGGAGAAGCTGCGCACCGACCGCATCGGCCTCGCCCTGGTGCTGGATGAATATGGCAGCTTCGAGGGCGTGGTCACCGCCTCCGACCTGCTGGAGGCCATCGTGGGCGAGCTGGGCCCCGCCCCGGAATCGCCCAAGCCCGGCACGCTGGTGCGCCATGACGGCTCGCTGCTGCTCGATGGCATGATGGCGTCCGACGAGCTGCGCGCGCGGCTCGACCTGCCTGAGCTGCCGCATGCCGGCACCTATCACACCGTGGGCGGGCTGATGCTGGCGCTGCTGGGACGGCTGCCGAAGGAGGGTGACCGCATCGTCTGGTCGGGCTGGCGCTTCGAGGTGCTGGACATGGATGGGCGGCGTGTCGACAAGGTGCTGGCGCTGCGCGAGGAGGAGCCGGTTTGAGGCTGACGCTGAGCTTCGACAATGGCCCCGAACCCGGCGCCACGCCGCATGTGCTGGATATTCTCAAGGCCCGCGGCATCGCCGCCACATTTTTCGTCATCGGCGAAAAGCTGCGCGCCCATCGCGCTCTCGCCGAGCGCGCCCTCGCCGAGGGCCATTGGGTGGGCAACCACACCCAGACCCATGGCACACCGCTCGGCCGCCGCACGGCGGACGAGGCGAGGGCCGAGATCGAGGCTGCCGACGCTTGGCTGTCGGGGCTGAACCCGGATCGCCTGTTCCGCCCCAATGGCGGCGGCGGGCGCATCGGGCCGCATCTCCTGCACCGCGCCACCCTGCCTTGGCTGGCGGAACAGCGCCGGACCGTGGTGCTGTGGAACGCCATCCCGCGCGATTGGGACGACCCCGAGGGCTGGCCCGATCGCGCGCTGGCGCTGCATGCCGCCGCCACGCAGCCGCTGCTGATGGTGCTGCATGACCTCAACAATGGCGCCTGGCGGCAGCTCGACCGGGTGCTGGGTCGATTGGTGGATGCCGGGGCTGAATTCACCCAGGATTTCCCCGTACACTGCCTGGCGTTGCGTGACGGTGAATGGCTGTGCGAGCCTGATACCATCTCTTCGGGAGGATAAAGCGCCATGAAGCGCCGTTCATTGCTGACCCACGGGCTCGCCGCTGCCCTGGCCACGCCCACCCTGGCCACGCTCGCCCTGGCCCAACCCGCCTGGCCGGACCGGCCGATCCGCCTCGTGGTGCCCTTCGCCGGCGGCACCAGCACTGACATCATTGGCAGGCTGATCGCCCAGCAGCTCTCGGCGGGGCTGGGCGGCCATGCCGTGGTGGTGGACAATCGGGCCGGGGCGGGCGGCACCATCGGCTCGCTCAACGTCGCGCAATCGCCGGCGGATGGGTATTCGCTGCTGCTCGGCACCATCGGCACCCATGCCGTGAATCCGCATCTCATGCCTGGGCTGGCCTATAACCCGGCGCGCGATTTCACCCCGATCATCGCCCATTCAAAGACGAAAATCCTGCTGGTGGTGCGGCCCCAGCTGGGCCCGCGCGACGTGGCGGGATTCCTGGCGCTGGCGCGCTCGCGCCCGCTCTCCATCGGCTCGCCCGGCACCGGCACCACCGGGCACCTCGCCCATGCGCTGCTGGGCGAGGCGACGGGCATCGCCACCACCCATGTGCCCTATCGCGATGGCGGCCGGGCGCTGACCGACCTGCTGAGCGGCACGCTGGACGCCATGTTCTACCACACCCAGTTCGTCCGCCCGCATGTCGAGGCCGGCACCATCCTGGGCCTGGGCATCACCGGCGATACGCGCAGCCTGCTGCTGCCCGCCGTGCCCACCTTCGCCGAAGCGGGCCTGCCGGCGATCAATGTCGAGGCGTGGTGGGCCGTCTATGGCCCGGCCGGGCTGCCGCCCGCGATCACCGCGCGGATCAATGGCGTGCTGAGCGCCGCGCTGTCACGGCCCGAGACCATGGCGGCGCTGGACCGCAACGGGGTGGAGCCTATGGGCGGCAGCCCGGAGGATCTGGCGCAATTCCAGGCGCGCGAGCTGGCGTTGTGGCGCGAGGTGGTGCGGCGGGCGAACATCACCGCGGATTCATGACCGCCACTCCGCCGATGGATGCCGTGGCCCGCGCGGCCTCGGCCGGCGGCGGCACCCGCCCCGTCGCTTTCGCCGCTCTGATCCCTGAGCTGGATGTATTGGACCTCACGGCCAGCCTGCGCTTCTGGACGGAATGCCTGGGCTTCACGCTGGCCTATGACCGGCCAGCGGCGGGCTTCGCCTTCCTCACGCGCGGGTCGGCGCAGGTGATGCTCTGCGCCCGCAATGGCCGGTGGGAGACGGCCGAGCTTGCCCGCCCCTTCGGCCGGGGAGTGAATTTCCAGATCAAGGTCGAGCGGCTGCTGCCCATCCTGGAGGCGCTGGCCGCCGCCGAATGGCCGCTCTTCGAGGCGCCGAGCGAGGCCTGGTACCGGACCGGCAATGTCGAGGGCGGCCAGCGCGAATTCCTGGTCCAGGACCCCGATGGCTATCTGCTGCGCTTCGCCGAGGATCTGGGCACCCGGCCACCGCGCTGAGGCAGGTTGCGTCGGGCGCGCGGCGGCGACAAGCTTGCGCCATGCGAACCCTGATCCGAAATGCCGCCTGGTCCGTCCTCTGGGATGGTCAGGCCCATGCCTATGCCCGTGGCCGTGACATCCTGCTGGAGAACGGCCTGATCACCTCGATCACGCCGCATGCCGCGGCACCTTTCGATGGCGAGGTGATCGACGCCTCCGGCATGCTGGTGCTGCCGGGCCTCGTGAACATCCACGCCCACCCCACCACCGAGCCGGGCATGCGCGGCGTGCGCGAGGATCACGGCGTGCCCGAGCAGCAGATGAGCGGGCTGTTCGAGCGCGCCCAGGCCTACGGGCTCGACGAGGCGGGGCGGGAGGCGGCGATGCGGCTGGCCTATGCCGAGCTGATGGCCGCCGGCGTGACCTCACTGGTGGACCTCACTGCGCCCTTCCCGGCCTGGATGCGGGTGATGCGCGATTCGGGCCTGCGGGTCTGGGCCGGCCCGGGCTTTGCCTCGGCACGCTGGGGCATGACGGCGCCGCAGACGGTGACCTGGACCTGGGATGCCCAGGCCGGCCGCCGGGGCTTTACCGCCGCGCAGGCGCTGATGGATGAGGCGGAGGCCGATCCCAGCGGAAAACTCTCCGCCATCGTCTTCCCCGCCCAGATCGACACGGTGGAGGAGGAGCTGCTGCGCGAGGCGGCGGCGCTGGCGAAGGACACGGGCCGCCCCTTCACCATCCACATCGCGCAAGCCGTGGTGGAGGTGCGGGAAATCATCCGCCGGCACAATCGCACGCCCATCCAATGGGCCGCCGATATTGGCCTGCTCTCGCCCACCACCGTGCTGGGCCACTGCATCTTTCTCGATGAGCATCCCTCGATCGGCTGGCATTCGCGCAGCGATCTGGGCCTGCTGGCCGAGCATGGCGTGGCGGTTGCGCATTGCCCGACCCCCTTCGCACGCTATGGCGAGCATCTGAAGGATTTCGGCGCCTATCGCGCCCGCGGCGTGCGGATGGGCATGGGCACGGATTGCGCGCCGCATAACATCATCGAGGAAATGCGCCTCGCCATCATCCTCGCCCGCAACAGCCGGCGGGACCTGGCAGCGGCGGACACCGCCATGGTCTTCCATGCCGCGACCGCGGGCGGCGCCGATGCGCTGGGCCGGCCCGATCTCGGGCGCCTGGCGCCGGGGATGGCGGCGGACCTGGTGCTGGTGGATTGCGCCCATCCCATGATGATGCCGGCGCGCGACCCGCTGCGCAGCCTCGTCCACCACGCCGCCGAACGCGCGGTGAAGCGGGTGATCGTGGGCGGCGAGACGGTGTTTGCCAATGGCCGCCCGACCCGGCTGGATGTGGGCGAGGCCGCGGGCATCCTGATGGAATCCCAGGCCCGAGCGCTGCGCAACGCGAAGACCAAGGATTATCTCGGTCGCGATGGCGATGCCATCACCCCGCTCAGCCTGGGCTGGATGCCATGACCTTCTCCGTTCTCGGCCATTGCCCCCGCACCGGACAATTCGGCGTGGCCACCACCACCTCGGGTTTTGGCGTGGGGGCACGGGTGCCCTGGGCGCGTGCGGGCATCGGCGCGGTGGCGACGCAGCACCGCACCGACCCACGGCTGGGTCCGCGCGGCGTGGCGCTGCTCGCCTCGGGCTGCTCGGCGGCGGAAACGGTGGCGGCACTCGTTGCCTCCACCCCCGACCACGCCTGGCGGCAGATCGGCGTGATGGACCGCACCGGCGCCACCGCCTTCTTCCACGGCGCGCGGGTGAAGCCCTGCTTCGGCGCCTCTCAGGGGCCGGGCGTGCTGGCGCTGGGCAATATCCTGGCCAATGACGCCGTGCTGCCGGCCATCGCCACAGCTTTTGCCACCGACCCGGATGGGCCGCTGGCCGAACGCCTGATCACCGCGCTGGAGGCCGGCGAGGCCGCGGGCGGGGAGCATGGCAGCATCGTCTCGGCCGCCCTTCTGGTGGTGGAGCGGGAGGATTTCCCGCTGGTCGATATCCGGGTGGATCGCCACGCCGCACCGCTGACGGAATTGCGCGCGCTCTGGGCCGAATACGCGCCGCAAAGCGCGCTCTATGTGGCGCGGGCGGTGGATCCGGAGAGCTGCGGGCCGTGACTGGAGCATGCTGCGCGCGCTCCAGCCCGTGTTGCGGGGATGATTCACCGTTTCGGTGATTCCACCTCAACGGATCATGCCCTACCCCTCGCTGATGCCGAATTCGCGGGTCAGCGCGGTCCATCGCGCCACATCGCGGGCGACGTAGTCGGCGAAGGCGGCCGGGCTGTCGCTCACCGTCACCCGCAGCCCCTGGCGTTCCAGTCCGCCCGAAACCTCGGGGTCGCGCAGGATGCGCGCGGTCTGGGCATGCAGGGTGGCGATCACCTCGGCCGGGGTGCCGGCAGGCGCGAAAAGGCCATTCCACAGCGTGGTGACGAGTTCCGGAAAGCCCGCCTCGACGGTGGATGGCACGTCGGGCAGTTGCGGCAGGCGGGTGGGCGAGACCACGGCCAGCGCCCGCAGCCGCCCGCCCTGGATATGCGGCAGGGCGGAGACCAGGTTGAACTCGGTGATCTGCGCATCGCCGCGCAGCATGACCGGCACCATCTCGCCCGCGCCGCGCAGCGGCAGATGGGTCATGGTGATGCCCGCGCGCCGGGCGAAGGCTGTGAGGTCGATATGCTGGTACGAGCCCACGCCGGCCGAGGCGAAGACCAACGGCGCCGGCGCCGCCCGCGCGCGCTCGATGAATTCGGCGATGCTGCGGGCCGGGAAATCGGCCGGAACCAGCAGCACCTGCGGCGCCTCGATGAGGTTGGTGATGGGGGCGAGGTTGCGCGCCGGCACCAGGGGCCGATTGCCCGACAGCGCCGAGTTGATGCCATGGGTCGAGACATTGTTGATGATGAGGATGTGCCCGTCGGCCCGCTCGCGCATCACCATCTCATTGGCGATCCAGCCATTGGCGCCGGCGCGGTTTTCCACCACCGCAGGCTGGCCCAGGGCACGACCCAGCGGCTCGGCCAGCACCCGGGCGATAAGGTCGGTGGTGCCGCCGGGCACCAGCGGCACCACCAGGCGGACGGGCCGGCTGGGCCAGGCCTGGGCGCGGGCGAGAGAGGGGCAGGCCAGCATGGCGGCCAGGCCTGCGCGACGGCGGAAAGAATGGGTCATGCCCTGGTTTCGTCCCTCGATGTTCCGCTGAGCTAAGCGGCCGGCCACGGCATGGTCAACGGATTGTTCGGCGCCTCCCCGGCCTTGACCCGTTGGTGGCGCCTTCGTCTTATGCCGCCCAGGGAGAACCGCCATGCCAGTGATCGACGCCCATACCCACATCCTCACCGAAGCGATGATCGCCACGATCGCGCGGGAGGTGCCCAGCCTGGCGCCGAAACTCACCCGCATCGACGATGAGGCCGGCCTGTTCGAAATTCTCGATGTGAAACAGAACCCCTTCCCCCGCGGCGCCTGGGACCTGGAGCGGCGCTTCGCCGACATGGCAGCGCAGCGCATCGACACCCATGTCATCGCCAATATCCCGCACACGTTTCTCTATGAGGCCGATGCCGGGGCGACCGCGGCCGTCTGCGAAATCCAGAACACCGCGATCTCCGCGCTGTGCCGCGAGCACCCCGGCCGCTTCATCGGCATGGCCACGCTGCCGATGCAGGACCCCGCACGCGCGGCCGCCGTGCTGGAGCGCGCCGTCACCACGCATGGCCTGCGCGGGCTTCATCTCGGCTCCAACATCGCCGGCCAGAACCTCGACCTGCCGGCGCTGGACGCGGTGTGGGAGGTGCTCGCCCGCCACCGCCTCTTCGTGCTGGTGCACCCCCACAAGGTCGTGGGCGCGGCACGGATGCACAGCTATTACCTCACCAACCTCATCGGCAACCCGCTGGAGACGACCATCGCCGCAGCCTCGCTGATCTTCGGCGGGGTGATCGAGCGCTATCCCGATATCCGCTTCTGCCTCTCCCATGCCGGCGGCTTCACGCCCTTCCAGGCCGGGCGCTTCCGGCATGGCTGGAAGGTGCGAAAGGAGCCGCATGTCCGCCTGAAGGGCGACCCGGCAGAGAGCCTGGAACGGCTGCTCTATGACAGCATCACCCACGCGCCGGGACCGCTGCGCTTCCTGCTCGACGAGGTGGGGGAGGAGCGGGTGATCTTCGGCACCGACTACCCCTTCGATATGGGGACAACCGAAGGTGTGGAGGAGATCGAGGCGGCGGTGGAGAATGCGACCACGCGGCAGGTGCTGCTTGAAGGCAATGCCAGGCGGCTGCTGGGGTGAGGCCGCGCGGGTGGCCCCTGGAGCGGGGCGTTGCCCCCTCCAGACCTCCCCCACCAGGGGCGAGGCGCCCCTGGACCGCCGGCTTTCTCATGGGTTCCAAGGGCCTTTCGGCCCTTGGTAGGGGGAGTTTGAGGGGGGCAAAGCCCCTCTCAAGGGCCACCAGCGCTAGCTCGGCCGCCCTCCGGCCTCGCCATCGCCGCCATGCATCGCCATCTGCATCAGCGCCAGCATCATCTTCGTGCGGTCCGCCGGCAGTGGCGCTTCCAGCAGCGCCTGCTTCTCGGCCACCGCGAAGGGGCAGAGCATGCTCAGCGTGGTCACCAGCATGGCCTCCGGCGTCTTCTCGATGGCGTCCCAGTTTACTTCCATCCCCTGGTGCTGAAAATAGGGTCGCAGCACCGCGACAAACGCCTCGCGCGGGATCGATTCAGTCGCCGGCTGCGGGTCGAGGTCGTCAACATACGGGTTATAGTCCACGCTCATGCGCCGGTAGCCGCGGCGCATTTCCACCTCATCCAGCACGCGAAAGCGCAGCAGGCCGGTCAGGGTGATGAGGAAGCGGCCGTCATCGGTTTCCGAGAAGGAGGTCAGCCGTCCCAGGCAGCCCACTGAATAGATCGCCGTGCCGCGCTCGGTGCGTGGCCGGCTGGAATCGCCCTGCATCATGCCGATCATGCGCCCCGAACCCAGCGCATCCTCGACCATGGCGAGGTAGCGCGGCTCGAAGATGTTCAGCGGCAGCCGGCCATGCGGCAGCAGCAGCGCGCCGGCCAGCGGAAAGACCGGAATGGTGTCCGGCATGTCCTCCGGTCGCGGGTGGAAATGCGTCACCCTATTTGAACAACAGGCCGGAGAGGGCGCGGCGCGCCTTCAGCGTCGCCGGGTCGGTCATCCCCCAGGCCTCGAAGAACTTCAGCAGCTGCTTGCGCGCCGCCTCCTCGTTCCAGGCGCGGTCGAGCTTGATCGAGGCCAGCAGCGTCTCGGCCGCGCGGGTCCGCTCCTCCATGGCGTTGAGCGCGATGGAGAGTTCGATCGCCGCCTCATGGTCGGCGGGATCGGCCGCGAGCCGCGCCTCGAAACCGGACAGGCCGGCCTGCGCCTCGCGCCCGGCCTGGGCCAGCTCGATCTGGCTGCGCACGGCGGTGATCTCGGCATGGCCCGCGATCTTCGGATTGGCGGAGGCAAGCACTTCCAGCGCCTGGTCCTCCTCGCCAAGCGCCAGCAATGCGCGGGCCAGGCCGGCCAGGGCCTCGGGGTTCTCCGGTTCCTGCTGGGCGAGGCCGGCGAAGAGCTCCAGCGCGCCCTGCGCATCGCCCTGTTCCAGCAAAGCCTTCGCCTCAGTCAGCAGTTCCGCGCTGGGCATCTGGCCGCCGGCCACCTTCAGCAGGTTTTCGACGAATTTCTTGATCTCGCTCTCAGGCAGGGCGCCCTGGAAAAGATCGGCGATCTGGCCCTGCCAGAAGGCGGCCACCGTGGGCACGGATTGCAGTGGCAGGCCCAATTGGGTGAGCTGCGCCACCAATTGCCGGTTCTTGTCGATGTCGATCTTGACCAGCTTCACCCGGCCGCCGGCGGCGCGCACGACCTTTTCGATCGCCGGCGTCAACGTCTTGCAGGGGCCGCACCAGGTGGCCCAGAAATCGACCAGCACCGGCACCTCGCGCGAGGCTTCAATGACGTCCTGCATGAAGGTCCGCTGGTCGCCATCGCGCACGGGGTCGGGGCCGGGTGGCGAGGCAGCGTCGAAGATCACGTTCATTCTGCGAAGTTCCTGGCGAAGCGTTCAGTTGGGTTGCGTATGGAATAGGGCAAGAGGCGCCCACCCGGCAACGCGCCCTTAACCCCGGCATGCCAAATTCCCGCCACAGAGCGGCCGCAACGCCGCCTTCGCCACCCGCCAGAAGGGCTTGTCCGAGAGGTTCGTCCCGATGGCCTTGCTGAAAATGCTGCCGAAACAACTGCGTCGTTGGCTGATGTACCGGCCGGAGCGGCGATACATGCGCGGACGCGACTAGCCTTCTGCCCTGGGCCGGGCAATGCTCCCCCTCTTGGGAGGGGCGACGCATGGAACTGGGTATTGCCGGCCGAACGGCCATCATCTGCGCGGGTTCGAAGGGGCTGGGCCGCGGCTGCGCCACAGCGCTGGCGCGGGAGGGCGTGGCCCTCTTTATCGCCGCCCGCGGGGCGGAGGCACTGGAGGCCACCGCCAAATCCATCCGCGACGAAACCGGTGCGCGCGTCACCACCGTCCAGGCCGATGTGACGACCGAGGCCGGCCGCGCCGCATTGCTCGCGGCATGCCCCAATCCCGATATCCTGGTGACCAATGCCGGCGGCCCGCCGCCCGGCGAATTCACCCAGTTCAGCCTCGATGACTGGCGCCGCGCGGTGGAGGCCAACATGATCACGCCCATCGCGCTGATCGCCGCCACCATCCAGGGCATGATGGGCCGAGGCTTCGGCCGGGTGATCAACATCACCAGCTACACGGTGAAGATGCCGATCGGTTCGCTCGAGCTCTCCAACGGCGCCCGCGCCGGGCTGACCGGTGCCGTGGCCTCGTTGGCGCGGCGCGCCGCGCCGCACAATGTCACCATCAACAACATGCTGCCCGGACCCTTCGACACCGACCGGGTGCGCAGCAACTGGACCCGCGCAGCCGAGGTCAGCGGCCGCTCGATGGAGGATGTGGCGAAGGACAGCGTGCGCTCCATCCCCGCCCGCCGCCTGGGCACCACGGAGGAATTCGGCGCCACCTGCGCCTTCCTCTGCTCCAGCCATGCCGGCTTCATCACCGGGCAGAACATCCTGCTCGATGGCGGCGCCTATCCGGGGTTGATGTGATGACTCGCTGGCTCGCCCTGCTGTCGCTGCTGCTCGCCGCCCCGGCGCTGGCCGAATTTCCGGACCGCAGCATCACCCTCGTCGCATCGGGCGCCGCTGGGGGGCCGACCGACACCATCACCCGCATCCTCGCCGATGCGATGGCGCCGCATCTCGGCCAGTCGGTGGTGGTGGAGGCGATCGGCGGCTCGGTGGTCGGCCCCGGCCGCGTCGCCCAGGCCCGCCCCGATGGCTATACCCTGCTGGTCAACAATATCGGCATGGCCGCCAGCGTCACCCTGTTCCGCCGCCTGCCCTACGACGTGCCGACAGCCTTCGCCCCCTTGGGCCTGGTTTCCGAGGCGGCGATGACCATCGTCACCCGCCCGGGCTTCCCGGGGCCGGATCTGGCCGGCGTGATGGCCACGCTGCGGGCGCGCGGCGAGGCGATCAACATGACCTCGGCCGGCATTTCCAGCGCGTCGAACCTCTGCGCGCTGCTCGTCCAGCAGGCCGCCGGCGCGCGGGCCACCGTGGTGGTGTTCCGCGGCACGGCACCGGCCATCACCGAGATGATGGCGGGGCGGCTCGACATTCTCTGCGACCAGGCGACCAATACAGTGCCCTATATCCGCGAGCGGCGGGTGGCGGCCTGGGGCGTCTCCAGCCCCGCCCGCCTGCCCGGCCTGCCCGATGTGCCGACCACGGCGGAGGCGGGTTTTCCGTCCATTGCGATGTCCACCTGGCACGGCCTCTACGCACCGGCGGGCACGCCCGAGGCGGTGCAGCAGCGCCTCTCCGCAGCGCTGCGCGCCGCCCTGCGGGAGGAACGCCTGCGCCGCCGCTTCGCCGATCTTCTGACAAACGTGCCCGATGAGGCCCGCGCCACCACCACCTATCACACCCGCTTCCTGCGCGAGGAGATTGACCGCTGGCGGCCGATCATCCAGGCCGCCGGGCAATTCGCGGATTGAACCAGGAACACCCCATGCCCAGCATCGAGATCGACGGCTTCCCCATCGCCTATGCCGAGGCCGGCCAGGGCCTGCCCCTGGTCCTCGTGCATGGCACGCTGGGCGACCAGCGCAGCTTTGCCAGGCAGATGGAACCGCTGGGTGCGGCCTATCATGTGATGTCGCTGAGCATGCGGCATTGCTGGCCGGGCAGCTGGTTCGAGGGCGGCGACTTCACCATCGACCGGCATGTGGCGGATGTGGCGGGCTTCATCGCGGCCCTTGGAATGGGGCCGGCGCATCTGCTGGGGCATTCACGCGGCGGGCATATCGCCTTCCGCGTGGCCGAACGCCACCCCGAACTGGTGCGCGCGCTGGTGCTGGCCGAGCCGGGGGGTGAGTTGGATGAAAGCCTGGGCGGCGCGCCCCCCTCCGGCGCCCAGGCCGGCAGTTTCGCGGCGGGCGCGACACTGATCGCGGCGGGCGATGTGGAGGGCGGCTTGCGCGTGATCGCCGAATACACCGGCGGTCCCGGCGCCTGGGAAAAGCGGCCGGAACATCGCAAGCTGCTGAGCCGCGACAACGCCCGCACGCTGCTCGGGCAGATGAACGAGCAGCGAAAGCCCTATTCGCGGGCGGCGGCGGAACAGATCGCGGCGCCCACCCTGCTGCTGGGGGGCGACCAGAGCCAGCCGAACTTTGGAAAAATCATCGCGGCGTTGATGACGGCCATCCCCGATATGCGCAGCGCTGTCGTCGCGCGGGCCACCCATAGCCTGAACGAGGATAATCCGGGGGATTTCAACGCGGCGGTGCTGGCGTTTTTGCTCGGCCGGTGAGCGTGGCCCCGGGGAAGGCTCTGCCTTCCCCAGACCCCATCCGCCAGGGCCGACCCGGCCCTGGACCGTGTCAGGGCTTGGTGGGGTCGAATTTCTTCGCCAATGGAACGCCATAGGCGGCGTAGCCGCGCTGCCGCGACGGATGGTTCGCGGCGAAATCCGTCACCTGCTGCGGGTATCTCGTCTCCCACATGAAGGCCATCGTGCCCTCCAGCTTCTGCGGCTTCAGCACCGCCGTGCTCGCCGCCTCGAAAGCCTGCGCATCGGGGCCGTGCGGCAGCATGCAATTGTGCAGCGACACACCGCCCGGCAAAAAACCCTCCGGCTTGGCGTCGTACTGGCCATAGATCAGGCCCATGAACTCGCTCATGATGTTCATGTGGTACCAGGGCGGCCGAAACGTGTTTTCGGCCACGCTCCAACGATCCGGGAAGATCACGAAATCGATATTGGCGGTACCGGGGGTTTCGCTCGGGCTGGTCAGCACGGTGAAGATCGATGGGTCGGCATGGTCGAACATGGTCGGGCCGACCGGGGAGAAGCGCCGCAAATCATATTTGTACGGCGCGTAATTGCCGTGCCAGGCCACCACATCCAACGGTGAATGGCCCAGGCTGGTTTGCCACAACGCCCCGCCCCAGCGCAGGAACAGCCTGGAGGGGGTTTCGCGATCCTCATAGGCGGCGGTGGGGCTCAGGAAATCGCGCGGATTGGCCAGGCAATTGGCGCCGATCGGCCCGCGCTCGGGCAGGGTGAAGGCGCCACCGTAATTCTCGCAGAGATAGCCGCGCGCCGGGCCGCCCTTCAGCTCCACCCGGATTTTCACGCCACGCGGGATCACCGCGATCTCGGCTGGCGCCACATCGATCACGCCGAATTCTGTGGCGATGCGAAGGCTACCCTGCTCAGGAATCAGCATCATCTCGGCATCGGCGTTACAAAAATACTCGTCCTGCATCGAGCGGGTGGCGAGGTAGATATGCGCCGCCATGCCAGCTTGGGTGCCGACATCGCCTGATGTGGTGATGGTGTGGATGCCCTCCAGAAAGGACATCGGCGTGAGCGGCAGGGGGATGGGGTCCCAGCGCAGGGGCTGTGGCGGCAGGCTGGTCTCGCGGCTGGGCGCGCTGCGCCAGAACCGCGCATCGGCCGGCTCCATGGCGCCCCAATGCGCGATGGAGGGGCGGATGCGGTAGAGCCAGCTCCGCTCATTGCTGGCGCGCGGCGCGGTGAAGGGCGAGCCGGAGAGCTGCTCGGCATAAAGCCCATAGGCGCAGCGCTGCGGAGAGTTGCGGCCGATCGGCAGGGCGCCGGGCAGGGCCTCGCTCTCAAAGCCATTGCCGAAGCCGGACATATAGGCCGGCTCGGCGGTGGTGGTCGTCGTCAGGGTGGGGGCCTGGATGTTCATGCGGCAAGGATAGCAAATCCCGCTGCCCGAGGCGTAGAGGCTTTTGCTGTCGCCCGGGATGGGGGAGGCTCGTTGCCTTCTCGGGGTGGGATGGCGACAATGGCGGGCGGATGGATCTGGGCGATGTGTCTGCTGGCCCTCGGCCTGGGCCAGGCGGCGCGGGCCATGCCGCAGGCCGTTGTCGCCGCCCATCCACTGGCCGCCGCGGCTGGCATGGAGATCCTGCGGGCCGGCGGGAATGCCATGGACGCCGCGGTGGCGGCGCAGATGGTGCTGTCGGTGGTGGAGCCGCATGCCTCGGGCCTGGGCGGCGGCGGCGTGCTGCTGCATTGGGATGGCGCGGCGCTGACCCATTTCGAGGGCATATCGGCAGCACCGGCACGTGTGACCGCCCGACTGGTGGAGGATTTCGACGGCACCTCCCTGCCCGCGGCCCGGGTCGCGCGCAGTGGCCGGGCGGTGGCGGTGCCCGGTGCCGTGGCCATGCTGGCCATGGCGCATGCCCGGCATGGGCGGCTGCCCTGGGCCGCGCTGTTCGCCCCCGCGATTCGGGTGGCCGAGCAGGGCTTTGCGATGCCGCCCTATCTGCGCCAGGTGCTGCTGGCCCGCCGCGCGGCGCTGGCGGCCGTGCCCGGCATCCGCGCCCTGTTCTTCGACGCTGGCGGCCAGCCCCTGCCACTTGGGGCCATGCTGCGAAACCCCGAACAGGCGGCCTCGCTGCGGCTGTTGGCGGCGGAGGGGCCGGCGGCGCTGTATCGCGGCCCGCTGGGGGCGGCGCTGCTCGCGGCCGTGGCGGCCGACGGTTTGCCATCGGCGATGACCGCGGCCGATCTCGCGGGGTATGCGGCGCGCGAGCGGGCACCGCTGTGTGCCGTGGTGTTCGGCCGCCGGATCTGTTCGGCGGCGGCGCCGGTGTCGGGGGGCGTGGCGGTGCTGCAGCAGGCCATGCTGGCGGAGCGCCTGGGCATCGCCGGCCTGGCCGCCGATTCGGTGGAGGCCGCACATGTGCTGCTGGAGGCCAGCCGCCTGGCGAGGGCCGACCGCCGGCGCTGGGTGGGTGACCCGGAGCTGGTCGCGGTGCCCGAGGCCGGGTTGCTTGACCCCGGCTATGTGGCGCAGCGGGCCGGCCTGGCGGCTGGCCTTTTCGCCATGGAGCGGGTGGCCCCGGGCGAGCCCCCGCAGCGCCATGGCGCGCTGCCCGCCGCGGACAATGCGCCGCTGGCCGAGGCGGCGACCTCGCATGTCGCGGTGATGGATGGGCAGGGCGGCGTGGTCTCCTTCACCACCACCAACAACCTCAATTTCGGCGCCGAGATCTGGGTGGGCGGCTTCGCGTTGAACAATGGCATGACGAATTTCTCCACGGGGCCGGGGCAGAACATGATGCGCCCGGGTGGCTGGCCGGCCACGACCATGGCGCCCACCATTGTCTTCGGCGCCGATGGCCAGCCGGAGATCGCCCTGGGGGCGGGCGGCGGGGCACGGATCATCGATGCGGTGGTGGTCGGGCTGGTGGAGCTGCTGGCCTGGAATGCCGATCCGGCAAGGGCCACCGGGCGGCCGCGGCTGGGGGCGCAAACCGGGGTGGTGGAGCTGGAGCGCGGCAGCGCGGCGGCGGACCTGGCGCCGGGTCTGGCCGGGCTGGGGCACAGGCCGGTGCTGGCGGAGATGAACACCGGGTTCAATCTGCTGCTGCGGCGGGGCGGGCGGGTTGTCGGGGCGGCGGATCCCAGACGGGATGGGGCGGTGGATGGTGGCAATTCGGGGGGAGCGACCAGCCTGCCCTGACCCTGGATTTTCCCTGGTGTTTTTCGCCACCCACAGCCTGATTTACGATGTGTGCTCCCGGCCAGGGTCGCGCCGCCGCGTCATCCTTCCATCGCGGCTAGAGCATGATGCGTTGAGGCGGAAACGCCGAAAACGCTGAATCATCCTCTCAGCAACGACTGGACCATGCGCAGTGAACGCATGTGAACGCAGCATGGTCTGACGGTCGCATGACCGCTGACGCCGCCAATGGTTTCCAAAGTCATGTTTCCCTGGTCTCAGGTTGCAGCTCCCACCGACCCAGGCCGCACCCCCTCGCCCAGCGCCAGCACGCAATCCCACCCACTCATCCCCCCGGGCGGGCGATACCCCAGCAGGCTGGCGAATTCGCGATGGGCGAATGGCGCCTCGACATGCCGGTCGGCAAAGGCCCTGGGTCGCTCGCCCCATGGCCCGCCAAGAGCGGCAATCAGGTTGGACTGGTCCAGCTTCTCGCCGCCGGTCGCGCGGATATTCACCCAGCACGCCGCGCAATCCCGCACCGCACGCAGAAAGCCTTCGGTCAGCACCCGCTTCACCGGATCCACCGTCACCAGCAACGCGACCGGTCGACCGGCGCCGCCCAGGCGGATGGTGACCCGCGCGGCCGTCTCGCCACCCCAGGAATGGCCGACCAGAACAAGCCGCTGGCCGGGCGGCCGTGCCATCGCGGCCTGAAACAGCCTGGCGTCATCGAGGTGGGAAAAATAATGGCTCCGGCCCGGCGGCAGCGTGTCATGCACCGCGCGCGTCGCGGCGTGGGTGGCATCGCCCATGCCGCCGATCAGGGCGAGCCAGGGGGTTTCGGTGCTGGTCGGCAAGCCTGGCACTCCGTCGGGAGGGCCTGTCTACTCCAGCCGCACGCCGGTCGCACGCACCACGGGGCGCCATTTCTCCATCTCGGCGGCCATGAATCCCCGCACCTCCTCGGCATCGCCGCGGATGTCGAGCACGAAACCGGCCTGTTCCAGCTCGGCCCTGGCCATGGGTTCGGCGAGGCCCGTGGCGATGGCCTGGGCAAGCCGCGCCCGTATGGGCTCGGCCACGCCCAGCGGCAGCATCACCGCCATCCACACCGCGGCCTCGAAGCCTGGCAGGTCCAGCGCCTCGGCCACTGTCGGGATTTCCGGCAGCAGTGGGCTGCGGGTGCGGGTGGCGACGGCGAGGATGCGGATGCGCCCGGCGCGATGGTTCTCGATGGCTGTCGCCACGGTGTCAGAAATCGCGTCGATATGCCCGCCCAGCAAATCGGTCATCGCCGGCGCGCTGCCGCGATAGGGGACATGCAGCATATCGATGCCGCCCGCCCTGCGCTTGAGCAGTTCCATCGCGAGATGGAGGTAGCTGCCATTGCCCGGGCTGCCGTATTTCAGCGCGCCGGGCCGGGCGCGCGCCGCGGCAACCAGCCCGGGCAGGTCCTGGGCCACCTCTGGCCGCACCGCGAAGGCCACCGTGGCTGCTCCCACCAGCGAGACGGGCGTGAGGTCGCGCAGCGGGTCAAAAACCGGGCGTTCCGCCATCAGCGGATAGAGCCCGAGCGTGCTGGCAGTGGCGAAGAGCATGGTCTGGCCATCGGGCCGCGCGCGCACGGCCTCCAGCGTGCCGATGGCGCCCGCGGCACCGGCGCGATTCTCGACCACCACCGCCTGACCCAGCACCGCGGCCATCCGCCCGGCCAGGCGGCGGGCGAAGACATCGGTGGCCCCGCCGGGCGGGAAGGGCACGATCATGCGAATGCCCGCCCCCTGCGCCAGGGCCGGCATGGCCAGTGCCGCGCCCAGCAGACCCCGCCGGCGCATCAGCGAAAGCCCGGCAGCAGCATCGCCAGATCCACCGCATTGGCCATGGCGAGGTAGCCGGCGCGGTTGGGATGCAGCTTGTCGCCCGGGCCGCCGGTGGTGCTGTCGGGGATGAATTCCGGCCGCATCTCGCCGGTGGTGGTGTCGAGGATCGCCGGGTCGAACTCCACCACCCCGTCGAAGACGCCGCTGGTGCGGATGAAGGCGTTCAGGCCACGGCGCTTCTGGTCCTGCTCGGCAAAGCCATGCGCGGCGCTGGTGCTGCCCAGCGCGGTGACGGCGGTGGCGCCGAGCACGCGCACGCCGGGCAGCCGGGCCCGCAGCGCGGCCACGCCCTGGCGCATGCCCGCCACCACCGCATCGAGGCTGGCATTGCCATTGCGGGAAAAATCGTTGGTGCCCTCCAGCCAGATGACATGGGTCACACCTGAGAGGGTGATGATATCGCGCTCCAGCCGCGCCAGCGCTGAGGGGCCGCCGGGGAAGGGATTCTGCGGCGAATAGCTCGCCGGCCCCACCACCTGGTTGCCGCCGATGCCGGCATTGAGCACGGCCACGCGGTTGGGGAATTGCGCGTGCAGGCGGCGCTGCAGCGCGTCGGGCCAGCGGTCATCGCCGTTCATCGTGCTGGCGGTGCCGTCGGTGATGCTGTCGCCGAAGCCCACAATCACCGGGGTTCCGGCTGGCATCATCATGTCCAGCGCATCGAGGAAGAACCAGCTGGCGGTGGGGTGGGGGAAGCTGGCCTCGCCCTCCTCCGCGCCGCGCGCGCCGGCCCCGGGGGCGGAGAGGTAGGAGGTCTGCAAGGCCTTGGCGTGCCAGGTCATCGGCCCGCTCTCGCCCATGACATGGAAGGAGATGGCGAGCTTGCGCCCGGCCAGCAGGGGCTCGGCGCCGAAGGGCAGCGCCACCGCATCGCTCCAGGCATCGCGGCCGGGCGGGATGGTGATGGAGGCGCCGCCCGCGAAACGCACGGGCTGGTTGCTGCCCGGCATCACCGTGGCGCCGCCGAGTTGCAACCCGACGAAGATCCCATCCAACGTCACCGGCCGGGTCCCGAGCGCATTGCTGAAGCGCAGCCTGGCCTGCCGCCCCCAGACGGTCGGCCGCAACACCATGCGCATGGACTGGTCGCGCGCGCCTGACGCCGGGTTGGGGAAGGCAAAGCTCTGGTTGGGCTGGGCCGAAGGATTGCCCACTGGATAGGGCCCCTGCGTCGAGGCGGCCCAGCTGGTGGCCCAGGCTTCCGGCGTTTGCGCGGCGGCGGAGGCGACGAAGCCAGCCGCCAGCGCCGCGCCCATGGTGCGGCGCTGCATGTCGAGGGGGTTCATGGCATTCTCTCCCATGGCCCTTGTGGTCAGGGCCTGAGCGGGAATGCTCCCACAAGTCTCAGCGGCTGGCGAGATCGGCCAGCGTCACGCTCTCCTGGGTGCCCGCGTCGAGGTCCTTCCATTGCAGGGTGCCATCCTCGGCGACCAGCAATGCGGCGCGGGCATTCTGCTTGTTCGCACGCTCCAGCCGGCGCTTGAGGTTGCCGCGATAGGCCATCTCGGCCTGGGTGCCGGCAGCGCGCAGGGCCTGCAGCGCGGCCAGCGCCGGCGCCTCGGCCGCATCGGCCATCGGCACCACCGCCACCGGGCGGGGCGCGGCGGGGGTGCGCTGGGCTTCCTCCATCAGCAAGGCCAGGCGCTCCATGCCCGCCGCCCAGCCGACCGAGGGGGTGGGCGGCCCGCCCATCTCCTCCACCAGCCCGTCATAGCGGCCGCCGGCCATGACGGTGCCCTGCGAACCCAGCCGGTCGGTGACGAACTCAAAGGCGGTGTGGCTGTAGTAATCCAGCCCGCGGACGATGCGCGGGTTTTCCCGCAGCGGCACGCCGAAGGCGCGGAGATAGCCCAGCACGGCGGCGTAATGCCCGGCGGCGGCGGCTGTGAGGTGATCGGTGATCATCGGCGCGGCCGCGACCAGTTCGCGGTCCGCCGGATCCTTGCTGTCGAGGATGCGCAGCGGGTTTTTCTGCAGCCGCAGCTTGCTGTCTTCGGAAAGCTTTTCGGCATGGGCCGAGAAATATTCCACCAGCGCGGCGCGATAGGCATCGCGGCTTTCGGCGTCGCCCAGGGTGTTGATCTCCAGCACCACGCCTTCGGCAATGCCCAGCGCCTGGATGATCTGCCAGCCCGCCGCGATCACCTCGGCATCGGCCAGCGGTTCGGCGGCACCCAGGATCTCGCAGCCGATCTGGTGGAACTGCCGGTAGCGGCCTTTTTGGGGGCGCTCGTAGCGGAACATCGGGCCGGCATAGAAGGCTTTTTGCGGCAGCGACTGGGTCAGGCCATTGGTGACCAGGGCGCGGCAGACGCCCGCCGTGTTCTCGGGCCGGAGCGTCAGGCTCTCGCCGCCGCGATCCTCAAAGGAATACATCTCCTTCGAGACGACGTCCGAGGTATCGCCCAGCCCGCGCGAAAACACCCGGGTATCCTCGAAGATCGGCGTGAACCATTCCTCGAAGCCATAGAGGCCGGCGATGCGCCTGGCCGTATCGGCCACCGCGTTGTGGCGGCGGGCATCGGCGCCGATCATGTCCCGGGTGCCGCGCGCGGGTTGCAGTTTCGTGCTCATCGGGGGCCTATGGCGCAGGATGCGGCGCTTGTCATGGGGGATGGCGGCGGCCATATCTCCGGCATGCGCCTTGTTCTCGTCCTGCTGCTATTGCTGGCGACGGCTGCCATGGCGCAGCCCCAAGCCACGCTGCCTCAAACCACGCAGGCGCACACCACGTCGCGCGGCACCACCAGCCTCATCAGCGAGATGGCCGCCGTGGCACCCGGCGAGCCTTTCCGCCTGGCGCTCGACCAGGTGCTGTCGCGCGGCTGGCACACCTACTGGACCAATCCGGGCGATGCCGGCGCCCCGCCGGAGATCACCTGGACGCTGCCCGAGGGCGCCTCGGCCGGCCCGCTGCAATTCCCCGCGCCCAGCCGCATCGCCTATGGCCCGCTGGTGAATTTCGGCTACCAGAACAGCGCGACCTTCCTGGCCACCGTCACGCCATCCCCTGACCTACGCCCGGGCGAGAGCTTTTCTGTCACCGCCCAGGTGAATTGGCTGGTCTGCGCCGAAGTCTGCATTCCCGAGGAAGCCAGCTTTTCGCTGGCCCTGCCGGTCGAGGCCACCGCCCGCCCCGCCTCCGCCCTGGCCGGGCGCTTTGCCACCGCCGAAGCCGCCCTGCCGCGCGAAAACCCCTTCGCCGCCCGCATCGGCTTCGAGGGCACGCGTGGCGCGCTGGAACTCACCGGCCTGCCCACCGGCGGGCAGCTGCGCGGGGCTTTCTTCTTCCCCAGCGCCGAAGGCCTGCTCGACCACACCGCGACCCAGCCACTGAGTCTGACGGCCGATGGGCTGACCCTGGAATTGACCCGCGGCGCCGGCGCCATCCCCGCCCGCATCGAGGGCGTGCTCGCCTTCACCGACGGCCAGGGTGTGCGCCAGGCCTACAGCATCGCCGCCACGCCCGGCGCCATGCCCGGCCTGCCCGCCGCGCTGCCGCTGTGGCGGGTGGTGCTGCTGGCGGCGTTGGGTGGGCTTATCCTCAACCTCATGCCCTGCGTCTTTCCCATCCTGGCGATGAAGGCGGTGGGGCTGGCGCGGCTTTCCGGCCAGGGAAGGGGCGCGGTGCGGGCGCATGCCGCGAGCTATTCGGCCGGCGTGGTGCTGGCCTTCCTGGCGATCGGCGGCGTGCTGCTCGGGCTGCGGCTGGCCGGTCAGGCGGTGGGCTGGGGCTTTCAGTTCACCCAGGCGCCGATCGTCGCCGTCATGGCATGGCTGATGCTTGCGGTCGGGCTGAACCTCTCCGGCGCCTATGCCATTGGCGGGCCGGTCTCGGCGGGTGGCGGGCTGGCGGCGCGGGGCGGCCATTGGGGCAGCTTCTTCACCGGCGGCCTGGCCGTGCTGGTGGCGACACCTTGCACCGCGCCCTTCATGGCGGTGGCACTCGGCGCGGCGGTGGCGCTGCCGCCGCTGCCGATGCTGTTGGTCTTCGCGGCCATGGGAATGGGCCTCGCCCTGCCCTATGCGCTGCTCGGCCTGATGCCGGGGCTGGCGCGCCTGCTGCCCCGGCCCGGCGCCTGGATGGAGCGGCTGCGCCAGGCACTGGCTTTTCCGATGTATGCGGCCGCGGCCTGGCTGGTCTGGGTGCTGGCGCAGCTGGCCGGGCCGGATGGCGTGGCGCTGGGCCTGCTCGGCGGGGTGCTTGTCGGCTTTGCCGCATGGGCGCTGGGCCAGGCCCAGCAGGGCGGTGGGCGGCTGGCCCGGGCGGGCGCGCTGGCGGGGGGGCTGGGCGCGCTGGCCGTGCTGCCCGGCTTCCTCGGCGCCTCGCCCGCCCCGGGCCTGGCCCCGGCGCTGGCCCCCGCGCTGGCCTCCGGCCCGCATGAGGCATGGTCGGCCGCCCGGGTTGAGGCCTTGCGCGCCGAGGGACGGCCGGTCTTCGTCAATCTCACCGCCGCATGGTGCATTTCCTGCAAAGTAAATGAACGCCTGGCGCTGGAGACCACCGCCGTGCAGGCCGCCTTCGCCGAGCGCGGCGTGGCGCAGCTGGTGGGCGACTGGACGCGCGGAGACGCCGCGATCACCGCTTTGTTGCGCGCCCATGCGCGCGAGGGCGTGCCGCTCTATCTGCTCTATCCCGCCGGCGGCGGGGCTGCGCTGATCCTGCCGCAGATCCTCACCGAAGGCATGCTGCTGCGGGCGATCGCCGGGGCGGGTTAGCCCGCAATCGCCATGGGTGGAAACACCCAGGGCGATGCGAGTCTAGATCAGGCCGACGCGATGGATTTTCCACGCGCGCATAGCCACTCCGCGGAAATCCAGCCGCGGCTCGGCGGCGAGGAAGGCCGCAACCTCCCGCCGCGCGTCATCGACGAAGACGCGTTCCGCCGGGCTGCCCGGCGGGGTTTCCGGCGCGTCGATCACGCCATCGCCATCCCAGGGCAGGTTGGTGTTCCAGCGCAGGCTGGGCAGGCCACGCCCGCGCATGCTCATGGTGATGGAGAAGCCATTGGGGGCAGCAGCCAGCCTGCCATCCGTCTCCCGCGTGACATTGCCCGATCCGGCCTTGGCGGTGCGGGTCTCGATGCCCAGCACCCGAAGTTCGCCCGCATTGTCGAAGCCGATGATGGTCAGCAGCATCTGCTCGGCATGACCTTCGAAGCGGGCCAGCAGCACCTCGCGCCCCGCCGCGTTCACCCGGCCCAGGACGGCGGCGCGCCGGTGTTGGCTGGGCAACCGCACCGAGCCCAGCGTGCCGATATCCACCTGCAGCCAGGGGCCGAATTCGGCGTCGGTGACCATCCGCGCCTGATAGGGGAGCGTGGCCTGCCCGGGCCGGGCGCGCAGCGCGGATTGCGCAGCCGCCGCGCCGGGGAGGAGGGTGGCGAGGAGGATGCGTCGGTTCATTCGGCGCGGATATTGCCCTCTCTGACCACGCGTTGCCAGCGCGCGATCTCCTGCGCCTGGAAGCGCGCGAAAACCTCGGGTTGGCTGGCCACGACCTCGAAGCCCAGATCCTCCAGCCGGGCCAGCACGATGGGCGAGCGCAGCGCGGCGGTGGCGTGTTCATGCACGCGTGCGACCAGGGGCGCGGCCATCCCCGGCGGCCCGCCCAGCGCCTGCCAGGAATAGACCACGACCTCCGGCAGGCCCATTTCCGTCGCATGCGGCACATCGGGCAGCATGGGGTGGCGCGCTTCGGAGGTGATGAGCAGCGCGCGCACCCTTCCCTCCCGGATCTGCGGCATGATCGAGCCCAGATTCTGGAAGCTGAACGGCACATTGCCGGCCAGCAGCGCCGCGGTGGCCGGCCCGCCGCCGGTGAAGGGGACATGGACAGAGTCGGTGCCGGTGACCTGGCTGAACAGCGCGCCCGTGGTGTGGTCGGAGCTGCCGATGCCGCTGCTGGAATAGGCCCCATTGCTGCCCGGGCGCTTCAGCCAGGCGATGAACTCGGCGAGGTTGTTGGCCGGAACCGCAGGGTTCACCACCAGCACATTGGGCGTGCGCACCGTCTGCATGATGCGGGTGAGGTCGCGCGTCGGATCGTAGGGGAGGTTGGGCCGCAGGGCCACATTGATGGCCCAGACCGAGAGCGGCGCATGCATCAGCACATGGCCATCGGGCGCCGCGCGAATGACCTGCTGGGTGCCGATGATGCCACTCGCCCCGGGCCGGTTCTCCACCGCGAAGGGTTTATCGAGGGCCTGCTGCATGTGCTGGGCGAGGCTGCGGGCAATGATGTCGGAGGAGGAGCCGGGCGCGAAGGGCACCACGACGGTGACGCCGCGCGCCGGCCAGGCCGCCGCCTCCGTCGCCGGCCCCTGCGCCAGGGCGGGGGTGGCGAGCAGGGTGAGCGCCGCGCGGCGGGGGAGCTTAACGGCCATGGGTCTGTCTCCATTGCGCGAAGAGCGCGGTATTGGCGGGGTCGGTCGCGGGGTAGAGGCCGCGGATGCTGTGTCCCGCGCGCACCCTCTCGGTCGCGAAATCCTCATAGGCGGTCATCTCGCTCGCCTCCTCCGCCAGCTCGTCGGCGAGATGGGCGGGGAGTGCCACCACCCCATCGCCGTCGCCCACCATGATGTCGCCGGGGAAGATCGGCGCGTCGCCGCAGGCGATGGGCTCGTTCAACGCGATGGCGTGGTTGAGGGTGAGGTTGGTCGGCGCCGAGGGGCGCTGGTGGAAGGCCCAGATGGTGAGGCCCGCGATCTCCTGCGCGTCGCGAAAACCGCCATCGGTCACCACGCCCGCCACACCGCGGGCCTGCAGCCGATTGACCAGGATGCCGCCGGCGGAGGCCGCGCGGGCGTCCTTGCGGCTGTCGATCACCATCACCGCGCCGGGCGGGCATTCCTCGATGCCGCGGCGCTGCGGGTGGGTGGGGTCGCGGAAGACGTCGATGGTGTTGAGGTCTTCCCGCGCCGGGATGTAGCGGAGGGTGAAGGCGGGGCCGACCATGCTCTCGGCATGCACGCGCAGCGGCTGGACGTTCTGGATGTATTGCTGCCGGAAGCCGCGCTTGAACAGCGCGGTGGCCAGCGTGGCGGTGGAGACTTTCTTCAGGCGGGCGAGGGTGTCGGGCCGCAGGCCCGCGGGGCTTGGATGCGCCATGTCAGTAGATCACCGGCTCGGTCACAGGGGCGCCGAAATCGGTCCGAAGGAAATCGAAATCCGCGCCCTCATTGGCCTGCTGGATATGGCGGCTGAACATCCAGCCATAGCCGCGCTCGTAGCGCAGCTCGGGCGGCGTCCAGGCTGCCTTCCGGGCGGCCATTTCCTCATCGGGGATCGCGATGTCGATGCGCCGCGCCGCGACATCGATGGTGACGATGTCGCCGGTGCGCAGCAGCGCGAGCGGGCCGCCGACGAAGGATTCCGGCGCCACATGCAGCACGCAGGCGCCGTAGGAGGTGCCGGACATCCGGGCATCGGAAATGCGCAGCATGTCGCGATGGCCTTCGCGCAGTAAGCGGCGCGGCATGGGCAGCATGCCCCATTCCGGCATCCCCGGCCCGCCCTGGGGGCCGGCATTGCGCAGCACCAGGACATGGTCGGGGGTGACGTCGAGGTTCTCGTCCTCCACGGCTTTTTTCATGCTGGGATAATCGTCGAAGACCAGCGCCGGGCCGGAGTGCTTCAGGAATTTCTGGTCCATCGCACCCGGTTTGATGACGCAGCCATCGGGGGCCAGATTGCCGTAGAGGACGGCCAGCGAACCCTCGCCATAGATCGCGCGGTCCTGGGAGCGGATGACGTCGTCATTGAAGGTTTTCGCACCCTCGATGTTCTCGCCCAGCGTCTTGCCGTTCACCGTCAGGCAATCGAGATGGAGGTGCTCGCGGATATTGTTCATCAGCGCGCGGATGCCGCCGGCGTAAAAGAAATCCTCCATCAGGTAGTGCTTCCCCGTGGGGCGGACATTGCCGATCACGGGCACGCGGCGCGATGCGCGCTCGAAATCCTCCAGCCCCACATCGGTGCCCGCGCGGCGCGCCATGGCGATGAGGTGGATGATTGCATTGGTCGAGCAGCCCATCGCCATCGCCACCGCGATGGCGTTCTCAAAAGCGTGCCGGGTCTGGATCCTGGACGGCTTCAGATCCTCCCACACCATCTCCACGATGCGCCGGCCGCTGTCGCTGGAAAGCCGGATATGCCCGGCATCCGGCGCGGGGATCGACGAGCCGCCGGGCAACACTATGCCGATGGCCTCGGCGATGGCGGTCATGGTGCTGGCCGTGCCCATGGTCATGCAGGTGCCATGGCTGCGGGCGATGCCGGCCTCCACGCCGGCCCAGTCGCGCTCGGTGATCTCTCCGGCGCGCAACTCATCCCAGTACTTCCAGGAGTCACTGCCGGAGCCCAGCGTCTTGCCCTCGAAATTGCCCCGCAGCATGGGGCCGGCCGGCACGTAGATGGTGGGGATGTCCATGCTGGTCGCGCCCAGCAGCAGGCCCGGGGTGGATTTGTCGCAGCCGCCGAGCAGCACGCAGCCATCGACGGGGTGGGAACGCAGCAGTTCCTCCGTCTCCATCGCCAGCATGTTGCGGTAGAGCATGGTGGTGGGCTTCACAAAAACCTCAGCCACCGAGAGCGCGGGCAGTTCCATTGGCAACCCGCCGGCCATCAGCACGCCGCGCTTCACATGCTCCGCGCGGTCGCGCAGATGGACGTGGCAGGGGCTGAGATCGGACCAGGTGTTGATGATGGCGATGATCGGCCGCCCGGCCCATTCCTCAGGCGCATAGCCCATCTGCATCGCGCGCGAGCGGTGGCTGGAGGAGCGGAGGTCGTCGGGGGCGAACCAGCGGCCCGAGCGGAGCTCTTCTGGTTTCTTGCGAAGGTCTTCTGGCTTTTTCATTTCAATCCAATCGGATGTCGGCGGCGCGGGCGACGGCGCCCCAGCGCTCGGTCTCGCTGGCCACGAAGGCCGCGAATTGCTCTGGCGTATTGCCCACGGCGGTGATGCCGAGTTCGGCCAGGCGTGCCGCCACCCCCGGCGCGGCCAGACCGGCCACCGCCTCGCGGTGCAGCCGCTCGATGATCGCCGGCGGCGTGCGGGCGGGGGCGAAGAGCCCGTGCCAGGACAGGCTCTCGAAACCCGGCAGGGTCTCGGCCACGGCGGGAATCTCCGGCGCGGCGGGGCTGCGGCTGAGCGAGGTGACGCCGAGAATCCGCAGCTTGCCCTCCCGCGCCAGCGGCAGCACGGAGGAGAGATTGTCGAAGGCCAGCGGCAGCTCGCCCGACAACAGCGCGGTGACGATGCCGGCCGAACCGCGATACGGAACATGGGTGAGCCGCGTGCCGGTCATCTGCGCGAAGAGCGCGCCGGCGAGGTGGATGGAGGTGCCGACGCCGGAGGTGCCGAAGGGCACGTCCGGGTTGGCGCGCAGATGGGCGATCAGGCCGGCGATGTCGCGCGCCGGGAAGGCATTGGTCACCGCGATCGCGTTGGGCTGCGCCGCGAGCTGGGTGATCGGCGAGAAATCGCGCAGATTGTCGTAGGGCATGCGCGGCGTGATGGCGGGGTTGATGGCGTGGCTGGAGATGGTGCCCAGGCAGATGGTGTTGCCATCGGGTGCCGCGCGGGCGCAGACATCGGAACCGACATTGCCACCCGCCCCGGGCCGGTTCTCCACCACCAGCGGCTGGCCGATGGCACGCGAGATTTCGGAGCCCACAAGCCTGGCCAGCGTATCGGCGGTGCCGGCGGAGAATGGCACGATCACCCGCACCGGCTGGGACGGCCAGGCACGCGGCTGTGCCAGCGCCGGTGCAGCCAGAATTGTCGTACAAAACACCCGGCGGCGCATGCTTCTTCCCCGTCTCTCGTTGCGCGCATGGGAGCCCAGCCCGGGCATCAACGCAAGGTCGGATCGAGCCTGTCGCGCAGCCAGTCGCCCAGGATGGAGACGGCGAAGGTGGTGAGGATGATGGTGCAGGCCGGCGCCAGCAGCACCCAGGGCGCCGTGGTGAGATATTCCCGGCCATAGCCCACCATGGAGCCCAGCGAGGTCGCCGGCGGCTGCACGCCAAGGCCGAGGAAGGACAGTCCGCTTTCCAGCAGGATGATTTCCGGGAAGGCCAGCGTCATCGAGACGATGAGGGTGGAGGCGATATTGGGCAGGACATGGCGCATCTGCACCCGCCAGGAGGAGGCGCCCAATTGCCGCACGGCGGCGGCATAGCCCTGCCCCGCGGCCGCGATGGCCAGGCCGCGGGCGATGCGCGCATAGCGCTCCCAGGCATGCAGGCCCAGCAAGCCGATGAACAGCCACATGGAATTGCCGAGAAACGCCAGCACCGACAGGGCCAGAATCAGGAAGGGCAGGCTTGCGGAAAAATCCACCAGGGCGAGAACGACCTGCTCCACCACCCCGCGGAATTGCGCGGCCAGAAAGCCCAGCGTGGTGCCCAGCGCGGCGCCGATGATGGTGGCGCCGAAGGCCACGAAGAGGCTCATCCGGATCGAGGCGATGAGCCGGGAGAGCACATCCCGCCCGAGCTCATCGGTACCCAGCGGGTGCAGCCAGTCGCCGCCGAAGCCGATGGGCGGCGAGAGCCGGTTGCGCAGATCGAGCTGGGTGATGCCGAAGGGCATGATGAGGTCGGCCAGCGCGGCCACGGCCAGCATCAGCCCGATCCAGCCCAGGGCAAGGACCACCAGCAACGGCAGGCGGCGGGCTGGCGCCTGCGGTGGCGCGGCGGTGACGGGAAGCAGCGGTGCCTCGGGCATCAGCGCGCCCTCAGCCGCGGGTCGAGGAAGCCGTAGAGCATATCCACCACCAGGTTGGAGGTGACCATGGTGGCGGCCACCAGCAGCAGCACACATTGCACGACCGCGAGATCGCGGTTGGCCACCGCCACCACCAGCAGCCGGCCCACGCCGGGCCAGGAGAAGACGCTCTCCACCACCACGGCGCCGGCGATCAGCGAACCCACCATGAAGCCGATGATGGTCACCGTGGGGATGGCGGCATTGGGCAGGGCATGGCCGCGCACCACCGCCCCCCAGGGCACGCCCTTGGCGGACGCCGTGCGGATATAGGGCTGGCCCAGCACCTCCAGCATCGCCGAGCGGGTGAAGCGGGCCAGCACCGCAGCACCGCCGACCCCCAGCGTGATGACGGGCAGCACGGCGTGCTGCCACGTCCCCTGCCCGCCCGAGGGCAGCCAACCCAGCTGCACGGCAAACACCAACACCAGCAGCAGCCCGAGCACGAAGGAGGGCACGGTGAAGCCGGCGACGGCCAGCGCCATCACCGCCCGGTCGAGGAAGGAATTGCGATGCAACGCCGCCAGCATGCCGGCGGGGATGCCGAGCGCCAGCTTGATGGCCAGCGCCGGAAGGGTGAGGGCCAGGGTCGCCGGGATGCGCTCGAGGACCAGGGTGATGGCGTCGCGCCCGTCACGCATGGAGCGACCCAGGTCACCCGAAAAAATGGCGCCGAAATAGTGGAAATATTGCAGCCATACCGGCTGATCGAGGCCCCAGGAGGCCCGGAAAGCGTCCACCGCCGCGGGGTCGGCGTCGGCGCCGAGGATGATCTGCGCCGGATCGCCGGAGAGGCGCAGCACGACAAAGGCGAAGGTCACGACCATGGCGATCGTCAGGCCCGCGCGGGCGAGGCGGGAGAGGATGAAGCGCAGCATCAGGCCAGTTCCTCGGCGAAATGGCAGGCGACGAGACGGCCATCGCCCCGCGGCGCCAGCGCTGGGGCTGCATCGCGGCAGAGCGGCCGGGCATGGGCGCAGCGGGGGTGAAAGGCGCAGCCCGTGGGCCGGTCGGCCGGGTTGGGCGGGTCGCCGCTGAGCAGGATGCGGCGCCCGCGCCGGCTGGGATGCGGGATGGCCGAGACCAGCGCCTGGGCATAGGGGTGGCCGGGGTGGTGCAGCACCTCGTCCGGCTCGCCCTCCTCGACGATGCGGCCGAGATACATCACCGCGACGCGATGGCTGACCTGGCGCACCGCCCGCAGATCGTGGCTGACGAAGAGCATGGCCATGCCGCGGGATTGCTGCAGCTCCACCAGCAGGTTCATCACCTGGGCCTGGATGGAGACATCGAGGGCGGAGATCGGTTCGTCGCAGACCAGCAATTCAGGCGAGGTGGCCAGGGCGCGGGCGAGAACGGCGCGCTGGCGCTGGCCGCCCGAGAGTTCATGCGGGTAGCGCCGCGCCTGATCCGGCCGCAGCCCGACATCGGCCAGCAGGGAATCCACGATGTCGGTGGGCCGGTTGTGGATGACCAGCGGCTCAGCGATCTGCGTGCCGATGGACAGGCGGCGGTCGAGTGCGCCGAGCGGGTCCTGGAAGACCATCTGCATCCGCGCCCGCAGGGCTTTCCAGGCGGTGCTGCCAGGTCCCGGCATGGGGGCGCCTTCGAAGGCGACATCGCCGGCGTCGGGTGCTTCCAGCCCCAGCACCAGCCGCGCCGTGGTGGATTTCCCGCAACCGCTTTCACCCACCAGCCCCAGCGTGCGCCCGCGTTCGAGCGTGAGCGAAACGCCGTCGACAGCACGCACCTCCACCCGCCGCCCCAACCACCCCCGCCGCATGGAGTAACGCCGGACCAATCCCCGCGCCTCCAACACAGTGTTCCCATGTTCGGTCAAAAGCGCCGTTCCCAATTTTCGTCCCCGTGGCCGGCCACAATTCCAAAAGGCGTGGCGGCGCGGAGGGAGGCAGGGATGGCCGCAGGCCACCGGCAGAGCCGGCGCGAAGCGTCGCGGGCGACCTCCCCGGCGCCGCGCCACGCTTGCCTGACCGGAGCGCTCAAGCCGCCAACAAGCATGCGTTTGCCCTCCCGTCATGCGCCAGCAGCGCCGGCGCCGTCACGTCGCAAGCCGCCACATGCGCCGGGCAGCGCGGCGCGAAGGCGCAGCCCGGCGGCATCGCCCAGGGTTCCGGCACCCCGCCCGGGATCGAGGCCAGTGGCCGGCGCGCCCCGTCGATCGGCGGCAGCGCGCCCAGCAGGCCCTGGGTGTAGGGGTGACGGGGGTCGGCGAAGAGCGTGTCCACCGGCGATTCCTCAACGATGCGGCCGGCATACATCACGGCCACGCGCTCGCAGGTTTCCGCCACCACGCCGAGATCGTGGCTGATCAGCACCAGCGCCATGTTCTCCGAGCGGCGGAGTTCGCTCAGCAATTCGAGGATCTGGGCCTGGATGGTGACGTCGAGTGCCGTGGTGGGTTCGTCCGCCACCAGCAATTCGGGCCGGCCGGCCAGCGCCATGGCGATCATCACCCGTTGGTTCTGCCCGCCCGAGAGCTCATGCGGATAGGCGTCCATCCGGCGCGCCGCGTCGGGCATGCCGACCTGGTCGAGCAACCGCTTGGCCTCGGCGCGGGAATCGGAACGGGAGAGGCCTTGATGCAGCGTCACCGCCTCCGCCACCTGGGTGCCGATGCGGTGCACGGGGTTGAGCGAGGAGGCGGGGTCCTGGAAGATCATCGCCACCCGGCCACCGCGCACGCGCTCCAGCACGCGCGGGGCCGCGCCGAGCAACTCGCTGCCCTCCAGCAGGACGCTGCCGGTCACCTTGGCCTGTCGCGGCAACAGCCCGAGTGCGGCCAGCCAGGTGACGGATTTGCCGCAGCCGCTTTCACCCACCAGACCCACAGCCTCGCCTGGCATGACGTCGAGGTCGATGCCGCGCAATGCCGGGACGCCGTCGAAGGCAACGCGCAGCCCGCGCAGCGAGACAAGCGGCCGCGGAGCGTCGGACATGCTCAGGCGCCCCAGTTGCGGCCCCGGAAATCCATCACGAAGGACTGGCCGGCCTGCCAACGCAAATCCTTTCGCTTGGCGGTCAGGTTCACCGACTGGTGCAGCACCGTATAGGCGGGGTCCTCACGCTCGGCGATTTCCAGCATGCGGCGGAAGGTGGCGCGGCGCTGTGTCGGATCGGTGCCGGTTTCGAGCTCGCGCGACAGGCGGCCGAATTCTTCGTTCTGCCATTCGCCGATCTGCCATTGCTGGCCCTCGGGGCCGTGCTGGGCGACCAGCGAGGAGACGGGGTCATTGTAGGAGGCGCTGTTCGACCAGTCACGCACGCCACGCTGGCCCTCACGCGAGAGCACCTGCGGGAAGTTTTCGCGCATCTCGATCTGCACATTGAGGCCCACGGCGCGCCAGCCCTCCACCATCACCTGCGCCACCGCCAGCTGGTTGGTGTAGTAGCCGGCGAGCAGGCGATAGGGGATGGGCTCGCCGCGATAGCCGGCCTCGCGCAGCAGGCGGCGGGCCTCGGCCAGGTCATAGCGCGGGGGTGCCCAGCCCTCGATCAGCATCTGGCCGTAGAAGTCGAATTGCAGCCCCTTCGGCACCACCGAACGGCCGCCGAACAGCGCCGAGACGATGGTCTCGCGGTCGATGGCATGGGTGAAGGCTCTGCGGATCAACGGGTTGCGCAGGTTCGGGTGGTTCTTGTCGAACACCGTCAGGCGGTGGTTCATGATGGTGCCGCCGACGATCTCGTGCCGGCCGGAGCGCTCCACCGAACGGATCTGGTCGGGCGGGATGTCGCAGGCGAAATCGGCCTCGCCGGAAAGCAGCATGTTGATGCGGCTGGCGACTTCGGGCACTTCAACGAAGCGCAGCCGCCGCGCCGGTGGCCGGCCGCCCCAGTATTCGTCGAAGGCTTCCAGCGTCAGCGACTGGTCGGGGCGGAAATCGCCGATGCGGTAAGGGCCGGTGCCGATCGGGCGGCGCGCCCATTCCAGCCAGTTCGTCTGCTTTTCGAAGGCGTCGCGCGAGATGATCATGCCGGTGTTGCGGCTGAGCCGGCCCTCCAGGGTCAGGTCCGGGGTGCGGTTGACGAAGCGGATGGTGGTCGGGTTGACGATCTCGATCCTCTCGATCCCCGGATAGGTGCGCCGTGCCACGGCCAGCACCTCAGGCGGCGCCTGGCGGGCCTGGGTGGGGATGGAGCCGAACAGATTGCGCGCCTGCTCCGTGGCCATGTTCCAGCCCATACGGTCGGGGCCGAAGGAGAATTGCACATCCTCGGCCGTCATGGTGCGGCCGTCATGCATCTTCACGCCGTCGCGGAGCGTCAGTTCGACGGTGCGGTCGTCGACGCGGCGCCAGGCGGTGGCGAGGCCGGGGCGCAGCGAGAGATCGCCCCACCAATCCTGCTCGATCAGCGTCTCGCCATGGCTGTTCCAGGTGCGGCTGCCGACATTGGACTGCTCGCGCAGCGGCTCCATGGTGTTGGTGTTGGAGATTTTCTGGACCGCGATGGTCAGCGTGGGGCGGTTGTCGGCCTGGGCGAAGGCCGGTGCGGCCAATGGCAGGGCCAGGGTGGCGCGGCGGGAAAGGCTCATCAGAAATTCCTCTCTTCGAGTCCGTGGGGGGTGGCGCGGAAATGGGTCAGCGTGCGCTCGGCATGGCGCATGCGCTTGGTCAGGGCTTTTTGGGCGTATTCGGCCAGGACCGCGGCGTGCGCCGGATCGGCGGCGAGGTTGGTGAACTGGTTCGGGTCGGCCTGAAGGTCGAAGAGCAGCGGCGGCAGGCCGGCGAAATGAACGTATTTCCAGCGCGCATCCTGCACCGCCATCAGCGAGCAATGATCCATGCTCAGGCCCAGCGCCGATTCCGGCGTGGAGTAATGCAGGTCGCGGAAGTCGAATTCATAGGTCAGGTGGTCGCGCCAATCCGCGGGCTTCTCGCCGTGCAGGACCTCCAGCAGCGAGCGCCCGTCGCAGGCGCGCGGCGTGGTGCCGCCCAGCCATTCCAGGATGGTCGGCATCACGTCGACGCTTTCCGAAAAGGCGTCCTCGACACGGCCGGCCTGCTCGGGCGCCTCGGGGTTCTTCACCACCAGCGGTATCCGAAAGCTCTCGTCGAAATAGCCGAGTTTGCCGAGGAGGTGATGGTCGCCGAGTTGCTCGCCATGGTCACTGGTGAAGATGATCAACGTGTCTTCCCACTGTCCCGTGGCGTCGAGGTGGTCGAAGACGCGGCCCAGGCAGTCATCGATCTCCGAGATCATGCCGGCATAGGTCGCGCGCATCTGGGCCAGCTCGGCCGGGTCCATCTCGGCGGCTTTGCCCTCGGCACGCTCGAAGAAGGAGGCCTGGCGCACGGCGCCGAGGTAATGCGCGAGCAGCGGGTGTCCCGCGGCTTCCGCCTCGGGTGTCGCCGCGCGAATCGGGGCAGGCATGTCCTCCGGCCGGTACATCGCGTGATAGGGTGCCGCCGCCACGAAGGGCGGGTGCGGGCGGTAATAGCCGAGATGCAGGAACCAGGGTTTTTCCCCGCGGCCCTTCAAATATGTCAGCGCGCGTTCGGTGAAGAAGGCGCTGTCGGAAAACTCCTTCGGCACCCGGCTCGGCCTGTCGGTGGCGCCGGGCAGCGCGTCCTCGCCTTCCGGCAGCCAGACATCGGCGCGGCGGGCGGGCAACGAAAACCCCTTCTGCGCCAGCCAGCCGAAATACCCCTCCATATTCGGCTCGAAGGCACCGACGGAGCGGAACCCGTCCATCAAATCGCCCAACGTGGTGAAGCGCGGGTCCTTCGGGCCGGTGGTGCGCGGGTCGGGCGTCGTGGTGGTATAGCCGATCAGCGCCGGATCATAGCCGATGAGGCGCAGCTGCTTGGCCAGATTGGTGTGCCGGGCATCCAGCGGCACGGTGTTCTGCACCGCGCGATGGTTCATGAGGTACAGCCCGGTCAGCAGGCTGGCCCGCGCCGGGCCACAGGGCACGGCGGTCGTGACGTGGTTGCGAAACGTCACGCCCTCACGGCACAGCCGGTCCAGGTTCGGGGTTCTGAGAAAATCGGCGCCCAGCGCGGGCACGAAATCCGCCCGCCACTGATCGACCACGATGAGCAGCACATTCTTCCGCGACGCCATGAAACCCCCGTTCAGAGAGGCGCGGGTTAGTCGCCCCGGGCGACGTGGGGATGACGGTTCAGCGTCAATCACGTGACGACTGCCGCGGGTCCAGCAGGCCCTGGACCAGGGCCGTCAGCGCATTCACCAGCACAATGGCGAGTGCCGCCGCCACCAGCGCGGCCAGCACCACCGGCTGGTCACGCCCCTGGATGCCGTTGAGAACCAGCGCACCCATGCCGGGCAGGCCGAAAAGCAGTTCCATGGTCAGGGTGCCGCCGAGCAGCCCGGCCAGCATCACCCCGGTGAGGGAGACCGCCACCGGCGCCGCCAGCGGCAGGATATGCCAGCGCGCCAGCCAGAGCGGCGAAAGGCCGCGCGCGCGGGCGGCCATCACATGCGGGCGAGCGGCGACCTCGGCCACCTCCTCGGAGAGCGGCTTCGCGAGTTGCCCGGCATTGTCGATGCCCAGAATCACCACCGGCGCCAGCAACCCGCCGATCGCCGGCAGCCAGCCCAGCCAGACCGAGAACAGCAACAGCGCCGCCACGCCGATGCAAAAGGTGGGCAGGGCGATGGACCAGAGGTTGATCGCCTCCACCGCCGCCCGCGCGGCGCGCGAGCCGGCGGCCTGGGCGAGACACAACCCGAAAGCCAGCACGATGCCGAAAGCGCCGGACAACGCGCCGAGCTGCAAGGTCACGCCCGCCGCCTCCCACAGCATGGGTCCGACCGGTTGCCCGAAACGCTGCGACTCGCCCAGGTCACCGCCCAGCGCAGCGCCCACCCAGTCGAGAAAACGCCGCCAGGCCGGCTGGTCCAGCCCCAGCTCGGCGCGCATGGCGGCCTGCTGGGCGTCGTCGAGATCGCCGGCGCTGGCCAGCACATCCACCACATCGCCGGGGATGGCGCCGAAGAGCAGGAACAGCCCGAAGGTGATGGCCAGACCCTGCCCCAGCCCGGTGAGGAGAATCCCCAGCGCGCGCCTCATGCCCGCAGCGGGTCCACGCGGCGGCGCAGGGCGTCACCCAGGGCGGCGCAGGCGGCGGTGGCCAGCGCGATGGCCGCCACCGGCACCAGCAGCGCATGCGGCGCGGCCTCGGCCAGGCGGGCGGCGTCGGCCGCCATCCGGCCCCAGGTCGGCGCGTCCGGCGCCGCGCCCAGGCCGAGGAAGGAGAGCACGCTCTCCGTCACCACGCAGCGCGGCAGGGTGATGGCGCTGAGTGTCACAAGCGGCCCAGCCACATTGGGCAGGATATGCCGCCAGAGCACCCGCCATGGCCCGGCGCCGGAGACGATCGCGGCCGGCACGTAATCCGCCGCCTCCTCCCGCCTGCGCGCCGTGCGCGCGACATGGGCGAAGAGCGGCGCGAAGGAGAGCGCCAGCGCCAGCACCAACGGCGACAGCCCCGGTCCCATCGCCGCCAGCGCCACAAGGCCGAGCAGCAGCGGCGGCAACCCGCGCAGCGTGTCGATGACAGCAAAGCCAAGCCACTCCGCCCCGCGCCCCAGCCCGGTCAGCAGCAGCCCCGCGCCGCCGCCCAACAGCAACGCCAGCATGGTGCCCGCGGCGGCCACCGCCAGCGTGGTGCCCGCCCCGGCCAGCAGGCGCGAGAGCACGTCCCGCCCGAGATGGTCGGTGCCCAGCCAATGCGCCCCACCCGGCGCGCGGTTCAGCGCCATTAGGTCCTGGTCCAGCGGGTCGAAGGGGGCCAGCCACGGCCCCAGCAGCGCCAGCGCGAGCAGCGCGAGCGCGAAGATCCTCATCCCAGGGAGGTGACCGCGATGCCGCCATCGGCCCGGTGCGGGCTCCAGGTGAAGCCGGTCGAGAAGCCCTGCACGTCGCGCCGCCAGGCGATCTGGTTGGCGGCATGGCCGAGCACGAGGAAGTAGTGCTGCTCCGCCACCCTGGCCCAGGCGCGGGCGTATTTCTCACGCCGCGGCTGCAATGCCGGCTCGGCCGCGGCGGCGCGGATCATGCCGTCCAGCGCGGGGTCCTGGATGCCGCCCCAGAGCACCGGGTTGGGCCCATCGGACATCAGCCGCACCCAGCGCAGGAACACATCCGCGCGCGGGCCCGAGGCCATGCAGCAGATATCCCAGTCGTACTGGCCGAGCCGGCGCTGCGCGCCGATATCGTCGAGCGGCGTGTGGGTGACCCGAAAGCCCAAGCGCCGCACCATCTGCACCGCCGCCTGGGCATAGGGTTCCTGCCAGGAGACCATCTCGATGGCGGTCCGCGCCGGGTCCACGCCGGCCTCGCGCAGCAGGGCGCGGGCCTGGTCGAGATCGGGCGCGCGATAGGGGTCGGCCTCATGCAGCGCCTGGTCGAAGTAGAGGTTGCCGGGCGCCACCATCTGGTTGGTGACCACGCCCGCGTCGCCGGCGACAAAGCGCATGAAGCCGGGCTTGTCCAGCGCATGGCCCAGCGCGCGGCGGACCAGCGGATTGTCGAAGGGCGGCCGTGGCCGGCGGTTGTTGAAGGCCACGAAATACCAGGTGGTGTCGCGCAGGCCCTGCACCACGAAACGCGGATCGGCGCGCAGCTGCGTCGCCACATCCTGCGGCACATCGGCGATGTGCAGGTCGCCCGCGCGCAGGGCCAGGCCCTTGTCGACATCGCCGCGCAGGTCGAACTGCACCGCCTCCAGCCGCGGCAGCCCCTGGCGCCAGTAGCGCGGATTGGCGGGCGCGATCAGCCGTACATTGGGCTGCCACTGGCCGAAGAGGAAAGGCCCGGTGCCGGCCGGGCGGGTGATGTTGCCCTCCCAGCCCGGCGAGCGCGGCGAGACGATCCACAGCTCGGAGAGCGAGGTCAGCAGCGGCGCATAGGGCTCGGAGAGGCGGAGGATGACGGTGGCGGCGTCCGGCGTCTCGATGGCGGTGATCAGGCGCATCGCACCGGCCAGCCAGCCGCCGCGCACCCGGTCGCGCACCCGCTCGATATTGGCCTGGATGGCGGCGGCATCCATCGCCGTGCCGTCATGGAATAGCACGCCGGGACGGAGGTGGAAGGTGGCGCTCCGGCCATCGTCGGAGACCAAAAACCGCTCGGCCAGGAAAGGCTCCACGCCGCCATCGGGGCCAATGGAGGTCAGCGCCTCGACATAGGCCTGTTGCACGGCGATCGAGCCGGTGTGGCGATGCGGGTCGGCGGTGTCCAGGCCCAGCGTGGCATAGCGCAGCGTGCCCCGGCGCGGGGCCTCCTGCGCCATAGCCGGGGCGGCGAGGAAGGGGAGGATTCGACGGGGGATCATGCGGTGTGCTCCATCACGGGACTGCCCTGCAGGGCGCGGCCATCCATCGCCGGCCCCTCCAGGCCGCGCCCGAGGAAGCGCAGGATGGAGGGCGCAATATCGATCGGCGAGGCATCGGCCGGGCTGACGCCGCGGTCGAAGCCGGGGCCATCGGCCACCATCACCGGCGCCTGCTCGGCGGCACCCAGGCCGCCATGCTGGCCGCAGCCCATGCGGTCGGGCTTGCCGGTGGCGGGCTTGGCCACGAGAATCAGCCCGGGCAGGCCATGCGCATTCGGCGCCTCCCGCCGGCGCATGGCCACGATGCAGAGCAGGCCGTCGGCGCCGGGGCGCTGGCCGAGGCGGCGCAGGGCCTCGCCATGCAGCACCGCATCGGCCCAGCTCACGGCCTGAAAGAATGCCATCACCGGCGCCGGGTCGCGATGCGGCGCCAGATGCACCATCACCGAGGAGCCGTTCGAGAGGGTGACGAGGCCATGCTCGGCGCCGGGTTCGAGCCCGGCCTCGGCCAGCTCGGCCTCGACATCGATCACGCCCTCCACCGTCTCATGGCCATGGTCGGAACCGGCCATGAGCAGGACCTCCTCACCCAGGGCGCGGCGGCGGTCGGCCAGTTCCATGACCTCGCCGAGCCGCGCATCGGCAGCGGCGATGGCGGCCCAGCAGGCCTCGGAGCCGGGCGTCTGCGCATGCTGCGTGGCGTCGGGCTCGCCCAGCCAGAGGACACCCAGCGCCGGGCGGCGGCGGGTGACCTCGTCCAGGAAGCGCTCGGTGATCATCCCGTCGCCTTTGATGCTCAGCGTGATGTCGGCGAGCGGCGGCAGCGCCTGGCCGGGTTCATGGCTCACCGCCCGGTTGAAGAGGTGGCCCGCGCGGTTCGGGTCATGCGCCAGCGCGGCACCGGGCGAGACATTGGAGCAGATCACCACCCCGCCATGCACCGCCAGCCGCTCGGCCATGGTCGGGACATCGAGGGCGCGGCCATGCATGGCGCGGCGGGCGGGCAGGAACTCGGCCGAGCCCGCATCATGCGGATGCAGCCGCCCCTCCTCATCGAGCAGGGCCATCGAGTTGCCCGCCAGCCCATGCGTGGCAGGCAGGCAGCCGGTGGCGGTGGAGGATGAGACCACACGCGTGGCGGAGGGAAACATCGAGCGGTATTGGCCGAAGGCCGTGCCGCGGCGCCACAGCCGCCACAGGTTGGGCGTGCGTTCGGGCCCCACGGCATCGCGCCGCAACCCGTCCATGATCACCAGCAGCGCTGTCTTGTCGGTCAAAGGTCGAAGGTCCCTGTCTGGTCGAGGAAGTCATGGGTATGCACCACCACGCTCTCCCCGGTCACGCGCACCAGCGCATAGGCGGCGGGCTCGTGGCTGCCCGGCGCGCTTTCCCGTTCGGAGAGATCGAGCGCCACCTGATGCGCGGTGCCGCGCAGCGAGGTGAAGGGAATGCCCAGCCAGGAGCCGCCCAGCGGGCGGTGGAGATGGCCATGGAACATGTGGCGGATGCGGTCGCGATGCGGCGCCACCACATCGGCCAGGGCTGCGGAGTTCAGCAGCGGAATGCGGTCCATCCGGGCGATGCCCAGCGGCATGGGGGGGTGGTGGAGGAAGAGGAAGACCGGCTCCGCGCTCTCCTCCAGCCGGGCCTGCAACCAGGCCAGCCGGGCCTCGCAGAGGAGGCCGGCATGGGTGCCCTCGGTCTTGGTGTCGAGCAGGATGAAGCGGCCGACATCGGTCTCGATCACCTGCTGGACGAAGCCTGAAGGGTCCACCGGCGCATCCGGGAAGGCGGCGCGGAAATGCGCCCGCTCGTCATGATTGCCGAGCATGAGGTGGAAGGGCATCGGCAGCCCCTCCAGAATGTCGCGCAGCACGGCATAGGCGGCGGGCTGGCCGTGATGGGTGAGGTCGCCGGTGGCGATGACGAATTCCGCTGGCGCCGGGCTTTCCGGGCCATGGCGCTCGGCGATGCTCTCGACGGCCATGCGCAGCCGCTCCGCCGGGTCGAGGCCGTAATTGGTCTCGCCCGGAGGCAGGATATGCAGGTCGGTGATGTGGATGAAGTCGAACATCAGCGGCGCGGCAACAGGGCCTGGACGTCGGCCGCCATGCGGGTGAGTGCCGCCTGCGGCTCGGCCCGCTTCGCCACCACGCTTTGCAGATGGTCGTTGATGGTGTCGGTGATGCGCAGCGCGTTCTGGCCGGGGAAGGCGTACCAGCCGGTGATCACATCCTGCTGGCGGAAGGTGACGAGGTGGTTGGGGTTCTCGCGGTAGAAGCGGCCCAGCATCTCCTCGCGCTGGGCGGGGATGGTGGAGGCCGGCATATAGCCGGTGGCATTGACCATCATGGTGGCACCCACCGGGCCGGTGGCGAATTTGATGAATTCCCAGGCCGCGGCCTGCTTGGCCTGGTCGCGGGTGAACATCATCGCGACATTGCCGCCGGCGGGCAGGCGGGCATTGGGGGAGGAGAGCGGGAAGCGGCCGCAGACCAGCGGGAAACGCCCGCCGATCTCGCGGTTGTAGCGGCCGAGCTGCGCGGTGGACTGCATGGAGATACCCAGCCGCCCGGCGAAGAAATCGGCGATGGCGGCGGTCGGGCGCATATCGGGCATGCGGCCCTCATCGACCAGCTGGCGAAGGGCGGCGATGGCGCGCTGGCCATGCTCATTGCCCATCGCCACCTGCCGCTCATCGGCCGAGAGCATGGTGCCGCCATGGCTGAAGACCAGCGCCTGCCAGGCCCAGTTGCCGGTGATCGTCCAGTCGAAGAACATGCCGTTCAGGTTTTCCGCCGTGCCGTGGATGGCGCGCGCGAGGGCCGCGACACCCTCCCAGGTGCTCGGCAGGTTGTCCGGGTTGCCGCCGGCGCGGCGGAGCTGCTCCACATTGTAGTAGAGGATGGGGGTGGAGAGGGCGAAGCCGATGCCGGTCTGCAGCGGGCCGACCTGGCCGAGCGAGAGCAGGCTTTCGGAATAGCCCTGCCCGGCGATGGCGGCATCGGCGGCCATGAAGGGCTTGAGGTCGACCGGGATTTCGCGCTCGACCAGGGTGCGCTGGCGGTTCAGGCCGTGGAAGGCGACATCGGGCAGCTGGCGGGTGACCGCGTCGCGCAGGTGGCGTTGCAGGATCGCCTCGTAATCCGGCTCGGGGGCGCGGATGGTCACGCGGATATTGGGGTTGGCACGCATGAAGGCGGCGGCCACGTCGTCCATCAGCCCGCGGAACAGCTCGGGGATGGAGTATTGGAAGGAGATTTCGACAGGCGCGGTCTGCGCCAGGGCGGGCAGCGCGAGCGGCGTGGCGAGAAGGGCGCGGCGTTGGATGGTCATGAAGGGTCTCCTTGGGTGGGAAAAGGGGGAAAGGGCAGGCCTTCGCCGGCCAGCGGCCCGTAGAGGCCGATGCCGCCGGCGCGCATCCAGCCGCCGATATCGATGTTCAGCAGCGAGGCGGGCTCATGCCAGGTGATGGCCGGCGCGGCGCCAAGCTCCAGCGTGGCGTGGCCGACGCGCTTGCGGCCACCCATGATGGTCCGCCATTCGCCGGGCATGTCGATGACAAAGGCGAGGCCCGGCAGCCAGAGATGCCGCACGCCGGCAATGATCCGGTCGCGCGCCTCATGCAGATGGCCGCTGATGATCAGGGCGATACGCCCCTCGCGCGCATGGCGCTGCACCAGCTCGCGCGTGCCAGGCCGCCAGCATGCGGCGGAGGGCGCGGGCTCCGTCACGTCATGGATGCACAGCGGCTTGTGGGTGAGGATCGCCACGCGGTTGAAGCCGGCGGTGGCGATGGCGTTGTCGAGGAAGGCGGCCTGTTCGTGCTCGGCCGGTAGGTTGGAGCCGGGGATGAGGCTGTTGAGCGCGATGAGGCGCCAGCCCGGCACATCCAGCACCCAGTAATCGGCGCCGAAATGCCGGTTCCAGGCCGCCAACAGAGGCTCGCTCACCAAATGTTCGCCGGCACCCTCGGGGTGACAGGCGCCGACATCGTGATTGCCGGGCAGCGCATGCCAGGGCGCCGGCAACCGGTCGAATTGCTGTCGGGCGAAGGCGAGGTCATCCTCGCGCACCGGGGCGTCCAGCGCGCAATCGCCGGTGATGATGAACATGTCGGGCGGCGGGGTGGCGGCCAGCTCGGCCAGCAGCAATTCCCAATTGGCGTGGAACCAGGGCCGGGCACGGGAGAGGTGGATGTCGGAGAGCAGGCCGATGCGCGGCGTGGTCATCATTTCACTCCAGTCATGGTCACGCCTTCGATGAAGGCGCGTTGGGCGAGGAGAAAGGCGAGTGCCAGCGGCGCTGTCACCACGGTGGCCGCGGCCATCAGCGGGCCGAAGGAGGTGCCGGCCTCGGCATTGGAGAAGAAGGCGATGCCGAGCGGCGGCGTCATCAGGTGTTCCTCCTGCACCGCGATCAGCGGCCAGAAGAACTCGTTCCAGTTCCAGATGAAGGACAGGCAGGCGAAGGCAGCAATGGCCGGCGCCGCGGTGGGCAGCATGATGCGCCAGACGATGGCCCATTCGGAGAGCCCGTCCATGCGCGCCGCGGCGATGAGGTCGTCCGGCACAGTTCGAAAAAACTGCCGCATGAGGAAAATGCCGAAGACCGAGATGGTCGAGGGCAGGATGATGGCGGCATAGGTGTTGAGCAGGCCCAACTGCCACAGCCCGATATAGAGCGGGATGGCCGGCACCTGCGGCGGGATGAGGAGCGCGAGGACCACCATGGCGAAGGCCGCCTCCCGCCCGCGCCAGCGCAGTTTCGCCAGCGCATAGGCCATGGGCAGCGCCGTCAGCGCCTGGGCCGCGAAAATGCAGAGCGTGACGAAAAGCCCGTTCAGCAGGAAGCGCAGCAGGGGCACCTTGGTGAAGGCGGCGGTGTAGTTCTCCACCGCATGCCATTGCGTCGGCAACAATTGGAATTGCGGCGAGAAGACCTCGCCAGGCGGCTTCAGCGAGATCGAGAGCATGATCACGAAGGGCGCCAGCATCACCGCCGCACCCGCCAGCAGGGCGATATGGGTCAGCGCGCGCCTAACCATAATGCGCCCGCCGATCGAGAATGGTGGTCTGCGCCAGGGTGATCGCCAGCGTCAGCACCAGGAACACCATGGTGATGGCAGCCCCATAGGCCGAGCGCAGGAAGGTGAAACCCTGCTGGACCATGGTGAAGAGGAGCACCTCGGTGGATTTGCTTGGCCCGCCCTCGGTCAGCACCGCCACCGTGTCGAACACCTGAAAGCTGCGGATGGCGGTGATGGCGACGACGAAGACCAGCGCCGGGCCGAGCATGGGCCAGGTGACGCGGCGGAACCGCTCCCAGGCGCCATCGGCACCGTCCATCGCCAGCGCCTCATAGAGATCGGGCGGGATGGATTTCAGCCCGGCCATGAACAGCACCATGGCCAGGCCGAGATTCTGCCAGACGCCGATGGCGGCCAGCGCGAAGAGCGCCGTGTCAGGGTTCTGCAGCCAATCCGCGGTGGGCAGCCCCAGCAGGCGAAACACCTGGTTCACGAAGCCCACCGAGGGGTGGAACATGAATTCCCAGACCAGCGCCATGGCCAGCAGCGTGCTGGCCACCGGCAGGAAATAGGCGGCGCGGTAGAAGCCTCTCCCCCGCCCGACACCCTCGATGGCAATCGCCGCGACCAGCCCCAGGAACACCGTTGCCGGCACCGAGAAGCCGACATAGATCACCGTGTTGCGCAGGCTGATCCAGAAGACGCGGTCGCTCCACAGCTCCTCGTAATTGTCCAGCCCGGCAAAGCCGATGCGCGGCTCGCCGAAATTCCAGTCGGTCAGGGACAACAACCCCACGGCGACGGCCGGACCCAGCAGCATCAGCCACATCAGGATGAAGGCCGGCAGCGCCAGCAGGGTGCCGGCAATGGCCTCGGCGCGGTGCTGGTTAGCCAAAGGCCGGCTCCCGCCGGGCGGCGGCCAGCGGCAGCCGCAGGCCATCGGGGCCGAACAGCACCGCGCGCTGAGGCATCAGGCACAGCCGCCGGCCCGGCGCCAAGCCGCGCGACGCCTCGGGCGAAAGCCGCAACACGACGCCGCCGACGAGATGGCACAGCGTTTCGGCGCCGAGATGCTCGATGCGTTCCAGCAACACCGGAATGCCGTCATCGGCCGGCAGCCAGCCTTCGGGCCGCACGCCCAGCGTCACCGGGCCGCGGGCCGGGCTGTGCCAGGGCAGGCGCGCGCCGGCCACGACCACGGCACCATCCGAGGCGACCTCGGCGGCCAGCGCATTCATCGGCGGCGAGCCGACGAAGCGGGCGACCTCCAGGCTGGCCGGCTCGTCATAAAGCTCCTGCGGCGCCGCCAGTTGCAGCACGCGGCCGCCCTGCATCACGGCCACGCGATCGGCCATCGCCATCGCCTCACCCTGGTCATGGGTGACGTAGAGCGCGGTGACGCCGAGGCGGCGGGTCAGCGCCACGATCTCGGCCCTGGCCTCGGCCCGCAGCCTGGCATCGAGGTTGGACAGCGGCTCGTCCATCAGGAAGGCGGCGGGGTTGCGCACCATGGCGCGCGCCAGCGCCACACGCTGGCGTTGCCCGCCGGAAAGCTGTGACGGTTTTCGCCCGAGCAGCGGCGACAAGCCGAGAGGGGCGGCCACCGCCTCGACATCCGCGGCGATGCCCCGCCGCGCCGCACCTGAAAACAGCCGTCCCAGCAGCGGCACGCGCTGCCAGGCCGACAGCCTGCGCATCTCCAGGGGGAGAGAAACATTCTGGCCGACGGTCATGTAGGGGTAGAGCGCGTAGCTCTGGAACACCATCGCCAGGTCGCGCGCCTTGGGCGGCAGCCGGTCAACCCGCATCTCGCCGATGAACACTTCGCCGGCATCGGCGGTCTCAAGCCCGGCCAGGATGCGCAGGAGGGTGGATTTGCCGCAGCCCGAAGGGCCGAGAATGGCCAGGAACTCGCCCTCGGCCACCTCCAGCGTCACGTCGCGCAACACCGGGGTCGCGCCGAAACTTTTGTGGATGCCGCGCAGTGAGACGCTTGGCATGGACCCTCGCCGGTTGGTGACTGGGAGGGCGGGTTAGGCCAGGGGCGTGTCACGCATGCTGCGAAACGGTGAAGCTTCCGCGACAGGCCAAAGGTGTTACTTCGGCGGCAGAACCTTTCCGGGATTCATCCGCAGATCAGGGTCGAGCGTGGCCTTGATGGCCCGCATGAGTGAGAGCGCCACCGGTTTTTTCAGCGCGGCCATGGTTTTCACCTTGGACTGGCCGATGCCGTGCTCGGCCGAGAAACTGCCGCCGGCCGCGACCGCGAGCGCGGCCACCGCGTCATCGAAGCCGCCGGCGCGCTGCACCCAGGCCTCGCGGGCCGTGCCCTTGGGCGCCTGCAGCGAGATGTGGATATTGCCATCGCCGAGATGGCCGATGCACATCACATGCCCCTCCGGCCAGCGCGCCGCGCTCATGGCATGGACCTGGTCGAGGAAGGCCGGCACGGCGGAGACCGGCACGGCGGTGTCCGTCGCGATGGCCGGGCCTTCCTGCTTGGTACAGTCGGGCGTGCTCTCGCGCATGCGCCAGAGCATCGCGCGGGTGTCCTCGGATTCGGCGATCATGGCGTCCACGCATTCGCCGGCTTCCAGCGCGGCGGCGAGATTGTCCTCTAGGATCGGGCGCAGCTGGGCGGCGGCATGGGCGGCGGCGATTTCGATGATGCAGTACCAGGGCGTGGTCAGGGCCACGGGCTCGCGAAAGCCATGGCCGTTCTGGATCGTCAGCGCGATGGTGCGCCGGCCGCAGAGTTCGAAACCCACCAGCTCCGCCCCGCAGCCCTGCATGCGGCCGAGCAGCGCCAGCGCCTGGGCGGGCGTCTCCACCGCGACGAAGGCGGTCTCGCGCACCCGCATCGGTGGGTAGAGCTTCAGCGTGGCGGCGGTGACGAGGCCCAGCGTGCCTTCGGCACCGATGAAGAGGTGGCGCAGCGCATAGCCGGTATTGTCCTTGCGCACGCGGCGCAGGTCATCCAGCACCCGGCCATCGGGCAGCACGACCTCGAGCCCCAGCACCAAGTCGCGCACCGTGCCGTAGCGCAGCGCACGGATGCCGCCGGCATTGGTGGAGATGACGCCGCCGATATGGGCCGACCCCTGCGCGCCGAAATTCAGCGGGAAGAGCCGGTCGGCCAGGGCGGCGGCCTGGGCCACATTCTCCACGATACAGCCGGCATCGACGGTGATCGACATGTCCACCGGGTCGACCGTGCGGATGCGGTTCATCCGCTCCATCGAGATGGTGACGGAGGCGCCGATGGGCACGGTGCCGCCGGCCAGGCCGGTGCGGCCGCCGGCGGGCACCACGCAGAGGCCCCGCGCCGCCGCCTCGGCCATGATCGCCGCGACCTCGGCGGTGTTGCCCGGGCGCAGCACCATGGCGGGGGTGGCGCGCAGGTTGCCGCGCCAATCCTCGCCATAGACTGCGGTCTCCGCCGGCTCGGTCAGGCAGTGCCGGGCGCCGACGATCGCGGCAAAACCATCCATGGGCGTTTCTCCTCCGGGGGGATTGCACGCGCCGCCCCGGCCGCGGTCAAGCCGGCCGCGGTCAAGCCGGTTGACCGCGCGGCCACATCGCCCAAAGCTGCGCCCCGGGAGAACAGCAATGTCCATGGAAGCGGATTACGTGGTGGTGGGGGCCGGCTCGGCAGGCTGCGCGGTGGCGGCCAGGCTGGCGGCTAGGCCCGGGGTGCGGGTGGTGCTGCTGGAAGCCGGGGGGCGGGCGCTCAACCCCTGGCTGCATGTGCCCATCGGCTTTGCCCGGACCATGTACCACCCGACCCTGTCCTGGAATTTGAAGACGGCGCCGGAAGCCGAACTCGGCGGCCGGCAAATCGACTGGCCGCGCGGCCGGGTGATGGGCGGCTCCTCCGCCATCAACGGGTTGATCTATATCCGCGGCCAGGCCGAGGATTACGACCATTGGCGCCAGCTCGGCTGCATCGGCTGGAGTTTTGCCGATGTCCTGCCGCATTTCCGCGCGGCGGAGGACAATGAACGCGGCGCCGACGCGCTGCATGGCAAGGGCGGCCCACTGGGCGTCTCCGACCTGCGCGACCGCAACCCGATCTCCGCCGCCTTCATCGAGGCGGCGAAGCAGCTGGGCTTTCCGGAGAACCCGGACTTCAACGGGCCGGATCAGGAGGGGGCCGGCTGGTATCAGGTCACTGTGCGGAACGGGCTGCGCTGTTCGGCCGCCAAGGCCTATCTCACGCCGAAGCCGGCCAATCTGGACATTCTGACCGAGGCGCCGGCGCGGCGGCTGGTCATCGAGAACGGCCGCTGCACCGGCGTGGTCTATGCCCAGGGCGGCGCAGAAAAAACCGTGGCCGCGCGGGCCGAGGTGATCCTGTGCGGCGGCGCCATCCATTCGCCGCAGCTGTTGATGCTCTCGGGCGTGGGCGATGGGGCGCATCTCTCGGCCATGGGCATCGAGACCCGGCATCATCTGCCCGCGGTCGGGCGCAATCTGCAGGATCATTTCCAGGCTCGGATGATCTTTCGCGCCAACCAGAAGGTGACGTTCAACGACGTCGCGCATTCGCTCTGGGGGCAGCTCCGCACCGGCCTCGAATTCGCGTTCAAGCGCTCGGGGCCGCTGACCTTCGCCGCCGGTACCTCGGGGCTTTTCGCCCGGGTCATGCCGCAATCGGCCACACCCGATGTGCAATTCCATTTCGTGCCGTTCAGCGTGGCCTCGCCCGGCAAGCTGCACGACTTCCCGGGCTTCACCATGAGCATGTGCCAGCTTCGCCCGGAAAGCCGCGGCACGATCACCCTGGCCAGCCCCGACCCCACGGCCCAGGCGCTGATCCACGCCAATTACCTCGCGGAAAAATTCGACCGCGATTGCATCACCGCGGGGCTGCGGCTGACCCGCCAATTGGCGGCGACGCCGGCGCTCTCGCGCTGGATCGAGAGCGAATTCGCCCCTGGCGTCGATGCGGACAGCGACGAGGCGCTGCTGGAATTCGCCCGCAACACCGGCCACACCATCTATCACCCCAGCGGCACCTGCCGAATGGGCGAGGATGCTTCCTCGGTGGTGGACAGCCGACTCAGGCTGCGCGGCGTGGCCGGCTTGCGGGTGGCCGATGCCTCCATCATGCCCACCGTCGTCTCGGGCAACACCAACGCCGCATGCATCATGATCGGCGAGAAATGTGCGGCGATGATCGCCGAGGATTCTGCGCAAAGGATGGCCGCTTGAATATCCACGACACGTATCCGATGCGCGACAAGACGGCGTTTGCCGGCATAGGCACCAGCCGCTTCGGCAGTTTTCCGGAGAGCGATTCCTACGGTCTGGGCTGCGAGGCGCTGAACATGGCGCTCGATGATGCCGGGCTGCGGCCGGGCGATATCGACGGCCTGATCGTCAACCGCATCCCCAGCTACGAGCGTTTTGCCGAGATGATGGGGATCAATCCCCAGTATTGCCTGCTGACCGAGGCGCCGGGGCGGTTTTCCGGCGTGTCGCTGAGCCTGGCCATGCAGGCGGTGGCCAGTGGCGCCGCCAAGACGGTAGCGCTGGTCTATGGCAATAATGGCCGCTCCAGGCGGGTGAATTACGGCGGCGGCGACAGCCAATGGAGCCCCTGGGGCATGACCTCGCCCGGCGCCAGCCACGCCATGATGTGGCAGCGGCACATGCATGATTACGGCACCACCCATGCCGATCTCGGCTGGGTGGCGGAAGCGTTTCGCCACCACGCCTGCCTCAACCCCGATGCGGTGATGCATGGCCGCCCGATCACGCGCGACGACCACGCCACCGCGCGCCCGATCTGCGAGCCGTTGAAGCTGCTGGACTACTGCCTGATCAATGACGGCGCGGTGGCCTGGATCATCACCTCGGCCGAGCGTGCGCGGGACATGCGGCGGCCGCCCGTGCTGATCTCGGGCTACGCCCGCCAGGACAATTTCACCTATGGCAGCGCTCCGCCGACCGACTATTGGCAGGGTTCATTCGCCAAGGTTCAGGAACAGATCTACGCCCGCGCAGGCATCGCCCGCGATGAGCTGTCCGGCCTTGGCATCTACGACAATTTTTCGCCCACCGTGCTGTTCAGCCTGGAGGGCATGGGTTTTTGTCCGCCCGGCGAAGGCGGGAATTTCGTCAAGGACGGCACGCTGCGCCTGGGCACCGGCCGCTGGCCGACCAATACATCCGGCGGGCATCTCTCGGACAGCTACATGCAGGGCTGGGGCATCATCGCCGAATGCGTGCGGCAATTGCGCGGCGACTGCGGCGAGCGGCAGATCCCCAATGCCGAAGCCATGCAATACATCTGTGCCACCAACATCGCGCTCTCCGCGATTTTCCGGAAGGGCTGAGACCATGCCGCTCCCCATCGTCGATGTCTGGTCCGTGCCCTTCTGGGACGCCGCCCGGCAGGGCCGTTTGATGGTGCAGCGCTGCACCGATACCGGCCAGTGTTTCTTCCCGCCGGCGCCGGTCTCGCCCTTCACCGGCCGGCCGAACACGGAATGGGTGGAAAGCCCTGGCCGCGGCGAACTTTTCTCCTTCGTCGTCTTCCACCAGAAATATTTTTCGCAGTTTCCCACCCCCTACCCCGTGGTGATGGTGAAGCTGGATGAGGGCCCCATGCTGCTGACAAACTTGCGCGGCGCCGAACCCTCGGCGTTGAAGATCGGCCAACGCATGCATGTCGTCTTCGACCCTGAGGTCGAAGGCTTCCGCCTGCCGCAATTCGAGATCGCCGCGTGAGCCCGCTCGTCATTTCCGAGCACGAAGGCTGGGCCGAAATCCGCGTCAACCGCGAGGAAAAACGCAACGCCATGGACCGCGCCTCGCGCGTCGCCCTGCTGGAGGCTTTCGAGGCGCTGCGCGGACGCGCGAAAGCGATCATCCTCACCGGCACCGGCGGCAGTTTCTGCGCGGGGATGGATCTGAAAGAACGTTCGGCCGAAGTCGCCCAGGGGCGCGAAGACGCCGGCGAGCAATGGATCGCCGTCAACATGGCCATTCGAAAACACCCCGCCATTTTCATCGCCGCGGTCAACGGGTTGGCGCTGGGCGGCGGCTCGACCCTGATCAATGTCTGCGACCTCGCGGTGGCCAGCACAAAGGCCAGCATCGGCTGCCCGGAGATGGGGTTTTCGACCTATCCCGGCATGGCCGGCCCTGCCGCGCAGCTCTCCGGCATCACCCGCAAGCAGGCGGCCTGGCTGGTGCTCACCACCAACCGCATCTCCGGCGAGACCGCCGCGCGCTGGGGCATGGTGAATGAATGCGTGGAGCCGGAAAATCTTCTGCCCCGCGCCCGCGAAATCGCCACCCAGCTCGCACAGTTCGACGGCGTGGCGCTGGCGGAATCCAAGGCCGCGCTGGACCGCATCCCCGCCTTCATCACCGACTGGCAGCAGGCGATGGATCACGGCCAGATGGTCAATTCCACCATCCGCGGCAAATCCCGCGCCCAGGCCGAGGGCCTGGCGCGCTTCGCCAAGGGCGAGAAGAATCCAGGACAGGGAGTGTGAGACCACTCGCCGGGCGCCGCATTCTCGACCTTTCCGGCCATTGCGCGCAGCCGCCGCATGCGCTGGCCGCTGCCATGGCCGCCAAGCTCTGCGGCCTTTACGGCGCCGAGATCATCCGCCCCGCCGGGCCGATGTCACCCGTCGGCGCGCTGGGTCGTTTCCTGGGAGAACCCATCGCCGGCGAAGGCCCTTTCGATGCCGCCATCGGCGATTCGGGCGTGACCGGCGCCCCGGTGCTGCTGCGCTTCTCGGTCTTCGGCCCCGGCATCGATCCGCCGATGAGCGAGCTGGGGCTGCTGGCGCTGTCCGGCCTGCTCGGCATCGTGGGCGAATCACATCGCCCGCCGGCGGCGCTGGCCGGGCACCAACCCACCTACGCCGCGGGGCTGGCGGGCTGCACGGCGCTGCTCGCATCCCTGCACGCTGGCGGGCCGGAAACGGTGGACATCTCCCTCTTCGACGTCACCTGCTGGCTGAACTGGAAGGTCGCCGCCGCCATGATGGTGATGGGCGAGGTGCCGACGCGCGGCGGCTCGCGCGCCGACTGGTTCACCCTGCCCGCCGCCGATGGCCATATCGCCCTGGTCTATATGGAGAAAGATTTTCCGCAGTTGCGCGACATGATCGGCATAGACGATCCGCGCTTCGAAACCCGCGCCGGCCGCCTGACCCACCGAGAACACTTCGAGGCGCTGATCCGCCCCTGGTTCGCGACCCGCACGCGGGAGGCCATCACGCGCGAGGCGCAATCCCGCCGCATCCCCATCGGCCCCGTCCGCGCCCCCGCCGAATTGCTGGCCGACCCGCAATACGCGGCGCGCGGTTTTGTGGGCCGCGGCGGCATGCCCGCCATGCCCTTCCGCGCCAATGGAGTGCGCCCGCATGGCTGAGGCACCGCTGAACGGCATCCGCGTCGTCGATCTGGGCTGGCTTACTGCGGGGGCCGCCACCTCCACCCTGCTGCTCGACCTCGGCGCAGAGGTGGTGAAGGTCGAAGGCCCCGGCGCGCTCGACCCCTTCCGAAACTGGGTCGGCGCCGACCCCGCGCGGGCCTGGTGGGATGAGAGCCCCTGGTTCGCCTTCACCAATCGCGGCAAGCGCTCGCTCTGCCTGGATTTGAAGGATCCGCGCGGGCAGCAGGCGATGCTGGCGCTGCTGGCCACCGCCGATGTGCTGGTGGAGAATTACCGGCGCGGCGTGCTCGACCAATGGGGCCTGGGCGCGGCGGATCTTCGGAAGAAATTCCCGCGCCTGATCATCGCCTCCATCTCGTCGCAGGGCGAGGACGGGCCGGAGCGCGACATGGTCAGCTTCGGCTCCACGCTGGAGGCGACCTCGGGCCTCGCCGCCCTGACCGGCGAGGCGGATGGCCCGCCCATCATCTCCGGCCGCGACGTGAACTACCCCGACCAGGTGGTCTGCCTCTTCGCCTCCGGCGCCGTGGTGGCGGCGCTGATGGAGCGGCAGCGCACCGGCCAGGGCTGCCACATCGACCTTTCGCAGCGCGAACTTACCTCCTTCCTCCTCGGCGAGGAATTTTTGGCCGCCGCCGAAGGCGCGCCGAGCCCGCGCCTGGGCTATGGCCCGGGTTGCTCCGTGGTGGGCGACACCGCCTTCTGGCCAGGTGGCGAGGCACCCGTGCGCGACGCCCGCGCCCTGTCCGAATCCGCCGAATTCCAGTCGGGCACCGCGGTGCTGCGCGCGCCCGATGGCACGCCGGCCAAGGGCATCCCCTTCCGCTTCGCCACAAGGCCGCTGGCGGTGCATGACAATTGCCATTCGCTCGGCGCCGACAATGCCGACGTGCTGGCCGAAGCCGGCCTTGCCGCAGCCGAGATCGCAGCGCTCGAGGCCGCCGGCGTGCTCGCCACCCGCCCCCGCAGAGGACCCACGAAATGACCCGTCGAGGATCGACCCAGTGAAGCGCCGCGCCCTCCTCGCCTCCGCCCTTGCCCTGCCTGCCCTGGCCCCCAACGCCTTCGCCTGGGTACCGGACCGGCCGCTGCGCCTGATCATCCCCTTCGCCCCGGGCGGCACCAACGACATCATCGGCCGCCAGGTGGCCGAGGGCATGGCGGCGCGGCTTGGCCAATCCATCATCGTGGAGAATCGCGGCGGCGCCGGCGGCGTGCTGGGCAGCGACATGGTCGCCAAGGCGGCACCCGATGGCTACACGCTGCTGCTCGGCGGCTCGGGCAGCCTGGTGATCAACAGCTTTGTCCATCGCCGCGTGCCCTATGACCCGGTCACCGGCTTCGCGCCGATCGGCATGATGGCCTCGGGCGCCAATATCATCACCGTGCACCCAGGGGTCCCGGCGCGCACGCTGTCGGAATTGCAGGTGGTGGCGCGGCGCGCCAACCCGCCGATCAATTATGCCTCCTCGGGCGTGGGCACCACCTCCCACCTCGCCTCGGCCATGCTGGCGCAGGCGATGGGGGTGGAAATGGAACACATCCCCTATCGCGGCACCGGGCCGCTGCTGTCGGACCTCGTGGCGGGCCGGGTGCAGATGTTCACCAATGCCCTGGCGCCGATGCAGCCGCAGGTCGAGGCCGGCACCATCCGCGCGCTCGCCATCGCCAGCACGACCCGCAGCGCGGCCCTGCCCCATTTACCGACGACGGCCGAGGCTGGCTTCCCCTCCGTGCTGGCGGCGACCTGGTTCGCGCTGTTTGCCACCGGCGGCACGCCGCCCGATCGGGTGGCGGCGCTGCATGCCGCGCTGAACGGCGCGATGTCCGACCCCCTGCTGCGCAGCCGGATCACCGAGGGCGGCGTGGATATCGAGATTTCCGCGTCACCCGCCGAATTCGGCCGGTTTTATCTCGATGAACGGACCCGCTGGGGCGCGGTGGTTCGCCAGGCCAATATCCAGGCGGAATAGCCGGCCGGGGATAGCCCGCCCGCCATGACGCCGCCCTTGGGGCTGCCCAAGCGCGGGCCGGGGATTGTATAGTCGGGCCATGACACGTCCGGTGGTCTTTCTCTGGCGCATGATGGGCTTCCTGGCGGCGGTGCTGCTGCTGGTGGTGCTGCTGCGTGGCGAGCTCTTGGCGGCCTTCGCCTCCAACCCCCTGCTCAACGGCGTCATCCTCTGCGTCATGGGCCTGGGCATCGCCTGGAACATCCGCCAGGTCATGATGCTCCGCCAGGAGGTGGCATGGCTGGAGGCCTTTCAGCGCCCGCGCGACGGCGCGCCGGCGCAGGCCAGCCCGAAGCTGCTCGCCCCCATGGCCAGCATGTTCGCCAGCCGGCGCTCGGAAAAATTCTCGCTCTCCGCGCCGGCCATGCGCGGCGTGCTGGATGGCATTTCGGCACGGCTGGACGAATCGCGGGAAATCTCGCGCTACGCCACCTCGCTGCTGATTTTCCTCGGCCTGCTCGGCACCTTCTGGGGGCTGATCCTGACCATCGGCGCGGTGGCCAATGTCATCGGCGAGATGAATGTCGGTACGGGCGATGTGAATGCGCTGTTCAACCAGCTCAAGGCCGGGCTTGCCCAGCCGCTGGTGGGCATGGGCATCGCCTTCTCCTCCTCCATGCTGGGCCTGGCCGGCGCGCTGGTGCTGGGCTTTCTCGACCTCACCGCGGGCCAGGCGCAAAACCGCTTCTTCAACGAGCTGGAGGAATGGCTGGCGGGCATCACCCGCATCGCCTCGGCCGGCGGCATGGAGGCCGATGGCGGCTCCATGCCGGCCTATGTCCACGCGCTTCTGGAGCAGACCGCGGAGAATCTGGAGGGCATGCAGACCGCCATGGCGCGCGGCGAGGAAGGCCGCCACGCCACCTCCGCGGCATTGGGCCAGCTGGCCGAGAGGATGGCGGTGCTGGCCGAGCAGATGCGCGCCACCCAGGTGCTGATGCAGCGCGTGGCCGACCAGAATGCCAGCCTCGCCCCCGCCATGGTCACGCTCTCCGAAGCCATGGCGCGGCCGGTGATCGATGACAGCGCGCGCAAGAGCCTGCGCAACATGGAGACCCTGCTGACCCGGATGCTGGAGGACAGCGCCCAGGGCCGGGCCCACGCCACCGCCGAATTGCGCAACGAGATCAAGATCCTGACGCGCACCATCACCGCCATCAGCGAGGCGGCGGGCCGCGGATGAGGCGCCGCGGCGGGTCCGAGGGCCTCAATCCCTGGCCCGGCTATGTCGATGCACTCTCGACGCTGCTGATGGTGATCATCTTCGTGCTGCTGGTCTTCGTGCTGGCGCAGGGGTTCCTGTCCGTCAGCCTCTCGAACCGCGACAGGGCGCTGGACCGGCTGAACCGCCAGGTCGCCGAGCTGTCGGACCTGCTGGCCACCGAACGCGGCCAAGGCCAGGAGCTGCGCGGGCTTCTCGCGCAAGGCAATGCATGGCTGCGTGAGGCCGTGACGGCGCGCGACACGCTGGCCGGCCAGCTTGAGGCCAGCCGCGCCGAACAGGCCCGTCTGGGCGCCGAGCGCGACAACTCGCAGGCCGAGAGCAATCGCCTCGCCGGAAGGCTGAGCGACATCGACGCCGTCAGGCGCAGTGGCGAGGCGCGCATGGCCGGGCTGGAAACCCAGCTGGCTGACGCGCTGGCCCGCGCCGAGGCCGCCACCGGCGATGCGGCCACCCAGCTGCGCCGCCTGGGCGAGAGCAACCGCGCCCGCGCCGCCGACACCGCGGCGCGCGGCGAGGCGGAGCAATCCGCCCGCGCCGCGGCCGAGGCGCTGAACACCGAGCGCGAGCGAAACAGCCGCAGCGAGCGCGAGGCGCGCGGCGTGGCCGAAACCGCCCGGCAGGAGCTGGCCCTGTTGCGCCGCCAGCTCACGGAGGCGACGCTTGCAGGAGATGAGGCGCGACGGACTCTGACGGCCCTGCGCGCCGAGGTCGCAGCACTGGACCAGACCGTGCAGGCCGACCGCGCGACGGTCGCAGCGCGGGTGGCGGATCTTGCCCGCCTCACCGGCGAGACCGAGCGGCTGGCCGCGCTGCGCGACCAGCTCGAGCGTGAGATCCGCGCTGAACAGACCCGCCGAGGGGTGGCCGAGGCGCAGGCTGGCGAACAGGCCCGCCTGTCGGAGGCGGCTCGCGCCCAGGTCGCGCTGCTGACCCGGCAGATCGAGGATTTGCGCGGCCAGCTCAATCGGCTGGCCAATGCGCTCGACGCCTCGGACAACCGCGACCGCGAGAGCGAGGCGCAGATCGGCCAGCTCCGCGCCCAGCTCAATGCCGCGCTGGCCGCGCGGGTCGAGGAGCTGACGCGCTACCGCAGCGACTTCTTCGGCCGGTTGCGCGGGGTGCTGGGCGACCGGCCGGAGGTCCGGATCGTGGGCGACCGCTTCGTCTTCCAGTCCGAGGTGCTGTTCCCGCCGGGCAGCGCCGAACTGAGCGGCACGGGCGAGCGGCAGATCCGCGCGCTTGCCCGCGTGCTGGTGGAGATCGCCATCCGGATCCCGCCCGAGATCGCCTGGGTGATGCGGGTGGATGGCCATGCCGACCGCACGCCCATCCGCTCGGCGCGCTTCGCCTCGAATTGGGAATTATCGGCCGCGCGGGCGATCGCGGTGGCCAATCTGCTGATCCAGGAAGGGCTGCCGGCCAACCGGGTGGCGGCCGCGGCCTTTGGTGAGAACCAGCCGCTGGATATGGCGGAGACGGCGGAGGCCTATGCGCGGAACCGGCGGATCGAGCTGCGGCTGACCGATCGGTAGGGCCTGCCGCACCCGCTCCGGATGTGCCCGAAGGCTTAAACCTACAATCTTGAATATATACTCGTTGGCGTTATATTCAAGATGTGGATACGCATCACCCCATGCAGACGCAGGAGTCCCGGAACGGGCCTTTCGCGCGCTTCCTGCGCGACCGAGGGCATGCACTCGTTCACAAGATCGCCAAGCTGGCGGTCATATTGCTCATCATCCTGCTCGACCCCTTCGGCTTCCAGGCGTCGCTGCTCGATGCCTCGCGCCGGTTCGAGGACCGCGTGAGCAGCGCGCTCTACCCCGCGCGCAGCCACGGCAACATCGCCGTCGTCGCCCTGGTGCCGCCGCGCGACGACTGGCCCTGGGGCTGGGACCGTTGGGCCAATACCCTGGAAAGGCTGGAAGGGCTGGGCGTGGCTGCGGTGCTGCTCGATGTCGAACTGGCGACGCCGCGTGGCAGCGCCTTCGATGTGGCGGACCTGGAGGATTTCATGCGCAGCCGGCGCGAACCAGGCCGCATGCCGGTGGTGCTGGTAGATAACGGCCGAGCAATGGTCACCAATCCCGTGCTGCGGGATTGCCCGGAGGTGCCAGGCCAGCCCACCGCGCTGGAGGGCCGGCGCCACCGTTCGACCCTGGCGGGCGACCTGGCCTGCAGCGCCACCGCGCTCGCCTTCTATGATTGGCCGGTGGAGAAGGACAATCGCGCCTATCCGCTGTATTCCCTGCACTTGCCGCACCCCTTGGACGGCCCCACAGCGCAGCCGGCGCTGGGTGCCATGCCGGCCGCGGTTCTGGCCGGCATGGCTTGCGACCTGGCGCTGGCGGAGCGGCCAGGCTGGTGCGACCGCCCCGACCCAACGGCATGGCTGCGCCCGCCCTCGCATCTGGTGGAAGCGCTGAGTCATGGCGATGGAAAGGAGGCCAAGCACGCCCTGCCGCTGTCGCTTCGCCCGGTTTGGCCGCTGGGCGCTGTGGACCGGGCCTTCCCGCCCGACGACACCTGCCTGGACCATGGCACACGAGGCCAGGCCACCGGGGTGCTCACCGCCGGCCTGGTGCTGGCACAGGAACTGGTGGGCCGGCTGGTGCCGTTGCTAGACCTCACCGGCCAGTCGGGTCCGCCTGGGCAGGGCTGGCCACGCCTTGGCACGCCCTGCCCTGTGCCGCGCCAGGTCGTCCTGGCGCCGGGCAGCCCGCTCAGCGCCCCCGGCACCCCGCTGGGCGAGCCGGCGCCACCGGCGCAGGCCCAGCTGGAGGAGCAGCTGCGTGGGCGCATCGTGCTGGTGGGCGACGCGCGACTATCGTCGTCCGATATTCTCCCCTCGCCAATCCGTGGCCGGGTGTCGGGGGTGACGCTGCACGCCGTGGTGCTGGAGAACCTGCTGACCCAAGGCCCGGATGCTCCGCGGGTCGACCGCGTGGTGGACTTCCTGTGGCTCGGGCTGCATGTCGAACGGGGCAAGCTGTTCGACCTCGGGCTCAAGCTGCTAATCATCGCGGCGTCTTTCCTGTTGCTCTACCTTATTGACCTCGCCTGTCAGCCCGGCACCGCGCCGGCGGGCTGGTTGCGCCGGCCTGCGGCCCATGCACGGGGCCTGGCAACCTGGCGCTTCGTGCGCTGGCTGGGCCAGGGTGGCGACCATGGCGGCTGGCGGGCGCAGCTGGCAGGCATGGCAGTGCGCAGCCTGTTCTCGGCCGGCGTACTTGCGGGTCTGGCCTTCTTGGCACTCTGGGCACCGACCTGGGTCGCGCTGTCCGCGTTCGTCCTGGCGCTGGCCGGGCTCGTAGCCTGGGCGAAGCGGCCGCTGCGCATGCCCGATACTGCGCCTGCGGCCGATGGCACGGGCGTGCTGGGCCTTGTCGCACTCTCGCGCCTTGCGATCTTCGCGGCCGTCGTCGTCACGCTCATCCTGATGGCGCGGCTTGGCACGCCATCGGCCTCGCCGCTGCTGGTGTTGCTGGTCGCGCTCTCGGTCATCTTCCCCGTGCTCGACCATTGGCCGCTGGACGAGGCGGGGCCCGCACACCAATGACAGGAAGGAACACACCCATGAAGCTTTTGCTACCCGGCATTGCCCTGGCAACCATCCTCGCCACGGGCGCCCTCGCGCAGGGGCTCATTCCCAGCGGTGACCCCGTGCGCGTCCGCGCCTCCGAACAGGCGCCATGGGAGCGCCGACCGGCGGCGGAGGTCCGCGGCTCGCGCGTCGTCCGCCAGCAGGAAGGCGCCTGGGTCGAGGTCGAACTGGCCAATGGCCAGCGGCTGCAGGTGAATTGGAACTCCGTCGCCCAGCACCGCAACGACATCGTCCAGGCGCCGGTGTCCCCCGGCACGAACCGCGGTGGCCAGCAGGGCCTGGGGCCGCGCTGATGCGCATGCACGCATTCGGGTTGCTGGTCGCTTGCGGCCTGGCCGCCGCCGGCTGCGCCCCCGGCCTGCCGTCGGGCCGCATCATCGATACGGGCGACCTCGCCACGCGAATCGCCACCTCCATGGACACGCCGCATCGCCGGCGCCTGGGCCTGGGCGGGGCGATGATGACGGAGGATGCCGCCGTAGGTTCGCCCGCCATCCAGCGCGAGGTGGACCGTATCGCCAACCGCCTGCTGCGTGACCCCAAGCTGATCGGCGCTCGGCCGCCACGCCTCGTGGTGGTGGCCGACCGGGACTATTCCGCCGCGATGAGTCGCGATGGGGAAATCCACGTCAATATCGGCCTCCTCGCCACGGCCCAGAGCGAGGACGAGATCGCCTTCGTCCTCGGCCATGAGATGTCCCACTACCTGCTCGGCCATGGCATCGAACGCGACGGATCGCTCAAGGCCGGGCGCGGCACCATCAACATGGCCCGCGGCGCCTCAATCTACGGCATAGCGCTGGCCCGCAACCAGGCCGGCGTCGCCAGCACGTCCACCGCCGGCCGCGGCACCGCGGTCGGCCTCATCGCCGTGATCGCCGCGGGCGAGGCGATGATCGCCATCGCGAGCGAGGTAATCGACGCGAATTACTCCCGCCAGCAGGAGATCGAGGCGGACCGGCTAGGCTTCGACCTGCTGGTCAGCGCGGGCTATCAGCCAGGCGGCGCGGGTAACGTCTTCAATGCCCTGCAAAGCGCCGAGCGCGAGCGCCAGCGGCGGCAGGTGGATTTGCGCGGCAGCGTGTCCGGCGGTGTTACGCTCGCACTCGCGCAGTTCGGCTCGGTGGCCGGCGGCAACCAGTGGACGCAGATGGCCTACAATCTGGGTGCCACGGTCGCCGGGCAGATGGCGGAGCGCGGCTGGAGCGCCATCCTCTCCCAGCAGGCCGACACCTATGACAGCGCCGCCGCGCGCCGCACCGACCTCGGCACCTATGAGGACCAGCACCATGGCGACGTGCCCGACCGGACCCGCACCGCCAACCCCTTCACCGCGTCGCGCGGCCCGCTGGCGCGCGAGGTGGCGGAGACCATGCAGGCGTTGGCGTTGATCCAGCGGGCTGATGACGCCATCGGCCGCGAGCAATGGCCCGAGGCGCAGGAGGCGCTGCGCGGCCAGGACCGGCTGCTGAACCAACGCACGCCGGTACAATGGCGCTTCGCCCGTGCCCGCATCGCCGGTATGCAAGGCAATGTTACCGAGCAGGGAAGGCTGCTTCGCGAGGCGGCGAACCATCCCCTGGCCTATGCCCGAATCTACATCGAGCAGGCGCGTTTCCTGGAGGGACGCGGCGAAGTCCAGGCGGCGCTCAACGCGCTGGCGGCTGGCGAGCGGGCCTTCGGCACGGCCGAGCCGTTTATCGCCGACCGCATACTCATCCTGCGGCGCGCGAAGCGGGAGGCAGAGATGGCGCGGGCTTTGGCGACCTGCCGAGCGCTCAATGTAGGCGAGTTGGAACGCAACTGCGCCGACATGGCAAGGGAATAGCTTTTCCTACCCCTGCACCACAGGCGCCGCCAGACCCGCCTGTGCCGCCGGGTTGCGGCCATGCAGCGCCATCGCGCGCCGCTCGAAGGCGCGGACCATCAGCTGCACCGCCTCGTTGAACACGAGGCCGATGGCGCCCTGCAGGATGGCGCTGCGAAACTCGAAATCGACGAAGAAATCCACCTCGCAGCCATTGGGGTGCGGCAGGAACTTCCAGGTGTTGTTGAGGTAGCGAAAGGGGCCGTTGAGGTATCTCACCCGCACCTCGGCCGGCCGTTCCAGCGCCACTTCGCTGCGGAAGGTTTCGCGGAACATCTTGAAGCCGATGGTCATGTCGGCGATGAGCTGTTCCTCGCTCTGCTCAATCACCCTGGCCATGGTGCACCAGGGCAGAAATTCGGGGTAGCGGCGCACATCGGCGACGAGGGCGTACATCTGCTCCGGGCTGTAGCGAAGCACCTTGCGTTGGGCGTGGGTGGGCATGTCTAGGCACGGGCCTTTCGTGCGGCCTGGAGGCGGGCGAAATCCGCGTCGGCATGGTAGGAGCTGCGGGTCAGCGGCGTGGCGGAGACGAGCAGGAAGCCCTTGCCGCGGGCGGCGCTGGCGTAATCCTCGAATTCGGTGGGCTCGACGAAGCGGGCAACGGCGGCGTGCTTCACGCTGGGCTGCAGGTATTGGCCGATGGTGAGGAAATCCACCTCGGCCGAGCGCAGATCGTCCATCACCTGGGATACCTCCATCCGGTCCTCGCCCAGCCCCACCATGATGCCGGATTTGGTGAAGATGCCGGGGTCAAGCCGCTTCACCTCATCGAGCAGGCGGAGGGAATGAAAGTACCGCGCTCCCGGCCGGATGGTGGGGTATAGCCGGGGAACCGTTTCCAGATTGTGATTGAAGACGTCCGGCCGGGCAGCCACCACCACCTCCAGCGCGCCGTCCTTGCGCAGGAAATCGGGGGTGAGGATCTCGATCGTGGTGCCCGGCGCGGCGGCGCGGATGGCCGAAATGGTGGCGGCGAAATGCGCGGCCCCGCCATCGGCCAGGTCGTCACGATCCACGCTGGTGATGACGACATGGCGTAGGCCGAGCTTGGCCACGGCATCGCCGACGCGGCGGGGCTCATCTGCATCCAGCGCATGGGGCATGCCGGTCGTGACGTTGCAGAAGGCGCAGGCGCGGGTGCAGATCTGGCCCATGATCATCATGGTGGCGTGGCGCTGCGACCAGCATTCGCCGATATTCGGGCAGGCCGCCTCCTCGCACACCGTCACCAGCTTGTTGGCGCGCATGAGGTCGCGGGTTTCGGCGTAGACGGGGTGGTTGGGCGCCTTCACCCGGATCCAGCTGGGCTTGCGCTGGATCGGATTGTCCGGCCGCGCGGCTTTTTCCGGATGGCGCTCGGCGCCGAGCCGGTTCGCGGGGCTGGGGGTGCGGTGATCGATCTCGGTGCGCATGACCATCGGCGGGATATAGGGCTGGTGTGACGAAACCGCTACCGCGCTTTACCCCTCATTGAGGTTGAGATTGGCCCGCCGCGCCACATCGGCCCAGCGCTGGACATCGGCCTCGATATGGCGGGCGAGTTCGGGGTTGATCGCGTAGTCCGGCTCGAAGCCGCGGCTGCGGAGTTCGCCCACGATCGTCTCATTCTCCAGCACCTGGCGCACGCTCTGCTCCAGCCGCCGCTTGATGGCCTCCGCCGTGCCGGTGGGGGCGGAAAAACTGTAGGTCAGCTCGGCCGCATAGCCGGGCACGATCTCGCCCACCGTGGGCAGGCTGGGCAGCATGGCGGAGCGACGGCCCGAGGCGGTGGCGAGCGGGCGCAGCCGCCCGGCCTCGATCAGCGGCAGCACTGCCGACATCGAACCGAACATCACCTGCACCTCATTGGCCAGGATGGCGGCGACCGAGGGGCCGGTGCCGCGATAGTGGATATTCTCCATCCGCGTGCCCGCCAGCAGGTCGAACATCACCGCGGCGAGGTGTTGCGAGGCGAGCGGGCCGGATGTGCCATGGTTCACCTGCCCGGGGCGCGCCTTGAGATAGGCGATGAACTCGACCAGGCTTGTCACCGGCACATGCTCGTTCACCACGACGATGTTGTGGGTGACGGTGGCGCGCACGATGTGATCGGTGACTTGGCGGGGGTCGAAGCCATCGCGCAGGATGGAGAGCGTGCCGTTGAACAGCAGGTTGTAGCCATCGGGCGCCGAGGCGCCGATGGCGCGGGTGCCGATCATGCCACCGGCGCCGCCACGGTTCTCGACCACCACCGGCTGGCCCCAGAGCTCGGACAGGCGCTGGCACAGGATGCGGCCGCCGATATCGGTCCCACCGCCAGGTGCGAAGGGGATGACCATGCGCACCGGCCGGTTCGGCCAGGGGCTTTGCGCCAGCGCTGGGTTGGCGAGTGCGGAGGCGACGAGGGCGGGGGCGGCGGCGAGGAGGGTGCGGCGATGCATGGCTCAGCTCCGGGTCAGGGTTGCAAGGCGGTGGCGGGCGGCGGCGGCCTCTTCCATCAGGCGCGCCATGATGGCGGCGATGGGCTCGACCTGGTCGATGAAGGCGACGGCGGGGCCCATCGAGAGCATGCCGGCTTCGACATCGCCCTGCTCATAGGCGGCGTGTTTCTGCAGCGTGCCGCGGGTGAGTTCGGCGAAATCGGCATGCCCGGTGCGGCCGGCCGCTTCGCGGCTGCGGACCTCCCGGGCGGTGGCGTTGTTCAGCACCCGCCAGGCGCCGCCCAGGCCCGGATTGCCGGCGAAGCACAGGGTGTGGTCGTCCTCGCCGGCCTCGACCATGCGGGCCTTGTAGTTGGGGTGGGCGGAGATTTCCGCCCCGGCCAGGAAGCGCGTGCCGATGACCACGGCGTCGGCGCCGACCGCGAGCGCGGCCAGGATCTGCGCGCCATGGCCGATGCCCCCGCCAATGGCATAGGGGATGGTCAGGCGCGACGCCGCCAGCGCGCCACCCAGCATGGCCGGCATGTCGGTATTGGCGCCGGGATGGCCGCCGCATTCCATGCCCACGATGGCCACCGCATCGACGCCCAATCGCTCGGCCGTCAGGGCATGGCGCAGCAGCGGCACCTTGTGGATGACCACGCCGCCGGCATCCCTGATGCGGCGGATCAGGTCATCGGCGGGCGCGCGGCCGGCGGTCTCGAAATGCCGCACGCCGGCGGCGAGTGCGGCGTCGAGGTAATCCATCAGGGGCACGGCGGTATGGCGGGATGTCGAGAGATTCACGCCGAAGGGCTTGCCGGCCGTCAGCGCTGCGCATCGGGAGAGCTGCGCCTCGAATTCCGCCGGGCTGGCGAAGGAGCGCGAGGTGATGAACCCCATCCCGCCCGCATTCACCACCGCCGCGACATAGGGCGCGTCGGACAGCCACATCAGCCCGCCGGCCAGGACCGGGTGGCGAATACCGAAAAGCCGCGTGATCCGCGTGCAAAAGTCTTTTTCGGGCATGGGCGCCCTCCCCCGGCCATGTTTGGCCAGGCGAGCGCGGACGTCCACTGGGCGAAGCCGGAAAAACCTGCCGGAAGACCTGGGGCTAGTGGCTAAACCCGGCCCAGCGCGTAGCCGCGGCCGATGACATAGGCCTGCAGCGATTCCACATCGGATTGCTGGGCATGGATCCGGTAGCGCACCAGGTCGCGGATGCTGACGATGCCGCAGAGCTTGCCATCGCCCCCCCGCACCGGGAGGTGGCGGAAATAGCCCTCATCCATGATCTCGGTGGCCTCCGCGACGGAGGTCTGCGGCGTGACGGTCTTCACCGCATGGGTCATCAGGCCGGAAACCGCCATGTCCATCAGCGCTGCGCCGAATTCGGTCAGGCCGCGCACCACGTCGCGCTCGCTGACGATGCCGACGAGGTTGCCCTGGCCATCCTCGACCACCACGGCGCCAATGCGCCGCTTGGTGATGATGTCCGCCACCTCGGCCACCCGCGCATCGGGGCCCACGGCGATCACGGCGGCGCCTTTTCCACGCAACACGGCTGCTACGGTCATTCGGACTGTCCCTTAGGTGTAACCTCGCCCGATCGATATATCCGAGTCCGGCAGTCTGTCATCGCAACACCTGCGTTCATGGATTCGAATTTACCCACACCTGCCCGATTCCGGATCAATCAGCGCGCCGCCGCCGGGCCTGGCCGCCATCGCAGGGCTTGAACACCCACCCGGGACGGCCGAGCATCATCACGTCCTGTCAGGAGAGCCCGCATGCACCCCACCCGCCGCAGCCTTGGCCTCGTCTTGCCGGCGCTGGCCAGCCCTGCCCTGGCGCAAGCCCCGTGGGCGCCGAGCCAGAGCATGCGCGTCATCATCCCCTTCACCCCGGGTGGGACGATGGACCCGGTGGTGAACGTGGTCCGTCTGGTGCTGCAGCAGGAACTCGGCCAGCCCGTGGTGCTGGACCACCGGCCGGGGGGCGCCACGGTCGTCGGCACTCAGGAGCTGATGCGCGCCCCCGCCGATGGCCACACGCTGATCATGATCGCCAACAGCTTTGCCGCGAACATCACCCTGCGGCCGTCCATGCCCTACAATCCGCTGCGCGATTTCGCCCCCATCGTGATGGCGACGGTGGTGCCGCATGTGCTGGCCATCCACCCCTCGGTCGCGCCGAATTTCGCCGGGTTTCTGGAGGTGGCGCGAAGGCCGGGGCCGGGCGTCTCCTTCGGCAGCTACGGCATCGGCACCTCCAACCACCTGGGCGGCGAGCAATTCGCCCGCGCCGCGGGGCTGAACGCCACCCATGTGCCCTATAACGGCGCGCCGCAGGCCGGCACCGACCTGATGGGCAACCGCATCCAGTTCATGTTCGCCAACCTGCCCGACATGATCCAGCCCGTGCAGACCGGCCAGCTGCGCGCCATCGCCGTCTCGGCCGAGGCGCGGCTGCCGCAAATGCCCGATGTGCCGACCATGGCGGAGCTGGGTTTCCCCCTCGTGCTCTCCGACAGCTGGTTCGGCCTGATCGCCCGCGCCGATGTGCCGGCCGCGGCGCGGGCAAGGCTGGAAAGCGCCTGGATCGCGGCGCTGACACGCCCGGAGGTCAAGGCCCGGCTGGAGGAGACCGGCTTCACCGTCCTCGCCCATGGCAGCGAGCGCTTTGCCGCCGAAATCCGGCGCTACACCGAGACCTATGCCGGGGTGATCCGGGCCGCGAATATCCGGGTCGAATAGGCGCACGCCCGGCCCGCTTGCTGTAGAGTGCAACGCAGCGAATCGCGGGAGAGTGCATTCAATGGCCTTCGTCATCGCCATCGCGCAGCAGAAGGGCGGCGCCGGAAAATCCACGGTGGCCGCAAACCTGGCCGCGGCGCTGGCCGGCGGCCGCCAAAAAATTGCGCTGCTGGACACCGACCCGCAGGCCTCGCTGAGCCGCTGGGCGGAGCTGCGCGCTGGGCGCGAGGGTGCAGCACCCGTCAGTTTCGAGGCACCTTCGGGCTGGCGCGTCACAGGGGCGATCGAACGGCTGAAGAAGACCCATGACGTGGTGATCATGGACACCGCCCCGCATGCCGATACCGACAGCAAGGTCGCCATCCGCGCGGCCGACCTGGTGATCATCCCCATGCAGCCGGCGGGGCCCGATCTCTGGGCCAGCGAGGCGACGCTGAAGCTGGCGGCGGCCGAGAAAAAACCGGCCCGAATCCTGCTCAACCGGGTGCCGGCGCAGGGGCGGCTGAAGGATGTGATCCTGGCCGAACTGGCCTCGCGCAAGCTGGAACTGCTCGGCCCCGGTCTTGGCAACCGCACCGCCTATGCCACAGCCTTCATGCTGGGGCTGGGCGTGGGCGAGACGGCGCCGCGCAGCGCTGCCGCCGAGGAGATCGCCGCCACCATCGTGGCGTTGCGCGCATTGATGAAGGGCTGACGAATGGCGAGTGTATGGTTGCTGCTGCACCTCCTGGGTGTGGTGCTTTGGGTGGGTGGCATGGGGTTCGGGGTGATGGTGCTTCGGCCATCGCTGGGCGCGCTGGATGCCAATGCCAGGCTGCCGTTGATGGGCACGGTGCACGGGAAATTCTTCCGGATGGTCTGGGTGCTGATGCCGCTGGTGGTGCTGTCGGGCTATATGCTGATGTTCGGCGTCTATGGCGGGTTCGGCGGCGTGCGCTGGCCCATTCATGTCATGCATCTCGTCGGGCTGATCATGGCGGGCATTTTCGTCACCATCTGGTTCGGTCCCTATACCGCGTTGATGCGGGCCCTGGCGCAGGGCGACATGGCCACCGCCGCGGGCTGCAATGAGCGCATCCGCAAGCTGGTGGGCATCAATGTCAGCCTTGGCGTGCTCGCCATCGTGATGGGCGCCGTGGCACGATACGGCGCATGAGCGCGCTTGAGATTTCCGAGGATGACTACCCCGAAATGGCGGCCGTCGAGGCCATCCAGCGGGGGCTTCACAGCTACAACCAGGAGCTGGGCGGGCCTTATGACCGCGAGCCTGTCACCGTGCTGGCGCGCGACGAGGCAGCCGTGGTGCAGGGCGGCCTGCTGGGGCTGACCTACTGGAACTGGCTGTTCATCGACTGGCTGTGGCTCTCGCGCGAGCAGCGTGGCCGCGGCACAGGCTCCCTGCTGCTGGCGCGCGCCGAGGCGATCGCCCGCAAGCGCGGCTGCACCCATGCCTATACCGACACATTCAGCTTTCACGGACCGCAATTCTGGGTGCGCAATGGCTGGGCGGAGGCGGGGCGGCTGGATGGCATGCCGCCCGGGCATTCGCGGATTTGGTTTCAGAAGACGCTGTAGACGGGCTCGTTCTGCGCAGCCCATGTCCGGCCAGGACGAGCGCTGGTTTGTTCTGCCTGCCACTCATCGCCATCGATGACGCCACCCAAGGCGGTGGCGGGCTAGAGCATGATGCGTTGAGGCGGAATCGCCGAACACGCTGAATCATCTCTCAGCAACGGCTAGACCATGCGCAGTGAACGCATGTGAACGCAGCATGGTCTAGCTCCCCCGCGTGACGCGGACCAACATCTGCTCGAAACCATCGACCCGGATGAGGCCGAGCCTTGGATGCTCCATGTCGACGATGATGTAGATCGCCGCCGTCATCACCACCGCGTAGCAGACCATGTGCAGCCAACTCCGCCGCGGCGTGGCGGCCAGCCCATGGCCGGCGAGCACCGAAGAGGCCAGCGCGAGCGCCACCAGTAGCCCATAGATCGCCGCGGGCGGATGCAGCAGCATGGCGAAACTTCGGGTGGTGGTGATGTCGATCATTTCATTGAGCGCGGGCAGCAGCACCTGATTCGTCGCGGCCTGCGCATCGGGCCTGCGGCCGGCCGCGATGGCGAGCTCCCAGATCTCCTTCTGGATCCCGACCGAAACGTCGAGCGCCTCGCGCACACGGCCGACATTGCCCGCCTCGGCATAGGCGTGGATGCGGCTTTCGGTGTAGCGACGAAAGGCGTCATGCATCGCCGGCTGGGCGTCGGGGGGCATGATGTCGACGCGCAGCACGGCGGTGCCGATGGCATTGGCCTCCTCCACCATCAGGCTGCGTCGCTGGTCGAAGCGCTGCGCGGCACCCGAGAAGGTGAAGGCCAGCATCAGGCCCAGCAGCGCGTAGATCGCGCCATCGACGGCGCCAGTGCCGGCCTCGCCACCTCCGCCGAGGCGGCGGCGGCCCAGCGCGCGGCCGATCTCCAGGCTGAGCAGCAACGCGGAGAACAGCACACCGCACATCAGAAGGGGCTGTTCCAGGATAAGGCTCAACATGGCGGGTCACTCCTTTCGTCGGGCCATGCCTCGTCGCCGGCCTAGGCGCAGCCTGTCACGAATCGCCGCGCTTGCGATCCTCAAGCTCCAGCGACACCAGCCGGCCGAGCAGGATGGCCAGGAAGAGCTGGCCCATGACGGCCTGAAGAGTGACCATCGTGCGCGCGAGGGGAATCGCCGGGGCGATGTCGCCGAAGCCCGTGCTGGTCTGCACCACCAGGCTGAAGTAGCGAAAACGGCCGACATCGCCCTCCACGGAGGGCTGCGTGAAGGCACCGGGCCAGACGCCGTCCAGGGTTTCATAGGCGGTGGCGAAGACCAGGGCGATGACGAGGTAGAGCGCCACCGCGCCCTCGATGCGCGCGACCGAGACGCGGCCAGGGGCCAGGACTCGCCGGAGCAACGCGAAGCCCACCAGCCCAAGGCCCGACATCACGGCGAGCCCCATGGCCACATCGAAGTGCCGCGGCGAGGCGTTCTGTAGCGGCAGCAGCACGGCGGCGGCCAGGAGGCAAAGCACCAGCGGTCCGCGCAGTGGGTTGCGATGGGTCAGCGAGAGGAAGCCGGAGAAAATCACCGCCAGGGTTACTGATGCCGGCGCCCAGCGCGGCACCCAGCCGAGATCGGCCAGGGCCTGGAACAGAAACAGCGAAACGAACAGCCCCAGCAGCATGGCGTGCAGGGGAACATCCTCCTGCGCTATGTTCATGCGGGCCTGGGAATGTTCTGCATCCGGTGAAGCTTGCAGGCCTGGCCGGGCCGCGGCAAGACCCGGCCGGCCGCTCTACCAGCGGCGGCCGTATGCCCCGCCATAGCCCCAGCGCGGCCCATGGCCCCAACCGGAATACGGCCGGTTATAGCCATAGCCATAGGCATAGGCCGGCGCCACCACCACCGGCGCCACCGAGATCGGCGCCGGCCCGATCGCGCCATTGGGGTAGACCACGCAACCCGACAGCAGGCACGCCATGCCCAACAGGGGCAGAAGCTTGCGCATGAGATTCTCCGGAGCGAGCAAAGGGCCCGCATTGGCGCGCATTATACGCCGCAATCCGGCGGGATTGCGGCGCGAATTGTAACGGGGTGGATCAGATATCGGCGTAGACGTGGGTTTCCGCTGCCGCCCCGGGATGGGTGACGGCGCCGCCGCGGGCATTGCCCACGGTCTGCGCGTATTTCCACAACACGCCGGAATTGTAGTTGGTCGGCCGCGGCGTCCAGGCGGCACGGCGGGCGGCGAGCTCTTCGTCCGACAGCGCCACGTCGATGGTGCCGGCCTGCGCGTCGATGATGATCCTGTCGCCGTTCTGCAGCAGCGCGATGGGGCCGCCGACCGCGGCCTCAGGCCCGACATGGCCGATGCAGAAGCCGCGCGTGGCGCCGGAGAAGCGGCCATCGGTGATCAGGGCCACGCTCTCGCCCATGCCCTGACCATAGATCGCGCTGGTGGTGCTCAGCATCTCGCGCATGCCCGGCCCACCCTTGGGGCCTTCATAGCGGATGATGATGATGTCGCCGGCCTTGTAGGCACGGGCGTCGACGGCGGCGAAGGCCTCTTCCTCGCTGTCGAAGCACAGCGCACTGCCCTCGAAGCGCAGGTTTTGCATGCCCGCGATCTTCACGATGGCGCCCTCGGGGGCCAGGTTGCCCTTCAGGCCGACCACGCCGCCGATCTTGGAGATCGGGTTCGAGACCGGGCGCACCACATCCTGGTCGGTCGGGAAAACCACGTCCTTGTGGTTCTCGGCGAGCGTCTTGCCGGTGGCCGTGATGCAGTCGCCATGCAGCAGCCCGCCATCGAGCAGCGCCTTGATGATCACCGGCACGCCGCCGATCTTGAAGACGTCATAGGCCACGTATTGGCCGCCGGGCTTGAGGTCGGCGATATGCGGCGTGGCCTTCATGATGCGGGCCACTTCCTCGAGCGGGAAGTCGATGCCGCATTCATGCGCGATGGCCGGCAGGTGCAGGCCGGCATTGGTGGAACCACCGGTGGCGCCCACGATGATGGCGGCGTTTTCCAGCGCCTTGCGGGTGACGATGTCGCGCGGGCGGATGCCCAGGCGCAGCAAATTCACCACGGCGCGGCCGGATTCCAGCGCCCAGACATCGCGCTCCTCATCCGGGGCGGGGGCGCCGGCGGAATTCGGGAGGGCCAGGCCAATCACCTCGGAAATGCAGGCCATGGTGTTGGCGGTGAACTGGCCGCCGCAGGCGCCGGCCCCGGGGCAGGCATGCTGTTCGAGTTCGAAGAGTTCTTCGTCGCTCATCATTCCGGCGGCATTCTTGCCCACCGCCTCGAAGACATCGACGACCGTCACGTCGCGCCCCTTGTGATGGCCGGGCATGATCGAGCCGCCATACATGAAGACGCTGGGCACGTTCAGGCGCACCATGGCCATCATCACGCCGGGCAGCGATTTGTCGCAGCCGGCGAGGCCCACCAGCGCGTCATAGCAATGACCGCGCATGGTCAATTCGATGGAATCGGCGATGACATCGCGGCTGACCAGCGAGGACTTCATGCCTTGGTGGCCCATGGCGATGCCGTCGGTGACCGTGATGGTGGTGAATTCGCGGGGGCTGGCACCGGCCTCGCGCACGCCCTTCTTCGCACTCTGCGCCTGGCGTGAGAGGGCGATGTTGCAAGGTGCGGCCTCATTCCAGCAGGTGGCCACGCCGACCAGGGGGGCGGCGATCTCCTCGGCCGTCATGCCCATGGCGTAGTAGTAGCTGCGATGGGGCGCGCGCTCCGGGCCAATGGAGACGTGCCGGCTCGGCATCTTGGATTTGTCCCAGGTGGTCATGGCGCGTGGTTCCCCTTGTGGTCGCTTGGAAAGCGTTGTCGCGCGTGGGGGGCGGTTGGGCAAGATGGTGGCGGGGGTGGCGTCGCCGGGTGCGGAGAGGCGCGAGCGGGCTGGATGTGGCGCGATCCTGGACACCGCGCCGCAATGTTTCAGTTGCACGAAGCCGCGGTCGGCATTCAGGGTTGCGGCTCTTTTCGAGGATTCCCGCCATGCGCCGTCGCGCTCTGCTTGCCAGCCCCTCCCTCATCGCCGCGCCGGGCCAGGCCCAGGCGCGCGAGTTGGACGTGCTGCTGGTGCTGGCGATGGATGCCTCGGGCTCGATCGACGAAAGCGAGTTCCGCCTGCAGCGCGAGGGCTATGCCGAGGCGCTGCTTGATCCCGCCGTGATCGCCGCCATCCGCTCCAAACCGCGCGGTGCGATCGCGGTGGCGGTGATGGAATGGGGCAGCCCCGGCGGCTCGGCCGTGGTGGTGGATTGGCAGCGGGTGGATGGCGTGATGTCGGCACAGCGACTGGCCGATGCGGTGCTGGCCGCACCTCGCAGCCAGCAAAGCTACAACGCCATCGGTGACGCCATCCATCACGCCAGCCACATGCTGCGTGACGGGCCCTTCTCGGCCGATCAGATGGTGATCGACATCTCCGGCGACGGGCCGGACATGCGCAGCTTCCGCCCCTCGCCGGTGGCGCGGGACATTGTGGTGCGGCGTGGAATGGTGGTGAACGCGCTGGCCATCGCGGCCTCCGGCCAGGTGACCCGGGCCGGCGAGCCGCTGGCCGAGCATTACCGGCGCGATGTCATGGGCGGGCCGGGGGCCTTTGTGATGGAGGCGGAAAACCGGCGGGATCTGGCCCGGGCGGTCAGGGCCAAGCTGATCCGCGAGATTTCGTAGAGCATTTTCCAGCCTTGCCTGGCCCGGCAATCGGCGCTCCGGGTGTTTCTGCCCAGAGCAATTGCGGGATAGAGCATGACGCGTTGAGGCGGAATCGCCGAACACGCTGAATCATCTCTCAGCAACGGCTAGACCATGCGCAGTGAACGCATGTGAACGCAGCATGGTCTAGCGCGGCGAAGGTGGCGCCCCCGTCGCGCCATCGCCACCCGCCGATGGCATGTTCCCCGAAAGGCAGGGCCGCATGAAGGACTGGCGCAGGGTGCCGCTCAGGTTTCGTCGCCGCGCCTCGGCATTGCAGTCACGCATCCGCTGCTGCTGTGCGGCCTGGGCGGGGGTGGCGGTTCGGGCCGGCCGCACAGTTGCGGCGGGCGAAGGGCCGCCGGCTGTGCCGCCGGCGGTCTGGGCCAAAGCCGCGGCTGGCAGGCTTAGGGCCAGGATCAGGATGGAGGCGACGCGCATTGTCTTGGCTCCGGATTGTAGAATGGAACTTTGACACAACCTAAGCGCGATAATCCAGCCACGCATTGCGTTACTGCGGCCGATGCGGACTCGACCTGCCCCAGGCTTCGCGAACGCGGCCGCATCCCGTTCAGCAGCCTGACTGCGCCATCATCGCGACCGCTATGTCATTTCAAACGATCCAGGCCGTAACGGCACCCACACTCGCCAACGCCCCAGAAATCATCCCTCCGCCAGCAGCCGCCAGCCATAAAAGCGCGGCTGTTCGCCATGGCCGACCTGGCTTGCGATCAGCCTGGCCGCGGGGAAGCCGCTCGCCACGGCCCGGGCATTGCGTTCATTCGTCCCCGGACCGAAGACCACCACCAACGAAGCGCCCTGCGTTGGGCGCGCCCAGCGGACCAGCGTCGCGGGGTCGCGATACAGGGCGTCATAGGCGATGACGCGGTCGACCCGCAGCCCCTCCAGCATGGCCCGGTCCAGCGTGGCCAGGAGCCCACCGCCGCCACCGGAATGCGCGGTCAAAGTCAGCCGCCCGCGCGAGAAACCGCCCCGACCGATCGCCGAAGCATAGGCGGCATAACCCGCCCCCAGCACCGCGGCGAGGCCGCCCGGCGCGGCCAGGGCCGGCCAGTCGAAGGCCCCTCCCGAGACCCCGCGCGGCCGCCCCCGCGGCAGCAGGGCCAAAGTCGGGCGGGCCAGCAGCGGGCCACTCGCGCGCGCTTCAGGCACCGGCGCGAGGTCGAGCCCGGAACCACCCATGGCCTGGCGCAGGTCCAGCCCCCGCGCATCGGCCGCAAAACCGTGGAAATGCAGCACCGCATCCAAGGCGCCGCCGGGGGCGGGCGGGGCGTTCCAGCGGATGATCAGGTCTGGGTTGTCCGCGCCGCCCACCTTGTGGCTGGCCAGCGCCGGGGTATTGCTCAGCGCCAATTCGCCCGCGGTCTGCGCCGTGCCCGGCCCGGCGCAACCCGCCAGCCCGCCCAGCAACGCCAGCCGACGCGGGATCACCGGCGGATGGCGGCGAAGCGCACCGCTTCCTCCGCCGCGCGGAACAGGGCGCGGGCCTTGGCCCGGGTTTCCTCGTATTCCGCCTCGGGGTCGCTGTCGGCCACCACGCCGGCACCGGCCTGGGCATACATCACCCCATCCTTCACCAGGGCGGTGCGCAGCCCGATGCAGGTGTCCATGCCGCCATCACAGCCGAAATAGCCGAAGCCGCCGGAATAGATGCCCCGGCGCGAGGGCTCAAGCTCCTCGATGATCTCCATGGCGCGGACTTTTGGCGCGCCCGTCAGCGTGCCCGCGGGGAAGCCACCGGCCAGCGCATCCAGCGCCGAGAGCCCATCCCGCAACGTGCCCTGCACTTCGGAGGCGATATGCATGACGTGCGAATAACGCTCGACCCGAAAGGAATGGGTGACGCGCACGCTGCGCAAGGCCGCCACCCGGCCGACATCATTGCGCCCGAGGTCGAGCAGCATGAGATGCTCGGCCCGCTCCTTGGGGTCGGCCAGCAATTCGGCCTCCAGCCGCTTGTCCTCTTCCGGCGTGGCGCCGCGCGGGCGGGTGCCGGCCAGCGGCCGAATGGTGACCCGGCCTTCCTTCAGCTGCACCAGGATTTCCGGTGAGGCGCCGACCGCGGCGAACCCGCCGAAATCGAAATGGAACAGGTAGGGCGCAGGGTTGATCCGCCGGAGCGCGCGATACAGCGCAAACGGCGGCAGGGCGAAGGGCACGGAAAACCGCTGGCTGGGCACCACCTGGAACACGTCGCCGGCGCGGATGTATTCCTTCGCGCGCTCGACGGCGGCGATGTAGCCGGCTTTCGAAAAGTTGGAGGAAGGCTCGCCCGGGCGCGGCAGGCTGGCCGCTGGGGCGGGGCGGGGCACGGGCCGGTCCAGCGCCGCCTCGGCTTCATCGAGCCGCGCCTCCCCCGCCGCATCTTCACCGTCCCAGACCGGGGTCGCCAGGATCAGCGCGTCGCGCACATGGTCGAAGACGGCCATGATGGTGGGGCGCATCATCACCGCATCGGGGATACCCAGCACATCGGGGTTGGTCCGCGGCAGGCGCTCCATATGCCGCACCATGTCGTAGCCGAGATAGCCGAAGAGCCCGGCGGCGATGCTGGGCAGGCCAGGTGGCAGGGGCATGCGGACGGCATCGATATGGGCGGCCAGGCTTTCCATCACCGGGCGGGGATCCGGCTCGAAGGCATGGGGTGCGGTGAGGGCGTGGCGATTCACCTCGGCCATGCCGTCCCGGGCGCGCCAGATCAGGTCCGGCGCCATGCCGATGGCGGAATATCGGCCACGCGCGGCACCGCCCTCCACGCTCTCCAGCAGGAAGGAATTGGGTCGGCCCTCGGCCAGCTTCAGATAGGCGCCGACCGGGGTTTCCAGGTCGCTCACCCGCTCGCGCCAGAGGAGTTTGGGGGGGAGTTTGGTGCTCATTCGGCGGACAGCGCGTTCATCAGCCGCAGATTGAAGCGCACATCGGAACGGGCACGCAATGCCGCGGCGTATTGCGCCTCGAGGTCGCCCGCCACCGCCGTCGCGGTCTCATTGCGCAGCGTGGCCAAAGCCTCGTCCTGGCCCTCCAGCGCGGGGCGGGTGATGTCGGTGAGCTGCACCACGGCAAAGCTGAGCGGGGCCGGGATCATCGTCACCTCGCTCAACCTCAGCTCGAAGATCGGCGGCAGCAACTCGCGCGGGATGGGGTTGCCACCACCGGCTTCGCGGCCGAAGGGTCCGAGCTCCTCCAGCGCCACCTCGGCCTCGGCGGCGGCTTCGGCCAGCGGCTTGCCGGCGCGGGTGGCGGCCAGGATGGCGGCGGCGCGCTGCTCCTGGAAGCGGCGTCGCGCATCGGCCAGAAAGGCCTCGGTGACCTGGGCGCGGATGCTCTCCAGCGGGCGCAGCGCCGCCGGCGTCACCGACCGCAGGTCGACCGCCGCAAAGCCGTAATCGCCCTCGGTGAGGCGTGGGGCTGCGCCCTGCGCGGCCTGGAACACCTCCTGCAGCAGGGCCCGCCGCGCGGTGGCGGGAACCGGCAGGGCGACATCGCGCCCCTCGGCGTCGCGCCCCTGGGCGTCGATGCGGATGGACAGCAGGGTCATCCCGTTGCGCGCCGCCGTCTCCGCCAGAGTCGCGCCACTGGCAAGCGAGTCCTGGATGGCGGCGCTGCGCTCGAAGGCGGCATCGGCGGCCTTCTCGGTGGCCAGTTCCAGGCGGAGCTCGTCGCGCACCTCATCCAACGGGCGTGTCGCACCCGCCTCGACGCTGGCGGCGCGCAGCACATGCCAGCCGAAGGGCGATTGCACCGGCGCGGAGACGCCGCCGGGCGCCAGGGCGAAGCCTGCCTCGGCCAGGGCCGGCAGCGGCAGCGAGGCGCGGTCGAGCACGCCCAGATCGCTGAACTGGCCGGCCGCTGCCTCGGCCTGGGCGGTGATGGCCGGGGTGTCGGCGCCGGCCGCCCAGGCGACCGCGATGCCGGCCGCAGCCTCCCGGCCCGGCACCAGCACCTGTTCCAGCCCACGCCGCTCGGCGGTCTCATAGCGGCCGCGATGCGCCGCGTAGCTGTCCTCGATCTCGCGCTCACTGACCTCCATCTGCGGGATCAGCAGGGCGGCGTTCATCATGGCGAGACCGGCCTCGCGGTATTCCGGCGCCGAGAAGCGGTCGGCATTGTTCTCGTGGAAACGCTCGAGTTGGGCGGCGGTGGGTGCCTCGGGCTCCGGCGCATCGGCAAAGCGCAGCTCGACCAGCTTCACGCTGCGGCTTTCCAGTCGCCAGGCCAGCAGGCGCTCGGCCAGCACCGCGGGCGTCACAGCGCCGGCACGAACCGCATTGGTCAATTGCTGCCGCGCCAGATCGGTGCGCAGCAGGGTCAGGAAACGCTGCTCGGTCAGATCGTTGCTCAACAGAAAATTGTCGAAAATCAACCGCGAGAAACGACCATCAGCCCCCTGGAAGCCCGGGATGCCGAAGATGTAGTCGCGCACCGCGGCGTCGGGGACGGTGACACCCATGCGGTTGATCTCGCGCCCCAGGACGCGATCGGTCACCAGCGCCTCGACCGCCTGCTGGGCAAGGGCCGCCCGAATGCGCGCGTCGGGCTGGAACCGGCCCTCGGTGGCGCGGTTGATCCGCTGCAACTCGCGGCGCAGCGCATCCGCCGCCTCGTCCTGCTCGATCGGCTGGCCATCGACGCGCACGACCGCCGTGTCGCGGCCGAGATTGCGCAGCATGTCCTCGATGCCCCAGGCGGCGAAGGACAGGATCAGCAGGACGAACAGGACCTTGGCGAACCAGGTGCCCGCCAGGGCGCGAAGGGATGTCAGCATGAGAGCGGGATAGCCGAGCGGCGGGCGATTGCCAAATAGGCATGACCCATGGTGCTGCATAACTTCCCAAACCCCGTTCGTTTGTCTAAAAACAATCGCAAGGGGGATAAACATGACACCTGGCATCAGGCCGCTCATTGCCGGCAATTGGAAGATGAACGGAACATGGCGCGGCTCGCGCCGGCTGGCTGATGCGGTGCGCGAGAGTGCTGCTTCGGTCTATGCCGACCTACTGGTCTGCCCGCCCTTCCTTCATATCCAAGCCGTGGCAGCCACGCTGCTGGGCAGCCGGGTCGGCGTCGGCGGCCAGGATTGCCACCCCGAACCCTCGGGCGCGCATACCGGTGCCTGCGCGGCGCCCATGCTGCGCGATTCAGGCGCGACCCACGTAATCCTCGGCCATTCCGAGCGCCGCATGAATCACGGCGAAAGCAGCGCGCTGGTGCTGCGCAAGTGCGAGGCAGCGCTGGCCGCCGGCCTTCTGCCACTGATCTGCGTCGGCGAGACCCAGGAGGAGCGGGATTCCGGCGCCGCCGAGGCGGTGGTCGTGCAACAGTTGATGGACAGCCTGCCGCTCGGCTTCATCACCGCGGGCGGCATTGTGGCCTATGAGCCGATCTGGGCCATCGGCACCGGCCGCACGCCGACCGAGGCGGAGGTGGCAGGCATGCATTCCATGATCCGCAACACCCTTGTCGGGACCTATGGCCCGACGGCGCGCACCACCAGGCTGCTCTATGGTGGATCGGTCAAACCCTCCAACGCCCAGGCGCTGCTGGCGCTGCCGGATGTCGACGGCGCGCTGGTGGGTGGCGCTTCGCTGGTGGCCGAGGACTTCATGGCCATTGCCCGGGCGGTGCCAGCGGGATAAACGGCCCAGATGTCCACTGTCCTGCTCGTCCTCCATATCTTTGTCACGCTCGCCCTGATCGGGCTGGTGCTGGTTCAGCGCAGCGAGGGTGGAGGGCTTGGCATCGGCTCCAGTGGCGGCATGGGCAGCTTCATGGGCGGGCGAGGCACAGCGAATCTGCTCACCCGCGCCACCGCGATCCTCGCCACCGCCTTCTTCGTGCTGTCGCTGCTGATGGCGCTCCTTGACCGCGGCGCGGTGCAGCGGCGTTCCATCCTGGATGTGGCGCCGCCCCCGGCCCTGCCCGCCGCTCCTGCCACGCCCGCACCCGCGACGAACTGAGCCGCTAGGACCCAAACCCGGCAGGCAGACGCCGAAGCGATGCGTGTCATCGCGGAGAGAACGGCTCGGGTTCCTGACAGGACGGATTGATGCCAAATGGTGGCTCAGGATGTCGTGATGGTTAAGGTATGGTCTGGCGCTTCGCCCTTTTTCTTTTCGCGGCTTTACCCGCGCTGGCCCAGCCGGTGGCACCGGAACCTGCACGCCGGCAAATGGTTGTTGCCTCCCATCCCCTCGCCAGCGAGGCCGGCCTGGCCATTCTTCGCGCCGGTGGTTCAGCGCTCGACGCCGCCATAGCGGTCCAGGCTGTGCTGACCCTGGTGGAACCGCAATCCTCGGGCATCGGCGGCGGCGCCTTCCTGCTGCATCACGACGGCCCACGCGGCGTGACGGTGGCCTGGGATGGCCGTGAGACGGCCCCGGCCGCGGCCCGCGGTGATCTCTTCATGCAGAATGGCCAGCCCATGGCCTTCGGCCTAGCCGTGGTCGGCGGGCGCAGCGTGGGCGTGCCGGGGGCACTGCGCATGCTGGAGGCTGCCTATCGCCAGCATGGCCGACTGCCCTGGGGGCAATTGCTACAGCCCGCCATCACGCTGGCCGAGCAGGGTTTCGCGGTCTCAGAACGGCTGTCGCAGGCGATCGCGCTGAGTGCCGCTCAGTTGCGCCGCGACCCACGTCTGGCGGCGCTCTACCTCACCGCCGACGGCGCGGTGCCGCCGCCGGGCAGCATGCTGCGCAACCCGGCACTGGCGGCCACACTTCGTGCCGTGGCCGAACAGGGCGCCGACGCGCTGCATCGCGGCCCAATCGCCGCCGACATCGCGCTGGCCGTGCGCAGCCATCCCAATGCCGGGCTGATGACGGCAGACGACCTTGCCGGCTACGAGCCAATCCGTCAGCCGCCACTCTGCCGGCCCTACCGCATCTGGACCATCTGCGTGCCGCCGCCACCCTCGGGCGGCCTGGCGGTGCTGCAGATCATGGGGCTGCTGGAACACACGCCGATCGCCCAACTCAGCGCCGCGAGTGCCGAAGCCGCGATGCTGCTCGGCGATGCCGGACGCCTGGCCTTCGCCGACCGCAACCGCTTCCTGGCTGATCCCGCCGATCTCCCGGTGCCGGTCGCGGGGCTGCTCGACCCGGCCTATCTGCTGTTGCGTGCCCAGGCGCTGAACACCGGGCGCGCGATCGCCGAGATCCGCCATGGCAATCCGATGCTGGGTGCGCCGCGCGGCGCCCAGCCGCCGCAACCCGAGGGCGGCACGGCGCATCTCTCGGTGCTCGACGCGCGGGGCAATGCGGTCGCGATGACCACCACGGTGGAGGGCAATTTCGGCGCCCATATCGGTGTGGGCGGCTTCGTGTTGAACAACCAGCTGACCGACTTCTCCTTCCGTCCGGAGAGCGATGGCCTGCCGGTGGCCAACCGCGTGGCCGGAGGCAAGCGGCCGCGCTCCAGCATGGCGCCGGCCATGGTGTTCGACGCGCAGGGCCGCCTCGTCGCCATCACCGGCTCGCCGGGGGGTGCCAGGATCATCGGCTATGTCGCGCAATCCCTGGTGGCGATGCTGGACTGGGGAATGGACGCCCCAGCGGCAGCGGCGCAGCCGCATATCGGGCCATTGAACGACATGGTGGAATTGGAGGAAGGCACTGCCGCCGCCCGGCTTGGACCGGCATTGCAGGAGCGCGGCCTGCCGGTCACGACGACCGCCATGCCCTCCGGCCTGAACATCATCCGCCGGCATCCGCTGACGGCCGCAGTCAACGGCGGCGCTGACCCGCGGCGCGAGGGCGTGGTGGCAGGCGACTGACGCCGCGCGCACGGTCACGCGATGGCCGCGTCAAAAGGGCAAATTTCACTTGTCATGCCACGTCTCGCCCTCCCATCCTCCGATATCGTTACGACAGCGGGATGAAACACCATGGGCGGCTTCCTCACCGATGATGATCTCAACGACCTGCGACCGGCCGATGAGGTGATGTTCCCCTCGCCGATCCCGACCCAGGTCATCAGCTCCGACGAATTCTGGCCAAGCCCGCAGACCGAGCGACAGAAGCAGGTCGAGGCGAGGATCAAGGCCATGGCCGATGATTACGGCGCGAAGCAGGGGCTGGACCGCAGGCGGTTCCTGCAAACCGCTTCGGGCATGGCAGCGGCCTTCCTGGCGATGAACGAGGTCTATGGCCCGCTCTACACCGTCTCCCGCGCCGAGGCACAGCAGGCCGATGCCGCGGCCGCCCGCCAATCCGGCCTCGCCGGCCAGTTCATCATGGACGTTCACACCCATTTCCTGCGTCCTGACACGCGGATCATGACCTTCGTGCAGCAACGCCGCACCGTGGGCCAGGCCGGCTGGAACCCGGCCCTCGTGGGTCGCGAACAATCCATCCAGGATCTGATGGAAGCGAACTGGTTCAAGGAGGTCTTCCTCGATTCCGACACCTCGGTGGCGATGATCTCGGGCGCGCCCTCGGACGACCCGCAGGATTGGTTCCTGACCAACGACATGAAGTTCGACGCCCGCAAGCGGGTGAACGACGCCGCCGGCACCCGCCGGGTGATGAGCCACGCCATCTTCACACCTGGCCAGCCGGGCTGGATGGATGAGGTGGAACGCGTCATCGAACAACTGCGCCCGGATAGCTGGAAGGGCTACACCGTCGGCGACAACACCAACAAGCACCTCGCCCAATACCCGTGGCGGATGGATGACGAGCGGCTGATGTACCCCTTCTACGAGCGCATTCTGCGCGCCGGCAACAACATCGTCTGTGTGCATAAGGGCCTCTACCCGCAACAGGTCACCAATCAATTCCCCCATCTCCTGCCCTTCGCCGGCGTGGATGATGTCGGCAAGGCGGCGAAGGACTGGCCGCAGATCAATTTCGTGATCTACCACTCCGCCTATCGCTGGGTGGGCGGCGGTGGCGCCGGCGTGGGCATCGACCAGTTCAACCGCACCGGCCGGGTGGACTGGACCACCGACCTGGCCGATATCCCGTCGAAATACGGCGTGAACAATGTCTATGGCGATCTGGGCCAGATCTTTGCCCAGACCACGGTGGTGGAGCCTGGTCTCTGCGCCGCGTTGATGGGCACGCTGATCCGCGGGCTGGGTGCGGACCATGTGGTCTGGGGCACGGACGCCATCTGGACCGGCAGCCCGCAATGGCAGATCGAGGCCCTGCGTCGCCTGGAGATACCGGAGCCAATGCAGCGCGCGCATGGCTTCGCACCCCTGGGCGCCGCCGATGGGCCAGTGAAGACCATGATCTTCGGCGGCACCTCGGCCAGGATGTACAATTATCAGCGCCGGGCCGACCTGCTGGATGACCCGGTTGCAAAGGTCAAGCGCGACTATGCCGAGAATGGGCCGGGGCGGAGCAACCTCGCCTATGGATATGTCGTGCGGGCTTAGCTTTATGGTTACGCGTTCCTGCGCCTTCTGAATCAAGAAGCCACGTGGAAGGCGAACTGCACCGGGCGTGAGGCAGGGGCCTTCTTGTGCGCAGATTGCCCGCCCTGCGCGTCGCGCAGGGTGCTCTTGCGCCGGTGAATGAGGCGCAAAGCCACCCAAGGTCCAGCGCGAAAGGCCGCCGTGCGCCCCGGCTCAATGCCCCAGCAATTGCTTCAGCATCGCTTCCAGCTTCGCCACCGTATAGGGTTTGTTGAGCATCTGCCGGTCGCGCAGCTTGGGCGGCACAACCAGGCTCGGGTCATATCCGGAGGCAAAGCAGAAGGGGATGCCGCGGCGGGCCAATTCCTCCGCCACGGGCCAGACCTTGGTGCCGTTCAGGTCGATATCCAGCACCGCCACGTCTATCGGCTCGGCCTCGATCAGACGCATCGCCGCCGGCACCCTGGCCGCAGGGCCGACCACCAGCGCACCCATCTCGTCGAGCGCATCCACCACCTCCATGGTGACTATGCCGTTGTCCTCCACCACGAGAACCCGCGCGCCCTGGATGCCGCGGCGCCCCAGCATCCCGATTTGCGACCTGATGGCCGGTGCGCGATCTGGAAGCACCAGCACGACGAGGGGGATCGTGATGTCGCAGGTCAGTCCCTCGACCGGGAATTTCATCTCCACCGCCCCGTCAATCTCATAGGCGAGGCTCGTGGTGATGAGCTTGAAGCCGAAGCCCGTGCGCGTCGGCTTGCTCACCGGCGGGCCGCCTGATTCCCGCCAGGTCAGCTTCAGCGCGCTCTCTGGGTCGGGCGTCACATCCCAGTCGACGTCCAGCCGCCCGCCAGGCACCGAAAGGGCGCCATACTTCCCGGCATTGGTCGCCAATTCGTGGATGGCCAGGCAGACCGCCAGCGCCGCCTTGGGCCGCAGCGCGACCTCGGCGCTCGCGCGCAACACGATCTGGGTGCCCGAGTTGCTCTGATAGGGCTCCAACTCCTCCTCGATCAGGTTGCGCAGATCCACACTCTCCCACCGGCTCTTGGTCAGCACGTTATGGGCCCGGCTCATGGCTTGCAGACGGCCCTGGAAGCTTTGGCGAAAGCCTTCCAGGGTGGTCTCGGCGGCCAGGCTCTGCTTCGCCAGGGCCTGGATCGTCGCCAGCATGTTCTTCACGCGATGGTCCAGCTCGGCCATCAGCAGATCCTGCTGCCGGCTCGCCTTGTCCCGATCCGCAGCCGCCTTCGCCATCTGGCGCAGCACCACATCGAGCAGCACCATCCGGAGTGCGGTCGCGGCTTCGATTTCCGTCGGCAGCCAGGCGCGGGAGCGATGGGTCACCTCCTCCTTCCAGAGTTCGAAGCTGCCCCGCGGCGTCAGCCGGGTCCCGTGGGGGCCGGTTGTCACCGCCTTGCTGGGATCACCGCCCCACGAAATGCTGTGCACGAATTCCGGCAGGTACCACAGGACATAGGCGCCGCGCTCCTGCGAGAGCGAAACCGCCAGCAGCCCGCTCGCGACATCGGCGAATTTGGACGCCGCCGGGTGCAGTTCCGGCAGCCGGTCGGTGATGATGATCTGGTCCTGCTGCCTTTCCAGCCAGGCGATGATCCCGCCGATCTGCGGCGGCGTGGGCACCTGGCCGACGCTGTCGGCGCGCCCGCCGAACCACAGGGTGGCCCCGGAGGCCGGCAGCAGATCCAGCAGATTGGGGTTCAGCGCCGTCAGCCCAGGGCCAAGATCGGGCTCCCGCACCAGCCCGCGGATCAGGCGATCCACGATCATGCCGGCGGTCCGCCGGTCTTCGATGCTTTGCTGAAAGGCATCGCTGGCCAGGCGAAGCGAGATGAGTTCGGCGAAGAGCTCGCAAGCGATCCGCACATCCGGCGTCACATGCCGGACGCTGTTGTGATGACAGGCGACCAGTCCCCAAAGCTGCCCATTCACGACGATCGAGACCGACATGGATGCGGCGACGCCCATATTGGCGAGGTATTCGAGATGGATCGGCGAGACGCTGCGCAGCAGGCTCTGCTCCATGTCCAGCGGCTTGCCGCGGCTGGGGTTGAGCACCGGAAGGAGCGGCGCGGGCACGTAGCACGCATCCGGGATCAGCCGCAGCCACCGGCGGAGATACATGGCCCTGGCCTGCCGAGGGATATCCGAGGCCGGATAATGCAGCCCGAGGAAGGGCTCCATCGAAGGCTCGCGGGCTTCCGCCTCGACGACGCCACTGCCATCCGGCAGGAAGCGGTACACCATGACCCGGTCGAAGCCGGTGGCCGCACGGATATTGGCTACGACACGCTGGCACAATTCAGGCACCTTATGCGTGCCCAGAAGCTCCCGCTGCATGCCCTGAAGCAGCGTGACGACGCGGCTGGCATCCTTGTCGCCGGCCGGCTCCAATTCGATGACCGTGATGCCATCGCTGTCATAGGCGATGGCGCTGAGCTGACGGCCGGACGGCGTCACCAACGCATGGGAGATCGGCAGCGAGCGGTCCGTCTGCTCGCCGCGCGGCAAGGAAGCCAGAAGCCGCCCCAGATGCTCGGCACCCAGCAGCTCCGCGGCAGGCCGGCCAAGCACATCCTGCAGCCATGTTCCGAGAAGACCAACGGTATCCCCAGCCACCTGCTCCACCACATGCGAGACCGGGTGAAGTGCGAGAAGCACGCCATGCGGCTGGATGGAACCGGGGATATGGATCGGCTCCGCGTCGCAGCTGATCAGATCGATTTGATCGGGGTTGGCCTCGGACACGTCCTCGGCTCCTTTGTCTATCATTGACAGGCAAGGTAGCCATATTGAGACGCCGTTGCAATATCGTAATGGCGGGCGTGCGTCACGCCTCGGCGGGGATACGCCGCATCCATTGCTCCAGGCAGGCGAAGATACGGCAGGCACCCTCCGCCAGCGCGTCCAGCTCGATCGCCATGCGCTGATCCTCCAGGATCTGAACCAGCCGTGCCCATCGCGCGCGGGCCATCTCCGCCGAGAGCCCGCCGTAGAAGCTGCCGCCCTCACCCGGCGCAACGCCGAGGCTGTCCGCCACGCGGCGGGCGATGACGCGACCTCCCAGATTGCCGCCCTCCACGACATAGAGCGCACCGAGCGCGCTGGTCAGATCCGGCAGGGCGGGCACATCCGGCCGCAGCGTTTCCGAAGCCGCGCCCAGGAAGGCGATGTCATCGCGCAGCGCGCGCTGATGATGCCCGTCGAGCAGCATCTTCGCTTCGGGCAGCGCTTCAAGCGCTTGGGCGATGGCGGGCTCCACCGCGGCATGGAAGGCCAGCATCCCGACAAGGATGCGCGTATAGCCGCCGCGTGTCAGATCCGGCGCCATCAGCCGCGCCAGGCAAGGGACGGTCTCGATGCTGGCATGGGCCGCGCGGGTGTGGCTGCGCAGATGAGCGAGGCGCGAATTGTGTTCGATCATCCCTGATGCCAGCCAGCGGGGGGCTTCGAAAGGTGTGATGGGCGCGGATCATCGTGATCGGGCGAAGGCTGCGGCCAGGCTGGTGGCGGGGTCGAATCGCGCATGTGACGCGTCATTAGCGGGCTTCCCGGCAACCCGGCAACCGGGCCCATGATCGCGTCCCATCGCCTGCCGTCAGCGCGATGGCCAAGCAGAGCAGTTGAAGCGCCTCCTGTCATCGCATGAGGGTTTCAGCCCGCCGCGCGGCAGGCGGCCGACGGCCTCACCCCGGCGCCAACATGCGGCTCGCCGGCCGCAGCATCCGCACCCCTCGCACGGGCGTCGCCAGCATCAGCTGCGTCATCTCCGGCCATGCCGGCGCCTTTGCCTTTGCCTTTGCCGCCGCCACCTCCGTCTCCGCCCTGAGCGCCACGACCGGCTTCACCAGCCGGGCTTCCTGGAGCCACCCGTGCGGAGCATCGGCGATCCCCGCAGCCAACCGGATGTCGGCGCCGAGCGGATTTTATCGCCCGGCTTCGGTTAAGAAAGGGTTGGTGCGGCGCTCGGTTCCAAAATCGCTACCCGGACCATGGCCGCAGATGAACTGCATGTCGTCACCCAAAGGCAGCAACTTGTCGGTGATGGCGGTGATCAGGGCGGCGTGGTCGCCATAGGGGAAATCGGTGCGGCCAATGCTGCCGCGGAACAGCACATCGCCGAGAATGGCCAGCCTCAGCCCCTCATTGATGAAAACGACATGGCCGGGCGCATGCCCCGGGCAATGCAGCACGGCGAATGTCTCGGCGCCGATCTGCACCGTCTTGCCCTCTTCCAGCCAATGGTCGGGGGTGAGGTTGCGGGCCGGCGGCAGGCCATAGGCGGCGGCCTGTTTTGCGAGGTTGTCGAGCAGCATCCTGTCAGCGGGATGCGGGCCGACCACCGGCGCGCCGGTCACCTCGCGCAGTTCATCGGCGCCGCCGGCATGGTCCATATGGCCGTGGGTGATCAGGATGGTCTTGAGCGTGACCCCTTGTTCCTTCAGCACGTCGAGGATCCGCGGCACATCGCCGCCGGGATCCACCACCACGCCTTCCATGGTCACGTCATCCCAGAGCATCGCGCAATTCTGCTCGAAGGGGGTGACGGGGATGATGGCGGCCTTCAGTGCCATGGGCTCACTTCCAGGACGACATGAAGAAGCGCGGCATTTCATCCGGCCAGGGGCGGAAATTCAACTGCCGGTTGTAGCCATAGGTGGTGACGTAGGTGTGCATCGGCAGCCAATAGGCCTGCTCGGTCGAGCGGCGGATGGCGGCGGAATAGGCGGCGCGGCGCGCGGCGGGGTCGACGGTGGAGCCGCCCACCTCGAGCAGCCGGGTGATCTCCGGGTCGCGCGAGTAATCATCGCCGCCATTGCCGCCCAGCATGACCGGGAAGATCGCCGAGACGTCATTGATCGAATAGCTGCCCCAGCTGCCGAGATAGAGCGGGTTGCGCCCCTCCAGGCTGCGCTGCACCGCGGCCGCGACCTGCATCTGCGACAGGCGGGCGCGAATGCCGACGGCCTGCAGATAGGCCTGAATCGAGGCGCCCCATTGCGGCAGGATGTAGCTCACCATCTCGATGTCGAAGCCATTGGGGAAGCCCGCCTCGGTGAGCAGGGCGCGGGCGCGGGCGGGGTCGTAATTGTAGGTGACCGCGGCCTCGGCATCGCAGCCGAACTGGGTGGGGTAGCAGGGGGCGGCCGGCACCCGGCTGCCGCCCTGCACCAGCGAGGTCGCGATGGTCTGCCGGTCGATCGCGTGCCAGATGGCGCGCCGCACCAGCACGTTGGTCAGCGGGTTGCCGGCGCCGGTGCGGCCAGCGGCGTCGATCGAGAGGTAGCCGATGCGCATGCTCTCCTGCCGCGCGACCTCCAATGCGGGCACGCGGGCGAGATTGGCCATCTGGTCCGGGTTGATCGCCCAGATCCAGTCGGCACGGCCGCTCAGCAGCTCGGTCAGTTCGGTCGCGGCATCAGGCACGAAGCGCACGCTGAGGCGGCGGATGGCAGGGCGGCCCTTCGGGCTGTCGGCGTAGTAGTTGTCGTAGCGTTCGAAATCGACGCTGGCGCCGGGGGTCTGCGCGGTGACGCGATAGGGGCCTGCGCCGACGGGCTGGCGGGAATACACCTCCGCACCCACCCGCTCGCGATAGGCGCGGGGGTAGATCGGCGTGACGAAGGCGAAGTATTCGAGCGCCGCCGGCGTGGGCCGCTTGAGATGCACCCGCACCGAAAGGTCGGACAGCTTTTCCGCCCGCTCGATCCAGGAATGGTTGGAGGGGGTGGCGGTGCGGGCCTCGGGGCTGCTGACCAGGTTCAGCGTGTACACCACGTCATCGGCCGAAAACGCATCGCCATTGTGGAAGGTGACGCCGGCGCGCAGCGTGAAATCGATGGTGGTGGGATTCACCCAGTTCCAGGCCGTGGCCAGCAGCGGCTTCATCGAGAAATCGGTGGGGTCGCGATGCACCAGCCCATCGGCGAATTGATGCGCCAGCACCAGGCCGGTGCGCAGGCTGTTGTAGTAAGGGTCGATATTCGGCACGCCATCGCGGAAGACGATGCGCAGATTGTCCTGCGCACGCTGGGCGAGCGCGCCGCCGGCGGCCAGGATGGCGGGGGTGGCGAGGGCTGTGCGGCGGGCGATGCGCATGGGCGGGCTCCTTGGGGCGTGGCGGGCACCGTAGGGGCGGCTTGCGGGGGCGCGCAAGCATGGCAGTTTGCGGCGGTGAACCACTCCCGAGCCCTGCCTGCCTCCGCCGCCGCCATCATGGTGCTGCTCTGCATCGCCTGGGGGCTGAACATGGTGGCGATGAAGCTGGGGACAGAGGGAATTTCTCCGGCATGGCAGGGCGCGATGCGCTCGGCCGGCGCCGCGATCCTTTGCTGGGTGTGGTGCCGGGCGCGGGGCGTGTCGCTGGCGCCGATGCTGGGGGCACCGCTGGTGCCCGGGCTCGCGGTCGGTCTCGTGTTCGGATTGGAATTCGGCGCGATCTTCATCGGCGCGGGCATGACCTCGGCCTCGCGCGCCGTGCTGTTTCTCTATGCCGCGCCGTTCTTCGTGGCGCTCGGCGCGCATCTCTTCGTGCCGGGGGACCGGATGAGCCTGCGCGCGGCGCTGGGGCTGGTTGTGGCCTTTGCCGGGCTGGCGGTCGGGCTGCTGGAGGGGCTGGGCTCGGGCGGTGCCGTGCTGGGCGACCTGCTCTGCCTGCTGGGCGCGCTGGGCTGGGCCTGCACCACGGTGATGATCAAGGCCACGCGGTTGCGCCACACGCCGGCGGAATACGCGATGATGTATCAATTGGTGGTCAGCATGCCGGTGCTGGCGTTGCTCTCGCTGGCCATGGGCGAGCCCGGGATCTTCGCCCCCACGCCGCTGATCTGGGCCAGCATGGCCTATCAAACGGTGGTTGTGGCCTTTGTCAGCTATGTGGCCTGGTTCTGGCTGGTGAAACGGCATGCTGCGTCACGTCTGGCAGCCTTCAGTTTCCTCACGCCGCTGTTCGGCAGCGCGGCCGGGGCGCTTTTGCTGGGCGAGCAGCTCGGGCCGGTTTTCCTGCTGGCACTCGCTCTGGTCAGCGCCGGTATCCTGCTGGTGAACTCACGCCCATGATTGATCGGCGATCAGCGAGCCGTCGCGGCAGCGCCGCATGGCGATTGCCCATATTTCGCGCACTTCTGTCCAGCCCGGACAAGAATGCCTCCTGAATTGGCTCAAATGCCGGGTCGCAGAAACTAGGATGCCTCCGCAATGGCCGGCCGTGGGTGGCCTGCCGGCACGACGAAGGAAAGCTGCTCCATGAACACCCCCATTCTCAGCCGGCGCGCCGCGCTGGCCGCAGGCTCGGCCCTCGCCCTGCCCGCGATCCATTCCGCCTCGGCCCAGGGCGCACCCATCCGGGTTGGCGTGCTGCATTCGCTGACCGGCACCATGGCGATCTCCGAGACCGCGCTGCGCGACACCGTGCTGATGATGGTCGAGCAGCAGAACGCCGCCGGCGGCATCCTCGGCCGTCGCCTCGAGTCCGTGGTCGTCGACCCCGCCTCCAACTGGCCGCTCTTTGCCGAAAAGGCGCGCGAGCTGCTGGCCGTCTCCCGCGTCGATGTGACCTTCGGCTGCTGGACCTCGGTCAGCCGCAAGTCGGTCCTGCCCGTCTTCGAAGAGCTGAACGGCCTCCTCTTCTACCCCGTGCAGTATGAGGGCGAGGAGCAATCCCGAAATGTGTTCTACACCGGTGCGGCGCCGAACCAGCAGGCGATCCCGGCTGTCGAATACCTGATGTCGGCCGATGGCGGCGGTGCCCGTCGTATCGCGCTGCTGGGCACCGACTATGTCTATCCCCGCACGACCAACCGCATCCTGCGCGGCTTCCTGAATTCCAAGGGCATCAACGATGCCAATATCATGGAAGAATATACCCCCTTCGGTCATTCCGACTGGCAGGGCATTGTGGCGCGGGTCAAAACCTTCGCGGCGCAGGGCGTGAAGACGGCCATCGTCTCGACCATCAATGGCGACGCGAACGTCCCCTTTTACCGCGAGCTGGGCAACCAGGGCATCAAGGCCGAGGACATCCCCTCCGTTGCCTTCTCGGTGGGTGAGGAAGAGCTGGCGGGCATCGACACAAGGCCGCTGGTGGGCCACCTGGCGGCCTGGAACTACTTCATGTCCGTGCAGTCGCCGGCCAACCGCGAATTCGTGGCGAACTGGCACCGCTTCATCGGCAACACCCGCCGGGTGACAAACGACCCGATGGAAGCCACGCTGGTCGGGTTCAAGATGTGGGCCCAGGCGGTGACCGCCGCCCGCTCCACCGCCGTCGATGCGGTGCGCGAGGCGATGTATGGCCAGAAGGTGGACGCGCCCTGCGGCTACACGCTGGAAATGCACCGCAACCACCACCTGTCCAAGCCGGTGATGATCGGCGAAATCCAGGCGAACGGGCAGTTCAACATCGTCTGGCGCACGCCAGGCCCGATCGTGGCCGAGAATTGGAGCCCGTTCATTCCCGAGAACGCGAATCGCCGTCGGTGAGCTTGCTGCGCGTTCTTGTCCTGATCTGCGCCATGGCCTTTCCGGCCATGGCGCAGGTGTCGCTGGAATCCCTGCTGCCCCGCCTCGGCGAAAGCTTCGGCGCGACGGCTGACACCGCCGAGGCCATCGGGGCGCTGGGTGACCCACGCGGCCTGCCCGTGCTGCGTGCGCTGGGTGACGGCCGCCTGGCGCGCATGCCCGATGGGCGGCTGGTCATCGATGGCCGCGACGCGCTGAGCGGCGAGGCCGCAGCTGGCCCGTCGGAGCCGATCCGCATCAACAACCGCGTGCGTGTGGCGCTGCGCGGCGCGACGGGGCGGCTCGCGATCGTCTCGCCCGATGCCACTGAGCGCGCGGCGGCGGCCGAGGCCGTCTTCCGCACCCGCTCGGCCGATAATGTGCCCCTGCTGGAGGCCGCCCTGTCGCGCGAGACGGTCCCGGCAATCCGGGCGCGCATGGAGCTCGCCCTTGGCGCTTCGCGGCTGCTCTCGAACGACCCCGCGGCGCAGCGCGCCGGCGTCGCCGCCCTCGCCCAGGCAGGAACCGCCGATGCCCGCGCGCTGCTGCTCGAAATGCGCGCCAGCCGCGCTGATCTCGCCGCCGAAATCGATACCGCCATCGCCGCGATCGACCGCAAGCTGGCCTTCCGTCAGGCCGCCGAGACGCTGTTTCAGGGGCTGTCGCTCGGCTCCGTCCTGCTGCTGGCGGCACTGGGCCTGGCCATCACCTTCGGCGTGATGGGGGTGATCAACATGGCGCATGGCGAGATGGTGATGCTGGGCGCCTACACGACCTTCGTGGTGCAGGAGGCCTTGCGCAGCACCGGCTTCGCCGCATGGTCGTTGCCGCTATCGGTGCCCGCCGCCTTCTTGGTGACGGCCGCCATCGGCGTGGCGCTGGAACGCGGATTGATCCGCCACCTCTATGGTCGTCCGCTGGAGACGCTGCTGTTGACCTTTGGCATCGGCATGATGATCCAGCAGACGGTGCGGCTGATCTTCGGCGCGCAGAACCGCGAGGTGCTCTCGCCGGCCTGGATGCAGGGTTCGCTGCTGCTGCCCGGCGGCATTGCGGTGACGCAGAACCGGCTCTGGATCATCTTCTTCGCACTCGCCGTTCTGGCGCTGGTGATGCTGGCCATCCGCTTCACCCGCTTCGGGCTGCAGATGCGCGCCGTGGTGCAGAACCGGCGCATCGCGGCGACCATGGGCATCCGCACCGGGCGGGTGGATGCCGCGACCTTCGCCGTGGGCTCGGGCATTGCCGGCATCGCGGGGGTGGCGCTGAGCCAGATCGACAATGTCTCGCCCAATCTCGGCACCGGCTACATCATCGACAGCTTCATGGTGGTGGTGTTTGGCGGGGTGGGGTCACTGCTGGGGACCCTGGTGGGGGCGATGACGCTGGGGCTGACCAACAAGCTGCTGGAGCCCTATGCCGGGGCGGTGCTGGCCAAGGTGGCGGTGTTGGTGGGGATCATGATTTTCATTCAGCGACGTCCCAAGGGGCTGTTTGCGCTGAAGGGGCGGGCTGCGGAGTGACCCAGACAAGCATGGGGGAAATGAATTTCCCCCAAACCCCCATTCTTTTGTTTTTTTCTGTGCGCTGCCTTGGCCGCCGCGCCAATAAATCAAAAATAAAAGAAGGGGGTCCGGGGGAATTCATTCCCCTGGTTCTGCAACCATGAGGCGCGCGATTCTCCTGGCCTGCATCGGCGCCCTGGCCGCCCTGCCGCTGCTGAACATGCTGCCGACCGACAACCCGCTGCACGTCTCGGACTTCATCATCTCCATTGTCGGCAAATGGCTCTGCTACGCCATCCTGGCGCTGAGCATCGACCTCGCCTGGGGCTATGCCGGCATTCTCTCGCTCGGCCACGGCGCCTTCTTCGCGCTGGGCGGCTATGCCATCGGCATGCATCTGATGCGGCTGATCGGGCCGCGCGGCGTCTATGGCCACCCGATCCTGCCCGATTTCATGGTCTTTCTGGGCTATACCGAACTGCCCTGGTTTTGGTGGGGGTTCCAGCATTTCCCCTTCGCTCTGCTGATGGCCCTGGTGGTGCCTGGGCTTCTCGCCTTCGTGGTGGGCTATCTGGCGTTTCGCAGCCGTATCACCGGCGTCTACCTCTCCATCCTGACCCAGGCGCTGACCTATGCGCTGATGCTGGCCTTCTTCCGCAACGACATGGGCTTTGGCGGCAATAACGGCTTCACCGATTTCAAGGAGTTGCTGGGTTTCTCCCTGAACACCCCGACCGCGCGCATGGGGCTGTTCTATGCCTCGCTGCTGGCATTGATCGGCGCGCTTGCGCTCTGCGCCAATATCGTCGGCTCCAAGCTCGGCCGGGTGCTGGTGGCGGTGCGCGATTCGGAGAGCCGGGCGCGCTTCCTCGGCTATGACACCCTGCAACACAAGCTGTTCATCTTCGTGCTCTCGGCCATGCTGGCAGGGCTCGCCGGCGCGCTCTACGTGCCGCAGGTCGGCATCATCAACCCGGGCGAATTCAGCCCGGGCAATTCCATCGAGGCCGTGGTGTGGGTCGCCTTCGGCGGGCGTGGCACGCTGCTGGGCGCGGTGCTGGGCGCCTTCTCGGTCAATGCGCTGAAGACCTGGCTGACCTCGGTGGCGCCGGATTTATGGCTGTTTGTGCTTGGTGCGATCTTCGTGGCGGTCACGCTGTTCTTGCCGCGCGGGCTTATTGGTCTGTTGGAAGGCCGCCGCAAATGAACTCCCTCTACCTCGACGGCGTCACCGTTATGTTCGATGGCTTCCGGGCGCTGAACAATCTCTCTCTCATCATCGAGCCAGGCGAACTCCGCGCCATCATCGGCCCCAACGGCGCCGGCAAGACCACCATGATGGATGTCATCACTGGCAAGACCAAACCCACCACCGGCACCGTCAGATTCGGCGAACACGACCTCACGCGGATGGACGAGCCACGCATCGCCATGCTGGGCATCGGCCGCAAATTCCAGAAGCCCACGGTGTTCGACGCGCTGACGGTGTTCGAAAACCTGGAACTCGCGCTGAAATCACCGCGCGGGCCCATCGCCTGCTGGCGATGGCGCCTGGTCGGGGAATCACGGAAGAAGATCGAGACCACGCTGGAGGAAGTCGGCCTGCCCGAGCGCGCCCAGGACCTGGCCGGGCTGCTCAGCCACGGCCAGCGGCAATGGCTCGAGATCGGCATGCTGCTGATGCAGGAGCCGGAATTGCTGCTGGTCGACGAACCCGTGGCCGGCATGACCGATCAGGAGACCGAGCACACCGCGGCCCTGCTCAAGCGCATCGCCGGCCAACGCTCGGTGGTGGTGGTGGAGCACGACCTGGAATTCGTCCGCGCGCTGGGTCGCCGCGTGACCGTGCTGCATGAGGGCTCGACCCTGTCCGAGGGCTCGATCGACCATGTGCAGAACGACCCCCGGGTGATCGAGGTGTATCTCGGCCGATGACGCTCTCCGTCGACAACATCAACCTCTTCTACGGCGCGAGCCATTGCCTGCGCGGCGTGACCATCGGCGCGGTGCCCGGCAGCATCACCTGCGTGCTGGGGCGCAACGGGGTGGGGAAGTCATCCCTCATGCGCTCGATCGTGGGGTTGGAGCGGGTGCGCTCGGGCCGCATCACATGGGAAGGGCGCGACATCACCACGATGGCGCCGGCCGACAGGGCGCGGTCCGGCATCGGCTATGTGCCACAGGGGCGGGAAATCTTTCCGTTTCTCACGGTGCAGGAAAACATCGAGACGGCGCTGGCCGCCGCGCCGCGCGGTTCCTCCGTGCCCGATGACATTTTCGACCTCTTCCCCATCCTGAAGCAGTTTCTGCGCCGGCGCGGCGGTGACCTTTCCGGCGGCCAGCAGCAGCAATTGGCCATCGCCCGCGCGCTGACCGCCCGCCCCCGCCTGCTCATCCTCGACGAGCCGACGGAGGGGATTCAGCCCAACGTCATCAAGGACATCGCCCGCGTTATCCGCCATCTTGCGAAGGATCGTGGCATGGCGCTGGTGCTGGTGGAGCAGTATTTCGACTTCGCCCGCAGCCTGGCCGACCGCATCGCCGTGATGGTCCGCGGCGAGGTCGCACTGGAAGGCCCGGCCCAGGAATTGGATGACGAGGCGGTCCAGAAATTGCTGACCGTGTAGTCGGGTGACCGTGTAGTCGGGTTACCGTGTAGTCAGGCGTTGCGGCAGCAGCGCCAGCACCCGGCCGGTCACCGGCACGGGCGCGGCACGATAGGCATCGAGCCCCCTGCCCTGACCGCCACTGGACGGCAAGGGGATGATCCGCGCCTGGTCCACGCCATTCGACAGGCTGGGCACATTGGGCACGCCGCCGGTGCGAGGCTGCGCCGCGATAGCACCCGGCGGATTGCTCGCCAGCCTGGCCACCTCCTCCGGCCAGGCGGCCATGATTCGGGCGCGATAGGCCTCGGCGAGATGCGGTGTCTGGCTGTGGTAATGACTGGCCGAGACCGCCCAATCCCGCCGGGTTTCGTTCAGCCTGGTCAGGAAGGCGGCGGCGTAGCGGGCATTGGCCGCGGGGTCGAAGGCCTCCTCCAGATTGGCGAAGGCCTGGGGGTGATGGTGCAGGTTGATCTGCATGCAGCCGACATCGATGACACGCACGCCCCTGCCCTGCAATTCCCGCACGGCGGCAATGGCTGCCGGGGCGTTGGGGAAGAATCTGCCCTGGCCCTCGGCATTGATCACCCAAGGCCAGGGACCGAAGGCGCCGGTCTCGGGGTTGCGACGGCCGGATTCGACACGGCCGATGGCCTGCATCAGCCCTGCCGGAATGGCGGCTCCGCGTTCCGCCGCTGCGATGGCGGCCCGGCAGAGTTGGGTTGGCTCCGCCCACGCCGGCAGCGGCGCCAGATGGAGCAGGAAAAGCAGGCCGATCCGCAGGGTGGGAGACATATCGGGCTCTGCGCAAACCCTGTGCCAAAGAGCGCGGTTCAAGCCCGGCGGCCAAGCGTGAAGGTTTATGCTGCAATGCAAAATATCGCTTGCATGCGAACGATCTATCGCCTATCTACACCCTCAGCAGCGGGAGAGTTCGCTCTCTCGTCTGTCTTTCTTGGACGTTTCCTCCCTAAACTTGGCGGGTCCCTCGGGGCCCGCCACTTTTTTTGGGGCGGAGTTGCCGCTGGCATGCCACTGGACGGCGCTGGGTTTATGCCGCTCAATGGCTGCCCGTCCGAGAGAGCGCCCCACCATGCCCGACACCACGATGAACCCGCCCGTGCTCGATGCGCTGATCATTGGCGCGGGATTTTCCGGCATGTACCAGTTGCTCTGCCTGCGTGACAGGCTGGGGCTTTCCGCTCTGGTGCTGGAAGCGGGCGAGGGTGTCGGCGGCACCTGGTACTGGAACCGTTACCCAGGGGCGCGATGCGATTCCGAGAGCCATTCCTACTGCTACAGTTTTTCCCCGGAATTGCTGCAGGAATGGGAATGGTCCGAGCGCTATCCGGAACAGCCCGAAATCATGCGCTACATGAACCATGTGGCCGACCGCTTCGACCTCAAGCGCGACATCCGCTTCAACACGCGCGTGGTGGCCGCGCATTGGGACGCCGCGGCCAATCTCTGGCGGGTCGAGACCGAGGCCGGGCCATCCTATGCCGCGCGCTACCTCATCACCGCCGTCGGCTGCCTCTCCACCGCCAATGTGCCGAAGATTCCGGGGCTGGACAGTTTCCAGGGCCGCTGGCTGCACACCGGCGAATGGCCGCATGAGGGCGTGGACTTTTCCGGGCTGCGCGTGGGCCAGATCGGCACCGGCTCCACCGGCATCCAGTCGGTACCGGTGATCGCGGCTCAGGCGGCGGAGCTCACCGTCTTCCAGCGCACCGCCAACTACTCCACCCCCGCCCGCAATCACCCACTCAGCGCCGAATTCCAGGCCTGGGTGAAGGAAAACTACGGCGAGATCGTCGAGACCATGCGCGAGACGCGCAATGGCCACTGGTTCCGGATCAATGACCGCTCGGTGTTCTCGGTCTCCGATGAGGAGCGCGAGGCAGCCTTCGAGCGGGCATGGGAAAAGGGCGGCCTGCAATTCCGCTCGGAATTCGGCGACATCACCACCAATCTCGAGGCCAATTCCAAGGCCGCCGAATTCATCAAACGAAAAATCCGCGAGACGGTGACGGACCCGGAAAAGGCCCGGCTGCTCTCCGACATCGATCACCCCTATGCCGCCAAACGCCCACCCATCGACACCGGCTATTTCGAGGCGATGAACCTTGACCACGTGAAGCTCGTCGATGTGAAGGCCAACCCCATCACCGAAATCACACCCACCGGTATCCGCACCACGGCGGGCGAATACCCGCTCGACGTCATCGTCTTCGCCACCGGCTTCGACGCGATGACGGGGCCGCTGCTGCGTCTGAACATCACCGGGCGCGACGGCGTGGCGCTCAGCGATGTCTGGGCCGCCGGCCCGCGCTCCTATCTCGGCCTGCAGGTCGAGGGTTTCCCGAACATGTTCACCATCACCGGCCCCGGCAGCCCCTCGGTGCTGACCAATATGCCGGTGGCGATCGAGCAGCATGTGGAATGGATCACCGCCCTCATCGCCCATATGCGCAGCCAGGGCATCGCCCGCATCGAGCCCGAGCCGCAGGCCGTCGCCGACTGGCTGGTGAAGGTCAACGAGGCGTCGCATGAGACCCTGCTGCCGCAGGCCGCGAGCAGCTGGTATCTCGGCGCCAATGTCCCGGGCAAACCGCGCGTCTTCATGCCCTATGCCGGAGGCATGGCGAAGTATCGCGGCATTTGCGAGGAGGTGGCGGCCCAGGGCTACACCGGCTTCGTGCTGGAGCGCGAGCCGGCGCTGACCTGAATGACGGCGCCGCTCCATTCCGACTGCCAGGCGCTGCTGGCGATGATGGCGGCCGCCGGCCGGCCGCGCTTCGAGACACTCGACGCCCAATCGGCCCGGGCGCAATACGCCGCCGCCCGCGGCGCCGTGCAGCCACCGCCGCCCGATGTGGCCGAGGCGCGCGACCTGCCGGGCCTGCGCTTCTATCGCCCGCTGGGCAGTGACGCCTCCGATATCCTCCCATGCCTGATCTTCGCCCATGGCGGCGGCTGGGTGTTTGGCGATCTCGACACGCATGACCATCTCGCCCGCTCGCTGGCCAATGCGGCGGGTTGCGCCGTGCTGGCGGTGGATTACCGCCTGGCGCCCGAACACCGCTTCCCCGCAGCGGTCGAGGATGTGGCGGCTGGCGTGCGTTATGCGATGGCCCATGCCGGGGCACTGCGGATCGATCCGCAGCGCCTGGCGGTGGGTGGTGACAGCGCGGGCGGCAACCTGGCCGCCGTGGCGGCGCTGATGGCGCGCGACGGGGACCTGCCGGCCCTGCGATTCCAACTGCTGCTCTATCCCGTCACCGACATGATGCAGGGCCAGGGCAGCTATTCCCGCTTCGCCACCGGGCTGCCGCTGACCGGGCCCGGCATGGCCTGGTTCCGCGAACACTACCTGCCCGCCCCGGATGCCTGGGTGGATTGGCGCGCATCCCCACTGCGCGCGGCCTCGCTGCGCGGGGTCGCGCCGGCCTTCGTGCTGACGGTGGGGCATGACCCGCTCTGTGACGAAGGGCGGGACTACGCAGCGCGGTTGGAGTTGGAGGGCGTTCAGGTCACCCATCTGCACGCCGCCGACCTCTTGCATGGCTGCCTGACCATGGCGGCGGTGGTGCGACCGGCGATGGATCTGATCGGCATGGCCGGGGCGGCACTGCGACGCGGGCTGGGGTGAGTGCGGTGGCGTCAGGCCACAGCAATTGCCCTGAGCATTACCGCCTTGCTTCATCCCGTGACATCTCACGCCGTCCCGTCTTGCCCGCCGCGCCGCCCCTGGCTCCGGCACCGGCCGGTGTATAGGCTGTGCCGATGACCGCAAAGCTTGCAGCCCCGACGACAATCCCCCGGGGTCCTGCCATGGATGCGCCAGGGCCGGCCTGCGCAGGCGGCCGCCGCTGATGGCCACACCCGCCGCGCCCTCCAGCACCCGCCTGGTGATCGCATTGGGCAGCAGCGTCACCCTGGCCTGGGCCTCCTCCTACTACCTGCCGGCGATCCTGGCGGCGCCGATGGCGCAAAGCTTCGGCCTCTCGCCGTCCTGGGTCTTCGGTGCCTTTTCGGCGGCGCTGGTCTTGTCGGCGCTGCTGGGGCCGGCGGTGGGGCGTGCGATCGATGCGCGGGGCGGTCGTGGCATGCTGGCGGCGTCGAACCTGGTCCTGGCCGCGGGGCTTGCCCTGATGGCCGCGGCGCCGGTGCCCGCGGTGATGCTGCTGGGCTGGCTCGTGCTGGGCGTGGGCATGGCCATGGGTCTCTATGACGCCGCCTTCGCCACCCTGGCCGGGCTGTATGGCCGCGGCGCGCGCGGGCCGATCACCGGCATCACGCTGATCGCGGGCTTTGCCAGCACGATCGGCTGGCCGGTCTCGGCGCTGATGGAGGATGCCCTGGGCTGGCGTGGGGCATGCCTGGGCTGGGCCGCCCTGCATCTGCTGATCGGCTGGCCGATCAACCGTTGGCTGGTGCCGGCGGCGCCCCCGCCCGAGCGCGCCGCCGCCGTCGAGGCGGAACAGGCGCCGGCGCCGCGCTTTGCCATGCCACTGCTCGCCTTTGCCTTTGCCGCCACCTGGTTCGTCACCGGCGCGATGGCGGCGCATCTGCCGGCGCTGCTGCAACAAGCCGGCGCCAGCACGGCCACCGCCATCGCTGCGGCCGCTCTGCTCGGGCCCGCCCAGGTGGCGGCGCGGGTGCTGGAATTCAGCCTGCTGCGACGGTTGAACCCCATGACATCCGCGCGGCTGGCGACGCTGGGCCATCCGCTGGGCGCGCTGTCGCTGGCGCTGCTGGGCGGGCCGGCGGCGATGGTCTTCGTGCTGTTGCATGGCATGGGCAATGGCATCCTGACCATCGCCAAGGGGACACTGCCGCTGGCCGTCTTCGGTCCGGCGGGTTTCGGCGCCCGGCAGGGCCTGCTGGGCGCGCCGGCAAGGCTGCTGCAGGCCGGCGCGCCCTTCGCCTTCGGGCTGCTGCTGGAGGTGGGCGGCGTGCTGTCAGCGCTCACGCTGACCACGGCGCTCACCCTGCTGGCCTTCCTCGCATTGCTGGCGATACGGCCGGGCACGGCGCGCGGCGCGGCGTGAGCGGCGAGGCCGATGTGGTCGTGGTCGGCGGCGGTCAGGCCGGGCTGGCGGCGGGCTATTTTCTCCGCCGCACCGGGCTGTCCTTCGTCATCCTCGATGACGCGCCGGTCCCCGGTGGCGCCTGGCCGCGGGGCTGGGACAGCCTGACGCTCTTCTCACCCGCGGAATACAGCGCCCTGCCCGGCTGGCCGATGCCCAGGCCCGCCGATGGCGGCTATCCGAAGCGCGATGCGGTGGCGGCCTATCTCGCGGCCTATGAGCAGCGCTATGCCCTGCCGCTGCGGCGCCCGCTGCGCGCCAATGCGCTGCATCGCGACGGCGCGGGTCTGCGCGTGACCACCACCGGCGGCGCCTGGCGCGCCCGCGCCGTGATCAGCGCCACGGGCACCTGGAGCCACCCCTTCATCCCCGCCATCGCCGGCCGCGAGACGTTTTCCGGCCGCCAGATCCATTCCGCCGCCTATCGCCGGCCCGAGGATTTTTCCGGCCAATCCGTGCTGGTCGTGGGCGGCGGCAATTCCGGCGCGCAGATCATGGCCGAGCTCTCCCTGGTTGCGCGCGCAACCTGGGTCACCGAGCGCGAACCGGGCTTCCTGCCCGATGACGTGGATGGCCGCGTGCTGTTCCAGCGCTCCACCGCGCGCTTCATCGCGGCCCGTGACGGGCTGCCAGCGCCCAGCGCCCAGGGCAGCCTGGGCGATATCGTGATGGTGCCACCGGTGCGCGCCGCCCGCGCCCGGCACGCGCTGGGCCATGTGCGCCCCTTCGCCCGGCTCGTACCGCAGGGTGCGGTCTGGGCCGATGGTCGGTTGCAGGCGGCCGATGCCATCATCTGGTGCACCGGTTTCCGGCCGGCGCTGGGGCATCTGCAGCCGGTTCTGCTGCCCGATGAGGCCGGCCGTGTCGCCGTCACCGCCACGGGCAAGGCCGCGGCCGGGCTTTGGCTGCTGGGCTATGGCGACTGGACGGGACATGCTTCGGCCACGTTGGCCGGCATCACCCGGGCGGCGCGGGAAACGGTCGCGGCGCTTGTCGCCGACATGAATGATGCGAGGGGCATCCTTAAACTTAGATCGCCCTGACTGTGCCAAGGCGATTTGAGCCCAGCCTTTGCTTGGCCCGGCAAATGTCGCCCGCGGTGTTTCCACCCAGGGCGATTGCGGGCTGGATCATTCGGGCCAAGGCCATCGGCTGCCGGTGATGCAGGCTTTCACCGCCCGCCACTGCCGCCTGGCCCTGGGGCGACATCCCGCACCCGCGGCGGAATCGTGGCTGCGCTGGTCGGCCCCGGGGCTATGCCAGGGCGATGCGGACGCGATGCAGGCGGCATGATGGCCGCCGGCGCTGCCTGTCAAATTGGTCAATCGCCCCGCCCCGGCCTGAGCGGCGTTCAGCGCAGCCGCCTGCGCAGCGCCGCTCCCGTCGAATCCACGGCCACCACGCAGGCCAGGATCGCCAGCAGAATGCCCGAGACCTGATCATAGGACATCAGCCGCAAGGCCGCGATCAGTTCGAAGCCGATACCCCCGGCTCCCACGATGCCCAGCACCGCCGAAGCACGGAAATGATACTCCCAGCGATACAGCGTGATGTCGGCCACTTGCGGCAGCACCTGCGGCAGGATGGCGCGCTGGATGATCTGCAGCGGCCCGGCGCCGGCCGCGCGCGCCGCCTCGGCCGGGCGCGGGTCGCTGTGCTCGATCGCCTCGGCATAGAATTTTCCGACCATGCCCACGCTGTGCAGGCCGAGCGCGAGGACGCCCGGCAGCGCACCGAACCCCACCGCGGCGACGAAGAGAATGCCCATGATGATCTCGGGCACCGAGCGCAGGAAGGAGAGCAACAGACGCGCCGCCTGCTGCACCACACCATTGGGCGCCGTGTTGACCGCCGCCAGCAGGGCCAGCGGCAGGGAGAAGGCAACGGCCAACGCGGTGCCGGCGATGGACATGGCCAGCGTATCGGCCAGCGGCCGCAGCCAGCTCCGCCAGCGGGTGAAATCCGGCGGGAACATTTCCGACGAGATCTGCCTCACCGCGGGCCAGGCATCGGCGAAGCGCTCGGCATCGAAGAAGCCGGTGACGGCCAGGGCGGCCACCGCCACCGCCAGCACCGCCGCCGCCAGCCCCGCCTGCCGTCTTCCGGCCGCCGCATCCGCGGCCAGGATGGCGGCGTGGCGGCTCATCCGCGCATCGCGCCGAGGTCGAGCTCCAGCACCCGCGCCGTGTCGCGCAGGATGTCGTAGGCGGCGTCGGTGGTGGCGGCAAAGCCCTCGACGCGGAAGGCGCGCAGCACCTCAGGCTCGCGCAGCTCCAGGAAGGCCGCGCGGATGGCGGCCTTCAGCGGCTCGGCCAGATTGCCCTGCATCACCATGGGGTAGTTCGGGATTGGGGCGGAGAGGGCAATCTCCGTCACCCGCGCTGGGTCGATCACCTGGCGGGTGATGAGGGTGCGGAAAATCGCTTCGGACAGCGCGCCGGCGGCGACCTGGCCGGACTGCACGGCGCGCGCCACCGCATCATGCGCGCCCAGATGCACGACACGGTAATCCGTGCCGCCGCGCAGCTGGGCGCGTTGCAGCAGCAGCGCGCGGGGCACGAGATGCGAGGAGGTGGAGGCCTGGTCGCCAAAGCCCATGGCGCGGCCGCGAATGTCTTCCAGCGCCCGCACCGGCCCACCGGCCTGGGCAATGATGATGGACTGGTAGGTGGGCGCGCCGCGCTCGACACCCACGGCAAAGGCCTCGATCGCCGGCGCGCGGCTCTTCGCCAGCACATAGGAAAAGGGACCGAAATAGGCGATCTCGATGCGGCCGAAGCGCATCGCCTCGATCATCGAGGAATAGTCCGTGGTGACGATCAGCTCGACCGCGCGGCCCAGCCGCTGCTCCAGGTGGTTCTTCAGCGGCTGGGCGTTCTGGATGAGCGTCGAGGCGTTCTCATCGGGCAGGAGCGCCACGCGCAGGCGGCGCGGATCGGCACCCTGGGCATAGGCCGCGCCCGGGACGAGACTGGCCAGGGCGGCGAATTGACGGCGGTTCATGCGAATTCCTCCTCATTGACTGGGGTTTGCGGCGTGGCGCCGTAGATGCGGGTGATATCGTCCTCGGCCAGCAAGCCGGGCGGGCCGTCGAAGACCACGGCGCCGGCGGCCAGCGCCACGATGCGGTCGGCGTAGCGGCGGGCGAAATCCACCTGGTGCAGGCTGACGATGGCGGTGATGCCATCCTCGCGGCAGATGCGGGCCAGCAGGTCCAGCACCCGCGCGGCGGTGACCGGGTCGAGGCTCGCCACCGGCTCATCGGCCAGTATCAGCCGTGGCCGCTGGGCCAGGGCGCGGGCGATGCCGACACGCTGCTGCTGACCGCCGGAGAGCGCATCGGCGCGGGTCAGCGCGCGGTCGAGCAGCCCCACCCGGTCCAGCGCATCCAGCGCGCGCTCGCGCTCCGCACGCGACGCGGGAAGCAGGGCCGCCCAGGGGCTGCGCTGGCCCAGCAGCCCGATCAGCACATTGTCCAGCACGCTCAGCCGGCCGATCAGCTGGTGCTGCTGGAACACCATGCCCGTCTCGCGCCGATGCGCCCGCAGCCGGCGCAGTATCGGCAGGCCATCGGGCCCCAGCACCTCGCCTTCGCTGGGCCTGGCCAGCCCGTTCAGGCAGCGCAACAACGTGCTCTTGCCCGCGCCGGAAGGACCCAGCAGCACGGTGAAGGCGCCGGGCTCAAAAGCCAGATCGATCTTGCGCAAGGCCACGACATCGCGGCCATACCGCACAGCCAGCCCCGCCACGGCCATGGCGGGAGGGGATTTCGATGATGATTTGGTTTCAGGTGCCAAAGCGCTGTTCGATTGAGTTTGTGAATGTGAGATAGCCTCTGTCGCAACCACGAGGGGTGACACCTCCATGAAACAAGACGCGCCCCTGATCGTGGTGACCAACCAGGCCCATCCCGATGCCCTGGCGGTGCTGGCCGGTTTCGCCCGCATCGACGCCAATGCCGGGGAAGCTCCCTGGCCGCGCGATGAACTGCTGCGCCGCGCCGCCGCCGCGGACGGCATGCTGGCCTTCATGACCGATCACGTGGATGCCGATTTCCTGGCGCATTGCCCGCGGCTGCGCGCCATCGGCTGCGCCCTGAAGGGGGCCGACAATTTCGACCTCGCGGCCTGCCGCGCCCGGGATGTGGCGGTGGCGGTGGTGCCCGATCTTCTGACAGCGCCGACGGCCGAGCTGGCGGTGGGGCTGATGATCGCGCTCGGCCGCCATATCCGGGCCGGCGATGCGCTGGTGCGCGGCGGCGGCTTCGCCGGCTGGCGGCCCATCCTGTTCGGCGCGGGGCTGGAGGGCGCGCGGGTGGGCATCATCGGCATGGGCGCGGTGGGCCGGGCCATCGCCGCCCGGCTCGCGGGGTTCGGCTGCCACCTCGCCCATCACGACCCCGCGGTGCCGGGGCCTGGCGCGCTGCCCCTGGCCGATCTTCTGGCGACCTCCGACTGGGTGGTGCTGGCCGCGCCGCTCACCCCCGCAACCCTGCACATGATCGACGCCGCGGCGCTGGCGCGAATGCCGCCCGGCGCGCTGCTGGTCAATTGCGCCCGCGGCTCGCTGGTGGATGAGGCGGCGGTGGCGGCGGCGCTGGAGCACGGCCATCTCGGCGGCTACGCCGCCGATGTCTTCGAGATGGAGGATTGGGCCCTCCCCCACCGCCCGGCCGGCATCGCCCCGGCCCTTCTGGCCCAGCCCCGCACCCTCTTCACCCCGCATCTCGGCTCGGCGGTGGTGGAGGTGCGGCGCCGGATCGCACTCCAGGCGGCCACGGCGCTGGCCGATTTCTTCACCGGCCGCCCCATGCCCGGCCGGCTGTGAGCCTGGATCTGCACCTCGTCGAGGCTTTTCTCGCGGTGCTCGATGCCGGCGGTTTCCGCGCCGCCGCCGCCCGGCTGGGGCGGCCGCAACCCACCATCAGCCAGCAGGTGCGCCGGCTGGAGGCGGCGCTGGGTCAGCCGCTGCTGGAACGCGGCCGTCAGGCCTGCCGCGCCACGCCCGAAGGTGCCCGCTTCGCGCCCCTCGCCCGACGCGCCGTGGCCGCTGCACAGCGGGCCGTGGCGGCAGCGCGGGCGGAAACCCTCGTGATCGGCGCCGCCTTCAACCCAGGCATCTATCTGCTGCCGCCGCTGCTGGAACCCCGCATGGAGTTGCGCCTGGCCAGCAATGCCGAGACGCTGGACAGGCTTGAAGCCGGCCTTGTCGATCTGGCGGTCACGGAGTGGCAGGACGGTCGCCCTGGGCTGGAGAGCCACCTCTGGCGATGGGAGGAAATGCTGGGCATCGTGCCGCCCGGCCACCGCTGGGCCGGGCGCGGCCGCATGGCGCTGGGCGAATTCCTGGCCGAGCCACTGATCGGCGGCGAGCCGGGCACCGGCACCGGCAGGCTGCTGGCCGAGGCGCTTGGCAGCGGCCACCCGCCGCTGCGTCTGGCGCGGCACATGGCCAGCACGGATGGCGTGAAGCGCGCGGTCGCAGCCGGGCTGGGGATTTCCGTCGTATTGGCCTGCGCGGTGCGCGATGAGATTGCCGCGGGCTCGCTGGTGGCCTTGCCATTCGAGGAAACATTGCTGCGGCCGATCCATGTCAGCCTGCATGCCGGGGCGGCAGGCGCCCCCCGGTGTTTTCTGGCGGGCTTGATGGCCGCCTCCATGGCCAAATGACGCCGGGTGCCGCGGAAAACCCACGGCACCCGGTCTGCTCCGCCCTGGATCAGGCGAGGTCGAAGCGGTCCAGGTTCATCACCTTGCCGAAGGCCGCGGCGAAGTCCCGCGCGAAGGCCTGCTCGGAACCCGCGCAGGCATAGACCTCGGCGATGGCGCGCAGCTGCGAGTTCGACCCGAAGATGAGGTCGACCACGGTGCCCGTCCATTTCACCGCGCCGGTGGCGCGATCGCGCCCCTCCAGCACGCCCTTGGCCTCGGCGCTCGGCGCCCAGGCCGTGCCCATGTCGAGCAGGTTGACGAAAAAGTCGTTCGTCAGCGTCTCGGGCCGCGTGGTGAAGACGCCATGCGGGGATTGCCCGGCATTGGCATTGAGCACGCGCATGCCACCGATCAGCACCGTCATCTCAGGTGCGGTCAGCGTCATGAGCTGCGCCCGGTCGATCAGCATCTCGCCCGAGGCCGGGCTCGCGCTGTCGGCGAGGTAATTGCGGAAACCATCCGCGCTGGGTTCCAGCACGGCGAAGGAGTCCACATCGGTCTGCTCCTGCGAGGCATCCATGCGGCCCGGGCTGAAGGGCACCGAGACGGTGAGGCCGGCCTTGGACGCCGCCTGCTCCACCGCGGCACAACCGCCCAGCACGATGAGATCGGCCAGCGAGACCCGCTTGCCGCCCGTCTGGGCCGCGTTGAACGCCGCCTGGATGGCCTCCAGCTTGCCCAGCACCACCGAAAGCTGGGCCGGCTGGTTCACCGCCCAATCCTTCTGCGGCGCGAGGCGGATGCGCGCGCCATTGGCACCGCCGCGCTTGTCGGAGCCGCGGAAGGTCGCGGCCGAGGCCCAGGCGGTGGAGACGAGCTGCGCGATGCCCAGACCGCTGGCCAGGATCTGCGCCTTCAGCCCGGCGATATCCGTCGCATCGATCACCGGATGGGTGCAGGCGGGGATCGGATCCTGCCAGATCAGCTCCTCGGCCGGGACCATGGAGCCGAGGTAGCGCACGCGCGGACCCATGTCGCGATGGGTCAGCTTGAACCAGGCCCGCGCGAAGACATCGGCAAAATGGGCGGAGTCCTCGTGGAAGCGCTTGGAGATGGGGGCGTAGATCGGGTCCATCTTCAAGGCCATGTCGGCCGTGGTCATGATCGGCGCGTGGCGCTTCGCCGGGTCATGCGCGTCGGGCACGGCATCGGCCAGCGCGCCGTTGGCGGGGATCCACTGCCAGGCGCCGGCCGGGCTCTTCGTCAGCTCCCAGTCGTGGTTGAGCAGGTTGTCGAAATAGCCATTGTCCCAACGCGTGGGGTTGTTGGTCCAGGCGCCCTCAATGCCGCTGGTGATGGCGTCGCCGCCGCGGCCGCTGCCGAAGCTGTTCTTCCAGCCCAGGCCCTGCTCCTCGATGGCCGCACCTTCCGGCTCGCGCCCGACATGGGATTCCAGCGAGGCGCCGTGGCACTTGCCGAAGGTGTGGCCGCCGGCGGCGAGTGCCACCGTCTCCTCGTCATTCATCGCCATGCGGGCGAAGGTCTCGCGGATGTCGCGGGCCGAGGCCAGCGGGTCGGGATTGCCGTTCGGGCCCTGCGGGTTGACGTAGATCAGGCCCATCTGCACGGCCCCCAGCGGGTTCTCCAGCACCCGGTCGCCGGTGTAGCGCTCATCGCCCAGCCAGGTGCCCTCGACGCCCCAGTAGATATCCTCTTCCGGCTCCCAGATATCGGCGCGGCCGCCGCCGAAGCCGAAGGTCTTGAAACCCATCGAATCCAGCGCGCAATTGCCGGCGAAGACCAGGAGGTCGGCCCAGGACAGCGCGTTGCCGTATTTCTGCTTGATCGGCCACAACAGGCGCCGCGCCTTGTCGAGGTTGCCATTGTCGGGCCAGCTGTTGAGCGGCGCGAAGCGCTGCGCGCCGGTGCCCGCGCCGCCGCGGCCATCGCCGATGCGGTAGGTGCCGGCGGCGTGCCAGGACATGCGAATGAACAGTGGCCCGTAATGGCCATAATCAGCCGGCCACCACTCCTGCGAGGTGGTCATCAGCGCGAAGATATCTTGCTTCACCGCCTCCAGGTCGAGCGTCTTGAACGCGGCGGCGTAGTCAAAGTCGCGGCCCATCGGGTCGGACAGCGCGGAATGCTGGTGCAGGATCTTCAGGTTGAGCTGGTTCGGCCACCAGTCGCGATTCGAGCGTACCCCATAGACCGTGTTTTTCGGGGCGCCGTGCAGCACCGGGCATTTGCCCAGGCCCTGGCCACTATCTCCGTCCATGCTTCTCTCCATTTCTGGCTGACTGATTGGGTTTGGCTGGCATTTGACGGCCTGACCCATCCGGAAGCTTCCGCCGGGAGGCCCGCCCGGCGGCAAGCTAGCGGCAACCCCGGGTTAAAAGGAAGCCCGTAATCTGCCAGGATACGATAGATCGTGTCTATATTCATGCACAGGACATCTTCATGAATCTGCGTGACCTTCGCTACCTCCTGGCGGTGGCCGAGCATGGCCAGTTCGGCCGCGCCGCCGAGGCCGCGGGCATCAGCCAGCCCACGCTCTCGGTGCAGATCCGCCGGCTTGAGGCCTTGCTGGGCGTCGTGCTGTTCGAACGCTCGGGCAAGATGGTGGCGCCGACCGCGGCCTGCGACAGATTGATCGGCCATGCCCGCGCCGCGGTGGCGGAGGCGGATGCCATCCTCGCCGTGGCGCGTGACCTGCGCGACCCGATGGCCGGGCGCTTCCGCCTGGGGATCATCCCCACCCTCGCCCCCTATCTGCTGCCGCTGATCTTCGCGCCGCTGCGCGAGGCGCTGCCGCTGCTCGACATCGAACCCTGGGAGGACCAGACCACCGCACTTCTGGAACGCCTGCGCGGCCACGAATTGGATGCCGTCATCCTCGCCACCGAGGTCGACCAGCCCGAGCATGTCAGCATGCCGCTCTTCGCCGAACCCTTCCTGGCCGCCCTGCCACCCGAGCATCCCCTCGCCAGCCGCGTGGTGGTGGCCGAGGCCGATCTCGCGGCCGACATCCTGGTGCTGGCCGATGGGCATTGCCTGCGCGACCAGGCTCTGGCGGCCTGCGGCCAGGGCGGCGCTTTGAGCGGCGCGCTGGGCGGCACGCTGCGGGCGGCGAGTCTTTCCACGCTGCTGAACATGGTTGCAGCCGGCTATGGCACCACGCTGGTGCCGGGCCTGGCCGCCGGGGTGGCGCGGGATGCGGGGATCGCGCTGCGGCCGCTCGCGGCGAGGACCGGACGGGTCGTGCGCATCGCCTGGCGTGCCCGCTTCCCCCGGCGTGCCGCGGTGGAGGCGGTGGGCCGGGTCGTCGCCGCCCGCCTGCGCGGCTTTGCCGAAGCGGCGGCCTCAGGCTCGGTATAGCCTGTCGCGGCAGCCTTGAGATTTCCCGCCCCAGCCGCTAAGCCACGCATCGTGAGACGGATCCCCGCCCCCATCGCGCGTTTGCTCGCCCTGGTGCTGCTGTTCCAGGCCGTGCTGGCGCCGGCGCTGTGCATCGGCCGCGCCCAGGGCCACGCCATCACCATGGAGATCTGCGGGCCGGATGGCATGCGCAACCTGACCGTGGCGCTGGGCGACGAGGCACCGGCGGAGGACAGCCAGCAGCATGGTTTCTGCGCGGTCTGCGCCGGCATGCCGCATGGTGCCGAAGCGCTGACGCCGATCCAGATCGCGCCGTTCTGGCTGCCCAGCAGCCCATCCTGGCCGCCCGGCGGCCCGACCGCGCAGCCGCCCCAGGCGCGCGCGCCGCCGCAACAACCCCGCGCCCCACCGGCCCTGGCCTGAACCCACAAAGCTGCACGCCTCGGCGTGCTCTCGTTCAAGCCATTCCGGATTCGTATTATGTCCAGACTTCGTAGCGCCCTGCTGGCTGCGCCTTGCCTGCTGGCCGCCCCCGCCTTCGCCCAGACCGAAATGCCGCCCGTCACCGTCACCGCCGATCGTGAGCGGCTGACCGCCGAGAGCAACGAGGCCGCGCGCATCCGGCTCTGGTCCTCGCCCGGCGCCAATACCGTGGTTCCGGCCAGCGATTTCCAGGAACGCGCCGGCGCCACCTCGGTGCGCGACGTGCTGGAGTTCACCCCAGGCGTCTTCGCCGCGCCGAAATGGGGCGAGGATGCCAGGCTCTCCATCCGCGGCTCCGGCCTGGCGCGGAACTTCCACCTGCGCGGCATCCAGCTTTTGCAGGACGGCATTCCGCTGACCCAGGCCGATGGCAGCGGCGACACGCAGGAGATCGACCCGCTGGCCTATCAGCGCATCGAGGTGCTGCGCGGCGGCAATGCCTTCTCGCTCGGTTCCACCACTTTGGGCGGCGCCATCAACCTCGTCACCAATTCGGGGGTGAGTTCGCCTGGCGGTACGGCGCGGCTGGAAGGCGGCAGCGACGGCTTCTTCCGCGCCCAGGCGGCCTATGGCGTGGCTTCCGGCCCCTACGAGGGGTATTTCAGCAACACCTGGACGCAGCAGAACGGCTACCGGCACAATTCCGCCGGCCAGGCCAACCGCTTCAATGCCAATGCCTCCTACCGCTGGAACGACCAGGTCGAGACCCGGATCATCGTCAGCGTCAACAATATCTGGCAGCAGATCCCTGGCGCGGTGACGCGGGTTTCGGCGCTGAATTCGCCCCGGACCCCGGCGGCGGCGAATGAGAACGGCAACTATCAGCGCAACATCAATACCCTGCGCCTCGGCACCATCACCACCATCCAGGCCACGCCGGAGCTTCAATGGCAGATCGGCGGCAGCTTTGTGGACCGCAGGCTGTACCACCCGATCTTCCAGCTCGTGCGCAACCAGACCGGCGATTTCAACGCCTTTATCCGCGGCATCAACGACACGCAGATCTTCGGCCTGCGCAACCGCACCCAGTTCGGCTTCACCTTCGCCGAGGGCACGACGGATAATCTGCGCTTCATCAACCTGCGCGGCATTCAGGGCGAGCGAACCTTCCAGTCCGAGGACCTCGCCCGCACCACCACGCTCTATGCCGAGAACGCGCTCTATGTGCTGCCCCGGCTGGCGCTGGTCGCGGGCATCCAGGGCGGCTGGGCCTATCGCTCCAGCCGCAATCTGCTCAACCCCGCGCTGTCGGGCTCGGGCAACTGGAACTGGGTGAACCCGCGTGTCGGCGTGCTGTATGACGTGACGCCGACGGTGCAGGCCTATGCCAATCTCTCCTGGTCGACCGAGCCGCCGACGCTGTCGGACGCCATCGCCCTGGTGCCACTGGGCGGTTTCTCGCGCCTCAACGCGCAGCGCGCCTATACCGCCGAGATCGGCACGCGCGGGCGGCATGGCCGAATCGAGTGGGAGGTGGCGGCCTATCGCTCCTGGCTGCGCGATGAAATCCAGCTGCTGCTCGGCCCCACGCCCAGCAGCAGTTTTGCGCAGAACGTGCAGGGCCGCACCATTCACCAAGGTGTCGAGGTCGCGCTGAACTACACCCTGGCGCAGGATCTGTTCAGCGGCGGTGACCGCCTCAGCACCCGCGCCGCCTGGACCTTCTCGGATTTCCGGTTTTCCGACAATCCGACCTATCGGAACAACCAACTGCCCGGCGCGCCACGCCATGTGCTGCGGCAGGAAGTTCGGTATCGCCATGCCTCCGGCGCCTGGATCGCACCGAATATCGAGGTGGTGCCGCAGGGTTTCTTCGCCGACAACGCCAATACTGTGCGCACCAACCCCTATACGCTGTTCGGCATTCGTGGCGGGGCCGAGCTGGTACCCGGCCGCGTCAGCGCGTTTTTCGACGCCCGCAACCTGGGCAATACACGCTATATCTCCTCGGCCTCGGTGACGACGCGCGCCACGGCCAATTCGGCGCTGTTCGAGCCCGGCTTTGGCCGCAGCGTCTTCGCAGGTCTGCAGGTGAGGTTCTGATGAAACGGTTTTTCGCCCTGGCCCTGCTGGCCGCCCCGGCCCAGGCGCATGTCGTCATCGCGCCGGCCGAGGCGCCGGCGGGGAGCTATACCCGCATCGCCTTCATGGTCGGCCATGGATGCGCGGGGGCGGCCACCACCGCCATCGAGGTCTCGCTGCCCGAGGGGCTGTCCGCCGCCCGGCCACAACCCAAGACCGGCTGGACCATCGCCGTGGAGAACCGTGCGGTGGAACGCCCCATCCCCACCGAACACGGGCTGGTGCGCCAAGCACCGGCGGCGATCTCCTGGACCGGCGGCCCGCTGCCGGACCAGCATTACGAGGAATTTGTCATGCTCATCGCCACCCCCAATCGCCCGGGCACCACAATGATCTTCTCCGTCATCCAGCGCTGCGAGGGCGGCGCCCAGCACGCCTGGGTCGAGGTGCCACCGGAGGGGGCGCGGGCGCGAAGCCCCGCGGCCATGCTGCGGCTGGTGGCACGCTGATGCGCGCCCTTCTCCTTGCCCTGGCGCTGCTGCCGCTGGGTGCGGGCGCCTGCGACCCCGATGAGATGGATCGCGCCATGAGCGAGATCTGCACCGCAGCCACCAACGCCGCGGCCGAGGCGCTCAGCGCCGCGTCGCCGCTGGCGCGCGGCGACGAAGCCGAGGCCATGTCGTCCCGGCTTGGCCGTGCCCGCCATATCTGTATCAACGGCGACCCGGTCGTGGCCGCGGCGGAGGCGGTGCAACTCGCCCGCCTCGCGGGGCAGATCGAGGCACGGGTCGCCTCCAAGGGAAATAAGCCATGAACCGACGCATTCTTCTCGCCATGCTGGCCGCCCTGCCGATGACAGGATGGGCACAGCAGCCAGCCTCAACGGCAGGCAGCCTGACCTTGGAGACGCCCTGGACCCGCGCGGCAGGAGCGGGTGGCCAGGGGGCGGGCTTCGTGACCATCCGCAATGCCGGACCCGCCGACCGGCTGCTCTCCGCCAGCACACCCGCCGCGGGGCGGACCGAATTGCACACCATGCTGCGCGATGGCGACATCATGCGCATGCGCCAGGTCGACGCCATCGCGGTGCCGGCGCAAGGCGCTGTGGCCCTGGCGCCGGGGGGGCTGCACATCATGCTGATCGGCCTGGTACGGCCGCTGGCGGTGGGCGAGAGCATACCGCTGACGCTGGTGTTCGAACGGGCCGGCCCGATCACGCTCAACCTGGATGTGCGGGCGGCGGGCGCGCGGGCACATTGACAGTGGCGGCGCGGCCGACCCTGCCGGCGGGAGCATGGCGAGGCCTGCGGTTGCACGCCTGGTCGCACCGCGCTTTCGGCCATGTGTTATGGCCTCATTGTGAATGGGACAAATCGGGGCGGCGCGAGTTCGGTCGGCCCTGTGCGGCCATGAGGGCCGGCCTGGCCGATGAATGCGAGCCTGAGCGCCGGCTGCACCACGGCATTCCAGCCCGGGCAACGATCGCCTGTAAATTGAGCATTTGTGGGAATACCACGGGCATTGTTTCGAATGCCTGTCGTCACCCCTGCCCCAGGACACCGCAGGGTCTGATGTGAGACGCCCTCGCCGGAAAAACAGATCTCGAGGGCTGTGGCGCGACGGTCTATGCCGTCCGGGGCGTTTCAAAGTGTTCCCAACTGAACCCCCGAGCAGTCGCCGATCCCATCTCAATATAGAATATCTGTCTTTTTTTTCGCTTTTTTACGGGGCTTCTCTCGAAAAAACGCCGCCGGGGACCCTCAACCCGACCATAGTCACAACCCCTGCTTGCGCCACGCGCTACCGGCCTGTCAGTGGAAGCGCCACGGCTCGGACCAAATCCCCAATCCTACGGAGTCATGACAAGCCGTCTTTGTTGGTCCGGCAATCCATCTCACAGGCGCAACGAATATTGCGGTGAGAGATGCCACACGCCGCGGTGAGCAAGCGCATGAAGAGATGCGGCAATGATTCGCTGCGCTTTGCCTTGATTGCCGGCAAATTCTGCCGAGCCGGTCTATGCCCGAGGCAGACTGATGACATCTCGGAAAAATCGTCACCGACGGCTTAATTTTCGGATTGTGCTGCATTGCGGTGCGAGGTAAAGGATTGGCTAACAGGTGCCCACAAGCTGTCATCAATTTGCGAGGAGATAAATCATGTCGGTAACGCTCAGTGGCGCCACGGCCGATCCCGTGCTGATCCCCTTCGCTTATTCGGCTCAGCGTCCGCTCGCGCAGGCCTACGCGAACCCGACCAGCACCCAGGATCCGACATTTTTTGTGCCGGGCTCTACCCCAGCACCGGCGACACCCACCAGCCCGCTGATCGTTCTGGGCAATCAGCCCGGGACTGTGAGCACCAGCGATTACGGCATTGTCGGTATCCGGGCGTCGAACGCCGCCTCTGTGGTCGGTACTGCCGGTAACGAGGTGGTCATCGCCGGCAATAGGGGCATTACCTACCTCACCAATGGCGGCAGTGATGTCGTGCTCGCCGGCGGTGGCAACAACACCCTTGGTACGCTGCTGGGTGCGAGCAACACAACCTCCTGGTTTATCTCCGGCGCTGGCGATGACACCATCATTTCCGCCTCTGGCAACAACAATATCCTGGCCGGCACCGGCAACAACCTCATCTCGCTGAACTTCGGTGCAGGCAACAACACTGTGTTCAGCGAGGGCAGCGACATTATCTTCGCTGGCGCTGGCAATGACACGGTTGGCGTGAGCATTGGTGCGACGGTTTTGGGCGGCAGCGGCAATCTGACGTTCATCGGCGGTTCCGGCTCCAGCTCGGTGTTTGCTGGCAACGGCACCGCGACCATCTTCGGCGGCACTGGCACCGGTACTTTCCAGGGCGGCCAGGCCGGCAACAACCTCATTCAGGCCGCTGATGGCGCCTCGACGGTTTACACCGGTGGTGCAAACTCGGTGGCTTTCGCGGCAGGCGCGGGCGCCGATACGCTCATCGCCAGCGCTGGCAACACAACGCTCTCCGGCGGCACATCGACGGGCGACAACACCTTCCGCGCTGGTGATGGCGTTGGGGTCCAGAACGGCGTCGTGGTCGCTGGCGGCGTCGGCAAAGACACGATCTTCGCGGGTCGCGGTGATGCCACGCTCTTCGGCGGTGCAGGCAATGATGTGTTCACCTTCTTCAGGGCCGACACAGAGGGCAACTCCCCGCACACCATCACGATCAGTGACTTCACGGTCGGTCAGGACAAGCTGTCCCTCAACGGCTACGACAGCCTGAGCATCCCGCTGCCGCAGGATGCCGGCTCGACCACACTCACGCTGCCCGATGGCACCAAGATTGTGCTGCAGGGCGTGTCCCTCACCGGTGGCCTGTTCTCCTAACCCGGGGCTGTCACCCTCCGATCGCGGCGGGGAGCTTGGAAAAAGCTCCCCGCCTTTTTTATGTCTGGCACCGCGAGCCGAGGGTCGCCAATTGACCAATGTCGAAGATTTGTTAAGGCTCAGGTTCTAGCATTCCCATTCCGACGGTATTGCTTCGGATCGGGTGGACAGACAACGAAGCTGTTTCTATGACAAATGCGAAAGCCCAATGGCGGGCAGTGTTGGAGTGTCTGTATGAGTGAAACTGCTCCAGTCGTTGTGGCCGAAGTGCCCATGTCGGCCCACTCCATTGTTCTTGGACATGGCACGTATTGCGTGTTCGTCATCGGCGTGACCCAGGGCCTGGCGCAGCGCGATCTGCCAGCCCTGCGCATCTCCAGCTCACCGGGAAGCTCCTCAGTGGCCGTGGCCGCCCTGCCCGGTGACGGGTGGCTGCGGCATATGGGCGATGCGGTGCTCCTGCGCGTCATCGGTGAGCGGTCTCGCGTGCTGTTCACCAGCTATGACGAAGCCCGAATCCCGGGCGCAAAGCCGCCGCAAATCCAGATCCAGCGTCTCGACGACGGCCGGATTCCCGAGGCGCCGCGGCCTCCGGCGCCCATGTTGAATGCCGATTACAAGGTTCATTTCAGCCAGAAGGGCGACATGCCCGCCGCCTTCGGCAATTGGGTCGGCATGCCCGGAGAGGATACCTGGATCGAGGGTGTCGAGCTGACGGCGCCGCCATCGATGGAAGCGACCGAGCTTGAATACCAGGTCGTGCTGGGCCGCGGATGGCTCTCACCCTGGGTCCATGCCGGCGAGTTCTGCGGCAGCCGCGGCATGGGTCTGCCGATTCTGGGCTTCCGCGCCAGGCTCACCGGCGCCGCCGCCAGCCAATGGCGCCTGCGCTACGCCGGCCGCTGCGTCGATGGCAGCGAGCTGGCCCCGGTCGAAAACGGCATGCCATGCGAATCGGCCGAGCTGACGCCACTGGCCGGTTTGAACATCATGCTCGAGCCCTTGCGCCAGACCGCGCCGAGTTCGACCGCCGAAGCCGCACCAAAGGCAAAGGCCAAAGGCAAGGCCAAGGCCGGCAAGCCCGAGGCAGTGATCCCTGCATCCGCCCCGCCGGCCAAGGTCAAGCGTGCCGCGAAGAAGGACTGACGCCCTCAACCCGGCCCCGGCGGTCGTCATCCAACCTTCGCTGGGGCGTGTTGAATGGTATGCGCCGGCCGGCAGCTCCGATGGCTGGCTTCTGGGTGGCACCGTTGATCACCCATGGTCGGAGCGAATCGACAGGGCGGATGCGACGTTCGACCAGGGCATGCTCTCCGGCGCGATGCTGAGTGTGTTCTTCAGTGATGCTGACTCGCGCTCCGTGCGGTTCCTGGCGTTTTTCATGGCACTGCGCCCGCCCGTGGGCCGCCTTCGTCGGCTCGAATCCGCGCACCAGCTCCGGCTCGACGCTGCCGATGCGCGGATGGAGGATCCCATCCTGGCCGGCGCACAGGCCCGCGGCATGCTCCACGGCCTGTCCCGGCCGGGTGATGTGGTCACGGCGATTCGCGGCGCGCTGGCGATGCCGGCCTGGACCGGTGTGGACAGCCTGACCCCGCTGGGCCTTCCGCTGCGCCTCGTCATCGACGCCGTGATCAAGGTCCCGCCGCATGGCCTGGCCATCGAGGGCGCCTTGCTCGATCCCACGAACCAGGTGGTCCGCCTGGCCTTGCGCCAGGGCGGTGCCAGCCATGCGCTTGAGCCCGGCGATTGGGCGGTGATGCCCCGGCCCGAACTGACTTTGGCCGGCGAGGTCGGCGGCGACAACCTCCGCTACAACGGTCCAGCCGGTTTCCTCGCCTATGCCGAAGGCCCCTTCATCGATTCGCAGCCATGCTGCATGGAGGTCGAGACCCGCTCGGGTGCGGTGGGTCATCTGCCGCTGCCCGCGGCCTTCGAGCCCAGTGGCCTCGCATTGATCGAACACCTCCTTGGATTGCCGCGCCAGCCGCTTTCGCGCATGCAGGTGGTGATGAGCCGCACCATCGGACCGGTCACCCGCGCCCTCAACCGTGCCCGACTCGCCGCACGCCCCACGCCGCAACGCGTCGATTTCGGCCAGTCGCCGCAATTGCCGGAACGCTCGCTGATCATCCCGCTGCATGGCCGTCTGGATTTCATGGCGATGCAATTGGCACTGTTCTCGGCAAGGCCCGATCCGGCGACTGAGATCATCTACGTCCTCGATGATCCAAGGCTGGCCGGGGAGGCCGAGCGGTTGGCGCATTCCTGCTGGATGCGCTTTGCACTGCCCTTCTCGGTGATCGATCTGCGGGCTCATCTCGGCTATTCGCCGGCCAATAATGCGGGGCTGGCGGCCGCGCGGGCCGGGCATGTCTGCCTCCTCAATGCCGATGTCTTCCCGCGGCATGGCGAGGGAATGTCCTGGCTGGAACCACTCTGCCAGCCGCTATCCGATCCGCGGACAGGCGCGGTCGGCGCCACTTTGTTGTTCGAGGACAATACCTTGCAGCATGCGGGGATGGAATATGGTCAAGTCCCGGGCATGCCGCCCTGGCCATTTCCGCAGCATCCCGGCAAGGGCGCCAAGCCGGCCATGGCCGCCAAGGAGACGGTGGAGGTCACCGCCGTCACCGGCGCATGCCTCGCTCTGCGCCGCGCTGATCTGCTGGCGATCGGCGGGCTGGACGAGGACTGCATCATCGCGGATTTCGAGGATGCCAGCCTGTGCGAAGCGCTGCGACGGCGCGGCCATCGCATCATGCTGAAGCGCGATGTGGTGCTGTATCACCTCGAGCGGCAGACGCCGGGCAGCCATGCCGCCTGGCGCTTTGGCGCCACCCTGGTCAATGCCAGCCACTTCGCCGCGCGCTGGAATCCCGATGCGCAGCGTTGACACGCCCTGCCGCCGTGTGCTGGTCGTCAGCCATACCCATCCCGCGCTGACTCCGGGCGGCGGCGAAATCGCCGCCTTCGAGACCTTTCGCCGGCTGAACGATACCCCTGGCTTCGAAGGTTTCTGGCTGAGCCACGATGCCGCCATGCTGGAAATCAGGGCCGGCGCCAGCTTCACCCAGCCCTTCGGACCGCGCGAATACCTCTATGGCGGCCGCAGCTTCGACCACATGCTCTACGCGAATCCGGACCCGAATTTTGCCCCTGCCTTTGCCGCCCTGCTGGCGAAGTTGCGCCCGGATGTGGTGCATTTCCATCATTTCCTCGGTATCGGCCTGGAAGCCCTGGCGATGGTGCGGCGGCTTCTGCCCGAGGCACGGGTGCTGCTCACGCTGCACGAATACCTGCTGATCTGCCATCACCACGGCCAGATGGTGACCCGGCCCGATCTCACCTTGTGCGAGGCGGCCAGCCCGCGGGCCTGTCATGGCTGCTTCCCCGAGCAGTCGACACAGGCCTTCTTCATGCGTGACCTGTGGATCCGGCGGCACCTCGATGCAGTCGACCGCTTCATCGCGCCCAGCCATTTCCTGCGCGAGCGCTTTCTGGCCTGGGGCCTGCCGGCCGATCGGGTGATGGTGATGGAAAATCCCTTGCCACCCCAACCACAGCCGGCACAGGCTGCCGCGGCCTCCCCTTCCGGCGGCTGGGTGCGGCTGGGCTATTTCGGCCAGATCTCGGAGCTGAAGGGCCTGGGCGTGCTCTTCGCCGCAGCCCGGCTGCTGGCAGAGCGGCAATGGCCAGGCATCATCGAGGTCCATGGCAAGCTCTGGCCCCAGCCCGAACCCCTGCAGCGCCGCCTCGACCCGATCCTGGCCGCCATTCCACCCAATGTCACGATGTGCGGCCCTTACCCCAACGCGCAGGTCGCAAGCCTGATGGCCCATTGCGACGCGGTGGTGGTGCCGTCGATCTGGTGGGAGAATTCGCCCCTGGTCCTGCGTGAGGCGGCCGCGGCCGGCGTGCGGGTCATCGGCGCCGATCTCGGTGGCCTGGGCGAGAAGCTGCGCGAATTGCCCGACAGCATCCTGTTTCGCGCCCGCGACCCCGCCGCCCTGGCCGAGGCGATCATGGCGCTGCCCGCCCGCGGCAAGGCGCGCGCCGGGAAACGCGCCCGGGCCGAAGCGGTGGCGCCGGACGTCCTGGGCATCTATCGGCCAGATCGCCTGTGATCAAACCAGCGACCACTGCCCAAGGTTGAAACGCCGCGCGGCGCTGCGCATATCGCCCGATGCCATCATCGGAGGAGTAGAGGCGGATTATGGAAGATACACTGGAACGACATGAATTCGGCGCCGAGGTCGGCCGCCTGCTCGATCTCGTGGTCCATGCCCTCTACTCCGAGCGTGAAATTTTTCTCCGCGAGCTCGTGGCCAATGCCGCCGATGCGGTGGATCGCCGCCGTTTCGAGGCGCTGACCGACCAGAGCCTCGCCCTTCCCGCCGAGCCCAGGCTGCGCATCCTGCCCGACAAGACGGCGCGAACCATCACCATCTCCGACCCGGGCACCGGCATGTCCAAGGCCGAGCTGAGCGAGCATCTCGGCACCATCGCGCGCTCCGGCACGCTGGCCTTCGCCAAATCGCTGGCCGACACGCCGGCGGCCGACAAGCCCAGCCTGATCGGCCAATTCGGCGTGGGCTTCTACTCCGCCTTCATGGTCGCCGACCGGGTCGAGGTCACTTCGCGCCGCGCCGGCAGCGAGGAGGCCTGGGTCTGGGCCAGCGAGGGCCATGGCGCCTATACCCTGGCACCGGGCAGCCGCGCCGAGCCCGGCACCGACATCGTGCTGCATATCAAGCCCGATGCCGAGGAGTTCCTGGAGCCGATCCGCCTCAAGACCATCATCCGCAAATGGGCGGACCACATCACCATCCCCATCACCATCGCCGCCGATGGCGAGGAGCAGCCGGCCAATGAGGGCACGGCGCTGTGGCGCAAACAAAAATCCGAGGTGACGGAGGAGCAGTACAACGCCTTCTACCGCCACGTCGCGCATGCCTTCGACACCCCTTGGGCCACGCTGCATTGGCGCGCCGAGGGCACGATGGAATACAGCGCCCTGCTGTTCATCCCTGGCATGAAGCCGTTCCAGGCGGTGGAGGGCGAGCGCGACAGCAAGCTGCGCCTGCATGTCCGCCGCATGTTCATCACCGACAATGCGAACCTGCTGCCGCCCTGGCTGCGCTTCGTGCAGGGCGTGGTGGATACCGAGGATCTGCCGCTCAATGTCAGCCGGGAAATGCTGCAATCCACCCCGGTGCTCGGCCGTATCCGCCGCGCGGTCACCGGCCGGGTCCTGGGCGAATTGAAGACCAGGGCGAAAGACCCCACGGCCTATGCCGCCTTCTGGGAGAATTTTGGCCCGGTGCTCAAGGAAGGCGTCTGGGATGATGCCGAGCATCGCGGCGATGTCGCGGGATTGCTGCGCTTCCGTTCCTCGGGCGTGGAGGGTTGGACGTCGCTCGCTGATTACATCGGCCGGATGAAGCCGGGGCAGGAGGCGATCTACTACCTGGTCGGCGATGACCCCGCGGCACTGGCAAAATCGCCGCAGCTCGAAGGTTTCCTGGCCAAGGGCGTGGAGGTGCTGCTGCTCGCCGATGGCATCGATGCCTTCTGGCCGGAACGGTTGGACCGCTTCGAGGACAAGCCCATCCGCAGCATCACCCAGGGGTTGATCGACCTCTCGGCGGTGGAAGGCGGCCTGGCCGCCGGCGAGGCGACCGATGTCGCAGCATTGCTGACCCTGCTGAAGGAAGCGCTGAAGGAGCATGTCTCCGACGTGCGCGCGACAGACCGCCTGGTCGACAGCGCCGCGGTGCTCGCCGCGCCGGAATACGGCCCGGACCTGCAGATGAGCCGGATGATGCGCCGCGCCGGCCGGGCCATGCCCGGGCTGCTACCGGTGCTGGAGATCAATCCGCGCCATGGCCTGATCCGCCGGCTGGCCGACCCGGCCCTGCCCGCGGCGGAGCTGGCGCAGACCGCCGGCGTGCTGCTCGACCTCGCCCGCATTCAGGATGGCGAAGGCCCGCGCGACCCGGGCGACTTCGCCCGCCGCGTCGCCGCCGCCCTGGCGCTTGCGCCTGATTGATCGCCAGTCCGCCCGCCGCAGAAATATCATGGAAACCGGGGATGGCACCGCCGGGCGAACAAGGGCAGGATTCCGGGGCCTTGAACAAACCGGCGCGGCCGTTTCGGCCGCATGCCGGAAACCCGCCGCGACGGAGAATGGTGCATGACTGAAGAACCGGTCGACCCCACCGAGAAATCCTGGCTGCAGCATGAGTTGCAGGATGACTTCGACGAGGAACTCGAGCAGGAGATCGACGACAGCCGTCTGCCGCCGGAACTCCGCGCCCTGCACAATGCCCGCAAGGGCCCGGTCATCGACCGCAACTTCTACTTCCGCGAATTGCTACGCCTGCAATCCGAACTGGTGAAGATGCAGGATTGGGTGATGCACAAGGGCCTCAAGGTCGTGGTCCTCTTCGAGGGCCGCGACAGCGCGGGCAAGGGCGGTGCGATCAAGCGCATCACCCAACGGGTCAATCCCCGCACCTGCCGGGTCGTCGCCATGCCGGCACCGTCAGACCGCGAGAAGACGCAATGGTATTTCCAGCGCTTCGTCTCCCATCTGCCGGCGGCGGGCGAGATCGTGCTGTTCGACCGCAGCTGGTACAACCGTGCCGGCGTCGAGCGGGTGATGGGCTTCGCCAACGAGACCCAGGTCGAGAGTTTCTTCCGCGACGTGCCGGAATTCGAACGCATGCTGGTCCGCTCCGGCATCACCGTGGTGAAATACTGGTTCTCGATTTCCGATGAGGAGCAGCAATACCGCTTCCTCATGCGCATCCACGACCCGATCAAGCAGTGGAAGCTCTCGCCCATGGACCTTCAGGCGCGGGTGCGCTGGGAGCAATACACCAAGGCGAAGGAAGCGATGCTCGAGCGCACGAACATTCCCGAGGCGCCTTGGTACATTCTCGAAGGCAATGACAAGAAGCGCGCGCGGCTGAACTGCATCGCGCATCTCCTCTCGCTCATTCCCTATGAGGAGGTGCCGCACAACCCGATCTGCCTGCCCGAACGCGTCTTCGACCCGAATTACGAGCGCCGCACCCTGCCATCCGAGCTCTACGTGCCGCAGCGCTACTGAGCGGGGGCTTCCGGGCCGGCATTTCCAGGCGCAACCTTGGCGGTACGGCAGGAGGATGCGCATGGAACTCAGGGGCAAGGTGGCGGTGGTCACCGGCGGCAATGGCGGGTTGGGGCAGCGTATCTGCCATGCCCTGGCGCGGGAGGGCGTGCATCTCGCCGTCGTCTATGCCCGCAGCCGGGAGCAGGCCGAGGGGGTGGCGCGCGAGCTCGCCGACCGCCACCAGATTCAGGCCGCCGCCATGGCCTGCGACCTTGAGGACCCCACGGCGGCCGAGGCACTGGTCGCGGCAGTGATCGCCCGCTTCGGCCGGCTGGACATCCTGGTCAATGACGCCGCCTACAACATCGCCATTCCCTTCCCCGAGCTTGAGACGCTCACCGATGCGGTGTGGGAGAAGGTGATGGCGGTGAACCTCACCGGGCCCATGCGCCTCACCCGCGCCGTGGCACCAGTGATGAAGGCGCAAGGGGCGGGGCGCGTGGTGAACATCGCCTCCGTCGCGGGGCTGGGGCCCACCGGCTCCTCCATCGCCTATGCCGTCTCCAAAGCGGGGCTGATCCACCTCACCCGCTGCATGGCGGTGGCCATGGCGCCCGAGGCGCTGGTGAATTGCGTGGCGCCCGGCCTGCTGGAGGGCACCCGCGCCACCGCCAACCTCCGCCCGGAGCAGGTCGAGCGCTCGGCCGCCGGCGCGCTGCTCAAGCGCGCGGCGGACAAGGATGACTGTGCGGAGATGGTGCTGACAATGTGCCGCACCGAGACGATGACGGGGCAGACCGTGGTGATCGATTCCGGGCGTTTCTTTCACTGAGGCCCGGGTTGCGTCGCCCGGCCTGAGCGTGCAGCATCGCGCGCAGGGAGAAGCCGGCAGTCAATGGCAGGGTGAGGGTTGGGCATCTGTGCCCCGCCATCGCCATCTGTGGGAGGTTTGCATGCGCTTCGTTCTTCTTCTTTGTGCGGTTCTATTGGCGGGGCGGGCTCAGGCCCAGCCCCTGGACCGCGCACTTTTCCAGATGGACTGGATCCCCACCGGCGAGCACGCCGCCTGGTATGCCGGCGCCGCCCGCGGCTTTTGGCGCGAGAATGGCATCGACATCTCGCTGACCCGCGGCTTCGGCTCGGGCGACACGGTGAACAAGGTCGGCGCGGGGGCGGCGCAATTCGGCGTCGCCGATATCGGCCCCGTCATGGCCGCCCGCGCCCGGCAGCAGGTGCCAATGACGGCGATCATGCAGGTCTATACCCATTCGCCGCATTCCCTCTTTGTGCTGCGGTCCAGCGGCATCACCAGTTTTCGCGGGTTGGAGGGCAAGCGCATCTCCATCACCCCTGGCAACAGCCATCGCCTCTACTTCCCCGAGGTTGCGCGCCGCGCCGGCACCGACGCCGAGCGCATCACATGGGTGAACATGGATGCCTCGGCGATGGCGGCGATGCTGATCAGCCGCCGCGTGGATGCCGCACCCTTCTTCGCCATCCACCATTTCTACCAGAACCGCCAGGCGCAACGCGCGGGCGAGGAGATCATCGCACTCCCCTTCGTCGAGACGGGCTTCGCCATCTATTCCACCGCGCTGATCACCCAGGACGCGATCATCCAGCAGAACCCCGACCTGGTGCGCCGCTTTCTGCGCGGAGCGGTCCGCAGCGTGGAATGGGCGCGCGACAACCAGGTGGAAGCCTGCCGCCTGCATGTCGCCCGCAACCCCGAGGTCGAGCAGATCGATTGCGAGGGGTCGCTGCGCGCGGTGATGACCTATGTCTTCAACGACCATCAGCGGCAGACCGGCCTGGGCCGCATGGCGCCGGACCGCCTGGCCTTCACCTGGCAGAACGTCGCCTCTTCGCTTCAGATGGAACCGAATTGGGACCCGGCACAGGCGATCAACACCAGCTTCCTGCCGTGATCCGGCTCGACGCGGTCGGGAAAACCTTCTCCGGCCGCGATGGTTCCAAGGTGCTGGCGCTGGATGGCGTCTCGCTCGATGTGGCGCCGGGCGAGTTCGTGGCCATCGTCGGCGCCTCGGGCTGCGGCAAATCCACGCTGCTGCGGCTGGTGGCCGGGCTGGTGCCGGTGACCACGGGGCGGGTGAGTGTGGCGGGCCAGACGGTGGATGCACCCTCGGCCGAGACCGCCATGGTATTCCAGGCGCCGACCCTGCTGCCCTGGGCGGATGTGCTGCGCAACGTCACCTTTCCACTTCGGCTGATGGGCCGCGCCGGCGGCGACACCGAGGCCCGCGCCCGCGCCTTGCTGTCCACCGCCGGCCTGGCGGGCTTTGAAACCAAGCTTCCGCGCGAACTCTCCGGTGGCATGCAGCAGCGCGTCGCCATCTGCCGCGCGCTCTTGCAGCAACCGCGCGTCCTGCTGATGGACGAACCCTTTGGCGCGCTCGACGCGCTGACGCGGGAAGAGATGAGCCTGGAACTCCTGCGCATCTGGCAGGAGACGGGGGCTGCCGTGCTCTTCGTCACCCACAGCATTTCCGAGGCGGTGCTGCTGGCCGACCGGGTGGTGGTGATGAGCCCGCGGCCCGGGCGCATCGCCGATATCGTGCAGATCGACCTGCCCCGGCCGCGCGGCTTCGAACAGGAGGGCGAGCCGGCCTTCCACGCCGCCGCGCAGCGGATCCGCGCCACGATCTACAACCGGGTTGTCGCCGATGCTGCGTAGTTCCCTGCCCGGCCTGGTCACCGTGATATTGTTCTTCGCGGGCTGGGAGGGCGCGGTGCGCTTCTTCGGCATTCGCGAATTCATCCTGCCCGCACCCAGCGTGATCCTGGGGGCGGCCATCGCGATCTGGCCCACGCTGCTGGGCCACACGCTGTCCACACTCACCACGGTGATGCTGGGCTTCGGGGCCTCGGTGCTGGTCTCTCTGCCGCTGGCGATGATCATCGCCGCCTCGCCGGTGATCTCCGCGGCGATCTATCCCGTGCTGGTCATCACGCAGTCCATTCCAAAAGTCGCGCTGGCACCGATCCTGATCATAGCACTCGGCGCCAATGAGGTGCCGCGGGTGATCGTGACCTTCCTGGTCGCCTTCTTCCCGCTGGTGGTCGCCGCCGTGGCCGGGCTGCTGGCGACACCGCCGGAACTCATCGAACTCGGCCGCGCCTGCCGCGCCGGCAGGCTGCAACAGATGCTGCGCATCCGCCTGCCCTTCGCCGTGCCCTTCGTCTTCGGCGGGCTGAAAGTGGCGGCGGCACTCTCTGTCGTGGGCGCCGTGGTGGCCGAGTTCGTCGGCGCCGATGCCGGGCTGGGCTACCTCATCCAGACCTCGATGGCCTTCTTCCGCACGCCGCTGGCCTTCGCCGCGGTGGTGGTGCTGGCGATGATGGGGATGCTGCTGTTCGTGCTGGTGGGGCTGGTGGAGCGGGTGCTCTTCCCCTGGTCCTCCAGCGCCGCCCCTGCGGGCGGCGCCTGAGTTCCGGCTCTCAGCGCAGTTCGAAGCTGATCACCCTGGCCCGCCTGCCCTCGGCCGTCACGGCGGAGCGAACGCCCACCGGCAGGTGGTAGCTTTCGCCGGCCGCGAACTGGCGGTCAGGCTGGCCCTCCACGCTGACCCGCACCCGGCCACGGACCACATAGCCCAGCACCGAGGCGGTGGCGCTGCGCATGGCGCCGCGCCCGCTGAGCGTCTCGGAAAACGCCTCGGCCCGGCTGACCGCGACGCCGCCGAGCTGGAAGCTGGGCAGTGAGCGGCGGTCGATCGCCTCGGTCGGCGGGCTGGGGAAGACGATGAAGGGCTCGCCCGCCTGCTCCAGGTTGAAATCCACGAAGACCGCGCCCTGGCTGGCCGAGGCATTGTCGAAATGCAGGATGCGCGGGCCGACCGGCTCGTAGAAGGCATCGCCCGACTTCAGCACCTGCATGGGCTGCCCTTCCACCTGGTAGGGGATGGTGCCCTGCGTCACCACGCCGATCGCGGGTGCCGCATGGGTGTGGATGGGCGCGAGCTGGCCGGGGCGGAAGCGGAAATCGCCGATCTCGACCTGTGCGACCTCGCGCGGAGCGAAATCCACCGAGAGCAGCAGCTGGCGGCTGAACGGGTTGGGCGTGACGGCGGCGGCCGTCATCAGGGCGACGGCGCCGAGACCGGCGGCGAGAAGACCGCGGCGTTGCGTGTTCATTGTCTTGTCCTTTCGAGAGTGGCAGGGGGGTTGGGGGTTGCCCGGGTGGAAGGGCACGGGATCAGCCGAAGAATGGGGAGCGCGTGCCGCGGCTCGCCTCGGCCACCGGCGCCGCGTTGAAGAGCCGGGTGGTGTAGGCGACGCCGAGGGCGGCGGCCTCGGTCGGGAAGTAGTCGGTGACGAAGCGCGTCGCATTCGCCAGCGTGTCGAAGGCGTAGAAGCCGCCGACGGACTGGGTGTTCACGCCCGACAGCCACGTCTTGTGCAGCAGGCCGGGCTGGGCCTTCAGCACGGGGTTCATGTCGCGCCAGGGCGCCTGGTCGAAGGGGGCGGAGATCTGCGCCTCGGTGTAGACGAAGGCGCCGGGCTGCTGGCCGCGGGTGCCGCCGAAATGCAGCGAGTTGAGATAGCAGCTGGCCTCCTCCACCACCTCGCCGTCGAAGAGGCGCGTGGTCTGCGCCACGCCGACGCGGCGGGCCTGGGCGGGCACATCCTCGACGACGAAGCGGCGGGCGTTGTCGAGGCCGTCGAATTCGTAGAAGCCGCCGATGGAGTGGTTGGCGACGCCGGACAGCCAGGTCTTGTTGCGCAGGCCGGGCACCGAGAGCAGCTCGGGGTTGCGGGTCTGCCAGGGAACCTCGGCGAAGGGCCGGGAAGTCTGCAGCTCGGTATAGACGAAGGCGCGGGCCATGATGGGCATCCTCGGGTCGGGTTGGATGGGCCTTGCCGGCCTCATCACGATCGTTATATAACGACCGTGACGCCTACTTAGATAACGATCGCTATGGCGTCAAGCAGAAAAATAGCGGTCGTTATGTGAAAGGACGGTGTCATGGCCCCGCGTGCTCATCAGAAGGAACAAAGTCGCGCCAGGATCCTCGCCAGCGCCGGCCGCGGCTTTCGCGCCCGCGGCTATGGGGGCCTGGGGGTGGATGGGCTGGCGCGCGATGCCGGCGTCACCTCCGGTGCCTTTTATGCGCATTTCAAATCCAAGGCCGAGGCCTTCACCCAGGCCGTCGCCGCCGGCATGGCCGATCTGCGCGCGGGCATCGAGGCCTTCCGCGCCGCGCCGGACTGGCGCCAGGCCTTCATCGATTTCTACATGACCGAGCGCGTGACCTGCGACGTGACCGAGGCCTGCGCCCTGCAAAGCCTGACCGGCGAGGTGGCGCGCGCCGAGCCCGAGGCCCGCGAGGTCTATGAGGCCGAGCTGCGCCGGGTGATCGAGGCCGCCGCCGATAATGGCGCGCGCGACCAGGCCATCGCCCTTCTGGCGCTGCTCTCGGGCGGCGCCTCCATGGCGCGCGCGGTCAGCGACCCGGCGCTCTCCGCCGAGATTGCCGCCGCCGTGCGCCGTGCGGCGATGGGACTGCGCCAGGGTTAGGCGTTTCCCGGCCGCCACCTCTGCTTGGGGCACGCGGCGGGCGTGGCGGTCCGCGCGGCGCCGGGGCTATGCTGGCCCGTCCAGGAGGAGAGATGGGATGGCTTTGACCAAAAAGGGATTTGTGGTGGTGCGCGGCGGTCGCTTGGCCGATTCGTCGCTGCGCCGGGCCGCGCAGGTCGATATCCTCATCAAGGACGGCGTGATCCTCGAGATGGGCCCGCCGGGTCTCGCCGCTCCTGACAGCGCCGAGGTGGTGGATGCGACCGATCTGCTGATGCATCCCGGCCTGATCAACGCCCATACCCATGGCCATGGCGGCCTGGCCCGCGGCCAGGGCGACCGCTGGACCCTGGAACTGCTGCTGGCCGCGGCGCCCTGGATCTCCGGCGGCCGATCCCTCCAGGACAAGAAGCTGACGACGCTGATCTGCGCCGCCGAGATGGTGAGCAAGGGCTGCACCGCGGCCTATGACCTCTACTACGAATTCCCGATGCCATCGCGCGACGGGCTCGATGCCGTGGCCGAAGCCTATCAGGAGGTCGGCATGCGGGCCGTGGTGGCGCCCATGGTGGCGGACCGCACCATCTATGAGGCCATCCCGGGCCTTTATGACAGCCTGCCCGAGGCGCTGCAGCGTGATGTCGACACGCTGCGGCTGAAGCCGCCGGAGGAGACGCTTTCGGCCATCGGCACGGTGCTCGACCACTGGAACTGGACCAGCGCCGATATCCGCGCCGCCGTGGCGCCGACCATCCCGCATCATTGCTCCGACGCCTTCATGTGCGGCTGCAAGCGGCTGGCGAAGGAGCGGGGTCTGGGCCTGCACAGCCATGTCGGCGAAAGCAAGGTGCAGGCCGTGGTCGGCATGAAGCGATATGGCAAGACGCTGATCCAGCACATGGATGCGCTGGGCTTGATCGACGAGCAATTCACCGCGGCGCATGCGATCTGGCTCGATGACGAGGATATGCGGATCGTGCGCGACCGCGGCGGCTCGCTGGCGCACAACCCTGGCTCCAACATGCGGCTGGGCAATGGGATGTTCCGGCTGAAGCGGGCGCTCGAGATCGGCGTGAATGTGGGCGTGGGCACCGATGGGGTGAACTGCTCGGACAATGGCAATATGTATGAGGCGATGCGCTACGCCGCCATGCTCAGCCATATTCAGACGCCCGACAATTCCCGCTGGGCCAGCGTGGAGGAGGTCTACAACGCGGCGACTGTGGGTTCGGCCCGCGCGCTCGGCTTCACCGATATCGGCGCCATCGCGCCGGGGATGAAGGCCGATATCGTCTTCCTGGACCTGCATTCCTTCGGCTGGATCCCGCACAACTGGACGGTGAACCAGATCGTCCATGCCGAGGATTCGACCGGGGTGAAGCACACCATGATCGGCGGCGAATTCGTCTATTACGACCGCAAGCACACCAGGCTCGACATCACGAAACTGGCCCGCGATGCGGAAGCCGCGCGCGACCGGCTGGAAGGGCTGAGTGCCAGCATGAAGGGTCTCTATGAACGGCTGGAGCCGGTGGTGAACAGCTTCTGCCCTGGGCTCGCGGCGCAGCCCTACCATCTGAACCGCTATATGTGCGATGCTGGCGCAAACGGGATTTAAGAAGACATGCCTGAATTCGTCGACCTCTCGCGCGAGATCTTTCACCGCACCCAGACCCACCCCAGCCATCCGCCGGTGGTGATGACGGTCTGGGGCGATCACGACGAGAAGAAGGTGGCGGGCAATACCGTCTTCACGTCCAAGGCGGTCTATCTCGCGATGAGCGACCATGCCGGCACCCATGTCGATGCGCCGGTGCATTTCGACCCCAGGCCCGGGGCCCTGTCGATCGAGCAGATGCCGCTCGAGAATTTCTACACCAGCGCGTTTTGCATCGATCTCAGTCATGTCGCGCTGAAGACGGCGGCCACGCTCGAGGAGGTGCAGGCGGCGGTGGCGGCCAGCGGCCAGACCATCCAGAAGGGCGACACCGTGCTGGTCTGGATGGCGACCAATGAGCGGCTGCTGGGCAAGCCGGGCTATCTGCATGATTTCCCGGGCCTGTCGCTGCCCGCGATCCATTGGCTGGCCGACCAGGGCATCGGCATGTTCGGCGTCGAGGCGATTTCGCCAGCGCCCGAGGGTGAGCCGAACTTCCAGGCCCATATGGCCTGTGCCGAACGCGGCATCACCCATATGGAGTGCTTGGCCAACCTGGCCGCGCTGATCGGCCGCGGGCGCTTCACCTTCATCGGCTTCCCGCTGAAGATCCGGGCGGGTTCCGCAAGCCCCATCCGGGCGGTCGCGATGTTCCCGTGAACCACATCGCGGCCCCGCGGGAGCGGCTTTCGGTCGAGGTCGTCTTCGACCTGGTCTGCCCCTGGTGCTACCTCGGCGTCGCCCGGCTGATGCGGATGCTGGAGCAAAGGCCGGAAGTGCCGGTCGAGATCCAGTGGCGGCCCTTCCTGCTCAACCCGGATATCGCACCCGGTGGCGTGCCGCGGCAGGATTACATGGTGCGGAAATTCGGCGGCGAGGACCGCGCCCGCCGGCTGCACGGCACCATCGCCGAGCTGGGCCGCATCGAAGGCCTGGCCTTTCGCTTCGACGCGATACGCCGGGTGCCGCACACGCTGGACGCCCATCGCCTGGCGCGCTGGGCAGCGCGCCAGGCGATGGCGGACCGGGTGGTGCTGGCGCTTTTCGCCGCGCATTTCTGCGAGGGCCGGGACATCGCCCAGCACGAGGTGCTGGCCGCGATCGCCGCAGCCGAGGGGTTGGATCGCGTGGCGGCCCGCGCCTTCCTCGCCTCCGGCCATGAGGTCGAGGGCGTGCATGCCGAAAATCTGCGGGCGCATCGGCTGGGCATCAATGGCGTGCCCTGCTTCGTGGTCGATGGCAGCAGCGCGATCGCCGGCGCGCAGGAGCCCGAGGTGCTGGGCCGCCTGCTGGACGTGGCACTGGCGGGCTGACATTCTGCCGGCCTCTCGAAGAGGAATGTCCCATGAAATTGTTGCGCTATGGCCCGCCGGGCCAGGAAAAGCCCGGGATGCTGGATGCCGCCGGCGCGATCCGCGATCTCTCGGCCGTGGTGCCGGAGATTGCCGGAACCGTGCTCTCGGCGGCGGGGCTCGCAAAGCTCGCGGCGATCGACCCGGCCAGCCTGCCGGTGGTGGCGGGCCAGCCGCGGCTCGGCCCGCCGGTCGCGGGCTTCACCCAGCTCATCTGCATCGGCCTGAACTATGCTGATCACGCGGCCGAGACGGGGGCCGCGATTCCGAAGGAGCCCATCGTCTTCCTCAAGGCCAATGGCGCCATTTCCGGCCCGAATGACGATGTGATCATCCCCAAGAACTCGGTCAAATGCGACTGGGAGGTGGAGCTTTGCATCATCATCGGCGAACGCGCGACCTGCGTGTCGGAAGACGCGGCGATGGACCATGTCGCGGGCTATGCCGTGGGCAATGACGTCTCGGAGCGGGAATGGCAGATCGAGCGCGGCGGCGCCTGGGACAAGGGCAAGGGTGCCGACACCTTCGGCCCGGTCGGCCCCTGGCTGGTGACGAGGGATGAGGTGCCCGACCCGCAGAACCTCGACATGTTCTGCGATGTTGATGGGGTGCGGCAGCAGACCGGCAATACGCGCACCATGATCTTCGGCGTGAAGACCATTGTGAGCTATGTCAGCCACTTCATCACCCTGCATCCCGGCGACATCATCTTCACCGGCACGCCGCCGGGGGTGGGGCTGGGCAAGAAGCCCTCGCCGGTGTTTTTGAAACCGGGCCAGGTGATGTATCTTGGCGTGCAGGGGCTGGGGACGCAGACGCAGAAGACGGTGGCATATGCCGGCTGACGGGCCGGTTCTGCTGATCATGGATTTCCCGGCCCGCCCGAAAGGCGGGCCGGAACAGGCGGCGGCACTGCAAGCCTTGGCTGGCAGCATCGCCCAGGAACCTGGTCTTGTCTGGAAGATCTGGACCGAGGATATTCCGGGCGGCCGTGCCGGCGGGATTTATCTCTTCACCGACCGGGCATCGGCCGAGGCCTATCACGCCATGCATGCGGCCAGGCTGGGGGCGCAGGGGATTGGGCCGATTAGGGCGGAGTACCGGACGGTGAATGCCGGGCTGACGGCGATCACGCGGGGGCCGGTGTCACAGGCTTAGCGCATTGTTTTTCCAAAAGCGTTGTTTGCGGACAAATTGCTCTCGGGCCGAGCGGGGGCGGTGCCCCGGGCGGGGGTGAGTGGCGCGATGTTCGGAAATGCGGGGTTTCGGACAAATTCCCCGCCGGGCATGCGGGGGCGGTGCCGGGCGGCCCCAAGGGGCGCTGGCGACGCGGCGGGATGCGTTTTTCAAACAGCGGCAGCAGGCAAAATTTAGGATAATTTTGCTTGATTTGTCAAGCCAAAGACGATACGCGTCACATCACATAGCGCCCTCGCCGGCCCGGGCTAGGCTGGCCAGAAATGTGGGCCGCATTTGTCGTCTATGTGGAGAGGGTATAGTGGAGCGCAGTCAAGGTGATCCACAAAGATGCTCCGACCTAACCATGAAGGGTATTTTCAAGCACACGGGACAAGCGAATCAAGGCTGCGCGGTAGGCTTGGCGTGTTTCGTTCTCATTTACCCAATCAAACGCAAAGGGTTTTTCATTTTTTGCTTTGAACCTGAGGAGAACTACCTCATCAAAGATGCATGAATTTACGACGCGCTCCTTGATGTGCTGCTCCGCTGCGGCGGCTTCCTGAATGGGATGCTTATGTTCTTTCCCGTCCGTTCGATATGAACGATCACCTTCATATCCAACCGTGTATTCTGAATTGTTGATCGCCACTATTGCCATCGATATCATGTTCGGGGAAATTTCTTTCCATTCTTTTACCTGCTTGTTGAGATCACCGACCACTCGGTCAATCTGTTTGATCATAGCTTTATTCAAGATCTTAACTTCAACTCCAAAGTCAATATTCGCAATCGTTCCGCGCGGCACGGCATACCCCGGAAAACGACGCGCGCTCGCGGAGTCTACGAGTTCGCCAAGGGTACCGTCCCCGCGGCGCATCCTCTTGAGCGTTACAGCCTTGTTTCGCGGACCCAGACCGCGATATGTGCCATCTATGGAGGCAACGAACTTGGCAGAGCGCGCAAGCTCGTAGAGGTCTTCGTAAACCTCGACAGCCACACGGTCGCCCAAGCTCGAGTCGCGATGAAGGTAGGCTTGGCCGGAAAACAGTTGTTTGAACGCATGGAGCAGTCGCACCGCTATGCTCCCAAATCCAACTCCGCAGACGAGGCACAGACGCCAGCTTTTGCCAATTGGAGCCTTTCATCCCTGAGCCTAGTCGTCGCCATCTCCACGTAGTCAGCTTCAATTTCAATTGAAACGGAATTGCGCCCTGCACGCATCGCTGCAGCTGCAGTCGAACCGCTCCCGGCGAAAGGATCAAGCACGATGTCACCGGCAAACGAAAACAGCCGAATGAGTCGCTCTGCGATTTCACTGGGGTAGGGCGCAGGGTGTCCATTTTTCAAGCTAGCACCACGGACATCGTCCCACATCCAACGCTGCCAAGCAGCCATTTCTTCAGGTTGCAGCATCGACAGCACTTTCTGAAGCATTGGCCGTGCTCGATAGTCGCCCGGTTTGCGAAGCATGACTATGGTTTCGCAGTCATTTTTGATAATTGCACCGGGTTGGTAAGGTTTGCCATAAAATCCAGAAGAACCGCCTCCAGCCTCGTTCACTCGATTTCCGATCTTGTGCCAGATGATTGGCGTAAGATTGTCCAATCCGAGGCGCCGAGATCGGACCTGAATATCTGAGGGGAGCGGCATGACCCAATGCCGGCCTGTCCGGCGGGGAACGGTTACAGGACCAACCACGCAGCATATGCGACCCATCGGCACCAAAACTCGCTCGCACTCCTGCCAGACCCGATCAAGCTGCTGCAGAAATTCGTCGTAATCCTGCATTCGACCTAACTGACGCCCATTTGCCTCCGATGCGTATTCCTTGAGATTAAAATATGGCGGAGATGTTACAATCAGATGGACGGATTCATCGGGAAGCATTGACAGATCAACAGCGTCTCCACGGCGGAGTATATGCCGAGTCTGTTGATAAGGTTCGGGCCAAGGTTGCTTTCGCAACTGGCGATTTAAGGAGCATAAGAGCTCCGGCGCGCCTGCATCATTGTCCAAAGCTGGAAGAAACTTCAGTAGATCATCACACGCCGGGAGTGAAGTTAGCACATCGGCGATTGGGCGGGCTGGAACTTGGACGTTCATGACACCAACATACCCCAATGCAGCTTGAGTCGCGAGCGCTGGCGGCAGCCGTCTTGCAAGACTGCCCGCCTACCCCCCGGTTCCAAACGGCGCTTGCCCTACCCCACGATCTTCATCACCTCATCCGGCCCCTTGCGCACCAACTCCATGTAATCCTCCATCAGCGTCTTGGTGATGTCGCCGGGCGTGTAGGTCAGCGCGCCGATGCAGGCCACCGGCGTCACCTCCGCCGCCGTGCCGGCCAGAAACACCTCGCTGGCATGGGCCATTTCCTCGGCCCGGATCACCCGCTCCACCATCGGCATCTGCCGCTTCTTCGCCAGTGCCATCACCGTGCGCCGGGTGATGCCATCGAGAAAGCAGGTCGGCGTGGGGGTGTGGATGCGGCCGTCTTCCATCACGAAGAAGGCATTGGCCCCCGTCGCCTCTGCCACATCGCCCTTGTGATCGAGCATGAAGGCGTCATCGAAACCCGCATCCATCGCCGCATGCTTGCTCATGGTGCCGATCATGTAGAGGCCCGCGGCCTTCGACGCGGTGGGCGCGGTATCGGGCGCCGGGCGGCGCCACTTCGCCAGGTCGAGCCGCACGCCCTTCATCCGCTGCTCCACGCCGAAATAGGCGCCCCATTCCCAGGTCGCGATCGCGACATGGATCTTGGTGGCCTTGGCCCCCACCCCCATCTCCTCGGCACCGCGCCAGGCGATGGGGCGGACATAGGCTTCCGTGAAACCATTGGCCTTCACCACGGCGTCGCAGGCATCGTCGATCTGCTGCGCTGACCAGGGGATCTCAAAGCCCAAAATCCGCCCTGATTCGAGCAGACGATTGGTATGGTCGCGCAGCCGAAAGATATTGCCGGAATAGCAACGCTCGCCTTCGAAGACGGCGGAGGCATAATGCAGGGCATGGGAGAGCACATGCAGGCGGGCCTCGCGCCACGGCACCATATGGCCATCGAGCCAGATGAAGCCGTCGCGGTCATCGAAGGGGATCAAAGCCATGTCGTGTCTCCTGGTTTGTATTTGGCGACATTATCTTGCGTTCAGTAGCAGCGTTTTAGAACATCTCGCGGAGAAGCGTCAACAATGCTGACCAAACAACCCGGCATGGCAGCCATGCCCGCCGCGCCGCGGGAGCCAGGGCCAGGCGGCGGCACGGCCGGCAGCAACCTGCTCTTCTTGCGCGAATCGGAGCTGCGGCTGGCGCAGGATTTGCTGTTCTTCGGCTATCGCGATTTCACCGCCGGCCCCGACCGCCTGCTGGCCGAGCTGAACATGGGCCGCGCGCATCACCGCGTGCTGCATTTCGTCGGCCGCGCCCCGGGTATCACGGTGGGCGATTTGCTGGGCATCCTCGCCATCACCAAGCAGTCGCTCGGCCGCGTGCTGCAGCCGATGATCGAGGAAGGCTACGTCACCCAGGCGGCGGGGCGCACCGACAAGCGCCAGCGGCTGCTCAGCCTGACCGAAAAGGGCGCGGCCCTGGAGCGCCGCCTCTACGACTGCCAGCGCGAATGGGTGATGCGCGCCTATCGTGAGGCCGGCCCCGCCGCGGTCGAGGGCTTTCGCCGCGTCATGCGCGGCTTGATGGGCGAGGAAGCCCGGGCCGAGCTGGAACGGCTGGAACGGGCGGCCCAGGGATGAGCGACCAGCCCCACCTCCTCGTCGTCGACGATGATGCCAGGCTGCGCGCCCTGCTGCAGCGCTTCCTCACCGAGAACGGCTTCCGGGTGACGCCGGCGGCCGATGCGGCGGAGGCGCGCGCGGCACTCAAGGCGGTGGCCTTCGACCTGCTGGTGCTCGATGTGATGATGCCGGGCGAGACCGGCCTCGAACTGGTCGACAGCCTGCGGCGCCAGGGCCAGGAGGTGCCCGTGCTCATGCTGACCGCGCGCGGCGACCCCGATGACCGCGTCGCCGGCTTCGAGCACGGCGCCGATGACTATCTGGCGAAACCCTTCGATCCGAGGGAGCTGGCGTTTCGCATCCGCACCATCCTCAAGCGCGCCGCGCCGCCGCCCATGGCGCCATCGCCCAGCGGCCCGTTGCAGCTCGGCCTGCTCTGGTTCGACGCCGACCGGGCGGAGCTGCGCGGCCCCGACGGCACCACCCGCCTGACCGGCGGCGAAGCGGCGCTGCTCGCGGCGCTGGCGAAGAAACCGGGCGAGGTGCTGAGCCGCGAGGCCATCGCCGAGGCGCTGGGCACCCCCGATGCCGGCGAACGCGCCGTGGACGTCCAGGTGACCCGGCTGCGGCGAAAGATCGAGCCCGACCCGCGTGAGCCACGCTTCCTCCACACCATCCGCCACAAGGGCTATGTGCTGAGACCCGGGCCATGAGCGTGACGGCGGCGGGCGGGCCAGTGTCGCGCCGCGGCCTCAAGCGCTTCGCGCCGCGCGGGCTGCTCGGGCGTTCGCTGCTGCTGATCCTGGGCCCGCTGCTGATCGTGCAGGCGGTGGCGCTGACGGCCTTCTACGGCGGGCATCTCGATGTGATCTCGCGCCGCCTCGCCACCTCCCTGGCCGGCGAGATCGGCATGGTCGCGCAGCTCCTCAGCCACGCGCCGGAGGAGGCGCATGGCATCATCATGCGCGAGACCACCTGGCGCCTGGGCCTTGGCATCGCCTTCGAACCGCGCGCCCAGCTCGGCCCCATCCCCGCCCGGCCGCCCTGGTCGCCCCTGCTGCCGCTGGAGACCGACCTGGCCGAGGCGCTGACCCGCCTGGTCGGCCTGCCCTTCGACGCAGATTGGCTGAGCGACCCGCAGAACATCGTCGTGCGGGTGCAGCTCGAAACCGGCGTGCTCAGCATCGAGACGCCGCGCAAGCGGCTGTTCAGCGCGACCCTCTATCTGTTCGTCATCTGGCTGGTGGGCTCGGCCGGGCTGATGGCGTTCATCGCGGTCCTCTTCATGCGCAACCAGGTCCGCGCGATCCGCCGGCTGGCCGCAGCCGCCGAGGATTTTGGCCAGGGCCGCGATGTCGGCCCGATCAAGCCCGAAGGCGCCATTGAGGTCCGCCAGGCCGCCATCGCCTTCAACCAGATGCAGGAGAATATCCGCAGGTTCGTGGCCCAGCGCACCGAGATGCTGGCCGGCATCAGCCACGACATGCGCACGCCGCTGACCCGCATGCGCCTGACCCTGGCCATGCTGCCCCGCGACGGATCGAGCGAGGAGGACGTCGAGGCCCTGATCCACGACGCCGAGGAGATGGAGCGGCTGGTGGAGACCTACCTCGCCTTCGCCCGCGGTGAGGGGCTGGAGGCGGCGCGGGAGCACGATCTGGTGCCGCTGCTGGAGGATATCTGCACCGCCGCACGCCGCAGCGGCGGCAATGTCACGCTGCAGGCGCCGGCCACGCTGCGCCTGCGCTTGCGCGAGAACGCGCTGCGCCGGGCGCTCGGCAATCTGCTGGACAATGCCAGGCGCCATGCCAGCGAGGTGCGGCTGGGTGCGGCCCTGCGCGGCGCCTGGGCCGAGATCACCGTCGACGACAACGGCCCCGGCATTCCCGCAGCCGCCCGCGAGGCGGCGTTCAAGCCCTTCGCCTCCGGCTCGGCCACCGGCACCGGGCTTGGCCTTGCCATCGCGCGTGACGCGGTGCGCCGGCATGGCGGCGAGATCATGCTGGAACAAAGCCCGCTGGGGGGGCTGCGGGCGCGGGTGCGGCTGCCGGTTTAGGGCATGATGCGTTGAGGTGGAATCGCCGAAAGCGCTGAATCATCTCGAAGCCTGCTAGGCGGCACGGATCTCGCCGAGAAAACCATCAACCTTGCCATTCAGCGCCTGGGTCTGCCGGCGCAGCCCCTCCGAGCTCGCGCTCACCCGCGCGGCGGCCGCCCCCGTCGCCTCCGCGCCATCCGTCACCCGGGTCGCCAGCGCGCTGACCTGCGCGGTGCCGCCCGCGGCCTCGGCAATGGAGCGGGTGATCTCGCGCGTCGCCGCCGCCTGTTCCTCGGCCGCCGCCGCCACCTGGGCGGTGATCTCGTTCATCCCAGAAATCGTCTTGCCGATGCTGCCGATGGCGGCCACCGCACGCTCGGTCTCCTGCTGCATGGCGGCGATCTGGGCGCCGATCTGCTCGGTGGCGCGGGCTGTCTGCGAGGCCAGCGTCTTCACCTCCGAGGCAACGACGGCGAAGCCCTTGCCGGCATCGCCCGCCCGCGCCGCCTCGATCGTCGCGTTGAGCGCCAGCAGGTTGGTCTGGCCGGCGATGCCGGTGATCATCCGCACCACCTCGCCAATCCTCACCGCCCCTTCGGAGAGCGCCTTCACTGTGGCGTCCGTCGCCTGCGCATCGCTCGCCGCCTGGGCGGAGATGCGGGCACTGCCATGCACCTGGCGCGTGACCTCGGCGATGGAGGCGGCGAGCTGCTCGGTCGCCGCCGCCACGGTCTGGACATGGCCCGAGGCCTCGGCCGCGGCCTGCGCCATCGCGCGGGCGAGCTGGCTGCCCTGCCCCGCCACCTCGCCCAGGCCGGTGGCGGTCTGCTCCATCTCCCGCCCGGCGCCGGCGACACCTTCGAGGCTTTCCCGCGCCGCAGTCTCGAAACCCTGCACGATGCGGGCCAGCGCCTCCGCCCTGCCAGCCCTGGCGGTCTGCTCGGTCTCGCCCGCCGCGCGCATCCGCTCGCGCTCCAGCGCCGAATCGCGGAAGGCGGCCAGGGCATTGGCCATCTCGCCCAGCTCATCGCCCCGGCCCAGGCCCGGGATCGGCGTCGCCACATCCCCCGCCCGCAGCGCCGCCATGCGCGCCTGCAAGGTCCGCAGCGGCCGGCTGATGCCCGCCACCGCGATCCATTGCCCCGCGAGGACCGCCAGCGCCAGGATCACGCCCATCGAGACGAAGGAGAAGATGGTGAGGAAATCCGTCTCCGCCGCCAGCGCCGCCGACCGGTCGAGAATGCCCTGCTGCAGGAGGTCCGACAGGGCGTCGAGTGCCTGGAACTGGCTGTCGACATAGCGCTGGGCGCCATTGGCCCAGGCCGCCTGTGCCGCCTCCACCCGTCCCTCGGCCAGGGCCGCCCGGGCCTGTGCCACGGCTGATCGGAAGCCGGGAAAAGCGGCGATGGCCGCAACCAGCTCCGCCCGATGCTCCGGCGGGGCCTCGCGCAGCGCGCGCGCCAGTGCGGTCTCGATCACGCCGGCATAGACCCCGATGTCACGCGCGGCGGCCTGGGCTGGACCTGCTTGCGCCCCCGCCGCCGCGCCCTGGTAGAAGCGCCGCGCGACATGCGCGAGGTCGCCGCGCAGCCGCTCCACCGTCAGCCCAAAGGCGACGTCATTGTCCAGCACCTCGGTATAGAGGCGGTCGGCCAGCCGGGCATTCATGATGAGATGCGTCGACAACAGCATGCAGGCGCCACAGATCCCCCCGATGAGGAGCAGCAGCTTCACGCGGATCTTCAACCGGCTGAGCATGGACGTTTTCCTTTGGGCCTGGAGAGCCAGCCTGCATCACGAAGGAAAACAAAGCCCTAAGGGGCGGTGAAAAGCCCGTCATGCCGCCTCGGCCGGCGCGGCCAGCCCCCGCGCGGCCTCGGGGCCGATGCGGGCACACCAGTCGCCAAAGCCCTCACCGGGCTGCCGGCCGGCGGCGAAAGCGGCGAAGAGTGGATCCAGCACCGCCCCGATCATCGCCTGCGCCACCTTGTCGGCCAGCGGAAAATTCAGCCGCGTGCCGGCGAAATCCCCGCCGACGAACAGCGTGTAGAGCCCAGGCGCCCGCCCCACGATGCCAATATCGCCGGCATAAGGCCGCGCGCAGCCATTCGGGCAGCCGGTCAGCCGCAGCGAAATCCGCTCCTCCAGCAGGCCGTGGCGGGCCAGCGCCGCCTCCACATCGGCCAGGATGGGGTGGTGCACCCGCTCGCCCTCGGCCAGCGCCTGGCCGCAGGTCGGCAGCGCAGTGCAGGAGAGCGACCAGCGCCGCAGCGGCGAGAGCGCCTCGGCGAAGGTCACGCCATGGGCGACGAGCACGGCGCGCAGCACCGCGCGGTCGGCATCGGCGATGTTGCTGAGCAGAATATCCTGCTGCGGGGTGATGATGGGATCGACGCCGAAGCGGCTCACGACCTCGCGCAGCGCCGCCCGCAGGGCACCCTGCACCCGGCCCGAGGGCACCGGCAGGCCCAACCACCACCGCCCATCGCCCTGTTCGTGCCAGCCCAGATGCTCAGGCAGGCGGAGCTCCGGAAGGGCGGGCGGCCGCGGCAATTGCCGGCCGAGATCGGCGGCGAGGCGGTCGCGTACCCATTCCACGCCGCGCTCGGCCACCACGTATTTCAGCCGGGCATGCTTGCGGTCGGTGCGGTCGCCATGGTCGCGGGAGAGGCGGACCACGGCCTGCGCCACCTCCAGCACCTCATCATGGCCGATCAGCGCCACCGCATCGGCCAGGCGCGGATAGGTCGCGGGCTTGTTGTGGGTCATGCCCATGCCGCCGCCAACCGTCACGATCCAGCCCTCGTCGACGAGGATGAAGCCGAGGTCATTGGTCAGCACATCGGCGGTGTTGTCGGCGGGGTGGACCAGGCCGATCTTGAATTTCCGCGGCAGGTAGGTGGGGCCGTACAGCGTCTCCTCCGGCTCCGGCCCGACCTCCTCCTCATCGAGGAAGAGCGCGTGATGCGCCCGGGTGCGCGGCAGCAATTCGGCCGAGAGCAGGAAGGCCATCTCCTCCAGCCGGGCATGGGCGGCATCGCGGATCGGCGCGGGGGTGGTGGTGACATTGCGCACGACATCGCCGCAGGCCGCCATGGTGGTGAGCAGCGTGGCATTGATGGCGGCGATCGCGGATTTCAGATTACCCCGCGAAATCGTGTGGAATTGCACGCCCTGCCGCGTGGTCAGCCGCAGCGTGCCATCGGCGTGGCTATCGGCCAGCGCATCGAGCGCCAGCCATTGCGCGGCGCTCAGCCGCCCCGCCGGCGCCCGCACCCGCACCATGAAGGACCATTCCTTGTCCAGCCCCTCCTGCTTGCGGGATGTTGCGGTGTCGCGATCGAACTGCTCGTAAGTTCCGTGGAATTTCAGCAGGGTATAGGCAGATTCGGAAATGCCGCCGGGCGCTGCGGCGGCGCTGATCTGGGCCGCGATGTCACCGCGCAGCCCGGCGCTGCCGCGCTTGATGGCCTCGGCACCGGTTGGTTTTGCAGGACTCGACGAAGCCATGAAAAGACGCCCCAGACATGTTGAAGCGCTTATATACGATTGTTCAACGTTATATGTCCAGTTCCACTCAGATAAATGGCTCCCCCAGCGGCAAGACCCCCAGATTGCCCTGCTTCTCCGGGCTGAAACCGAAGGAGGAGACCATGTCGGACCGCGCCAGGCTGCCCTTCGTCAGATGCCCCACCCAATAATTGAAACCCTCGGTATCCGGCGCCCGCCCCAGCGCGTTCTGGTACAGCGAGGTGACGAATTCCGCCTGCGTCTTGTCGGCAAAGCGCCCCAGGAATTCGGTCGACGTGCCGAACAGCTTGGCTAGGTCATTGGGCGCGATCAGCCCGGCATTGAGCACGCCCATCCAGTATTCGAAGCCATCTCGGTCCGGCAGGCGGTTCAACGCGACATCGTAGATCGACGCCACAATCTTGGCATTCGGCCGCTCGAGCCAGAAGCCATGCGGGTTGGCGGCGGCCAGATTGGCCTTGGCGGTCTCCCAGCTGACGAAGCTCAGCGCCGCCTCCACGCGTGAGAGCCCGCCATCCAGCGCCTGCTTCCAGCCCTGCACATTGGGCTCATAAGGCGTCGCGCCATCACTGTTGCGGTAGAGCATCCGCACGAATTGCTCATTGTTCAGGCTGCCGTATTTCAGGCTGAATTCCAGGCTGCCCAGCAGCGATCCTGCCAGCTCCTCCTTGCTGAAGCGCTTGGAATCCAGCGCCTCGGTCAATTGCCACAGCCCGACCGGCTCGCCCGACCGGCCCAGGATGGTCTGGTAGAGGCCATTGGCCAGGGCCGCGCCGCCCTCGGCCCGGGTGTCGATGACGCCGTTGAAGAACTCGATCCGGTCGAGCCGGGGCAGCCAGACCTGGCTGCCATCCTTCAGCGTTACGTCGGTCAATTCGGCGCCGTAATGCTCGATCCGCTCAATCTCCCATGCCCCGCGGGTCGACCACACCGTGGTCGCGCTCTTGTAGGAGAAGCCGGATTTCGCCTCCCAGGGGTCGAGCACATCGAGCACGGCCTGCTCCGGTGCGGGGGATTCCACGCGGATATCCAGCCGGTAGGCGGCGGATTGCCAGCCATCCGAAACCTCGACATTGATCGCGCGATAGGGGCCATCGCTGATCGCCACCGTCATGCCGTCACGCAGCTTGAGCGTATTGTCCACCACCTCGTACATCCAGGCATCGGCCTCGCCGATGGAGTAGGTGAAGGGGCCGGTGCTGTCGGGGTCGGTCACGGCAAGCCGGCCGATGGTGGCGCCGATCGCGCCCGGCGCCACCCCACCGCCGCTGGCGAAGGCAAGCCCGGTGGGCGGCGTATCATCCACATCGGCGATGTTGAAGGTCCAGCTCGTGTCGCTGTAGCCCAGCGTGCCGTCCTTGAAGAACACCCGCAGCAGGACGGAGAGCGCCGGCGCCCGGCCATCGCGCACGAAGGTCTCGTAATCCAGCGTGGCAATGTTGGAGATCAGCACCGTGCCGGTCGCATCGTCGAAGCGGGCATCGATATGCAGATCGGCATCGCCGACGATATCCACGCTGGCGATCAGCGAAGGATCGCCGTCGAGCTGCAGCGAACCGGCCCAGCGTCCGGGCGCCGTGTTCTCCTGCATCACCTCCGGCAGAACGCCGAGAAAACGAACCGACCGCATCATCCGCCCTTCTGCAAGCAAGGCGGACTTCATGACGCAGTCGGGTTGCCGCGGGGTTAAGCCGGCGCGCAGGGGCCGGCATTGCTTCCCCCGCCCCCGCATTGCCCTTGGACTCAAATCGCCCTGACTGTGTCAGGGCGATTTGAGTCAGGGCTTGCTTGGCCCGGCAATTTCCGCCCTGGGTGTTTCCATCTAGGGCGATTGCGGGCCAGTCGGTGTGGAGTACTTGACCTTGATGGAATTGCCACCGGGCGTGTCGGAGATCGCGGCCAAACCGGTCGGCACAGGGCAGGCCGGGTGAAACATATGTGCATGGTGACACCGCATGAGGCACACTTTGGCCTGCAGTCTGATCGGTGGCGGATGGGAAGCGAGGCTATTGACTATTGACGCTGGCATGGTTGGACCTGGGATAGTAGGGTTGGATCATAGACAAGACTGGACGGAAACTGCTGTGCCGTACTTCCACGTGGTCACACATCATCTCTCGTTGATGTATTATGAAGCCACGACCCGCCGCATTTGCCACGGGCCACGAGGTTGGGCGCCGGTCAATCTCCTGCTTGATGTCAAAGACGGGCAGGCGCGTTGGGTCTGGACAAGCCCTGACGGAACCACGCAACGACCGCTTCATGTCGTGACAGATCAGGGGTTTGCCAATTTTGACGACGATGAATGCGGCTATCCCTGGAAGTTCCATCAGGAACCCCGCGGCAGGGCCACGCTCCAATTAGGGCAAAATTTCCTATCGGCCGATGGTGACGGTATGGTGAGGAACACAAGACCGGTCTGCCGCGAATGGGAACACTTTACTCTTATTTCCAATGATATCGGCGCGGCCATCAGATTGGCCGTCCCAACCGACTCGCGCAATCTGAATGTTACGTTAAGTGAATTGCCGCAAACGTTAGAATATACAGGAGAATTCGGCAATGAATTGTTCCTATTTCTTCCGTTTATTTATTGGCTTGACTCCGTTGGAATTTTGAAATTCCATGAATTAAAGACTTATTCAGGCATGAAATCTTTTTATACTGGCGTCACTCCAAGGAATTATATAGAAAAGCATGAAAAAAGATATCATGTTCATGTGCCCGATAGGCCAATTTATTGGCCCAATAAAGAAGAGGACAAATACGTGTTTAGTCCTTTTTATAAATTTCCTGATTTCCGTACCATCTTTTCTAATGAAATACTAAATCTAACGACAAATAAACCCCTCCTAATCATACATAACAAATATAATATTGAGTGGTCAGATCGGCCGATAAATTTTCTTTCGATTGATCTCCTTCAAACATTATTTGAAATGGCCACCGACGTATTTACAATAATATACATACGTCACAGGCGAACAAAAGAAATCGATGGATTTTCATGGGATGAAGACAAAAATATTAACATTAACAAAGATTTGGAGTTGTTAAATAAATTTGACCATGTGTTCGATTTTTATGATCTCTATAAAATTTATGGCCGCGGTCGGGATATAAATCATTTCAAAAATATACTGTGCGCAAAGACTTTTTATTATATCTCATCGCAGGGTGGAGGAACGTTTCACTTATCGTATTTTTCGGGATCCTGTATGGCGATACTTCATCGGCGTGGAGCGGAGATGCATTCAGCATATGGAAGCGGATTTTTTCGTGTCACATCAAGCCCACCAGCCCATCTTCTGATTTGTTTAAATAACTCCGATGTCATCGATAGCATGAAAGCAATGTTGAATTCGTGCGTGGCTTCTAATCGCGTGTTGCTGTCTCCAAAAAATAAAGATATAATTGAGAGGTTATCGCCAGAGGCGCAGAAAATTGCTTTTTATAAATGAATGCACTCAAAATAGCAAATCAATGTATTATTTTCTAGTTAAGTTCTTGTGTTTTTACAAAATTTTCGTTTTTATTTGACTAAACTTCCCATTAAGCTCTCCGCCGCCTCATGGCTGTGCGGCAGGAGCATTCACATTTGGCTCTCATCGATCGTCATCTGCGTAAGGTGGAGTGGTTACTGGAAACTCGGAGTTAAATTCTAGCAGCCTATCGGATTCACGTCGCATCATTGCCTTGTTAAACGGCGTTCATTGCAAGCTTCGTACCCGACAACCGCGACCAGGCGTTCCTTTTGCCGCCCGATCTGAGGGCCTGGCTGCCCGAGGATGACCTGGTGCATTTCGTCATCGCGGCGGTCGAGCGGGTTCCGCTCGGCACCTTCCCGGTCAACGCCCGGCCGAGCGGGCGGCCGCAATACGACCCGCGGCTGATGCTGGCGCGGCTGATCTACGCCTATGCGAACGGCATCTTCTCGTCACGGCGGATCGAATGCGCAACCTATCGCGACATCGGCCCGCGCTGCGTGGCCGCCAACACCCATCCGGGCCATGACACGATCACGGCCTTTCGGCGCGCCAACAAGGCAGCCTCTGAGGCGGCTTTCTGGCAGGTGCAAGCGGCTCTACAAGCTGCGCGCCCGGGTCGAGCAGTTGATCGGCAAGATCAAGCGTTCCAAACGCGTTGCCATGCGATGTGAGAAAACGCTTCGAATCTATGCCACTTTCATCGCGCTCGCCTGTGTCGTCCTCTTGGTCAAATCCGTCCACTGCCCCTAGGGTGGGGACATTAGGAGGCCAGCATGCCGCAGCAACCCGACCAGCGCCTTCCGATCTGGCTGCGAGGCGCCATGCCCGCCGGCCGCCGCGGCCTCGCCGCCGCCGCGGCGCTGGCCATCACCGGCTGCGCCACCCCCGTCCGCCTGCCCGCCGTGCCGCGCGGCGAGGGCGGCCGGGCCAGCGTGCTGGGCATCCCCAATGAGCGTTTCCGGGTGGAAAACGGCATTGCCGGCTTCGATGCCGAGGCGCGCGCCGCCATCGCCCGGCGTGCCGCCCGCCTCGGCGCGGGGGCGGCGGGAAGGCCGCTCGCCCTGCTGGCCATCTCGGGCGGCGGCGAGAATGGCGCGTTTGGCGCCGGCCTGCTCTGCGGCTGGACCGTGCGGGGCGACCGGCCGGAATTCGACCTGGTCACCGGCGTCTCCACCGGCGCCCTGACCGCGCCCTTCGCCTATGTCGGCCCCAGCCAGGACGCCGCGCTGCGCAGCGTCTATACCGAGGTCACGCTGGCCGACATCGCCACCACCCGCTACCTGATCGCGGCCCTGATCGACGACGCGCTGGCCGATACCACGCCCCTGCTGCGCACCGTCTCGCGCCATCTCGACGAGGCGATGCTGGCCGCCATCGCACGGGGCCACCGGGATGGCCGGCTGCTGCTGATCGGCACCACCGACCTCGACGCGCAATTGCCGGTGATCTGGAACATCGGCGCCATCGCCGCCAGCGGCCATCCCGGCGCGCTGGAGCTGATCCGGCGCATCCTCGTCGCCTCCGCCGCCATCCCCGGCGCCTTCCCGCCGGTGATGTTCGACGTGACGCTGGATGGCCGGGCGCTGCAGGAATTGCATGTCGATGGCGGCGCCATCAACCAGGCCTTCCTCTACCCCCCGGCGCTGACCGAGGAGCGGCGCGCGATGATCGCCCGCGGCAGGCCCGTGCCGCCCGCCCGGGTCTACCTCATCCGCAATGCAAGGCTCGACCCCGACTGGGCGCTGGTGGAGCGCCGCACGCTGGGCATCACCGGCCGCGCCATTTCCACCATGCTGGCGGCCAGCGGCTTCAACGATGTGCTGCGGATCTGGAACCAGACCCAGCGCGACCGGATGGATTTCAACCTGGCCTTCATCGGCCGCGACTTCGAAGGAATCTACAGCAAGCCTTTCGACCCGGAATACATGCGGCCGCTGTTCGAGAATGGGTTCGAGCGCGCGCGGCGCGGCTTCGACTGGTCGCGTGAGCCGCCGCTGGTGGATGGCCGGCCTGTGCAGGGGGTAGCGCCGCCGGCCTGACCACCTTGCCCAACCCGCACCCGGCGTGTAGGCACGGCCCCCGAACGTGGCGCTTCCCCGCGCCGCGCCCGATCCACCACACTTGCTGCCACCACAAGACACGACAGGTACCCCGCCCATGGCGAAGATGCAGGCCAACCAGATGCGCGCCGGCATGGTCATCGAATTCGAGGGCCAGCGCTGGACCATTCTCCGGCAGAACATCATGATCCCGGGCAAGGGCAATGCGATCATCCAGGTCGACATGCGCAACATCAAGACCGGTTCGAAGAAGGACCAGCGCTGGCGCACCGCCGACACCGTCGAGCGGCTGCAGACCGAGGACAAGGAATTCGCCTTCTCCTATGCCGAGGGCGATAACCTCGTGCTGATGGATCCGGAAACCTTCGAGCAGACCACCGTCTCCAAGGAGATCCTGGGCGACCGCCTGCCCTTCCTGGTCGAGAACATGGTCGTGAACGTCCGCCTGATCGAGGGCGACCCTGTGTCGATGGACCTGCCCGAGACGGTCACGCTCGAAATCGTCGAGGCTGATCCCGTCGTGAAGGGCCAGACCGCGAGCTCCTCCTACAAGCCGGCACTGCTCTCCAACGGCGTGAAGACCATGGTGCCGCCCTTTATCACCGCCGGCGAGCGTATCGTCGTGCGCACCGAGGACGCCTCCTACCTCGAGCGTTCCAAGGGGTGAGCGACAACCCGCCCGAGGACCAGCCCGAGGACGTGCCCGGGGATCCTCTGGCCAAAGCCGGCCAGGGCACCCTCAGCCTCGTCAATCCGCCGCCGGCGCGCGCGCCGGTCGAGCCGCCGCGCCCGCCCCGCAAGCCACGCCCGCCGCGCGGCGTGCCGGTGGAGGCACCCTCGCGCGCGCCGACCCGCGGCGTGGGGGGTGCGGCCCGGCTTTCGCCGCAGCTCAACGTCGTGGTCTCGGCCGTGCGGAAGGCCGGCCGCAGGCTGCTGCGCGATTTCGGCGAGGTCGAGCAGTTGCAGGTCTCGGTGAAGGGTCCGGGCGATTTCGTCTCCCAGGCCGATCTGCGCGCCGAGCAGACGCTGAAGGAAGAACTCTCCCACGCCCGCCCCTCCTTCGCCTTCCTGATGGAGGAGAGCGGGGTTTCCGGCGAGGCCGATTGGGAGTGGCGCTGGGTTGTCGACCCGCTGGATGGCACCACCAATTTCCTCCACGGCATCCCGCATTGGGCGATTTCGGTCGGCATCGAAAAGCGCCTCTCGGATACCGAGAGCGAGATCGTGGCCGGCGTGGTGTACAACCCGGCCTCGGACGAGCTGTTCTGGGCGGAGAAGGGCGCGGGCGCCTTCCTCAACGACAAGCGACTGCGGGTCTCGGCCCGGCGGGAGATGCATTCCGCCATCTTCGCCACCGGCATCCCCTTCGGCACCATCCCGCGCAAACCGGAATTCGTCGGCATCCTCTCGCGCATCATGCCGCAGGTGGCGGGCGTGCGGCGCTTCGGCGCGGCGGCGCTCGACCTCGCCTGGGTCGCGGCCGGGCGCTATGAGGGGTTCTGGGAACTCGGCCTGAACAAGTGGGATATCGCGGCCGGCATCGTGCTGGTGCGCGAGGCTGGCGGTTTCGTGACCGACCCTTCGGGCGGCGACGCCTATGCCGATGGCATGGTTGTGGCCGGCAATACCCATCTGCACGACAAGCTGCGCGCGGTGGTGGCCGAGGGCATCGCCGCCGCCGATGCCGGCCGGGCGCAGATTGCCCGCAGCCATGGCCGGCCCGCCACCGCCGCCCCGCCGGCGTCGCACGGCGACCTGCCCTGGCGGGATTGAGCGGAGGCCCGCCCATGCGTCGGCGCCTGGTCCTGGCCTGCTTCATGGCGGCTTGCGCGGGGCCGGGCCTGGCGCAACAGGCCGAGGCGCCGCGCCGCACCCAGCCGCGGCCGCCACCGCGGCAGGCGCGCCCCACGCCGTCGAGGACGCCGCAGCCCGCGGCAACACAGCCCGCGGGAGCGCCTGCCGGCGCCCCGGCACGCCCGCCATCGCCGCCCGTCGCGCCCCCCACCGCCCCCCCGCCGCCGCCGCCCATCCCGCTGCCCGCGGGCATGCAGAACCTGTCCAATGGCGGCTGGCGGGTGCTGCTGACCCAGGACGCGACGGAAATCCCGCCGGGCTTCCGCCCCACACTGGGCGAGATCGCCCGCCGCCTCACCGCCACCTCGGGCCGCGTGACGCTGGTCGCCCAGGCACCGGCGCCGGCGCTGGAACCCTCCTTCGCCCGGCGGCTGTCGTTGGACCGGGCCTTGTCGCTGAAATCGGTGCTGGTCGGCGCCGGGTTGGACCCCACACGCATCGACGTCAGGCCCATGGGGCGGCAGGCGGGCGGGGCAGATCAGGTGGATATTCTGCCACCCGGGGCGCCGCGCTGAAGGGAGCGGAGCCGGCCCGTGGAGAAGGGCCGGCAGCGAGGTGCCAGGGGCATCTCAACCGCCGTGATCGGGATCAAAAGGGCGTCAGGTGCCAAATCCCTGGCCAGCACGCTTATAGGCCTCGCGCGGGGGCGCGAAGACATCGAGCACGCGGCAGCCCTCCGGCCCCGCGACCAGCCCATGCTCCACGCCGCCGGGCGTGCGCCAGAAATCCCCGGCCTTCACGGGATGGTCCACCCCATCCTGGATGCGCGTGCCGCTGCCCGAGAGCATCATGCCCCATTGCTCCTCGGGGTGGCTGTGGACGCTGCCCCTGGCATGCGGCGCCAGCTCCACCACCGAGAGCATCGCCTGGTCGCCGGCGAAGACATGGGTGTTCACGCCCGGCGCGAGTTCGCGCGGGATGCCCTGGCTGAGATCGCCCAGGGAAAAGAAATTCTCGTTCATAACCACCTCCTCAACCCAGGCTCGGGCGGGTTTTGACCACACTCGGCCGCTGCGCGAAACCCGCGAACCAGGCGGCGATCTTCGGCCGCGCCGCGATCGCCACGGCGCCCGGCGGCGTCATCGCGACATATTCCAGGATCGGCAGCAGGAACAGATCGGCCAGCGAAACCCCGCCGCCGCACAGGCTTCCCGCCTTGTCCGAGACCAGGCCCTCGATCACATCCAGCACCTTTTGCGAGCCCGCGAGGCCATCCGCCACCACCGCCTGGTCGGGCGTGCCGCCCTGCATCGGCACAACGGCGAGTTGCCAGAACAGCTTGCCGATGAAGGCGCCATAGCCATAGGAATCCAGCACCGCGCAGATCTGCGTCATCCTCGCCCGCTCCCGCGCATCGGCGGGTTGCAGGCTGGGGCCGGGGAAGGCCTCGTCGACATAGCGGATGATGGCGAAGGTTTCGAACAGCGCGAAGCCGTCATGCTCGAAGGCCGGCACCTTGCCGAAAGGGTGCCGCGCGAGGTGCCCGGGCGTCTGATTGGCGCCGGAGAGGATATCCACCTCCGCCAAGGTGTAGTCGACGCCCTTTTCTTCCAGCGCGAGGCGGGCGGTGCGGGCATAGGTGCTGTAGCCGGGGCCGTGCAGGGTGACAGTCATGCGTTGCTTCTCCTGGGGTGATGGGTTCAGTCCAGCCGGATGCCGCGCTCGCGGATCAAGGGCCGCCAGCGCGCCGCCCCGGCCGCAATCTGGGTAGTGAAGTCGGCCGCGTCACCGGGCACCGGCGCGGCGCCGATGTTGCGCATGACCGGGGCGACCTCCTCGCTCGCCACCGCCCGGTTCAGCACGGTGTTCAGGCGGGCGATGATCGACGCTGGGGTCGCGGCGGCCAGACCCATGCCCAGACAGGCATGGGCCACGATGTCACCCGGGCGGAGTTCACGCGCGGTGAGCGCATCGGCCGCCACGGCCACCCGCTCCGCGCTCAGCACCGCCAGCAGCCGGGCCTGGCCACCAGGTACCGCCGCCATGGCCGAGGCGCTGTCGGTCAGCATGCTGTCCGCCGAGCCGGCCAGCATGTCCTGCATCGCCGACGACGAGTTGCGATAGGGCACGTGCTGCCCATCGTCAGCCCATCGGGCGCACTGCGTGCCACCGCCGCGCGGGCCAGCACTGCGCCGCCGCCGGGGCGGCGAGGAAGAGACCCAGGGGGCGGCGGGCAATCATCAAGGCATCTCCGGACTGAAGGACGAAGCATGGCGAAGCCAATCCGGCTTTCCAAGAGACCCGCGCACCGTGCCGCAACATCGCCCGACTGCTGGGCTGAACAGGCACCGACCGCCCTGTCTCCGGATTGCAATCGGAATATCACAATAAAAAAGCCAGCGCGGCAGCCTTGCCACAGCGCCGGAAAGTTCAAAAATTCGCTCTCTTTTCGATTTTCAGCTCAATTTTGATTTTTTAAGTTAATTTTAAGACTTGTTGATACAACAAACAGTCTGGCCACCATCCCATGGATCACGTACTGTCCGCTCTGACGGCGCGTATTGTCGCGATGTCGAGATCGGGCGGAATTACTGTCATGGCCGTGTTCGATATTCTGAGCGTGAAACTTGTCGCGGCGACCGCTGCGGGCAACCTGCTTCCGGGCAATCCGCTGCCAGGCAACCTCGGCCTTGGGTTGATCACCGCCTTCGATCTCTCGGCGAATGGCCAGAAGGTCGTCTTCGACAGCAATTTCCCAGGCCTCGACCCGGCCGACACCAATGGCCAGCCCGATATCTTCCTGCGCGACATGGCGGCCAGCACCACCACCCTGGTCTCGCGCGCCAATGGCGTGAACGGCATTGTCGGCGACGGGGCGAGTTCCCTGCCGGCGATCTCCGATGACGGGACCCGCGTCGCCTTCCTCACCAGCGCGACCAATTTCGCCAATGACACCAATGGCAGCACCGACATCTACCTGCGCAACCTGGTCACCAGCGCCGACACGCAGCTTTCCCGGCGTCCGGGCTCCGATCCGGCCAATGGCGGCGCCAATGGCAACCTTTTCCCCGAAGGCCCGGCGATCTCGGGTGACGGCTCCCTGGTCGCCTTTGTCAGCTCCAACCGGCAACTGATCTCGGCCAATATCGCGGATGATCCGTCCAACGGCTCGCCGCAGGTGTTTCTCGCCAGTGCCGACGGCTCCAACATCCGCCTCGTGTCGCGCGCCGATGGCAGCAACGGCGCGGCCAGCGCCGGCGCCACCTATGCCTCGGTCTCCGGCGACGGGCGCTACGTCTCCTTCAGCGCCAATGGCACGCTGACCGCCACCGCCACCACCGGTTATGAGGTCTATCTGCGCGATGTGCAGCTGGGCAACACAATCCTCGTCTCGCGTGCCGATGGCGCCAATGGCGCGCCGGCCGACACCTCGCCGCTTCCCGGCGTGGGCTTCAGCCGTTCCGCCGTCTCGGCCGATGGCCGCTTCGTCGCCTTCGAGAGCACCGCCGGCAACCTTGGCACCGCAGATGGCAACAGTGTCTCCGACATCTACCTGCGCGACACGCTCAACAACACCACCACGCTGATCTCGCGCGCCAACGGCGCCAATGGCGCGATCGGCGATGGCGCCAGCACCAAGCCCAGCATCTCGGCCGATGGCCGCTATGTCGTCTTCACCAGCACCGCCGCCAACCTGGTCGGCAATGACCTGGGCGGCGTTGATAGCGACGTCTTCATCCGCGACACGGTGGAGAACACCACCCTGCTGGTCTCCCGCGGGCTCGATGCCACCCTTAATGTGACCGGGACCGACGGCAAGATCTCGGCCGATGGCCGGCATGTCGCCCTGCGGACCATCAACACGACGGACGCGGTCAACCCCGCCAACTTCCTCGACAGCAATGCGCTGATCCTGGTCAGCCTGGGCAATCTGCTCCAGACGCCGGGCATCACACTGCTCAAGGATAATGTGGCCCTGCTGACCGCCGACATCCTGGCCGGCGGCCTGACCAATGACGCGACACCAGGGGCGGTCATCTCGTTGGCCAATACCGGGGCGCTGGCGGGGGATACCGCCATCCTGCTGCTCGATGGCAACAACGCGGCTTCGAAGGTGCTCGATGCCGCCGACATCCTGGCGGGCAGCGTGACGCTCACGCCCAATGTTGCAACCCAGGGCGTGCACAGCCTGGTTGCGAAGCTGACCAATGAGGGCGGTGACAGCCCGCTGTCAGGCAGCTTCGCCTTCACCCTCGACAGCGTGGCGCCGATCTCGGGCCTGACTGGCATCATCGACGATACCGGCCGTTCGGGCACCGATGGCATCACCAAGGACACCACGCTGCGCCTGACCGGCACCCTGAGCGAAGCCGCGAGTGTCGTGGTCGAGGCCAGCGCCGATAATGGCGCGACCTGGACCCCGCTGGGCAGCGAGAACCTTCCCGCCGGCGCCTTCAACCTCGACTTCACCTCCATCACCGCACCGCAGGGCAGCTACATCGTCCGACTGACGCCGACTGACGCCGCAGGCAATGTCGGCACGCCCGCCACGCGGACCGTGGTGGTCGATACCACCTTGCCCGACGCGCCTGCGCTGACCGGCATCACCGACGACACCGGCACCCCGGGCGACCGGATCACCACGGACCACACGCTGTTCTTCTCCGGCACCACCGAGGCCTTCGGCCTGGTCGAGCTGTTCTGGACCGGCACGGGCAAGATCGGTCAAGCCATCGCCAACAACCTCGGCGTCTTCTCCATCGACGCCACGGGCACGACCCTTCCCGATGGCGTGCAGAACTTCACCGCCACGACGACCGACATTGCCGGCAATACCTCGCTTCCCTCGGCAGCCTTCACGGTCACGCTGACCAGCCTGGCCAATGCGCCGACCATCACCCTGCTCAGGGATGACGCGGCCCTGCTGACCGCCGATATCCTGGCCGGCGGCCTGACCAATGACGCGACGCCCGGCGCGGTGATCTCGCTCTCCAACACCAATGCCGTGGCCGGCAACACCCTCACCCTGCTGCTCGATGGCGGCAGCCCCGTCGCCCGGGTGCTGAACGCAGCCGACATCCTGGCCGGCAGCGTGACGCTGACGCCGACGGTCGGCACCCAGGGCCTGCATGCCCTGACGGCGAGGGTCACCAATGTGAATGGCGACGGCCCGCTGTCGGGCAGCTTCGCCTTCACGCTGGACAGCGTGGCGCCGATCTCGGGCCTGACCGGCATCATCGACGACACCGGCCGTTCGGGCACCGATGGCATCACCAAGGACACCACGCTGCGCCTGACCGGCACGCTGAGCGAGGCCGCGAATATCGTGGTCGAGGCCAGCGCGGATGCTGGCCTGACCTGGACGCCGCTGGGCAGCGGCAACCTCCCCGCCGGCGCATTCAACCTCGACGGCACCTTCTTTGTTGCTTCACAGGGCAGCTACATCGTCCGCCTGACGCCGACCGATGCCGCCGGCAATGTCGGCACCCCGGCCACGCTGGCCGTGGTCGTCGACACCACCATGCCTGTGGCGCCGACACTGACCGCCATCAGCGACGACACCGGCATCGGCACCCCGGGCGACCGGATCACCACGGACCACACGCTGTTCTTCTCCGGCACCACCGAGGCCTTCGGCCTGGTCGAGCTGTTCTGGACCGGCACGGGCAAGATCGGCCAGGCCATCGCCAACAATCTCGGCGCCTTCACCATCGACGCGACCGGCACCTTCCTGCCCGACGGTACGCAGAATTTCACCGCCACCACGACTGACATCGCCGGCAATACCTCGCTGCCCACCGCGGCCTTCAGCGTGCAGATCGTGACGCCGGTGACGCCCCCCGTGAACCTGAACCTGACCGGCATCTGGGGCCAGAGCTTCCTCGGCACACCCTTCGACGACGTCATCATCATCGCCGGCGGCGACAACACCGTCGATGCGCTGGCCGGCAATGACCTTGTGCAGCTCACCGGCTGGAACAACACCATCCTGGGTGGCGAGGGCAATGACACCATCTACGGCGGCCAGGGCGATGGCTGGGTCGATGGCGGCAGCGGCGATGATGTCATCACCGTCGATGGCTGGAACAACACGATCTTTGGCGGCACCGGCAACGACATCATCAACGCCGGCCAGGGCAATGCCACCGTCGATGCCGGCAGCGGCAACAATCTCGTCATCGTCCATGGCTGGAACAACAGCGTCACCGCCGGCGCCGGCAACGACACCGTGCAGGGCAGTGACGGCAACTCCTTCTTCAGCCTGGGCGACGGCAACAACGTCATCCAGAGCTGGGGCTACAACAACACCGTCATCCTGGGCAACGGCAACAACTCGGTCGAGGATTTCGACGGCAGCAGCAACATCACCGCCGGCAATGGCAACAACACCATCGGCCTGCATGGCTGGAACAACGTGCTGAACCTGGGCGACGGCACCAACCATGTCATCGTGGCCGCCGGCGGCAACACCACCATCACTGCGGGCAATGGTGCCAACACGATCGAGCTCTCGGGCTGGAACAACATCGTCACGCTCGGCAATGGCGCGAACAAGGTCTGGGCCGGGATGGGCATGTCGGTCATCAAGACCGGCAGCGGCGATGATCAGGTCTGGATCGGCGGCTCGGGCGCCTCGGATGTCAGCACCGGCGGCGGCAATGACGTGATCTACACCGGCGGCGCCTTCGGCGACACGCTGCGCGGCGGCACCGGCAACGACCAATACGTCATCCGCAACGCGTCGGACATCATCATCGAGAATGGCGGCGAGGGCTATGACGTCGCCTGGGTCGAGGTGAATGGCTACGTGCTGGCCGCCAATGTCGAGGAGGGCCGCCTCTCCGGCACCGCCACGCAGCTGACCGGCAGCGCCGGCGGTGATATCCTGGTGGCCAATACGCTGCTGGGCAGCACGCTGGATGGCGGTGCCGGCGCCGATACGCTCTGGGGCAACGACTTCGCCGATGTGCTGAAGGGCGGCCTGGGCGACGACATCTTGAACGGCGGGCTGAGCGCCGACCGCTACGTCTTCGACGCGCCGGGTTGGGGGGCGGACCAAATCGTCGGTTTCTCCTCGGTCCAGGGCGACAAGATCGATCTGCGTGGTCTCGGGCTCTCGGGCATCGGGGACCTGGCCATCGTGAGCGCTGCGAACACTCAGATCACGCTGGGGGCCAGCAGCATCTACCTCTTTGGCGTGACTTCGGTTTCGGCGTCGGATTTCATCTTCAGCTGATCACAGGCTAGGGTCGGGGCCATGAAAACGCCCCGTTCCCAAATCTCCATCGCTGGTGTGGACCGCGCCTCACACCGCGCCTTCTACCGTGCCATGGGCCTCTCCGACGAGGATCTGACCAAGCCCCTGGTCGGCATCGTTTCCTTCCGGGGCGAGCAGACGCCCTGCAACATGACGCATGGGTTTCAGGCGGATGCGGCGCGTCTCGGCATCGCCGCGGCCGGCGGCGTGCCGCGCGAATTCTTCGGCCCCTCGGTCTCAGACGGCACCTCGATGAACCATGAGGGCATGAAAATGTCCCTCGTCACCCGCGAATTGGTGGCCGATACCATCGAGGCCACGATGCATGGCCTGGCCTATGACGCGCTGCTGGGCTTCGGCGGCTGCGACAAGACGCTGCCGGGCGTGATCATGGGCATGCTGCGGATCAATCTTCCCGCGATCTTCATCTATGGCGGCTCCGCCCTGCCGGGCCAGCACAAGGGCCGCAGCCTGACCGTGCTCGACGCCTATGAGGCCTCGGGCGCGCATATGGCCGGGCTGATCGACGATGCCGAACTTGCGGCCATCGAGCGCGCCTGCCTGCCCACAATCGGCGCCTGTGGCGGCCAGTTCACCGCCAATACCATGGCCATGGTGAGCGAGGCGCTGGGGCTGACCATGCCGAACTGCTCCATGGTCCCCGGCGTCTATTCCATGCGCGCCGCCATCGCCCAGGCCGCCGGCAAACGCCTGATGGCCATGCTGGAGGCGGGCGGCCCCCTGCCCCGGCAGATCGTCACCCGCGCGGCGCTGGAAAACGGCGCCGCCATCGTCGCCGCCACCGGCGGTTCCACCAATGCCGCCATGCACCTGCCGGCCATCGCCAATGAGGCCGGCATCGGTTTCACCATGGATGACGTGGCGAAGGTTTTCGCCCGCACGCCGCTGATCGGCGACCTGCGCCCCGGCGGCCGCTTCACCGCGAAAGACGTGCATGAGGCCGGCGGCACGGCGGTGATCATCGGCGCGCTGATCCGGTCCGGCCATATGGATGGCACCTGCCTCACCATCACCGGCCGGAGCATGGCCGAGGAATATGGCGATGCCCCCGCCCCGGACGGCCAGGTGGTGCGCGAGCCGGCAACCCCCATCGCCGCCGATGGCGGCGTGGCCATCCTGCGGGGAAACCTCTGCCCCGATGGCGCGGTCATCAAGGTCGCCGGCCTGAAATCCCTGGTCTTCGAGGGCCGGGCGCGGGTCTTCGAGAGCGAGGCGGAATGCGTCGCCTGCGTCCGCGCCAGACACTACGAGGCCGGCGACGTGCTGGTCATCCGCAACGAGGGGCCGGTCGGCGGCCCGGGCATGCAGGAAATGCTGGGCGTCACCGCGCTGATCTACGGCCAGGGCATGGGCGAGCGCGTGGCCCTCGTCACCGATGGCCGCTTCTCAGGCGCCACGCGGGGCATGTGCATCGGCTATGTCGCGCCGGAGGCCGCGATCGGCGGCCCGATCGGGTTGCTTCGGGATGGCGACCCGGTGCGGATCGACTGCGTGGCGCATGCCATGGACGTGCTGCTGACCCCCGACGAATGGGCCGCGCGCCAGGCCGCCTGGACCCCGCGCCCGGCAAAGCACCGCGCCGGCGTGCTGGCGAAATATGCCAGGCTGGTCGGCCAGGCCCCGGGCGGCGCCGTGACCCATCAGGGTCCGGCGGAGTGGCCGCTATAGGCCGCGATAGCCCAGCCCGCGGGGCTTGACGCAACCCGCGCCGCAGGACGACGTTCCGCTCCCATGCGCAGACTGGCCCCCATCCTGGTGCTGACGGCCCTCGCCGGCTGCGGCGAAGGCGATGCCACATCCCGCGTTGCAACGCCCGAGCCCCGGCAGGAGGCCGCGCGCGAGGCCGCATTGGCGGCACTGCGCCACCGCCTTCGGCCGCAGGGCGCGATCGAACAGCGCGGCGTGCAGGTCTTCGCCCAGGCACTGCCCAATATGGTCGCGGTCTGCGGCCGGGCGCGGCTGCCCGGTTCCGCCCAGGCGCCCTTCCTGCCCTATGTCACGGTCGTGGAATTCTCCGGCCAGGCCACCTCGGTGGTGAGCTTCCACCTCGGCGCGAGCGGCGCCGAGGCCTCGCGCGTGTTTCTCGACATGGTCGATCGTTGTTTCGACGGTGGCGGCCCGCTCAGCGCGCGGCCAATGGCGCGCAACGTGCCGCCCCTGCCGGAACTGGCCCATATGCCGCCGGCCGAGCCCGAAGCCACCACGGCAACAACGACCGCCGCACCCAGCGCGCCGGCCGCCCAGCCCGGCCTCCAGGTCGCGGCATCGGGCAGCGTCACCACCTCGGGCCGGATGGGCGCCAATATCCGCAGCAGCACCCGGGGAGGCGAGGTGGTGCGCACTGTCGCACCGGGCACCAGCCTGCAGGTCTTCGCCGAAGCGCCGGGCGGCTGGTTCCAGGTCGGCGAAGCGGGCGTGCCGCTGGGCTGGATCCACGCCTCGGTGCTGGAGGGGCGCTAAGAGTTTGTGAAAGAATGCCCGCCAGCGCCAGTATTGCCGGGGAAAACCCAATCATATCAGCGGGCATTCTTTCGCAAGTTCGATTGCTTCACAAACACTGAGGCGCCTTCAGCCCGCCGCCAGCGCCGCCCGCACCGCGTCCAGCGCCACGGCCAGCTTGTCGCCATCCGGACCGCCGGCCTGGGCCATGTCGGGCTTGCCGCCACCCCCCTTGCCGCCCACCGCGACCGCCGCGGCGCGCACCAGGGTCGGCGCATCGGCCCTGCCTTTCGCGGCCTCGGCCAGCCCGGCCACGATGGAGGCGCGGCCGCCCTCATTGCTGGCCAGCACGACCACATCGGCCGAGCCGGCCTTGAGGATGGCCTCGGCGATGCCGCGCAAATCCTTGGCCGGCGTATCGCCGAGGTCGCGCAGCGCCACGCGCAGGCCGGAAATCTCCTCCATCTCGGCCGCGGCACCGCCGGTGGCGAGTTTTTTCCGGAGTTCGCCGACATCCCTCTCGAGCTTGCGGCGCTCCTCCAGCAGCGTGGCGATACGGCCTGGCAGGTCGGCGGGGCTGACCTTCAGCACCGCCGCCGCCTCACGCAGCTGCGCCATGTTCTCGTCGATCAGGACGAGTGCTGCCTCGCCGGTCACCGCCTCCACCCGGCGCACGCCGGCGGCGACACCGCCCTCGCTCACGATGCGAAAGAGGCCGATATCGCCGGTGCGCCGGACATGCGTGCCGCCGCAGAGCTCGACAGAAAAGGCCCGGTCGCCATCGCGGCCCATCGAGACCACGCGAACCTCCTCGCCATATTTCTCGCCGAAGAGCGCCATGGCGCCCTCGGCCACCGCGGCCTCGGGCGTCATCAGCCGGGTGCTGACCTCGGCATTTTCGCGGATGCGGGCGTTCACCTCAGCCTCGACCCAGGCGAGTTCGGCGGGCTCCATGGGCTTGTTGTGGCTGACATCGAAGCGCAGCCGGTCGGGCGCGTTCAGGCTGCCCTTCTGGGCGACATGGGTGCCGAGCTTGCGGCGCAGCGCCTCATGCAGCAGGTGCGTCGCGGAGTGGTGGGCACGGATGGCGCCGCGCCGGGCGTGGTCCACGGTGGCGACCACGGCCTGGCCGGGACGGGGGTGGCCAGCCTCGACCACGCCGCTGTGGATGAACAGGCCGAGCTTCTTCTGGGTGTCGCTGATCAGGATGCGCAGGCCATCGGGGCCGGTGATCACGCCACCATCGCCGACCTGGCCACCGCTCTCGGCATAGAAGGGCGTCTGGTTGAGCACGAGGGAAACCTCGGCGCCTGGGGCGGCGGCGATCGCCTCCACGCCGCCGGTGACCACGGCCAGCAATTCGCCCTCGGCCTGCTCGGTGTCGTAGCCCAGGAACTCGGAGGCGCCAGTGCGCTCCTTGATGTCGAACCAGAGCGTTTCCGTCGCGGCCTCGCCGGTGCCGGCCCAGGCGGCGCGCGCGCGGGTCTTCTGGTCCGCCATGGCTGAATTGAAACCGTCCAAGTCGACCTCGCGGCCCTCGCCTCGGAGCGCGTCCTGGGTGAGGTCGAGCGGGAAGCCGTAGGTGTCGTAGAGCTTGAAGGCGATGGCGCCGGGCAGGGTTTCCTTTTCGCCCAGTCGGGCGGTTTCCTCGGCCAGCAGGCCGAGGCCGCGTTCCAGCAAGCCGCGGAACTTCTGCTCCTCCAGCCTGAGCGTCTCGGTGATCAGCGTGCCAGCGCGGCCGAGCTCCGGATAGGCCACGCCCATCTGCCGCTCCAACGCGGGGAAAAGGCGGTAGAGCAAGGGCTCCTTCGCGCCCATCATGTGGGCGTGGCGCATGGCGCGGCGGAGGATGCGGCGCAGCACATAGCCGCGGCCCTCATTGGAGGGCAGCACGCCATCGGCCAGCAGGAAGGAGCCGGCGCGCAGATGGTCGGCCACCACGCGGTGGCTGATGCGGAATTCGCCATCGGCCGCCTGCCCGGTCGCATCCGCGCTGGCCAGGATCAGCGCACGCAGCGTGTCGGTATCGTAATTGTCGTGCACGCCCTGCAGGATGGCGGCAAAGCGTTCCAGCCCCATGCCGGTGTCGATCGAGGGACGCGGGAGCGGGTTGCGGGTGCCGGCCGGCTCCTCCAGGAACTGCATGAAGACCAGGTTCCAGATCTCGATGAACCGGTCGCCGTTTTCCTCCGGCGAGCCCGGCGGGCCGCCCCAGATTTTTTCCCCATGGTCATAGAAGATTTCCGAGCACGGGCCGCACGGCCCGGTATCGCCCATCCGCCAGAAATTGTCGGAGGTGGGGATGCGGATGATCCGGCTGTCGGGCAGGCCCGCGATCTTCTTCCAATAGACCGGCGCCTCCTCGTCCTCCGAGTAGACCGTGACCAGCAGCTTGTCCTTCGGCAGCGCAAAATCGCGCGTCAGCAGGGTCCAGGCATGCTCGATCGCCTGTTCCTTGAAGTAGTTGCCGAACGAAAAATTTCCCAGCATTTCGAAGAAGGTGTGGTGTCGGGCGGTATAGCCGACATTGTCGAGGTCATTGTGCTTGCCGCCCGCGCGCACGCATTTCTGCGCCGTGGTGGCGGTGGAATAGCTGCGCCGCTCCTGCCCGGTGAAAACGTTCTTGAATTGCACCATCCCCGAATTGGCAAACATCAGGGTGGGGTCGTTGCGCGGCACCAGCGGGCTGGATTCCACCACCTGATGCCCATTGCGGGCGAAATATTCGAGGAAGGTGGCGCGGATATCGTTGCTGCTGGTCATGCCGGGGGGCGGGCCTTCGTGAAGAACAATGAAGGCAGCGAGTTAGCGCGCGGCCGGGCCGGCGTGAAGGGCGGTTCAGCCCGGCAGCGGCAGGGGCGGAATGCGCTGCGCCAGCCAGCCCGCCAGCCAGGCCGCATGCAGCCCGGTCCAGACCCACCATGTGCCGGCGAGCAGGATCAGCACAGGCTCCAGCGGCCGCAGCATCAGCGACACCATCGCGATGCCGAACAGCAGCGCCCAATAGACCCAGGCGGCCTCGGCGCCGCCCAACAGCATCCAGGCCTCCTGGCCAAGCCTGGTGGAGAGGAATTCCGAGCCGGTCGCGGCAAGGCCGAGCCAGCCCGCGGCATAGGCCATCGGCCCGATCATCACCGCCGAGAAGAGCAACCACCACCACAGCCTTGGTCGGCCCAGGATGGGGTCGCGGCCGCGGCCGGCCTCCATGGCGCCCTGCAGCCAGGCCGAGACCTCGATGGCCGACATGGCGTGGCGTGGCTTGCTGCCGGCGCGGCCGATCTTGAAGGCCCTCTGCGCCGCGGGTGGCCGGGGCTCGCGCAGCGCCACCGCCGGCAGCGGGGCAGGCGGGGCGGCGACCGGAACCGCGTCGATGCGAATGCGCAGCGGCACCTGGGCGGGCGGCAGACCGGCCAGCAGGTCTTCCTCGGGCGGCCGGGCTGCCCGGGCGATCAAGGGGGGCGGTGCCAGAATGACCCGCGGCGCGGCGGGCTCGGCCCGGACGGCTTCGGCAGCGACGGCTTCGGCAGGGGCGGCTTCGGCAGGGGGTGCTTCGGTCGGCAGGCTTGGCGCGGGTTCGGCCTGCGCGATGGAGGGCTGCGCGATGACGGACTGCGCGGGTTCGGGCTGCGCGTTGGCAGGCTGCGCAGCTTCGTCCTGCGCGATGGCGGGCCTCGCCGCCTCAACCGCCGGAACATCACCCCCACCGGCCGCCTTCAGCCGCGCCGCGCGCGAAAAGCCCAGCCGGGCCGTCAGCTTCGGCACAGCGCCGTTTGGCGCCGGCGGCGTCCAACGCAACCATCCGCCCTTCGTGCGGGCCGGTTTATCGTCATGCTCCTGGATGTTCAGGACAGCGAGATGCGGAGGCGGCATGCGGTGCTCGTATCGACTGGGGTGGGTTTAGGGCGCTTTGTCGGCGCCTGCAAACCTTCATGCCTCGGCATCGCGGAGGAATTCGAGCAACAATTGCGTCACCGCCCCGGGCTGTTCCTGCATAACCCAATGCCCGGCGCCGGGCACGATGTGGCAGCCGCGCATGTCGACGCAGCCAGTTCCTTGCATCCGTTCGAACTCGCCCGGCTTCTGGTGCACGCCCCAATCCGCAGCACCGCCGATGAAGCAGGACGGCACGGCGATGGGTTGGCCGGCGAAGAGCTGCATCTCCCGCCCCGCAAGCCCCGAGGTGGTGCAGCGATAGCTCTGCAAGCCGCCCTGGAAGCCGGTGCGGGCATATTCAGTGGCATAGACGGCAACCTCGGCCTCGGTGAACCAGGCATTCGCCGCGATGTTGTCCGGGGAGGGCATTTCGGCCGCCACCGTCTCCGCCATGCCCTGGGCCAGGTCCATGATGTAGTAGGTCGGCATTTCGGCGATCGCAGCGGCGTCCCAGCCGGGCAAGGGGTGCGGTCGATTGGCTGGCCAATCCGCGCTCTTGTGGTGGTAATAGGCGCGGAAGAAGGCGTGCAACCCGGCGGGGTGGGTCATCAGCTCCGCATCCGCCCCACGCGTCGAATAATGCCATTGGTAATGCTTGCGCGGCCGGGGCAGCGCGGCCAGGGCCGCGTTCATGGCGGGGGAGGCCAGACCCTGCGGCGCGGGCGTGGCGGCACCGCCGAAGGGCAGCGGCGGCGGCCCGCCATAAGGCGCGCTCATCATCACCACCGAGCGGAAGACATCGGGCCTCGCCAGGGCGGCATTGCCGGCGACCGGCGCGCCGAAATCATGGCCGATGACGCAGGCCACCTCGCGCACCCCCAGGGCCGCCACCAGGCCGAGCGCGTCGCGGACGTAATTGAGCGGCCCGAACTCGGCGAGCTCGACATCGAAGCCCTGGCTCCAGCCGGTGGTGCGGCCATAGCCGCGTTGGTCCGGCGCGACGACGTGATAGCCCGCCTCGGCCAGCGGCAGCATGATCTTGCGCCAGGAATAGGCGATTTCCGGAAAACCATGCAGCAGCAGAAGCAAGGGCCGCCCCACCTCGCCGGCCTCCAGCAGGTGCATGGTCAGGCCACGGCCGTTGTTGATGAAACGGGTGCGGATGCCGGCGGGCAGCGGGATGGGTTCGAGCATGGTGGAACACTGCACGCGCCGGGGCGTGCTGGTCGAGAGGCTTCGATCATGGCGAAAATTCTTTGGAGGAAGGCGGCCCGGGACACCCGCACAAAGCCGCGATCCATTGCATTTTTTATAACTGCATGATTTCGCGATATCATTCATCGATCTCGCCAGCATGGGCAGCCAGGGGTCGAAAAGGTCGATTTCGAGCTCTGGTCGCTCGCCGTCTCCGCCATCAATGGTTGCGGCATGTGCATGGAAAGCCATGACAGGATCGTCGGGCATGGCGGGCTGACGGCGGAACAGGTGCAATCGGCGGTTCGTGTCGCTTCCGTTGTGCATGCTGTTGCGGCTAGGTTGGATGGAGAGGCCGCGATGACGGCCTGAACGCCGCACCCCGCGGCCTGGAGACCGCATGTCCGCTTCCGGCTTTCACCTCCTGGACCAGGCGCTCGGCGATGCAGGCTGGGGCTGGGCCGTGGGCGTGCTGGGCGGGATCGGTGAGTTCAGCCGTGCCCCCTGGGAAAGCGTCAGGCGCATCCCCCACGGCTTGGTCACGGCGCGCGGCGCCATCGCGCTGCGGCATGACCCGCAATCCAGGCTGGTGGCGCATGAGGCGCTGAGCCGCCGCGCCGGGCATTGGCAGCAGGGCCTCTCCCTCTGCCTCGATGCCCGCATCGCGGGGCTGGGCGAGACGCATAGCGTCGTCACCGAACTCCACCCCGATGACGAGGCGCTGCGGCCGCGCGACCAGGGCGCCATCCTCTTCGACATGGGGCTGGGCTTTGGCCATATGCGGGCCTGCGTGCGCACCGCGGACGCCGCGCTGATCGCGGTGCTGCGCGCGGGCTGCGGCCGGCCCATGCTGGAACACGGCAACCCCGCGGGCCCCGCCATCGTCCAGAAATCCCCCCATCGCGTCTTCCTCAGCGCGCTGGCGCGGGTCGAGGTCTATCAGCCCATCCCGCCGCCTGATGGCCGCTCACCCGATGGCCCGCACACCCATATCCTGCCCGCCCTGCTGCGCAGCGGCCGCACCCATGCCGCCACCACCCACCTGCCCGAGGGGCTGGTGCCGGTGCTGGAAGCCTTCCCGCCCCATCCCTTGAGCGACCTTCTGGGCAATGCCGCCCCCTTCGATGCCAGCCGCCACGCCGCCTTCCAGTCCATCATGCTGCGGCATGGCAGCAACGCCGTGCTGGCCGAGAAGCACAGCGTCCTGGCCGCGCTGAAGGCACGCCTGCCGCCCCATGCCCTGGCCGAGCCCGACACGCGCGAGACCCGCGCAGCCCGCCGCGTGGCACTGCGCCAGGCCAGCCACACCATGCCGGGCAACAGGACGCTGCCGAGCTGGCTCGCGGCCTGGGACAAGCAGGAAGAAGCCACCGCCGACACCATGGAGGCCGTGCCCGGCCACGGCTGACCAGGCCGCGGCTGATCAGGCCCGGCGGAACAGCCGGTTCCGCCCGCCGCCGCCGGCCTCGACGAAGCCCAGGCCGACGAGATAACCGGGGATGCCCTGCGCCGCCTCGCCCTCGATCTCCACCAGCACCTCGCGCACGTGATGCGCAAGGCTATGCGCCGCGCCGCGCAGGATGGCGGGCTCGATGCCATCGACATCGAGCTTGATGTGGCTGGGCGGCGCCGCGCCGAAATCCGCCACCAGCGCATCGACCGAAAGCACCGGCACGGCCTGGGAAAACCGCGCCGCGCCGCCGGCGATGGAATGCATGGAATGGCCGGCCTCGCTGCTCGCCATCTCGAGCCGGGCGATGCCCTGCCCCTCGCCCAGCGCGAGGCAGAAGGCATCGATCCGCCGGTCCAGCCCATTCGCCTCGGCACTTCGCACCATCGCCGCGAAGGATTGCGCCGAGGGCTCGAAGGCCAGCACCCGCAGGCCGAGTTTCGCCGCGAAGAGCGTGTAGAGCCCGATATTGGCGCCGATGTCCCAGAGCACCGCATCGCTGTTCAACCCCTCGATCCAGGCCACCGTCTCCGGCTCGTCGCGGCCGAAGCCATAGGGGTCGTGCAGCGCACGGTTGGAGGGGCAGAGCATGCGCAGAACCCCGGCACTGGTCGGCACCTCCACGACCTGCAGGGTCGCCTCATGCAGCAGGGCCAGGGTGGAGGCCCGGCGCTCGGATTTCTGCGCTGAGGTGGCGAGGCGGGCGATGCCATGCAGTGCGCGCGCTAGGGTACGGCTCATCCCACCGCCATGCCGCAAGCCGGCCCGGAACGCCAGAGCGAGAAATGGTTGCATGACCGAACCAAATCACTACCCTGGGCTGTGCCATGACCAGCGCCCGCATCACCAGCTTCGCCTTTTCCGGGATCTCCGCCGTGCCGGTGGAGGTGCAGGTGCAATTCGCCGCCGGCCTGCCCAGCTTCGTCATCGTGGGCATGGCCGACAAGGCGGTAGGGGAGAGCCGGGAGAGGGTGCGCGCCGCACTCACCGCCATCGGCCTCTCGCTTCCGGCCCGGCGCCTGGTGGTGAACCTTTCGCCGGCCGACCTCGCCAAGGAGGGCAGCCACTACGATCTGCCCATCGCGCTCGCCGTGCTGGCGGCGATGGGGCTGCTGCCGGCGGAGGAGTTTTCGCAATTCGCGGCGCTGGGCGAATTATCCCTGGCCGGCGCGATCCTGCCCGTGGCGGGCGTGCTGGCGGCGGCACTCGGCGCCTCAGAGCGCGAGCTGGGCCTGATCTGCCCCGCCCCACAGGGGCCCGAGGCGGCCTGGGCCGGCAGCATCCAGGTTCTGGCGCCGGCGAATCTGGTGCAGCTGCTGAACCATTTCCGCGGCAGCCAGGTGCTGGCCCAGCCACAGCCCCCGGGGCTGGTCGACCCGGGCTGGACCGGCCCCTGCCTTTCCGAGGTGATCGGCCAGGAAAGCGCGAAGCGCGCGCTGGAGGTGGCGGCGGCAGGCCACCACAACATCCTCATGGTCGGCCCGCCAGGTGCCGGCAAGTCCATGCTGGCGGCGCGGCTGCCCGGCCTGCTCCCACCGCTCACCGCCGGCCAGGCGCTGGAATTGTCGCTGATCCACTCCGTGGCCGGGCTGCTGCGCGAGGGCCGGCTGATCGCCCGCCCACCCTTCCGCCAGCCGCATCACTCCGCCAGCCAGGCCGCGCTGGTGGGCGGTGGGCCGCGCGCCCGGCCTGGCGAGATCAGCCTGGCGCATCACGGCGTGCTCTTCCTCGATGAATGGCCGGAATTCCAGCGCCCGGCGCTGGAGGCGCTGCGCCAACCCATGGAAACCGGCCAGGCGGCGATCGCCCGCGCCAGCGCGCATGTCACCTACCCCGCGCGCTTCCTCTGCGTGGCGGCGATGAACCCCTGCCGCTGCGGCATGCTTGGCGATGCGGGCCGCGAATGCGCAAAGGCGCCGCGCTGCGGCGAGGATTACGCCGCCCGGCTTTCCGGCCCGCTGCTGGACAGGATGGATATCGCGATCGAGGTGCAGCCCATCGCGGCGCGGGAATTGCACCGGGCGCCGCGGGGTGAGAGCTCGGCGGTCGTGGCGGCCAGGGTGGCGGCGGCGCGGGTCCGGGCGGCGGCGCGCGATGCGCCGGTTGCTGCCACCGTTGCACCACCGGCGCTGGAGCTGGCCGAATCGGCGGCCGAGCGCCTGCGCCTCTCGCCGCGTGGTTTGGTGCGCTGCCTGCGCGTGGCCCGCACCATCGCCGATCTCGCGGCCTCCGCCATGGTCGAGCGAGCGCATGTCGCCGAGGCATTGAGCTTCCGAAGGCGGCAGGCCAGCGCCTGAGACGACCGTGGCGCGGGAATTCCGCGGTTCCTCAAGCTGCCGCCGCATGTCATACCTGAAGAGTTCGCAAAGCGTCCGACCGCATGGCAGGGCAAAACGCCCGGCCCGGCCGCGACACCTCCACCCGCGAATGCGTGCCGTCTTCACCAATTCGAAGCCGTTATCGCCTAGTTTCTCGCCGACAGAATGCCGGAGAATTCAATGGATAGCCCCGTCGCCCCCACCTCGATCACCGCCCCCGCCGCCGATGCCCGCACCCTGGCCGACAGCATCCTGCGCAAGCTGGTCTTCGACCTCGGCAAAAGCCAGCAGGGCGCCCAGCGGCGGGATTGGTTCATGGCCGCGGCGCTGGCCACCCGCGATCAGGTGATCGAGCGTTGGCTCGGCGGCACCCGCAGCGCATACCATTCCCAGGCCAAGCAGGTGTATTATCTCAGCCTGGAATTCCTCATCGGCCGGCTGCTGCGCGACAATATCACCAATCTCGGCATCGCCGATCAGGTGCGCGACGCCCTGGATATCCTGGGCGTGCCCTTCGATGAGGTGCGCACCGCCGAGCCTGACGCCGCACTCGGCAATGGCGGCCTCGGCCGCCTCGCCGCATGCTTCATGGAGAGCCTGGCCAGCCTCGGCATCCCCGCTTTCGGCTATGGCATCCGCTATGATCACGGCCTGTTCCGGCAACAGATCGTGGGCGGCTGGCAGCGCGAGGTGCCGGAGGATTGGCTGACCTTCGGCAACCCCTGGGAATTCGCCCGGCCCGAAATCGCGCATGAGATCGGCTTCGGCGGCAACATCACCGTGGTGGAGGGAAAGGACGGCCCGCGCCAGGTCTGGCAACCCGGCGAGGTCATCCAGGCCGTGGCCTATGACACGCCGATCATCGGCTGGCGCGGCAAACACGTGAACACGCTGCGCCTGTGGTCTGCCCGCGCGACCGACCCGCTCAGCCTCGAAGCCTTCAACCATGGCGACCATCTCGGCGCGCTGGCCGATCAGGTGCGGCAGGAGGCCATCTCCAAGGTCCTCTACCCCGGCGATGAAACCCCGTCGGGCCAGGAACTGCGCCTGCGCCAGGAATACTTCTTCGCCGGCGCGGCCCTCCAGGACCTCGTGCGCCGCCACCTGCGCGTCTATGGCGACCTGCATTCCCTGCCCGAGCGGGTGGCCATCCAGCTCAACGACACCCACCCCGCCATCGCGGTGGCCGAGCTCATGCGGATCTGCGTGGACCTGCATGGCCTCTCCTGGGAGGAGAGCTGGAAGATCACCCAGGGGACGATCAGCTACACCAACCACACCCTGCTGCCCGAGGCGCTGGAATCCTGGCCGGTGCCGCTGATGGAGCGGCTGCTGCCGCGCCATATGCAGATCATCTACCTCATCAACGCGCATCACCTCGATGCCGTGGCCGCCGCCCATCCCGGCGATCTCGACCTGCTCTCCTCGGTCTCGCTGATCGGCGAGGGTTACGGGCGGCGGGTGCGCATGGGCCATCTCGCCTTCGTCGGCAGCCACAAGGTGAACGGCGTCTCGGCACTGCATTCCGACCTGCTGAAGCAGACCGTGTTCCACGATTTCAACATGCTCTTCCCCGGGCGGATCGTGAACAAGACCAATGGCATCACCTTCCGCCGCTGGCTGCACCAGGCCAATCCGGGCCTGACCGATCTGCTGCGTGAGGCGGTGGGCGATCGCGTGCTGGACGACCCGCAGGCGTTGGAGGGTCTGCGTCCGCTGGCCGATGACGCGGCATTCCAGCAGAAATTCATGGGCGTAAAGCGCGCCAACAAGGAGGCGCTGGCGGCCAATGTGCGCGCCGCCCTTGAGCTGAAGATCGACCCGGCGGCGATGTTCGACGTGCAGATCAAGCGCATCCACGAATACAAGCGGCAATTGCTGAACGTGCTGGAGGCGGTGGCGCTCTACGACGCGATGCGCGACAGCCCCACCCAGAGCTTCGCCCCGCGGGTCAAGCTTTTCGCCGGTAAGGCGGCGGCGAGCTATCACCGCGCCAAGCTGATCATCAAGCTCGCCCATGATGTCGGCCGGGTGATCAATGCCGACCCGGTGCTGCGCGACAGGCTCAAGCTCGTCTTCCTGCCCAACTACAATGTCTCGGCGGCCGAGGTGATCGTCCCCGCCGCCGACCTGTCGGAACAAATCTCCACCGCGGGCATGGAGGCCTCGGGCACCGGCAACATGAAGCTGGCGCTGAATGGCGCGCTGACCATGGGCACGCTGGATGGCGCCAATGTCGAAATCCTGGAGCGTGTGGGGCCGGACAACATCCATATCTTCGGCAAGACCACGCCGGAGGTGGCCGAGCATCGCGCCCAGGGCATCCGCGGCCAGGCCGCGGTCGATGCATCGCCGCGGCTGGCCCAGGTGCTGGAGGCCATCCGCTCCGGCGTCTTCAGCCCCGATGACCCGCATCGCTACCACGGCCTGGTCGATGACCTGCTGAACACCGACCACTTCCTGGTGCTGGCCGATTTCGATGCCTATTACGCCGCCCAGCGCGCCGCCGATGCGCGCTGGAACGACCCCAGCGCCTGGGCCCGCGCCGCCATCCTCAACACCGCCAATGTCGGCTGGTTCAGTTCCGACCGGACGATTTCGGAATATGCGGAGGACATCTGGAAGGTGGCGCCGGTGATCTAGGGGTGACCAGCGGGGGGGACATAGAAGCGGAGATCACCGCCATCATCGAGGCCAGGCATGGCGATCCCTTCGCCCTGCTCGGCCCGCATGCCATGGCGGGCGGCGTGATGCTGCGCGCCTTCATCCCGGGCGCCGAGACCCTCTCGGCCGAGGATGCTGGCGGCGACATCGCGCTCACCCGCCGCCATGCCGCGGGCTTTTTCGAGGGGCTGGTGCCCGGCCCCGGCCATCGCTGGCTGCGCGCCACCGCGGGCGGCGTGACCTGGCGGGAGGGCGACGCCTATGCCTTCGGCCCCAGCCTCGGCCCGCTCGACGACCATCTGCTGATCGAGGGCACGCACAGCCTGCTGGCCGAGCGCCTGGGTGCCCATCCCATGACCCATGAGGGCGTGGCGGGCTGGCGCTTCGCGCTCTGGGCGCCGCATGCCCAGCGTGTCTCGGTGGTGGGCGAATTCAACCATTGGGATGGCCGCCGCCACCCCATGCGGAGGCGCGTCGATAGCGGGTTATGGGAGATTTTCATCCCCGGCCTGCATGCCGGCGCGCGCTACAAATTCGAGCTTCGCACCGGCGATGGCGTGATCCTGCCACTGAAGGCCGACCCCTATGGCTTCGCCGCCGAGCTGCGCCCAGGCACCGCCTCGCTCCTGCATGCGCCCGACGGCCATGTCTGGACCGATGCCGAATGGCTCGAGACCCGCGCCACGCGCCAGGGCCGTGGCCAGCCCATGAGTGTCTATGAGGTCCACGCCACCTCCTGGAAGCGGCACTGGAATGGCAGCTTCTGGAACTGGGACGAGCTGGCCGATGACCTCATCCCATATGTCGCCGATCTGGGCTTCACCCATATCGAGCTGATGCCGGTGATGGAGCATCCGCTGGACATGAGCTGGGGCTACCAGACCATCGGGTTGCACGCGTCCACCGCCCGGTTGGGCGAACCGGCTGGCCTCAAGCGCTTCATCGATGCCGCGCATCAGGCAGAGATCGGCGTGCTCCTGGATTGGGTGCCGGCGCATTTCCCCAAGGACGCGCACGGGCTGGCGATGTTCGATGGAGGCCCGCTCTACGAGCACCCCGACCCCAGGCGCGGCGCGCATCCCGACTGGGGCACCGCGATCTATGATTATGGCCGAAAGGAAGTGCTGGCCTTCCTCGTCGCCAATGCGCTGTTCTGGCTGCGCGAATACCACGCCGATGGGCTGCGGGTGGATGCGGTGAGCTCGATGATCCGGCTGGATTATTCCCGCGCGCAGGGGGAATGGGCGCCGAATGAATACGGCGGCAACGAGAATCTCGACGCGGTGGCCTTCCTGCGCCGGGTCAATGAGCTTGTCCGTACTGAGATGCCGGGTGCCCTGATGATCGCCGAGGATGCAACGGACCGCCCCGGCATCTCCCGCCCGCCCGAGCAGGGGGGCCTGGGCTTCCACATGAAGTGGAACATGGGCTGGATGAATGATTCTCTCCGGTACATGGCGTTGGACCCGCTGGCCCGCGCGCATCACCACCATCTCATGAACTTCTCCATCGTTTATGCCTGGAACGAGGATTTCCTGCTGCCGCTCAGCCATGACGAGGTGGTGCATGGCAAGGCGACCTTGCTCGGCCGCATGCCGGAGACGGGAATGGAGGATTGGCAGCGCTTCGCCAATCTGCGGGCCTATTACGGCTTCATGTGGGGCCACCCCGGCAAGAAGCTGCTCTTCATGGGCCAGGAATTCGCCCCCTGGCGGGAATGGGCGGAGACGCGGGAGCTGGATTGGTGGCTGCTGCAATATCCCCGCCACCAGGCCATGCAGGGGCTGGTCCGCGCGCTGAACCTGCTGCACCGCGCGGAACCCGCGTTGCATGCGCTGGACCACGCGCCCGAGGGCTTCGGCTGGATCGATGCCGATGACGCGGCGCATTCCACCTTCAGCTGGCTGCGCTTCGGGGGCGCCGACACCGCACCGATTGCGGTGCTGAGCAACTTCACCCCCGTCCCGCGCGAATTCCGCCGCATCGGCCTGCCCAGGGCGGGCTGGTGGGATGAGGTGCTGAACACCGACGACACGGGCTGGGGCGGCAGCGGGATGGGCAATCCCGATGGCGTCCTGGCTGTCACGCAGGCTTCACACGGTTTTCCGGCCTCGGCGGTGGTCACATTGCCGCCGCTGGCCACCATCTATTTGCGGCACCGAACGGGAGGGGCAGGACAACATGCCAAGGGGTGAGGATTCGGGCATGGGGCCGCTCGCGCGGCACGCCATGGCTTTCGTGCTGGCCGGCGGCCGCGGCTCGCGGCTGATGGAGCTGACGGACCGGCGCGCCAAGCCCGCGGTCTATTTCGGCGGCAAGACGCGCATCATCGATTTCACGCTGTCCAATGCGCTGAATTCGGGCATCCGCCGCCTGGCGGTGGCCACGCAATACAAAGCACACAGTCTCATTCGCCACCTGCAGCGCGGCTGGACCTTTCTGCGCCCCGAACGCAATGAGAGCTTCGACATCCTGCCGGCCTCGCAGCGCGTCTCGGAGGTGAACTGGTATCTCGGCACGGCCGATGCCGTGTACCAGAACATCGACATCATCGCCGACTACAAGCCGAAATTCATCGTGCTTCTGGCGGGCGACCACATCTACAAGATGGATTACGAGCGCATGCTGCAGCAGCATGTGAACGATGCCGCCGACGTCACGGTCTGCTCCATCGCCGTCCCCCGGCTGGAGGCCACGGGGTTCGGCGTGATGAAGGTGGATGAGACCGGGCGCATCGTCGATTTCGTCGAAAAACCGGCCGACCCGCCGGGCATCCCGGACCGGCCGGACATGGCGCTGGCCTCCATGGGCATCTACGTCTTCAGCACCGAATTCCTCTTCGACCTGCTGCGGCGCGACGCGGCTGATACAAATTCGAGCCATGATTTCGGCAAGGACCTCATCCCCTATATCGTGAAGAACGGCCGGGCGGTGGCGCATCGCTTCGAGCGTTCCTGCGTGCGCGCCTCCTCGGAGACGCTGCCCTACTGGCGCGATGTCGGCACGGTCGATGCCTATTGGGAGGCCAATATCGGCCTGACCGAAATCGTCCCCGCACTCGATCTCTACGAGAATTCCTGGCCGATCTGGACCCATGCCGAGATCACCCCGCCGGCGAAATTCGTCCATGACATCGAGGGCCGGCGGGGCGAGGCGATCTCCTCGCTGGTCTCGGGCGGCTGCATCGTCTCCGGCGCCAGCGTGAAGCAGTCGCTGCTCTTCACCGGCACGCATGTGCATTCCTATGCCAAGCTGGATGGGGCGGTGGTGCTGCCGCAGGTCGATATCGGCCGCAATGCCCGCCTCACCCGCGTGGTGGTGGATCGCGGCGTGCACATCCCCGACGGGCTGGTGGTGGGCGAGGACCCCATCGAGGATGCGCGCCGCTTCCGCCGCACCGAGGCCGGCATCACCCTCGTCACCCAATCCATGCTGGACCGGCTGGCGTGACGTTGCGGGTCCTGGCCGTCGCCTCGGAATGCGTGCCGCTGATCAAGACCGGCGGGCTGGCCGATGTCACGGGCGCGCTGCCCGGGGCGCTGGCGGCGCATGACATCGCCATCACCACCATGCTGCCGGGCTACCCTGCCGTCATGGCGGCGCTGAGCGACACCAGGCCCGCGCGCATCCTGCCCGACCTCTTCGGCGGCCCGGCGCGGCTCCTGCGCGGCGTGGTGCCTGTGGCCGGCTCCGCCGGGGGCGGGCTCGACATCATCGCCATCGACGCGCCGCATCTCTTCGGCCGCGCCGGCAGCCCCTATCTCATGCCCGATGGAAGGGAATGGCCCGATAACGGGTTGCGCTTCGCAGCCCTGGGCGCCGCGGCGGCCGCCGTGGCGCAGGAGGGGCTGGGCCAGACCCGCTTCGATGTCGTGCATGCGCATGACTGGCAGGCGGGCCTGACGGCGGCCTATCTGCGCTTCGGGCCGAAGCCGGTGCCCAGCCTCTTCACCATTCACAACCTCGCCTTCCAGGGGCAGTTTCCGGCCTGGTTCTTCGGCCGGCTGGGTCTGCCGCCGGAGGCCTTCGCCACCGCCGGCCTCGAGTATTTCGGCAATGTCGGCTACCTCAAAGCAGGGCTGTGGTTCGCCGATGCCATATCCACCGTCTCGCCCAGCTATGCGGCGGAAATCCGCACGCCGATGGCCGGCATGGGTCTGGATGGGCTGCTGCGCGGCCGCGCCGGCTCGCTGCATGGCGTGCTGAACGGCATCGACACCGGCGAGTGGAACCCGGCCACCGACCGCCATCTGCCCGCCCGTTTCGACGCCACCACCATCCCCGCCCGCGCCGCCAACAAGGCGGCCTTGCAGGCCGCCTTCGGGCTCGACCAGGACCCGCTGGCGCCGCTCTTCGTCTATGTCGGCCGGCTGGCCTGGCAGAAGGGGGTGGACCTGTTCCTGGAGGCAATACCCGCGCTCTTTACCGCCGGCGGCCAGCTCGCCATCCTGGGCAGCGGCGATGCCGGGCTGGTGGAGCGCTGCCTGGGTGCCGCCGCCGCCAATCCGGGCCGCATCGGCACCCGCATCGCCTTCGACGAGGGTCTGGCGCGCCTGGCCTATGCCGGCGCCGATGCCATGCTGGTGCCCAGCCGCTTCGAGCCCTGCGGCCTCGCCCAGCTCTGCGCCCTGCGCTATGGCGCGCTGCCCATCGTCACCCGCGTGGGCGGGCTGGCCGATACGGTGGTGGACGCGAATGACGCGGCGCTGGGCCAGGGCTGGGGCAATGGCTTTGTGTGCTCGCCCGACAGCCCGGAGCTGCTGGGGGCAGCCATGCTGCGCGCGGCGGGGCTGTTCCGGCACAAGGACATCTGGGCCGGGCTGCAGCGCAATGCCATGGCGCAGGATGTCTCCTGGGCGGCATCGGCGGCGCGCTACGCGGCGATCTATCGCGGCCTTGCCCAGGGGCAGGATGGTGGCTGAACTGGGCGTGCATCTGAGGCCGGTTGGGGCCTTCGCGGCCATCCCCGCGCCGGGGGCCGTGGCGGTCGAGATCTGCGTCTTCGATTCCGGCCGGGAAACCCGCCACCGCCTCGACCAGCGCATCGGCGATGTCTTCCAGGGCGCGGTGCCGCTGGCGCCCGGCGCGCATTACGGGCTGCGCGTGCATGGGCCGGGTTTCTTCCCCGAGAAACTGCTGCTCGACCCCTGGGCGCGACGGTTGGACCGCCCCTTCACCCTGCACCCCTCGATGTTCGATGGCAGCGACAGCGCCGCCGCCATGCCCAAGGCGGTGCTGGAAGCCCCCCTGCCGGCCCTGGCCCCTTTCCACCCGGAAGGCCCGGCCATCCTGTATGAGATGCATGTCCGCGGCTTCACCATGCGCCACGCCGATCTGCCGGAAGACCTGCGCGGAACCTTCGCCGGCCTCGCTCATCCAGCCGCCATCGCCCATCTCCAGGCGCTGGGCATCAGCCATGTCGAGCTGCTGCCCTGCGCGGCCTGGGTGGATGAACGGCATCTCCCGCCGCTCGGCCTGAGCAATTACTGGGGTTACAACCCGGTGGGGTTTCTGGCGCCCGACCCGCGCCTCGCCCCGGGCGGCATGGCCGAGGTGCGGGACTGCGTCGCCGCCCTGCGCGCCGCTGGCATCGGCGTCATCCTCGACATCGTGCTGAACCATTCAGGCGAGGGCGATGCGCTGGGCCCCACCCTGTCCATGCGCGGCCTGGGCGAGGCGCATTGGTATGCCATGCGCGACGGGCTGCTGGAAAACCACGCCGGCACCGGCAATGCCCTGGCGCTGGAAAAACCCTGGCCGATGCGCCTCGCCATGGACGCGCTGCGCCATTGGGCGGAGCAGACCGGCATCGCCGGCTTCCGGCTCGATCTCGCCACCACCCTGGGCCGCACAGGCCGGGGTTTCGAAGCCTGCGCGCCGCTGCTGCTGGCCATGCGGCAGGACCCGGTGCTGCGCCAATTGCTGATCATCGCCGAGCCCTGGGATATCGGCCCGGGCGGCTACCGGCTGGGTGAATTCCCGCCGGGCTGGCCGGAATGGAATGACCGTTTTCGCGACGACCTGCGACAATTCTGGCGCGGCGATGCCGGGCGGCTGGGCGATTTCACCACCCGCTTCGCCGGCAGCGCCGATCTCTTCGCCGGCCGCCCGGCCACCGACAGCCTGAACTTCATCACCGCGCATGACGGGTTTTCCCTGGCCGACCTGGTCAGCCACGAAACCCGCCACAACCACGCCAATGGCGAGGAGAACCGCGACGGCGGGGCGGAGAATTTCTCCTGGAACAACGGCGTGGAGGGGGCCACCGACGACCCCGAGGTCATCGCCGCGCGCGGGCGGGATGCCAGAGCCCTGCTGCTGCTGCTGCTCACCGCCCGCGGCACGCCCATGCTGGCGATGGGCGACGAGATGGGCCGCAGCCAGGGTGGCAACAACAATGCCTATTGCCAGGACAATGAAACATCCTGGCTGCACTGGCCGGGTGACACCGCCCTGGCGGGCTTCACCGCCCGGCTGGTGCGGGCACGCCTGTCGCATCCCGCGCTGCACGCGGCCCGGCACCTCTCCGGCCTGCCACGGGCACCCGGCGGCCTGCCCGATGTCGCCTGGGCCGCACCCGGCGGCGGGGCGCCGGATTGGCAAGGCCAGGCCCTGGTCGCGCTGCTGAGCCAGGACGACGACCGTGTCGCCATTGCCTTCAATGCCGGCGAGACCGCCCAGCCCCTGCACCTGCCCGAGCCCCGCCCCGGCCATGCCTGGCGCCTGCTGGCCGACAGCACGACGCCCGAGGCACAGGGCACCGCCCCCGCCACCATGCCCGCCCGCGCAGCGCTGCTGCTGGCGGAAACCCGCGGCGGCGCGCGCAGCGGCCTGGAGGATTCCACCCTGCGCCGGCTGGCGACCGAGGCCGGCATCGACACCGGCTGGCACGATGTGACCGGCCGCCACACCGAGGTGCCGGCCGAAACCCTGCGCGCCGTCCTCACCGCCCTGGATATTCCGCACCACAGCACCGATGCGGCGCGCGACGCGCTGCGCGCCCTCGCCACCCCGCCCGCCCTGCCCGCCCATCCCGCCCTCACCGAGGGTCGCCCGGGCTCGCTGCTGCTCGGCCCCGAACTGGCCGGCATACATGCGACGCTGGAGGTCGTGCTGGAGGATGGCAGCCGCCGCGCCGTGGCACCCGCCGGCGAGGCGTTCTGGCACACCCTTCCCGATGGCAGCCAGCTTCGCGCCCGCCGCCAGCCCATGCCACCCCTGCCCGCCGGGCATCACCGGCTGGAATGCGGCGGGCATGCCACGGCGCTGGTCGTCGCCCCGCCACGCGCCTTCATGCCGCTCGACCGGCAGCACTTCGGCCTGGTGGCGCAGACCTACGCGCTGCGCCGCGCCGGCGACCAGGGCATTGGCGACTACACCGCGCTCGCCATGCTGGCGGCGGAGGCGGAAGCGCATGGCGCGGGGCTGCTCGGCCTCAGCCCGCCGCATGCGCTGATGCCGACGGACCGCGCCCGCGCCAGCCCCTACCAGCCCTCCGACCGGCGGTTTCTCGAGCCGGTGCTGATCGACCTCGCCGCACTTCCCCAGGGCCCCGGCACGCGGGCGGCGCTGGCCGCCGAAGCCCCGCTCTTCGAGGCGCTGCGCCAGGGCGCGGTGGTGGACTACCCGCTGGTCTGGGCCGCCAAGCGGCGGGTGCTGGCGGCCGCTTTCGCCGAATTCCCGCAGGATGACCCGGGCTTGCATGCCTTCATCGCCGAGGGCGGCGGGGCGCTGGAGGATTTCGCCACCTTCACCGCCATCGCCGAGCAACGCGGCGGCACCGACAGCGCGCAATGGCCGCATGGGCTGCGCCATGCCGGCGATACCGGAATCGCCCGGTTCCAGGCCGCCGGACGCCCGGCCATCCGCTTCCAGCAATTCCTGCAATTCCTGGCCGACCGGCAGCTCGGCCAGGCGGCGGCCGCCGGGGCGGGGCTGTATCGCGACCTTGCCGTCGGCAGCGCGCCGGATGGCGCCGAGCCCTGGTGCGCGCCCGGCGGCTTCCTGCGCGGCTTCTCGCTAGGCGCGCCGCCCGATCCGCTGGGGCCGCAGGGCCAGGTCTGGGGCCTGCCGGCGCCGCGCCCCGCCGCACTGCCGGAGGCCTTCCGCACCCTGCTGGCGGCCAATATGCGCCATGCCAGGGCGCTGCGCATCGACCATGTCATGGGGCTACAGCGGCTGTTCCTGGTGCCCGATGGCGCGCCGGGCGCAGCCGGCTGCTACCTGCAATATCCCCGCGACGCGCTGCTGGCCGAGCTCACACTGGCCAGCCAGCGCCACCAATGCATGGTGGTGGGCGAGGATCTCGGCACCGTGCCGGACGGCCTGGGCGAGGCGATGGACGCCGCCGACATCCTCTCCTACCGCGTGCTGTGGTTCGAGCGGGAGGGCGATGGCAGGCTGCGCCCACCGGCGCGCTGGACCCGCAAAGCCGCCGCCTGCGTCTCGACCCACGACCTGCCCACCCTGGCGGGCTGGTGGGAGGGTGCGGATATCGCCGAACGCCAGGCGCTCGGCCTCGCCGAACCCGGCGCCATGGCGGCGCGTGAGGCGGAGCGCAGGGCGCTGCTCGAAGCCCTGGACTGGCCCGATGGCATCACCACCGACGCGCCGTTTTCGGACGGGCTGGCGGCGCTGATCCACGCCCATGTCGCCGCTGGCGCGCCGCTGATGATGCTGGCCCAGGCCGAGGATTTCTCCGGCGAGACGGTGGCGGTGAACCTGCCCGGCACCGATCGCGAGAGGCCGAACTGGCGCCGCCGCCTCTCCACCCCCCTGCCCGGGCTATGCGCCACGCCCCGCGCCCAGGCGATCCTGGGCGCGCTGCGAGGGAGGCTCTGATGCGCGTGCTGCTGGTCCATTGCCACCCCCGCACCGACAGCCTGTCCGCGGCCCTGGCCGATGCATCGCAGGCCAGCCTGGAGGCCGCCGGCCATGTGGTGGAACGGCGCGACCTCTATGCGGAAAACTTCCCGCCCGCCGTGACCGCCGAGGCGCATCGCCGCTACATGGATTTCTCCGCCAACCAGCAGGGGGTGGAGGCGGATGTGGCGCAGCTCCAGCGCGCCGAGGCGCTGCTGCTGGTCTACCCCACCTGGTGGTATGGCATGCCCGCGCTGCTGAAGGGCTGGTTCGACCGCGTCTGGGTGCCCGGCGTCACCTTCGTGGTCAGCAAGGGCGCGATTCAGCCCAGGCTGACCAATATCCGGCGCATCGGCGTGGTCACGAGTTATGGCTCGCCGCTGTGGCTGCTGCTCTGGCTGGGCTGGCCGGACCGCCGGGTGATCGGCGGCGGCATCCGCCGGCTATGCGCGCGGGGCTGCAAGCTGGACTGGCTGTATCTCACGCGGATGAATTTTCGCTCCCCCGACGAATGCGCGGGGTTCATCGCCCGGGTGAAGGCCAGGCTATCAGGCTGGTGAGACGCCCAGCACCGCGTCGAGCTCGCGGTAATCCGGCGGCGTCGCGTCCAGCACCTGGCCCGCGCGCAGCACCACCCGGTCGCTTTGCGGCCGCGACAGCAATTCGGTCATCCCGCGTGCCGAGAACAGGATGAGGTCGGCCACGGCGCCCGCCTCGATACGCCCATAGCCCTTGAGGCCCATCGCCTCGGCCGGGATGGCGCTGACCGCGTCCGGCCAGGCGCCCATCGGGTGGTCGAGATGCAGGATGCGAACCGCCTCGCGATACACCTCCACCATGTCGAGATCGCCATAGGCATAGAAGGGGTCGCGGGTGTTGTCGGAGGCGAGCGAGACGCGCAGACCCGCCGCGCGCATCTCATGCACCAGCGTCACCCCGCGCCAGCGCGGGGTGCGACCAGGCACACGGTCCTGCAGATACATATTGCACATCGGCAGGACGACGATGTCGATGCCAGCCTCGGCCAGCGCCTTGATGGTGTCCTGCGCGAAATCATCGGGTTGCAGGGAGAGCGAGCAGCAATGGCCGCATTGGATCCGGCCCTTGAATTCGCGGCGGAGCGCGGTGAGGGCGATCTCGCGCAGGGCGCGCGCGCCGGTCTCGCCGCTCTCATCGACATGCAGATCGAGGTCGAGGCCGCGCACCTCGGCGAGCTCGAAGAAATGGTCGAGCATGGGCTGGAATTCGGCCGGCAGCTCGGCATGGATGCCGCCGGTCAGCCGCGTGACCATGCCGAGCGTGCCGCCATGTTTTTGCACGAGATCGGCCAGCTCATCGCCCTCCGGCCCCTGGAAACGGTCGAGCGGCGCGATGGAGCACATTTGCAGCGCGATGCGGCCGTCCCAGGCGGCGCGCAGCCTGTCGAAGACGGGCCAGGTGGTGCGCGCCAGCGGCAGGTAGCTGTCGAGATGGCTGCGGATGGCGACCGTGCCGTGGGCATAAGCCGAACGCAGGGCGAAATCGGCGCGGGCAAAGATATCCTCGGCCGTCCAGGCGGCGCCGCGGTCGGCCATGACGGCGCCGATGGCGCCGGCGAAATCGCCGGTCTGGTTGGGCATGCGCGGCCAGATATGGCCCTTGTCGAGATGGGTATGGGCGTCGACCAGGCCGGGCCAGACCTGGCCGCCATCCATGGACACGCCCTCGGTCGCGGTGCCCAGCGGCGCCACCGCGGCGATGCGGCCATCCTCGATGCGGATATCGACCTGGGCCAGGGCGCCGCCCTGGACGACCCGGGCATCGCGGAGCCAATAGCGGCTGCCGGCCTGGGTGAGGGCGGTTCGAATTGTGGTCTGCATCAGCGTCGGTCTCCTGCGCCCGCACTCTCATGCCAGCGCCGCAGCAACAAGTGGGAGAGCAGCGAGAGTGCGAGGAAGATCACGATCCCGGTGCCCGAAACCAGCACGAGGGCCGCGAACATCAACGGGATCTGCAACTGGTAGCCCGCTTCCAGAATCCGGTAGGCCAGCCCCGAGGCGCGGCCGCCGGAACCGGCCACGAATTCCGCCACGATGGCGCCGATCAGCGACAGGCCGCCCGAAATCCGCAGGCCAGCCAGGAAGAACGGCATGGCGGTGGGCAGCCGCAGCCGCCACAGCACCTGCCAGCGCGTGGCGCCGTAGAGGCGGAACAAATCCACCAGATTCCGGTCTGTTGAATTCAGCCCCACCGTCGTGTTGGACAGGATCGGGAAGAAGGCCACGATCCAGGCACAGATCAGCAAGGCCACCTGGATATTGTCCACCCAGATGATGATCAGCGGCGCGATGGCGACGATGGGCGTCACCTGCAAGATCACCGCATAGGGGAACAGCGACAGCTCGATGATCCTCGACTGGGCGAAGAGCACCGAGAGCGCCAGGCCCAGCGAGGCTGCCACGGCGAGCGCCATGAAGGTGATCTGCAAGGTGATGCCGAGCGAGACGGACAGCGAGCCCCAGTTGCGCACCAGGGTTTCCGCCACCAGGATCGGCCCGGGCAGGATGTAGCGCGGCACCTCGTAATGCCGCACAGCCCATTCCCAGCCGCCCAAAAAGATCACGCCGATCAGGCTGGGCGCCAGGATTCGCAGCCACATGGTGTAGCTGACACCCAGGAAGCCGGGTTCGCGATGTTCGGGGATCAGCTCGTCGCTCACGCCGCCATCGCATCCGACAAGGCGTGGCTGACCTCGCGGCAATGGGCGGCGTAGATCGGCGAGGTGCGGAATTCCTCCGCCGCGCGGTCCTCGGCCGGCACATGCAGCTCGGCCACGATCCGCCCCGGGCGCGGCGCCATCACCACGATGCGCTCGGCGAGAAAGACGCTCTCGAAGACCGAATGGGTGACGAAGACCACGGTGAAGCGCTCGGCCTGCCAGAGCTTCAGGAGGTCATTGTTCAGGCGGAAGCGGGTGATCTCGTCGAGTGCGGCGAAGGGCTCGTCCATCAGCAGCAGCCGCGGCCTCGTGACCAGCGCGCGGGCGATGGAGACGCGCATGCGCATGCCGCCCGAGAGCTGCCGGGGATAGGCATCCTCGAAGCCCCCGAGTTCGACCCGGGCCAGCATGTCTCGCGCCCGCGCAGCCGCCTCGTGCCGGGCCACGCCCGCCAGCTCCAGCGGCAGCATCACGTTGCGCAGGGCGGAGCTCCAGGGCATCAGCGTGGGCTCCTGGAAGACGAAGCCGATATCACGGCGCGCTGCGGGGTCGGCCCAGTCCAGCCGGCCCGCGCTCGGCGCATCCAGCCCCGCGATCATCCGCAACAGCGTCGATTTGCCGCAACCCGAAGGCCCAAGCAGGGCGAGAAAATCCCCCCGCCCGATGGTCAGCCCCACATCCTGCACCGCCAGCGTGCCGGTGGCGTAGCGCTTGGCCACGCCACGCAGGCTCAGCAGGGCTTCGGGGGGCTGATTCACGCCCGCGCGCCCGGGCGATCGTTCGGGCGCAATCAGGTCAGGCCCACCCGTTTGTTGACGAAGCGCAGGTCATAGGCCTTCCTCAAATCCAGGTTGGGCGGGTTGATCCCGGCATCGCGCGTGGTGTTGTAGAAACTCTGCCAGCGCGCGTCGGTCATGGCGCCGATGCCCAGTTGCAGCGCGTCGCCGCTCAGCACGATGCCCTGCTCGTTCATCACCCGCACGGCGTAGTCGATCTTCGCCTGATCCATCTCGGGATTGTCGCGAATGATCATCGCATTGGCGGCGGCGACGTTCTCGCTGCGCATATACTGGCTCCAGCCTTCGATGGTGGCGTTGACGAAGCGCTGCACCACATCCCCGCGTTCGTTCACCATGCGCTGGGAGACGTCAATGGTGGTCTGGTAGTTCTCGTAGCCTGCATCGGCGATGAGGAAGACTTTTGGCCGCGCGCCGGCGGTGATCGCGGCGAAGGGCTCGCTGGACAGGAAACCCTGCTGGATCGCCATGCGGTCGGCCAGCCAGGGCTGGATGTTGAAGGTATAGGGCCGCACCTGCTCATCGGAAAAACCGAACTTGGCGCGCAGGAAAGGCCAATAGGTCACCCGGCCCGCCGCACCCACCAGAATGGGCCGGCCGCGCATATCCTCGAAGCGATTGATGCCATTGCCCTCATGCGTCATCAGGACCTGGGGGTCCTTCTGCATGATCGAGCCGATGGTCAGGAAGGGGATGTTTTCCCGGACATAGTTCAGCGCCTGGAAGCCGTTGGACATGATGAAATCGACGCGGCCGGCCAGCAGCAATTGCGCCGGGTTCTGCTGCGGCCCGCCGGCGCGCAGGTCAACCTCCAGCCCGTGGCGGCGATAAATGCCGGCGGCGACGGCCTGATAGTAGCCACCATGCTCGGCCTGGGCCCGCCAGTTGGTCTGGAAGGAGACCCGGTCCAGCGACTGCGCCAGACCCACGCGTGCGCCGGGCACGGCCGCCAGGGCCAGGACAGTGCCGCCGCCCAGCAGGGCGCGGCGCTCGATGCGATAACGTGTCCTCACGGGGGTCCCTCCGAATGGCGTCGTGACGCCTATGCTGCGCAATTGCGCTGAGATGTCCACTCGGGGCGGTTGCACAAGATGCGCGACCTGCCCCGGTCGGTGCTGAGGAATGCAGCGGAGTTAGGCGAATTGCTGCGGTCGGGGCAGGTCCCAGAAACCCTCGCCGTCGCGGATGACGCGGTCGAAGCCGGGCCAGGGCACATGCACGCCGCCCATCAGGGCAAGGCGACGGTCGATCGGCATGACGGGTTCTCCTGCGCTGCGCCTGGCGCGGAATAACGCAGCCTTCACAATTTGGCCACTTCAATTCTGCCGATTGCAGGCCCCGCGCCTGGCCCGCAAGCTGCCGCCATGAGCCAGCCCAGCATGATGCATGCCGTCACCTATCCCACCCCCCATGCAGGGTTCGAGGACACCACCCTGCCCGCCCCCGCGCCCCCTCAAGGCCAGGATCTGGTGATCGCGGTGCGGGCCATCGCGATCAACCCGCTCGACCTCAAGCAGCATGCCGGGCCGCCCCGGATTCTGGGCGTGGACGCGGCGGGCGAGGTGGTGGCGGTGGGGCCGCAGGCCCAGGGCTTCGCGCCCGGGGACCTTGTCTGCTGCGCCGCACCGCCCAACCGTCCCGGCAGCTATGCCCAGTTCGTCACCGTCGATTCCCGCCTCGTCGGCCGCATGCCCCCGGGCATGGGCTTCGGCCCCGCCGCCGCCCTGCCCTGCGCCGGGCTGACGGCCTGGGAGGCGCTGTTCGAGCGCCTGCGCATCGACGACGGCAGCAGCCTGCTGGTGCTGGGGGCGGCGGGCGGGGTGGGCAGCATTGCCGTGCAGCTGGCAAGGCTGCGCAGCGGGGCCACGGTCACCGCCACCGCCTCGCGCCCGCAGAGCCGGGAATGGGTCACCCGCCTGGGCGCCCATCATGTGCTGGACCATGCGGCGGGGCTGGCCGAGCAGGCGCGCGAAAGGCGCCTGCGCTTCAGCCATATCCTGGCAACCCAGGGCACCGAGCGGCATTGGGAGGCGATGTGCGCCATGCTCGCCCCGCGCGGCACCATCTGCGCCATCGACCAGCCCGGGATGCTGGACATGGGCAGGCTGCGCCCCAAGGGCGGCGGCTTCGTCTTCGAGGCGCTGTTCAGCAAGGCGCTGTCCCAGGCCCCCGACATGGCGAGCCAGGGTGCGGCCCTGACCACCATGGCAGCCCTGCCCGGCCTGCTGCCGATCACCACACTTCACGCCGGGCGCATCTGCGCGGCCCATATCAGCGTAACCCATGCGACGCTCGCGGAGGGCCGGATGCTGGGCAAGGCTGTGCTGGAGGGATGGTAAGGCGCGGCGTTCTCGCGCTAACGGCGCTGCTGCCGGCTTGCGCGCTGGCCGGTTGCTCGCTGGCCGATCTCGCCGGGGCGCTGACGCCACGCGGCGGCTACAGCATCACCCCCGACATCGCCTATGGCCCCCTGCCGCGCCACCGCTACGACCTCTACGAGACCGGCATGGGCGGGCCGCTGGTGCTGTTCATCCATGGCGGCGAATGGCGGCAGGGCGACAAGGCGGATTATCGCTTCGTCGGCCAGGCCCTCTGCGCCCGCGGGATCGACTGCGCCATCGCCAATTTTCGCCTCTACCCCGAGGTGGGGTTCGATGGCTTCATGGCCGATACTGCGCTCTGCCTGGCCGGGCTGCGCCGGCCGCTGGTGCTCTGCGGCCATTCCTCGGGCGCGCATGTCGCGATGCTGCTGGCGCTCGACCCGCGCTGGCGCGTCGATGCCGTGCTGCGCGGCGCCATCGGCCTGGCCGGGCCCTATGATTTCCTGCCGCTCGACGACCCGCTGCATGCCGCGATCCTGGCCAATCCCCTGGGGCTGGAGGCAACCCAGCCCATCCGCTTCGCCCAGGGACCGGCCCCGCCCCTGCTGCTCATGACCGGCGATGCGGACACCACCGTCATGCCGCGCAACACAACGGCGCTGGCCGCCGCCCGCCGGGCCGCGGGCGGCGCGGTGCGGGAGGTGCATTACCCCGGCCTGGGCCATATCGGCATCATCGCGGCGCTGGCCGCGGCCTTGCGCCCCTTCAGCCCGCCGGTGCTCGACGAGATGGCGGGTTTCGTGCGCCAGGTCTGGGCCTGAGGCGCGCGGCGGGCTACCGAGGCGGCCCCCCCCCCCCTCTGGAGTCCCCGACCATGATCATTCTCGTCACCGGCGCCACCGCCGGCTTCGGCCTCGCCATCGCCCGCCGCTTCGCCGGCCAGGGCCACCGCATCATCGCCGCCGGCCGGCGGACCGAGCGGCTGGAAGCGCTGCGGGCGGAGCTGGGCGAGGCCGTGCTGCCGGTCACCCTTGATGTGCGCGACCGCGCGGGCGTGGAGGCCGCGGTGGCCTCGCTTCCCGCCGAATGGGCCGCCATCGATGTGCTGGTGAACAATGCCGGCCTGGCGCTCGGCCTGAACCCGGCGCAGACCGCCGACCTGGAAGACTGGGACCAGATGGTGGACACCAACATCAAGGGCCTGATGTACATGACCCGCGCGGTGCTGCCGGGGATGGTGTCCCGCAGCCGCGGACACATCATCAATCTGGGCAGCACGGCGGGGGAATTCCCCTACCCCGGGGGCAATGTCTATGGCGCCTCAAAGGCCTTCGTGCGGCAGTTCAGCCTGAATTTGCGGGCCGATCTCTGGGGCACCCCGGTGCGGGTGACCGATATCGAGCCCGGCCTGGTGGGGGGAACCGAGTTTTCCAGCATCCGCTTCAAGGGCGATGACGAGAAGGTCGCCGCGATCTACGAGGGCGCCAATGCGCTGACGCCCGATGATATCGCCGAGGCGGTGCATTGGGCGGCGACATTGCCGGCCCGGGTGAACATCAACGTGCTGCAGATGATGCCGGTGACCCAGGCCTTTGGGCCGCTGCGGGTGCATAAAGGCTAGAAAACCACCCGCGGGCGGATTGCCACGAGAGCGTTATGTTATAACATGACCTCCTTGCCTCCGAGGTCACCATGCCGTTCCGCCGTCTTTTCCCCCTGCTCCTGCTCAGCCTGCCCGCAATCGCGCAGGAGCAAGCCAGCATCCCCGACATGGTGGTGACGGCCCAGCGCCTCGACGCCGCCCGCAGCCAGATCTCCCCGGCGCTGGGCGCCAGCACCACCACGCTCGACCGCGCGACCATCGAGGGCCTGCCCGGCGGCGCCGATGCCTCGGTCAACAGCCTGCTGCTGCAAACCCCCGGCGTCGCGCTGGACGGGTATGGCGAGCTGCGCATCCGCGGCGAGCATCGCGGCCTGCAATACCGCCTGAACGGCATCACCCTGCCCGAGGGCGTCGCCGGCGGCTTTGGCGCGCTGCTCGATGCCCGGGCGATCCAGTCATTGAACGTGCTGACAGGCGCGCTGCCGGCGCAATTCGGCTATCGCACCGGCGGCGTGCTCGACATCACCCTGCGCAGCCCTTCGGCCGGCGAGGGCGGCAGCGTCTCGGTCTATGGCGGCTCGCGCGGGACCATCCGCCCCAGCTTCGACCACGCCATCTCCACCCAGGGCTGGGACATGTTCGTCACCGGCAGCTTTTTCCGCAGTGACCAGGGCACCGAAGGGCCGACCGCGGCCCGCACGCCGCTGCACAACCGCACCGAACAGGGCCGCGGGCTGTTCACCCTCTCCCGCGCGCTGGATGAGCGAACGCGGCTCTCCTTCATCTCCGGCGTCTCCATCAACAATTTCCAGATCGCCAACCGGCCTGGCATCGATCCCGCCTTCACCGCCTTCGGCCGAAGCGAGTTCGATAGCGCCCGGCTGGATGGCCGGCAGGCCGAGCGCAATGTCTTCAACATCCTGGCGGCACAGCACAGCCAGGACGCCTTCGACGTGCAGGTCGCCGCCTTCCAGCGCCATTCGCAGACCCAGTACCGACCGGACAACACCGGCGAGGTGCTGTTCAACGGCGTGGCCAGCGATGTCCGCCGCCGCTCCAACAGCTATGGCCTGCAGGGCGACAGCGCCTGGCGGGCACACCCCGCCCACACCATCCGCATGGGCGTCTCGGTCATCGGCGACAGCACGCTGGCGCAGAACCGGTCGATCGTGCTGCCGCTCGATGCCGATGGCGCCGCGCTGGATGACCCCTTCGGCATCACCGACCGCCGCTCTCGCATCGGCTGGACCTGGGGCGCCTATATCCAGGATGAGTGGCGCATCACGCCCACGCTGACGATGAATCTCGGCCTGCGCGCCGACTACCTCGATGCCTATGCGCGGGCGGGCCAGGTCAGCCCGCGGGTGAACCTGGTCTGGACGCCGCGCCCTGGCACCCGCGTGGCGCTCGGCTATGCCCGCTACTTCACGCCCCCGGCGCAGGACCTGATCACCCCGGCCGGGCTCAACCTCTTCGCCAACACCACCGCCGCACCACTCAACACCACCAACAGCCGGGTGCGGCCGGAGCGCAGCCATTACTTCAACCTCGCCATCCAGCAGCGGGCGACGGACAACCTCACCTTCGGCTTCGGCGCCTACTACAAGGATGCGCGGGACCTGCTGGATCTCGGCCAGTTCGGCTCGGCCGTGGTCTTCACGCCCTTCAACTACAGCCGCGGCCAGGTCTATGGCGTTGAGTTCACCGGCAATTGGCGCAGCCGAAGCTTCGACGCCTATGCCAACGTCGCGCTCTCCCGCGCCGCGGGCCGCGAGATCAGCAGCAGCCAGTTCAATTTCGACGCCGAGGAACTGGCCTATATCGCGCGCCGCCAGGTGCGGCTGGACCATGACCAGACAGTGACCGCCAGCGCCGGCGTGATCTGGCGCCCCTGGCAGGGTGCGCGCGCCACCGCCACGCTCCTCGTCGGCAGCGGGCTGCGCCGCGGCCTCGCCAATAGCGAGAAGGTGGCGCCCTATGGCACCGGCAATATCGGCTTCGCCCAGGATCTGGCCGGCCCCGATGGCGCGGTCTGGACGCTGCGGGCCGACGTGATCAACGTGACCGACACGGTGACGCAACTGCGCGATGGCTCGGGCATCGGCGTGGGCGCGCCGCAATTCCTGGCGCGGCGGGGGTTTTTTGTCGGGGTTAGCCGGGCTTTCTGAGGCGGGGGGCTGAGGGCGGCGCTCTTGGCCCCTGGGGAAGGCGCTGCCTTCCCCAGACCCCATCCGCAAGGTGCCAGGGGCACCTTGACCGCCGGGGAATAAAGCCAGGGTGAGGGAGGGGGGCAGGCAGCGCTTCGCTGCCTGCCCCCCTCCCTCACCCTGGCTTTCCATTGGGATCAAAGGGCCTTTCGGCCCTTTGCGGATGGGTTTGGGAAGGCAGAGCCTTCCCAAGAGTCGCCAGCACCACCCTCTCCCCCCCGCCTCGGCATCCAGTCTAAGCTCCGCCCATGATCCCCGCCCCGCAGAAACGTCCCGCCACCGGCACATCCATGGTGGTGACGAACCACCCCGCCGCCTCGGCCGCCGCCGCCGCCATGCTGGCCGAGGGCGGCACGGCCGTGGATGCGGCGGTGGCCGGCCTGCTGGCATTGTCGGTCTGTGAGCCGATGATGGTGGGCCTGTTCGGCGGCGGCGTGTTTCATCTGCGCGATGCCGATGGGCGCCACACCATCCTCGACGGCCTTTCCACCGCCCCGGCCGCGGCCCACGCCACCATGTTCACCCCCGCCCGGCCCGATGATCCGCTGGTGATCGAGGCGGTGGACCGGGTGAACATGGTCGGCCCGCTATCGGTCGCCGTGCCGGGCAATCTGCTGGCCTGGAGTGCGGCCTTGGCGCGTGGCGGGCGCTTCTCGCTGGCCGATGTGCTGCAGCCCGCCATCCGCCTGGCCCGGCGGGGTTTCACCGTCTCTCACTACCTCGCCGATTGCGCCGCCGAAGCGGCGGCCGACATGGCGCGTGACCCCGCGATCGCGGCGCTGTTCCTGCCCGGCGGCAGCCCGATCCAGGTTGGTAGCCGGCTGCGCAACCCCGCCCTGGCCGAGACGCTGGAGGCCATTGCCGCCGGCGGGCCGGATGCGCTGCATGGCGGCGCGGTGGGCGCCTCCGCCGCCGCTGAGATCGCGGCCCGGGGCGGCAACCTGACCCTGGCTGATTTGGCTGGCCAGGCCATCGTCGAACGCGCGCCGATCCGCGGCACCTATCGCGGCTATGAGGTCCTGGCGCCACCGCCGCCCTCGGCCGCCGGCGTGCATGTGGCGCAGATGCTGAACCTGCTGGAGGGCTTCGACATCTCAGCCATGGGTTTCGAAAACCCCGCCCGCCTGCATCTCGTGGCCGAGGCCCTCAAAATGGCCTTCGCCGACCGCGCCGCCGCCACCGCCGACCCGGCCTTCGTCACCGTGCCGGTGGAGCGCCTGATCTCGAAGGAATACGCCGCCGAACGCCGCGCCGAATTCGACCCCGCCCGTGCCCGCGCCTGGGGCCCGGGCGTCGCGCCCGGCGAGGCGCATACCACCCATCTCACGGTGGCCGATGCCGAGGGCCGCATCGTCGCGGCCACCCACACCATCAATTCGCTGTTCGGCGCGCGCTTCCTGCTGCGCGAGACCGGGCTGATCCCCAACAACTACATGGCCCTGTTCAACCCCAGGCCCGGGCTGGCCAATTCCATCGCGCCGGGCAAGCGCGTCACCACCTCGATGTCGCCGATGATCATTCTGAAGGCGGGAAAGCCCTGGGCGGCGCTGGGCCTGCCCGGGGGCCTGCGCATCTTCGCCAGCACCTTCCAGGCGGTGCTGAACCTGGTCGATCACGGCATGAGCCTGGCGCAGGCGGTGGAAGCGCCGCGGATCTGGACCCAGGGCGGCAATCTGGAGGTCGAGGCCGGCTTCGACGACGCGACCCGCGCGGCGCTGGCCGCCATGGGCCATCCTGTCCAAAAGGTGGCGACAGTGGCGGGCGGCATGTCGGCCATCCGTTTCCACGGGGATGGCATGATGGAGGGCGCGGCCTGCTGGCGGGCGGATGGCACGCCCATCGGCCTGGCCGGCGGCCCGGCCCGCAAGGGCGTGCGCTTTTTCCCCGACGCGCCTTGAAGCTGCTGCTCTGGCATTGGGGCCGCCGCGGCGCCGGGCCGCAGATGCTGATCGCGCTGGCCCGCGCCCTGGCGCCGATGGCCGAGGTCCGGCTCAGCATCTCCGCCCAATCCGACCTGCTGACCGAGACCCGGGGGCTGGGCCTGCCGATGGATGTGGTGCCGACCTATGTCTCCGCGCTGGGTTTCGTGGCCGGCTTCGCCCGCATCCCCGCGCTGCGGCGGCGGCTGGTGGCCCAGGCGCGGGGCTGCGACGCCGTGATCAGCGTGATGACGCATCTCTGGACACCGCTGGTCGCGCCCGCCCTGGCGGCGGAGGGTGTGCGGTTCATTCCCATCATCCACGATGCCAGCCCCCATCCCGGGGACCCCGCTGCCTTCTGGGCCTGGCGTCTGCGGCGCGAATTGTCCGCGGCCAGCCTGGCCGTCACGCTCTCGGCCGCGGTCGAGGCTGCCGTGGCCGCGGCGCGGCCGGGCCTGCCGGTGGCGCGGATGAGGCTGGGCGCGCATCTCGATCTGCCGCCGCCGCCGCCGGCGCCGGCGCCGCCGCGCGCGCCGGGCGGGCCGGTGCGGCTGCTGATGTTCGGCCGGCTGCGCGCCTATAAGGGGCTGGACCTGCTGCGCGACGCCTTCCGCCTCCTGCCCCCCGGCGCCTTCACCCTGCGCGTGGTGGGCGATGGCCCGGCTGAAGCGCTGGCGCCCGGCCTCGCCGCACTGCCCGGCGTCACCATCGAGCCCCGCTGGGTGCCCGAGGCCGAGATCCCGGGTTTGATCGCCCAGGCCGACGCGCTGGTCCTGCCCTATCGCGAGGCCAGCCAATCCGGCGTGGTTCCGATCGCCCAGGCGATGGGGGTGCCGGTGGTGGCGATGCCGGCGGGGGGGGTGGTCGAGCAGATCAATCATGGGGTGGACGGGTTGCTGGCGGCCGCGATCACCCCGCCGGCCCTGGCGGCGGCGCTGGAACTTCTGCGCGAGCCCGCCCGTTACGCGACGCTCTCGGTCGGCGCGCGGCACACCGGGCGACATTTGGCCGATTGGCATGCGCAGGCCGCATTGCTGCGGCACCTCGCCGACCCTGACCGCGACCGCGACCGGGCCGGTCTCGACCATCAGGCCCCGCCGGAGTAAGCCGCCTTGGCTCCGGCATGGTCCGGCTGCAGAGGGGTGAGATGATCAAGCTCGACACATGGCTGGAAGAGGCCGAAACATTGCTGGCCAGCACCCGCGCCCTGCGGCTGGACGGCACGATGGACGCCGCGGTCAGCGCCACCGTGGCCGCCCTGTCCGCCGGCAAGCCCTTGCTGGTCTGCGGCAATGGCGGCTCGGCATCCGACGCCATGCACATCGTGGGCGAGATGGTCGGCCGTTTCCTGAAGGAGCGCCGGGCCTTGAAGGCGATCTGCCTCTCTGCCAACCCCGCCGTGCTCACGGCCTGGGCCAATGACTACAGCTACGCCACCGTCTTCTCGCGCCAGGTCGAGGCCTATGGCGAGCCCGGGGGCGTGCTGCTGGGCCTCTCCACCTCCGGCAATTCGGAGAATGTCGTGCTGGCGCTGGAGGCCGCGCGGGCCATAGGCATGGTCACCATCGGCATGACCGGCCAGGGTGGCGGCAGGATGGGGCCGCTCTGCGACCATCTGCTGGCAGTGCCCAGCCGCTCGACTCCCGCGATCCAGCAGATCCACCTCAATTTCTACCATTGCTTCTGCGCGGCGGTGGAGGAGGCGATGTTCGATGCCTAAGGCGCCCCGCCAGGCCGCCATCCTGGTTGGCGGCCGCGGCACACGCCTCGGCGCGCTGACCGACAGCATCCCCAAGCCCATGGTGGAGGTGGCCGGCCGACCCTTTCTCGATTGGCTGATCGAGGAGGTGGCCCGCCACGGCATCCCCCGCATCACCTTGCTTGCCGGCTATCTCGGCCAGACCATCCACGATCGCTATGACGGCAAACTGATCGGCGGCGCCCGGCTGGAGGTGCTGGTGGAGCCCGAGCCGCTGGGCACCGCCGGCGCGCTGCGCCTCTTCGGCGACCGGCTCGATGAGCGCTTCTTGCTGCTCAATGGCGACACCCGCTTCGACGTCAACCTGCTCGACCTCGCCTTGCATGCCGGCGATGCGCTGGCCACCCTGGCGCTGCGGCGAGAGGCGCCGGGCGCGCGCTACGGCACCGTCGAGATCGATGCCGGCGGGACCATCCATGGCTTCGCCGCCCGCTCGCCCGACCGCACCGGCCCGATCAATGGCGGCATCTATCTCATGCACCGCGGCATCACCGCGCATATCGGGCCGGGCCCGGTCTCGATGGAAAGCGATGTCTTCCCGGGCCTCGCCGCCGCCGGCCTGCTGCGCGGCGCGCTGTATGATGGCGGCTTCATCGATATCGGCATCCCCGAGGACCTCGCCGCCGCCCAGACCGTCATCCCGGCCATGGCCAGCCGCCCCGCGGTCTTCCTCGACCGCGACGGCGTGCTGATCGAGGATACGGGCTGGCCGCACAAGCCCGAGGAAGCCCGCTGGATCCCCGGCGCCGCGGCCGCGGTGAAGCGGCTGAACGATGCCGGCCACTTCGTCTTCGTCGTCACCAACCAGGCCGGCGTGGCCAAGGGGTTTTATCCCGAGTCCCAGGTGGGCGTCATGCATGGCTGGATGGCCGGGCATTTCGCGGCCCAGGGCGCCCATATCGATGCCTGGGAATATTGTCCGAATCACCCCGAGGCTCCCCTGCCGCAATACCGGCTGGACTGCCCACGCCGCAAACCCGCCCCGGGCATGCTGACCGACCTGCTGGCGGCCTGGCCGGTGCGGCGCGAGGGCAGTTTCCTGGTCGGGGACCGCGAGAGTGACCTCGCCGCCGCGCATGCCGCGGGCCTGCCCGGCCATCTCTTCCCCGGCGGCGACCTCGATGCCTTCATCGCCGGGCTGCTGCCGGCGTGAGCAAGCCCGGCCGGCTGATCATCGCCGACCCCGGGCTGACCGGCGCGGCCGGACATCATCTTTCCTACAGCGCGGCCGTGGGCGCCGCTGCGGAGCGCGCGGGGATGCCGGCCCTGGTGCTGGCCCATCGCGGCTTCACCGGCGACCTGCCCGGCGGTGTCGCAACCCGGGCCGTGCTGGGCAGCGCCTATCAGAGTGCCGGCGGTGGCGGCCTGGCCCGGCGCCTCGCCTTCGGCCTGGCCGCACGGCTGCCCGGCGCCCTGGCCGGCATGGTCGCGCCGCCGCTGCGGGCGCTGCGCCGGGCGATGCGTGGCCAGGCCATCGATGGGCTGGGCGCCGAATTGGCGCCCGCCCTGGCGGAGCTGGCCGCCGGCGCGGGCGATGTGCTGCTGCTGCACAGCGTCTCCGGCGCCAATCTGCACGCCGTGGCGCTGGCGGAGGGGCTGGGAGAGGTCACGCTGCTCGTGGTGCTGCGCCGCATGCCGGCCGAGATGGAGGCCGATGATCCGGCGCCCGGGACGCTGCCCGCCCTGCTGCAACGCCTCGCCGCGCGCTTCGGCCCGCGGCTGCGCCTCTTCGCCGATACCGAAGGTCTGGCCAGCCAATTCGCGACGCTCTCGGGGCTTCCGGTGCGCCCCGTGCCGCTGCCCATCGCGCTCCATGTCCCGGTCGCGCGACCGCCTGGCCAGCCGCCGCATGTCGTCTTCGCTGGCGGCGCCCGGGCGGAGAAGGGCTATCACCACCTCCCCGCCGCCATCGCGGCCGTGGCGGGCCGGGCCCGCTTCACCATCCAGTCCGGCCCCGTCGGCGCAGAGGACGACCCGCTGGTCCAGCGCGCCCATCGCCGGCTGCGCGGCATGGAAGGTGCGGCACTCGGCCTCATCGAAGCCGCCCTGCCGCCGGCCGAATACGACGCCATGCTCGCCTCCGCCGACCTGCTTCTGCTGCCCTATGACGGCCCGACCTATGGCCAGCGCAGCAGCGGCATCCTGGCCGAGTCGCTTGCCCTGGGAATCCCTGCCGTGGTGCCGGCGGGCTGCTGGATGGCCGAGGTGGGCGGCGAGGACCGGGTCGTGGCGGTGCCGCATGGCGCGGCATTGGGGCCCTATCTGGCCCAGGCGCTGGAACACCTGCCCGATCTCACCGCCGCAGCCCGCGCCGCAGCGCCGGCCTGGCGCAAAAAACACAACCCAGACGTGTTGTTTCAGCGCCTGATGGCGCCACCCTGAGGCCGGCGCGGAGGTTGCCCCTGGGGGCCGCGCATCCTATAGCGACCGGCTTACACTTGCCTTAAGGACAAAAAACTCATGCGCGTCCTCGTCACCGGCGGCGCCGGTTATATCGGTTCCATGCTCGTGCCCGCCATGCTCGGCCGGGGTTGGCAGGTGACCGTGCTGGATACCTTTTCCGCCGGCGAACCCTTCCTGGCGCATTCCTGCGCGGATGCGAATTTCGATGCCGTGCGTGGCGATTGCCGCGACATGCGCGTGGTCGAACCCTTGCTGAAACAGGCCGATGTCGTGGTGCCGCTGGCCGCCCTGGTCGGCGCGCCGCTTTGCGCCCGCGACCAGATCGGCGCGAGCTCGCTCAACCGCGACGCGGTGGTGGACCTGATGAAGCTCGTGGGCAAAGGCCAGCTCGTCGCCTACCCCACCACCAATTCCGGCTATGGCGTGGGCGAGGGCAATGCCCCCTGCACCGAGGAATCGCCGCTCCGCCCCGTCTCGCTCTACGGCCGCACAAAGGTTGATGCCGAGCAGGCGGTGCTGGGCCATGAGAACAGCCTGTCCTTCAGGCTGGCCACCGTCTTCGGCATGGCGCCACGCATGCGGCTCGACCTGCTGGTGAACGACTTCACCTGGCGCGCGGTGAATGACCGGGCGGTGGTGCTGTTCGAGGCGCATTTCAGGCGCAACTACATCCATGTCCGCGACGTGGTGAAGGCCTTCCTGCATGGCATCGACAATGTCGGCGCCATGCGCCAGCAGGCCTATAATGTCGGCCTGTCGGAGGCCAATCTCTCCAAGGCGCAGCTCTGCGAGCGCATCGCCCGCCATGTCCCGGGCTTTGTCTGGCTGGAGGCCCCGGTCGGCGAGGATCCGGACAAGCGCGACTACATCGTCTCCAACGACAAGCTCGAGGCGACCGGCTGGGCGCCCGATCATGGCCTGGACAAGGGCATCCTGGAGCTGATCAAGGGCTACAAGATGCTGCGCAACGGGCGCTTCGCCAATGTCTGAGATGGTGGTTCCGCCCCCCGGCGTGATGATGGACATGGCCTGCCGCTGCTGCGGGGCGCGGGCGGTGGAGCTGGTGATCGACCTGGGCGACCAGCCGCATTGCAATCGTCTGGTCCGCCCCGATGCGGCGCCGGGCACCGACGCGAATTATCCGCTCCGGGTGGGTTTCTGCGGCGAATGCACGATGGTGCAGATCGACCACACGATCCCCAAGGAATCGATGTTCACCGACTACCCCTATGTCTCGGGCACGACCAAGACGCTGCCGGCGCATTTCCGCGCCACGTCGGAACGGGTGGCGGCGGCCTATGATGTCGGCGCTAAGGATCTCGTCGTCGATATCGGCAGCAATGACGGCACCTGGCTGAAGCAGTGGGATTTCAGCGGCGCCCGGGTGCTGGGCGTGGAGGCGGCAGGCAATGTGGCGAAGCTCGCGCAGGATGCCGGCGTGCCGACCTGGCACCGCTTCTTCAACGCCGAATGCTGCCGCGATATTCTGGCCGAGCACGGCCCGGCCAAGATCATCACCGCCTCGGGCGTGTTCTTCCACCTGGAAGAGCTGCATTCGGTGGTCGAAGGCATCGCGCTGCTGCTGTCCGATGACGGCGTCTTCGTCGTGCAGGCGATCTATCTCGGCGGCATGGTGGAAAACACCGCCTTCGATCAGGTCTATCACGAGCATCTCTGCTACTACACGTTGAAGTCACTCTCCGCCCTGCTGGAGCAGCATGGGCTTGAGGTGTTTGAAGCCGACCTCGTGAACATCCATGGCGGCTCGATCGAGGCACATGTCGCCCGCCGCGGCACTCGCCCCATTGGCGCCAGCGTGCGCGCCATGCAGGCGACCGAGACCCAAAAGGGTTTTGGGGAGATCGCAACCTACCGGAAATTCGCCGGCGACGTGCTGGATCTGCGCACCCGCCTCGTCGCGCTGCTCGAGGGTTACAGGGCTGCCGGAAAATCCGTCTGGGCCTATGGCGCACCGGCCAAGGGGGCCACGCTTCTCAACAGTTTCGGGATCGGCGTCGATCTCGTCCAAAAAGCCGTCGAGAAGAACCCGATGAAAATCGGCCTCGCCATCCCTGGCGTTCGCATTCCCATCCTCTCCGAGGAGGGTGAGCGGCCGGATGCCTATCTGGTCCTCGCCTGGAATTTCATTGAGGAATTCGTGGCCAAGGAACGCGCCTATCTCGCCGGTGGCGGCGAGCTGATCGTGCCGATCCCCAAGGTCCATGCCTATGGGAGAGGCGACGCGTGAGCCTGCCCGATACTGTTCTCGTCTTCGGCGCCAGCGGCTTCGTCGGCCGCAATATCGTGGATGCGCTGGCCGGCCGGGTTCGGGTGATCGGGGTCAATGCCTCTGGCCGCGCGGTGCCGGGCTGCGAGGTCACGGTGGCGGCGGCGAAGCTGGACAGCCTGCCCGCCCTGCCGGCGGAGACCGCCATCATCCATGTCGCGGCCTTCCGCTATTACGCCTCGCAATTCGGCAAGCAGCAGGCCGAAATCCTGCGGGCGAATCTGGCGATGACCGATCAGCTCTATGGCTTCGCGCTGGCCCGCGGCATCAAGGAAATCCGCGTCGCCTCCTCGGCCGCGGTCTATCCCGCGAGCTGGCCGATCCTCGACGATACGCTGCCCTTTGACCTCAACGCCTGGCCGCATGATGGCGAGGCCGCCTATGCCTGGTCCAAGCGCTGGGGCGAGATCGCGGGCGAGCTGTGGCATCGCCGCGCGGGCATCAACACCATCTCCTTCCGCCTGACCAATCCCTATGGCCCGCATGACACGCTGGACGAGGCGGAGGCGCATGTCGCCACCGCCTTCGTCATCCGCGCCGCGGGCGATGGGGCGGAGTTCGAGGTGCGCGGCAACCCCGACGCAGAGCGCGATTTTCTCTATGCCGGCGATGCCGCGGCCGCCTTCGTCGAATCGCTGAAGCTGCACGGCACCCAGGCGGCGCTGAACCTGGCCTATGGCGAAACGCGCAAGGTCAGCGAGCTGGCCCATGCCGCCATGGCCGCCTCGGGCCGGATGCGCCCGATAAAACTGGTCTCGCCGCCGCCGGCGGGGAACCCGGGCGTGCTGGTCCGCCGTTCCACCGGCGCGCGGCTGCGCGAATTGCTGCCCGCCCTGCCCGCATTCCACACGCTGGAAGCGGGCATGCAGAAGACCCTGGACTGGTATCGCAATGCCCTACGCCGATAGCCCCACCATCATCCTTGGCGCCGACGGGTTCCTGGGCCATCACCTCGTCGCGCGCTGGCAGGCCGAGGGCTGGCCGGTGCATGCCATCGGCCGCGCCGCCGGCGATTTCACCGATTACGCCGTGGTGGACTCCGCACTGAGGGCTGCCCCCAAGGCCGGGCGGATCTTCCATGCCATCACCCGCCAGCGCACCGGCCAGATCCAGTATGCCATGCAGGGCGAGTTGCTGGCCGACAATGCCCGCATCCACCTCAACGTCCTCGACGCCTGGCGCCGCCACCAGCCGCAGGCAAAACTGGTCTCGCTGGGCTCCTCCTGCACCTATGCCGAGAGCGACCACCCAACGCCGGAGAGCGAGTTCGGGATCGGCCGGCCGCACCCTTCGGTGCGTGGCTATGCGCTGGCGAAGGAAATGCTGGCGCTCGGCTCGGAGACCTATGGCGCGCAATACGGGCTGAACTGGCTGCATTGCGTGCTCGCCACCGTCTATGGCCCGCATGCCCATACCGAGGATGGCCGCGCCCATTTCATGGCCGCGATGATCGCCCGCGCCGCCGCCACCCAGGCCACGGGTGCGATGGAATTCGAGGTCTGGGGCAACCCGCGCACGGTGCGCGATCTTTTGCATGTCGATGACCAGCTCGATGCCATCATCGCCGCCGATGCGGCCTTCACCGACCAGGTCGTGAACGTAACGCCCAACGCCCCGGTGGAGATCGGCGAATGCGCCCGCGCCATCCTGGCGGCGCTGGATTGGCCGGCCGCAGTTATCCACCCCCCCGGATCCTTCCAGGGCGCCGGCTACAAGAGCCTTGATTCCGAAAAATTCCTGGCCGCCACGGGTTGGCGGCCCAAACTGAGCCTGCAGGACGGCGTCGCCCGAATTCTGGCGGCCGAGCGGGCGGAGAGCCAAGCTTCATGATGACCGTCTCGCGCACGCCCCTGCGCGTCTCCTTCTTCGGTGGTGGTACCGATTATCCCGAATACTTCGCCGAGCGTCGCGGCGCCGTGCTGGGCATGGCGATCAACCAATATGTCTATGTCGCCGCCCTGCGGCTGACCAACATGCTGGATTACCGCTACCGCGTGTCCTATTCGCGCATGGAACAGGTGGCCACGCTCGATGCCATCGAGCACCCGGTGGTGCGCGAGGCGATCCGCCATTACGGCTATGACCAGCCGCTCGACATTTCGATCATGGCCGATCTGCCGGCGCGTTCGGGGCTTGGCTCCTCCTCCTCCTTCACGGTGGGTTTCGTGAACCTGCTGTTCGAACTGATGGGCCGGCCCGCCACCAAGATGGATCTGGCGCGCGAGGCGGTGCATGTCGAGCGCGGCTTGCTGGGCGAGAATGTCGGCGTGCAGGACCAGCACCACGCGGCCTTCGGCGGCCTGAACCGATTCGACTTCCGTGGCGGCCGCACCCGGATTTCGCCGATCCAGATGACCGGGCCATGCCAGGCCTTGCTGACCTCCTCGCTCTTTCTGGTCTATACTGGCCTCACCCGCTTCGCTTCCGCCACGCTGGATGAGCAGATGGCCAAGACCAGGAGCGGGGCGGCGGATGCCGACCTGTCGCATCTCCTCAGCCTCGTCGACCAGTCGCAGAATGTGCTGGAGAGCGAGGACCCATCGGCGATGCTCGCCGATTTCGGCGCCATGCTGCATGAGGGCTGGGAGACGAAGAAGAAACTCTCCTCGAAAGTGTCCAATCCGCAGATCGATGGGCTCTATGATGCCTGCCGGGCGGCGGGTGCGCTGGGCGGCAAGCTCTGCGGCGCGGGGGCCGGCGGCTTCCTGCTGATGCTGGTGCCGCCGGAGCGGCAGGAGGGCTTTCGCGCCGCGATGCAGGGGCAGGCTGTCATCCCGATCGGGTTGGATACGCTCGGCGCGACCATCCTGAGGGGCTGATCATGCTGGACAAGCGGAAGACATCGCCGCCGCCGATCGCCCCGCCCGCTCGGCCGGCCGCTCATGACGCCGCGCAGCCGGTGTTCTGCATCATCGATCCATCGCTGAGGGATTTCATCGGCCACCACCATGCCTATGATGAGGCGGTGGCACGTGGTGCCGCGGCCGCAGGCTACCGCGCCGTGACTCTGGCGCACAGCCAGGTGAGCGAGGCCGTGGCGGGCACAACCCAGGTACTGCGCTGCTTTCGTCGTGATATGTGGGGACATAGCCCGCTGGCGCGACACGTCCCGGAACGCTGGCGTGCCCGCGGCGAAATCTATCTCGCCAACCGTGAATTCCTGGCCGACGTGAAGGCGGGGCTACGCCGGGTGGCGCCACCGGCCGGCTCCATCCTATTCGCCCACATGATCTTCCGCCACCAATTGCCTGCGCTGGCGCAGCTGGTGCTTGAGCAATCGCCGCATGGCCCGCTCGAAATCATATTGCTGCTGCGCTACCAGCCCGCCTTCTACGACAACCCCGCATGCGCCCGCGCCTTCGCGCAACTGGAAGCGGCGGCGGCATCGGGCCGCCGGGTGCGGCTCGCCTCCGACAGCGCCAGGCTGGCGCGCGAGCTCTCCAGCCTCACTCGCCTGCCGATCGAGGTGATGCCTATCCCGCACACGGCCCAGATCCATGCCGGCGGCCCGGATCCAAGCCCTGACCGTCCATTGCGCTTCGTCACACTGGGCAATGCGCGGGATGAGAAAGGGTTTGTGGAGATCCTCGACGCCATCCGTCTCCTGCGCGAGGCGGGCGAGCTGGAGGGGCTGGAGTTTACCCTGCAGGCGAATGACGCTGCGCCCGATGTGCAGCGCGCCATCGACAGCTTCAGCATGGTGCAGCCGCCCCAGGTCACGCTGCTGCGCCACGCGCTCAGCCCCGAGGATTACGAGGCCGAGTTGCTCGCAGCCGACGTCATCCTGGTGCCCTATTGGCGCGAAATCTATCGCGCCCGCACCTCCGGCGTGTTTCTGGAGGCGATGGCGGCGGGCAAGATCGTCATCGCCACGCGCGACACCTGGATGAGCGATGAGCTCGCCCGCCACGGCGCCGGCGTCCTGGTTGATGATCACGACCCAGCGGCAATCGCGAATGCGATCCGCGACGTTCGGGCCCGGCTGCCGGCACTGCGGCGGGCGGCGCGCTTGGGTCGCACCCAGGTGCTGGAGCGGCACAATCCCGATGCGCTGATCCGCCAGGCGGTCAATGGCCCGGCACCGGAGGAGCGTGCTGCGGCCGACGGCACGGTGCAGCGCATCGCCCTCTTTTACCCTTGGGGAAACCTGGCCGAACGACGCTCCGGCGCGGCGATGCGCTGCCAGCTTCTGCTGGAGAAACTCTCGCCCCTGGTCGGGGAAATCAGGGTCCTGCACGATGGTCCCTATTCCAACTTGCCGAGCTGGCATCGGGTCGGTGCGGCCATGCTGCATCTGCCGACGCTGGCCTGGCGCTGGGTCAGGCACCGCCTGACGCCGCTGGACGTGCAAGGTAGCACCATATCTGATGGGTGGGCGCCGGACTGGCGGCAGGGCAATGTCTCCGCCCGCATGGCCACCTTGCGGATGCGCCACCATCTCGCCCGGCAGGTATTCCGCGCGCCCTTCAGATTGTTGCCGCACCACCAATTCGGCCAGGAGCGGATGCTGTGGTTCTTCCTGGAACGGCATCTCGACCATGCCTTCCGGGCGCAGGCCGCGCAGATGGTCGCCTGGGCCGATGTGGTCATGCTGGAATACCCGATCTGGGCCGACATCGTCGCGCCGCTGTGCCAGGCGGCAGGCAAGCGGCTGATCATCACAAATTACGACGTGCTGTCGCAACAGGTCACCGCTTGCGCCCGCCTGCGCCGGGTGACCGAGCGGCTGGAGCTGCGCGGCATGGCCCTGGCCAGCGAGGCGGTCTGCGTCTCCGACGCCGACCAGGCTTTTTTCGCGGCCAAGGGCATCGCCACGACCGTGATTCACAATCCGATCGACGTTGACTACCTGGCGGTGCGGCCCGCCTGTGACCTTCGGCTGGCGCTCAGTGCGCTGTTTGACGTCGTGCTGCCGCAGGGGCCGGTCTGCCTTTTCGTCGGCAGCCACTTCGGGCCAAATATCGAGGCGATGAACCGCGTCCGCGCCATCGCGCTGGACATGGCGGGGGATGCGGAGCCGGTGGCCTTCGTGATCGCCGGCGATTGTGCAGCGCCCGGTCGCGGCTCGAATTGGGTGGCGCTGGGCAGCGTGGACAGCGCAGTGCTGGCGTTGCTCTATCATCTGGCGGAGCTGGTGCTCGTGCCGCTTTCCGCCGGCACCGGCAGCTCGATAAAGACAATTGAAGCGCTGGCCGCCGGCAAGGCCGTGCTGGGCACCAGTATCGCGCTGCGCGGGCTCAATCCGACGCCGGGAGAGGACAGCCTGCTTGAGGATGATTTCTCTCGATGGCCGGAGCTAATCCGCGCCACGTTGCGGGACGGGGCGGGCTTGGAAGCGATCGGCCGCGCGGCGCGACGCCTGGGGGCGACGTATGATTACCGGGTCCTCTTCGATGCCTATCTGCCGATGATCGGCCTCGACTCCGCGCCCGCGCCGGATCTGGTGATCCCGGCGCGCCCACAGAATCTCGATCTGCCAAGGACATTGCTGGAACGCAGCGCCGCCCGGGGGCAGTTCGACATCGTCGAGGCGCTGCTGGCGATGCCGGAGCTGGCCGCCTATCCGCTCGATAAATCGCAACTGCGCAAACTTGTCGTCGCGGCGGGCGCCGCTGGCCGCTTCACCCTGGCCGAGACCTGCATGGCCCGGCTTGCCGCCATGCCCTCATCAGGGCAGGAGGCCCGCGCCATTCGCCGGTTGGAGCGGGCGCTGCATCATGATAATTTCGGCGGAGCGCAACGCATGTTGGCCAGGCTGCGCCGGTTGCGGGTGGCGCCGGGCTGCGCCAAGACGAAGATCACCCGCCCGCCAGGCTGATCTGAGCGGCCCGCCGCTACCATGGCCCAGGCCCAGGCCCAGACCCAGGCAGGACCGCTCCACCCAGCGATTCGCCGGCCGGCCCGGGCAATGCAAAATCCGTCTCCGCCGCGCTTTCCAGCCACAGCATAGGCCAATAGGCAGCCATGACCCGGCGATAATCAAAGCCCTCGGCCAAGGCGCGGCCGGCCGTGGCCAGCCGTGCCAGATGATCCGCATCGGCCAGCAGGGCCGGCAGGATCTCGACCCAATCCGCCATGTCATCGGCGATCACCGCATGGCGGCCGGGTGTCGCGCCGAGCCCGCGCAGCGCCACGCCGGTGCCCAGGATCGGCAGTCCCGCGGCCATCGCCTCCAATGTCTTGAGAGAGCTGCCGGTTCCGTCGGGGAGCGGGATCAGCGCCGCGCTTGCCACTCGATACAGCGCGCGCAGGACGAGGTCCGACACCCTTCCCAGCGCCAGGAAGCCGGGCGAGGCTTGGGGCTCGGCGGCGCCGCCCACGACCACAAGCAGCGGCGCGGCATCGCCCAGACTGGCCGACAGAGCGACCGACAGCGCGCGCAAACGCTCCACCGCCACGACATTGGGCGGGTGCCGGCTGCCGACGAAGAGGCAGATATCGCTCGCCGGCAGCACGATGCCATGGGCGGCCAGCACCGCCCTGGGCGCATCGGGCAACTCCATGTCGGCCGCGCCGAGGTCCACCGGGTTGGGCACCACGCACGCCTCGATGCCCAGCCCTGCGAAGCGCTGGGCATCGGCCGGCGCGACCGCGACCACGGCCGGCGCCTGCCGCAACCCGCGATGCTCGAACCATCCGGTCACGCGCCGCAGCATGGGGGAGGCGGTGACCTGGTCCTCGATCACGTCATGCGCCGTCAGCACGCAAGGGATCCCCATCCGCCGGCAGGCCGCCAGCACCGGAACCGACCAGAAGCCGTATTCCAGCAGGACAGCATCGGCGCTGACGAGCGGCTGCACGAGGCGCGCGCGCATCACGGGGTCGAACCGGAATTGCAGATGCAACCACAGGAACAGCGCCTGGCGACGATGGTGCCAACCCAGCAGCGGCAGACATATGGCCTGGAACGCCAGCCAGCCGTAGCGCCGGGCCAAGGCGCCCCAGCGCCACTCGACCAGGTGGCTCATCTCGATGCGGCCGCGCCGGATGGTGGGGCCGAAGCCGGCCTGCAGCACCCGCACCTCCTCGACGTGTTCGCTGATGCAATCGGCCATCATGTTGCAGCGCTGGCTGGCGCCGGCACGGCGCTCGGCGAAATCGGTCCAGGGATAGTAGATCTGCACCCGCCGCGGCGGTTCGGGCGGAAGCGGCCGGGGCGGCGCCGTGATGGCGGCCATGAAGGCCGCGCCGCCATGGCGGGCGAGGCAGGCGTCACGGTCGGCCAGGGCACGGCTGGCGAGCGCCGGCCAGGCGGCGCGGGCGGTGGTGATGGCGCGGGCCAGCGCCTGCGGGTCGCGCTCGGGCACCTCGATGCCCGCGCCATGCAGCGCCAGTTCATCGGCCATCCAGGTCTGTGCGGTGCAAATGACCGGCCGCCCGGCGGCCAGCGCCTCCAGCAGCACGCCCGAGGTCCGGGCCTCGTAGATCGATCGCCAATAGGGCAGCAGGACGAGGTCGGACTCACCCAGCAGCGCGTCATAGGCGGCGGGTTCCAGCGCCTCATGCAGCAGCGTCACCTCGGGGGGCATGTCGCGCTGGAAGGCCGCCAGCGGCTCGGCCAGCACCGCAGAGGGATCATTGGCCTGCAGGGTGAAGCGCAGCCCGGACAGCCCCCCGGGCGCTTCGCGCAGGATCGTGATGGCGGCGAGGATCTCGGCAAAACCCTTCTCGTCGCGCGCATTGCCCAGGCTGACGCAATGCATCGGGCGATCATGCGGCGGCGGTGGCGCGGGCGGGATGGCCGGCGTGTGCGGAATGGGCAGGACCTCCACCGGCAGGCCGACCAGCCGCGCCAGACGACGGGCCAGCCTCGCGCTGTCGGAGGCGAAGCGGATCCGCGCCCCGGAAGCGGCCGCGCGGCGGAAGCGGCCGAAGGCACGGGCGGAATGCGCGTCGGCCACCATCTCCGGCTGGTAGCGCAGCAGGGGCATGATGGTGACGTGATGCGGCAATCGTTCCGCCACGGCGGCGAGCCCCGCCAATTGCCGATGCGTCAGCATATGGGCCAGCAGGATGGAGCCGGGCGGCAAGCCCCCCGCCGGAAGGGCTGCGAGCAATTCGCGCGCGAAGCGGCGGTTGCGCATGCCGACATCGAGCCAGCGCAGCAATCGCCCGCCCCGTTTGCGGTGGGCCCAGATATCATCGGTGAAGGCAGCGACGGCGCCGGTCTCGCGCGCGATGTCGGCCGGCAGCGCCCGGTGGCCCAGCACCAGCGGAGCGAAACCCGCCAGCCGCGCCGCCTCGGCCACGGCGTGATCATAGGCGAAGTGGTGACCGACGAAATCGCGCAGGTTGGAATCGACAATGCAAAGGACGGGGCGAGGATTGGCGGTGGTCAGGCGTGCCTCCTGGCGCTGCGAAGCGGCGGTCGAGCCGGGCCTGAGGTAAACACAGTGAAACCGTGCCGGGTCAAGCCTGGCGCGGGCCTTCGCTCAGGCCGCGCCGCGCCCGGCGAGGCGGCGCGCTCCGGCAATCCAGCCCTCGACATTGAGCCGGCGGCTGATGTCGCCCAGCGCATGGCGCAGCTGCGCGGGGTCGGTATCGGCAAGGGCGACCAGGCGTTCATAGCCGATGAGGCGCAGCCAACCCACAGAGCCGGGTGATGTCGGTTTTGCGCCAGTTTTGCGAAGACCGGGTTAACCCTTTTCGCTTTGGCCATCGCAGTCCTGCTTCACCGGCCGTTAACCCAGCCCCGCTAGCTTCGCTGCTAGAGCCGGCATGGCACCCAACCCGGGGGCCATCGGTGGTGGCAGGAAGCCCGGCACGTGCAACTCGGCACTCGCAATATCCGTTCCGCCGGCCAGGGCAGCGGCAGCATCGAGGTGACGCTGCCCAGCCCATTGCGCGACCTGGCGGGCCTGCCCTGCATGATCGCCCTGCGCGATGGCCTGCGACCGGAGATCGTCCTGGCGCCCGACCTCCGGCCAGCGCGCGAGGCCCTCGCGCGGCTCTGGACCCTGATGGGGGAGGCGCTGGGGGTGACGCTCGGCGCCCTGCCGCTCGGCACCATCGGCATCGCCCTCAAGCCCGATGCGGCGCTGGATCGGTTGTCCTGGAGCGACGCCCTCGCCCTGGCCGCCCCCCTGCCCCATGCACCTGACGCGCTGTGCCGCATCACGCGCGCAATGGCCGTGCATGCGGCGCCGCAACTGGGCCTGCATGATGCGCTGGCCGGTGGCTTCGGCGCCGCCCTGGCCTTCATGCTGACCGGCCGGGTGGCCGCGCCCGGTGACCAGGAAGCCTGCGACATCACCGCAACCCTCTGCCGCCCGCCGCCCTGCAGCTTTGGCGAGGATGCCTTCGCGCCGTCCCTGTGGTTGGCCTGCGGGCCCAGTCTGCAGGCCGTTCTCGCCCTGCATCTTGATTTCTGCGCCCACCCCGAACGCCTCGACGCGCTGCGCCGCGCCTGGCGCCAGGGCGTCGCCCTCCATTTCACCGGAGACTGACCCATGGCACCGCGCCCGCAACCCGGCCCCGAACCGATCCGCACCGCCGGGCCTGTCGCGGTGGGTGAGCGTGCGATGGCCTGTCTCGATCTCGGCCACCCCCTGCATTGCCGCGGGCCCGCCGGCAGCGGCAAGACCGGGCTGGCGCACGATCTGGCACAATGCCTCTCGCGCGCGGTGCCGTTGCTCGTCGGCGATGACAGCTTCGGGACGGCCGCTTCGCGGCCCGCTCAGCCGTCGGTCGTTGCCTGAACAGCCATCCTGTCACCTCGACATTCCCGCGGAGGCCGTATGAACGATGCTCTCTACACCTATGGCGTGATCGCAGCGGGCGCCGTCCCGCCCGCCGATGCCATCGCCATCCTGCCCGGTGCCGCGCTGGTCGCGCTGCGCGAGGGTGACCTGGCAGCCCTCGCCAGCCCGGTCCCGCGGGCATGGTTCGAGGCCGGGCCGCAATGCCGCACCGAGGACACCGCCTGGCTGGCCGAGCGGGCCACGGCGCATCACGGGGTGCTGGCGGGAATGGCGGGGGCGGTCCTGCCGCTGGCCTTCGGCGCCGTCTTCCCGGGCGAGGAGCCGCTGCGCGCCTGGCTGCGCGCCGGCGCGCCCAGGCTGAGCGCGGCGCTGGAGGCGTTGCGCGGCCAGCAGGAATGGTCGGTCACGCTGATCGAGGATGCGGCCACCCACGCGACCTGGCTGATGGAGCACGACCCGGCCCTGGCCGCCATCGGCGCCGCGGCGCGCCAGGCCACGCCCGGCACCGCCTTCATGCTGGCCCGGCGCCGCCATCGCGCCCTGGCCGAGGCACGCCAGGCCCGCCGCCATGATACCGCCCGTGCCCTGGGCATGATGCTCACCGGCCTGGCCGGGCGGGTCTATCCCGCCACCACCCGCCAGACGCAGGTGGTGGCGGGCTTCCATCTGCTGCTGGGGGCCGATGCCATGTCGGGGCTGCACGGCAGGCTGGCGCAGGAGGCGCGCGCGCTGGAGCCGACGGGCCTGGGCCTGCGCCTCTCCGGCCCCTGGCCGCCCTACGCCTTCGCGCGGGAGGCCACGCCGTCCCATGCCTGATCGCAAGCCAGGCCAGGCCCGGCCGCAGGCGCTGCGCCGGCTGAATGCCGCCGATGAGGTCGCGCGGCTCGGCTGCGGCCCGATGGGCAGCCGCGCCACGGTGACGGGCCTTTGCCAACGCCTCGGCCCCCCGCCCGGGGCGCTGAACCTCGATCCCGGCCCGCCGGGCCGCCTGCTCCGACGTCGGAGGATGCCATGACCCGATCTCCATCCAAGCGCCTGGGAACCGCTGGTGTGGCGGCGGCGGCCCTTGTCACCGCCGCCACCGGGCTGCTCGGCGCCGCCATGCTGGGCGGCCTGCCGCAGCCCTGGCTGCCGCAGGCCGCCGCCGGGGCGGGCATCGTCGGCGGGCTGCTGGGCTGCCTTGGCCTGTGGCGGAAGCCGCCACCGCCGGCGATGGCGCCTGCCAAGCCCGCGGCCACGCTGCCAGCCGACACGATGGACAATATCGCCGCCCTGCTGCGCGGCATGGCCGAGGAGATGGTCCGGCTGAAACGCGACGGCGCCGAGGCCAGCCGCAGCATGGCCGAGGCCCGGCAGGCCGGCCGAAGCGTGGTCGAGGCAGCGGGCGCCGCCATCGCCCGGCTCGACGAAAGTGCCGAGAGCAGCGCGATCGCCGCCCGCGCCCTGTCGCTGCTGCCCGGCATCGCCGACAGCCACGCCCAGCGCATCGAGTTGATGGCCGCGCGCGCCGAGCAGGCGCTGGCGCTGGTGCCCGATGTCATGGCCGCCATGCCTGCCAGCGGCGCGCCGCCGGCGGCGATGCTGATGGCCCTGCGCGACGAGATCATCGCCGCCATCCCGCAGGCCGCGCCGGCCCCGGACTCTGGCGCGCTGGAAGCCGCGCTGGCCCGGCTGGAAGCACTGCCGGCCGAGCTGGCCAGCGCCGCGCAGCCCCCCGACATGCTGGCGCTCGAGGCCGCGGTCGCCCGGCTGCACGCGCTTCCCGGCGAGATCGGGGCGGTGCTGTCACAGCCGCCACCACTGGAATTTCCGGGCCTGGAGGCCGCCATCGGCCGGCTGGAGGCGGCGCGGCCCGACCCGATGCTGGCGCTGGGCGTCATGGAGGCGACGGAGCGCCTGGACGGCCTGACGGCGCAGCTCACCCAGGCGCTGACCGCGCGGCCCGCGGGTGAACCGCCCCCGGTGGCCGATACCGCCGAACGCGACGCCGCCTTGGCCGAGACGCTGCGCCTGGCCCTGGCGCCGGGCCTGGCCGAGATCATGGGGCGGCGCTTCACCGCGCTCTCCAACGCCGCCAATCCGGCGATGAACGCGGTGGTGGAGCGGCTGGAGGGTGCCGCCGGCAGGCTGGAAGCCCTGCCCGAGGGGCTCATCCAGGCGATCAGCGCCGAGCTTGCCCGCCACGAAGACGCCGCCGCGCGCCTGGAAGCGCTGCCCGAGGCCCTCGATGCGGGTCTCAGCCAATGGCGGGGGGCGGTGGAACGGCTCGATGCCATTCCGGCCGACCTCGCCCAGGCCATCGACCACCAGCTCGGCCGCTGGGATGGTGCAACCGGGCGGCTGGAGTGCATGCCCGCCGCGATCGCCGAGGAGATCGGCAGCCACCTCACGCGTTGGAGCGATGATCTGGCCGCCATGCCGGCCAATCTTACCGCGGCCGCGGGGCGCATTGAGGCGGCAGGGGCAGCCCTGCAGGACGGGCTGGCGGCCATGGCCACGCAGGGCGATGGTCTGGCCGAGGCCTTGCCCGCCCTGCTGGAGGCGCGGCTTGCGCCACTGGCGGTAGACATCGCCGCCGCCGCCACCGCCGGGGCCGAGGGGTTGCAGGCGCATCTCAGCGCCCTGGAAACCCTGGGCCCGGTGCTGGACCAGGTCACCGAACGCTTGATCGACACCGCGGACAGCCTGGCCGCCACCGGCCACAGCCTGCCGCCGATGGCCGAAGCGGCCCGCCGGGCGATGGATGCCATGGCGCTGGCGGCACAATCCCGCCAGGCCATGGCCCAGGCGGCCGAGCCGCAGCGCGCGGCGCCCGCCACCGCGCCGCGCGGCCCCGCGCCGCCGCTGCCGCCATCCGTCGCCGCCTCCATCATGGGCCGGCTGGCGGCGCAGGAGGAGCCGGCCCTCGCCGCCGCCCTGATGCGCCTGGATGGCATCGGCAGCGAGGTGGCATCGCTGCTGCGCGACACCGAGACGCTGGTGGGCGCCGGCCACGCCACGCTCTCCCGCCCCGTCGCCAGGCGCGCGCCGGAGCTGCTGGAAAGCCTGGACGAGACGATTCGCGGCCTGCAATCCATCAGCACCGCCATCGCGATCGCCGCCGACCGGCGGCTCGAACACGCCCGGGCGGGTTGATCCCCCTGGCCGGGCGGCCGGCCCCGGTCCAGCATGGGGCATGCAGCACAAACCCCTCGCCTCCTTCGACGAACTCACCCTCGGCCAGGAATTCGCCTTCGGCACCCACAGCATCCCGGCCGGGGAGATCATCGCCTATGCCGAAAAATTCGACCGCCAGCCCTTCCACACCGACCCCGAGGCGGCGGTTCACGCGCCGCTCTTCGGCGGCCTCGTTGCCTCGGGCCTGCACACGATGGGGGTGGTGTTCGGCGCGGTGACGGGCTCGGGGCTGTTCCGTGATATCTCACTGGGCGGCAACCGCATCGACACCCGCTGGCCGGCGCCGCTGCGGCCCGATGAGGCGTTTTCGGTCATGGGCCGCGTGCAGGAGCTGAAACCCAGCCGCTCCCGCCCCGAGCTCGGCGTGGCGGCTTTCCTCTACGAAGGCCGCCGCGTTGCAGATGGCGTGGTGGTCATCACGATGGAGGCGTCGCATTTCCTGAAGCGGTGACCCAGAGCGCGGGTTCGCCCAGGATTTCGGCCAGCCGCACGCCCAATGCCTCGACCAGCGCCGCACCCTTTTCCGGGGTCGCCCGCCGCGCATCGCCCACCACCCCGGTCGGCGTCATGTCGAAGAAGCTGCGGCGGAAATACAAGGCGCGGGGCTGCACCGGCGGGCGGTTGGCATGCGGGCCGAAAGCCTCGGGCAGGCGCTCCATCCGCACCGTGCCTTGCGTGACATGCATCATCATGGCGGTCTCCGCCTCGCAGGCATGCATCACGCCGGGCTGGTCCTGCAGAATTCCGGCAAAGACCTCGGGCGCGACCAGCCAATAGGTGCCGCCGGCCACCTTGCAGGCCGGGTGCTCATTGCCGATTTCGGCGACCGCCACGCCAATCGCCTCGGTATTGCCGCCATGCGCGTTGAGCAGCATCAGGCGGGTAAAGCCATGGCGGAAGACGCTGCGGGCGATGCCGCGCAGCACGGCCAGGAAGACCGGCTGGTCCAGCGTGATGGTGCCGCCGAACTGCATGTGATGCTCGGCCAGGCCATGCCAGACCACCGGCAGCACCACCACGGGCTGGCCCGCCGCGGCCAGCTTTTCCGCCGTGCGGGCGGCGACGGCCTCGCCCAGATAGGTGTCTGTGCCGGTGGCGAGGTGCGGGCCATGCTGCTCCAGCGACGCGACCGGCAGGATCACCAGCGTGTCCCGCGCCGCGGCGGCGCGCAGTTCGGGCGCGGTCATCCGCGCCCAGAGAATCTCCGTCATGCCGTCTCTCCTTGGGGCTCAGGCAGCCGACACCGGCGCGCGGCGGCGGTCAACCGGCAGGGCGGGTGGTTCCACCCCGCCGGGCGCGGAACTTGACCGGCGCCGCCACTGCCCCAAGGATCGCGGCATGATCCTGCTCATCGACAACTACGACAGCTTCACCTTCAACCTCTTCCACTTCCTGGGCGATATCCTCGGCCCTGGGGGCGTGGCCGTGGAAGTCCGCCGCAATGACGCGCTGAGCGTGCAGGACGTCATGGCCATGCGCCCCGACGCCGTCCTGCTCTCCCCCGGCCCCTGCACCCCCAATGAGGCCGGCATCTGCCTCCCCCTCATCGCCGCCGCCGCGGAGACCGGCCTCCCCCTGATGGGCGTCTGCCTCGGCCACCAGGCCATCGGCCAGGCCTTTGGCGGCGTGGTGCTCCGCGCGCCGGAGCCGGTGCACGGCAAAGTCTGGGACATCACCCATGAAGGCACCGACATCTTCGCCGGCCTCCCCTCCCCCTTCCGCGCCACGCGCTACCATTCCCTGGTCGTCGAGCGCGCCACCCTGCCCGATTGCCTCACCCCCACCGCCTTCACCGCCGATGGCCTGATCATGGGCATGGCGCACAAAACCCTCCCCATCTGGGGCGTGCAGTTCCATCCCGAGAGCATCGCCTCCGAACACGGCCACGCCATTCTCGAAAACTTCATCCGGCTGGCCGGCGCCCGCATCCCGGCATGAACGGCCTCAAGCCCATCCTGGCCAGGCTGGCCGCCGGCGAACGCCTGGCCGAGACCGAGGCCGAGGCCGCCTTCGGCGTGATCATGGCCGGCGAGGCGACGCCGGCGCAGATCGCCGGCCTGCTCATGGCCATGCGCGTGCGTGGCGAGACGGTGGCCGAGATGACTGGCGCGGTGCGCGCCATGCGCGCCCGCATGCTCGCCATCGAAGCCCCGCCAGATGCGATGGACATCGTCGGCACCGGCGGCGATGCCTCGGGCAGCCTGAACATTTCCACCGCCACCGCCATGGTGGTGGCGGGATGCGGCGTGCCGGTGGCCAAGCACGGCAACCGCGCCCTCTCCTCGAAATCCGGCGCGGGGGATGTGATTTCAGCGCTGGGCATCAGCATGGAAACCCCCATCGAGGCGCTGCCCGGCGTGCTGGCCGAGGCCGGCATGGTCTTCCTGCTCGCACCGCGCCACCACGCCGCACTCCGCCATGCCGGCGGCGCCCGGGTCGAACTCGGCACCCGCACCATCTTCAACCTGCTCGGCCCCCTGGCCAACCCGGCGCGCGTCACCCGCCAGCTCACCGGCGCCTTCTCCGCCGAATGGCTGCGGCCGATGGCCGAGGCGCTGTCACGCCTGGGCACCACGCATGCCTGGGTTGTGCATGGCCAGGGGCTGGATGAAATCGCGCTCAGCGGCCCCACCCATGTCGTCGCCCTGGAGAACGGCGCGATCCGCGAATTCACCATATCGCCGGCCGATGCCGGCCTCGCCGAAGCCCCGCCCGAGGCCATTCGCGGCGGCGAGCCGGCCGAGAACGCCGCCGCCCTGCGCGCCCTGCTGGAGGGTGCGCCCGGCGCCTATCGTGACATCGTGCGGCTCAATGCGGCGGCCGCCCTTGTGGTGGCCGGGCGCTGCACCGATCTCAGGGCCGGTGCTGAACGCGCCGCCCGCAGCATTGATAGCGGGGCGGCTCTCGGAGTATTGCAGCGCCTCCAGAAGGCCACCGCCCCCGCATGAACGCCCCCGCCATCATTCTCCCCACCGCGATGCCCGATACCCTTGCCCGCATCCTGGTCGACAAGCAGGCCGAGGTGACGGCCCGCATGGCCGTCCATCCCCAGGCCGAGATGGAGCGCGCGGCGCGCGACGCCGGCCCCACGCGCGATTTCGTGGGCGCCCTCTGCGCCGCGGTCGCCGAGGGCAGCACCGGGCTGATCGCCGAGATCAAACGCAAATCACCCTCCGGCGGGGTGATCCGGCCGGATTTCGACCCCGCTGCCATCGCCGCCAGCTATGAGCGGGCCGGGGCCAAGTGCCTCTCGGTGCTGACCGATGAGATCTGGTTCGGCACCACCACGGCGGATCTGAAGGCAGCCCGCGCCGCCTGCACGCTGCCCGTGCTGCGCAAGGATTTCATGATCCATCCCTGGCAGGTCTTCGAGGCCCGGGCGATGGGCGCGGATTGCATCCTGCTGATCATGGCCGCTCTCACCGACGAGAGGGCCAATGAGCTGGAGGAGCTGGCGCGCAGCCTTGACCTCGCCGTGCTGCTCGAAGCGCATGACGAGCGCGAGTTGGAGCGCGCCCTCGGCCTGGACACCCGGCTCGTGGGCATCAACAACCGCGACCTGCGCACACTCAAGACCGACATCGCGACGACCGAGCGCCTGGCCCCGCTGGTGCCGGCCGAAAAGCTGCCGGTGGCCGAAAGCGGGCTGCGCAGCGCCGACGACCTGCGTCGCATGACCGAGGCCGGCGCGCGCTGTGTGCTGGTGGGCGAGCACCTGCTGCGCGAGCCCGATATCGAGGCTGCCACCCGCGGTTTCCTGCACGGATGAGCCTCACCCATTTCGACGCCCAGGGCCGCGCGGCCATGGTCGACGTCTCGGCCAAGGCCGAGACCGCGCGGGTGGCAACCGCCCGCGGGCGGATCGTGATGGCGCCCGGCACATTGGCGCTGATCGAGGCCGGCCAGGTGGGCAAGGGCGATGTGCTCGGCGTGGCAAGGCTGGCCGGTATCATGGCCGCCAAGCGCACCGCGGACCTTATCCCGCTCTGCCATCCGCTCGCGCTGTCGAAGGTGACGGTGGACCTGACACCGGCGCCGCCCGATGCGGTGGAGATCGAGGCCACGGTGAAGCTGGTCGGCCGCACCGGCGTGGAGATGGAGGCCCTGACCGCCGTCACCATCGCCGCGTTGACCGTCTATGACATGTGCAAGGCAGCCGATCGTGGCATGCGCATCGAGGATGTGCGCCTGGTCCTGAAGGAAGGCGGCAAGTCCGGCCGCTTCGAGAGCGCCTGATGCAAAGCGTCGAGGCGGCGCGGTCGCGAATCCTGGCCGCCCTGGCCGCCACGGCGCCCGAGACCGTGGCGCTGGCCGCGGCCGCCGGGCGGGTGCTGGCGCGGCCGGTGACCGCCCGCCTGACCCAACCGCCCGCCGCCGTCTCGGCGATGGATGGCTATGCCGTGCGTGCGGCGGACGCCACGCTGGACGCCCGTTTGCGCGTGGTGGGCGAGGCACCGGCGGGGCATCCCTTCGCGGGCATGGTCGGCGCGGGGGAGGCGGTGCGGATCTTCACCGGCGCCTTCATCCCGCAAGGCGCCGACAGCATCCTATTGCAGGAAGACGCAAGCGCTGAAGGCGCCGAGGTGCTGGTGCGCGAGGCGGTGACACCGGGCCGTTGGGTGCGCCCGGCCGGGCTTGATTTCGCAGCGGGCGAGACGCTGTTGCAAACCGGCCGAAAACTCACCGCGCGCGATATCGGGCTGGCGGCGGCGGCCAATCACCCCTGGCTCGCCGTGCATCGCCGCCCGCGCATTGGCATCCTCGCCACCGGCGACGAAATCGCCCTGCCTGGTGACCCGCTGCCCGCGGGCGGCATCGTCAGCTCCAACGCCCATGCCCTGGCCGCCATGGTGCGCGCCGCGGGGGGCGAGGCGGTGGTGCTGCCCATCGCCCCCGATGATGCCGATGCCATCGCCACCCTCGCCCAGGGGGCGCGCGGCTGCGACATGCTCGTCACCACCGGCGGCGCCAGCGTGGGCGACCACGACCTGGTGCAGAAGGCGCTCGGGCCCGGCGGTTTCGCGCTGGATTTCTGGAAGATCGCCATGCGGCCGGGCAAGCCGCTGATCTGGGGCCGGCTGGGCGAGACGCCGATGCTGGGCCTGCCGGGCAATCCGGTTTCCGCCCTGGTCTGCGGCGTGGTGTTTCTGCTCCCGGCCATTGCGGTGCTGGCGGGGCGGCCCGCCGCCGCCACCCCCACCGAAGCGGCCGTCGCGGGCGCCGATCTGGCGCCGAACGACCAGCGCGAGGATTACCTGCGCTGCCGCCTGGAGGGCGAGGTGGCCACCCCCTTCCCCCGTCAGGACAGTTCCATGCTGAAGACCCTGGCGCAGGCCGATGCGCTGCTGATCCGTGCGCCGCATGCGCCGGGCCTGCCGGCCGGCAGTGCCGTCCGGGTCATCCGTCTTTCCGCATTGGGCGTGTAGCGCCGGGCGCCGGCCCAACGTGAACAACTCGGGCACAAACTGCTTTACAGCGGATGAGAACCTACCTAGAACACCTGATAGATTCCCGGTTTGTTCGGCAGTCGGCCCGCAGAAGGTCCCCGGTTGATGCTCACGCGTAAACAGCACGAGCTGCTGATGTTCATCCAGAAACACCTCAATGAGACGGGCTTTTCACCGTCTTTCGAGGAGATGAAGGATGCGCTGAAGCTGAAGTCCAAATCAGGCATCCACCGGCTGATCACGGCGCTGGAGGAGCGGAATTTCCTTGCCCGCCGCGCCCACCGCGCCCGCGCGCTGGAGGTGTTGCGCCTGCCCGAGGATCTCGGCCCGCGCCGCCAGCCGCGCATGCCCGAGGCATCGCCACCGCCCAGCAATGTCATCGCCGCCAATTTCGCCAGGGCGCCCAAGCCGGCCGAACCCGCTTCACCCGAGACCATCTCCCTGCCGCTCTTCGGCAAGATCGCCGCCGGCGTGCCGATCGAGGCGATGCGCGATGTCGGCAACAATGTCGACGTCGCGGCCTCCATGCTGGGTTCGGGCGAGCATTACGCGCTCGAGGTCGCCGGCGATTCGATGCAGGATGCCGGGATCCTCGATGGCGACACCGTGCTGATCCGCCGTGGCGAGGTGGCGGAGAATGGCGCCATCGTCGTGGCGCTCGTCGATGAGAACGAGGTCACGCTGAAGCGGCTGTGGAAGCGCGGCGGCACGGTGGCGCTGGAGCCGGCGAACAAGGCCTATGAGACCCGTATCTTCGGGCCCGACAGGGTGCAGGTGCAGGGCAAGCTGGTGGGGCTCCTGCGGAAATACCATTGATGCGCGGGCTCATCCTGGCGGCGTTGCTGTGCGCCTGGCCGGCCTGGGCGCAGGCGCCCTATTCCGGGGCGGAATGGGGGCGGCTTGCCACACCCGTGCCGGGCGCCACCCGCATCATCGGCGGCACCGGGCTGGGCTGCATCGCGGGTGCCGCGCAACTGCCGGCCGAGGGGCCGGGCTTCGAGGCTGTGCGGCGCTACCGCAACCGCCATTGGGGTTCGCCGCAACTCGTCGCCTTCCTGGGGCATTTGGCCGCCGAGGCGCGCGGCGCGGGCTTCCCGCCGCTGCTGATCGGCGACATGTCGCAACCGCGCGGCGGGCCGATGTCCTCGGGCCATGCCAGCCACCAGAACGGTCTCGACGCCGATATCTGGCTGGACCTGCGCGGCCTGCCCGCCGGCAGCCGGGCCTGGGCCGAGGGCGAGGGCCCGCCGGTGCTGGTGCTGCCTGACGAGTCCGCGGTGGACCCCAGCCGCTTCACCCCAGCGCATGCGCGGCTGATCCGCCTCGCCGTCAGCCAGCCCGGGGTGGACCGCATCCTGGTCAATCACGGCATCAAGCGTAGCCTGTGCCAGATGTATCGCGGCGAGGCCTGGCTGCGCCGGGTCCGCCCCTGGCGCGGGCATGACAGCCACATGCATATTCGCCTGCGCTGCCCGGCCGGCCAGACGGATTGCCAGGACATCGCCCCACCGCCGCCGGGTGATGGCTGCGATGCCAGCCTGGACTGGTGGCTGAGCGCCGAGGCGCGCAACCCGCCGCGCCGCCCGCCCGGCCCGCCACCCAGCATGCCGGCGGCCTGCGGGCCAGTGTTTTCAGCGCGGTAGGATCGCCTCCAGCGAGGTGCGAATGACCGCGGCGAAGGGTCCGGGCGCGGCCAGCCCGGCCTCCAGCGCCGGGAAATCCATCCGGCTCTCCACCCGCAACACCGGCATGCCAAAGGCCTGGCACCACATCGCCATGTCCGGGTTGATCAGCTCGGTCCCGCTGACCTGACCGGGATGGGCGCGCTCCTGGTGGATCCGGATCGAGCCATAGCTGCCATTGTCGCTCAGCAGCAGTTTGATCGGCGCGCCGCGGGCCTGGGCCACCGCCAGCTCCTGCCCGGTCATCAAGGCGCCGCCATCGCCCAGCGCGCAAATCACCTGCCGGCCGGGGAACCGAAGCGCCGCGGCCACCGCCGCGGGCATGCCGCAACCCATCGCGCCGGACTGGCTGGGCAGCAGGAGCTGCCCGGTCTTCCAGGCCACCTTGCGATAGAACGGCGCGGCAAAGGTGCCGGCATCGAGCGTGACGATGGCATCGGGCGCGGCGACCCGCCCCACCAGCGCGGCGATCTCTGAAAACGCCAGCCCATCCGGCCAATCCCGCCGCACCTCACGACAATCCGCGACATGGATGGCCCGAAGCCGGGCATTCCAGGCGGCGCGACCGGCCGGTGGCGGCCCCGGCGGCAACCCCATGGCCGCCAGCAGCGCATCGGCATCGGCATCGAGCGCCAGATCGGCGGGAAAATCCCAGTTCAGCCGGGCCACGTCGCGGCAGACATGCACCAGGCGCTGGCCCGGGGCCGGCCAGGAATAGCCCTGTGTCGTGATGTCATGCAGCCGGGTGCCCAGGGCCAGCACTAGATCGGCCTCGGCGAAGGCCTTTCGCTGCTCATCGGGGTTCCGCAGCCCCATGTCGCCGGCATAGAGCGGGTGGTCATTGGGAAACAGCGACTGCCGGCGGAAGCTCACGGCCACCGGCACATCCCAGGCCTCGGCGAAGCGACGCAGCAAGGCCTGGCGCGCGCCCGAAGCATCCTCCAATCCATGCCCCACCAGAAGAATGGGCCGCTCGGCCGCGGCCAGCATGGCGGCGACGGGGCCGGGGTTGGCCGGCACCGCCGGCGGCGGCGTATAGGGCAGCGGCGCGGCGGCGCATTCCATCGCCAGGATATCCTCGGGCAGGCTGAGCACCACGGGGCCGGGCACGCCCTGCCTCGCCATCGCCCAGGCCCGGGCGATCAGCGCCGGCACCTGGTCGGGCGTGCGCGCCTCGCCCACCCATTTCGCCACATCACCGAACATCCGCTGGTAGTCGATCTCCTGAAATGACCGCCGGCGCAGGTCGCGCGCCTCCACCTGGCCGATCAGCAGGATCAGCGGCACGCAATCCTGCTCGGCGGCATGCAGCGCGATGGCGGCGTTCGAAGCGCCCGGCCCGCGCGAGACCAGCACGACCCCAGGCCGGCCGGTCAACTTCGCATCGGCCAGGGCGGCGAAGCCCGCGCCGCCCTCATGGCGCGCCACCACCAGATCGATGCCGGAGCCCTGGCTGGGATGCAGCGCGTGCAGCAGCGCGATGTAGCTTTCCCCGGGCACGCACCAGGCGCGGTCCACCCCCCTCTCGGCAAGGAATCGGACGAGGCGTGCGGCGGCGGTGGGCTGGGTCATGGGGCGGCAATCTGTCGCAGCCGCGGGCATGCGAAAAGCCCCGGGCGGAACCCGGTATCGAGGGGTTCCGCCCGGGGCGGTGCGGCGCGCCGGGATGGGGGAGGCAACGCGCCGATCCTACGCCCCACCCCGAAGGGCCGGGCAAACTTGGCACTCAGCGCGTCGGCGCTGTCACCGCAGGGGCGATGGAGCCGGAGACATGGCGGCCATCACGGGTGCCGAACTGCACGCCTACGGCGGCCACGCGCCGATCATTGCGCGGCTGGCGATAGCTGCATTCGAACTGCTCCAGCCGCTGCTCATTCGCCCGGCAATCCATGCCAGCGGATTGCAGCCGGCGCAGCAGGGCCGCAGCGTCCGAGCCATCGGGATGGGCCGCCGCCAGGTCGCGTTCCAGCAGCCTGGTTCCCTCGGCGGTGCCGACATCGATGTAGCGATCGAAGGGAGCGCGCACCGGCCAGGGGCTCTGGCCGCCCCAGGCATAGGCGAAGACGCTCACGCCAAGGAACAGGATGCCGAGCGCGGTCAGCATCAGTTTGACGGTGTGCAGTATTTCTCCGTGGCGTGACATGGCGTTATCCTTTGAATGCGAGGTCAGAGTGCGGCCAGCAGGCCGAAACTGGGTTGCGGCGCGGGGGCCGGGGTCACGCTGAGCGTGGGATTGATGCCGGTGACGCGCAGCCCATCCGTCGCCACCCGCGTTTCCAGCCGGGCGACCCGCTGGAACGACAGCGGCCGGTTGAACACGCAGTCGTAGTTGCCGGGGTTGCGCATGTCGGCCTGGCATTCAAAGCCGCCGCGGGCGAGGCGGTTCAGCAGGCTGCCGGCATCGCTGCCGACGGGGTGGAGCAGGTTCAGCTCCTGCGCCAGGCGGCTTTCGGAATTGTAGAGGCCGGCCGACATGAAGCGCTGGGCGTCATTATGGACCTTCACCGGCTCCGGCCCGCCGGCGATGGCGGCGTAACCTGCGAGGCCGGAGAACATCATGGCGCCGACAAGGGCGGCGTTGCGAAAGGTGCGGAGTGCTTCGAAAGTGATCTTCATGGTCTTTCCCCATCCATGAGTATTGCGATGAGGATGATGTAGACCGGGGCTTTGTCGGGGTGGTGTTGAGTGGTGTTGAGCGTTGTAGTGGCGTTATGGCCATTGTCGTGAATGTCGCGGCCCTGTCGCGCACCCGCCTATTCGGCGAGCGCGGCCGCGTGTAGAAGCGGTGTTGAGTTTGAGAATGCTTCGCAATCCATGTCGGTCCTCGTCCCCTCGATGTCGCGCCTGCCCCGGTTCAGGCTTCCCGGTCTGAGCGTCGCCGGGCTGATCCTGGCTGCGCTGGTGTCGCTGCCGCTGCTGGCGGTGCTGCTGGCAGCGGCGGTGCCGGCGGGGCCGGTCTGGGCGCATATCGCCGCCACCACCCTGCCGGAGATGCTGGCCAATTCCGTCGCGCTGGCTGGTCTGGTCGCGGTGATGGCGGGCAGTGCCGGCGCCCTCACCGCCTGGCTGGTCACCGCCTGCCGCTTCCCCGGCCACCGGGTGCTGGAGGTGGCGCTGCTGCTGCCGCTCGCCATGCCGGCCTACGTCTCGGCCTATGCCTATACCTGGCTGCTGGATGCCGCCGGGCCGGTGCAGGGTGGCATCCGCGACGCCACGGGGCTGAGCTGGCGCGAGATGACGTGGTTTCCGGAAATCCGCTCGCTGCCCGGCGCCGCCCTGGTGCTGGCGATGGTGCTCTACCCATACGTCTATCTGCTCTGCCGCAGCGCCTTCCTCAGCCAGTCCACCTGCCTGGTCGAAGTGTCGCGCACGCTCGGGCATTCGCTCGGCCACACCTTCCTGCGGGTGGCGCTGCCGCTGGCGCGGCCGGCCCTGGCGGCGGGGCTCGGCCTGGCCTTGATGGAGGTGCTGGCTGATTTCGGGACGGTGCAGCATTTTGGCGTGCGCACCCTGACCACGGGCATCTACGAGACCTGGTTCGGCCTGGAGGATCGCGGCGCCGCCAGCCAATTGGCCGCAGCACTGCTGGGATGCGTGGCCATGCTGGTGCTGCTCGAGAGGCTGGCCCGCGGCGGCCGCCGCTTTCATCCCACCACCACCCGCCACCCGCCCTTCCGGCCCGTCGCATTGCGCGGCCTGCGCGGTGCGGCGGCGGCAGCCTGCTGCCTGACGCCCGTGCTGCTGGGCTTCGCCCTGCCCGCCGGCACGCTGTTCTGGCTGATGCTGGAGGGTGGCGATCCCTTGTCCTTCGGCAAGCTGCTGCCCTTCGCCACCAATTCGCTGCTGCTGTCCGGGGTGACGGCGGTGCTGGCGGTGATGCTGGCCGCGGTGCTGGCCTGGGGTGCGAGGCTCTCGACCGGCGCGGCCCCGCGCTGGGCGTTGCGCATCGCGGGGCTGGGCTATGCGCTGCCGGGCAGTGTCATCGCCGTGGGGACGCTGATGCCCTTCGGCCTGTTCGACAACGCGCTCGATGCCTGGACGCGGGAGAATTTGGGCGTTTCGGTGGGTCTGGTGCTGTCGGGCAGCATCGCGGCGCTGGTCTTCGCCTATCTCGTGCGCTTCATGGCGGTGGCGCTCGGCGCGCTGGAGAGCGGCCTGGCCAGGCTCAAGCCCTCGATGCGGGACGCCGCACGCTGCCTGGGCGCCAGTGGAAGCCGGGCGGTCTGGCGGGTGGAGCTGCCGCTGGCGCGCGGCGCCATGCTCTCCGCCGGCATCCTGGTCTTCGTCGATACGATGAAGGAATTGCCGGCGACGCTGATCATTCGCCCCTTCAACTTCGATACGCTGGCAATCAGGGTCTATACCCTGGCATCCGACGAGCGGCTGACCGAGGCTTCGACCGGCGCGCTGCTGATCGTGCTGGTGGGGCTGCTGCCGCTTTGGGTGCTCACCCGTGCAATGCGCCGTCCATCGTGAAAAACGCCGCTCGCTGAGGCCGTTTAGACATTGCAAAGGCCGATCTGGTAGCCAAAGAGCGCCGCTGCGCGCGGACACCAACCCTCCGAAGCTTGGCTTGACAAACCTTATTGGCGGGGATGTATGCAGCCGGGCTCTGTAATCTTGGGATGGGCCGCACACCTTCTGCCGAGGACTGGAATATCGCCATGAAGATTCGACCTCTGACACAGGGTGACAAGGATTCCATCGCCTCCATGGCTCGCGCCCTGGCAGGGCGCGCGCTCAGCGCCGGCGAAGCCCAGGCCAGCGCGACCGCAGCCCAGCAGGCGACCGATCAGATCGCCGAATTCGATCGGCGGCTCGAGGCCATGAACCGCGAAATGAATGCCCGCCTGACCGCGATGAGCCATTCGATCGAGATGATGCAGCGCAAGGTCGCCGGCCTTGCCGGTGATTTCCAGGGCGTGCGCCTCTCGCTGGCCGATATCGAGACCCGGCTTGAGCAGGAACATGAGAAGGTCATCGGGTCGGTCGACATCATGGTGAAGCGTCTGACAGGGGAGCTGACCGGCTCGCTCGACCGCCTGGCCCTGGTGGCTGATGACACCGCCACGGCGCAGCAGGCGCTCGTGGTGCTCGCCCGGCAAGTGGCAGCGGCCACCGCCCTGCCGGATGTGCCACCGCCGGATCTTCGGGTGACGGCGCCGGTCGCCACCGGTGTCTAAGGTCGTCCAATACCATCCCTCGATCATCGAGGCGGACGCGATCGGCTATTCCATCACCACCTTGCATGCGGTGCTGCTGGAGGCCGGGATCGAGAGCGAACTCTATTGCGGCGATGAACGCGCGGCGCCGTTCAGCGACATCAAGCCGGTCAGCCAGCTGCTGAACCAGGGGATGCAGGGCACCGCGCCCGACGTGATCATCATCCACTTCTCCTTCTACGATGACGTGGCCATCCGGCTGGCGCAGCTGCCGGGACGAAAGATCATCGTCTACCACAACATCACGCCGGGCCATTTCTTCGAGCGTGAAGGCATGGAGCAGATGGCCTGGCTGAGCCACGCCTGCAACGGCGCCCGCGCCCAGCTCGCCACCATGAACCATATGTTCGACGTCTCGGTGGGTGATTCGGACTACAATTCGCTGGAACTTCGCCAGCTCGGTTTTCGCAATGTCATGACCATCCCGGTCTTCGTGAACACCGAATACTTCAAGTCCGATGCGCTCGACATGGAAACCTTCAACGCGATCCGTTCGAAGGCCGGCACCAACATCGCCTTCGTCGGCCGCTTCGTGCCCAACAAGGCGATCGAGGACGTGATTTCGGTCGTGGCGCAGTACAAGCGGATGTTCGGCCCCGACATCAACCTCCACCTCATTGGTAAGGTATGGGACCAGAACTACTACAGCAGCCTGCTGGCCCATGCGGCAGCGAATGGCGTGATCGACCTCATCCGCACCTACATCGGCCTCGAACCGATCAAGCTGAAGACCGTGTTTTCCGCCGTCGATGCCTTCGTCTCGATGTCGCAGCATGAGGGCTTCATGGTGCCGGTGATCGAGGCCTTCGCGGCCGGCTGCCCGGTCATCGCCCGCGATGCCGGGGCGGTGGGCGACACCATGGGTGATGGCGGTTTCCTGCTGCCCGATGGCGATACCCAACTGGCCGCCTCGCTGGTGCGTATGCTCAAGCTCGACAGCGACCTGCGCGAGAGAGTGATCGCCGGCCAGCGCCGCCGCGCCTTCCATTTCCGCACCGAAAACACCGCCCGCACCTGGCTCAACACCCTGATGGGTGCCGGCCCCGCGCATTGAACCCGCGCCGCGTCCACCACCGTGACCACCCCCCGAATTGGAGAGCCTGACGTTGAAAATCGCATTTGATGGTGGTTCGTTCCAACAGGGCATCGCCGGGGGGATATTCACGGTCTCGGTCGGCCTGCTGAACGCGGCCGCGGCGCTCGACCCCGATTTCTCCTGTGTGCTGGTGGCCGACAGCCGGCTTGGCCCGGTGCGTGAGGAGTTGGTGGCGCAGCTGAATTTCCGCCCCGAGGTTGTCTATGGCGAAATCGCGCCGGCCTACGACCCGGCGCTGCGCGGCATCACCACCGATGACCCCCGCGTGCGCTTCGAGATCGACGGCCAGGTGGTGACACCCAGGGCCGATGGGCTGACCTTCACCTATACCGGCCCACGGCCGCAGCAGTCCTTCTTCATCTGCAGCCGCGCCTCGCGCCCCTGCGACACCCGCGGCGGCGGTGACACCCGCATGCTGGGCATTCCCCTTCGCGCCATCACCGTTCAGGACGAATCGGAGACCCGACTGGTTCCGGTGCGCGACCCCGCGATCAGCGAGGGGTTCGAGGTTCCCGAACCCGGCTATCGCTGGACCAATGGGCGCGGCCGCATCCCCATCTCGATGCTGGCCAGCGAATCCGAGGAGATCACCATCTCCATCGAGATCGCCGGCGCGATGACCTATCAGGTGATGGGCGGCATGTTCGACGCCCGCTTCAACGAAATCGCCGAAAACCTGCGCGCCGTCGATCGCCGGGTGCGGATCGGGGCCGTCGAAGCCACGCTGCTGGATATGGGCGTCACCACCTATTTCGTGAACCATTTCATGCCGGTGCGGATGGAGCGGCTGCGCACCGTCAGCTTCCTGCATGACATGATCCCGGTGATCCACAAGGAATTCTTCATGGCCGATGCGCGGGCGAATTTCGCCCAGAACATCAGCGCCTTCAAGCGCTCGGCCCATGTCTTCACCAATTCCGAGGCGAGCCGTGCCGACCTCGTCCGCCTCGAGAAGGTCCCGCCCGGCAAGGTGACCAATATCGGCATCGACATCGCGCCTGAATACGTGCCTCAGGCCGCCGCCAAGGTGCGCGGGGTGCTGGCGGCCAAGGGGTTGGGGCAGCGCCCCTATATCCTGTGCGTCGGCACGCTGGAGCCGCGCAAGAACCATCTCGGCCTGTTGATCGGCTTCGAGATGGCGTTCCGCGACCGGGACTTCCCCTATGACCTCGTCGTGGTGGGCAAGCCGGGCTGGGGCTATGATGGCTTCATGCGCGGGGTGGCGGAACGCGGCATGGGCCATCTCGTCCATGTCCTGAGCAACATCTCCAATGCCGAGCTGGCGGCGCTCTACTCCGGCGCCACCTTCTCCGCCTATCCCAGCCTCTATGAGGGCTTTGGCCTGCCGGTGCTGGAATCGATGTCCTGCGGCTGCGCCGTCCTCACCTCCAACGTCTCCTCGATGCCCGAGATCGCCGGTGACGCGGCGCTGCTGGTCAACCCGCGCGACCCCGCCTCCATCGCCGGTGGCCTCGTACAGCTGGCCGATGACCCCGCGCTGCGCGCCCTGCTGGTCGAGCGCGGCCATCGCCGCCGCCGCGCCTATGACTGGAAGCTGAGCGCGCGCATGGTCCTGGACACGCTCGCCAGCCTCGAAGAAGCCTCCGCGGCATGAAAATCACCGTCCTCTCCACCTTCGACGTCTGGCCCGCCGTCGATGGCGGACAGACGCGCTATGTCTCGATGTGGACCAAATTCTCCGACGCGAACCAGGTCACCATCCTGCCCTATGAGTTCCGCAACACCGAGGCCGAGCGCCGCTACAAGCTGGCGCCGCATGTCGAGGTGCTGCTGCCGCGCGCCAATGAAGGCGACGCCCGGCACTTCCACCACATGATGCATGTCACCGGGTTGTGGATGCAGGATGTGCTGTGCATCGGCGACTATTCGCTCTCGGCCGATTACCTGCAGGCGCTGCGCCGTCAGCTCGAGACATGCGACGTGATCGTCGCATCCCACCCCTATCTCGCCACGATGGCCTTCGCCTGGGCGCCCGCGGGGGTGCTGAAGGTCTATGAGGCGCACAATGTCGAATACGACATCAAGGACCGCTACTTCCGCACCGGCCGCGCCAGCCGGAACATGATGGGCCGCTACCTCCGCCAGGTGGAGCAGGCCGAGCGCCTGGCCGTGCAGCAGGCGGACCACGTCACCGCCGTCAGCGAGGCGGATCGAGACCGGCTGGTCGAGCTCTATGGCGTCTCGCCCATCAAGATCAGCGTCGTCCCCAATGGCGTGAACACCGCGCAGGCCCGCAGCCTGCTGTCCGAGGCGCGCACGGCATTGCGGGCGGAGCTTGGCCTGGCCGGGCGCGCCGTCGGCGTCATCGTCGCCAGCAGCTACGGGCCGAATGTCGAGTCTTACCGCCGCACCAGACTGATGCTGCACGAGGCGGGCTTTACCGGCACAATCCTGCTGGTCGGCGCGATCGGCAACGCTCTGCAGCCGGATTGGCCCGATGTCGGCTTCGAGGAGCGGGTTTTTGGCTTCGTCAGCGAGGAGCTGAAGATGACCTTGCTGGAGCTCGCCGATTTCGCCCCGCATTTCGTCTTCGACGGCGCCGGCACCAACCTCAAGCTGCTGGATTACATGGGCAATGGCGTCGCCATCATCGCCAATCAGTTCGGCGTGCGCGGCACCGAGGGCGATGACTGGTACTGGCCGGCCGAGGACGTGGCCGGGCTGAAGGCGGCGCTGGCCGATATCGCGGCCAATCCGGCGCAGGCCCTTGCGCGCGCCGAGCGCGGCCGCGCCGTGGCACTGGCGCATTTCGACTGGGCGCCGATCGCCGCCCGTTTCGAGGCCGGCATGCGGCAGGGCTTCCCGCTCAGCGCCGCCGTGGCGGCAAAGGCCTTGTTGCCGGCCGAGGGCTGAACCCTCAACCCAGCCGGCGTGAGCGATGCGCGGATCCATGCTTCAATGGCAGGCATGCAACCCGCCCATGACCCTGCCCTGCAACGGCAATACGACAATCCCGCCATGGTGCCGGAGCACCCCACGATCGTCGCGGGCTGGGCCAGGCAGGCCGCGGCCCATCGCGCCCGGGGCGGGCGGCTCGACATCGCCTACGGTCCGTCCGGGCGGGAGCGTTACGACATCTTCGGGCCGGACGAAGCGCCCCTCGCCGTCTTCATCCATGGCGGCTACTGGCAGAAGATGGACAAGAGCTTCTTCAGCCACATCGCGGCGGGGCTGAACGGGCATGGCGTGGCGGTGGCGGTGCTGGGCTATGATCTCTGCCCGGGCGTGACCATCCCGCAGATCATCGCCCAGCTCCGCGCGGCCTGCGCGTCGCTGCCGCGGCGGCCGGCGCTGGCCTTCGGGCATTCCGCCGGTGGGCATCTCGCGGCGATGCTCCTGGCCAGCTGCCATGTCGATGCAGCCCTGCCGATCTCGGGCGTCTTCGAGCTGGCGCCGCTGCGCCACACCACCATCGGCCAGGCGCTGGCGCTGAGCGAGGCCGATGCCCTGGCACTCTCACCGCGCTTCATGCCCCCTGCTCCGGGCTGGCTGCATGCCGTGGTCGGCGGCGCGGAGAGCGATGAGTTCCGCCGCCAGACCCATGATTTCGCCCGGGCCTGGGGCGGCTCGGCCGAGGAATTGCCGGGGCTGAACCATTTCTCCGTGCTCGCCCCCTTCAGTGATCCCGGCAGCGCGGTCGTCGCTCGCATGCGCCGGGCGATCAGCGAAACACCAGGTCGGGCAGGAACATGACGATCGCCGGCACATAGGTGATAATCATCAGGCAGGCGAAGATCACCCCGATGAAGATCGGCAGGTAGCGCATCATCCGGTCGATGCTGGTGCCCGCGACCTGGGCAGCGGCGAAGAGGTTCACGCCGAAGGGCGGCGTGATCATCCCCATCGCCAGATTCACCACCATCACCGTGCCGAAATGCACCTGGTTGATGCCCAGCCGCTCGGCCGCCTCGGCCAGGATGGGGGCGAGCACGATGATCGAGGCCGAGGTCTCGACGAACATGCCGACCACGAAGAGAAACAGGTTCACGCCGAGCAGGTAGAACATCGGCCCATCGAAGGTCTGCACGATCAGCTCAGCGGCCGCGTCCGGCACGCCCTGCCGGTTCAAAAGCCAGGAGAACAGCCCGGCGCAGGCGATGATGAACATGATGACGGCCGAGCTGATCACCGATTTCTTGAAGATCGGATAGAGGTCGCGAACCCCGATCTCGCGGTGCAGGAACATTCCCACCAGGATGGCGTAGATCACCGCGATGACGCTGGCCTCGGTCGGCGTGGTGATGCCGCCATAGATGCCGCCGAGCACGACGAAGGGCATCAGCAAAGCGAAGCCGGCCTGCTTCGTGGCGGTGAGGAAGGGCAGGCGGCCCTCGCCGTCATTCTTTCCCCAGCCGGTGATGCGGCACCAGACCAGCACGGTGGCGATCAGCGCGGCGCCGATCAGGAAGCCCGGCCCGAAGCCGGCCATGAACAGCTCGGGGATCGAGGTCTGCGTCGTCACGCCATAGAGGATCATCGGGATGGAGGGCGGGATGATCACGCCAAGCTCGGCCGCTGTGGCCATCAGCGCGGCGGCGAAGGGCACGGGATAGCCCGCCTTGATCAGGGCCGGGATCATCACCGCGCCGATGGCGAAGGTGGTGGCGACGGAGGAACCCGAGATGGCCGCAAAAATCATGCAGGTGACGATGCAGGTGGCAGGCAGCCCGCCCTGCACCCCACCCACGATGGATTTGGCGAAATCCACGAGGCGGCGCGAAATCCCGCCGACATCCATCAGATTGCCGGCCAGGATGAAGAAGGGAATGGCGGCGAGCGGAAACCGGTCCAGCGAGACATAAAGCTGCTGCGCCGCCACGATCAGCGGGAAGCTGGTGAAGCCGGCCACGCCGATGACGGCCGCGATACCGATGGCAACCGCCACGGGGATGCTGGCGGCAAACAGCACCAGCATCGCGGTCAACATGAAGCTGCTCATACCGCCATCTCCAGTTCCTCGGCCCGGCGGTCGAGGAATTGCCCCAGCGCGCCCATGATCGCGAAGGCGGCGCCAATCGGCAGCGCCGCGTAACCCCAGCTGATCGAGACCTCGAGCCCGGCCATTTCCTGGAACTGCACCCGCTCCGCCATGATCCAGCCGAACCAGAACAGCACGCCCATCAGCGAGACATTGCCCGCCAGCACCGCCGCCTCGATCCCACGCCGCAACGCCCCACGCGAGTAGCGATGCGCCATGTCGATGGAGACCAGCGAGCCGGTGCGGATCGCCGCCGCCAGGCCGATGAAACCCATCCAGATCAGCGCCGTGCGCACCAGCGCCTCGGACCAGATCGAGGGAGTCTCGGTCGCGAAACGGGCCACCACCTGCCAGAAGCCGGCGAAGACGGCGACAACCAATGCCGCCACCGCGATGGCGGTGGCGATGCCCGTCGTCACACGGTCGATCTTCAGCACCGCGCGGGTGATGGCGGCCTGCGGCCCCGCCTTGGACTGACCGGCCCACAGAGCGGCAAGAACCAAGGCGGTGGTGCCCAGCAGCACCACCAGCAGCGGCGTCGAATTCATGGCGTTCACGCGCGACGATCCCTCAATGAAACGGCCGCGGAGGGAGGCCCCCCGCGGCCGGGATGGCAATTGGCCGGCTTACTGCGCCGCGCGCCAGTCGCGGATGCGGCGCAACAAGGCTGCGTCCATGGTGCGCTCCCATTCGGCGAAAGCCGGCGCCAGGGCTTCCTGGAAGGCGGCGGTGTTGACGGTGGTGATCACCGTCATGCCGCGCCGGCGCAGCTCCTCCACGCCGCTCGCCTCATCGGCGCTGACGCGGGCGCGGTTGGCTTCCTGGGCGGCGCGGGCGGCGGTCATGAAATGCGCCCGGTCGGCGGCGGGCAGGCGCTGCACCACGCCCGGGCCGCAGATCATCACGGCCGGCGAATAGACGTGGTTGGTCATCGTCATGAAGCGCTGCACCTGATTCAGGTTGTTCGCCACGATCACCGAGATCGGGTTCTCCTGGCCATCCACCGTGCCCTGCTGCAGGGCCGGTACCAGCTCGGAGAAGGCCATCGGCGTGGGCAGCGCGCCGAGCTGAGTGAAGGCGCGGATATGCACCTGGTTTTCCATGGTGCGCACCTTCAGGCCGCGCATATCGGCCGGCGTGTTCACGTCGCGCCTGGAATTGGTGAGGTGGCGGAAGCCGTTCTCGGTCCAGATCACGCCATGCAGGCCGCGGGCGGTGAAGCGGCCGAGCACCTGCTGGCCGATCTCGCTGTCCAGCACGCCGCGGGCATGCGCCGTGTCGCGGAACAGGAAGGGCACGTCGAAGATCCGCACCTCGGGCACGAAATTGCCGACCGGGCCGGTGGAGGTGAAGGTGCAGTCGATGGTGCCGATCTGCACGCTCTCGATCATCTCCCGCTCATTGTCGTTGCGTTGGACGACGACGCGGTAGCGGTTGGCGGTCAGCCGCTCGAAGGCCTCCTTGAAGGCGATCGGCCCGGCACCGGTGTGGCTGTTGGGCGGGAGGGCGTGGTGGATGGCGATCTGCGTCTGCGCCATGGCAGGGGCGCTGGGCAGGGCACCGAGCAGGGCTGCGAAGCCTGCCAGGACGGCGGAACGGCGAATGAGCGACATTGGAAGTTCTCCCGGTTTTTCTGGCTTACCGATACGTTATCTCCGGGTATCAGCGCAATCCGGCTTGGTGGCGCGGGGCGGCGGGTTGCGTCATGATGGCCGCACAGATCAAGGAACCGTGCATGCCGCTTCGTTGTGACCTCGTCATCCGCCACGCCACGATCGTCGATGGCACCGGCGCGCCGCGCTACCAGGGCGATGTCGCGGTGACGGGCGACAGGATCGTCGCCGTCGGCGATCTGGGGGGCATGAGCGGGACGGAAGAGGTGGATGCCCAGGGCCTCGCACTCGCCCCCGGCTTCATCGATGCCCATACCCATGACGACCGCGCCGTGCTCTGCGGCCCGGCCTGCCAGCACTGCAAGGTCAGCCAGGGCGTCACCACGGTGGTGGTGGGCAATTGCGGCGTCTCGCTGGCGCCGCTGCGGATGGACCGCCGCCCGCCGCCGCCGCTCGACCTGCTGGGCGACGAAAGCTGGTTCAACATCGGCAGCTTCGCCGAATATGGCGAGGCACTGGAAAAGCGGCCGACCAATGTGAACACCCTGGCCTTCTGCGGGCACATGTCGCTGCGGGTCGAGGCGATGGCGGGTGATGTCTATCGCGGCGCCCATGACCGCGAAATCGCCGCCATGCAGGACCGCCTGGCGGAGGCGCTGGCCCAGGGTGCCGCCGGCTTCAGCACCGGCCTCTACTACGCCCCCAATGCCCAGGCGACGACCGATGAGGTGATCGCCGTCGGCGAGGCGCTGCGGGCGCATGGCGGCATCTACATGACCCATATGCGCGACGAGGCCGACCAGGTGCTGGACAGCATCCGCGAGACGCTGCGCATCGGCCGGGAGACGGGCACCGCGGAGAAGCCCGTCGAGGTCATCATCAGCCACCACAAATGCTCGATGCCGGAGAATTTCGGCCGCTCGCGCGAGACGCTGGCCCTGATCGACAGCCTGGGCCAGGACCAGCCCGTCGCCTTCGACGTCTACCCCTACCCCGCCGGCTCCACCGTCATGATGCCCGAGCGGCTGCGCCAGGACGTGCCGGTGCAGATCACCTGGTCAGTGCCGCATCCCGAGCAGGCCGGCCGCGACCTCGACGATGTCGCCCGCGAATGGGGCATGACTCGCAAGGCGACGGCGGAAAAGCTGCTGCCGGCGGGCGCCATCTATTTCCAGATGGACGAGGCCGATGTGCGGCGCATCATGGCCCATCCCCGCAGCATGATCGGCTCGGACGGCATTCCGCATGACGCGGTGCCGCATCCCCGGCTCTGGGGGACCTTTCCGCGCGTGCTCGGCCATTACGTGCGCGAGGTAAAGCTGTTCAGCCTGGAGACCGCGATCCACAAGATGACCGGCCGCACCGCCGCGGTCTTCGGCCTGGCCGATCGCGGCACCATCCGCCCTGGCCATTTCGCCGACCTCGTGCTCTTCGACCCGGCGACGGTGGCCGACCGCGCGACCTACAAGACGCCGACCCTGACATCGCTGGGTATCCACCGCGTTTGGGCCAATGGCGAGACGACACTGGACGGGACGGGCCTGACCGGCGCGGCGCCCGGCCGCTTCATCCGCAACCCGCGGCTGGCCGCATGAGGGAGGATGAGGGCGCGACCCGCCCCGCCACCGGGCGGCTGGCGATGCAGCCCGGCACCTTCCGCCGGGCCACGCTGGTGGGCATCGTGCTGCTGGCGATGCTGGGCGGCGTGGCCTGGATGGTGGGGGCGAACAAGCCGCGCACCGCGATCGAGACCTATCTCCGCCAGGGCGAGCGGGCCGGTGCGGCGGCGCTGTCGCGCGATATCGGCGAATGGGCGCCGACCGGCGCCGATGCCGGCCCCGCGGTGCAGCGGCTGACCGCCATCGGCTTCTCCTGCGCAGCACCGGCCGGCATTTCGGGCGATTGGAGCTGCGTGATGCGCGTGCCGGAGCGGGAGCGGCGGCTGACCACCATCCAGGCCACGCTGCGGGTGCAGAATGGCGTGATGGCGGGGGTGCTGACGCAGATCACCGTGCGGAACACGCAGTAGAGCATGATGCGTTGAGGCGGAATCGCCGAAAACGTTGAATCATCTCTCAGCATGGTCCAGCGCCGGGCGGGCAACGTGATAAACTGCGGGTTTCGGACAAATACCAGGGATTGTGGGCGCGCGGGCTCTCGCGCCCATATCTGGGGTGGCGGCACGGATGCGGCTGTCAAACAACAGCCGGCATTATGGGAATTTCGGCCTAAATTGTCAAGCCGAAACCGGCCTCAGCCCTTCGCCGCCTTATGCGCCGCCCATTCCGCCGCGGTGTAGCGCGGCACATCGACACGGTCGGTCGTGCGCGCATACCAGCCCCGGCCATGCATGCGGCCAACCAGCTCCAGCTTGGGCGTGTCGATATAATTCTTTTCGGCGTCCAGCACCGCCTCGTCCTTCACATGCATGGCCAGGACCTTGCCCATCACGATCGTGTGATGGCCGACGGGGACGAGCTGGAAGGTCTCGCATTCCAGCGCCACCGGGCTTTCGGCGATGCGCGGGGGGGCTACCTTGGTGCTGGCCAGCTTGTGCAGGCCGGCCTCGTCGAGCTCGTCGAAGCCGGGCGGGAAGTCGGTGGCCGTCACATTCATCTGCTCCAGCGCCGTGCCAGGCACCAGGCAGACCACGAACTGGCCGGTCGCCTTGATATTGGCCAGCGTGTCCTTCGGGCTGCCCTCGGGGCGCGGGCCGCAGCCGATGGCGACCACGGCGGGGTCGTCGGAAAAGGCGTTGAAGAAGGAATAGGGTGCGGCATTGACCACACCCGCCGCATCCTGCGTCACCACCCAGGCGATGGGCCGCGGCACGATGGTGGAGACGAGCAGCTTGTAGCGCTCGCGGGCGGGCAGGGCTTCGAAGTCGAACAGCATGGCGGGGATCCTTGATCAGCGGCTTGGGCGCAATTGAACCGGCCGGGGCGATGCTGTCGAGGGGGCGGCTTCACCTTCGGTTAGCCAGGCACCTCCATAAGTCATTCTGCCCCTGGATGGAGACGTGGCGATGCAGGTCTTTCGAAACCTGTCGGTCGGGAAGAAACTCGCCGTCAGTTCGCTTTTTGCGATGTTGATGCTGGGCGCGCTCGTGCTCATGGTCCGGATCGAGGCGCAGACGGCCCATGAGTCCCGCGCGATGCAGGAGGCCGCGTCGCAGGCCCAGATCGCGGCGACGGAGGCGGCGCAGCACATCATGCGCGCCAATCTGGCGCAACGCGGCGTGCTGCTGGCGCAAACCGCCGTCATCGTCGAGGTCGAGCAGCGCATCATTCTCGATGCGCTGCGCGAGGCGCGGCGCGCGACGACCGAGGCGCGCGGCCTCGCCGCCCCGGCCGAGGCGCGGGCCGGGCTCGATGCCCTGCTGCGCGACATCGACGCGCTGGGCGCCACCTTCACCGAGACCACGGCGAAGCGCGCCGAGCTCATCCAGACCCGCGACGAGCGCCTGCTGCCCCGGCTGCCGGAATTCGATCAGGCGATGGAGAGCGTGACCGCCAACCTCGCCTTCGCGCTCTCGGGCGAGGCGCTGGAGAATGCGCGGGAGGTGCTGACAACCTATGCCAATGCGGTGAACGAGGTCAGGCTCGGCGCCAACCGCTACCTCGCCACCGCCGATGCCGCGGCCGCCACCCGCGTGCGCCGCGCCACCAGCCAGCAGCGCGTGCATCTCCGCCGGCTGGAAAGTGCGTCGCCGCGCGAGATGGCGCAGGATATCCAGCGCATGGGCGCCGTGGCCGAGGAGATCGCCCGCTCAGCAGAGGCGGTGATCGCCCTGGGCATCGCCATCGAGGCCACGCGGCGGGAACAGATCATCCCCATCCGGGACCGGGCACAGGCCACGGTGGGGCGGGTGGTGACGGTGCTGCGCGCCGATGCGGGCCTGGCCGCGGCGCGCACCAGCCGCGCCATCACCGACATCGCGACCCAGGTGCTGATCGCAGGCGCCGCGGTGGGCGGCATGCTGCTCATCTTCGGCGCCTTCACCGCGCAGGTGGTGGGCGCGCCGCTGCGCCGCCTCGCCACGCAGGTGGCCGATATCGCCGCCGGGCGCACCCGCACCCCGATGACGGACCGCAACCGGCGCGACGAGATCGGCCGCATCGCCCTGGCACTGGAGGCGCTGCGCGGCGCGGCCCAAAAGGCCTTCGCCCAGGGCCAGATGCTGGAGCAGATGGGCAATGGCGTGATGGTGGTCGACCCGCAGGAGGGCTTCGCCATCAGCTATGTGAACCCCGAGGGCTTGGCGCTGATGCGCCTGGTCGAGGCATCGCTGCCGGCCAAGGCCGGGGCGCTGGTGGGCGTGAAGCTCGATGCCCTCAGCCGCGAGCTGGCCGCCCTGAAGCCGATGATGGCCGACCCCGCCCGCCTGCCGCAGGAGAGCCGCCTGCGGATCGGCGCCGAGAGCTTCGAGCTGAAGATCAGCGCCATTCGCGATGATGCCGGCCATTACGTCGCCACCATGCTGATGTGGCGCCTGGTCACCCGCCAGGCCCGCCTGGCCGATGATTTCCAGGCCGAGGTCGGCAGCGTGGTGCAGGCGGTGGCGCAATCGGCCGAGCAGATGCGCCAGGGCGTGGAGACGATGGGCCAGGCCGCCGATACCGGCGGGCGGGAGGCCGATGCGGTGGCCGAGGTCTCCGCCCGCGCCGGCCATGACGTGCAGGCCGTGGCCGCTAGCGCCGAGGAGCTCGCCGCCAGCGTGGCCGAGATCACCCGTCAGGTCAGCGATGGCGCCGAGGTGGCGCGCGCGGCGGCGGAGGAGGCGCAGGCGACCGACGCCACGGTGCAGGGCCTGGTGCAGGCCGCGGCCCGGATCGGCGATGTGGTGCGGCTGATCAGCGACATCGCCGGCCAGACCAACCTCCTCGCCCTCAACGCGACGATCGAGGCCGCCCGCGCGGGCGAGGCCGGCAAGGGCTTTGCCGTGGTCGCCAGCGAGGTGAAGAGCCTGGCCAGCCAGACCGCCCGCGCCACCGAGGATATCGCCACCCAGATCAACGCCATCCGCACGACGACGGAGGATGCGGCGACCGCGCTGCGCAATATCGGCGCCACGATCGAGCGGATGAACGAGGTCACCACCGCCATCGCCGGCGCGGTGGAGGAACAGGGTGCCGCCACGCGCGAGATTGCCCGCAGCGCCTCCCAGGTGGCCGAGGGCACGGGGGCGGTGGTGCGGCGCATCGGCGATGTGCAGCGCGCGGCCGGCGCCACCGGCTCGGCCGCCAAGGGCATGCGGCAGACTTCGGAGGCGCTGACCCAGCAGGCCAATACCCTGCGCGGCAAGGCCGACCAGTTCCTGGCCAGCATCCGCGCCTGAGAGGGCGGCGGTGGGGGTTCCCTAGACCATGCTGCGTTCACATGCGTTCACTGCGCATGGTCTAGCCGTTGCTGAGAGATGATTCAGCGTGTTCGGCGATTCCGCCTCAACGCATCCTGCTCTAAGCGACCCGATGCGGCGGCGGCAGGTCGAAGCGCAACACGCAGTCCAGGTTCTGAAGCGCGCGCTCGCCCATCGCGTCACGGGTCTCGATGGTGGCGCTGCCGAGATGGGGCAGCAAGGCCACATTCTCCAGGCCGAGATAGCCTGGGAACACACGGGGCTCGCCATCATAGACGTCGAGGCCGGCGGCGCGGATATGGCCGGAGCGCAGCGCCACCACCAGCGCCGCGTCGTCCACGCTGCCGCCGCGGCCGGTGTTGATGACGATGCTGCCGGGCTTCATCTGCGCGAGGCGGGCGGCATCGAGCCATTTGCGCGTGCCATCGCCGCCCGGGACATGCATCGACAGCATGTCGATGCTCGCCAAGAACTTCTCGTCCGTCTCATGAAAAATCGCGCCCTGCTCCACCTCGGGCGGCAATTTCCGCAGGTCGCGATAGTGAATCTCCATGCCGAAGCCGCGCGCCATGGCGGCCAGCTTCTGCCCGATCCGGCCGAAGCCCAGGATGCCGAGTTTCTTGCCCTCCAGCGTCACGCCCATGAGTTGGGTGGGCGCCCAGCCTTCCCACTTCCCGGCGCGAACCATGCGCTCGCCCTCGCCGGCGCGGCGGGCAGCCATCAGCAGCAGGGTGAAGGCGCATTCGGCGGTGGCGAAGCTCAGCACCTCGGGCGTGTTGGTGACAATGATGCCGCGCGCCTTCGCGGCCGCCACATCCACATGGTCGTAGCCGACGGAGAAGGTGGTGACGATCTTCACGCTCTCCGGCAGCGCTGCGAAGGCCGCGGCATTCATCGGATCGCCGGCGGCGATCAGCACGCCATCGGCCTTCGCCTCGGTGGCACGGCGGGCGATCTCCATTCCGTCGCGGAACCAGGGCATGTCATCGGGGTTGAGCCGCGCGTCATAATCCCGCGCGGCGCGGGCCTCGATCCCCGCAGGCAGCTTGCGGGTGACGAGCAGGATGGGCTTGGACATGCGGCATTTCCCTGGCGGCAGTGAACCTGCCGCGGGTTTAGCGCATTTCGATCAGCACGCCATCCGCACCGATCTGGGCGGCAAGACCGGTCCGCCTCGGGTTGAGCCGCAGCCGCACGCCGGCGGTGTTCTGCAGCCATAGGATACCACCGAGCTGCGCGCCGGGCGCCACGACGCCGGTGCGGGCCTGGGCATAGACACCCGGAAACTGGCTGACATCGCGCATGTCGAAGACATCGCCGGTGGCGCGCACGCGGGCCACGCCCACGCCGCCCACCCCGGCCGCGCGCACCCGGAAGGGCAGGCGCCGGCCGCGATAGATCAGCACGCCATTGCCCCAGGCGACCTGGCCGACGAAGCCGAGCTGCCAGTTGTTGATCTCGATGCGCGCATCCGGCCGGGTGCCCGGTGCCGGCTCGGCGGGCGCGGGCGCGACAGGCGGCGTCGCGGCCGAGGTGGCCGGGCCGGTCGCCGGCGGAGCCGCCGTTTCCGAAGCGCAGGCCGCCAGCAGGAGGGCGGGGCTGGCCAGCAGGAAATGGCGGCGGGCGGGGATGATGGACATGGGCTGCGCTCCGGGCGCGGGAGCCTGTCGCGCCCGCTTCTTTGCCAAACGATGGTAGGCTAGCGCAGGCCGATGCGCGATGGAAATGCACCGGGCGTCCCAGGGTTTCTCGCCATGTCCCATCGCCTGGGTTGCCAGCCCCGGATGGGTGCTGGATTGTCACGCCCGACCGATGACATGGGGATTGAGACGATGGATCTGGGTTTGCAGGGCAAGCGCGCGCTGGTGATGGGGGCCTCCAAGGGGCTGGGACGCAGCGTGGCCGATGCGCTGGCGCGGGAGGGCTGCCATCTCGTGATCAGCGGCCGCAGCCAGGAGAGCCTGGATGCGGCGGCGGCGCAGTTGCGCGCACTCGGCGCGGCCAGTGCCACCGGCATCCCCGCCGATGTCGCCAACAACGCCGACATGGACAGGCTGGCCGATGGCGCCGTGGCGGCCATGGGCGGCGTGGACATCCTCATCCTCAACCATGGCGGCCCGCCGCCGGGCACGGCGCTGGAGCTGGATGAGGCACTGCTGGCGCCGTGGTTTCAGCGCATCGTGCTCGCCCCCATCCACATCACGAAGAAACTCCTCCCCGGGATGCGGGCGCAAAAATTCGGCCGGATCATCAATATCGGCAGCACGGGCATGCAGCAGCCCATCCCCAACCTGGTGCTGAGCAACACGCTGCGCGCCTCGATCATGGGCTACCTGAAGACGCTTTCCACCGAGGTGGCGGGCGAGGGTGTCACCGTGAACATCGTGGCCCCCGGCGCCATCCGCACCGATCGCAGCCTGGAAACCGCGGCGAGCCTCGCCAGCAAGACCGGCAAGAGCATCGATGAGGTGATCGCCGATCGCAGCAAGACCATCCCCGCGCTCCGCTATGGCGAGCCGGATGAATATGGCCCGCTGGTCGCGTTCCTGTGCGGCGTGCCCGCCGCCTACATCACCGGCGAGATCATGCGCGCCGATGGCGGCATGGTGCGTGGTTTCTGATCGGTGAATGCGCGCATTGCCGCCGATATCGGTGGAACCTTTACCGATGTGGTCCTCGAGCAGGAGGGCCAACGCTGGACCGCGAAGGTCCTGACCACCCCCGCAGCACCCGAGGAGGGCGTGCTGGAGGGTGTGCAGGCCGTGCTCGCCCGCGCGGGCCTCTCGGCCGGCGACGTCTCGCTGATGATCCATGGCACCACGCTGGCCACCAACGCCATCATCGAGCGCAAGGGTGCGCCCACCGGTTTCATCACCACCGAGGGTTTTCGCGACGTTTTGGCGCTCGGCAATGAAAGCCGCTACGACCAGTACGACCTGAACATCGACCTTCCGCAGCCTCTCGTCCGCCGCCGCCACCGCGTGCCCGTTGGGGAGCGCCTGGACAATACCGGCAACATCCTGCGGCCGCTGGATGAGGCAACGGTGGCCGCGGCAGTGCGATTCCTGCGCGATGAGGGCATGCAGTCGCTGGCCATCGGCTTCATGCATGGCTTTGTGAACCCGGTGCATGAGCGGCGCGCGGCCGAGATCGCGCGCTCGATCTGGCCGGAGGTGCGGATCTCGCTCGCCAGCGAAGTCTCGCCCGAGATGCGCGAATGGGAACGCTTTTCCACCACCGTCGCCAATGCCTATGTGCAGCCGCTGATGGCCGGCTACCTCGCCCGGCTGCGGGCGGGGCTGGATGCCATGGGCATGGCCGTGCCGGTGTTCATGATGCTGTCCGGCGGTGGCCTCACCGGAATCGAAACGGCGGCGAAATTCCCCATCCGCCTGGTCGAGAGCGGGCCGGCGGGTGGAGCGATTTTCTCCGCCTTTGTCGCGCGCCAAAAGGGTCTGGCAAAAGTCCTGTCCTTTGACATGGGCGGCACCACGGCCAAGGTCTGTCTGATCGACGGCTTTTCACCCCAGGCCAGCCGCAGTTTTGAGGTGGCGCGCATCGGCCGCTTCCAGAAGGGTTCGGGATTGCCGCTGCGCATTCCCGTCATCGAGATGGTGGAGATCGGCGCCGGTGGCGGCTCGCTCGCCCATGTCGATGGCCTCGGCCGTATCCAAGTCGGCCCCGAAAGTGCCGGCGCCGTGCCCGGGCCGGCCTGCTATGGCCGCGGCGGCGAGAAGCCCGCGGTGACCGACGCCAACCTGCTGCTCGGCCGCTACGATCCCGCGACCTTCGCCGGTGGCGCGCTGAAGCTCTATCCCGGTCAGGCCGAGGCCGCGATGGTGGCGGCGGTGGGCCGGCCGCTGGGGCTGGAGGCGGGGATGGCTGCCCTCGGCGTGGTCGAAATGGTGGATGAGAACATGGCCAATGCGGCCCGCGTTCACGCCATCGAATCGGCGAAGACCTATGAGGGGCGGACCATTGTGGCCTTTGGCGGCGGCGGGCCGGTGCATGGCTATCGCGTGGCCGAAAAGATCGGCGTGACGCGGATGCTGGTGCCATCAGGCGCCGGTGTGGGCAGCGCCATCGGGTTTCTGCGGGCGCCCGTGGCCTATGAGGTGGTGCGCAGCCTCTACCAGCGTTTTGCGAGTTTTGACGTGGCCGGCGTGAACGCGCTGCTGGCCGATATGAGCCGCGAGGCGGCGGAGGTGGTCTCCGCCGGCAGCTTCGGCGCGCCCACCACGGAAACCCGCACGGCCTATATGCGCTATGTCGGCCAGGGGCATGAGATTGCGGTGCCCATGCCGGCGGGCGACCTCAGCGCCGGGGATGTGGCCAAAATCCGCGCCGATTACGATGCGGAGTATGCGCGCTTCTATGACCGTCCGGTTCCCGGCTCGGACGTGGAGGTGATGAGCTTCGCGGTGGTGGTCAGCACGGTGGTGGACGCGGTGGAACCGGTGGCGGAACCCGCGCGGGCACCGGCGCCAGCGCCGATCCGGCGGCAGATGGTGCTCGACACCGCGGCCGGCACGCAGGGCGAATGGGCGGTCTATGACCGCGCGGCCATGGCCCCGGGCTGCCAGGTGCCGGGCCCCTGCATCATCAGCGAGGATGAGACGAGCACGCTGGTGGGCCCGGGCTGGACCTGCGCGGTGGATGGGCTGGGGTATCTGGAACTGGTGCGGGAGGGTTGAGTTTGTTGCGGCCCGGCCCCTCGATGTGTATATTTCGCTGGTCAATTTACACATAGATGGGCCATGCGCACCAATATCGACATCGATGACCGACTGATGGCCGAGGCCATGGCCGCGACCGGGTTTAAGACCAAGCGCGAGACGGTGGAGGCGGCGCTGCGCCTGCTGGCGCGGCGGAAGCGCCAGGAATCGATCCTCGAACTGTTCGGCAAGGTGGAGTGGGAGGGTGATCTGGAGGCGGATCGCCTCGACAAGCCGCGTCGCCGCGCGAGGTGACAATTCTCGTGGACAGCAGCGTCTGGATCGACTCGCTGCGCGGCACCGCCACCGGGGAGACAGCGCTGCTGCGTCGCCTCATCCAGGGCTGTGACGCACCCGGCACAACAGTGCTGGTGGGCGATCTGATCCTGCTCGAAGTGCTGCGGGGCATCACCCAGGATCGCCTCTACCGCATGACACGCAGCCGGCTGCTCAGCTTCGCGCAGGTGGAGCTGGGCGGCACCCGCATCGCCGAGGCCGCGGTGGAGCATTACCGTGCCCTGCGTGAACGGGGCATCACCATCCGCAAGGCCGTGGACTGCATGATCGCCGCCTGGTGCATCCGGCACGATACAGCCCTGCTGACCAGCGACCGTGACTTCCTGCCATTTGCCCGCCATCGCGGGCTCCAGCTTGTCGGAACCACCGCATGAACCCCCTCGAAAAAATCCAACGCCAAATCCAATGGAACCGCCTCATCGCGGTGGTCGAGGAACAGGCGCAGGTGATGATCCGCACCGCCTTCTCCACCACGGTGCGCGAGGCCGGTGACCTCTCCGCCGGCGTCTTCGACCTGCACGGCCGCATGCTGGCCCAGGCCGTTACCGGCACCCCCGGCCACGTGAACTCCATGATGGAAAGCGTGGGCCATTTCCTGCAAAAATTCCCCGCCGCCGGCATGCGCCCGGGCGACCACTACATCACCAACGACCCCTGGCTCGGCACCGGCCACCTGCACGACCTCACCGTCGTCTCCCCCGCCTTCCACCGCGGGAAAATCGTCGGCCTCTTCGCCAATACCGCGCATATCATCGATATCGGCGGCCTCGGCATGGGGCCGGAGGGGCGCTCGGTTTTCGAGGAAGGCCTCTACATCCCCATCGTCAAATGCTTCGACCAGGGCCAGCCGAACGAGACCTTCTTCGACTTCATCCGCGTCGGCTCCCGCACCCCGGTGGAGCTGGAAGGGGACATCTACTCCCTCTGCGCCTGCAACGATGCCGGCGCGAAGCGCCTGGCCGAAATGCTGGATGAATACGGGCTGGACGGGCTGGATGCCCTGGCCGAATACATCTTCGACGCCTCGCTCACCGCCACCCAGGCCGCCATCAACGCCCTGCCCCGCGGCACCTATCACAACAGCATCAACTCCGATGGCTATGAGGCGCCGGTCACGCTCAAGGCCGCGCTGACCATCCAGCCCGACGCGATCGTGGTCGATTTCGCCGGGACCTCCGGCCTGTCCAGCCGCGGCATCAACGTGCCGCCGGCCTATTGCCGGGCCTATTCCTGCTTCGGCATTAAGGTGGTGGTGGCACCCGACATCCCCAACAACTGGGCCAGCCTCGCCCCCTTCAGCATGGTCATCCCCGAGGGCTGCATCCTCAACGCGCCCCGCCCCTACCCCGTCAGCGTGCGCCATGTCGTGGGGCAGCTCATCCCCGATTTGATGATGGGCTGCCTGGGCCAGGCCGTGCCCGGGCGCGTCGTCGCCGAAGGCTCCTCCGCGCTGTGGAATCCGCCCTTGCGCGGCGGCTCCCAGGTCTCCGGCCAGGCGGCGGAGGTCGAGAATTTCGAAATCATCACCTTCAATTCCGGCGGCACCGGCGCGCGCCCGACCAAGGACGGGCTGGACGGCACCGCCTTCCCCTCCGGCGTGCGCACCATGAGCGTGGAGGCCACGGAAAACGTGGCCCCCGTGATCTTCTGGCGCAAGGAGTTGCGGCCCGACAGCGCTGGCCCCGGGAAGACCCGCGGCGGCTTCGGCCAGATCATGGAGATCGGCGCCAAGAACAACGCCGAATTCGCGGTGAACGCCATCTTCGACCGGGTCGCGAATGCGCCCAAGGGCCGTTTCGGCGGTGGCGAAGGTGCGGCGGGCCGGGTCTCGCTGGATGACGCCAATGGCACCACGCTGCGCACCAAGGGGTTTCAGACCATCCCCAAGGGCCGGCATCTCGTCCTCCACCTGCCCGGCGGCGGCGGCATGGGTGACCCCGCGCTGCGTGACCCCGCGCTGATCGAGCGCGACATCGAGGATGGGCTGATCACCCGGGGTGCCGCGGAATGAACGCGCTGATCGTCGGCGCCGGCGCCGGTCTCTCCGCCTCCCTCGCCCGCAAGCTGGCGGCGGCGGGGTGGAACATCGCCCTGGCCGCCCGCAACACCGAAAAACTCGGCGCCCTGGCCGCCGAAACCCGCGCAACCCTGCATGCCTGCGACAGCGCCGACATCGACGCCGTGGCCGGGCTTTTCGAAGCGCTGGATGCCGCCGGCCGCACGCCCTCCCTCGTCATCTACAACCCCAGCTTCCGCACCCGCGGGCCTCTGGTCGATCTCGACCCCGTGCTGGTCCGCCGCGCGCTGGAGGTCTGCGCCTTCGGTGCCTTCCTGGTCGCGCAGCAGGCGGCGCGGCGCATGCTGAAGGCCGGCTCGGGCCATATCTTCCTCAGCGGCGCCTCGGCGGGGGTGAAGGGTTTTCCGCAATCCGCGCCCTTCGCCATGGGCAAATTCGCGCTGCGTGGCCTGGCCGAGAGCATGGCGCGCGAATTGCACCCGCAGAACATCCATATCTGCCATTTCGTCATCGATGGCGGCATCGCCTCCGCCAACCGCATCCCGGAAGGCGACAACCTGCTCAGCCCCGATGCGATCGCCGATTCCTACCTGCATGTCCTGGCCCAGCCGCGCACGGCCTGGAGCAGCGAGATGGCGATCCGGCCCTGGGTGGAGAGATTCTAAATCAGGCTCGACAGCATCCGCAGCCCCAGTGCTGCCATCATCGCGGCGAAGCCCAGCCGCAAAGCCCGCCCCGGCAGCCGCTGCGCCAGGCGTACGCCCCAGGGTGTCGCCAGCATCGCCGGCGGCAGGATCAACGCCACCGCGGGCAGGCTGACGAAGCCCAGCGCGCCCATGCCGAGCCCCTCCAGGCCCCAGCCCGCCAGCACCAGCCCCAGGCTGGCCGGCGCCGCGATCATCACGCCAAACCCCGCCGCCGTGCCGATCGCCCGCCCCACCGGGACGCCGAAGAGCACCAGCGCCGGCACCCCCAGGGTCCCGCCCCCCACGCCCATCATGGCACTGACGCCACCGACCACCCCGGCCAGCGCCTGCCCGGGCAGCCCGCCCGGCAGCGCGGCACCCAGCCGCATCCCCGGCATGAGGAAAAGTCCCGCCACCACCAGCGCGACCACGCCGAAGACCAGCACGAGCAAGGCCCCGGCCACCCATCCCGCCAGCACGACACCGAGGCCCACGCCCACCAGCATGCCCGGCGCCAGGCGCCGCAGCAGCGCGGCGTCGAGCGTGCCGCGCGCGGCATGCCCCCGCGCCGCCAGCCAGGATGTCGGCACCGTCATCGCCAGCGAGGTGCCGATGGCCAGCTTGACGCGCAGCGCCTCCTCCACGCCGGGCAGCGGCAGCAGCCCCGCCATCAGCGGCACCAGCACCACGCCCACGCCAATGCCGAAGAGCCCGGCGAGCAGCCCCCCCGCCAGCCCCGCCAGAACCAGCCCGGGCGCGAGCCAAAGCCATTCCATCATGCCAAGAGGCTCCAACCCATGCGCAAGCTGGTCAGCCCCAGGAAGCCGGCGAAGACCCGCTTGAGCAGCAGCGGCCGGATGCTGTGCGCCAGCGCCACCCCCCAGGGTGTCGCGATGATCGAGGCCGGCGCGATGAGGCCAAACCCCACCAGGCTCACCCAGCCCAGCGAGAAGGGCGGCCGGCCCTCCGCCCCCAGCCCCGCCAGGACCAACCCCAGCGTGGCCGGCACGGCGATGATCAGCCCAAAGGCCGAGGATGTCGCCACCGCCGCGCGGATGGGGCTGCCGAACATGCCCAGCACCGGCACGCCCAGCGTGCCGCCGCCAATGCCCATCACCGCCGAAAAACCGCCAATCCCCGCGCCGATGCCCGCCCGCGCGGCACCGCCGGGCATGCTGTCGCGCCAGCGCCAGTTCAGGCCGGAAAACCCCATATTCACCGCCACCACCAGCGCCACAGCGGCGAAGATGCCGATCAGCACCGGCCCCTTCAGCCCCACGGCCAGCATGGTGCCCAGCAGCGCGCCCGCGAAGATCGGCAAAGCCAGTGACCGCAGCAGGGGCACATCCATCGTGCCGGTGGAGAAATGCCGGCGCGCCGAGATCAGGGATGTCGGGATGATCGTCGCCAGGGAAGTCGCCACGGCAACCTTGATCTGCGTCTCCCCCGGCACGCCGAACCAGGGCAGCACATGGAACAGCACCGGCACGATCACGATGCCGCCCCCCACCCCCAGCAGCCCGGCGAGCAGGCCGGAGAACAACCCGGTCGCCGCCATGGCGCTGACCATGGCGAGCAGGAAGAGCGGGCTGTAGGGATCGTGCATATGTCAGGATCGCTCACATTTGGCGCGGCGCAAAGGAACCAACCGCTGAATCCCACCACCGAACCGCTCTTCTACCGCATTGCCGTGCCGGCGATGCTGGTTTCCGCCATCGGCAAGGGCGGTTTCGCCGGCGCCACCGCCAATGTCATAATGCTGATGGTGCCGCTGCCGCGCGGGATGTCAGAGGCGCCGTTCTGTCGCATCATCACCGCGGCCCTGCTGGTGCTGGGCGTGAAGCTGACATGGGATGGATTCCTCGCATGAACGACGACAAGGTGCTGGGCGTGCTCGGCGGCATGGGGCCTCTGGCCAGCGCGGAATTCATGCGCAGCCTGACCTTGCAGACCCCGGCCCGGCGCGATCAGGACCACCTCCCCGCCATCCTGGTCAGCGACGGCAGGGTGCCCGACCGCAGCGCCGCGCGCATGGGCACGGGGCCGGACCCGCTGCCCGCCCTGCTGCGCGGCATCCGCATCCTGGAGCGCGCGGGCTGCGGCGCCATCGCCATCCCCTGCAACACCGCCCATGGCTGGTATGCGGGGATGCAGGCGGCGACCTCGCTGCCCATCCTGAATATCGTCGATGCGGCGGCGGCCGATCTGCGGGCGCAGGGGTTTTCCAAAGGGCGGATCGGGCTGATGGCGACGGCCGGCACCCTGGCGATGCGGCTCTATCAGGAGCGGCTGACGGATTACGAGGTCATCACCCCCGACGCCGCCGAAATGGCCGAACTCGTCACCCCCGCCATCGAGCAGGTGAAGGCCAATCACCTGGCCCTGGCCTATCCGCCACTGGCCGAGATGGCCACCCGCCTGCAGGCCCGCGGCGCGCAGGCCGTGGTGCTGGGCTGCACAGAAATCCCGCTGGGCATCGCCGCCGGCGCCCCCCTGCCCTTCCCGGTGGTGGACACGGTGGCGGCGCTGGCCCGGGCGGCGCTGGCATGGTGGCGCGCGGCGTGACAGGCTCGGCCCATGATCGCCGACGAAGCCGCACTCGAAGACATTCTCTCCCGCCCCGATGACGCGCTGCGCGAGGACCTCGCGGCCGCCCCGGGCGACATCCTGGTGCTGGGCGCCGCCGGCAAGATGGGCCCCACGATGTGCCGCGCCGCCAAGCGGGCCGACCCCGCCCGGCGGGTGATCGCGGTGGCGCGCTGGAGCGAGCCTGGCCTGCGAGAGCGCATGCAGTCCTGGGGCATCGAGACGCTGAGCGCCGACCTGATGGACCCGGTCGCCCTCGCCGGCCTGCCGGAGGCACCGAACCTGATCTTCCTCGCCGCCCGCAAATTCGGCAGCACCGGCGCCGAAGACACGACCTGGGCGATGAACACCCTGCTGCCCGCCCTGGTCGCCGCGCGTTTCCCCACCGCCCGCACCGTCTTCCTCAGCTCCGGCAATGTCCTGCCGCTGGTGCCGGTGATCTCCGGTGGCGCCGATGAAGCCACGCCGCCCGCCCCGGTCGGCGAATATGCGGCCTCCGTCCTCGGGCGCGAGCGGATGTTCCAGCATGCCGGCCGTGCCCGCGGCACGCCCGGCTTCGGCATCCGGCTGAACTACGCCATCGATCTGCGCTACGGCGTACTGGCCGATATCGCCCAGAAGGTGCTCTCGGGCATGCCGGTGCCGCTCGCCATGGGCCATGCCAACGTGATCTGGCAGGGCGATGCCAATGCCTGGACCTTGCGCGCGCTGCGCCACGCCACGCCGCAATGCCCGATCGTCAACGTCACCGGCCCCGAGACCATCTCGGTGCGCTGGCTGGCCGGGCAATTCGCCCTGCGGATGGATCGCACGGCGGAATTCACCGGCGAGGAGGCGCCCCAGGCCCTGCTCTCCAATGCCGGCCGGGCCTTCGCGCTGTTCGGCTATCCCCGCGTGCCGCTGCTGACCATGCTGGATTGGGTGGCGGATTGGGTCGCGCGCGGCGGCCGCTCGCTCGGCCGCGCGACCAAGTTCGAAGTCAGGGATGGGCGTTTCTGATGGGGCTGTCCTGGCACGACTGGCCCTCGGGCATGGTGGAGCGGCTGCGGGCGGGGCTGTGCATCCCGGCCCATCCGCTGGCGCTGCGGGCGGATCGCAGCCTGGATGCCAGGCGGCAGCGCGCGCTGTCGCGCTACTACCTCGCCGCCGGCGCCGGCGGCCTCGCGGTCGGCGTCCACACCACCCAATTCGCCATTCGCGAGGTGGGCATGCACGCGCCCGTGCTGGAGATCGCCGCCAGCGCGGCGCGGCCGCAGACGCTGCTGGTGGCCGGCGCCGTGGGCCGCACCGAACAGGCGCTGCGCGAAGCGCGACTTGCGAGGGCCTGCGGCTACCACGCCGTGCTGCTCTCGCTGGCCGCCTGGAGGGGCGCCAGCGAAGACGAGATGATCGCCCATTGCCAGGCGGTGGCGGCCGAAATGCCGCTTTTCGGCTTCTATCTCCAGCCCGCGGTGGGCGGCGTGCCGCTCTCGGCGCATTTCTGGCAGCGCTTTGCCGCCATCGACAACGTCGTGGCCATCAAGATCGCGCCCTTCAACCGCTACGCCACGCTCGATGTCCTGCGCGGCGTGCTGGAGGCCGGCGCGCAGGACCGCATCGCCCTCTACACCGGCAATGACGATCACATCGTGGCGGACCTGTTGACCCCCTTCACGCTCAGCCATGCCGGCCAGCGCCACACCCTGCGCATCACCGGCGGGTTGCTCGGGCATTGGAGCGTCTGGACCCAGGGCGCCGCGCGGCTGCTCGCGCAATGCCGGGACGCGGGCGCCGCCATCCCGGCGGAAACCCTGGCATTGGACGCCGCCATCACCGAGATGAACGCCGCCATCTTCGATGTCGCGCATGATTTCCACGGCGTGATCGCGGGCTGTCACGAGGTGCTACGCCGCCAGGGACTGCTGGAGGGCATCTGGTGCCTCGACGAGCGCGAGGGGCTGAGCCCGGGCCAGGCCGAACGCATCTCGGCCGTGGCCGCGCGCTACCCGGAATGGACCGATGATGGCTTCGTCCGGGCGCATCTCAACGACTGGCTGTCCGATTAGACTCAAATCGCCCCGGGTCGAAACACCCAGGGCGATTGCGGGCTAACGCCGGGTAGGCCCCGCCTCGCTCAAGGCCAGGTTCTGCTGCGCGAGATCGGCCGCGGGGCTGTCCGGCGCCAGGCTCAGCACGCGCTGCCAATCCGCCCGCGCGCCCGCGGTGTCGTTGCGGAGCTGCCGCAGGATGCCACGCTCCAGCAAGCCCTCGGGATTGTCGGGTGAGAGCACCAGAGCGCGCGCCACGGCCGCCAGGGCCTCATCCACCCGGTCGAGGTTGCGCAGCGCGGCGGCGCGGAACACCAGCGCCTCGGTCCGCTCGGGGTCGAGCGCCAGGGCGCGGTCCAGATCGGCCAGCGCCTCCGAATAGCGGCCCATGGTACCCAGCGAGACCGAACGGTCGGTCAGCAGGTCCGGATCGCCGGGGGAGAGGGTGAGCGCCATGGTGGTGGCGGCAAAGGCCCGGCCAGGGTCGCCCGACATCATCCAGGCCTGCCCGGCCTGGGCGAAGACGGCGGCCCGCGCGGCGGGGCCCGCACGGCTGCCGATGGCGAGACGCTCGAGCTGCTCGGCCGCGCGCTCGGGCTCGCCCACGGTGAGCTGCGCCAGGGCGGCGCAATGCCGCGCACCCTCGGCACCGCCGGTCGCCTGCCAGGCCTCGGCGAAGGACAGCGCGCCCTCGGGGTCGTCACGCAGCATGGCCAGGCAGCGTTCGTAATCCGCGCCATCGGCCAGGCGCGGCGGCTCGGGCGGCAGCGGCAGCTCGACCGTCTCCTCCCGGGCACCGGACAGGAACCACCAGGCACCGCCGCCGGCAGCGGCCAGGAGGATCACGGCCAGCACGGCGAGAATGAGGGGGCGGGCGGACTTCACCTCGGCAATATAACCCACCTTGCTTTGGCATGCGAACCCGGCCCAGCCTGTCGCCATGGAAGCATGTTTGTTGATCATCGGTGGTGGCTATTCCGGCAGGGCGGTGGCCCGGGCGGCGGCGGCGGAGGGCTGGGATTGCGCCAGCACCACCCGCGCCGCGCCCGGCCCGGGGCAGATCGGCTTTGCCGGGGCCGGCGATGCCCTGGCGCGGACCACCCACCTGCTGATGACCGCGCCGCCCAGCGAATCGGGCGACCCCTTCCTGGCCGCGCATGGCGGCGCGCTGCCGGGCGGCCTGGTCTGGGCCGGCTATCTCTCCACGACGGGCGTCTATGGCGACCGTGGCGGCGCCTGGGTGGATGAGGCGACGCCGCCCAGCCCGGGCCAGCCCCGCAGCATCCGAAGGCTCGCGGCCGAGGAGGCATGGCGCGCGGCCGCCGCCGGCCGATTCGCGCTCGATATCTGTCGCGTGGCCGGCATCTACGGCCCGGGCCGCAGCGCCTTCGACGATCTGCGCGCGGGGCAGGCCAGGCGCACCCGCAAGCCGGGCCACGCCTTCGGGCGGATCCATGTCGAGGACATCGCCGCCGCCGTGCTGGCCGCCATGGCCCGGCCACCCCAGGGTGCGCGGGTGCTCAACCTCACCGATGACGAAGCGGCCGAAAGTGCCGTGGTGGTCGAGCATGCGGCGGCGCTGCTGGGGGTGCCGCCGCCGCCATTGGTCGATTACGCCGCGGCCGCGCCGGGCATGAGCGAGATGGCCCGCAGCTTCTGGGCCGAGAACCGCCGCGTGGCCAATGCGGCGACCAAGGCGGCGCTGGGCCTCGCCTGGCGCTACCCCAGCTATCGCGAGGGGCTGGCCGCTATTCTTCGATCAGGCGGCTGAGCTCGGCGATCAGCAGCGCCAGGTCCTGCGGGCGGGAGAGGCGATGGTCGCCATCCTTGATCAGGTTGATCCGCACATTCTCGCCCTCGATCGCCTCGGCGAAGCGCAAGGCGTGGCGCCAGGGCACGTCGGTGTCGCGCATGCCCTGCAGGATGCGGACGGGGAAGCGGAAGGGCAGCGGCGTGGTCATCACCTGCTGGCGTCGCCCATCCTCGATCAACGCGCGGGTGATGGCGTAGGGCTCGCCATATTCCGAAGGGCGGTACCACACGCCGTCGCGCGCGATGGTGGCGCGGATATCGGGGGTGAATTGCGGCCACATCAGTGTCTCGGTGAAATCGGGCGCCGGGGCGATGCCGAGCATGGCATGCACCCGCTCGGGCGCCGCGCGCGCCAGCAGGGCTGCGATCCAGCCGCCCATGGAGCTGCCAACGAGCACCTGCGCGCCATTGGTCAGGTGGTCCAGCACCATCCGCGCATCGCCGGCCCAGCGGCCGATCGTGCCCTCCTCGAAGGCACCGCCCGAGCTGCCATGGCCGGCATAGTCGAAGCGACAGAAGGCCTGGCCGGTGGCGGCAGCCCAGGTTGCCAGCGCCTCGGCCTTGGCGCCGGTCATGTCGGATTTGAAGCCGCCTAGGAACAGGATGCCCGGCCCCCGGCCCGCGATGCGCCGATAGGCGATGGGCGTGCCGTCCTCGGCCGCGATGGTGCCAGTGTCTTCCATGGGGCCTGCATATCACCGCTTGCGGGCCGGCACGATTCAGGGTGAGCATGAAGCCCATAAAAACCGGAGGAACAGATCATGCAGGGCATCACACGCCGCGGCACGCTGCTGGGCACGCTCGCCGCACCCATGGTGGTGCAGGAGGTCGGCGCGCAGAGCGCCTTCGACTGGAAGCGTTTTCGTGGCGAACGCATCGAAGTGTCGGTGCAGCTCTCGCCCCGCGGCAACCTCCTCACCCAGCACAATCGCGAATTCGAGGAGCTGACGGGCATCCGCGCCGGTGTCGAGGTGGTGCCGGAACAGCAGCACCGGCAAAAAATCATCATCGAATACGCCTCCGGCCGCCCCAGCTTCGATGTTGGCGAGGTCAGCCTGCATGTGAACAAGCGCCAGGTCGGCCGCGCCCGCTGGAACACCGATATCCGCGCGCTGATCGCCGACCAGACCCTGACGGCGCCGGATTTCGATTTCAATGATTTCGGCCAGGGCATGCGCGAATATGCGACCCAGGCCGATGGCCGGATGGACACCCTGCCGGCCTTCGCCGACTACTTTATTCTGTATTATAACAAGGAGTTGCTGGCGGCGAAGAACGTCGCGGTGCCGACCAGCTTCGACGAGATGTTCGACAGCGCCAAGCGCATCGAGGACCGCGGCCGCCAGATCTACGGCCATGTCGGCCGCGGCCTGAAGAACGCCAATGTGGTGCTCTGGTCCAGCTACCTGCTCGCCACCACCCAGCGCGACATGATCAATGCCCAGCGCCAGCTCATCACCGACACCGACGACGCGATCTGGGCCACCCGCCAGTACCAGCGCTTCCTGCGCGATGCCTCGCCGCCCGGCTCCATCGGCTTCAACTGGAACGAATGCCAGACGACCTTCATGCAGGGCCGCGCCGCGATGTGGATCGACGGCATCGGCTTCGCAGCCCCCCTGGAAGACCCCGCGCGCTCGCGCATCGCCGGCAAGGTCGGCTACGCCGTGGTGCCGCGCGGGCCGGCCAACCACCACTGCGCGCTGTTCGGCGCCGGCTACGGCATCCCTGAAGCCAGCCGCAAGAAAGGCCCGGCCTGGCTCTATTTGCAATGGGCACTGGGCAAGCAGATGCAGCTGCGCATGCTCGCCGCCGGCGCCGGTGTGCCCGCACGGCTCAGCCCCTTCACCAACGAAGAGGTCATCGGCCAAAGCCGCTTCCCACGCGAATTCTTCGCCACCCTGCAAGCCTCGGGCCGCATCGCCCGCGCCGGCCTGCCGGAAATCCTGCCCGTCACCGAATTCCGCGACGTCATCGGCACGGCATTGACCAACACCATCGGCGGCGCCGACCCGGTGGCGGAAATGCGCGCGGCGACCGCGGCGTTCAAGCCGATCCTGGAACGGAGCGAGCGCGAGACTTGAGGGTGGCGCGAGCTGCCCTTGAGAGGGCGCTGCCCTCCCAGACCCTCCCGCAAGGAGCCAGGGGCTCCTTGACCGCCTTCTGTTTTATGGAGGTTTCGGGAGGGGGCCATGGCGGTGGTTCTGACGGCGCGGTCGGTCAGCGGCCCCCTCCCGAAACCTCCATCAGATGGGATCAAAGGGCCTTTCGGCCCTTTGCTGGGGAGTTTGAGGGGGCAGGGCCCCCTCAAGGGCAGCGCTCGCCACCCCGATGACCTCACGCCGCAACTATGCCAGGCGCTACGTCTGGTTTGTCGTGCCTGCCGCCTTCGCGGTGGTCGCCACGATTCTGTTTCCCTGGTTGTTCACCATCTATGTCAGCGCTTTCGACTGGCGGCTGGGTGGCGCGCGGGAGTGGGTGGGGTTTGCCAATTACACCAAGCTGTTCAGTGATGAGCGCTTCGGCTGGGCGATGCTGCGCACGCTCGTCTACACCGCCATGGCGGTGGTGTTTCCGCTGATCTTGGGCCTGGCCGCGGCGCTGGTTTTCAACCAGAAATTCCCCTTGCGCGGCCTGGCGCGCACCGTCTTCATCCTGCCGATGATGGCGACACCGGTGGCGGTGGCCCTGGTCTGGACCATGATGTTCCACCCCCAGCTCGGCGTGCTGAACTGGCTACTGGCGCAGGTCGGCATACCGCCCAGCATGTGGGTCTACAGCCCCGACACCGTCATCCCGACCCTGGTTCTGGTGGAGGTCTGGCACTGGACGCCGCTGGTGATGCTGCTGATCCTGGGTGGCCTCGCCTCCCTCCCCGGCGACCCCTATGAGGCGGCGAAGATCGACGGCGCCACGCCCTTGCAGGCCTTCTGGCACATCACCCTGCCCTTGCTCGCCCCCTATATCGTGGTGGCGTTGATCATCCGCACCATCGACGCGCTGAAGGCTTTTGATACCATTTACGTCATCACCCAGGGCGGGCCTGGTTCGGCCTCGGAGACGATCAACATCTTCCTCTATCTCCAGGCCTTCGCCTTCTACAATGTCGGCTATGCCAGCGCCGTCGTCGTGGTGTTCTTCGCCATCATCCTGGCCCTGGCCGCCCTTTTGATGTGGACCAGGCAGCGGGTGCGGGTATGAGGAAATTGCTGGGACGCATCGGCTTCGGCCTGTCGGTGCTGGTGCTGATTTCGCCCGCCATCCTGGTCTTTCTCTGGATGCTCTCGCTGTCGATGAAGACCGAGCTGGACAACACCGCCTTCCCGCCGGTGTTCATCCCCAACCCCGTCACCTGGTCCAACTACGCCGAAGTCTTCGCCCGCAACGATTTTCTTCTCTACGCCTGGAATTCGGTGGTCGTCAGCTTCTCGGCAACCGGCATCGCGCTGCTGCTGGGGGTGCCGGCGGGCTATGGCATCGCCAAGATGCGGGCCATTCGGCTGGCCGGGCTCATTCTCATCGCCCGCATCACGCCGGGGTTGTCCTACCTCATTCCGCTCTTCCTGCTGTTCCAGTGGCTGGGGCTAACGGGCACTCTGGTGCCCATCATCATCACCCATCTCGTCATCACCCTGCCCATCGTGGTTTGGGTGATGATCTCCTTCTTCGAGGGGCTGCCGGGGGAGCTGGAGGAAGCGGCCCTGGTCGATGGCGCGACCATCTGGCAGGCGTTCCGGCACGTCGCCATGCCGCTGGCCCGTCCGGGCATCACGGTGGCCTGCATTCTGAGTTTCATCTTCTCCTGGAACAATTTCATCTTCGCCGTGGTGCTGGCCGGGCGGGAGACCCGGACCCTGCCGGTCGCCGTCAACAACATGCTGACCTTCGAGCAGATTTCCTGGGGGCCTTTGAGTGCGGCCGCGCTGCTGGTCACAGCACCTGTGCTCATCCTCACCCTGCTCGCGCAGAAGCAGATCGTGGCCGGCCTCACCGCCGGCGGGGTGAAGGGCGTGTGATGCGGCCCCGCATTGGCGATCCTGCCGGGAATCCGTATACCCCTTCCATGCCCTTCCACACCGCGACCGCGTAGCCCCGAATGAGCGACAAACCGGAGCCCCCCGCAGGCGAGCCCCCACGGGACGACATCGCGCCCATCGGCATCGAAAAGGAAATGCGCAAGAGCTTCCTCGATTACGCCATGAGCGTGATCGTTTCGCGCGCGCTGCCCGATATCCGCGACGGCCTCAAACCCGTCCATCGCCGCATCCTCTACGCCATGCAGGAATCCGGCTTCACGCCGGACAAGCCGCACCGCAAATCGGCCCGCGTCGCCGGCGACGTGATGGGCAAGTATCATCCGCATGGCGATGCCTCGATCTATGACGCCATGGTCCGCATGGCCCAGCCCTTCGCAATGCGCGTGCCGCTCATCGACGGCCAGGGCAATTTCGGCTCCATGGACGGCGATGCCCCGGCGGCGATGCGTTACACGGAAGCCCGCCTCGCCCGCTCCGCCATGGCGCTGCTGGAGGGGATCGACGAGGACACCGTCGATTTCACCCCGACCTATGATGAAAGCGGCATGGAGCCGCGCGTGCTCCCCGCCGCCTACCCGAACCTTCTGGTCAATGGCGCCAATGGCATCGCCGTCGGCATGGCGACCAATATCCCGACCCACAACCCGACCGAGGTGATCGACGCCACCCTCAAGTTGATCGAGGAACCCGACACCACCCTCGATGAGCTGATGCAGATCATCCCCGGCCCGGATTTCCCGACGGGCGGCATCATCCTCGGCCGCTCGGGCATCCGATCGGCCTTCGAGACCGGCCGCGGCTCCGTGCCGCTGCGCGCCAAATGCGAGATCGAGGAGATGAAGGGCGGCCGCCAGGCCATCATCATCACCGAAATGGCCTATCAGGTGAACAAGGCCACGCTGCAGGAGAAGATCGCCGAACTCGTCCGCGCCAAGGCGATCGAGGGCATTTCCGACCTGCGCGACGAGAGCGACCGCGACGGCGTGCGCGTGGTCATCGAGCTCAAGCGCGACGCCACGGCCGAGGTGGTGCTGAACCAGCTCTACCGCATGACGCAGCTGCAGATCAGCTTCGCCGTCAATTTCCTGGCGCTGAATGATGGCAAGCCCGAGCAGATGGGCCTGATCTACGCGCTGAAATGCTTCCTCAGCTTCCGCGAGGAAGTCATTTCCCGCCGCAGCCGCTTCCGCCTGGCCAAGGCGCGCGAGCGCGGCCATCAGTTGATCGGCCTGGCCATTGCGGTCGCCAATATCGACGAGGTCATCCGTACCATCCGCGAATCCGCCGATGCCGCCACCGCCCGCGCCGCGCTGATGGGTCGCGACTGGCCGGCCGGCGATGTCGGCGTGCTGCTCGACCTCATCCAGGACGAGCGCAACGAGATTTCCGCCGAAGGCACCGTGCGGCTGACCGAGGAACAGGCCCGCGGCATCCTGGAGCTGCGCCTGCAACGCCTCACCGGCCTCGAGCGCGACAAGATCACCACCGAGCTCGGCGAGGTGGGCGAGCGCATCCGCGACCTGCTGGATATTCTCTCCAGCCGCCCCCGCCGCATGGAGGTGATCAAGGAGGAATTGCTCGCCATCCGCGCGCAGATCGCCTCGCCCCGCCTGACCCGCATCGATGACGCCGCCGCCGATCTCGACGATGAGAGCCTGATCGAGCCCGGCACCATGGTCGTCACCATCACCCGCGATGGCTATGTGAAGCGCACGCCGCTGGACACGTTCCGGGCGCAGAATCGCGGCGGGCGTGGCCGTTCCGCGGCCGCGACGCGCGAGGACGATGTCGTCATGCGCAGCTTCGTGGCCCATACCCACCAATGGGTGCTGTTCTTCACCAGCCGCGGCATGGCCTTCCGGTCGAAGATCTGGCAGCTCCCCGAGGGTGGGCCGAATGGCAAGGGCCGCTCGCTGCGCCAGCTCCTGGCCTTGCAGGAGGGCGAGGGCGTCACTGCCGTGCTGCCCCTGCCGCAGGATGAATCGCTGTGGGAAAACCTCCACCTCGTCTTCGCCACGACCGAGGGCAATGTCCGCCGCAACAAGCTTTCCGACTTCCGCAACATGCGCTCGGCCGGCCTGATCGCCATGAAGCTGGAGGAGGGCGACACGCTCGTCGGTGTCGCCACCTGCCGCGAGGGGGATGATGTTTTCCTGGCGACGCGGGCCGGCAAATGCATCCGCTTCGTGGCCGATGCCGAGACCCTGCGCGTCTTCGCCGGGCGCGATTCATCCGGCGTGCGCGGCATCCGCCTGCTGGGCGGGGACCAGGTGATCTCGCTCGTCGTGCTGAACCATGTCGATGCCTCGGTGGAGGAGCGCGCGGCCTATCTGAAATATGCCAGCGCGAAACGCCGCGCCGGCGACGAAGCCGAGACCGAGGAAGCCACCGATGAGGTCGCGGCCGAGATCACTCTGCCCCCCGAGAGAATCGAACAACTGGCCTTCGCAGAACGCTTCATCCTCACCATCACCGATGGCGGCTTCGGCAAGCGCAGCTCAGCCTATGAATACCGCGTCACCGGCCGGGGTGGGCAGGGCATCACCAATATCGGCTTCTCCGCCCGCACCGGCCGCGGCGTGGTGGCCAGCTTCATCGCGGGCTCCGGCGACGACGTGATGCTGGTGACCGATGGCGGAAGGCTGATCCGCCTGCCGGCCGACCAGGTGCGCATCACCGGCCGCCAGGGCCTGGGCGTCACCATGCTGCGGATGGAAGACAATGAGCACATATCGTCGTGCTTCCCGGTGCTCGATGATGGTCCAGGGGACGAAAACATGGAGGTGACCGATGCCTGAGCGCGTGGGCCTTTATCCCGGCACCTTCGACCCCGTGACCAACGGCCATATCGACGTGATCGGCCGCGCCGCGCGGCTGCTCGACCGGCTGGTCGTCGGCGTCTCGATCAATATCGGCAAGGGTCCGCTGTTTCCGCTCGATGAGCGCGTCGAGCTCGTGCAGGCGGAGGTGGCGCCCATCGCCGCCCGCCACGGCATGATCATCGAGGTCAAGCCCTTCACCGGCCTGCTCATCGCCTTCGCCAATGAGGTGGGTGCGCGCATGATCGTGCGCGGCCTGCGCGCCGTCTCCGACTTCGACTACGAGTTCCAGATGGCGGGTATGAACCACCGGCTGGACAGCAGCGTCGAGACGGTGTTTCTCATGGCCAGCGAGACCAACCAGTTCATCTCCTCACGCTTCGTGAAGGAGGTGGCGCAGCTGGGCGGCGACATTTCCAGTTTTGTCCCCAAACTCACCTTCGAACGCACCATGGCGCGCGTTCGCGCCTAGGGAGAACATCAGATGCTTCGCAGAACCATCCTCACCACGGCCCTGGCCGCACCCGTGCTGGCCCAGGCTCAGCGCGCGACCGACCCGCAGAACACGCTGCTGATGCAGCTCAAGGACGGGCTGGTCACGATCCAGATGCGGCCCGATCTGGCACCGCTCCATGTCGAGCGCATCAAGGTGCTGACGCGGCGCGGCTTCTACAACAACATCGTCTTCCACCGGGTGATCGAGGGCTTCATGGCCCAGGGCGGCGACCCGACGGGCACCGGCACCGGCGGCTCCGATCTGCCGAACCTGCCGGCCGAATTCAGCCCGCCCGCCACGGCCCGCTTCCTGCGCGGCACCTGCGGCATGGCCCGCGCCCAGGCCCCGGGCAGCGCCAACAGCCAGTTCTTCATCATGTTCGCGCCGCAGCCGGGCCTGGATGGGCAATACACCATCTGGGGCCAGGTTGTGGCGGGGATGGAGGCGGTGGACCGCATCAAGCGCGGCGCGGGCCAGTCCGGCATCGTGTCGGGCCCCGACCGCATCCAGTCCATGCGTATCGCCGCCGATAGCTGAATTTTTTGAACCCAGGAATTGGACATTGCAATGAGTGACGAAACACCGGCCACCACCGATGCCGAGAACACCCTGCTGATCGAGCTGAAGGACGGCGTGGTCACCATCCAGCTTCGCCCCGACCTGGCGCCGCTCCATGTCGAGCGGATCAAGACCCTGGCGCGCCAGGGCTTCTACAACGGCGTGGTGTTCCATCGCGTGATCGATGGCTTTATGGCCCAGGGCGGCGACCCCACGGGCACCGGCACCGGCGGCAGCCCACTGCCCAATGTCGCGGCCGAGTTCACGACCAAGGCGAAATTCCTGCGCGGCACCTGTGGCATGGCCCGCGCGCAGTCGCCCGACAGCGCCAATAGCCAGTTCTTCATCATGTTCCAGCCCGGCAGCTTCCTCGATGGCCAGTACACCATTTGGGGCCAGGTGACGGACGGTATGGAGACGGTGGACAAGATCAAGCGCGGCGCCGGCCAATCCGGCCAGGTGCGTGATCCGGACAAGATCATCAGCATGCGCGTGGCCGCCGATGCGGCGGAAACACCCGCGGCCTGATTGACGTGACGGCCGTGCGGCCTTAACCGCACGGCCTGCTCGCTTTACGCGGGCGCGTGGGCCGGTAGCTCAGTTGGTAGAGCACGGGACTTTTAATCTCGCGGCCGCGGGTTCGAGTCCCGCCCGGCTCACCATGCCACGACAACCGCGTCGCACCCCGCCGCGCCCGGATGGACACCCGGCAAATTCTGACGGTAAAGCCTCCGGGCAACACGCCTGGAGGGCCACCCCAATGCTGAACACCGCCATCATCGGCATGGGCAATTGGGGCCGCACCCTGGTGAATTCCGTGCAGGGCCGCAACGGCGCGGGCATCCGCTTCGTCGCCGGCACCACCGGCACCCTGGACAAGGCCCGCGACTACGCGGCCGAGAAGGGCATCCGCCTCCACGCCAGCTACGCCGATGTGCTGGCCGACCCCGAGGTGCAGGCCGTGGCCCTGGCCAGCCCGCATGGTATCCATGCCGAACAGGTCATTCAGGCCGCTACCGCCGGCAAGCATGTCTTCGTCGAAAAACCCTTCACCCTGACGAAGGCCAGCGCCGAGGCCGCGGTCGCGGCCTGCGTGAAGGCCGGCGTGGTCATGGCGCTCGGCCACAACCGCCGCTTCCTGCCCGCGGTGGCGGAGATGCGCGCGATGCTGGCCGATGGCCGGATCGGCACGCTGCTGCATGTCGAAGGCCAGTTCTCCGGCCCCGGCGCGCTCAACTACAAGCCCGGCATGTGGCGCGCCGACCGTGCCGAATCCCCGCTCGGCGGCATGGGCGGCATGGGCATCCACATGGTGGACATGATCATCCACCTCGCCGGGCCCTTCCGCGATGTGCGGGTGCTCAGCCACGCGAAGGTCTCCACCACCATCGACGACACCACCGCCATGCTCGCCACCCTCTCATCGGGCGCGACCTGCACCTTCGCCACCCTGGCCCTCGCACCCCGCTTCTGGCGCGTCGCCCTCTTCGGCACCGCCGGCTGGGCGCAGCTGCACGGCCACGAGGCGCTGACCTACTGCCCGCTCAACGGCGCGCCTGAAACCAAGACCTTCCCCGTCACCGATATCGAGCATGCCGAGCTCGAAGCCTTCGCCGCGGCCGTCGCCGGCGGTCCGGCCTATCCGCTGCCGCTGGATGAGGCGATCCATGGCGTCAGCGTCTATGAGACGATGATCCAGGCCGCCGCCTCCGGCAGCGCCTATGCCGTGGCCTGAGCCAGAGCGCGGGCGCGCGCGATGCTGAGGCAATTCGCCAGCTTCTGCCGCCCGCATATGCGCCTGGTCTGGCTCGATTTCGGCTGTGCCGCACTCTCGGGCATGCTGGAACTGGGCTTCCCGATGGCGGTGCGCGCCTTCATCGACCATCTCCTGCCGCAGCAGGACATGCAGCTCATCATCCTGGCCGTGCTCGGGTTGCTCAGCGTCTATATGCTCAATGCCGGGCTAATGGCGGTGGTGACCTATTGGGGCCATGCGCTGGGCATCGCCATCGAGACCGAGCTGCGCCGCCACGCCTTCGACCACCTGCTGCGCCTGCCCCATCGCTTCTATGACAACAACAAGACCGGCCACCTCGTCGGCCGCGTGACCAAGAATCTCGAGGATATCGGCGAGGTCGCGCATCACGGCCCTGAGGATCTGCTGATCGCGGTGCTGACCTTCCTCGGCGCCTTCGCGCTGATGCTGGTGGTCAGCCCGGTGCTCGCCATCCTCACCGCGCTGGTGGTGCCCGCGGTGGCCTGGATCGTGGCGCATTTCGGCGGAAGGATGGCGCAGAATGCCAGCGCCCAGTTCCGCCGCGTCGGCGCCTTCAACGCGCGGATCGAGGAGGCGGTGGGCGGCATCCGCGTGGTCAAGGCTTTTGCGAACGAGGCGCATGAACGAAAGCTCTTCGCCGCCGACAATGAGCGCTACCGCAGCACCAAGCTGGAGGGCTATCGCGTCATGGCCGCGGGCATGACGCTGAACTACATCGGCATGCGACTGGTGCAGCTGGTGGTGATGCTGGCCGGCGCCTGGCTGATCGTGAAGGGCGATCTCTCGATCGGCGATTTCGTGGCCTTCCTGCTGCTCGTCGGCGTCTTCTACCGGCCGATGGACAAGATCAACGCGGTGATCGAGACCTATCCCCGCGGCATCGCGGGCTTCCGCAGCTACCTCGATCTGCTGGCCGAAAAACCCGAGATCGCCGACCGGCCCGATGCGCGAACCGCGCGCCCCTTTCGCGGCGATGTCCGCTTCGAGGCCGTGAGCTTCGGCTACACCCCCGAAAGGCCGGTGATGCGCGGCTTCGACCTCTCCATCGCAGCGGGCGAGACGGTGGCGCTCGTCGGCCCCTCGGGCGCCGGGAAGACCACCATCTGCGCGCTGCTGCCGCGCTTCTATGACGTCCAGGCCGGGCGCATCAGCATCGATGGCATCGACATCCGCGACATGACCCTGGCCTCGCTGCGCGGCCAGATCGGCCTGGTGCAGCAGGATGTCTTCCTCTTCGCCGGCACGATCCGGGAGAACATCGCCTATGGCCGTCTCGGCGCCGACGATCACGCAATCATGGCCGCGGCCCAGCGGGCGCGTCTGGCGGAGATGATCGAGAACCTGCCTGCCGGCCTCGACACGGTGATCGGCGAGCGCGGCGCCAAGCTCTCGGGCGGCCAGAAACAGCGCCTGGCCATCGCCCGCATCTTCCTGATGAACCCGCCCATTCTCATCCTGGACGAGGCGACCTCGGCGCTCGACACCGCCACCGAACGGGCGATCCAGGAATCCCTGGCCGAACTGGCGCAAGGGCGGACCACCCTGGTTGTCGCCCATCGGCTGGCCACCATCCAGAACGCCGATCGCATCCTGGTCGTCACCGGTCAGGGCATTGTCGAGCAGGGCTCGCACCGGGACCTGCTGGCCGCCCGCGGCGCTTACCGGGCGCTGCACGACGCGCAATTCGCGGAGGCGCAGGGGGGCTGATCCAAAATCACCCCGCCCGCTCTGGCGCCGCAGGAAGAATCCGTGCGATGCCACCACCGGCAACCCCAACACGCAGGAGAGCGTCCATGAGCCACATCAAGCGCAGCGGCACCAACGCCATTCTTTCGACCGCCGTCGAATATCACGGTTTCGTCTATCTCGCCGGCATCACCGCCGATGATCTCGGCAAGGACGTCGCCGGCCAGACCGCCGAGGTCATCGCCAAGATCGACGCGGCGCTGGAAGAGCACGGCACCGACAACACCCGCATCCTCTCCGCCCAGATCTGGCTGAAGGACATTCGCGACCGCGATGCGATGAACGCGCTGTGGATCAAGTGGCTGCCCGCCGGCGCCCAGCCCGCCCGCGCCTGCGTGGAGGCCAATATGGCCAGCCCGCGCCACCTCGTCGAGATCATGGTCACGGCCTGCAAGTAATGGGGCTGGTGGGCCTCGCCGTTTTTGCGGCGGGGCTCTCCACCACCCTGCCGCTGCCGCTGTATGTCGAATATGCTGGCGGCGGCGGCACCGGGCCGCTGGCGGCGGCTTTCGCGTGTTATGCCGGCATCCTCATCATCACCGCCCCCCTTCTCGGCCCCCTGCCCGACCGCATCGGCCGGCGCGCCTGCATGCTCATCGGCCTCACCCTGGCCGGCGGTTCCACCCTTTTGTTGGCGCTCTGGCCAGGGCTTTGGCCGCTGGCGCTGGCGCGAGGCATGCAGGGCATCGCCATGGGCTGCGTCGCCAATGCCGCGGGCGCCTGGGCGGCCGAGCTGGCCGAGCGCGGCGGCGCCTCGCCCGAGGCCGCCAGCCGCCAGGGGGCACGGGTGGTCGCCATGGGCACCGCCGGCAGCTTCGGCGCCGGGCCGGTCTTCACCCTTCTCAATCTCCTGCTCTGGCCCGAGCCGCGGCCGCCCATGGTGTTCTGGGCGCATCTCGCCCTGCTGGCGGTGCTGCTGCCGGCGGTGGCGCGGCTGCCCGAGACACGGGCGGGCCGGCCCGGCGCCACGCTGCGCCTGCCGCTCTTTCCCCCCGGCACCCTGGCCTCGACCATGGCCATGCTGCCGGGCTGGGGTGTCACGGGCGTGGTGCTGACCACGGTGCCTGCGGCCCTGGCGGCGCTGGGCAATCCGCGCGCCGGCGCCTGGGCGGTGGCGGGCATGATCCTGGCCGGCACCGCGGCGCAGCAGCTGTTCCGCACCACGCCGCCGCTGCGGGCGCTCAGGCTCGGCCTGCCGCTGCTCACCCTGGGGGCGGGGCTGGTCTTTGCTGGCGCGATCATGGGGTCATTGTGGCTGCTGCTGCTCGGCGCGCCGCTGGCCGGCGTGGCGGCTTACGGGCTGGTCTATCTCGGCGGGCTGGCGGCGGCCACGGCGGCGGCGCCGCAGGACCGCCCGCGCGCCACGGCGGGGTTCTTCGTCATCGCCCATGCCGGCTTCGCGCTCGTGCCGCTGGCGGTGGGGTTGGCGGCGGATGCGGTGGGCAGCGCCGCGGCGCTGGCCGGCATGTGGCTCTGCGTGCTGGCGGCCACGCTGGCGCTGCTGCCGCGCCTGCGGCCGCGCCCGGCATGATCTTCCGCGGCCCTTGTGGCACCACGCCCGGCCTGTGGTATAGACCGCGCATGCAGCGCACCCTTCCCCTCCTGGCCGCCCTCGCCATGCTGTCCGGCTGCGGCCTCTCGCAATGGGATGGCACCTTCGGCAGCCTGACGGCCAGCACGCGGCCCGACGCCACCGTCGACCGCTCGCCCGAGGGACTTTATGCCGCCGGCGTCGAGGCCCTGCAGGCCCGCCGCTTCGCCCAGGCGGTCGAGCTGTTCGACCAGCTGGAGCGCGACCATCCCTTCTCCACCTGGGCCACCAACGCCAAGATCATGTCGGCCTATGGCGAGTACCAGCGCAACCGCTACACCGAGGCGATCGGCGCGCTCGACCGTTTCATCCAGCTCCACCCCGCGCATCGCGACATCGCCTATGCCTATTACCTCCGCGCGCTGAGCTATTACGAACAGATCAACGACGCCCAGCGCGACCAGCGCGCGACCGAGACCGCCATGGCCGCCCTGCAGGACGTCGCCAACCGCTTCCCCGACACCGCCTATGCCCGCGACGCGCGGCTGAAGATCGACCTCGGCCGCGACCATCTGGCCGGGCGTGAGATGGTGATCGGCCGCTTCTACCAGCGCCAACGCCTGCTCAACGCCGCCATCGGCCGCTACCGCCGCGTGGTCGAGGATTTCCAGACCACCAACCACGTGCCCGAGGCGCTGCATCGCCTGACCGAGATCTACCTCTCGCTCGGCCTCACCGACGAGGCCCGGCGCACCGCCTCCGTGCTCGGCCACAATTTCCCCGGCAATGCCTGGTACCAGGACAGCTACGCGCTGCTGGTCGATGGCGCGCCCGGCTCGCCGACCGCGCCCGGCTTCTTCCGCCGCACCCTCGCCCGGGTGTTCTGAGCCCCGCGTGCTGGCATCGCTCGCCATCCGCGACGTGGTGCTGATCGAGCGGCTGGACCTGCAATTCGGGCCCGGCCTGTCGGTGCTGACAGGCGAGACGGGGGCGGGCAAATCCATCCTGCTCGACAGCCTGGGCCTCGCGCTGGGCATGCGCGCCGATTCCGGCCTGGTGCGCGCGGGCCAAAAACAGGCCAGCGTCACCGCGGCGTTCCAGCCAGCCGACGGCCACCCCGTCTTCGCCCTGCTGGCCGAGCAGGGGCTGGAGGTGGAGGAGGACCTCGTGCTGCGCCGCGTGGTGCAGGCTGACGGCAAATCCCGCGCCTTCGTCAATGACCAGCCGGTCGGCGTGGCGCTGCTGCGCCGCATCGCCGGCCAGCTGGTCGAGGTGCAGGGCCAGAATGAGCAGGTCGGCCTGGCCGACCCGGCGAGCCATGCGGCCCTGCTCGACGCCTTCGGCGGGCTGGCCGGCCCGCGCGGCGCCACCGCGCAATCCTTCCGGGCCTGGCGCACCGCCGAACGCGCCCTGGAGGCGGCGCGCGAGGCCGTGGCCGCGGCCATGCGCGACGAGGAATTCCTGCGCCACGCCGTCGAGGAACTCACAAAGATCTCCCCCGAGGAGGGCGAGGAGGAGTCCCTGGCGCGCGAACGCCAGCAGCTCCAGCAGGGCGAGCGCCGGGCCGAGGCGGTGGCCAGCGCGCTTTCCGAACTGCAGCCGCGCGACCGCCGTGGCCATGGCCCCGCCTCGGCGTTGCGCGCCGCCTCCCGCGCGCTGGAACGGGTGCCGGCGTTGGGCGAACTGGCGCAGCCCATCCTGGTCGCCCTCGGCCAGGCGCAGGACAGCCTGGCCGAGGCGGAGCAGATGCTGGAGCGCATCGTGGCCGAGGTGGCGCCCGACCCGCGCCGGCTGGAGGTGCTGGAGGACCGGCTCTTCGGCCTGCGCGCCGCCGCGCGCAAGCACGGGGTGGCGGTGGCGGAACTGCCGGCGCATCTCGCCGCGCTGCGCGGCCGGCTGGCGGCACTCGACGCCGATACCGGCCGCGTGGCCGCGCTGGAGCGCGAATGCGCCACCGCCCGCGCCGGCTACCTCGCCGCCGGCCGGGCGCTGACCGAGGCCAGGCGCGAGGCCGCCACCCGCCTGGAAGCGGCCCTGGCGCGGGAATTGCCGCCACTGAAGCTCGACCGCGCCCGCGCCGTCATCGAGGTCACGCCGCGCGACGAGGCGGGCTGGAACGCCGAGGGCATGGACCGCGTGGCGCTGCTGGTCTCCACCAACCCCGGCCAGGCGCCGGGCGCATTGGACAAGGTCGCCAGCGGCGGCGAATTGTCGCGGCTGATGCTGGCACTCAAGGTCGTGCTGGCCGCCGGCTCCCCCGTGCCCACCCTGGTCTTCGACGAGGTCGATGCCGGCATCGGCGGCGCCACGGCGGCGGCGGTGGGCGAACGCCTGGCCCGCGTGGCCGAGGGGCTGCAGGTGCTGGTGGTGACCCATTCGCCACAGGTCGCGGCACGCGGCGCGCATCACTGGCGCGTCGCCAAGGGGTTTTCCCAAGGCCGGGCGGAAACCCGGGTGGAACCGCTGCTGGCCGGCGAGAGACAGGAGGAGATCGCCCGCATGCTCGCCGGCGAAACCGTGACCGAGGCCGCCCGCGCGGCGGCGGCCAGCCTGCTCGCGGGGGCGGCGTGACCATCGCGGTGCGCGAAGCCGTGCCGGCCGATGCCCCGGTGCTGGCCGAACTTCTGCGCGCCATCAATGACGAGCCCGGCCTGCACCCCGAGCGCATCACCGCCGAAAGCGTCCGCCATGACCTGATAGGCGACCCGCGCTTGGCGTTGCTGGTGGCCGAGGCCAAGGGCGTCGTCGCCGGCTTCGTCAGCGGCCACCCCTTCTACGACAGCGCCTCCAGCCGCTGGGGCATGGTGATTGGCGACATCTACGTGGCGCCCGAGGCGCGGCGGCGAGGCATTGGCCGCGCCCTGGTCGCAGCCCTGGCCGCGCATGCCGCGCGCGATGGCGGCGCCTTCCTGTGGTGGGCCGCCGATCTGGGCGACGAGCTGGCCCTGGCCTTCCATCGCGGCATCGGGGCGGAGGAGACACCGACCATCTCATTCTTCATCGGCGACGATGATTTCCGGAGGCTGCTGTGATCCGCGACGTGACCGAGGCCGACCTGCCGGCGGTGCTGGAACTGGTGCATGCGCTCTGCCGCCATGAGGGCGACCAGATGCTGAACACGATCGACACCCTGCGCCGCAGCTTTCTGGCGGCCCAGCCCGATGGCTGGATGGTGCTGGCCGAGCACGCCGAAGGCCCCGTCGGCTACGCCACCGCCCATATCACCTATGAATCCGGCCATGCCGAGCGTGGCGCCTATGTCGGCGACATCTTCGTGGCCGACGCGCTGCGCGGCCAGGGCATCGGCCGTGCCTTGCTCGGCGCCCTGGCGCTGCGGGTGCGCGACGCCGGCGGCACCTTCCTGTGGTGGACGGCGCTGACCGACAACCCCCGCGCGCATGCCTTCTATCGCGGTCTCGGCTGCAAGGAGCAGCCGGTGATCGCCTTCGCCGCGACCGGCGACGCTTTCGAAAAACTGGCCAGCGAGGCATGAACGACGCCGAAGCCGCCGCCGAACTGGCCCGCCTGGCCGCCGAAATCGCCCGCCACGACGAGGCGTACCACAAGCGCGACGCCCCCGAGATCTCCGACGCCGAGTATGATCAGCTCGTCCGCCGCAACCGGGAATTAGAAGCCGAATTCCCTCACCTCCTGCGCGCGGACAGCCCATCCCGCCGCGTCGGCGCCGCCACGCTGGAGGGCTTCGCCCCATTCCGCCACGGCGTGCCCATGCTCAGCCTCGACAACGCCTTCGCCCCCGAGGATTTTTCGGAGTTCTGCGCCCGCATCCGCCGCTTCCTGGCGCTGCCGGACACCGAGCCTGTCCACTTCGTGGGCGAGCCCAAGATCGACGGCCTTTCGGTCAACCTGCTCTATGAAAACGGCCGCTTCATCCGCGGCGGCACGCGCGGCGATGGCGCGGTGGGCGAGGATATTTCCGCCAATCTCCGCACCCTGTCAGACCTGCCGCTGCGGCTGAAGCCGCCCTTCCCGGCCCGGGTGGAAATCCGTGGCGAGGTCTTCATGACCCGGGCCGATTTCGCCGCCTTCCGCGCCCAGCAGGAAGCCGCGCTGGCCGAGCGCGAACGCAGGCGAGATGCCGGCGAAAAGCTCGGCCCCGCCGTAACGGTCCCGGTGAACCCGCGCAACGCGGCCGCCGGCTCGCTGCGCCAGCTCGACCCGTCCATCACCGCGCAACGGCCGCTGAAACTCTTCGCCTATGCCATGGGCGAGGCTTCGGAACCGGTGGCGGAAACCCACCACGCCTGGCTCGATACCCTGCGCCTCTGGGGCTTTTCGGTGAACCCGCTGAGCTGCGAGTTCAACGAGGCCGAGGCCGCTGATTTCCAGGCTAGGATGGCCAGCGCGCGCCCAACCCTCGCCTACGAAATCGACGGCGTCGTCTACAAGCTGGACCGGCTGGACTGGCAGGCCCGCCTGGGCTTCGTCGGCCGTGCGCCGCGCTGGGCCATTGCCTGGAAATTCCCCGCCGAGCAGGCCCAGACCACGCTGCTGCGCATCGACATCCAGGTCGGCCGCACCGGGGCGCTGACGCCGCGCGCGGTGATGGAGCCGGTGATGGTCGGCGGGGTTTCGGTTGCGCACGCAACCCTGCACAATGAGGACGAGATCGCGCGGAAGGATATCCGCCCCGGCGATCGCGTGGTGCTGCAGCGCGCGGGCGACGTCATTCCGCAGATCGTGGCCGTGGTGGATCCGGACAGGCCGGACAGGGCGGAAAAATTCGCCTTCCCCACACTCTGCCCGGCCTGCGGCAGCCATGCCGTGCGCATCGGCGATGACGTGGTGCGCCGCTGCACCGGCGGGCTGATCTGCCCGGCGCAAACCGTCGAGCGCCTGAAGCATTTTTGCGGCCGCCGCGCCATGGATATCGAGGGCATGGGCGATGAGCGCCTGGCACTGATGCATGAGCGCGACTGGGTGGTCTCCCCGGCCGACCTATTCCGCCTCGCCGCCCGCCGGGCGGAGCTGGAGGCGCTGGAGGGCTGGGGCGAAACCTCGGTGACGAAGCTGCTGGCCGCGGTCGAAGCCCGCCGCCGCCCGCCGCTCGAACGTTTCATCTTCGCGCTTGGCATCCGCCGCATCGGCGAGGCCAATGCCAAGCTGCTGGCCCGCCACTACGGCAATGCGGCGCATTGGCGCGAACGCATGATGGAAGCCCGCATCATCGGCAGCGAGGCGCGCGAGGAGCTCGGCAGCATCCAGGGCATCGGCCCCTCCATCGCCGAGGAGCTGGTGGATTTCTTCGCCGAGCCGAAGAACCTCGCCGCGCTGGACGATCTTCTGGCCGAGGTGACGCCCGGGGATGCTGAGGTGATCGAGGGCGGCGTCTTCGCCGGCAAAACGCTGGTCTTCACCGGCAGCCTGACGACCATGACGCGCGACGAGGCGCAGGCCCGCGCCGAGCAACTCGGCGCGAAAACCTCCAAATCGGTCTCGAAGAAAACCGATTTCGTCGTGGTGGGGGAGGAGGCCGGCAGCAAGGCGGCGAAGGCCACGGAACTCGGCGTGCGGGTGCTGAGCGAGGCGGAGTGGCGCGAGATGGCCGGGCTTTAACAGGCCGCGGAAAAGCGGGACGGGTCGGCTTGGCGGTGCCTTTCCGCGCAGGATTCGTTCGTCCCTTGCCAGGATGCAGCAGCATCCTGTCGGCGGGCCGGCCTTTCCTGCACGAAAATTCCCTCGCCAATCCTCAGCCGCCAGCTTTTCCGCAGCCCGTTAAAACTCCAGCAGATTGTCGCGGAACTGCGTGTGGCCGTACTCCTTGCGCGCCAGCCCGCGCGCCTGCAAGGCCGGGATCAGCCCCTCGGTGATCTCGGCCACCACCCGCCGGCTGGTGTCGTTGGTGGTGATGAGGAAACCATCGCCGCCCACCTCCGCCATCACCTCCTCCATGCGCGCCGCGACGGAGGAAGGCGTGCCCACCAGCTCCACCGAGCCATTATTGCCGCGATAGCTCAGCATCGCCTCGCGCAGCGTCTTCCGGCCCGTCACCTTCTTGAAATCATCCAGCGTCTGCTGGTGGCCATTGGTGCTCAGCGTCAGTTCATTGACCGGCGTGTCGAGGTCGTATTCGGCGAAGTTGATATTGGTGATCTTGCCGAAGAAGGCCAGCAGCTGCGGCACCTGTTTCGCCGCCCGCGCCATCTTCTGGGCGTGCTTGAGCGCGGCCTCCTCCTCCGTCTCGCCGATCACCGGCGAGACAAGGAACAGCACTTTGATGAGGTCGGGGTCGCGGCCCTGGGCCACGGCCGCCGCGCGCAGCTCGTCGCGATACGCCTTCATGCCCGCGGTGCCCTTCACCGAGGCGACCACCGTATCGGCATGCAGCGCCGCGAATCGTTTGCCCCGGGGCGAGCCGCCGGCCTGGGCAATGACCGGCCGGCCCTGCGGGCAAGGCCCCGAATTCAAAGGCCCGCGCGACTTGTACCAGCGCCCCTCGAAATCCACCTGGCGCACCTTGGTATGGTCCACCAGCACGCCGCTCTCGCTGTCGGCAATGATCGAATCCGGGTCCCAGCTGTCCCACAGCGCATTCACGCAGGCCATGTATTCATCGGCCATGTCGTAGCGCAGATCATGCTCGGGCATGCCGGGCATGCCGTAATTCATCGCGGCATAATCGCTGCTGCCCGTGACCATGTTCCAGCCGATCCGCCCGGCCGAGATCTGATCCAGCGACGCGACGAGGCGCGCCAGCAGATAGGGCGGATAGGCGAAGGTGGAGAGCGTGGGCACGATGCCCAGCCGCGAGGTCTGCGCCGCCATCAGCGTCGCCATCACGGAGGGGTCCTGCCGCGGCGTGGACAGCCCGTGGCTGAGATAGATCTCCCGGCTATTGCCGTAGCTCTCGCCGACATAGGAACTGTCCTCGATCAGCAAATAGTCGAAGCGCGCGCGCTCCAGCGCCTTCGCGATATCGACAAAGAACTCGGCGGAACGCCAGTCGCGCCCGATGGCGCCGGAAAAAGGCTCGCCCCAGGCCTGCACCGAGGAGCCCTGGAGGAACCAGCCGAGATGAAATTGTTTCTTCGCCATGGCCCAAGCCAAGCATGCGCGCGGCCCCCGGGCAACGCGGCGGTTCCGCGCCCGGTGCGGCCGGGCGCGCGACCTGCCCAGGCTTTGGTCAGGCCCCGACAGATTGACCGTCGAATTGCAGCGCGGCGAGGCGCGCATAAAGCCCGCCCGCCCGCACCAGCGCATCATGCGTGCCGGTGGCGACGATGCGCCCGGCCTCCATCACCACGATGCGGTCGGCCCGGCGCACGGTGGCCAGGCGATGCGCCACCACCAGCGTGGTGCGGCCATGCGCCGCGGCGGCCAGCGCCTGCTGCACCGCCTGCTCGCTCTCGGCATCGAGCGCCGATGTCGCCTCGTCGAGCAGCAGGATGGGCGGGTCGCGCAGGATGGCGCGGGCGATGGCGATGCGCTGGCGCTGGCCGCCCGACAGCGTCACGCCGCGCGCGCCGAGATGCGTCGCCATGCCCTCCGGCAGGGCCGCGATGAAATCGGCCGCCGCCGCGGCGCGCGCCGCCTCCAGCACCTCGGCATCGCTTGCCTCCGGCCGGCCATAACGGATGTTCTCGGCCACCGACGCCGAAAAGATCATCGGCTCCTGCGCCACCAGGCCCAGCCGCGCGCGCAGGGCCTGCGGCTCCACCATCCGGATGTCCACGCCATCGACCAGCACCCGGCCCTGCTGCGGGTCGCGGAAGCGCAGCAGCAATTGTAGCACCGTGGTCTTGCCGGCGCCGGAGGGGCCGACCAGGGCCACCGTCTCGCCGGCTTCAAGCGCCAGGGAAAAATCCTCCAAGGCGGGGGTCTCGGGCCGGGAGGGGTAGCGGAAACCCACCGCCTCGAAAGCCACGCGGCCCTGCGGCGGCGGCAGCAGCGCCGGGCTGGCGGGGGCTGCGATGTCGGGCGCCTCGGCCAGAATCTCCAGCAGCCGGTCGGATGCCGCGGCGGCGCGCTGGATTTCGCCCCAGATCTCGGAAATCGTGGCGACCGAGCTGGCCAGCAGCACGGCATAGAAGACGAAGGCGGAGAGCTCGCCACCTGTCATCCGTCCCGCGATCACATCCCGCCCACCGACCCATAGGCTGAAGGTGATGGCCCCGAAACCCAGCAGAATGACAATGAGGATCAGCACCGCGCGGGACGAAATGCGCCTAAGCGCCGCCCCCACGCTGCGCTCCACCTCGGCTGAAAAGCGCGCGCGGTCGGCCGCTTCATGGGTGAAGGCCTGCACGGTGGGCAGGCCGTTGATCGTCTCCTCGGCGGTGGCGGCGAGGTCGGCCACGCGCTCCTGCGCCGAGCGGGAGAGTTTCCGCTCACGCCGGCCGAACAGGATGAGCGGCACCACCACCACCGGCACGACCACCAGCGTGATGGCAGCGAGTTTTGCCGAGGTCACCACCAGCATGGCCGCAGCGCCCAGGGCCAGCAGGATGTTGCGCAGCGACTGGCTGATGGCGGTGCCCACCAGCGCCTGCAGCACCGCGATATCGGCGGTGAGGCGGGAAAGGATATCGCCCGTCCGCGCCGTCTCGAAATAGGCCGGCGAGAGGCTGAGGACATGGTTGAACACGGCGCGGCGCAGATCGCCCGCCACCCGCTCCCCCAGCCATGAGACGAGGTAGAAGCGCAATGCGGTGGAGGCACCGAGTGCGGCCACGATCAGGAACATCGCCAGTGCCGCGCCATTGAGGCGCTCCGGGCTGGCGCTGCCAAAACCCTGGTCGATGAGCTGGCGCAACCCCTGACCCAGCCCCAGCAGCAGCCCCGCCGCGACCAGCAGCGCCACCGAGGCGGCCACCGCCCGGCCGATATAGGGTCGCAAATGCGGCAGCAGCACGCGCAGCGAAGTCAGTGGAGGACGTGTCATGCTTCTGGAGTTTGCTTCCTGCGCAAGGCGGCGACTTCATCGGAAAAGCTGGAACCCGGCGGCGCGGCCTGGGGTTGCGGCGGTTTGGCCGAGGGCATCCCGGGCAGAGGCAGGCCCGGGATGGGCAATGGCAATGCGCCGCCCCAGGGTGAGGCCGGTTTGGCGGCCGGGGGCGGCGCGGCATCCGGCGCCACCGGCATGGGGTCATCGGCCAGCGGCCCCGGGTCCCGCCCGCCGGCCAGTCGCACCAGCGCCTCGATCCGCGCCGCGATCGGTGGGTGGGTCGCCCACCAGCCGCCACCCTTCTGCCCGGCGGCGTGTTCCAGCAGCATGGCCTGGACCTGGCTGGGCAGCCCCGGCATCGCGGCCCGGCCCTCGATCCGCCGCAGCGCCAGGATCATGCCATCGGCATCGCCGGTGATCTGCACCGCCCCGGCATCGGCCAGGAATTCCCGGTTGCGCGACAGTGCCATCCGCAGCGCCACCGACAGCACGCCGGCCAGCACCACGATCACCAGGCCAATGGCCAGGATCGCGACGTTCAGCCCGCCCTGACGTGACGAGGAATTGCCGGAGCCGGAGCCGCGCCGCCCGCCCCAGGGGCCGCCCATGCCGCCGCCCGTGGAGTTGCCCGTCCCACCCATCCCGCCGGCCATGCGCCCACCGCGCAGCAGCAGGTCAAACCCCAGGGTGATCACCCCGGTGAACACCGCGGCGATCACGGCCAGCCTCGCATCGCCATTGCGGATATGGGTCAGTTCATGCGCCAGCACGGCCGAGAGCGCGCGGTCATCCAACCCCTCCACCAGCCCGCGCGTGACGGTGATATTGCCCCGCTTGCGTTGCAGGCCGGAGGCGAAGGCATTGCGCGCCGGGCTTTCCACCATCGCCAGCCGCGGCATGGTCTCGCCGCGGGCGATGCACAGCGTCTCCATCAGATCCCACAGCCGCCGGTCGCTCTCCCGGCTCACCACCCGCGCGCCCGAGACGGCATCGATGATCCGCTGATTGGCGGCCCAGGCGATGGCGAACCAGATCAGGCTGACCAGAACCGCGCCGAGAATGAAGCCCGGCAGGTTCCGCCAGGCCATCACCATCCCCTGGCCCAGATCATCCGCCCCCGCGGCGAAGACGACCGAGAGCCCGAAGCTGAGGATCACCAGCAGCACCGGAAACCCCGCCAGCAGCAGGGCGGAGCGCAGAAAATTGTTCCAGACATGGGTGCTGAGGCCGATGGCCTGGAACATCGGTTCAGAACTTCACGCTGGGGGCAGCCTCGACCGCGGCGCGCTCCTCCTCCTTCAGCTCGAAGAAGGCGCGATGCTTGAATCCGAACATGCCCGCCAGCAGCACGGCGGGGAATTGCTCGATGCTGGTGTTGAACTCAGCCACCGCATTGTTGAAGAAGCGCCGCGCGGCGGCGATTTTGGTCTCGAGGTTGGACAGCTCGCCCTGCAATTGCAAGAAGCCGGTATTGGCCTTGAGGTCGGGATAGGCCTCGGTCAGCGCGAAGAGCTGGCGCAGCGCGCCGGAGAGCTGGCCCTCGGCCACCGAGGCAGCCTCCGGCCCCTGGGCCGAGACCGCGGCATTGCGGGCGCGCACCACGGCATCGAGCGTGCTCTTCTCGTGGCTGGCATAGCCCTTCACCGTCTCGACCAGGTTCGGCACCAGGTCATGGCGTTGCTTGAGCTGGACATCGACATCCGCCCAGGCCTGGTTGGTGGTCTGCCGCAGCGCCACCATGCGGTTGTAGACGAGGATGGCGATCAGCGCGACGAGGGCGACCACGCCCAGGATCACACCCAATACGACGAGCACAGCGGTCATGGCGGCCTCCTTGTTCAGTGGCAGCTTAGCCCCGTTCCTGGGCGGCCGACACCGGGGGGCTCAGCGCAGCCGCGTCGCCTCCGTCACCGGGGGGGCAAGGTTCAGCGCCCCCTCCAGCCGGTAGCCCAGATCGAGGCCGGCGCGGCGCACCCAGACCTGGCGGAGGTCGAAGAGCGGAATGGCGCAGCCGGCGTCGAGCACCAGCCGCTGCGCCTCGGCCCAGAGCGCCATCTGCCGGGCCTCGTTCGTCTCGGTCCGGGCGGCGTCGATCTGCGCATCGGCCGCGCCGCAATGCGAAAAATTCAGGCTCATCGTCGGCCGGCCAGGCGCCGCGCTGGAATGGTAGAACTGGCTGAGATAGCTATCCGCCACCGGGTAGCGCGCTGCGCCATAGAAGGTGAGCTGGCTGAGATTCTCCCGGATGCGGGTGTGGTAGGTGGCGTGTTCCACAACATCCATCTCCAGCCGGATATTGGCCCGGCGCAGCTGCGCCTGCACCACCTCCATGATCGGCAATTGCGAGGTGATGGAGGAGACGACGGCGCGCAAGGTGATGCCCTGGGGATGCCCTGCCTCGGTCAGCAGCGCCCGGGCGCGGGCGGGGTCGGGGGCGAAGCGCGGCACCTCCTGCGTCGCGCCGAGATAGCCCGGCGGCACCACGCTGGCCCAGGGCGTCGCCACATCGGTGCCGACAAAGCGTGCGATGGCCAGCGGGTCCACCGCATGCTGCACTGCGCGGCGCACCCGCAGGTCGGTCAGCGGGGCCGAGACGGTGTTGATCAGCAGGGTGCGGAACTCGCCGGGGCCGAAGACCTCGACCACGGTGTTCGGCTGCATCCGCATCCGCTCCACCCAGCGCTGCTCCCGCCGGCCCGAGATCAGGTCCAGCTCACCCGCCGAAAAAGCCAGCTCGCGCGTCTGGTCGGAGGGGATGAAACGCACATCGATGCCGGCCAGCGCGGGGACACCGCGGAAATACTGCGCATTGGCGGTGAGCCGAACCCGGCCCGGCGTGGCGCCCTCCAGCCGGAACGGCCCGGTGCCCGCGCCGCTCTCGGCCACGATCATGCCGCCATGGTAATTGGCGAAAAGCCCGAGCAGCCCTGGCACCGCCGCGCGCATCCGCACCACGATCGTGCGCGGGTCGGTGACGGTGATCTCGGCCACCGCCCGATAATCGGCGGCGAAACTGCTGCGCGCGGGGTCGGCCGCGCGCCTCAGCGAGAAGGCGACGGCCTCGGCGGTCAGCGGGGTGCCATCATGAAACCGTATCCCCTGCCGCAGGCGAAAGGTGAGGCTGAGGCCATCCGCCGAGGCGGTCACTCTCTCGGCCAGATCGGGCTCGATCGCCGCCGGATCGGCGCTGCCAGGCGGGAAGCGCAGCAGCCCATCGAACATCCAGGCCGCCGTGCCCTTGTCCTGCGTGGCGGTGGCGCGATGCGGGTCCAGGCTGCCAGGGTCCTGCCCATTGGCGCCCACGCGCAGGGTTTGTGCCGCCGCGGGAAGCAGCAGGGCGAATGTCATGGCCAGGATGCGGATCATCATGGCTTGCATGATGGCGCTTGCGGGGACAGGCTCGCAAGTGATGGAAATTTACGACATCGCGGTGCTGGGCGGCGGCATGCTGGGCAGCGCCATCGGCTGGGGCTGCGCCTCGCGCGGGGCGCGCGTGGCGGTGCTGGATGGCGGCGACGTAGCGCTGCGCGCGGCGCGGGGCAATTTCGGCCTGGTCTGGAGCCAGGGCAAGGGCGATGGCATGCCGGCCTATGCCGCCTGGACGCGCGGCTCGCTGGCCGCCTGGCCGGCGTTGGCCGAGCGCATCTCGGGCCTGGCCGGGCGCGATGTGGGCTACCAGGCCCGGGGCGGGCTAAATTTTTGTCTCGGCGAGCATGAGCTGGAAGCGCGCCGTGTGGTGGTCAACCGGCTGCACAACCAGGGCGCCGAGGGGCTGCGCATCCTCGGCCGGGAGCAGCTGCTGGAGCTGATGCCCGGCTGCGAACTCGGCCCCGAGGTGCGCGGTGCCAGTTTCCAGCCCCAGGATGGCCATGCCGACCCGCTGACCCTGCTGCGCGGCTTCCATGCCGGCCTGTTCGCGGCGGGCGCGACCCACCTGCCCGGCGCCGAGGTGGTGGCGATCGAGAAGCGCGCGCATTTCCTGGTGCGGCGCGCGGATGGCAGCGAGGTGCGGGCGCACAAGGTTGTGGTGGCGGCCGGCCTGGGCACGCCCGCGCTGGCGGCGATGATCGGCCTCGATGTGCCGGTGCGCCCGGTGCGCGGCCAGAACATCGTAACCGAGCGCATGGCGCCCATGCTGCCCCTGCCCGCCTCCGCCATCCGCCAGACGGTGGATGGCACCATCCAGATCGGCGTGACCTCGGAGGATGACGGCGACCCCGAGCCGCGCACGCGGGTGGCCAATCTCGCGGCCATGGCGGCCCGCGCGGTGCGGGTGCTGCCCGCCCTGGCCCAGGCGAAATCCATTCGGACATGGGGTGCGCTCCGGCCCATGACACCCGACAAATTCCCGGCTTATGCGCAGAGCGAGAGCCACCCCGGCGGTTTCGTCGCGGTCTGCCATTCCGCGGTGACGTTGGCGGCGATGCATGCCGGCCCCCTGGCCGAGGGCATTCTGGCCGGCCGCCTGCCCGATGCCGTGGCCGAACTCCATCCCCGCAGGTTCCATGTTCCGGCGCAGTGACCCCACCGATTGCACCATTTTTTGGGATGGCGCGGCGATACCGGCCCGCGCCGGCGAGCCATTGGCGGCAGCCCTGCTGGCCGCGGGCGTGGCGAAATTCCGCGCAACGATCCTCAGCGGCGCGCCGCGCGGCCCCTATTGCATGATGGGCGCCTGCTTCGATTGCCTCGTCACCGTGGATGGCGAGGCCGGGCGCCAGGCCTGCATGGTGGCGGTCACCCCCGGCATGGTGGTGGCGCCATGAGGGTGGATGTGCTGGTGCTGGGCGCCGGCCCCGCGGGCATTTCGGCCGCGCTGGAGGCGCAGGCGCGGGGACTTTCGACCCTGCTGCTGGACGAGAATGCCGGCCCCGGCGGGCAGGTGCACCGCGGCGCCAAACACAGCGCCATCGGACCAGGGGCGGGGCAGGCCCGTGCCGGCGCCGCCCTAGCCGCGCGGCTCGCCGCCAGCGGGGTCGAGCGCCGCTTCGGCGCGGTGCTCTGGGCCATCGAGCCCGGCCCGGTGGCGTTTTTCTCCGAGGGCGGCGCGGCCAAAAAGATCCAGGCCGGGCAGATCATCCTGGCCACCGGCACCACCGAACGCGCGCTGCCCATCCCCGGCTGGACCCTGCCGGGCGTGATGGGCGTGGGGGCGGCGCAGATCCTGCTGAAATCCGCCGGGCTGTTGCCTGAAGGCCGGGTCTGGCTGGCCGGCCAGGGGCCGTTGCTCTGGCTCTATGCCGCCCAGGCGCTGGCGCGCGGCGGCAAGATCGCCGGCATCATCGACATGAGCGAGCAGCAGCCGCGCGCACTCGCCCATCTGCCCCTGGCGCTGCTGGCGCCGGGCTATCTCGCGCGCGGGCTGTCCTGGATGCGCCAGGTCCGGGCCAGGGTTCCGGTCTACCGCACCAGGCGCTTTTCGGCCGGGGGCGATGGCAGGCTGGAGCATATCCTGATGGGCAGCCAGACCCATGCCGCCGACATCCTGCTGCTGCATGACGGCGTCGTGCCCAATACCCAGGTCACCCGCGCCATCCAGGGCCTTGCGCACCGCTTCCGCGCCGGCGCCTGGGAGCCCGAGGCGGATGAATACGGCCGGACCAATATCCCCGGCATTCTGGTGGCCGGCGATGGCGCCGGCGTTTTCGGCGCCGAGGCCGCGGCGTTGTCGGGCCGTCTCGCAGCCCTTCAGGCCGCCCATGCGCTGGGCCGCTTCGGGCCGGAGCAGCGCGACGCCCTGGCCGGACCGCTGATGATGCAACGCGCCCGCCAGCGCGCGCCGCGCCGCTTCCTCGACGCGCTGTTCCCGCCGCTGCCCCCGCCGGCCGATGCGGTGACGCTGTGCCGCTGCGAGGAGGTGAGCGCCGGCCGGGTGCGGGAGGCGGTGGCACTGGGCTGCCTGGGCACCAACCAGCTCAAGGCGTTTACGAGGGCCGGGATGGGGGCCTGCCAGGGGCGGGTCTGCGGGCCGCTGCTGCATGCCGCGGTGACGCAGGCGCGCGGTGCGGCACCAACCGATGTGGCCCCGCTGCGCACGCGCTTCCCCACCAAGCCGCTCACCCTGGGCGAGCTGGCGGCGCTGGCGGAGGCATGAACACGGCCATCATCATCGGTGGCGGGCTGCACGGCCTCTCCACCGCGCTGCACCTCGCCCACCTGCCGGGCTGGCGGGTGACCGTGCTGGAACGCCGCCATGTCGGCCGCCACAGCTCGGGCATCAATGCCGGCGGCGTGCGGCGGCTGGGGCGCGATCTTGCCGAGGTGGGCCTCTCCATGGTCGCCGCCGAGATGTGGGCCGATATGGCAAAACTGGTGGGCGATGATGGCGGGTTTCGCCCCACCGGCCAGGTCAAGCTCGCCGAAAGCGACGCCGATATGGCAGCCCTGGCGCGCCGCCGCGACGCCATGCTGGCCCGCGGCTGGACGCATGAGGAGTTGATCGACGCCGCCGAGACCCGCCGCCTGCTGCCCAACGTCGCGCCCCATATCAAGGGCGCGCTGGTGGTGCGCGATGACGGCTCGGCCAATCCCATGCGCACCGTGATGGCCTTTCGCCGCGCGGTGCTGGAAGCGGGTGCGACGATCATCGAAGGCATATCCGTCACCGGCATCGGCCCCGGCCTGGTGGTGGAGACCGACCAGGGGCCGATGCGGGCCGACCGCGTGGCCAATTGCGCCGGCGCCTGGGCCAGCGGGCTGGCGGCCGCCATCGGCGAGCCCATTCCCACCACGCCCAAGGCCTCGATGATGATCGTGACCGAACGCCTGCCGCGGTTCTGTGAGCCCACGGTCGGCAGCCAGTCCCGCGCGCTGTCCTTCAAGCAGACCGATGAGGGCACGGTGGTGATCGGCGGCGGCCACCAGGGCAGCAATGACCTCGGCGCCGAGACCGCCTCGGTCGATTTCAGCAACCTCGCCCATGCCGCGCGCATCGCCGGCGAGATCTTTCCCCTCGTGCGAGGCGCAAAGATCATCCGCAGCTGGACGGGCATCGAGGCCCGCACGCCCGACCAGGTGCCGGTGCTGGGCGAAAGCCGCGCCCTGCCCGGGCTGTTCCATTCCTTCGGCTATTCCGGCCACGGCTTCCAGCTTTCGCCCGCCGCCGGCGCCGCGATGGCCGAGCTGATGGCGCGCGGTGCCACCAACCTGCCCATCGACGGGCTTTCGCCGCATCGCTTCGCCGCATGAACCCGCTTGAGGTGCGCGCGCTGCGCGCCGAATTCCGCATCGACGGCGTGTGGCGCGAGGCGGTGGCCGGCGTCTCCTTCACCCTCGCCGCACGGGAAACCCTGGCGCTGGTGGGCGAGAGCGGCTGCGGCAAGAGCGTCACCGCCATGAGCGTGATGGGGCTGATCCGCCCGCCCGTCGGCCGCGTCGCATCCGGCGAGGTGGTGCTGGAGGGGAGGAACATCGCGGGCCTGGCCGAACCCGCGCTGGAAAAGCTGCGCGGCGCCCGTATGGCGATGATCTTCCAGGAACCGATGACCGCGCTGAACCCGGTGATGACCGTGGGCGACCAGGTGGCGGAATCGCTGATCATCCATCGCGGCCTCTCCCACAGCGCCGCCATGGAACGCGCCCGCGCGCTGTTCGAGGAGGTCAAGATCCCCTCCGCCGCCACCCGGCTGCGCGATTATCCCCACCAGTTCTCCGGCGGCATGCGGCAGCGGGTGATGATCGCCATCGCCCTGGCCTGCGAACCCGCCGTGCTGCTGGCCGATGAGCCGACCACGGCGCTCGATGTCACCATCCAGGCCCAGGTGCTGGGCCTGCTGGCCGATGCCCAGCGGGCGCGCGGCATGGCCATGCTGTTCATCACCCACAATCTCGGCGTGGTCGCGCAGATCGCCGACCGGGTGGCAGTGATGTATGCCGGACAGGTCGTCGAGGAGGGGTTGGTGGCGGAGATTTTTGCCGCCCCCGCGCACCCCTATACGCGGGCACTTTTCGCCGCGATCCCGCGGCTTTCGGCGGCGGCGCAGCCGCTGACCGCGATCCCAGGCCGGGTGCCGCCGCTCGACGCCATGCCGCCGGGCTGCCGCTTCCAGGCCCGCTGCCCGATGGCGGGGCCGGGCTGCGAGACGCCGCAGGCGCTGCGCCCACTGGCCGGCGCGCATGCCGTGCGGTGCCATCGTGCTTGATCCCGTGGGCCGCGTGGTGATGGTCAGCGGCGCCTCGCGCGGGATTGGCCGTGCGATCGCGCAGCGGCTGCTGACAGCGGGCTGCATCGTCAGCGCGGGGGTGCGCAACCCGGCCACGGCCCCGCCCGGCGCCCTGGCCTGCCGCTACGATGCCGCCGGGCCGGCCGATTCCTGGGTGGCGCAAACCCTGGCCGCGCATGGCCGGATCGATGCCGTGGTGAATGCCGCCGGCATCAACCCCCGGGCCAATTTCCTGCAGGCCGATGAGGCCCCCTTCCATGAGATGTGGAACATCAACGCCATGGCGCCCATGCGCGTCATCCGCGCCGCCTGGGCGCCGCTGCTGGCGAGTGGCACCGGGCGGGTGCTGAACATCGCCTCGCTCTCGGGCAAGCGCGTGCGCAACGACAACACCGGCTACGCCATGAGCAAATTCGCCCTGATGGCACTCACCCAGGCGGTCCGGCGCGAGGGATTTTCCCGCGGCATCCGCGCCTCGGCGCTCTGCCCCGGCTTCGTCGCCACCGACATGACCATGGCCGCCGATTTCGACCGCGCGCAGATGAGCCGGCCTGAGGATCTCGCCGAGATGGCACATCTGCTGCTGCACCTGCCCAACAATGCCGTGGTCTCGGAACTGCTGGTGAATTGCCGGCTGGAGGCGATGCTGTGACGCCCATCCGCCTGCTCGATCAGGACCGCGCGGAACTCTCCTTCACGCTGGATGGCGCGGTGCTGACGGCGCGGGCCGGCGATACGCTGCTGACCGCCATCCTGGCCTCGGGCGCCGGCCATGTCCGGCAGAGCGAGTTCGGCGATGGCCCGCGCGCCGGCTTCTGCTGGATGGGCGCCTGCCAGGATTGCTTCATCATCGTCGAGGGCCGCGGCGCGAAGCGGGCCTGTGGCACCCCGGTCGAGCCCGGCATGGCGGTACGCCGCCGATGAGCATCGTGGTGGTGGGTGCCGGCCCGGCCGGGGTGCGGGCGGTGGAGCGGCTGGTGGCGGCGGGCCTGCGCCCGGTCTGGATCGAGGAGGCCCCCGATGCCGGCGGCCGCGTCTTCCAGAAGCCGCCGCCGGAATTCTCCCGCACCGCGCGCGCGCTTTACGGCGCCGACCACAAGCGGGCCAGCGCCCTGCATGCCGCCCATGCCGGCCTGCGCGCCTGCACGGATTGGCGGCCCGGCACGCTGGTGTGGAACATCCGCCCGGGCCCGCGCCTGCTCGACCTGCAAACCCCCGATGGCAGCCATGAAACCCTGGGCTTCGAGCGCATCATCCTCTGCACCGGTGCGATGGACCGCGTGGTGCCCATCCCGGGCTGGACGCAGCCCGGCGTCACCTCGCTGGGTGCGGCGCAGATCGCGCTGAAGACCCAGGGGCTGGCGCTGGGCAAGCGGGTCGCGCTTTGCGGCACCGGGCCGCTGCTGCTGCTGCTGGCCTGGCAATTGACCAAGGCCGGCGCGCCGCCCGCTTTGGTGCTGGAGAGTGCGGATTGGCCGGGCATGCTGCGGCCCGGCCTGGCCTGGAACCTGCCCGCCGCGGCGCGTGGCCTGGCCTGGATGGCGGGCCTGAAGCGCGCCGGGGTGGCGTGGCATCGCGGCGCCGTGCCGCTCAGCGTGGCCGAGGGCTGCGAGGCGCTGGTCTGGCGTGACCGCCGCGGCGATACAAGGCGCACGACGGTGGATGCCGTGGCGCTGGGCTGGGGCCTCAAGCCCGAGACGCAACTGGCCGATCTCGCCGGCGCGCGTTTTTCATTCGATCCGCTGCAACGCCTCTGGGTGCCCGAACGCGATGCGGCCGGCCGCTGCTCGGTGCCGGGCGTCTATCTCGCCGGCGATGGCGCCAGCATCGGCGGCAGCGTGGTGGCCGAACTGGCCGGCGCCCGCGCGGCGCTGGCGCTGCTGGAGGATGCCGGCCATCGGCCCGACCCGCTGGAGATGGTCACCCTCGATCGCGCCCTGGCGCGCGAGGCGGGTTTTCGCCGCGCGCTGGAGCGGGCCTTCCCGTACCCCCACGCCCTGGCGGCGACGATGCCCGATGCGACGCTGCTCTGCCGCTGCGAGGCGATCACCGCGGGCGAGATGCGCGCCTCCGCTGCCCCCGAGGTCAATCGCGGCAAGGCGCTGACCCGGGTGGGCATGGGCCGCTGCCAGGGCCGGCTCTGCGGCCCGCCGGCGGCCGAGGTGCTGGCGGCGGCGCTGGGTTGCGATATCGCCGAGGTCGGCCGGCTGCGCGGGCAGATGCCGGTGAAGCCGGTGGTGCTGCGATGAAGGCCGATGTCATCGTGCTCGGCGGCGGTGGTGCCGGGTGTTCCGCGGCCCTGCACCTGGCGCGGCGCGGCGCGCGCGTCGTGCTGCTGGAACGCGGCCTGGTCGGCAGCCAGGCCAGCGGCGTGAACCATGGCGGCGTGCGCCAGCAAGGGCGCCACCCCGCCGAAATCCCGCTCGCCATCCGCTCGCGCGCGCTGTGGTCGCGCATGCGCGAACTCTGCGGCACCGACGCCGAATTTGACCCCTGCGGGCATCTGAAACTGGCGCGCAGCGGGGCCGAGGAGGCCGATTTGCTGCGCTGGAACGAGATGGCCGCGGGCCATGGGCTGAAGACCACCATGCTGGGCCGCAACGCTATCCGGGCGCAGCACCCGTATTTTTCCGAGCGTGTCGTGGCCGGCTCGCTGCTGGCCGAGGACGGTTCGGCCAATCCCCGCCTGCTCACCCCCGCCCTGGCGCGGGCCGCCCGCGAGGCCGGCGCCATACTGCTCGAACACCACGAGGTCACGGCCATCGCGCCGGGCTTCCGCGTCCAGGCCGCCGGGCAGGAATTCGAGGCCCCCATCCTGCTGAACTGCGCCGGCTTCTGGGGCGGCAAAGTCGCGGAACAATTTGGCGAGCCGGTGCCGGTCTACCCCCTCAACCCCAATATGCTGGTGACAGAGCCGCTGCCGTTCTTCTGCACCCACAATCTCGGCGTGGTCGGCGGCGATGTGTATATCCGCCAGATCGCGCGGGGCAACGTCATCTTCGGCGGCGGGCGGGGCGAGAGCGACCCTGCGGTGCCGATGTCCCGCCCGCTGCCCGAACCCGCCTTCGCCGCCATGGCGCGGGCCGCCGAGATCATCCCGCATCTGGCCGATGCCATGATCATCCGCAGCTGGACGGGGATCGATGGCGGCATGCCCGATGCGCTGCCGGTGCTCGGCCCCAGCCGCACCACGCCCGGGCTGATCCATGCCTTCGGCTTTTCCGGCCATGGCTTCATGCTGGGGCCGGCCATCGGCGCCATCCTCAGCGAGCTGGTGCTGGATGGCCGCACCGATGTCCCGCTGGAAGCCTTCGACATTGGCCGCTTCGCGGGCCACACTGCGCTGGAAGCCGATGTGTGGAAAACGCGTCTCGAATGAGGAATGGACGATGAAGAAATTACTCCTGGCGATGATTCTGCTGGCGGGTGTCGCAAACGCGCAGACCCTGCGCATCGGCATGGCGGCGCAGGATGTCGGCCGGCTCGACCCGCATTTCGCCGTCTCGACCATCGACCGCGTGGCGGTGGCCTGGATGTTCAACGGCCTGGTGCGCTTCCCGCCCGGCAGCATCGACCCCTCGAAGATCGAGCCGGACCTGGCCGAACGCTGGGAAAGCTCAGCCGACGGCAAGACCTGGACCTTCTACCTCCGCCGCGGCGTGCAGTTCCATGGCGGCTTCGGTGAGCTCACCGCCGATGATGTGGTGTTCAGCCTGCGCCGCGCCGCCACCGCCTCCAGCTCGGCCTTCTCGGCCGATTTCCGCGCCTTCGAGACGATCGAGGCGGTCGACTCCCATACCGTGCGGATCGTGCTGCGCGAAAACGTGCCCAGCTTGCTCGGCATCGTCACCAATTATTCCGGCGGCTATATCGTCAGCCGCCGCGCGGCGACGGAGCGTGGCGATGGCTTTGCGCGTGCCCCCATCGGCACCGGTCCCTTCGCGCTGGAGCGGGTGACGCCCAATGCATCGGCCGAGCTGGTGGCCCATGCGCAGTATTTTCGCGGCAGCCCGCAGATCCAGCGCATCTCCTACCGCTTCATCCCCTCCGACGCCTCGCGCGATCTGGCCTTCCAGAACCGCGAGCTCGACATCAATTACGGCCGCGCCGACCAGACCTGGGTGACGCGCAACCGCGCCCTCCCCGGCGTCACCGTGGATGTCTTCGAGCCGGGTGAGCTGACCATCCTCAACCTCGACACCACCCGCCCGCCTTTCAACGATATCCGCATCCGCCAGGCCCTGGCCCATGCCGTAAACCGGGCGGAGATGGTGCGCTGGCGCGGCGCCGATGTGTCACGCGAGGGCCAGTCCCTCGTCCCGCGCGGCTACCTCGGCTTCACCGCCGATAACGGGCTGCTGCCCTTCGACCTCGCCCGCGCCCGCGCCCTGCTGGCCGAGGCCGGGCACCCCAACGGCATCACCATCCGCGTCGTGCACACCCAGCTGCCGGAAATGCTGAGCGGCATGCAGGTGATCCAGCAGCAGCTCCGCCGCGCCGGCATCACGCTCGACCTGCAGGTGGTGGAACACGCGACGTTTCATCAGCAGATCAGGCAAAACCTCTCGCCGCTGGTCTATTACGCCTCGGCGCGCTTCCCGGTGGCCGATATCTATCTCAGCCAGTTCTTTCACGGCCGTTCGCGCGTCGGCACCCCCACCGCGGTGACCAATTTCTCGCATTGCGACATGGCCGACCGCCAGATCGACGCCGCCCGGGTTTCCACCAACCCGGCCGAGCAGCTTCGCCTCTGGGCCGAGGCGCAGAACCTGCTGGTGCGCGCGGTCTGCGGCGTGCCGGTGATCGAGACATTGTTGGTCTTTGCCCGCCGGAACAACGTCGATTACGGCTATCCCCTGACCGGAGCCATGAGCCTGGGGCCGCTGATCACGGAGGCGACGCGGATTACCCCGTGACAGCCAGCTTCAGCACCGGACGGACCTGCAGATGATCAGCTTCGTCACCCGCCGCCTGCTGGCCTCCATCCCCACGCTGCTGGCGGTGCTGACCTTGGTCTTCATCATCGTCCGCATCGTGCCGGGCGACCCGGCGCTGGTCATCCTGGGCGACCAGGCGACACCCGAGGCCGCCGCCGCGCTGCGCGCCCGCCTCGGCCTGGATGTGCCGATCTGGACGCAATATCTCCGCTTCATCTCAGCGGCGCTGACCGGCGATTTCGGTGCCTCCATGGTCACCAGCCGCCCGATCCTCGAGGAGGTGGCCGCCGTCCTGCCGCACACCGTGGACCTCACCCTGGCTGCGATGCTGGTGGGTGTTGTCGTGGGCGTGCCGGTGGGCATCTGGGCAGCCCTGCACCGCAATGGCGTGATCGATGTGGCGGCCAGGCTGCTCTCGCTGATCGGCCTGTCCTTCCCGGTCTTCGTCTCCGGGATTTTCCTGCTCCTCGCCTTCGCGCTGCATTGGCGGATCTTTCCGGTGATCGGCGCGGCGGAGCTGAACGACATCCCCGACCGGCTCTACAAGCTGGTGCTACCGGCCCTCACGCTCGGACTTGTCATGGCTGCCTACATCACCCGCGTCACCCGCTCCGCCATGCTGGCCTCGCTCTCCGAGGACTATATCCGCACCGCGCGCGCGAAGGGCGTGCCCTGGCGCCGCGTGGTCTGGGTGCATGGGTTGCGCAACGCCTCGCTGCCCATCGTCACCGTGGTGGGCCTTTATGTCGGCATCCTGATCGGCAACAGCGTCCTCACCGAAATCGTCTTCAACCGGCCCGGCCTGGGCAAGGTGATCGTGGGCGCCTTGAACCAGCGCGACTACACCATGTTGCAGGGGCTGATGGTGATCTATTGCTTCATCATCGTGGTGGTGAATCTCATCACCGACCTGCTCTATGGCGTGCTCGACCCGAGGGTCAAACAGGCATGAGCCCGCTCCGCCGGGCGCTGAAACGCGCCACCTCCAACCCCACCACCACGGCCGGTGCCGTCATCACATTGGCCATCGTCGCTGCCGCGCTGCTGGCGCCCTTCCTGGCACCCTATGACCCGACCGAGCAGGACATCATCTCCCGCCTGCAAGGCCCGTCGCAGGAATTCCTGCTGGGCACCGACCAGTTCGGCCGTGACATCCTCTCCCGCCTGATGTGGGGCGCGCAGATCTCGCTCACCGTCTCGCTCGGCGCCATCGCGGCCGCCATCGTCATCGGCGGCGTCATCGGCATGGTCAGCGGCTATATCGGCGGCCGCTTCGACCTCATCGTGATGCAGACCATGGATGTGCTGCTGAGCTTCCCCTCGCTCATCCTCGGCCTCATCGTGGTGGCGCTGCTGGGGCCGGACCTCATCAACCTCGTCATCGCCATCGCGCTCACCGCCATAGCCCCCTTCGCCCGCATCGCCCGCGCGCCGACGCTGGTGCTGAAGGAGCGCGCCTTCGTCGAGGCCGGACACGCGCTGGGCTATTCCCACACCCGCATCATCTTCCGCCACATCCTGCCGAACATCCTCCCGGAGCTGCTGGTGATGGGCTCGCTCTGGATGGCCACCGCCGTGCGCACCGAGGCCTCGCTCTCCTTCATCGGCCTGGGCGTCAAACCGCCCACGCCGACCTGGGGCGGCATGACGCGCGACGGCTTCGAAAATATTCTGGACGCGCCTTGGCTGGCCATTTTCCCCGGCATCGCCATCCTGCTGCTGGTGCTCGGCCTGAACATGGTGGGCGACGGGTTGCGCGACGCCACCGACCCGAAGCTGCGCAATGAATAGCATCGGATCGCACAGCGCCGCAGCGCGAAGCGCGAGGGCCGTAGCGTGAATCCGATGCGCCATGAGCCACCGCTTCTCGAAGTCCGCGGCCTGCAGAAGCATTTTTTTCAGCGCCGCGGCTTCCCGGTGCCAACCACCACCACCATCCGCGCCGTCGAGGATATCTCCCTCACCATCCAGCCCGGCGAGGCCATGGGCCTGGTCGGCGAAAGCGGCTGCGGCAAATCCACTGCCGCGCGCGCCATGCTGCGCCTGATCGAGCCCACCGCCGGCACCGTGCGCTTCAAGGGCGAAAACGTGCTGACCGCCCGGGGCGAGGCGCTGAAGACCATGCGCCGGCGCATGCAGATCATCTTCCAGGACCCCTATTCCAGCCTCAACCCCCGCCAGACCGTGGGCTCGGCGCTGATGGAGCCCATGGCGGTGCACAGTATCGCCACCGGCGCCGATGCTCGCCGCCGCGCCGCCGCCCTGCTGGATGAGGTCGGCCTGCCATCCAACGCGCTGGACCGCTACCCGCATGAATTCTCCGGCGGCCAGCGCCAGCGCATCGGCATCGCCCGCGCGCTGACGGTGGAGCCCGAACTGATCGTGGCCGATGAACCGGTCTCGGCGCTCGATGTCTCCGTGCAAGCCCAGGTGCTGCTGCTGCTGCGCGAATTGCGCGAAAGGCGGGGGCTCGCCTTCCTCTTCGTCAGCCATGATCTGTCGGTGGTGCGCTGGTTCTGCGACAGCGTGGCGGTGATGTATCTCGGCCGCATCGTCGAACAGGGGCCGGTCGCGGAGGTGCTGCGCGCGCCGCTGCACCCCTATGCCAATATGCTCCGCGAGGCCTCGCCGGAACCCGACCCAAGCCGGCGCGGCATCCTGCCGCGCATCATCGGCGAAATCCCCTCCGCCGCGGCACCGCCGCCGGGCTGCGCCTTCCACCCGCGCTGCGGCGCGGGGCTGGCGGAATGCGCGACGATCGTCCCCCCGCTAAACCCGCTCGGCGACGGCCGGGCCGTCGCCTGCCATCTCTACAGCCCCATATCCGGCAGGCCCTTGAGCACCACGCCGGCATCGATCAGGGCCTGACGCGCCGCACCGCCCACGGCCTGCGCCGTCGGCTCATCGCCATGCAGGCACATCGAGTGGATTTCGGTCGGGATGCGCTTGCCCTCGCGCGTCACGATCACGCCCTCCACCGCCATGGCCACGGCCTGCGCCGCCGCCACCTTGGGGTCGTGGTGCAGCGCGTCCTTGTTCTGCCGGCTGGTGAGGTTGGCGTCCTCGTCATACATCCGGTCAATAAAGCCCTCGACGGCGACACGCATACCCAGCTTGCGGGCGGTCTTCTCGATCTGGCTATGGGCGAGGCAGACATAGATCAGCCCGGCATCCACCCCCTTCACCCCGCGCGCCATGGCCATCGCCACCGTCTCGTCATTGGCGGCGACATTGTTCAGCGCGCCATGCGGCTTCACATGGGTCACCTTGCCGCCCAGTATCGCCGCCACGCCCATCAGGGCGCCGATCTGATAGGCTACCATGTTCTCGATCTCAGCCGCGTTCATCCGCATCGGCCGCCGGCCGAAGCCCTGGATATCGGGATAGCCAGGATGGGCGCCCAAGGTCACGCCATGCGCCATGGCCAGTTCCACGGTCTGGCGCATCACCAGCGGGTCGCCGGCATGGAAGCCGCAGGCGATATTGGCGCTGTTGATCAGCGGCATGACGCCGGCATCATTGCCCATCTTCCAGGCGCCAAAACTTTCGCCGATATCGGCATTGATGTTCACGATGGGCATGGTGGCCGGCCTCCTGCAAAACCAGCCGCACCCTGGCAAGCCAGGCCCTGCTTGCCAAGCCCGCGACCGGCGGCGAGGCTGCTGCCATGATGCGATTGCGACAGGCCGGCGACGGCGCCATGCTGGCGGAATTCTCCGACAGGCTCGACCCCCGGGCGGTGGCCGACGTCCGTGCGCTGGACGTGGCGCTGAACGCCGCCGCCCCCGAGGGCCTGATCGAGACCATGCCCTGCCTGCGCAGCCTGCTGGTGCTGCACGATCCGCTGCGCCTCTCCGCACGGCGGCTGAGGGCACTGCTGGAAGGGCTGGCCGAAAACCTCGCCGATGTCGCGATCACCGCCAATGAATGGCTGATTCCGGTCTGCTACGAGGCCGAATTCGCCCTCGACCTCGCCGAGATCGCCGCCACCAAGGGCATGACCGAAGCGGAGGTGATCCACCGCCATGCCGGCGCCACCTATACCGCGATCGCGGTGGGCAGCTTTCCCGGCCTGCCCTATCTCGGCGGGCTCGACCCAGCCCTGGTGCTGCCGCGCCGGGTGCCGCCGCGCATCCTGGTGCCGGCCGGCACGGTCGCCATCGCGTTGGAAATGTCCAACATCTACCCCCAGGCCACGCCGGGCGGCTGGAACATTCTGGGGCGCACGCCGGTGCCGCTGTTCAACCCGCTCTGGGCGGCGCCCTCGCTGCTCTCGCCCGGCGATGTCGTGCGCCACCGCGCCATGCCGCGGGCGGAATATGACGGGCTCCTGGCCGGCTTCGCCGATGGCGCGCTGCACCCGCGCGAGGTCTGCGCGGCATGAGCCTTCGCATCGAAAGCCCAGGGCTGTTCAGCACCATCCAGGATCTCGGCCGGGTGGGGTATCAGCGCATCGGCGTGCCGCCATCTGGCGCGCTGGACACGCTCTCGCTGCGCATGGGCAATGCCGTGCTCGGCCAGCCGCAAGGCATGGCGGCGCTGGAAATGTGCCGCGTCGGCGTGCGGTTGGTGGTGGAATGCGCCTCGCTGCGGTTTTGCGTGACCGGCGCCGATGTGCCGGTCACGCTGGACGGCCAGCCGCTGGCCGCCTGGCGCAGCCACACCGCGCGCGCCGGGCAGGCGCTGCAGATCGGCCGGATCCGCGGCGGCGCGGCCTATCTCTGCGTGCAGGGCGGCTTCGCCATCGCCCCAGTTCTGGGAAGCCTGTCGACCTATACCCGCGCCGCACTCGGCGGCTTCGAGGGGCGCAGGCTTGCGGAGGGCGACAGACTGCCGCTCAAATTGTCCGAGGCGCCGGAGGCACCCGAACGCCTGCTCCCCCATCCCGTGCCCGCCGAACGCGCCCGCCCGCTGCGCGTGCTGCTCGGCCCACATGCAGAAATGTTCACCGAGGCCGCGATCCGCACCCTGCTCAGCGAGGCCTATGAGGTCACCCACAATGCCGACCGCCTCGGCATCCGGCTGCAGGGGCCGGCCCTGGAACATCTCGGTGCGAAGGAGATCGTCTCCGACGGCAACAACACCGGCTGCATGCAGGTGCCGGGCGACGGCCAGCCCATCCTGCTGATGCCCGACCGGCAGACCGCGGGCGGCTACCCCAAGATCGCCACAATCATCACCGCCGATCTGCACCGTCTCGGCCAGGCCATCCCCGGCAGTCAACTTGTCTTCGAAGCGATCGCACCAGAGCAGGCGGAAGTTGCTATAGGGCGACTTGAACGGGCCGTGCTCGCGGCCATTGGATCGATCAGGGAGATCGCTTGATGCTGCGCCGCCACCTGCCGCTGCTGACCCTCGCCGTGCCCGCGCTGGCGCAGGGCTTTCCCGAACGCACGCTGACCCTGATGAACGGCTTTGCCCCGGGCGGGTCCTCCGACATCGCGGCGCGCATCGCCTCGCCCGCGCTCGCCGCCGCGTTGGGGCAGAATGTGGTGGTGGAAAACCGGCCCGGCGCCGGCGGCGCGGTGGCGTTGGAACATGTCCGCAACCAGCGGCCGGACGGGCATCTCGTGATCATCTCCGACCCCTCGGCGCTGGTCATTGCCCCCGCCGTCTCGCCGGCCACGGTGCGCTACAATCCCTCGCGCGATTTCACCGCGCTGGGGATGTTCGGCGCGACACCCATGGTTCTGGTCGTGGCGCCCGCGCATCCCGCCCGCAACGCGGCCGAACTCGCGGCCTGGATCCGCGCCCAGAACGGCCGCGTGGCCTATGCCAGCAGCGGCATCGGCGCCACCTCGCATCTGACGGCCGAGTTGTTCCTGCAGGAGGCTGGCGCCGGCACCGGGGCGCTGGAAGCCACCCATGTGCCCTATCGCGGCGGCGGGCTGATCCTGGAGGCTGTGATGAAGAACGAGGTGGGCTTCGGCTTCTCCGTGCTCAACACCGCCGCCGGGCAAATCCGCGGCGGGCTGGTGCGGCCGCTGGCGGTGACAGGCAGCGCCCGCCACCCCGGCTTCCCCGAGGTGCCGACCATGGCCGAGGCGGGCTTCCCCGGCACCGACATCACCACCTGGCTGATGCTGCTCGGCCCGCCGGGACTGCCGGCACCGATCGTGGCCGCCTGGTCGCGCGCCATGACGCAGATGCTGGAGGATGCTCCCACCCGGCGCCGGCTGACGGAATCGGGCCTCGACCCGGCCAGCCCCACCCCGCCCGCGGTGGCGCAGGCCTTTCTGGCCGATGAGCAGGCCCGCTTCGCCGCCATCGTCGCCGCGGCGGGCGGCCGCATGACGCGGGGCTGAAAGCCGGGCCTTCATCAATCGGCAATCCTGCGATCACATGATCGCAGGAATCGCTGACTAGTTACGCGGGCTGACAAGGAATGCAGCCATGAGCAGTGGTCTTCTCGCCCTCCTCGACGACGTCGCCGCGATCGCCAAGGTGGCCGCCGCCTCGATCGACGATGTCGCCGCCCAGGCCGCCAAGGCCGGGGCCAAGGCCGCGGGCGTGGTGATCGACGACGCGGCGGTGACGCCGCGCTATGTCGTGGGCTTCGCCGCCGACCGCGAATTGCCCATCGTGGCCGCCATCGCCTGGGGCTCGCTGAAGAACAAGCTGCTGATCCTGCTGCCGGCGGCGCTCGCGCTCAGCGCCTTCGCGCCCTGGCTGATCACGCCGCTGCTGATGCTGGGTGGCGCCTATCTCTGCTTCGAGGGCGCGGAGAAGGCGCTGGAAATGGCGGGTTTCCATCACCATGCCGAGGAGGATGCCGGCACCGCCCCGCAGGATGCCGAGGCGATGGAGACGCAAAAGATCGCCGGCGCCATCAAGACCGACTTCATCCTCTCCGCCGAGATCATGGCCATCACCCTGGCCTCGGTGCCCGATGCGAGCTTCTGGATGCAATTCGCCGTGCTCTTCACCGTGGGGATCGGCATCACCCTTGCGGTCTATGGCGCGGTGGCGTTGATCGTGAAGGCCGATGACACGGGCCTGGCGCTCGCCCGGCAGGACCGGCCGGTCAGCGCCTTGGTCAGGCGGGATGCGGCGCGTGGCGCGAGCCTGGCCGACCGCATGCTACGCCCGCTCAGCCAGGCGCTGGGCCGCTCCATGGTGCTGGGCATGCCAATGCTGCTGAAGTTCCTCTCCATCACCGGCACCCTGGCGATGCTCTGGGTCGGTGGCGGCATCTTCCTCCACGGCCTGTACGAATATGGCTGGGGCGGTCTCTACCGGACGTTTCACGATGTGGCGCATGGCGCGGCCCTGTTGCTGCCGGCCATCGGCGCCCTGGCCGAATGGCTGGTGGGGGCGCTGCTGGCCGCGGTCTTCGGCCTGGCCCTGGGCCTTGCCATCATCCCGCTCGTCACGCGGGTGATCACGCCGCTCGCCGCGCGCGTGAAGCGCCCTTCCTGAAGCCCTCCCGCTTCGCTATCGGGAAGGCCAGGAGTACCCGCCATGGATGAGCTTGGCTTCCACCGCACGCTGCACCGGCCGGGCCTGCTGCTCGATGTCGGCGCACATGATGGCGATTTCACCCGCCCCTTCGCCGCCCTGCCCGGCAGCCGGGTGCTGGCCTTCGAGCCGCTGCCCAGCGCCTTCGCCCGGCTGGAGGCCGCCATGGCGCCCTGCCCGCCCCATGTCGCCCTGCGGCGCGAGGCGCTGGGCGACCACAGCGGCGCGATCACCCTGACCCTGCCGGTGGTCGATGGCGTGGCGCAGGAGCAATGGGCCAGCACCGCCAAGGGCTATGCCCATCACGCCGGCGTGGCCGAGCAGCGCCACGACGTGCCACTGATCACCCTGGACAGCCTGGACATCGCCGACCTCACCCATGTGAAGCTCGATGCCGAGGGTGGTGAATACGAGGTGCTGCGCGGCATGCGGGAGACGCTGTTGCGCTGCCGCCCGGTGCTCTCGGTCGAAATCGAGGAGCGGCACCGCGCGGGCGCGACCTATTCGGTGCCCGCCTTCCTCGACGCGCTGGGCTATGACGCCTTCTGGGAATGGTGGGGCGACTGGCAGCCGCTCGCCGGCTTCGACCGCGCCCGGATGCACCGGGCCAATCCCAACCCCGCCGTCTTCGAGGACCCCGGCGACTACGTCTTCGTCTTCTACTTCCTGCCGCGCGAGGATGCGCTGCCCATGCTGGCCCGCCTGCGCGCGGCCGAGGCCAAGGGCTGACTCCGGTGGCAAACAGGCCCATCTAGCTGCGATGCCCTTCCCGCCCATCACCATCACCGAGCGCCTGCTGCATGCCGTCAAGCGGCTGGAGGTGACCACGCCCGGCGGCATTCGTGTCGCCAGCGGCTATTGCTGCCAGGTGCAGGTGAATGAGGAACGCCGGCTGCCGGCCATCATCACCACCCGCCACGCCCTCGCCCAGGCCAGCGCGGTCTCGACCCGCTTCCACCTCGCCGGCGCCAAGGGCCCGCTGCGGGAGAGTGTGGCGCTGCACATGGAGGGGGCGACGCTGAACATCGTACCCCATCCCAGGCCCGCGGTGGATCTGGCCGCCGTGCTGCATGCCCGCGCGATGATCGCCTGGCAGGAGGCCAATCCGGGCCGCCAGCTCTTCAGCCAATGGCTGGATGAGAGCGCCTTCTTCCCCGAGGAGCGCTGGGAGGAGTTGGATGTCCAGGAGAGTGTGGCGGTGATCGGCGCGCCGGAAAAACTCTGGGATGGCGCCAACAACCTGCCGCTGCTGCTGGCCGGCAGCACCGCCAGCCACCCGCTGCTGGATTATAACGGCCAGCCCGAATTCGTCGTCAGTGCGCGCATGCTGCCGGGCATGTGGGGCGCGCCGGTGCTGCTCCAGCAGGTCGGCGCGCGGGGCACGCGCACGCCCGAAGCCTTCGCCCAGCGCAGCCGCTTCGGCCTGCTCGGCACGCTGCGCGGCGGCATGGGGGCGGACCCGCATGGGCTGGGGCTGGTGGTGAAGGCGCGCGAGACCCGCAGCCTGCTGGAGAGCATCCGCGCCGATGTGGCGGGCCGGCTGAAGCCGAACTGACCGCGCTCGATCCTACGCCGCGGGTCCCCCCGGTTTCTCAGCCGACGCTGTGATACCCGCGCGAAAAATAGATCAAACCGCATGCGTCATCGCTGACCCGCACCGCCTGCACCTCGGCGAAGAGCACGGCATGGGTGCCCTTCTCCACCACATCGGTGATCCGGCAATCGAAGCTGACGGCGGCACCGCTGAGCGCCGGGGCACCTGTCGCCATGCCCTCCCACGCGCCGATGGAAAAGCGCGCCTCGCCCTCCAGCCCGGTGAAGCCGGCAAAGGCGTTGGAGAGTTCCTGCTGCCCGGCGCAGAGCGTGTTCACACAGAGCACGCCATTGGCCTCGAAGGCGCTGGCACCGCTGGAGCCGCGGTTCATGCAGACCAGCAGGGTCGGCGGGTCATCGGTCACGCTGCACACGGCCGAGGCGGTGAAGCCGGCGCGGCCGCCTGCCCCGTCGGTGGTCACGATATTCACCGCGGCCCCCAGCCGGGCCATGGCATTGCGGAATTCTTTTCGGTCCATGGGGGCTCTTTCAGCAGGCCGTGAGGCGGATGCGGTCGACCTGAGCATCGACGCGGGTGCGTGTATCGTCCACATCCGTGCCGATGGCGATCTCCTGCAGCGGCGGCGGATCGCCGCCGAAGGCCGCGCGCCAATCGGCATCGAGATCGACCCGCTCCTCGAACCAGCGCCCGGTCTCGCTGCGGGCATGGCGCAGCGGCCGCACCTTGCCCAGCGGGCCCATCCAGGGCGAGTAGAACCGCGCCGGCTCGCTGCCGGTACCGCCCCAGGCATAGACCAGCACCGAGCGCGGCAGGACATGGCCACCGGCGGCGCCCTGGGCGATGGCGTGCTGGGCGCGCTGCCAGGCGCCAACGCCCGGCGGAAAGCCGGCAAAGCCAACCGCCAGCGAGATCGCCCGGTCATCCCCACCGCGGCGGGTGAGGTCGGTCGGTGGCGGGCCCATATCGACCCGCCAGCGCCAGGTCAGGCATTGGGGGACGCCCTGGGCGCGGCGCCAGACGAAGCTGCCGGTTCCATCGCCCTCGATCCGCAGGCCCTGCTCGCCCTGGCGGGTGAAGCGTGCGGGGCGCAGGCCGGAATACTCGGCATGGGTCCAGCCCGAGCCCGACAGGTCATTGGCCCGGGCGAGGCCGGGCAGGCTTGTCATGGCGGCGAGCATGGCGCGGCGGAGCATCAGGCGTTACATGCCGGCAAGACGTCCCCAGCACAAGGAGCAAGCGATGAACGAGATCAGCATAGCGTCCAGCGACGGCCAGGGCAGCTTTTCCGCCTATCTGGCCGCGCCCGCGAAACAGCCCGCCGGCGCGGTGATCATGATCCAGGAAATTTTTGGCGTGAACGCGACGATGCGCGCACTCAGCGACTGGGTGGCGAGCATGGGTTTCTGGGCGATCAGCCCCGACCTGTTCTGGCGGCAGGCGCCGGGCGTGCAGCTCGACCCCGATGCCGGGCAGGAGCAATGGCAGCGCGCCTTCGCGCTGATGAACGGGATGGATCAGGGGCTGGCCATCGCCGACCTGAAGGCCACCATGGCCGCCGCCCGCGCCCTGCCGGGCTGCAATGGGCGGGTGGGGACGATGGGTTTCTGCCTCGGCGGAAGGCTGGCCTTCATGATGGCGCTCGATTCGGATGCCGACTGCCATATTTCTTACTATGGCGTGGGGCTGGAGGGCCTGGTGGGCGATGCCGGAAAAATCACCGCGCCGACCATGCTGCACATCGCCGAGGCCGATAAATTCGTGCCGCCCGCGGCGCAAAAAGCGATCGAGGATGGGCTGGCCGATACCCGGCTGGCGCGGGTGGAGATCTATCCCGGCGTGGATCACGCCTTCGCCCGCGTCGGCGGGCACAGCTATGACGCCCGGGCGGCCACCATCGCAAATGGCCGCACGGCCGAGCTGCTGGTCAAGATGCTGGGCTGATGCGGTAGAGCAGATTACGGTGCAGCGGATGCTCCGGCGCGATGCGGGGGTGGCCAAACTCGCCATCCGCCCACATCCCCAGGCGCTGCATCAGCCGCCATGACGGGCGGTTGACGGGCGCCGTGAAGGCCACGATCTCGGCCAGGCCCAGCACGCCGAAGCCATGCGCCAAGGCCAGCTCAGCCGCTTCCCGCGCATAGCCCTGGCCCTGATGGGCGGTGGCGATCCGCCAGCCGATCTCCACCGCCGGCGTGAAACGGGCCTGCCAGGGAATCTGCAGCAGCCCGACCACGCCGATGCAGCGCGCGCCGGCCAGATCCACCGCGCCAAAGGAAAACCCGTGCTCGGCCTGATGCTCCATGAGGCGCCCCAACCAGGCATCGCTCTCTTCCCGGCTCATCATGGCCGGGAAATGCGCCATGACATCGGGGTCGCCATTCATCGCGAAGACCGCGGCCGCGTCCTCGGCGCAAAGGGGGCGGAGCGTGACGCGGCGGCCTTGGAGGTGCATCGCGAGAGTTTGCCACACCTGGCCCGCGCGCGTAATCATGACGACAACAGGAGACGCGCGATGACACCCATCAGCATCGAAGCCATGGCCGAAAGCGTGCCCGATGGGGCGCTGCTCGCCCTGCCGCCGGACAATTCGCTGCCCTCCGTGGCGCTGGCCCGCGCGCTGATCCGCCGGGGTGCAAAGAATTTGCGGCTGCTTGGCGTGCCGGTCAGCGGTTTTGCGACCGATATCCTGATAGGCGCGGGCTGCGTGGCGGAGGTGCAGACCTCGGCGGTGTCGCTGGGCGAGGCCGGCTTCGCGCCGCGTTTCACCGCGGCCCTAAAGGCCGGGCGCATCACGGTGCGCGATGCCACCTGCCCCGCCATCCACACCATGCTGCAGGCGGCGGAGAAAGGCGTGCCCTTCATGCCGCTGCGCGGCCTCATCGGCTCGGACATCCTGGCCAACCGGCCGGATTGGATCGTGCAACAAAACCCCTTTGGCCCTCCGGGCGATGTGATCGTGTTGCTGCCTGCCCTATCGCCCGATGTGGCGGTGTTCCATGCCGCGATGGCCGACAGCTTTGGCAATGTCTGGCTCGGGCGCCGGCGGGAATGCGCGACGCTGGCGCATGCGTCGCAACGCGCGTTGGTGACGGTGGAGCGTGTGGTGGAGGGCAATTTCCTCGAAGACGAACGCCTCGCCTCCGGCACCATCAACGCCACCTACATCTCCGCCATCGCCATCGCCGAGCGCGGCGCGCAGCCGGTCGCGCTGCTGGATGAATATGGTTTTGATGCCGCCTACGTCGCGGATTACGCGCGCATGGCGAAGACCGAGGCCGGGTTTGCCGAATGGGTCGCGCGCGAGGTCTTTGCCCAGGCCGCAGCCGCATGAGCTTCGCGCCCGAAGAATTGCTCGCCGCCACCCTGGCGCGGCTCATCCTCGACCCCACGGCGCATCCCGCGCGCCACATCGCCGTCGGCGCCGCCTCGCCCATCCCCGCCGCCGCCTGCTGGCTGGTGGCCAAGCAGGGCCATCCCGTGCGGCTCTCGCTGCTGCACAAGCGCAGCGGAAACCCATTTACGGAAGGCACGCGCGAGCTCTTCGACCTTACCGGACAGGGGAGGATCGACCTGTTCTTCCTCGGCGGCGGGCAGATTGATGGGCAGGCCAATCTCAACCTCGTCGGCACCGGCGGCTGGCCGGGCACGGAAGTGCGCTTCCCCGGCAGTTTCGGCAGCGCCTTCATGTATTTCATGACGCACCGGACCATCCTGTTCCGGGAGGAGCATTCGCCCCGCGTGCTGGTGGAGCGGGTGGCCAATATCTCCGCCCCCGGGGTCTCTGCGCCCGGCGTCTTCCGGCGTGGCCATGCCCAGGCGCTGGTCACCGGCAAATGTGTTTTTCGCTTCGACCCTGCGGCGGCCCGCTTCACCTTGGACAGCCTGCATCCCGGCGAGACGGTGGAGGGCGTGCGCGCCGCCACCGGCTTCGATTTCGATTTTTCCGCTGATGTGCGGGAAACCGAGCCGCCCAGTGACGCCGAACTCGCCCTGCTGCGCGGCCCGATCTGCGACGAGATGGTTGAGACCTATCCCGAATTCTGCACGCGGGTCTGGGGCCGCGCCCAGGCGGCCTAAGGGGGCGGGCCACCCCGCCCCCTCAGAGAGAACTACGCCACCGCCGGCTCCAGCCGGAAGACACGGCCATGGATTTCGTCGGTCAGGACATAGAGCAGCCCATCCGGCCCCTGTCGCACATCGCGCACGCGCTGGCCGATGCGCAGGCTCTCATGCAGCGTGACCTGGCCATTGGCGCCGAGCACGGTGCGGCGGACATCCTGCGTGGCCAGCCCACCGGCGAAGATCGAGCCGCGCCAGGCCGGGAAGCGATCGCCGCTATAGACCATCAGCCCCGACGCCCCGATCACCGAGGGATACCAGACCAGCACGGGGTCGACGAAACCCGCACCGGACCGCTGGCCGGTGCCCACCGGGGTGCCGCCGGCATAATCGCGGCCCCAGCCCACCTGCGGCCAGCCGTAATTGTTGCCGGCCACGATCAGGTTCAGCTCATCGCCGCCGAGCGGCCCATGTTCGGTGGCGAAGATCCGGCCATCGGGGTGGCGCGCCAGGCCCTGCACATGGCGATGGCCATAGGTGAAGATTTCGGGCTTCGCCCCAGCGCGGCCAATGAAGGGATTGTCCGGCGGCGCCGTCCCATCGTCGCGCAGGCGCAGGATCTTGCCGATATGGCTGCCCAGATCCTGCGCGTTCAGCCGCCCCAGCCGGCCATCGATGGACACCGGCGGGTTGCCGCTGTCGCCCACGCTGAGCAGCAGCGTGCCATCGGGCAGCCAGAGGATTTTCCCGCCGTAATGCTGGAATTCCGGCTTGCCCTGGCTGACCTCGAAGATGACCTGCAAATTGGTCAGCGCATTGCCGTCCAAGGTGGCACGCGCCAGGCGCAGCCGGTTGTCCTGCGCCGTGCCATGGGCGTAACTCATGTAAATCAGGCGGTTCTGCGCGAAGTTCGGGTGCGGCGAGACCTCGAAGAGGCCGGACTGGAAGACCAGCCCGCGCTCCGGCGCCACCAGCACCGGCGGCGTGCCGGTGACGGGCGTGGGCTCCACGCGATTGCCGCGCAGCAGCCGCAGCCGCCCCGGCCGCTCGGTCACCAGCGCGGTGCCATCGGGCAGCCAGGCGATGGACCAGGGATGCTCCAGCCCCTCGGCCACCGCGACCTGGCGATAGGTGAGGTTCAGCGGCGGGTCGCCCGCGGCCTGGTAGGTCTCGGCACGGGCAAGGGCGGGCAGGGCCGCCGCGGCGAGGCCCGCGGTGGCGAAGAGGCGGCGTTGCATGATGTTCCTCCGGGTTGCAGCGATTCCCGGCCCGGGCCTCTTGCGGACCCTGGACCGGGGCAGTTGGAGGAAGGCTAGGCTCGAGGAATTATGACCTGCAAGTCACACATGCGTGGTCACGAAGGTTCGACAAATCCCGGCCGCTGGGGCATTCTCGAAGGGTATCGAGCGGGAGCTGAAAGCGATGGACATGCCGGTGAAAGACGCGGCGACGGGGCGTGGCCTCGCCCGCTCGCCGGGCGCGCTGGCCGGGCTGAAGGTCATCGACCTCACCCGGGTCCTCGGCGGCCCCTATTGCACCATGATCCTGGGCGATCACGGCGCCGAGATCATCAAGCTCGAGCCGCCGCAGGGCGATGAGGTGCGCGACTGGGGCCCTCCCTTCCTCGATGGGGATGCCAGCTATTTCATCGGTGTGAACCGCAACAAGCAGAGCGTGGGCCTGGACCTGGCGAAGCCCGCCGGCCGCGCCGTGCTGCTGCGGCTGCTGGAAAGCGCCGATATCCTCATCGAGAACTTCAAGCCCGGCTCCATGGAGAAATGGGGCCTGGGCTACGAGGAGGTGCTCTCCAAGAAATTTCCACGGCTGATCCATTGCCGGGTCTCGGGCTTCGGCGCGACGGGGCCGCTGGGGGGGGCGCCGGGCTACGACGCCATCGTCCAGGCGGTGGTGGGGCTGATGAGCATCAACGGCACCGCCACCTCCGGCCCGACCCGCATGGGCACGCCCATCGTCGATCTGGGCACCGGGCTCTACTCCGCCATCGCCATCCTGATGGCGGTGAATGAGCGGCATGGCTCGGGCCTTGGCCAGTATCTCGACATGACCCTGCATGATTGCGGCATGGCGCTGCTGCACCCGCATGCCGCCAACCACCTGCTGAACGGCAAGCGGCCGGTCGCCACGGGCAACCCGCACCCCAATCTCGCGCCCTATTCCACCTTCAAGACGAAGACCTGCGACATCTTCATGGGTGTCGGCAATGACGTCGCGTTCCGGAAGCTGTGCGAGTTTTTGGGCATGCCCGAGGTCGCGAAGGACCCGCTCTTCGCGACCAATGGCGCGCGGGTGATCAACCGCGAGGTGCTGACGAAACTGCTCGATGACCGCTTCGCGACCGAGGATGGTTTCGAGCTCTGCCCGCGCATGCTGGCGGCCGGCTTGCCTGCCGGGCCGGTGACGCATGTCGACCAGGCCCTGGCGGCCGAGCACACGGCACACCGGGAAATGGTCACCGAACTGGGTGATTTCCGCGCCCTCGGCACGCCGATAAAAATGTCCCGCACGCCGGGCGGCACGCGCAGCGTGCCGCCGAAATTCGGCCAGGACACCGCCGCGGTGCTGGCGGCCAACGGCTTCTCGGCCGAGGAGATCGAGGCGCTGCAGGCCGATGGCATCGTGATGGACAAGCGGCGGGGCTGAGCGTCCGCATCGGGGCGTCATCCTCCATCCGCTTGCGCGGTGGCGCTACGCCGCACGGCGCAGCAATTCGCCATTCGCGCGGGTGAGAAAATCCCGCAGCCGGTCGTGGTAATCCACCACGACCGCGCCCCGCACCGAGGGCCGCGCCGCCAGAGCCGCGCGCCAGGCGGCAAGCTTCGGTAAGCCGTCCAGAATGCCCAAATCGGTGATCCCCTCGAACACATCGAAATAGCGGAAGATGGTGGCGAAGGTGGCGTCGACCACGCTGAACTCCGCGCCCGAGAACCATGGGCCCTCGCCAAGCGCCGCCTCGACCCGGGCGAATTTCTGCCGCAGCGCGTCGCGCTTGGCGTCGAAGATGGCGGGGTCCTTCTGGGTCTCGATGGCGTAGATCTCGGCCAGGATGGCGCTGCCGAATTCCACCCAGGCGCGATGCCGGGCACGGGCCAGCGGATCGGCGGGGTGCAGCGGCCGGGCTTGCGTCTCCTCGAGATACTCGGTGATCACCGCACTTTCGAACAGCACCGCGTCCCCCACCCGCAGCAGCGGCACCTTGCCCAGCGGCGAGATGGCGCGGAACCATTCCGGCTTGTCCGCCAGGTCGATATCCACGCGTTCATGGGCCACGCGCTTCTCGGCCAGGATGATCGCGATGCGCTGGGCATAGGGGCAGAGGTCGAAGGAGACGAGCTGCATGGGGGTTCTCCAAGGTCAATGCAACTGTATCTGGTTGGAGGTCCGCCCGAATCAAGCTTGATACAAATGTATCTTTCTCTATGTTGGTGACATGGACGAAGTCTCCGCCGAGACGCAGCAGGCCTGGATCAACCTCATGCGCGCCCAGCGGCGGCTGCTTGGTGCGATCGAGGCGCGCCTCAAGGCGGCCGGCCACCCGCCGCTCGCCTGGTATGACTTGCTGCTGGAACTGCGCGGCGCCGGCCCCGCCGGGCTGCGGCCGCTGGAATTGGAATCGCGGCTGCTGCTGGCCCAACCAAACGTCTCGCGCCTGGCCGAGCGGGTCGCGGCGGCGGGGTATCTGGAACGCCTCGCCCATCCCAGCGATGGCCGCGGCCAGGTGCTGCGCATCACGCAGGAGGGGCAGGCACGGCTGCGGCTGATGTGGCCGGTCTATTCCGCCGCGCTGCGTCAGGGGCTGGAGGAGAAGCTGGGCGGGGATGCCGCGACATTGGCCGCCTTGCTCGCGCGGATCGGCGGCTGAACCAGACAAGGGCGCCCCGGCGGGGTTCGGCCAGGCCAGGGCCGCGGCGCTGGCTGCCCAAGGCGTCTCGGCTGGCCGGTGGCAACGCGATGCACCGGCCGCGCCGGCACCGAAGTGCCTACGCGGGATCAGCCCGCCAGCATGCTCTTCAACAACTCATTCACCGCCGCCGGATTGCCCTTCCCGGCCATCGCTTTCATGGTCTGGCCGACGAAGAAGCCGAACAGCTTCTCCTTGCCCGATCGGTATTCCGCCAGCTTGTCGGCATTGGCCTCCATCACCGCGCGGATCGCAGCCTCGATCGCGCCGGTATCGGTGACCTGCTTCAGGCCGCGGGTCTCGACGATGGCGCCCGGTGCGCCCTCGCCGCCCAACATGTGCTCGAAGACCTGCTTGGCGATGGTGCCGGAAATCGTCTTGTCGGCGATCAGGTCGAGCAACTCGCCCATATCTTCGGCGCTGACCGGCGGGTCGGAAATCTCGCGCCTGAGGCGGTTAAGCGCCGCGAAATAATCGCCGGTCAGCCAATTCGCCGCCAGCTTGGCGTCGCGGCCGCGTGCCATGGTCTCGAAGAACACCGCCGTCTCGCGGTCCAGGGTCAGCACATGCGCGTCATAGGGCGTGAGGCCCATGGCGACGTAGCGGGCGCGGCGCGCATCGGGCAATTCCGGCAGCTTTTCCCGCAATTGCTCGACCCAGGCCGCGTCGAGCACCAGCGGCGGCAGGTCGGGGTCCGGAAAATAGCGGTAGTCATGCGCATCCTCCTTCGAGCGCATGGAGCGGGTGACGCCGCGGGCGGTGTCGAAGAGGCGGGTTTCCTGATGCACCTCCGCACCCGACTCCCAGACTTCTATCTGTCGCCGCGCCTCGACCTCGACGGCCTGCATGACGAATTTGACCGAGTTGACGTTCTTGATCTCGCAGCGGGTGCGGAAGGCTTCGCCGGGCTTGCGGACGGAGACGTTGACATCGGCGCGCATGGAGCCCTCGTCCATATTGCCGTCGCAGGTGCCCAAATAACGCAAGATTTGCCGCAGCTTGGTGACATAGGCGCCGGCTTCCTCCGGGCTGCGCATATCAGGCTCGGAGACGATTTCCATCAGCGCGACGCCGGAGCGGTTGAGGTCGATGAAGGATTTGCTGGGGTGCTGGTCGTGCAGCGACTTGCCCGCATCCTGCTCGAGATGCAGCCGGGTGATGCCGATGGTTTTCTTCGCCCCATCCTCCAGCGTGATCTCGATCTCGCCGGTGCCGACGATGGGATGGGCGAACTGGCTGATCTGATAGCCCTGCGGCAGGTCGGCGTAGAAATAATTCTTCCGGTCGAAGCGCGACCAGAGGTTGATCTGGGCGTTGAGGCCGAGGCCGGTGCGCACGGCCTGGGCCACGCATTCGGCGTTGATGGAGGGCAGCATGCCGGGGAAGCCGGCATCGATAAAGCTGACCTGGCTGTTGGGCGAGGCGCCGAAGGCGGTCGCAGCGCCAGAGAACAGTTTTGACTCCGACGTCACCTGGGCATGGACTTCCAGGCCGATGACGAGTTCCCAGTCTCCGATCACGTAGGTCATGCGATCACTCCCGGTCGCGCGGTGAAGCCGGCCGCGCGCTCCACAGCGCCGGCCACCGCGAAAACCCCTTCCTCATCAAACGGCCGCCCCACGATCTGCAACCCCAGCGGCAGCCCCTGCCCATCCAGCCCCGCCGGCACGGCCATACCCGGCAGCCCCGCCAAATTCGCCGTCACCGTGAAGACATCGTTCAGATACATCGCCACAGGGTCGTCCTGCTTCTCATCCAGCCCGAAGGCGGCGGAGGGCGTGGCCGGCGTCAGCAGCGCGTCGCATGTCTCCCAGGCCAGGTCGAAGTCGCGTTTGATCAGCGCGCGGACCTGCTGCGCCTTGAGGTAATAGGCGTCGTAGTAGCCGGCACTCAGCACATAGGTGCCGATCATGATGCGCCGCTTCACCTCCGCGCCGAAGCCGGCGGCCCGGCTGCGCTCGTAGAGCTCCGTCAGGTCGCCGCCGGCCACCCGCGCGCCAAACCGCACGCCGTCATAGCGTGCGAGGTTCGACGACGCCTCCGCCGGCGCCACGATGTAATAGGTCGGCAGCGCGTATTTCGTGTGCGGCAGGGAGACGTCGACGATCACCGCCCCCGCATCGCGCAGCCAGGAAATACCCTGCTGCCACAGCGCCTCGATCTCGGGGGCCATGCCGTCCATGCGGTATTCGCGGGGGATGCCGATGCGCATGCCCTTTACGCCCCGCCCCACGGCGGCGGCGAAATCGGGCACGGCCATGTCGACGCTGGTGCTGTCCTGCGGGTCGAAGCCCGACATGGAGCGCAGCAGCACGGCGCAATCCATAACATCGCGCGCGATCGGCCCGGCCTGGTCCAGCGACGACGCAAAGGCCACGATGCCAAAGCGCGAGCACCGCCCATAGGTCGGCTTGATGCCGGCCACGCCGCAAAACGCCGCGGGCTGGCGGATGGAGCCGCCGGTGTCCGTCGCCGTCGCCCCCAGCGCGATCCTCGCCGCCACCGCCGCCGCCGAACCGCCGCTCGACCCGCCGGGCACGAGCCGCTTGTCCGGGTCATTGGCGCGCGACCAGGGGTTTTCCACCGGCCCGAAGGCGGAGGTGGCGTTGGACGAACCCATGGCGAATTCATCCAGGTTCAGCTTGCCCAGGAACACCGCGCCGTCGCGCAACAATTGCTTCGTGATGGTGCTCTCATAGGGCGGCGTGAAATCGCCGAGAATCCGGCTGCCGGCCGTGGTGCGGGTCCCTGCGGTGCAGAAGAGGTCCTTGATGCCGAGCGGAATGCCCTCCAGCGGCCCTCCCTGACGCGCGGCCAGCTTCGCATCGGAGGCATCGGCGGCGGCCAGCGCGGCCTCGCCCGTCACCGTGATATAGGCGTTGAGGCGGGGGTTCAGCGCGGCGATGGCATCGAGATAGGCCTGGGTCAGCTCGCGCGCCGAAATCTGCCGGGCGTCCAGCGCGACCCGGGCCTGCGCCAGGGAAAGATCGGTCGGGCGCATTATTCGACCACCTTGGGCACGCCGAAATATTCGCCCTCGCGGTCCGGCGCATTGGCCAGAATGGCATCCGCCTGGCCGCCATCCGACACACGGTCCTCGCGCCAGCGCAGGGCCGTGGCGCCGCCGCCGGCCATGGGCTCCACCCCAGTGGTGTCGACTTCGGAAAGCTGCTCGATCCAGCCCAGGATGCCGTTGATTTCCTGCGCCAGGCCCGGCAGCGCCGCCGCCTCGACATGGATGCGGCTTAGGGTGGCGACGCGTTTGATGGTGGCGATATCCACGCTCATGACAATGCGGTGTCCTCGGGGCATAAGCTCAAGCATGGCCTTGTTCACCATGGCGCAACTGCGTGCAAGCCTGGAGCGCGACGCGCGGATCCTGGGGCTCGACCCCGGCAGCAAGACGGTGGGGCTGGCGCTGTCGGACGTGTCGCTGATGCTGGCCTCGCCCTATGGCTCGATCGCGCGCGGAAAACTCGCGGGCAATGCGGCGGAGGTGGCGCGGATCGCGGCGAAGGAGGGGGTTGGCGGGCTGCTGGTGGGGCTGCCGCTGGGGATGGATGGCAGCTTCGGCCCGGCGGCGCAGGCGGCGAAGGATTGGGCCATGGCGATGGGCCAGGCCACAGGGTTGGCGGTGGCGCTGTGGGATGAGCGGCTGTCCTCGGCCGCTGTAAACCGGGCGATGATCGCAGCCGATGTGACGCGGGCGAAGCGGGCGGCGGCGGTGGATGCGGCGGCGGCGGCCTATACGCTGCAGGCGGCGTTGGATGCGACGACGGGAGACCAGCCTTGATGCCGTGCCGCGAATGGATGCTGTGCGAAGGAGCTTTCAGCGCGCTGCGTGGCATCCCGTTGGCGACGGCGGTAGGGCGGATTTGCATCGGGCTGGGCGCGGACCGTGAAGGGCTGATGGCGCGGAGCGCCGGCCGCGACATGCCCATCATGCGGGACGCAGCTGTCTCGGAGCCGCGGCACCGCATCGCCGATATGTGATGTCTGGAGAGCCCGGCGCGGCCCAGCCCCGCCTGGGTGCTTGACGCCACCGGCTCGCCGCTGCCGCGGTCGGTGCCTATCGGCTGATATCCCGTCGATCATGCTTGTTCCGCCCATTTCACCATCCTATCTTTCCGCCATGTCCAGATCTGAATCGCTCATGGTTGAATTGGCGCCCGAGATGGCCGCCGACCTTCATGCGGCGGTGGCGGGCGGCGAGTTCGGCAGCGTCAGCGAAATCGTGGCGGCGGCTCTTGAAGCCTGGCAGGCGCAGCGGGCGCTGGAGGGATGGGACACTGGCGAGGTTCGGCGGCTCGTCCAGGAAGGCATGGACAGTGGCCCCGGCATCCCCGCCGAACAGGTTTTCGATCGTCTCCTCGCCAGGTACCGGGCGATGTGACCACCTCCGGCGTCGCGTTTTCTCCTCCCGCCGAGACCGATCTCGAGCAGATCGGCGATTACATCACGCAGCAAAATCCTGGGCGCGCCGTGACCTTCATTCTCGAAATCAGGGCCAAGGCGCGGCTTATCGGCGAGCAACCCCTCGCCTTCCCGGCCAGGGACGACATCACCCTCGGTCTGCGCATGGCCATCCGTCACCGCTACATGATCCTCTACCGCCCCCTGGATGGCCTGGTCCGCATAGAACGCATCCTGCACACCGCCCGCGATCTCCGCCGCATCTTTTAGCCGCCCGCCCGCCGCGCTAGGCTGACAAAAATGTCGTTCACCTACCCCATCCTCCCCACCGGCCACCTCCTCGCCATCGAAGGCCTGGAAGCCCCGCATATCGCGGCCCTGCTCGACCTCGCCGAATCCTACGCGCTGCTCAACCGCCAGGGCAAAACCCAGCGCGACCTCCTGCGCGGCCGCACCCTGATCAACCTGTTCTTCGAGGACAGCACCCGCACCCGCACCTCCTTCGAGATCGCCGGCAAACGCCTGGGCGCCGACGTCATCAACATGTCGGTCTCCAATTCCAGTGTGAACAAGGGCGAGACGCTGCTCGACACCGCCAGCACGCTGAACGCCATGAACACCGACCTGCTGGTGGTCCGCCACGGCCAGTCCGGCGCGCCCGCGCTGCTCGCCCAGAAGGTCACCGCCGCCGTCATCAACGCCGGCGACGGCACGCATGAACACCCCACCCAGGCGCTGCTCGACGCGCTGACCATCCGCCGCCACAAGGGCGATCTGCGCAACCTTGTGGTGGCGATCTGCGGCGATATCGCGCATTCCCGCGTCGCCCGCTCCAACATCCACCTGCTCGGCGCCATGGGGGCCGAGGTGCGGCTGGTGGCACCCCCAACCCTCCTGCCGGCCGAGGTCGGGCGGCTCGGCGTCACCGTCTTCCACGACATGCGCAAGGGCCTTGAAGGCGCCGATGTGGTGATGATGCTGCGGCTGCAACGCGAACGCATGTCCGGCGGCCTGGTGCCCTCCGCCCGCGAATTCTTTCGCTTCTACGGCCTCGATGCCGAGAAGTTGGCCTTCGCCAAGCCCGATTCCATCGTGATGCATCCCGGGCCGATGAATCGCGGCATCGAGATCGACAGCGCCATCGCCGACCACCCCACGCGCTCGGTGATCGGCGAGCAGGTGGAGATGGGTGTGGCGCTGCGCATGGCGGTGCTGGACGTGCTGGCCCGAGGCCTGCGGCGCAACGCGTGACGACACCCGCCCCCCTGCGCCTGGCCCAGCCCGGCGAGGCCGAAACCCTGCGCGCCCTGGTCCGCGCGGCCTACGCCCATTACGTCCCGCGCCTGGGCCGCGAACCCGCGCCGATGACCGATGACTACGCGGCCCGCATCGCCGCCCAGCAGGCCTGGCTCATCCCCGACACCGCCGTGCTGGTGCTGGAGGACACGCCGGAGGGCCTGCTGCTCGACAACATCGCCGTGACCGAAGCCGCCCGCGGAACCGGCATCGGCCGCGCCCTGATCGCCTTCGCCGAGGCGCAAACCCTGGCCCGCGGCCACACTCGCCTCTGGCTCCACACCAATGAGAAGATGGTCGAGAACATTTCCCTCTACACCCGGCTGGGCTTTGCCGAGACGCATCGCGAGGAACAGGCCGGCTTTGCCAGGGTCTTCATGGAAAAATTCCCGGCCGCTTACCAGACCACCTCCACCCCATATCGCGCGAAGACACGGTCCAGCGTGACCACCCCCGCGCCCTCGGCCAGCGCCGCAGCGATCAACATCCGGTCCATCGGGTCGGCATGATGGGCCGGCAGCATGGTCGCTGCCTCCGCCGCCTCGGCGGTGAGCGGCATGAGACGAAACCCCTCTGCCATCAGGCTGCCGGAAAAATCCTCGGCCCAGGCGGCTGGCAGCATCGGCAGCCTGCCCATTCGCTGCTTGCGGGTGATCTCCCACACCGTGATGGCCGAGACCATCACCTCGCCCTCGCGCATCAGCGCCATGCCCTTGGCCGACATGCCCGCGCCGCCCTGACCGAAAAACACGATCAGCGCGCAGGCATCGGCGAAGACGCTCACCCGTTCCAGCCCTCGGCTTCCAGCTCCGCCTCGGTCAGCGGCGCGAAGATGGCATGATCATAGACAAAGCCTTCCCAGGCGCCGCTGGAACGCCACGCGCCGGCCTCGCGCGGCCGCCGCGGTGCCCCCACGCCCTGGATACGTGCCACGGGCCGGCCATGCCGCGTCACCACGATCTCCTCGCCAGCCTCCACCTCATTGAGGAGGGAGGACAGATGCGCCTTCGCCTGATACACCGACACGGTCTTCATCGCCCCTCCTTTCTGGTCAATGATCTGGTCAATATGCCGCCGCCATGACACCATCGCAAGCATGACGACCGCGCCGCTGCTGATCCACAATGCCCGCCTGATCGACCCCGCCACGGGGCTCGACGCCCCGGGCGCTGTGCTGATCGAGAACGGCCGGATCGCCTCGCTGAACGGCGCCCCTGCCGATGGCGCGGAGAAACTCGATGCCGGCGGCCGCATCCTCGCCCCCGGCCTGATCGACATGCGCGCAGCCCTGGGCGAGCCCGGCGCCGAACACCGCGAGACCATCGCCTCCGCCGCCCTGGCCGCCGCCGCCGGCGGCATCACCACCATCTGCGCCCTGCCCGATACCCAGCCGGTGCTGGACGACCCCGCCCTGGTCGAATTCATCGCCCGCCGCGGCGAGGCTACGGGCAGCCTCACCATCCTGCCTTATGCCGCCGCCACGCGTGGCCTCAAGGGGCTCGAACTCTCGGAATTCGGCCTGCTCAGGGAAGCCGGCGCGGTGGCATTTACCGACGGCGCCCATGCCATCGCCTCCGCCCGCACCATGCGCCTCGCACTTAGCTACGCCCGCGCCTTCGGCACATTCATCGTGCAGCATCCCGAGGAGCCGACCCTCGCCCAAGGTGCCGCCACCGAGGGTGAGTTGGCCACCCGCCTCGGCCTGCCCGGCATCCCCATGGCGGCGGAGGCGATGATGGTCGCCCGCGACATCGCGCTGGCCCGCCTCACCGGCGGCCATGTGCATTTCTCCCGTGTCTCGACGGCCGAGGCGATCAATCTGATCCGCCGCGCGAAGCATGATGGGCTGACGGTGACCTGCGACACCGCCCCCCCCTATTTCGACCTCAATGAAAACGCCATCACCGGCTATCGCAGCTACGCCAAGCTCAGCCCGCCGCTTCGGCCGGAGGAGGAGCGCCGCGCCGTCGTGGCCGGCCTCGCCGATGGCACGATCGACGCCGTCGTCTCCGACCACCAGCCGCGCGACGCCGATGACAAGCGCCTGCCCTTCGTCCAGGCCGAGGCCGGCGGTGCGGGGCTGGCCACCCTGCTGGCGGTGACGCTGGCCCGGGTGCATGCAGGAGACCTGTCGCTGATCGCAGCCCTCGCCCTGCTGACCTCCCGCCCGGCGGCGCTGTTGGGCATCGCGGCCGGGCGCCTGGCGGTCGGCCAGCCTGCCGACCTCATGCTGTTCGACCTCGACCGCGCCTGGCAGGTCAAGGACGGCCAGCTTCCCGGCAAGGCGCAGAACTCGCCCTTCGATGGCCGCGCCCTGGAGGGCCGTGTCACCGCCACCTTCAAATCCGGCCGCAAGGTGTTTTCCGCATGATCCTCGAAGCCATACTGGCGGCGATCCTGGGCTTGCTGCTCGGCTCCATCCCCTTCGGCCTGATCCTCACCCGCGCGGCGGGGCTGGGGGATGTGCGGCAAATCGGCTCGGGCAGCATCGGCGCCACCAATGTGCTGCGCACCGGCAACAAGGCGCTGGCCGCGGCCACGCTGCTGCTCGATGCGCTGAAGGGCGGCGTCGCGGTCTGGGCCGCGCATGCGCTGATGGGCCCGGGGCCCGACATCGTCGCCGGCGTGGCGGCGGTGATCGGCCATTGCCTGCCGCCCTGGCTGAACTTTCGCGGCGGCAAGGGGGTGGCCACAGCCTTCGGCGTCTTCCTGGTGCTGGCCTGGCCGATCTTCCTTCTCGCCGGTGCCGTTTGGCTGGTGATGGCGAAACTCCGAAAAATCTCGTCGCTGGCCTCGCTCAGCGCGATGGGGGCCGCGGTCATCGCCTCGCTGGCGGTGGCGCCCGGGCCGGTGGGGATCGGCATCCTGACCATCGCCGCCTTCGTGGCTTGGCGCCACCAGGCCAATATCGAGCGCCTGGTGAAAGGCACCGAACCGCGCATCGGCGAGGGCAAATGAGCGAGGCGCTGGCACGGCTTCGGCTGGCGCGCAGCGAGGGGGTAGGCCCCACCAACCATCGCCGGCTGCTCGAACGTTTCGGTTCGGCCCGGGCCACCATCGCGGCGCTGTCGCGCAACCCCGAACGCTTCAGGCCCGCGCCCGAGGCGGATTGCGCCCGCGAAATGGCCGCCACCGCCGAGATCGGCGGCCGCTTCCTCTTTCTCGGCGAGCCCGACTACCCGCCGCTGATGGCGCTGCTGCCCGATGCGCCGCCGGTGCTCATCGCGCTCGGCGACCCCGCGGCGCTGGCACCGCGGGCGGTGGCGATCGTGGGGGCGCGCAATTCCTCCGCCGCCGGCCGCCGCGTGGCCGAGGATATTTCTGACGAGTTGGCGGGAAAGGGCATCGCGGTGATTTCCGGCCTGGCGCGCGGCATCGACGCCGCTGCCCATCAGGGCGCGCTGAACGCCAAGGGGAGAACCATCGCCGCCATCGCCGGGGGGATCGATGTCGCCTATCCGCCGGAGAACGCCCTGCTGCAGGCCCGCATCGCCGACCAGGGCGGGCTGCTGGTCACCGAAGCACCGCTGGGCACCTCCCCGCAGGCCAGGCATTTCCCCCGCCGCAACCGCATCATCGCGGGCCTCGCCCTGGGCGTCGTGGTGGTGGAGGCGATGGAGAAATCAGGCACGCTGATCACCGCGCGCCTGGCGTTGGAATATGGGCGCGAGCTCTATGCGGTGCCGGGAAGCCCGGCCGATCCACGCTCCCGCGGGTCCAATGATCTGCTGCGCCAGGGCGCGCATCTCTGTGAGAACGCAGCCGATGTTCTGGAATTTTTACCCCAGGCACCGGCCGATGTGCCGCTGTTCCGCCCCCGTGCCGAAGCGCCGCCAAACCTGGCCGAGACCGCGAAACAGCCGGAAAACGCCAGTCCCGACCTGGCTCAAGTGCTTGAATTGCTTAGCCCCACGCCGATCTCAGTTGACGAGTTGGCCCGCCGCTGCCAGCTATCAGCCCAAAGCCTGCGCGCCATCCTGCTCGATCTCGAGCTGGAGGGGCGCGTCCAAACCTTGCCGGGCAACCGGGTGGCGCTCCTCTGAAGGGGCCACCCGAGCCCCTATCTGGAATGCCGATGCCCGACGTCCTCGTCGTCGAAAGCCCCGCCAAGGCCAAGACCATCAACAAGTATCTCGGCGATGGTTTCACCGTGCTGGCCAGCTTCGGCCATGTGCGCGACCTGCCGGCCAAGGATGGTTCCGTCCGCCCGGACGAGGATTTCGCGATGGATTGGGAGGCCGATGAGCGGGGCCAGAAGCAGGTCCGCGCCATCGCCTCGGCGCTGCGCGGCGCCAAGCGCCTCTACCTCGCCACCGACCCGGATCGCGAGGGCGAGGCGATTTCCTGGCATGTGAAGGACATGCTGGCCCGATCCGGCGCGCTGAAGGGCGTGGCGGTCAGCCGCATCACCTTCAACGAGATCACCAAGAAGGCCGTGCAATTCGCCGTGGCGCACCCGCGCGAGCTCGATACGCCACTGATCGAGGCCTATCTGGCCCGGCGCGCGCTGGACTACCTCGTGGGTTTCTCCCTCTCGCCCGTGCTGTGGCGAAAGCTGCCGGGCAGCCGCTCCGCCGGGCGGGTGCAGAGTGTCGCGCTTCGGCTGATCTGCGAACGCGAGGCCGAGATCGAGGTGTTCCGGGCGCGCGAATACTGGACGGTGGAGGGGCGTTTCCTCACCGCGATCGGCGCCCCCTTCCCCGCCCGGCTGACCCATCACGAGGGCAGGAAACTCGACCAGTTCGACCTCAACACCGAGGCGCTGGCCGAGGCCGCGAAGCGCGCGGTGGAGGCCGCCAGTTTTTCGGTGGGGTCCGTCGAGAAGAAGCGCAGCCGGAGAAATCCGCCCGCGCCCTTCACCACCTCCACCCTGCAACAGGAAGCATCGCGAAAGCTCGGCATGGGCGCGCAGGCCACCATGCGCCTGGCGCAGCAGCTCTATGAGGGTGTGGAGATCGCCGGCGAGACCGTCGGCCTCATCACCTATATGCGAACCGATGGCGTGCAGATGTCGCGCGACGCGATCAACGCGATCCGTGACCATGTGAAGAGCGAATTCGGCCCCGACTACCTGCCCGGCACCGCGCGCGAATACGCGACCAAGGCCAAGAACGCGCAGGAGGCGCATGAGGCGGTGCGCCCCACCGATGTGGGCCTGCGCCCGCAGGACGCGGCGCAATACATCTCCGGCCCGCAGCTCAAGCTCTATGAACTGATCTGGAAGCGCGCCGTCGCCAGCCAGATGCAAAGCGCCGAGCTGGACCAGACCGTGGTCGAGCTGGTGGAGCCCACGGGGCGCACGAAGCTGCGCGCCAATGGCAGCGTCATCGCCTTCGACGGTTTTTTGAAGCTCTACCGCGAGGATACCGACGACAGCGAGGCCGACCGCCGCGCCGGCGTGGCCAGCGCGCCGAGCGCCCCCGGGGGCGAAGAGGACGACAACCGCACCCTGCCGCCGATGCGCGAGCGTGAGGCGGTGAAGACCCGCGATGTCGGCACCACCCAGCACTTCACCCAGCCGCCGCCGCGCTATTCCGAGGCGAGCCTGGTCAAGCGCATGGAGGAGCTGGGGATCGGCCGGCCCTCGACCTATGCGAGCATCCTCCAGGTCCTGCAGGACCGCGAATATGTGAAGATCGACAAGCGCCGCTTCATCCCCGAGGATCGCGGCCGCCTCGTCACCGCCTTCCTGGTGAGTTTCTTCGAGCGTTATGTCGACCCGGGCTTCACCTCGGGGCTTGAAGAACAGCTGGACGACATTTCCGGCGGCCGGGCGGAATGGCGCGCCGTGATGCGGGCGTTCTGGGAGCATTTTTCGAAAGCCATCGAGGCGACGAAGGACCTGAAGATCTCCGACGTCATCGACCGACTGGATGATGACCTGGGTCCGCATTTCTTCCCCGCCGCCGATGACGGGAAAGACCCGAGGGTCTGCCCGGCCTGCTCGGCCGGAAGGCTGGGGCTGCGGCTGGGCAAGACCGGCGCCTTCATCGGCTGCTCGAATTATCCGGAATGCCGCTACACCCGCCCGCTGGCGGTGCCCGGCGCCGGCGGCGAGGGCGGCGGTGGCGATTTCGCCGATGGCCAGCGCAACCTGGGCGTGGACCCGACTTCGGGAAAAGAGATCACCATGCGGCGCGGGCCCTATGGCATCTATGTCCAGCTCGGCGAGCCCGGGGTGGATGAGAAGGGCAAGCCGACCAAGCCGCGCCGCGCCAGCCTGCTGCGCGGCATGGACCCGGAAAGCATCACGCTGGAGCGCGCGCTGGCCCTGCTCTCGATGCCGCGCATCGTCGGCGTGCATCCTGACAAGGGCGAGGAGATCGTGGCCCATCTCGGCCGCTTCGGCCCCTATATCACCATGGGAGCGCTGTCGAAGACGCTGGACAAGGATGATGACGTGTTGAGCCTGGGCCTCAACCGCGCGGTGGCGATGCTGGCCGATGCCAAGCCGCGCGGGCTGGTGGTTGGCCTGCACCCGAAGGACGGCGAGAAGGTCGAGGTCCGCCGCGGCCGCTTCGGCCCCTTCCTGATGCATGGCAAGCGCGTGGCCAACCTGCCGCGCGGCACCGAGATGGAGGCCGTGACGCTGGACGAGGCGGTGACCCTGCTGGCCGAGAAGGGCAAGGAATTGCCGCCCATGAAGGGCGCCAAGGGGAAGGCAAAACCCGCCAGGGCCAAGGCCAAACCGGCGGCCGAGGCCGAATTCGCCGCCGCCGCCCCGGCGAAGAAGGCGCCCGCGAAGAAAGCCCCCGCCAAAAAAGCCGCGGCGAAGAAGCCCGCAGCCGGAAAGGCGCCCGCGAAAGCCGCCGCGGCAAAGGCGTGAAGCGCCCGGGGCCGCCGCCAAAGGGCAAGAAACCCTATACCGGCACCAAGCCGGCCAAGGGGCAGGAAAGCGACCTGCATGCCGGGCGCCGCAAGAAGAGCGGCAGCACCGGCTATCCCCGCCCGCCGGAGGAGGCCGCGAAGGCACGCGCCGCCGCCGCCGCCGCGCAGCGCCCCACCGCCCCAGCCGCGCAGCGGCCCGCCCCCCCAGCCGCACAGCG
>CAYNBM010000002.1:0-327065 GCA_964395305.1 uncultured Rubritepida sp.
CGCGCGCCACAGAGGCGGCGTCGGTGCTGTCGCCGCAGAGCAGGCGATGCTCGCCCAGCTGCCAGAGGTCGCGCGCGCGAACGATCACCCGGCGCGGCGGCTCCGGGTCGGCGTCCGCGGGATCCTCCGCTTGATCGCCGGTCGGCTCCGCCGCGCCAGGCTCGCCGGCCCCCCGACCGGCGTCCGCCTCCTCGGCGCCGGAGTCCGCGACGGCTTGATCTGCCGTCGCCAGAATGCCGGCGAGCTCATCCGAGGAAAAGCCTAGAGATTCGAGGTCAATTTCCTCCGTCCGGAGGCTGGCCAACGCATCGCGCAGCAGCGCCTGGTCCCATGTGGCGTTCTCTGCGATGCGATTATCCGCAAGGCGGAGCGCTTCCTTCTGCGACGTGGAGAGATGCTGCAGCACGATCACCGGCACCTTGGCCAGGCCAAGGGCGGTCGCGGCCTCGAGGCGTCCATGGCCGGCGATCAGGACGCCCGCTTCGTCGACCAGCAGGGGATTGGTGAATCCGAAGGCCTGCATGCTGGCCTTGATCTGCTCCAGCTGCGCGGCGCCGTGCAATCGGGCATTCCCGGGGTGCGCGCGCAGCTCCGCCACCGGCCGCAGCAGGATTTTCGCTGCCATCCAGGGCAAGGTCATGAGGTTATCCGCTGATCGGGTGAAGCCACTGCGCACCATGCGCACGGACCTGCGCACGCACCTGCGCACTCACCTGGGCGAGGTGCGCAGGCATGGTTTTGAGATCACGTCTCAATATTGCGCACCGCGCACCTATTTTCCTGCCTGGCGCTAGCGAACTTTCGCGCTTTTGCCCCCCGCATACATCGAGGCCCGTCAGGCACCATGGCCTTGCAATATGCAACGCGTAATGATGTTGCTTGGATCGCGCGGAGGCAGCAATTGGATTGCGCTGCAGCCGTGGCGCGAGCGAAGGGTGCATGCATGGTAGCGGGCCGGGCTTGCAAGGTAGTGGCCGGCCGCATCGCAAAAGCGAAAGTTGCAATCACGACGCAATGCAGCAGGATGCGTTTTGTGTAGCTGTTGTGGATTTCACCCGTCAAGCCTCAATCCGGGAGGGCTTCACCAGCCCGTAGTGTGCGGCCAGCATCCCCAGCGCGGCGACCAGGATGCCCTGGGCCTGCGGTGGACCGACCATCCTGCCGCCCCAGCCCTGGTTGCTCGCCCACTCTCGGATGGAGGATTCGCATCCGACCACGTGCCAGGCGCAGGAGCCGGCTGGTGCGCCTGGGCCTCCGAGGGCTGCCATAGCCATTGCGATGCGGTTGCGTGCGGCGATCGAACGCTCTGTGGTGGTGTCGCCGGAGCCTTGGGCTGTGCGCAGGAGGTTGGCTGCGCGGAGGGGGTCAAGGGCGGCTGCGCGGAAGGAGATGCGGAATTGCTCCGCGGCTGCTGCCATCTCCCAGGTGATCGTGCCGTTGGCCAGCATCATGCCCAGGGTGTCCACCGCCCGCCGAACTGCGACGGGGCATCCGGTTTCGGGATCTGCGATGCGCTGAGGCTCGGTGATCGGGCCGTGCTGAATGCGGAAGCGCATGGGGTCCGGCGCGGGTTTGTTGGTGGCCAGCAGTTTGCGGCGGGTTTTGCGGGGCATGGTGTTCTCCTTGGTGCCGGTTTGGCCGCGGGCGGGCTGTGTGCCTGCCTGGCGGGTTTCTGGTGGGGATGCCGCGGCCGGGACGCAAAGCCGCCCGGGGCGCGCCCTGTGCGGCAGCCTGGCCTGGGCTGGGGCATGGGCACGGATGCGCCACGAGCCTCCCGCATCCGTGCTTGGGAATTAATAGATTTCTCAAGGAATAAATAAATTCCTCAAGAATGCTCAAAGAGACAATATTCCAGCTATTCTGTATGTATTTGTTTTTTCTATATTTTTTTATATTCTCAATATTCTCAATATCCTCAAAGGGGGGTGCCTGTGTCTGCGCGCGACACCGCGTCACACGCGGGATAATGACCCCCGCGTGAGAATATTGAGGATATTGAGGATTGCGGTTTTCCGCGGGTTTCACGCCGGTTCTGCCCTTGAGAAATTGACTGAGGAATTGCCGAAGGGGGTTGAGGGATTGCCGGCGGGGGCCAGGAGCGTCGCCTCGGCGTTGATGCGCGAACGCGCCAGTTCCGCGTATTCGGGGTTGAGCTCGAGCAGTGTGGCACGGCGGCCGAGCCGATCGGCTGCGAGGCCCGTGGTGCCGGCGCCGCCGAATGGATCCAGCACCATACCGCCTGGGCGGGAGCCGCCTTTGACGCAGCGAGCCGCCAGGGCCGGCGGCATGGTGGCAAAGTGCGCGCCTGAGTAGGGGTGGGAGGCGATGGTCCAGACGTTCCGGCTGTTGCGCTCGGACGGCATGATGGCCATCGCGGCATCGAAGCTGGGGTTGTTCTTGTTGCCGGCGCCGGGGTCGAATTTCCGGCCGACTGCCTTCATGGGCTTTTCAGCGCGGGCCCCGCCATTGGCGCGGATGCTGCCGACCTGGGCCTGCGCATCCTGCGACAGGCGCGCATTGGTCGACTCGCTGGCCGGCTCCCGCAGCGCTGCTGCGTTGTAGAAATAGCGGCTGCTCTTGGTCAGCAGGAAGACATGCTCGTGCGCGGAGGTGGGTCGGTCCACGATGCTCTCGGGCATCGGGTTGGGCTTATGCCAGATGATGTCGGAGCGCAGCCACCAGCCATCCGCGCGCAGGGCGAAGGCGAGCATCCAGGGGATCCCGAAGAGGTCTTTCGGTTTCACCCCTGCAGCGCGGACGGAGCCCATGCGCCGCGCCATCTTCGGCATGTTCTCGACGCCGTTCTTCCAGCCCTGCTGCTGGGGGGTGAGCCGCTTCGATTGCGCGCCCCAGGATCCCGCATAGGTGTCACCGATGTTCAGCCAGAGGGTTCCATCGTTGCGCAGCACGCGCCGCACCTCGCGGAATACCTCGACCAGCCGCGCGACAAAGGCGTCGGGCGTCTCCTCCATGCCGATCTGCCCGGCCACGCCATAGTCGCGGAGGCCGAAATAGGGCGGGCTGGTGACGCAGCATTGGGCCATGCCATCGGGCAGTGTGCGCAGCAGCTGACGCATCGCCGGTCAGGATGGAGACCCCCATTACGCCGGCACCATCTCGCACTGCATGGGGCGCAAGTTGCCGCGACGGCTCGGCGCCACCACGGAGGGCGGCACGCAGGGCCTGTGCCAGATCTCGCCATAGTCGGCGTAATAGTCCGGGTGCCAGGCCAGCAGCTTCACGCCGCATTCAGGGCAGGTGTAGCGCGCGCGATGGGTCATCACCGCGGTGCGAACAACCTCGAAGCCGGCAGCCTGCAGGGCCTTCATGGCGCCTCTGCCGATGATGGTCGTGGCGTCGACGTGCTTATTCGGCATCGGCGGGTCGCTTGCTAAGCTCCTCCGCGGCAGCAGCACGGATGCGCCCCGCCCATCTTGCCCACTCAGGGTTGCGCTCGATTAGCCTGGGCAGGGCTTCCACGACAAAGGGACAGCGCGTCGCCAGCCTTTCGCATCGCCCGCTATCAGCCATGTCTGCGGGAGCTCTGTCGCCCCATCTCCTGCTGCTAATCCTGACCGAGGCCAGCGCCAGCACCTCAGAAGATATACCGCAATCATTCATGGCGAACCATTCCAGGATGGCCCGCTCCCTTGTCGGTTGTTGGGCGGGGGTGTCACTCGACATTGGCAGGCTCCTGTTCTGCGTTGATGGGTTCTTCCTCGACTGGCTCGGCCGATGCGACCGCCAGCCACACAGCGGGCCTGGCGCCGCTGACCACCACGGTCCGCACGACCTGGCCGGACTCGATAAGGACGTCGATCGCCTCGTCGCGTTCGCGCTTGCTGGCCCATTGGGTCTTCCGCGCGAAGTCGTTGCCGTTGATCCGGCCGGCCTTGCGGATGATGTCCAGGATGCGCTTGAGCCGTGCCTCGACCGGGCTGTCGGAGACCAGGCGGTCTGCCTCGCGCATCAGCGTGCGGATGCAATGCTCCGCCATGGCCCGGCCCCAGGCGACGTGGTCGATCCCGATGACGGGGTTCGCAGGGCTGCCGGCGACCGCGGCGAGCAGCGCCAGCTTGGCCGCGTTCTCGGCGTAGCGGCCGAAGAGCGCGGTGGCCCATGTGCCGCGGTGCGTGCGGAGAAGCTCGTGGGCTTCGTCCCGAAGGTCGTCCAGCGCCTGGGCGGCCGCCGCCGTCTCCGGGACGGTGTAGGGATTGATGGTGGCCGTGGCCTCCATAGCGACCGCCAGGTTGCCGCCGTGATCGTGGTCGGGCACGCCGGCGGCGATCGCCTTTAAGGTCTCCACCAGCTGCTCCGGTGGATTCCCGAAGACCGCGTGCTTGTTCCGGTCGGGGTAGTCGTCTTCGGTGAGGAACACCAGGAAGCGGGCGACGCTGCCATCTGCCAGCGTGCCGCCTTCAATCGTGGGCCAGAACGTGCCTGGCACCGAGACGCCGTAGACGCAGGCGCAGGGCTGCTCGATCGTGACCCGCGGCCGCGCCTTCTGGTCGGCATATTCCGCGCCGATGTATGCCTCGGATGCGCTGGTGAAGAGCTTGGTCATCTCCGACCAGATGGACGACTTGTGCGCCGGCGCGGTCTTGCCCAGCACGTCGCGCAGGAACTTCCCGAATTCGTCGATCTGGAAGAGCCGGGCCGGATGGCGCTGCAGGGAGGTGATCAGGCCGGCCGAGGACGCGAGTTCCTCGCCGCCCAGGTAGCGGTCGAGGCCTGCGGCGTAGAGCGATCGTTTCGCGCATTTCCGCGCGTGGTCTTTGCCGCCCCCGGAGTCCGCGATGCCGATCGCGTAGAAATTGGTCCGCAGGTCCGACCTGGTGCGGTACCTGCGCCCGGCGACCGCGCCCACCATGCAGATGGCGGCGCCCAGGGCGAGGAAGGGCTGCGGGCTGATGGCGGTGGTGGTGGCGTAGTGCACGAAGTCTGCCAGGGCCCCTGGCGGCGGCGTCAGGGCGGCTGGGACGCGATACGCCGGCGCGGGCTCCGCGGGCTTCGGCAGGCGGGCCAGCATCCCCGCGGCGCGGTGTTCGCCGTCTGCCTCCTCGGCGGCGTTGCCGTTCAGGATCAGGTGCGAGGGCGGCTTCCAGCCCCGCTGCTCGGCGTACCAGTAGATGGTCCCGGCGCCGATGCTGTGGGGGCGAGCCTGCGCCCAAAACTTCGCAGTCCAGGTCGGGACGTCCTTCCTGGATTGAGCCGACCAGGATAGCCAGAGGTCGCGTCCGCGCTCTCCGATCGCCGCTTTGAGGGCGAAGCCGATGCGAAACCAATCGTCCCATATCAGGTCGTCGTTGGTCAGCATCTCGAGCGCGGATGTGATCGCATCCAGCGTGCCCTTCGGATCGGAGGGCCCGCGCCAGGCGCTGACCGGGGCGTGCTCCAGGAGCGACTTCTGGCGCAGGCTGTCCGGCAGCAGCTGCCAGGCTGCATCGAGGAAGGCCAGGCATTGGCCCTCGGTCACCATGGGCAGGTTGTCGATCGGCGAGTCGAGCAGGGAAGCCTCTGGCCACTCGTAGGGGCGGCCGGTGTCGGGGTGCATGGCGAACGCCACGAACTGCTGGCCCCGCGCCAGGGTTTCGAGGGGGTGGCGCTTGCGGCCGGCGAAGGCGATGTCCGTCCGATAGACCAGGAGCCGCTTCGGCGCGCGCCCGATGCGCAGGCAGGGCGTCGGGCCCAGCATCTGCGCGGCGACATCGCCCAGCATGATGGCCAGCGATGCGTCGAGGATATCGATGTCGACGCCCACGACCGCGCCGCAGGCGATGCCCACGCCGCAGCCTGGCCAGCGCCGCCAGATGTCCGTCTCGAACCCCTTTGTGGGGCGGTCGCAATGGCGGTTCCATTCCGAGTAGGGGCGCCATTCGCCGCCGGTGAAGCGCCCGGGCGCCTTGCTGCCGGGCATGATGGGGATGACGGGATAGCCGTTGTCCACCAGGCGATCGCCGTACTCCGCCATAAAGCTGGGAGGGAGGACGCTCATGCGGCTGGCTCGGTCAATGCAGGGCCTCCGGCCTCGTCATGCAAGCCAGGAGGAAGAATGCGCGCCGGATCATGCTGGCCGCCCGGTGTTCAGCAGGCTGGCCAGCTTGTCCTGGTACGCGGTGACCACGACCTCGAGGAGGGTCAGCCATTCGTTCTCGGTGAGGACCGCCAGGTCCGTCTTGTTGATGCTTTCCAGGTAGTCGCCAGCCATTGGACTGGCCGCCTGGATCGCCGCAATCTCGTGCTCTGTGGGATCAATCACTCCTCGTCTCCTGCACAGTGCGTCCATGCATCGGATCGAGCAGGCTGGTGCCGACTCCGACGCCATGTCGCGAGGGTTGAACCATCCGAATCCGCGGGCTGCGCGGAGGCCGCACGCGGCGCATCTCACCCGCCCTCCTGCTGCTGCTTGGCCTTCTTGCGTGCGTATCGAGCCCGCCGCCGCGCATTTTCGGTGGCACGTAGGACAGGGTCTTTGCGGATCGCTTCGCGCTTCAGGACCTCATTCGCCAGGGCCTTGTCAGGATTCCGCTCTGCCCACTTCCGCGTGGCGGCGCGGGCTTCTTCGCGGTTGGCCTCCCACCATTTGCGCGAGTGTGCGCGCACCTTCTCCGGGTTTGCAGCGCGGTTTCGACGCGCCCAATCGCGCGCCTGCTCGCGCCTGCGGGCCTTCTTCTCCTCCAGCGTCAGCGTTGGCTTTTCCTCTGCCGGCACCTGCGTCGGCGTTGCCCATGGAGCCTTCATGCTGCGAACCTCGCTGCGATGATCTCGGTGTATTGGCCCGATTGTCGGATCTGGATCGCCCCCGGCTGGAGCAGGGAAGCCGTGTGCTGCATGGCCTGCTCCACGGTCGCAGGCATGGCGATGCCCTGCGCTCGCCGGGCCCACCATTTGATGGCTTTCTCTCGTGGGAAGCCGGTGTGTTCGAAGCAAATCCACTCGCTGTAGGCGAAGAAACCGTTGCTGTAGGTAACCCGCATCGACGCCGGTTTTCCGATCTTCTCGTGGCGCGCGTAGTGGACGTCCTCGACCTCGATCCATTCGGGCAGGATCTGTGTGGAGAGCAGCGCGTCGGACGCGGCCACGTGGGCGATCTTCACCTCGGGCGGAGGGAATTCATGGTCGCAGCTGACGCATCGCCGGACGCTGGCATGGTTGATGGTTTGGCATTCGGGACAGACCTTGATGGGCGCCTCGCCCGGCTCTTCGCCCTTGTCCTTCTGACGCCCATCGACGGTGTCGATCGGGCCGTGCCTCGATGTGTTGCCTGCGAAGTCCAGCACCAGGCAGTCGTCCTTGCCTTCGGCAATGCGCGTGCCGCGGCCCACCATCTGCACATAGAGGCCGACGCTCTTCGTCGGCCGCAGCAGCGCGACCAGGTCGGTACCTGGCGCGTCGAAGCCGGTGGTCAGCACGTTGGCGTTGGTCAGGCACCGCAGCCGGCCGTCCTTAAATGCGCGCAGCATCTGGTCCCGCTCCGGCCCGGGCGTTTCGCCAGTGACGGTCTCTGCGTCGATGCCATGCTCGCGGATGGCGTCGCGGATGTGCCTGGCGTGGGCCACGCCCGAGGCGAAGACCAGCCAGGAGCCCCGCCCCGCGCCGTGCTGGACGATCTCCGCCACGGCGGCGCGGGTGACCTCATCGCGATCGACCGCTGCCTCGAGGTCTTTCGCGATGAACTCCCCGCCCCGGCTGCCCACACCGGAGACGTCCAGCTGCGTCGTGGTCTGCTTCGGCACGACGGGGCAGAGGTATCCCTGCGCGATCATGTCGAGGACCGGGACCGAGTAGGCGATGTCCGTGAAGAGCCGGTCCTTACCCTCGTGGAGCATGCCGCTGTCGAGGCGGTAGGGAGTGGCGGTGAAGCCCACCACCTTCAGCTGGCCGCCGTTGATCTTGTTCAACTCGTCGAGGAAGGATCGATACATGCCGCTGTCGCTGCGGCCAAGGAGATGGGCCTCGTCGATAAGCACCAGGTCGCATCGCTGGACCGCGTATGCCTGCTTGTGGATCGAGTGGATGCCGGCGAAGAGCACCTGCGCGCGGATGTCGCGGCGGGAGAGGCCGGCCGAGTAAATCCCGGCTGGCGCCTCCGGCCAGGCTCGCATGAGCGCCATGAAGTTCTGCGCGATCAGCTCCTTGACGTGGGTCAGCATCAGGACGCGCGTGTCGCCCCAGGCTTCGATGGCGCCGCGGATGAAGCCTGCGATCACCACGCTCTTGCCGGTCCCTGTCGGCATCACGACCAGCGGGTTGCCCGCGCTGCCGGAGAAGTAGTCGTAGAGCGATTCGATGGCCTGGTGCTGGTAGGGGCGAAGCGAAAGCGTCATAGCGCAGCCCTCGTTGCCGCTCGCCTCCAGCTGGCGACCGCCAGGCGCTGCTTTTCGGCGTCGCTGACCTCCACTCCCGCAGGCCTCGCCTGGAAGCGGTTGAGGCCTGCCTGGTGGTGCTGCTCGCAGTAGTGGCGCCGCGGGCCGCGGCATTCCTCCGGGATCTCCGTGGAGCAGAACCGGCCACCCTTCTTCAGGTCGCCAATGATCCATCTGCAGTTTTTGTCGAAGTGATGTCCCGCTCCCGCCCTTCGCAATCCTTCAGCGCTTTCGCGCCCATCGCATGCGTTGGCCTCGACCTGCACGTGGTCAAGAATGGGGCGTGCGGTGGTGTCGGCAGGACAGGGAGACGCGCCCGGCGGGACGGCCGGCGCGTGGAGTAGCGATGCCCCAAGAGTGTTGCGCGGAAGCAGCGCCAGGTGGCGGTGGTCGCCCTTGGTCGCCGGGTGTGCGCCATTCGAAAGCAACGCGGGCTTCTTCGCGGCTGCGAGCTTTGCCAGGCTATCCGTCACCCCGCGCCTGCTGCCCAGCTTACTGGTGCCGCGGAGAGGCTCGACGGTTGCCTTCTTCACCAGGATGGGAGATGGGCGACTGAGGCCGATGCGATGCGCCTTCCCCACCACGGCGTTTTTCGTGATGCCCATGCGGTTGGCGATCTGCTGCGTCGAGAGACCTTCCGCCCAGAGCTTGCGAAGCGTGGTGAGTGCTTCTTCTGTCCAATCCATCACGACTGCACTCCGTCGCGCCATTCGCTGCCGTCAGGCATTCGGTACGCGATCCAATCCTCACCGGCGTCGACCTGCTCGCCGTGCACCAGGTCGGGGATGTAGAGATGCGCCACGCAGCCCACGCGCTGCTCGTCTCCCGAGATACCGTAAATGTGCTTGCCGCAGTGCCACCTGCCGCCATCGACCGGTGTGGAACTGATGCAGGATCGGCAGTGCCGCACCGGCGTCCCGCCCTCGTGGCAGACTGCGTGGTGGTTGCAGAACCGGCATTGCCACCATGCGGGATCCTCGCTGATCCTGCCTGGTGGCCGCTCCGCTGCGATGATGCGCTGCGCCTTCGCGATGAGCCGCATGGCGGCCGCGGCATCAGCGTGGATGCGCTCCTGGTAAAGCTCATCGTCGTTCTTATTGACCGCCAGGTAGAGGGCGCGATCGATGCCGGTCATGTGCATGTAGACCTGCATCTGCGCCCAGTGCATCGGCTTCGATTTCTCGACGCCCTTGGTCTTCAGCGCCTCGAAGCTCTTTGTGCTGTGCGTCTTGAACTCCGCGACGTGCCAGGCTTTCGGCGCCTCCAGCAGGCCCTGCAGCACGCCGTCCATGCTGCCGCCGAAGTGCCCGGTGTCGTCGCGGACGCTCCACTGCTTGCCGTTCTCAGGATCGACCTCGAGGACGGTGACCCCGATGCGCCGGAGGTCTGCGACGAAGCGCTCCTCGGCCAGGTGGCCGGTCTGGAAGAGCCGGAGGAGCCGGCCGCTATGGGTTGCGCGGGTTGCCCAGCGGAAATCGTACCAGAGCGCGCGCTCGCACTCCGTGCCGATGATGGACGCGCCGAGGTGTTCTCTGAAGCCGCTGCCCGTATCTGCCTCGTAGGCAGCATAAATCGCCGCGACTGTCGCCGCGGGTGACGGTGGAAGGGGTGCCATATTGGACCTCGTGCTGGAGGGAAGGGCTGGCGGGCCGGGGCCCGCCAGGACGCAGGCAGTGTTCAGCCCGCGCGCTTCCAGGGCGGCACATTCCCCGCCGGGGCTGCCGTCCGTGGCGGTGGTGCCTGGTGGTGCGGCATGCCCTGCGCCTGCGCCGGCGGGCGCTGTGCCCCCGGCTGCGCCCGCTGCTGAAATGCCGCGCCACCGGCCGGCTCGTAACCGCCGACCTCGTTGCTGGCGTCCCGCTCGACGCCTTGCTTGTCCTTGCCCGCGGGCTTGTATTTCACCGTGATCAGGATCGGCTTGAAGTGAAGCTGCTCGCTGTCGGATACCTGCAGCACGCCGACCGCCCGGCAGATCGCGGAGAGCTGGCGCTGCGCGATCTCCACCGTCTGCGCATTGTTGTTGACCAGGTTGAGCCGGTCCCAAATCTTCCGACCGGTGAGCGGGCCATCGAGAATGTCGAATGTCATCGCCAGCAGCTGGCCGTCGCCGGCTCTGGTCGGTTTCATCTCGGACTCGATCATCTGTGCGAGATACTTGCCCGCAGGGATCGGCTCGAAGGGGGTTGCGGGTGGGACGTTGCTTGCGTCGAAATGCTGGTTGAGCATCGCCATGTCATGCGACTCCTTCGTTGCTGGTGGTGGGTGTGCTGTAGAAGGGCAGGTGCTTTGCGACGGCTGGCCACATGCCCGCGGGATCGTCCGGCAGCGTGATCTGGTCCGGCATGCGGTACCTGTTCTTCGCCAGGTGCGCGGGACGCTCGGTGGTGTAGAGGACGCGCGATCCGCCTCCCACGCCGCGCGCCCGGGAGTCCTTCTGCTTCGGATCGTCCTTCGCGATGCTCACCCGGTAGTTCAGGAAGAAGACGGCATCGACGTGTTCCTGGATGATCGCGCCGCCGATCTTCTGGAGCTTCGGCTGGTACCGGTCGTATGCCTCCGTCTCCGGCGCGTCGAAGCGCCGGGTTTCGGCATGGGCGATCATGAAGATCGCCATGTTGCGGTTGTCCCGCAGGTAAGTCAGCGAGCTCAAGACCTCGCGCCAGACATCCGCTGTCGCCAGGTATCCCTTGCCGAAGCCCGGGGTCTCGATGTCCCGCCATTGGTTCCGTGCGCAGGTCTCTTGCCACACGAGCGGCTCAAGCCAGTCGACGCTGTCGAGCACCACGGTCTGGAATTCGTGCGGCTCCGTGTCGAGCGACGCGATCGCCTCCATGACGCTGGCGTAGGAGGTGAGGATCCCGAAGGTGGGAGCCTCGATCATGCCGAGGCCATCCTCGGTCTGCAGCACGACCGGGTTGGGCATGCCTGCGCCCAGGGTGGTTTTGCCGACGCCGTGCGTCGCATAGGTTAGGATGCGCGGCGCGCGGATGTCGCCGCTGCGCCGCAGGGATGCGAGGGAGATCGCCATCACACGCCCTCCGGCGCAGCGGCGTCCGGCTTTGCTGGGCGGGGTTTCGCCTTCACCACGTCGACGGTCGTCGTCCCGCCCGCGGTCGTGGCGCGGGTGGAGAACTCGTCGATCGCCGTCTCGAATTCAGCGACCGCCCGGGCGCGCGCCATGGCGTCGCCAGGCAGGGGGATGGTGACCTGGATGCGGAGTTCGTGGGACATCACGCGGCTTCCTTCTTCTCGAAGGCGAACGTCTGCTTGCCGACGCCCAGAGTGCGGGCGGGCTCGAAGACCTGCCGGATGGTCGGCGGCCAGGCATTGAATTTGGATTCCGCAACGCCGAGAACGATCGTCAGGTAATCCGAGGGCTGCTCGCCCCAGGAGCGGATGGTCTCCTCCGCGGCGCGGAGCTTCTCCTGGCTCCATTCGACCTTCTTCGGCAGGTCCGCGTGGATCAGGTATTCGCCCTCGTGGATGCGGGTGCGGCCGGTGGCCTTCCCCTCGACGCGGCGTGCCTCCGTGGCCCGCGGGCCATATCGCAGGACCAGCCCGGCATAGAGCCGTTCCTCCTGCGCCTTGAGGGTCGCCTTGGATTCGGCGGCCTCTTCCAGCAGCATCGCGAGTTGATCGGCTGGCAGGGCTGATACCTGCTCGCCGGTCATGTCGCTGATCTGCGCCAGAGTGACGCGGTTACTCATGGATGGTGTCCTTTCGGGATGCCCGGCTGTTCGAAAGCCTCGCCGCGGCCGGGTGGCGCGTGCGGGGCTTTGTCGGGGCGGGCTCGCCAGGGACGGACCAGAGATCGACGCGAAGCGTGGTCGCGTCGCGCGTCTCGTCTACGTCCAGGGTGAGCCCGCGCAGGCGGCGGTCGTTTTGGATGATGCCTGCGACCTGAAGCGCATCGCCCAGCGGCTTGATCAGGTTGTCGGCATCCTTGCGCGTGGCAGGCAGCACGATCGCCATGCGGTAGAAGCCGTGGATCCTGGCGCCCCTGCCCTGCTGGGCCAGGCAGATGCGCGCGCGGGCTTTCCAGTCGTCATATTCGGGGCTGGGGTGGATGCGGCGACCGGAGCGCCGCCACAGCCGGTTTGCCGATGGCGGCAGCGGCAGGACGAGGATGATCGCCGCCTCGGTCATGTCGGGATCAGGTCCCGCGCGAGCAGCTTGATGCCCTCTGCCTTTGCTGCGTCGAGCAGGGGGCGGTGGTGCTTCGAAGGGATCATGCCATCCGAGCCGCCCTTCTCGCGAGGATAGTCCCAGCGATGGACGCTCGTCTTATGGATCCCCAGGATCGACGCGACGCGTGCGTGGTTGCCGAAGCGGTCGATGACGATTTTCGCGGGTGTTCGCATGGCGTTAAATTGCGGAAAACGAGTCGAGTCGTCAACGCGAAAAAGCCGATTCCAATTAATTGCGTTTTTCGCTAGTATTCGATTGAACGGAGGTGACAGATGGATACCGAAACGATCCGCGCCGCGCTGGCCAAGGATGGGAAGACCCAAAGAGGGCTTGCTGCAGCCCTTCGCATTGACCCCGCAGCAGTCCATCGACTGGTGCGGGGCGAGCGCAAACTCAAAGCCGCAGAGATTGTTGCCGCGGCGAGATACCTGGAACTCGACTCAGCAGACCTGGGCGACCTCGGCCAAGCAGTGACGATCCGGCGGCGGCATCCAATGCTGGTGGATATCGGCGCGGAGACCTTCGCCATCCTGCCTGTGTGGACGCATGACGCTGTTGGGATTGAGACCCCGTCTCATCGCACAGCATTCCGGGAGCCCTGGCTTCGGATGATCACGCAAGCGCCGCTTGAGAAACTAGGCATGCTCGAAGTCGGAAGCGACGCCATGGAACCGACGCTGCACCATGACGACAAGGTGCTGTTCGATCGAACGCAGACGACGCCAATGTCGAGCGCGGGAATTTACATTCTGGATGTCGAGGGGAAGATGGTTGTCCGTCGCATCGAGGGCAACTTGATCACAGGCAAGCTGACGCTGCGAACCGACAATCCCGCATACGCGCCCCTTAACGACATCGAGCCGCAGCAGATCTGCGTTGTCGGGAAAGTGATCTGGCTGGCCCACCAGATCGCAGGTTGAATGTAAATTTTTTGCGCTGCAAAAAGTGCAATCGAGTATACTTTGCAACCAACGCGCGAAGATAGTTTGTGAAAAATTTTAATGGTTGCGTAAAACGCGTTGACGACGCATCTCGGTTTTCGCATTCTGTTGACGTGTCATTCTCACCAGCAAATCCGCATCTCAAGCCCCGCATCCGCATCAGCGGGCGTGGGTTTTGTGCGTCCTGGGAATGGCTCGGGTTCCAACAGAAGGGAGATCGGTTTGAATGTCGGCAGCACATACTTCTCGCGAAGAGCAGGTTGCGTGCGTCGCGCGGGAGATTGAAATGCGAGCGCGCGTCTACCCGGGGATGGTGGCGGTGGGGCGGATGAGCCGCGAAGCCGCAGAGCGGGAAATCGCGCTGATGAAGGGCGTCCTCCTGACGCTGATCGCCGCGCCCGAGACCTCTGGAGTGCAAGCCCAATGATGCGCTGTGAATGCGCGGACGCGGGTTTTGAGGAAGGGCGCGACGAGGGCTTCATCGCCGGCGTGGCATCGGCAAAGCTGCAGATGCCAGAGGCGCTGGTCGCCTTGGAGCGCGGCGACGTCGACCGGGCCATGACTCTCCTGAATCCGGATGAGTGGAAGGCGAAGAAGGAGCGCGAGGCCGCCAGGACGCGGGAGTTCCTCCAAGGCCGGCATCCGTTCCTCCGGGTGCCGGCGCGGATCGCAGCCGGTGCCGCGCCATGAGCAGATCAGGATACAACGAGGACGGCGAAGCCCGGCCATGAGCGGCATCAACGAAGCCCGGGGGGGCGCGGCAGCAGAGGTGTGCACCCGCCACGAGGAACGCCGATGCCGAGAGATTTGTGCCTGCTGCCAGATCAAGGCAGACGCAGTCATCATCGCATTTCTGGACGGGTTCACGGACGAAATCCCCGGATGTGATGTCGGCTGGCTGGATAGTCAGCACGTCCTGCGGCGCATTGCCGCCGCGGTGCGGGAGAGCGGGAAATGACAGATCGCCCGATCATCTTCTCCGCGCCGATGGTCAATGCGCTGCGCGCCGGCAGGAAGACCCAGACGCGCCGGCTGGCTTGGAGCCCTGGCAAGTACCTCGTCGGCCGGTCGCCTCGTGCCGTGTGGCAGGATGCCAAGCCCGGCGACCGGCTGTGGGTGCGGGAGAGCGTGCGCGCGGAGGAATGCGTCTGCGATGGCTTCGACGGGGTTCGGTACGCCGCGGACCAGGCGTGGCGCACGATCGACAACAGCCAGGCTGCAGCGGACGCGTGGCTGACGCTGTTCCACTATCGCGGCAGAGGACGCGGTCGGATAGGCCACTCGGTGCCCTCGATCCACATGCCACGCTGGGTGTCGCGCCTGACGCTGCTGGTCACAGCGGTGCGCATCGAGCGCCTGTGGGACGTCAGCGAAGAGGATGCCGAGGCAGAAGGCGCGCCGCGCCTCGCCGTGGATGACGAAGGCAAGTTTTACGAGATCGCCGGCGGCACTCATCACTGGGGCTTTGTAGGCGTGTGGCAGCACATCCACGGCACGAACTCCTGGGACGAGAACCCCGAGGTCGTCGCCATCGCCTTCCAGGTCCAGCACCGCAACATCGACAAGGAAGGGGGGTGATCTGATGGCGCGCGGCCTGCCCTTCTCGTCCCTGCCTGGCTGGCCGCGCATGCTCTCGCGCGAGGAGGCCGCGACCTATGTCGGCGTCTCGCCCACGCTGTTCGACGCAGAGGTCGCGGGGGGCATGTGGCCGCAGCCGATCCGCCGTGGCGCGGCCGGCGGCCGGGTCACATGGGATCGGTGCGCCCTCGACAACGCACTGGACTCACTGGCGCATGTCGAGCCTCAGTCGCCGGCAGGACCAACGCTGGGTGAACTGACATGGGAAAGCTGACACTGGACGTCCCGCGCATGCGCTTCATCGCGGGTCGCTATTTCTGGCGGCCAACGCCGGCGGTGCGGAAGCTGGGCTTCGCCGCAGAGGCTCTGGGCGAAGACCTCGCGAAGGCGATCGAGCGCGCGCGACACATGAATGCGATGGTGGAGCAGGAGCGCAAGCGCGGGCCGGGGGCGCCAGGGCTGGCGCCAGGCAGCATTGCCCACCTGGTGGCGCTCTTCAGGAAAGACCTGCGCTTCACGCGCCTCGCATCGGGCACTCAGCGCAGCTATGACGGGATCCTGCGAGAGATCGAGCGCGTCGCCGGCAGGGTCGCGGTGAAGGGGATTACGCGCAAAGACCTGGCCGGAACCTATCGCAAGCTCCAAGCCCGCGGGCTGGCGACGGCCGCCGCGCACATGCGCGTCTGGCGCATCCTCCTGGGCTTCGCCTGGGACGAAGGGTTGCGCGATGACAACCCCGCGAAGGGGCTGCACCTGATCACCCCGGATTCGAGGTCACGGGTTTGGTCGCCAGACGAGGTTGCCCTGCTTTGCGCGCAGGCGGGGCGTGAGGGGCGCCCCTCGATCGGCCTGGCCCTGCGCCTCGCCCTGGCCCTGGGCCAACGCCAGGGCGACGTCCTTGCCCTGCGGTGGGGGGCATTCAGCGGCCGGGGGTTCACTATCCAGCAGAGCAAGACGGGCGCGCGCATCATCGTGCCTCTGCCGCGGGAGCTTGCCGCGGAGCTTGCCGGCATGCCTCGGCCCGCGGAACACATCCTGCTCTCGGAGACGAGCGGCAGGCCCTGGGCGGATGGCGAGGACCATTTCCGCCACGAGTTCGCGCGGATCCGCGAAGCGGCCGGGCTGCCGCAGGATCTGCAATTCCGCGACCTGCGCCGGACGGCGGCCACGGACCTGGGCGCGGCCGGGGCCACGGACGACGAGATCAGGGCTGTGACGGGGCACCAGAGCCGCGGCGTGGTGGCGGTCTACGTCCGGCCGGACACGCGCATGGCTGAGGCCGCGATCCGGAAGCGGGAGAAGGGACGGAATGTGCTCGCCCGGTGAACAACCCGGCATCGCCGGTGGCAAAACCAACCCTGGCAGGTGGCAAAAATGGTGGGCGCTCACGGGCTCGAACCGTGGACCCGGTGATTAAGAGTCACCTGCTCTACCAACTGAGCTAAGCGCCCGCCGAGAGGGGGCTTCTACAGGGTGGGGGCGGTTTGTCCAGCCCCTTCCCCCGGCGGAGCCGCATGCGGCGGGCGCGCGGCGCGCATGGCGTCACCGCTCCTCCCCCTGGCCCATCCCCCGCAGCCACCAGCCCGTGCCGCCGCCCGCGCTGACCGCTGGGCCGGCGGTCAGGCCGAAGCGGGCATAGAAGGCGCGGTTCGCTGGATTGCCCGTCCACAGCGCGACCGGCCCGCCCGCCCGCGCCAGGCGATGCCGCAGCAAGACCGAACCGCCGCCGCCGCCCGGGACGCGCGCGGCCAGGAAGGCAAGATACCAATGCGGCTCGCGCGGCGCGGCGGCGTCGATCGCGGCGAAGAACCTCGCGGCTGGGGCCGCCGCATCCTCGGGCGGGCGCGCCGTGGCGACATGACCGGGCCGGAACCAGAGCGCCACGGCCGAGACATCCCGGGTCACCTCGATCAGGGCTTGGGGCTGCAGCAGCAGGGCGGTGAAGAGCGCGGTGTGGGCGGCGCGGCGCGCCTCGGGGTCTGGGTGGAGCCACTGCGCCAGCGGGTCCCTGGCGAAGGCCTGGACCAGGGTGGCCAGGGCGTCATCGGCCTCGCCCGCCCGCATGGCGCGGATGGCGGGCGGCGGGTTCAACCCGCCGTCCAGCGCCGCCGCAGGGCACCGCCCTCGTCATAAGCCTCGAAGATGGGCGCGGCCAGGATGGCCTGGACATGCAGCATGCCCGCCCCCGTGTTCACGAAACCATGCCGCAGCCCGGCCGCGATGGTGACGGATTGCCCGGCCGTGGCGGTGGCGCGCGTCTCCCCCACCGTGATCTCCGCCGTGCCCGCCAGCACAATCAGCACCTCCTCCACCGTGTGGGTGTGGATCGGCGCGCCGCAGCCCGGGTCACAGAACTGCTCGAAGACGCAGAGTTCCGCCGCACCATTCGCGGCCGAGACCAGCATGCGGGTCAGCACGCCGTCCCGCCATTGCTCGGTGGCCAGGCGGCCGTGATCGGCGATCATTCCCGCGCCGGCCCGAATTCGGCATCGCGATGGACATGCGCCGAGATCAATATGCCGAAGCCGATCATGGCGGTGAGCATCGCCGAACCACCATGCGAAATCAGCGGCAGCGGCACCCCGCCCACGGGGATGGACCCCGTCACCATCGCCACATTCACAAAGATATACAGGAAGTAATTTGTCCCCAGCCCGATCCCCAGCAGCCGCCCGAACTGGTGCTTGGAGCGCAGCGCGACCATGAAACAAAAGGCCACCACCAGCATCAGCAGCGCCAGCGTGGTGAGTGCGCCGACCAGGCCGAATTCCTCGGCAATCATGGTGAAGATGAAGTCGGTCTGTTTTTCCGGCAGGAAGTTCAGATGGCCCTGCGTGCCCTGCAAAAACCCCTTTCCCCAGATGCCGCCGGAACCCAGCGCGATCTTGGACTGAATGATATTGTAGCCGGCCCCCAGCGGATCGGATTCCGGATCCAGAAAGGTGTGGATGCGGGCGCGCTGATAGTCGCGCAGATTGTCATAGACGATGGGTGCGGCCGCCGCTGCGGCGCAGCCGGCCAGGGCGAATTTCCACCACCGCATGCCCGCCGCCCAGAACATCGCAGCCCCCAGCACCGCGGTGATCAGGGCGGTGCCGAGATTGGGCTGCTTGAAGATCAGCGCGACCGGCACCAGCACCGCCACCACCGGCGGAATGAGGAAGAGCGGGTTGCCCATCCGGTCCCAGCTCGCCCGCGAGAACCAGGCGGCGAGCGCCGTCACCAGCATGATCTTCATCAATTCAGAGGGTTGCAGCTGCAACGGGCCGAGATCGATCCAGCGCTGCGCGCCCTTGCCCACCTCGCCATGAAACGCCACCAGCAGCAGCAGTCCCAGCGCGCCGGCATAACCCAGCCACGACAGCCGGGCGATAATGCGAATATCAACCAGCCCGATGCAGAGCATCATCACCAGACAGAAGCCGAACCGCAACGCATGCTTGGAGGCATAGAGGTCAGGATTGCCCGAGCCCGCCGAATACAGCGCGACATAACCGACGGCGCCGATGGCACAGAGCAGCAGCACGAAGCTGTAGGGGATGCGCCAGAGCTTCTGGAACACCCCGGCACCCCGGTCGCGCGTCAGCAGCCGTTTCTCGAAGACCTGGGACATCAGCCGCTTCTCCCTTCCGCCAGCCTTGGCCCATTGGGCGCCACGCGGAAGCGGTTGAAGGTTTCCACCATCACATCACGCGCGAGCGGTGCCGCGGCGCCGGAGCCCGAGGTGCCGTGCTCGACCACCACGCTGACGGCGTATTGCGGGTTGTCATGCGGGGCATAGGCCACGAACAGCGCATGCGGCCGCCATTCCCGCGGCACGGCGTTGACATTGTAGCCACGCTCGCGCTGTTCGCGGGTGACGCGGCGCACCTGGGTGGTGCCGGTCTTGCCGGCCATCTGGCCATAGCCCGCGGGGAGGCGGGCGCCGAGCGCGGTGCCGCCACCCTCATTGACCACCGCCCACATCGAATCGCGGATCAGCCGCAGGTCGCGGTCGGCGATGCCAAGGCTCGGGTAATCCTCCGGCCGGCCGCCGCGGACGGCGCGACCGCCGATGCTGCGGGTGAGGTGGGGCTGCAGCGCCCGCCCGGTCGCCAGCCTGGCCGTCATGGTGGCGAGCGAGAGCGGCGTGAGCTGGTAGAAGCCCTGGCCGATGCCATGGACGATGGTGTCGCCGATGTTCCAGGCCCGGCCCTGCGCCTCGCGCCATTCGCGCGTGGGCATGAGGCCGCGGCGGGTGCCCGGAAGTTCGACCTCCAGATCCACCCCCATGCCGAAGCGCCGGCCCATGGCGGCGATGCGGTTGATGCCCACCCGCCTGGCCAGTTCGTAGAAATACACGTCGCAGCTCAGCTTGATGGCCGTGCGCATGTCCATGCCGCCATGGCCCGAGCGGTTCCAGCAATGGAAGCGGGTATCGCCGAAATCGAGGTGGCCCGGGCAGGTCACGCGCTCGCCCGGGGTGGTGACGCGCGCTTCCAGCGCCGCCAGCGCCACCACCATCTTGAAGGTGGAGCCCGGCGCATAGAGCCCGTTGGTGGCCTTGTTGATCAGCGGCGTGGCGCGATTGGCCGTCCATTGCCGCCACTGCGCGCCGGAGACGCCGGAATTGAAGATGTTCGGGTCGAAGCTGGGCTGGCTGGCCATCGCCAGGATTTCGCCATTGCGGGCATTGAGCACGACCACGCTCGTGCCCTCATCGATCTTGGAGCGCAGCGTCTTCTGCAACTCGGTATCGACGCTGATCTCGATATCCTGCCCGGCCACGCCCTCGCGCCGGTCCAGCTCGCGGATGACGCGGCCGACGGCATTGACCTCCAATTGCACGGCGCCGGCGCGGCCCCGCAGCAGCGTGTCGTGGTAGCGCTCGACACCCGAGCGGCCGACGCGCACGCCGGGGAGCTGCAGCAGCGGATCGCCATCCATGTCGCGCTCGGCCGGCGGCGCCACGTAGCCGACCATATGGGCGAGGTGCTCGCCCTCGGGGTAGAGCCTGGTGGTGCCGACATCGATGAGGATGCCGGGCAGGTCGGGGGCATTGACCTCGATCCGCGCCATTTCCTCCCAGGTCAGGAATTCACGGACAATGGTCGGAACAAAACGTCGACGGCGGCGCAATTCGCGCTCGACGCGCGCCCGCTCATTCTCACCCAGCGGGACAATACGGGAAAAAGTTTCCAGCGAGGCGGCGACATCCTGCGTCTGCTCGGCCACCAGCAAGGCCCGCCAGTTCAGCCTGTTGCCGGCGACGACATGGCCGTTGCGGTCGAGTATCCGGCCGCGCGGCGGGCTGAGCAGCCGCGCCGAGAGCCGGTTCTCCTCGGCCAGGGTGGCGAAGCGGGCACCTTCCTCCACCTGCAGCTTGTGCAACCGGTAGCCGAGAAAGCCGAAGGCGCCGAGCTGGACGCCGCCCAGCACCAGGGCGCGGCGGGTGAAGACGGACCGCCGTTGCTCCTCCTCGCGCTTCACCCCGCGCATGGAGAACCCCGCGATCCCGCGCTCGGGTTTCCGCCAGGGCATGCGAAGCTTCATGCCGCCTCCATGCGCGGTGTGTTGCCCCGCACGCCTGCGGCGTGACGCATGGAGAACCCCGCGATCCCGCGCTCGGGTTTCCGCCAGGGCATGCGAAGCTTCATGCCGCCTCCATGCGCGGTGTGTTGCCCCGCACGCCTGCGGCGTGACGCATGGAGAGCCCCGCGATCCCGCGCTCGGGTTTCCGCCAGGGCAGCCTCATTCCTCCGCCCTTTGCATCGCCCGGTGCGCGCGGGTCAGCACCCAGGCCAGCGCCGGGTAGAGGCCGACCGAGATGCCGACCTGGTGCATCGCGGGCGTGGTGGGCGGCAATTGCCAGCTCAGCAGCCCGGTCAGCCCCCAGGCCATGGCCGCCGCCGCCACCGCCACCACGCCATAGACCAGCCACACCGCCCAGAAATTCAGCCGGACCAGCAGGCCGCGGAAGCGCATGGTGACGCCATGTGCCACCAACAATATCAGCACGCCCGCGCCGAGCGGCGCCAAGGTCAGCAGGTCCTGCGCCAGGCCTATCCCGAAGACCGCCGGCGGCGGCATCGCGGCGGGGCGGAAGATCGACCAGAAGAACACCGTCGGTAGACAAACCGCCATGACCAGCCCCGGCGCGCCCACCGGCACCGCGGCCAGCACGATCAGCCCAAGCGTGACCAGGGTTGGGAAGGCGCCGCGCAGGATGGCATCGATGCGCCGCAGCAGCCCCGCCGGCGGCTCCGTCCTGCCGCGGATGGGTGGTTTCATCGCCGCGGCCGCGGCTCGGGACGGGCGACGGATTCCGGCGGCAGGATGCCAGTGAGGCCGAAATCGAACAGGCGCACGACATCGAGCCGGTCCAGCCGGGCGAACAGTTCCACCTCCGGCGCGCCGCTCTCGGTCCAGCGCACCACGCCCACCGGCAGGCCGGCGGGGAAGGCGCCCGCCTCGGCCGAGGTGACGACCCGGTCGCCCTCGCGCGGCGCCTGACCCTCGGGCCAGTGCTGCAGCCGCGGGCGGGAGGCGTTGTTGCCGACCATGATGGCCCGTGCCCGGCTGTTCTCCAGCGTGATGGGAATACGTGAGTTGATATCGGTGGCCAGCAGCACGCGGGCGGAGCGGCTGCCCACCTCGGTCACCCGGCCGACGAAGCCGCGCTCGTCGAGCGCGACCTGGCCCTTGCGGGCGGGCGTCTGGCCGCCGCCGCCGGTGGCGAGCAGCACGGCGCGGGCATAGGTGCCGCCGCCATCGGCCACCACCCGGGCGGTGAAGAAATTCGGTGCCGGATCGGGGATCCACGCCAATTGCCGCCGCAGCAGCGCGTTTTCCGACTCCAGCGCCAGGGCGGTGGCCTGCCACCGGTGCAGCCGATCATTCTCCTCGCGCAGGCGGGCGTTCTCGCCGCGGATGTCCCACAGCGTCTCGGCCTCGCGCACGGCATTGTTCACCGCGCTGACCGGCGCCTGCACCACCGCCCAGACCGGCATCAGCGCATCGGCCAGCACCATGCGCGCGCGCTCGACCAGCAGCGTATCGGCCTTGCCCAGCAGCATGGTGCCGAACGCGACCGCGATCAGCACCGGCAGGGAGAGGCGCGCCAGGGCCTGGCGGAGGGGAATGCTGAGTCGGATCAAGGTCCTACCCGATCTGAGTGTGTGTCAGCCTCAATACATGCTCGTGAGCACTTGGCGAAGACGCTTGAGCTCTTCCAAGGCCCGCCCGGTGCCCAGCGCCACGCAATTCAACGGTTCCTCTGCCACAACCACGGGCAGGCCTGTCGCATCGCGCAGCACCTCATCGAGGCGATAGAGCAGCGCGCCGCCGCCGGTGAGCACGATCCCCTTGTCGACGATGTCGGCGGCGAGTTCGGGCGGCGTGTTCTCCAGCGCCACCTTCACCGCTTCGACGATGTTTGTCACCGGCTCGGACAGGGCGAAGGCGATTTCGCGCTGGCTGACCACGACTTCGCGCGGCACGCCATTCATCAGGTCGCGGCCCTTGACCTCGGTCATGATGCCCTCGGCATCATCATCGGGGGCGGTGGCGGCGCCGATTTCCATCTTGATCCGCTCAGCCGAGCTTTCGCCGATGAGCAGGTTGTGGGTGCGGCGGATGTAGCTGATCACCGCCTCATCCATCTTGTCGCCACCCACGCGCACCGAGCGGGCATAGACGATGCCGCCCAGCGAAATCACCGCCACTTCCGTGGTGCCGCCGCCGATATCGACAACCATGGAGCCCGAGGGCTCGGTCACCGGCAGGCCGGCGCCGATCGCGGCCGCCATGGGTTCCTCGATCAGCAGGACTTTCCGGGCGCCGGCGGATTCCGCGCTTTCCTGAATAGCGCGGCGTTCCACCGCGGTCGAACCCGAGGGCACGCACACAATGATCATCGGCGAGGCAAAGCTGCGGCGGTTGTGCACCTTGCGGATGAAATGCTTGATCATCTCCTCCGCCACCTCGAAATCGGCGATCACGCCGTCGCGCAGCGGCCGGATGGCGGCGATGTTGCCAGGGGTGCGGCCGAGCATGAGCTTGGCCTCGTCACCGACGGCGAGCACCTGCTTGCGCCCACGAATATCGGCGATGGCGACCACCGAGGGCTCATTCAACACGATGCCGCGACCTTTGACGTAGACGAGCGTGTTCGCCGTGCCGAGGTCGATGGCCATGTCGGCGGAGAGAAAGCCGAACAGGCGAGAAAACATGCAGGCAACCTTCCAGCCAAAAAGATCGACCCGAGGATCGACAGGATGAGCGACCGGGGGGTCGTCAGGAAATTCGGGTTCGGGAGGGGGTGGTTAGACCCATGCAGCCCCACACTCAAGGGCCGCAGGCGCGGGGCTGGCAGAAGATTCCGCCGGGTTGTGCCGGGGTGCTTGGGAAACCACGGGGCGGCGGCGGCGTTGATGGGCCACGGGCTGCGGATCCGCGGCCCATTCGAGGAGATCAAGACCATGCCCCGGCTGTTTCTGGCACTGAGCTGCGCGACGATCCTGGCCCTGGCGGGCTGTGGCAACCAGCCTGGCGAGCGGGCCTTGTCGGGCGGCGCCATCGGGGCCGCGGGCGGTGCCGGCATCGCCGCCATTGCCGGCGGGCCGGTGCTAGGCGGGGCATTGCTGGGCGGCGCCGCCGGCGCGCTGACCGGCGCGGTGACGTCACCGCGGCGCTGAGGCGGGGGGAGGTGCGGCGTCCAGCGCCCGCCAGCACCAAGCCCGATCAGCCAAACCCGGCGCAATTCCCCGCATTGGCCTGGCCCGCGAAGGCACGCGCCACGAAAGGCGTGGATTCTGCCAGCGAGCCATTGACCGCCCCGGAATGGTCCAGGCTGGGATAGAGATGCGCCTCAATCCGGCTGCCGGCGATGCAGGCGGCCTGGCGCAGCCGCAGCTGGCCCTCGGCCGGCACCGCCTCATCGACGCCGCCGATGCCCATGAAGACCGGCGTCGGCAACAGCAGCGTGTCGAAGGCGAGGAGCGGGTAGAGCCGCATCCAGACCGGCGTGGTCAGGCTGGTGTCGCGAAAGACATCGGCCATGGTCAGGCGGCGTGGGCCGATGCTGGCCGCGGCCTGGGGGAAGCATTCGGCCTGAAAGACGCGAAGCGCCTCGATCCCCACCGGCGTCAGCCAGTCCGCCGCCTGGAAATCAGCGAAACGGCGCTCGGCCAGATCGAACAGCAGCAGGGAAAAACCGAGCTTGGGCAGTCCGGAATCGGGCGCCGGCTCAGCCGCCGCGGGCACCGCGCGCGCGGGGTCGAAGAACGGCGTGCCGGTGGCGACGGTGCCGCGGATGTCGAGTTCGGGGGCATAGAAGCGCGCGGTGGCGGTGGCCGAGAAGGCCGCGCCGCCGCCCTGGCTCTGGCCGATGATCACGGTGCGGCGGCTGACCGGCCAGGTGCCGGATTGCGCGGCGCGGATGCTGTCCAAAACGCCCAGCGCCGCCGGACGGGCGGCGATATAGGGGTGCGGCCCGGGTGTGCCCAGCCCCTGGTAGTCGGTCGCCACGATCGCATAGCCTTGGGCCAGCCAATGATCGAGATATTGCACGTCGCGCCTATCCCTGCCGGACCAGGAGGGGGCGCAGGCATTGGCGACGCCCACGGTGCCGCGCGCCCAGGCCACCAGGGGCCAGCCACCCGCGGGCGGTGTGCCGGGCGGCAGGAAGAGGGCGCCGGAGATCGCGATGGGGCTCGCGCCATCCAGCCCGTCGGTGGAGCTGTAGAGGATGCGAAGGCTGGTGGCTGCGCCGGGCTGGGCAAGGTTGGCCGGCAGCGGCTCGAAGCGCAGGATCTGGCCAGGGCGGGCGGGGATCGGGCTGGGGGGCGTGTAGAAGGCGGAAAGCGGGATCTCGGCCGGCGGCTGGGCGTGGGGGGCGGTGGCCGGCAGCAGCGCAAGGGCTGCGGCCAGAAGCAGGCGGCGGAGGGGGTGGCGATACATGCTGGCACTCTCCTGACATGACGAGATGGCATGAAAGCCTGGAGTTGACGCCCTGGATAGCGTCGCTGACAAGGAAAAATTTCTTTGTTTTTGCCGAGAATTCATGCTCTCCTGCTGATCTAGGAGGAGCCATGCAGATGCCTGAAAACCGCCAAAGGCCGGCAGAAAAAGCGATTTCGTAATGGCGTCCCGGCAACTTGTCCGAAAACCGCCGATTCGAAAAACCGGTGCATCACAACGCCAAGATAGGCAATTTGTCCGAAATCGGTGTTTTCCACAAAATGCACGCTTCTCACCCGGCCCCCGGCGCTTCATCTTGCCATACCTTCATGTTTGGGAGAGCCGCAATGCGCATCACCACCGCCGTCCTGGCCGGGCTGCTTGCTATTATGCCACCCGCCCTGGCCAATACCTTCACCTGGGCCACGGCCAATGACATCCTGGGGCTCGACCCCCACGCCAATAATCATGGCGTGACCAATGCCATGAAGCTCAATGTCTATGAGCCGCTGGTGCGGCGCGAGGCCGATGGCAGCCTCTCGCCCGGCCTGGCGGTGCGGTGGGAGCTGGTCTCACCCACGACCTGGCGCTTTCATCTCCGCCCCGATGTCCGCTTCCATGGCGGCGAGGCGTTTTCCTCGGCCGATGTCGTGCACAGCGTCGAGCGCGTGCGGCAGAATGACATGGCCTATACCGTGCAAAGCATCACCGCGGCGCGGGCGATCGATGCGATGACGGTCGAATTCGACACCCGCGGCCCCAACCCGGTGCTGCTGCAGGACCTGACCCTGTTCTTCATCACCTCCCGCGCCTGGATCGAGGGCAATGGCGCCTTCTCGGTGGCCCGCGCCGGCCAACCGGGGGCGACGACGACCTTCGTGCAGCTCAATGCCAATGGCACGGGACCCTTCCGGGTGACCGAGCGGGTGGCCGATGAGCGCACCGTGCTGGTGCCCAACCCCACCTGGTGGGGCACCGCCGAGCATGGCATCACCCGCGCCGTCTTCCGCCCCATCGCCAGCGCGCCCACCCGGGTGGCGGCGCTGCTGAGCCGTGAGCTGGACATGATGTATCATGTGCCGCTGCAGGATATTCCGCGCGTCCAGCAGGCGCCGGGCATCCGGCTGCTGCAGGGACCGACGGCGCGCAGCATTTACCTCGGTTTCGACACCGCCCGCGCCGAAAGCCTCGACGTGCCTGGTTCGCCCAACCCGCTGCGTGATGTTCGGGTGCGCCGCGCAATCTACCAGGCGATCGACATGGACACGATCCGCCGCGTGGTGCTGCGCGGCTCCACCGTCGCCGCCGGCCTGCCGATCGGCGCGGCCATCGGCGGCTTCGTGCCCGAGTTGAACGAGCGCCTGCCCTTCGATGTGGAGGCAGCGCGCCGGCTGCTGAACGAGGCGGGCTACCCGCAGGGCTTCCGCCTGACCCTGGGCTGCCCCAACAACCGCTATGTGAATGACGAGGCGATCTGCACCGCCATCACCACCATGCTGAACCGGGCGGGCATCCAGGCGCGGTTGGATGCCGTGCCCTTCGGCCGTTTCCTGCAACGCGGCGCCAACAAGGAATTCCAGTTCTGGCTGCTGGGCTGGACGCCGGGGAATTTCGACATGAGCAACCCGGCACGCGAATTGCTGGGCGAGGGCAGCTTCAACTGGGGCGGCTTCGCCGATGACGCGATGGCCCGCGCCGCCGCCGCCTATGGTCAGGAAACCGATACCGCCCGCCGCGCGACCCTGGCGCGTGAATACTGGACGCGCTTCCGCGAGACCCTGCCGATGGTGCCGCTGCACCAGGAGCCGCAGGTCTTCGCGATGCGCGAGACGGTGGCCAACTTCAACCTGCGCGTGGCCGAGGATCTGGAGCTACGGCAGGTGCGGATGCGGCGCTGATGCTTGTCCGCGGCGTTTTCGGCATGGCAGGCTCTCCCCAACCAGAAGGGAGAGACACCATGATCGAACGTCGCGGATTGATGTTGGGCGGGGGCGGGCTGCTGCTCGCCCAATCGGTACAGGCGCAGGCCCCGGCCGCGCCGGCCCTGCCCTACCGCGCCCACAGCGTCGCCACGCCCGATGGCGTGACGGTGCAGGCGTATGAATATGGCAACCCGCAGGGCCCCGCGATCTTCTTCATCCATGGCTACATGCAGGGGGGCATGAGCTGGGAAAAGCAGGTCACCAACCCCGCGATGCTCCGAGACTTCCGCATGGTCACCTACGACATGCGCGGCCATGGCATGAGCGACAAGCCGGTGGGCGACCAATACTACAAGACCAACAAGGCCTGGGGCGATGAGGTGGCGGCGGTGATCCGCGCGACCGGCCTCAACAAGCCCGTGCTGGTGGGCTGGAGCTATGCCGGGCGGCTAATGGGCGACTACCTGGCGCATCACGGCCATGCCGGGCTGGCGGGCATGAGCTATGTGGCCGCGCTGAGCTCGACGGCCGATGCCTCGCGCTTCGGGCCGGGCGGGCGGTTCAGCGGGCCGGCGGGCTCGGGCAGCGCGGACCCGGCGACGGCGATCCGCAATACCATCAGCTTCCTGCGCGCCTGCTTCGAGGTGCAGCCGAGTGCGGAGGAATTCGAGACCATCCTGGCGCTGAACATGATGGTGCCGCGGCATGCCAGGCTGGGGCTGCTGGGCCGCCAGGGCGTCTATGACGAGCAGCTGCGGGCGCTCGACATCCCGGTGCTGGTGACCCAGGGGGTGAAGGATCAGCTGGTGATGCCGAGCATGGCGCAGCACACCGCGGCCATGGCCCGGCAGTCGCGGCTCTCGATGTACGAGAATATCGGCCATGCGCCGTTCTGGGAGGATGCGCCGCGCTTCAACCGCGAACTGACCGAGTTCGTGAAAGCGGCGCAGGGCTGATCAGCGCGGGATGAGCCCCAGCCGGGCCAGGAGGGCACCGGCCTCCTGCTGCTCGGCGCTCAGGCGGGCGGAAAACGCCTCCGCGCCGAGGAAGGCCACGACCTGCGCGGTATTGTCCATCACCGTGCGGTAGCCTGCGGAATTGGTCGCCTCGGCGCAGGCGGCCTCGATGCGCGCGGCCACCGGGCGGGGCAGCTCACGCGGCGCCCAGAGCCCGCCGAAACCGCGCCAGGTCACCGGGAAGCCCAGCTCGGCCAGGGTGGGGGCGTCGATGTTGCGGTCGCGCGCATCGGCCGCCACGGCCAGCACGCGCAGCCCGCTCTCCTTCAGCGTGGCCCAGGTGGTGATGGCCATGGACAGCGTGCCGGATTGGGCATCGACCATCATCTGCCCGCCGGCGCGATAGGCGACGTCGGTCAGGCGCACGCCGGCCATCAGCTCGAGTTGCCGGGCGATGAGATGGCCCACGGTGCCATTGCCGGCATGGCCGAAGCTGAGTGTTTCCGGGGCGCGGCGGGCGGCCTCGAGGAAGTCCGGCAGCGTGCGATGCGGTGAATTGCCCGGCACGGCGAGCGCAAAAATATTCTCGAAGGTCTGGCAGAGCGGCTCGAAGCTATCCAGCCGATAGGCCAGGCTGGGCACCAGGAAGGGCTGGGTGGTCATCATGCCGGAGGGGCCGAAGCCGATGGTCGTGCCATCGGGCCTGGCCTGGGCCACGGCACCGGCGGCGATGGCGCCGCCCGCGCCCTCCCGGTTCAGCACCACCACGTTGATGTTCCCACCCATCGCCTGCCGAAACGGCTCGGCAAAGGCGCGGGCCATGATGTCGATGACGGTGCCGTTGGAAAACGGGATCACCAGGGTGACGGTGCGGCCAGGGATGTCCTGAGCCAGAGCGGGGGTGGCCAGCAGGCTGGCCAGCAGGGCGCGGCGTTGCATCGGCGTTCCTCAATGGGTGGCGAGTTGGGTGGTGAACCAGGGGCAATCCGCCACATAGACCGGCGCGCGCAGCCCCTTGGCAGCAGCGTCGAGGCGAAGCTGGCGCATGTTTTTCCGCGGACCATCCGGGAGGTGCAGCCTCTCATGCCCCCATAGGCTGGGGCCATCATGGAATTCGCTGGCCTGCCATTTCGGCGGGTCGATCACGCGGCCGCCCCAGCCGTATTCAACGAAAAACCCCGAGGGCGTGTTCACATAGAAACTGGTCATGTGGTCATTGGTGTGGCGGCCCAGCGTATAGGCGATGCGGCCCTCCTCGATCTGCGCCAGGTCATAGCCCTGGCCGACATCATCGAGGCAGCCGAGTTCCACCATGAAATGATGCAAGCCGGCCTGGCCGGAGCCGACCATGGCGAAGGAATGGTGCCGGCCATTCACATGGAAGAAATAGAGCGGATAGGGGGTGAGGCCGTAATCGGTGACCGAAAAGCCCAGCACATCGCGGTAGAAGGGCAGCAAAAGATTGGCATCGGCGACATGCAGCACGGCATGGCCCATGCCCAGCGGCCCGGTGTTGAAGCCGGAGATCGGGCGGCCGGGGGTGAAGGGCGTATCGGCCAGATGCGCGCCGGAAAAAATCTCGATGCGGTTGCCGGCGGGGTCGTGGAAGAAGGCCATGCGGTCGACATGCCGCTCGGCGGCGGGACCGGGCTGGACCTTGACGCCGCGGGCTTCCAGCGTGGCGATGGTGGCGTCCAGGTCATCCACCTCCCAGCCCATGAAATGCAGGCCGTCGCTCGCCTCAGGCGTCACAATGAGGCGTTGTGCCCGGTCATCCATACGATAGAGGCTGGTGCCGCCGCCCTGGTCGACCTTCTGCATCCCCAGGAATTTGCCGGCGAAATCCGGCCATTCCTCGGGTTTGGTGGCACGCACGCCGATATAGCCGAGTGCGGTGATCATGCTTCCTGCTCCACCGGGTTGCGAAGAATGCCGATGCCGGAGATTTCGACCTCCACCGTGTCGCCGGGCTTCATCCAGAGCGGCGGGGTGCGCCGCGCGCCGACGCCGCCGGGGGTGCCGGAGACGATGACATCGCCAGGCAGCAGCGGCAGCACGGTGGAGATATAGGCGATCTGCGCCGGCACCGGGGTGATCATGAGCGAGGTCGCGCTGTGCTGCACGACCTGGCCATTCAGCCGGGTTTCAAGCGTGAGCGAGGCCGGGTCGGTGATCGATGTCTCCATCCAGGGGCCGAAGGCGCCGCTGCGGTCGAAGGATTTGCCGGCGAGGTACTGGCCGGTGTGGCGCTGCCAGTCGCGGATCGAGCCTTCATTGTAGCAGGCGTAGCCGGCGACGTGGCTGAGCGCGTCGGCCTCGGAAATATGCCGGCCGCCCTTGCCGATGATGACCGCGAGTTCGCCCTCGTAATCGTATTTTTCCGAGACGCGGGGGCGGATCATCGGCTGGCCATGGCCGACCTGGCTGGCGGGGAAACGGACGAAAAGGGCGGGGTGCGGCGTCGCCGTATTGCCCGTCTCCTGCACATGGTCGTGATAGTTCAGGCCGACGCAGATGATCTTGTCGGGGTTGGGGATGACCGGCGCGAAACGGATGGCGGCATAGGGGAAATCCACCGTCGTCAGCGCCGCGGCCTCGACCATACGGCCGGCCTCCAGCAGGGCGCGCAGGCTGGGGATTCCCAGCTGCCTGGTGATGTCGGCCACGCCATCGGCGAGCCCCACGCCGCATGCGGGCGAGCCATCGGGGCGAAGGAAGGAGAGGAGACGCATGGGACTTCCGATTCAGATCAGTGTTGCGAGTTCGGCTGGTGTTCGGGCGAAGGCCACGACCTGACGGTCGGGCCGCATCAGCGCCGCCAGCGCGGTGTTGGCGGCGAGAAAGGGTTCCAGGGCGGGGTCGGACACCAGCACGGCGCCGCGGTGATCCAGAATTGTCGTGTCGGCGACACCGCCGCGCAGCAGCACGGCGTGGCGGGGGCCGATGCGGTCATCGAGCAAGGCGCCATCGGCCAGGCGCGGCTGCGGCGCGGGGCGGCCCAGCGGGACCGTAAAGCCGCCCAGCGCGGGCGCGATGCTCTCCATCCTGACCGGACCTTCGGGCGCCTCGCCCAGCGCCAAGGCCATGGCGCGGGTGTTGATCAACCCGCCCAGGCGCACCGCTGTCTCAATATAGGCCCGCGCGTGCGGGGCGCGTTCGGACTGGTAGGTGTCGAGCAGCGCCTCATCCGCGCCGCGCAGCACGGCGGCCAGCTTCCAGCCCAGATTGGCCACGTCGCGAATGCCCGCGCACATGCCCTGGCCCATGAAGGGGGGCGTGAGATGGGCTGCGTCACCGGCGATGAGCAGACGGCCCTCGCGCCACTTCCGCGCCACGGCGGAGCGGAAGGTATAGATCGCGGCACGTTCCAGCGTGGCGTCATCGGGCGTGATCCAGCGGGCCAACAGGGGCCAGGGGTTTTCCGGCGCCTCTCCGTCGTGGAGGGAAATTTCCCAGCGGCGGCGCATACCCACGCCACGGACATAGGTGGCGGGGCGCGCGGGGTCGCAATGCTGGATGGAATGGTCGCCGAGGTCGGGGCGCGGGCGCTTGAGGATAAGGTCGGTCACCAGCCAGCGCTCGTCGAAGCCGAGGTCGTCGAAGCCGTTGCCGCCAGGCGCACCAGGGGGAGTGCCGCCGGGGGGAGCGCAGATGGCTTGCCGTGTGAGGGAATTGGCGCCGTCGCAGCCCACCACCCAGCGGGCCTGCAGCGGACCGGCAGAGGTTTCCAGCGCCCCATCCCTGGTCATCGCCGTGACATGGGTGCGGGCGCGCAGATCCACGTTGGGATAGCGCGCCACGCCGGCGCGCAGCGCATCCTCCAGCGCCGGCTGGTGAAACCGGTAGGAGGCATGCCAGCCCTGCGGCCCGATGCCAACGGGGCGCGACCAGTCCAGGAGCAAGGCGCCGTCGCGATCGACGAATTTCATCCCCGGCGAGGTGATGGTGAGCGGCAGGATCGCCTCGGCCAGGCCGATGCCCTGGAAGGCGCGCATCACCTCATCATCGAAATGCACCGCGCGCGGCAGGTGATAGGCGGCCGCCTCGCGTTCCAGCACCACGACGTCCAGCCCCGCCTGACCCAGGATATTGGCCAGCGTTGCGCCGACCGGGCCGTAGCCGATGATGGCGACGTCGTGCATGTCTCCTCCCCAGCGCGATGCGTAGCATCGTCGCGCCAGCGCGATGCCAAGCATTGTCGCGCCGGCGCGATGCGCAGCATCGTCGCATTGCCGCCAGCTTGCAGCCTGGCCGCGGCGGGCGCAAAGCTTTTGGCCAATCTGTTCACCAGGTGGACATGGCGCATAAACCCATCCGCGCGGTGGCGCGCGGGCTCGAATTGCTGGAGGCGCTGAACCGGCATGGCACCGCCACCGTCCTCGTGCTGTCGCGCGAGACCGGGATACCCCGCGCCACCATCTATCGCTTGCTGGAGACGATGGTGCGGTCCGGCCATGTCGCCGCGATGGGCGAGCGCTACACCTTGCGCCTGCGGGTGCGCGCGCTGTCCGATGGTTTTGAGGACGAGGCCTGGATCGCCGAGATCGCCGCCCCTGCCCTGCTGGCGCTGACCGCGCGGATCCGCTGGCCCTGCGATGTCGGCACGCTGGAGGGCACGGAAATGGTGATCCGCGAGACGACGCATCGCGTGGCGCCCTTTTCCATCGACCGCGCGATGCTAGGCCGAAGGCTGCCCTTGCTGGAGAGCTCGATGGGCCAGGCCTACCTCGCCTTCTGCCCGGCCGAGGAGCGGGCGGCGCTGCTGCGCATGCTGGGCGCGCCGGCAGGCTTCGCGCGCCGCCTGGCGGACACACGACGGCGAGGCTATGCGCTGCGCGCCGGCGGCGGACCCTGGCCGCATACCGGCTCGGTGGCGCTGCCCATCATGGCAGGGGGACACCTGCGGGGCTGCATAAACGCCATCTGGATGGCCCGCGCCGTGTCGCCGGAGGAGGGCATCCGCCAATGCCTCGAACCGCTCCGCGAGGCGCGGGCCGGTATTGAAGCAGCCATCGCCCGGGCGCAGGCTGCGCCCCAAGAGGGAGAAACGTGATGCTGAGACTGGATGGCAAAGTGGCGTTCATTTCGGGCGCCGGCTCGGTGGGGCCGGGCTGGGGCAATGGGCGGGCCACGGCGGTGCTGCTGGCCCGCCAGGGCGCGAAGGTGTTCGGCACCGATTTCTCGCGCGAGGGGCTGGATGAAACCATGCGGCTGCTGGCGGCCGATGGGCTCTCCGGCGCGGCCCATATCTGCGACGCCACCGACAGCTCCGCGGTGGCCGAGGCGATGGCGGAATGCGCCCGGGTTTTCGGCGGGCTGGACCTGCTGGTGAACAATGTCGGCGGCAGCGCGCCTGGCGGGGCCGAGGACATGGCCGAGGAGCTGTTCGACCGGCAGCTGCAGCAGAACCTCAAGACGGCGTTTCTGGGCTGTAAGCACGCCATCCCGCTGATGCGGGCGCGCGGCGGCGGGGCGATCGTGAACCTGGCCTCGATCGCAGCGCTGCGGGTTTCGGCCACGCGGCCGCATGTCGGCTACACCGCGTCGAAGATGGCGGTGATCGGTTTGTCGCGCTCGGTGGCCATCCGGCATGCGAAGGAGAAAATCCGATGCAACACGGTCATCCCCGGGCTGATGCACACCCCGCTGGTGGAGCACCGCCTGGTGCCGCAGCTCGGCGCCAATGATGCGGCGGAGCTGATCGCCAAGCGCCACGCCATGGTGCCGATGGGGCATATGGGCGATGGCTGGGATGTGGCGCATGCGGCGCTGTTTTTGTTGAGTGACGAGGCGCGGTTCATCACCGCGACGGAAATCCTGGTGGATGGCGGGGCGGCGGCGGCCGGCGGTACGTAGAGGTTGCCAGGAACAAGTTTTGTAGCTACAAAATTGTTGTGACGACGAGCTGGATTTGGGATGCCGGGAAGGCTGCGGCCAATGCGCAGTAGCATGGCATCAGCTTTGAGCTTGCTGCTCGCGTCTTTGACGACCCCTTCGCGGTCAGCGCACCGGATCCACATCCGGACCAGGACCGCTGGCGTATCATCGGATGCCCGGAACCGACGCGCCCGCTGCTGCTGATCGTGATCCATACCGAGGCAATCATCCACCCCATCGGCGGCGGGGAAGTCGGCCGAATCATCTCTGCCCGCCGGGCGACACCGGCTGAAAGGAAGCTCTATGCCGCGCAAGGCTGAAACCCGCCTGCCGCCACATTTGTTGGAAGAGGTCGACCGAATTCTCGCCATGACCAGCGAGATCGACACCAGCGACATCCCCGAGGTCACGGACTGGTCAAAGGCCGAGCGCGGCAAGTTCTATCGTCCGATCAAGCGCCAGGTCACGCTGCGGCTGGACAGCGACATCCTCGACCATTTCGCCCGTGACGGCCGCGGCTATCAAACCCGGATCAACGCCGCCCTGCGAAAACTGGTCGACGCCAGCGGGAAGTGAGGGGCGGCCAAGGCCGCCCCCCCTGCGCCTCAGTGCGCCAGCATCGCCAACAACAACAGCGCCACGATGTTGGTGATCTTGATCATCGGGTTCACCGCCGGCCCCGACGTGTCCTTGTACGGGTCACCCACCGTGTCGCCCGTCACCGCGGCCTTGTGGGCCTCGCTGCCCTTGCCGCCGTAATGGCCTTCCTCGATGTATTTCTTGGCGTTGTCCCAGGCGCCGCCGCCCGTGGTCATGGACACGGCGACGAAGAAGCCGGTCACGATCACGCCCAACAGCATCGCACCCAGCGCCGAGAAGGCAGCGCCCTTGCCCGCGATGGCATAGACCACGAAGTAGCAGACGATGGGCGAAAGCACCGGCAGCAGCGAGGGGATGATCATCTCCTTGATCGCCGATTTGGTCAGCATGTCCACCGCGCGGCCGTAATCCGGCTTCTCGGTGCCCAGCATGATGCCCGGCTTTTCCTTGAACTGCCGCCGCACTTCCTCGACCACGCTCTGCGCCGCGCGGCCCACCGCCGTCATCGCCATGCCGCCGAAGAGATAGGGCAGCATGCCACCGAACAGCAGGCCGACCACGACATAGGGGTTGGCCAGGCTGAAATCGATCGCCGTCATCCCCGCGAAATACGGGAACTGCGCCGAATTGGTGATGAAGTAGTTGAGGTCCTGCGTATAGGCCGCAAACAGCACCACCGCACCCAGCGCGGCCGAGCCGATGGCATAGCCCTTGGTGACCGCCTTGGTGGTATTGCCCACCGCATCCAGCGCGTCGGTCGTCACGCGGGTTTCCGGCGGGAGGCCGGCCATTTCCGCGATGCCACCGGCATTGTCCGTCACCGGGCCGAAGGCATCCAGCGCCACGATCATGCCCGCCAGCGCCAGCATGGTGGTGGTGGCGATGGCCACGCCGTAAAGCCCCGCCAGCGAGTAGGTGCTGATGATGCCGAAGATGATGATCAGCGCCGGGATGGCGGTGCTCTCCATCGAGACAGCGAGACCGCGGATCACATTGGTGCCGTGGCCGGTCTGCGACGCCTCGGCGATGCTCTTCACCGGGCGGAACTGGGTGCCGGTGTAGTATTCCGTGATCATCACGATCATCGCGGTGACCGCGAGGCCCACGGCACCGCAGAGGAACATGCTGAAGGCGCCGAAGGTCGAGCCCCCCACCGTCACCGAGCGGAAGCCGAAAACGATGAAGCTGAGCGGCAGCAGCACCGCCAGCGACAGCCCGCCGGTCACGATCAGACCGCGATACATCGCGCCCATGATCGAATTGTTCGCCGGCAGCTTCACGTAATAGGTGCCCACGATGGAGGTGATGATGCACACGCCGCCGATCAGCAGCGGGAAGAGCATCGCCCCGGTCCGCCCAACATCGGGGAAGGTGATGGCGGCCAGCACCATGGTGGCGACCAGCGTCACGGCATAGGTTTCGAACAAATCGGCCGCCATGCCGGCGCAATCGCCGACGTTGTCGCCCACATTGTCGGCGATGGTGGCGGGGTTGCGGGGGTCGTCCTCGGGAATTCCGGCCTCGACCTTGCCCACCATGTCGCCGCCGACATCCGCGCCCTTGGTGAAGATGCCGCCGCCCAGACGGGCAAAGATCGAGATCAGCGAGGCGCCGAAGCCCAGCGCCACCAGGCTGTCGATCACCGTGCGGGAATTGATCTCATAACCGCCCACGCAGACCAGCGCGAAGAAATAGACCGCGACACCCAGCAGGGCCAGGCCCGCCACCAGCATGCCGGTGATGGCGCCGGACTTGAAGGCCAGGTCGAGCCCCGCGGCCAGGCCATGGGTCGAGGCCTCGGCGGTGCGCACATTGGCGCGGACCGAGACATTCATGCCGATAAAGCCCGCCAACCCCGACAAAACCGCGCCGATCAGGAAGCCCACCGCCACGGCCGTGCCGAGCACCAGGTAGATGCCGATGAACAGCACCACCCCCACCGCGGAAATCGTGATGTATTGCCGTTTCAGATAGGCCGAGGCGCCCTCCTGGATCGCCTGGGCGATCTCCTGCATGCGCGCATTCCCCGCGGGCCTGGCCATGATGTCCTTCGTGGTGATCCAGCCATAGGCGAGCGATGTCGCCCCCAGCAGGATGACCAGCAGCAAAGTCACTGTGATCACTTGAAAGCTCTCCCTTCCGTTCTTGTTCCGGCGCGGTATTGCCCCGCGCCGCTCGGATACGTGAAGTAAGGCAGAGGTTTACCGACGCTGCAACCGACGACATGGCTGGACGGCGCGCCCCACGCGTGCCACCCCGCGCCGCGTGATACGTTTTCGTGACCCCGCGCTGGCGCTTGGCCTGTTCCTGGCAGTGGCGCCGATGGCCGCCGTGCTGCAATTCCGCGCGCTGGCGCCGCTGGCGGTCATAGCGATGGCGGCGGCGGCGCTTGCCGCGCCCAGGCTGCCGTCGCGGCCGGGGCTGGTGGCGGGGCTGGCGCTCGCGCTGATGGGCTGGGGCATGGTCTCGGCGCTCTGGGCGGTCGACCCCGGGCGCAGCCTCTTCGAGGGCGCGCGGATGGGCGCGCTGGTCCTGCTCGCCGCCGCCGCCGGTCAGGCGCTGGCGGCCGGCCCGCCGCGGCGGCTTGCCCCTTTCCTGCTCGGTGGCCTCGTGCTCGGCGCCGTGCTGGCCACTCTCGACCAGCAGAGCGGCCATTGGCTGCGCGCGCTGGTGCGGGGGCGGACGGAATGGGATGTGGTGATGGGTTTCGGCCTGAAGCCGGCCGCGACCGTCCTGGCCTTGCTGCTGCCGCTCACGCTGGCGCTGCCCGTCGCGCGGGTCTGGAAGGGCATGGCGCTGGTGCTGGTGCTGGTCGGCATTTTCGGCATGCCGGCGCAATCGGCCAAGATCGGCGTGCTGGTCGGGCTTGCGGCTTTCGTGCTGGTGCGGCTGGCCGGGCCTTGGGCAGCGCGCGGCATCGCTGCGGTGGCCGCGCTGAGCGTGCTGCTGACACCCCTGCTGCTCGGCGCGGTTCTCGCCCGCAGCCCCGATGTCGCGGCGATGCAGGGCAGTGCCGCGCATCGCGTGCTGATCTGGGATTTTGCGATCGCCCGCATCGCCGAACGGCCCTTGCTGGGTTGGGGCATGGAATCGGCCCGCGCCATCCCCGGCGGCGCGGAGCAGATCGCCACCGAGGATCTGCTGCGCTTCGGCCTCGGCGGCCAGCGGGCGTGGTTCGAGGTTGTGCGGGCGCAGCGCCTGCCGCTGCACACCCACAATGCTTCGCTGCAGATATGGTTGGAACTGGGCCTGGTGGGTGCCGTTCTGGCGGCGGCCCTGGTGCTGGCGTTGGGCTGGCGCGCCACCAGCCCCGGCCACGCCGGGGCCTTCGCCGCTGCCATCGCCATCGCTGCGCTGAGCTATGGCGTCTGGCAGGGCTGGTGGCTGTGCCTGCTGGCTATGCTGGTGCTGGTGTCACGGCAACTGACGCGGGAACCCCCGCCTCGATGAGCGCCGCGGCCTGACGCTCGGCCAGCCTCTCCTCGGAGAAACCATCGATCAGCTCGTTGAACATGCGGTGCCAGTTCTGCTCCGCCCGCAGGCGGGAGAAGGCAGAGCCCAGGCCGATCGCGGCGCGGTCCATCAGCGGGAATTCGCGCGGGATGCGCACGGATTTGCCGGTGCGCGCCGATTCCGCCTTCAGGCCCTTATGGACGCTCTCCGCCACCCGGCGGCCCTGCTGCAAATCGTCGAGGTTCTGGATCGGCCGCACCTTGTCCTCGATCAGCGGCTCATAAAGGAATTCGGCCCAGCGCTTCAGATGGCCCATCATTTCCTTGGAAAGGTCACGAAAACCCCATTCCTCGAAGGCGTGGCGGGCCTTTTCCTCGTCATGGTCGCGCACCGCCTCGAAGAGCCGGATGACGCCGCCGATGAAATGCGGCGCGAAGACGCGAATGGTGCCGAAATCCAGCAGGTTGATGCCGCCGGCATCATCGCCTTCCGGCTTGCGCACGAGGTAATTGCCGAGATGCGGGTCGCCATGGATCACGCCATAATTGTACAGCGGCTTGTAATAGGCCTGGAACAGACCCGCGGCGTAGATGTTGCGCTCCTCCATGCCAGGGTTTTCCTCCAGCCTGCGCATCAGCGGGCGGCCGGGCAGCCAGGTCATTGTCAGCAGGCGCTTGGTGGTCAGCTCCATGATCGGTACAGGCACTTGCACCAGGGCGTCGCCGGCCAGCATGATGCCGTAGAGCCGCTGCTGCGCGGCTTCGCGGGTATAGTCCAGCTCTTCCCGCAGCCGGTCCCGCAGCTCCTCGAAGACGTCGCCATTCTCCAGCGTGCTGTCCATGCGCTGATAGAGGCTCATGCCGATCTTCAGCTGCTTGAGATCGGCCTCCACCACGCTGGGCATATCGGGGTATTGCAGCTTGCAGGCGACCTGCGTGCCGTCATGCATGGTGGCGCGATGGACCTGGCCGAGCGAGGCCGCGGCCGCAGCCTCCTGGCCGAATTCGGCGAAGCGGGATTGCCATTGCGGCCCCAGCTCGGAGGTCATCCGGCGCTTGACGAAGGCCCAGCCCATGGGCGGCGCGTTGGATTGCAGCGTGGCGAGCTCGGCCGCGTATTCCTCGGGCAGCGCGTCGGGCACGGTGGAGAGGAACTGCGCCACCTTCATCATCGGGCCCTTCAGCCCGCCGAGGATGGCCTTGAGGTCATTGGCATGCGCGGCCTTGTCGGTCTTGATGCCGAGATAGCGCTGGCCCGCCACCCGCGCCGCGATGCCGGTCACGGCGCCCGAGGTGCGGGCCATGCGGCGAATTTCGCCAAAGAGAGTGTTTTCAGCCACCGGCGTTTTCCAGCTCGTCAATGAAGCCAGAGATGACGTCCAGGCCGCGCTGCCAGAATTTCGGGTCGCTCGCATCCAGGCCGAAGGGCGCCAACAACTCCTTGTGCCGCAGCGTGCCGCCGGCCCGCAGCAATTCGAGATACTTCTGCTCGAAGCCGGGCACCTTGCCGTCCTGGAACACTCCGTAAAGCGCGTTCACCAGGCAATCGCCAAAGGCATAGGCATAGACGTAGAAGGGCGAGTGCACGAAATGCGGGATATAGGCCCAGTAGCAGGCATAGTCCGGCGTGAAGTCGAAGGCCGGGCCCAGGCTCTCGGTCTGCACCTGCATCCAAATCTCGCCGATCGCCTCGGCCGAAAGCTCGCCGCCGCGGCGGGCGTCATGCAGCAATGTCTCGAAGCGATAGAAGGCGATCTGGCGGACCACCGTGTTCAGCATGTCCTCCACCTTGCCGGCGAGCAGCAAGCGGCGGCGCTTGGGGTCCTTTTCAGCATCGAGCATGGCCCGAAAGGTCAGCATCTCGCCGAAGACGCTGGCGGTCTCGGCCAGCGTCAGCGGGGTGGAGGACATCAGGTAGCCCTGCTCGGCCGCCAGGCGCTGGTGCACGCCATGGCCCAGCTCATGCGCCAACGTCATCACGTCGCGCGCCCGGCCGTGATAGTTCAGCAGCAGGTAGGGGTGCGCGCTCGGCACCGTGGGATGGGCGAAGGCGCCGCTTGCCTTGCCCGGACGCAACGCCGCGTCGATCCAGGGTTTTTCGAAGAAGGGGTCGGCCATCTCGGCCAGCTCAGGCGAGAATCCGGCATAGGCGGCGCGGACCTGTGCCACCGCATCGGGCCAGGCGATGGTGCCGTCGGCATCGCTGGGCAGCGGCGCGTTGCGGTCCCAATGCTTCAGTTTTTCGAGGCCGAGCCACTTCGCCTTCATCGCGTAGTAGCGATGCGACAGCTTGGGGAAGCTGGCGCGCACGGCATCGACCAGCGCGTCCACCACCTTGTCCTCGACCATGTTGGACAGGTTGCGGGAGGAACCCGGGCGCGGGTAGCGGCGCCAATTGTCCATCACCTCCTTGTCCTTGGCCAAGGTGTTGGTGATGAGGCCGAAGAGGCGGAGGCGGGACTGGAAAGCCTCGGAAACGCCCTTCGCCGCTGCCTCGCGCTTGGCGCGGTCGCGATCGGAAAGCTGGTTCAGCGCGGCGCTGACGGAGACCTCCTGGCCAGAGACCGGGACGGTCATATTGGCCATTGTCTCGTCGAAAAGCCGGTTCCAGGCGGCGCGGCCGGTCACTTCCTTCTCGTGCAGCAGGCGCTCCATCTCGTCGGAGAGCTGGTGCTCGCGCCAGACCCGCAGGTCGCGCAGCCAGGGGCGGAAGCGGGCGAGTGTGGCGGAGGCGGCCATCTTCGCCTCCAGCGCCTGGTCCTCCAGCCGGTTCAGCTCCAGCGTGAAGAAGACGAGGCGGCTGCTGATCGCGGTCACCTTCTCCTGCATGGTCTGGTAGAAGCGGCCATTGGCCGGGTCCTGCGCGTCGCCGGCGAAGACCAGGCTGGCAAAGCTCATCGCGCGGCCAAGGATTTCCTCGATCCGCTCATATTCGGCGATGGCGGCCGCCAGGGCATCGCCGGACAGCGTGCCGAGCTTGCCGGAATGGGTGGAGTTGAAGGCAGCGGCCGCGGCATCCGCATGGGCGAGATCAGCCGCCAGCGCCGGATCCTCGGCGCCCTTGTAGAGGTCTGCGAGGTCCCAGCTGGGCAATTCAGGCGCGCCACCGGCAGCGTCGAGCGGCGAGCGGGGAATGGAGGGGGGGCCTGGGCGGTGATGCATGGCTCTCATATATGGGGAAAAAGGCCCTGGCCAAGCCGGGACCGACGGGGGATCACGAAATGAACCAGGAAAGCCGTGTCGAGGGCGAGTGGCAGAGCCTGCCCGCGATGATGCTGGGCCTGGCGGCGCGCTGGCCAGACCGCGTGCTGGCCAGGCATTGGCGCGACGGCGCGTGGCGGGAAACGCTCTGGGGCGATTTCGCCATCGCGGTCGCCCAGGCCGCCGCCGGGCTGCGGCGCCTGGGCGTGATGCCGGGGGACCGGGTGCTGCTGGTCAGCGAGAACCGGCCGGAATTCCTCATCGCCGACAATGCCATTATGGCCATCGGCGCCGTCACCGTGCCGACCTACACCACCAATACGCTGGCCGACCATGCGCATGTCCTGCGCGATTGCGGGGCGCGGGTTGCGATCGTCAGCCAGGATGCGCTGGCCGGGCGGGTGGTCGCCGCCGCGGCCGGGGTGGCGGGGCTGGATGCGCTGGTCTGCCTGGACGCGCAGCCCGCCTGCCCGCCCGGCACCAGGGCGCTGCATTGGCCCGAGCTGCTGGACCCGAGCGCGGAGCCGGCGATGCTGATGGCCGAGGTGGAGCATATCCCCGCCGGGCGGCTGGCCTGCCTGATCTACACCTCCGGCACCGGCGCGGCGCCAAAGGGGGTGATGCTGCCGCATCGCGCCATGCTCTCCAACGCCGCCGGCGCCACGCCCTTGCTGGCGAAGCTGAATCTGGCGGGCAGCCGCTACCTCTCCTTCCTGCCGATGTCGCACAGCTACGAGCACACGGTGGGCGGTTTTCTCCTGCCGAAGATGGGGATGGAGGTGGTGTTCTCCCGCGGGGCCGACCGGATCGGCGCGGAGATGATGGAGTTCCAACCCGCCATCATCACCGCCGTGCCCAGGCTTTTCGAGGTGCTGCGGGCGCGGATCGAAGCGCAGGTGGAGAAGGATGGCGGGTTGAAGCGGGTCCTGTTCCAGCGCGCCCTCGCGCTGGGGCTGCGTCGGCTGGATGGGCCGGGGCTGGGCTTGCTGGAGCGCGCCCAGGACATCGTGCTGGACCGGCTGGTGCGGCAGAAGATGCGGGCCCGGTTCGGCGGGCGTCTGAAGGGGATGATTTCGGGCGGCGCGCGGCTCGACCCTGATCTGTCCGGGTTTTTCCTCGCCCTCGGCCTCCCGGTGATCCAGGGTTATGGCCAGAGCGAGGCGGGGCCCGTGGTGAGCGTGAACCTGCCCTGGTCGAATGACCGCCACACGGTGGGCCTGCCGCTGCCCGGCGTTTCGGCGCGGATTGCCGGGGATGGCGAATTGCTCATCCAGGGCGGGCTGGTGATGGATGGCTACTGGAACAACCCTGAGGCCACGGCGGCGGCCCTGCAGGAGGGCTGGCTGCACACCGGCGATGTCGGGCTGATCGACGATGCCGGGCGGATCAGCATCACCGACCGCAAGCGCGATTTCATCAAGCTGGTCGGCGGCGACATGGTGGCGCCGGCCAAGCTAGAGGCGCTGCTGATGGCTGAGGCGGAGATCGCCCAGGCCGTGGTGGCGGGCGAGGGCCAGCCTGGCATCCTCGCACTGATCGTCCCCGCCGAGGGCATGGCGGAGCGGGTGGAGGCGGCGGTGAAGCGGGTGAACGGCAAGCTCTCCGGTATCGAGCGCATCCGCCGCTGGCGGGCGCTCGCGGAGCCTTTCTCCATCGAGAACGGGTTGCTGACGGCATCGATGAAGGTGAAGCGGCGGGCGGTGCTGGAACAGCATGCCGAGGTGGTTCTCGCCTTGCAGAAGTAAGGCATGCGTGCTGCGCTGGCCCGATCAGCCGCGAGAGCACCATGCCCGACACCAACCTGACCAACAGCGCCATCATCAACGCCTATGTCGGCCGCACGCCGGGCTCGGCCGCGCTGCACCGCGAAGCGCTGGGGATGCTGCCCAGCGGCATCGCGCATGACAGCCGCTGGATGAAGCCGCACCCGCTCTATGTCGATCGCGGCGCCGGCCCGCTGAAATGGGATGTGGATGGCAACCGGCTGGTGGATTTGTTTGGCGGCCATGGCAGCCACCTGCTGGGCCATTGCCCGCCCGGCGTGACCGAGGCGGTGCAGGCGCAGATCGCGAAGGGCAGCCAATTCGGCGCCGGCCATGCGCTGGAAATCGAATGGACTGGCCTGATCCAACAGATGGTGCCCTGCGCCGAGCGCGTGCGCTTCGTCGCCAGCGGCACCGAGGCCACCCATATGGCGGTGCGGCTGTGCCGCGCCTTCACCGGCCGCAAGAAGATTCTCCGGTTTCATCGCCATTACCACGGCTGGCATGATGTGATGGCCTTCGGCGTGGACGGCCATTTCGACGGCACGGCAACGCCGGGCGTGCCGGATGCCACGACCGAGGGTGTGGTGCTGCTGCCGCCCAACGACATCGATGCCGTGCGCGCGTTGTTCGAGAGGGATGGCGATATCGCGGCCGTGATCCTGGAGCCGATCGGCAATACCACCGGCGCGGTGCCCATCCCCGGCAGTTTTCTTCACGCGCTGCGGGCGCTGACCGAGGCGTATGGCGTGCTGCTGATCCTGGATGAGGTGGTAACCGGTTTTCGGCTGGCCCCCGGTGGCGCGCAGGAGGCGCGGGGGGTGAAGGCCGATATCTGCACATTGGCCAAGGTGGTGGCGGGCGGCATGCCCGGCGGCGCGGTGGCGGGGCGGAAGGACCTGCTGGATTTCCTCGATTTCGAGGTCAGCGCGCAGCTCGGGCGCGAGAAGATCAGGCACCCCGGCACCTACAACGCCAACCCTGTCTCGGCCACAGCGGGAATCGAGACCCTGAAGATCATCCGCGACACCGATGCCTGCGGCCGCGCCAATGCCGCGGGTGCTGCGATGCGCGGCGCGTTGAACAAGGTGCTGGCGGCGGAGAACCTGCCCTGGGCGGTCTATGGCGAGTTCAGCTTCTTCCACATCTTCACCAACCCCGATGGGCTGGACGTGGACCCGGAAATCTTCGACCCCTTCGCCCTCCCCTCCGCCGCCTTCAAGCCCGATCCGCGCAAGTCGCTGGCTCAAAAACTTTATCTCGGCATGGTGGTGAATGGGGTGGATGCGATGGGACATCGCGGCGGCATCCTCTCGGCCACCCATGGCGCGGATGTGATCGGCGAAACCGTGGCCGCCTTCCAGGCCACCATTCGGGCGCTGAAGGAAGAGCGCGAGCTGGTCTAGACTCAAATCGCCCTGACTGTATCGGGGCGATTTGAGTCCAGCTTTGCTTGGCCCGGCAATTGGCGCTCTGGGTGTTTTCACCCAGAGCGATTGCGGGCTAATTGCGATTGACTCGCAATAGCATTAACCTGCGGTGATTCGCAGGAGATCGCTCATGACCACCCACGGAATGCCCGGCCTGCCCTGGCACACCTCCGAAGCCGCGGCACTGCCCGAGGCCGAGGCGTTGCTGCTCGACGCCATGCGCGCCTGGGCCGCGGCGGCCACGCCGCTGCCCGCCGCGGCCATGGTCCTGGCGGCGGCCGGCGCCGAGGCCCTGGCGGTGCCGTTGGACATGCTGCTGCGCCGCGCGGCGCCGACCTCCCGCTGCACCCTCTGCCCGGAGATCGGCGCCGAGGAGATGGCCATGCTGATGGCCGTGGCCCTGGCGCAGCACGGCGAAAAATCCTGCGCGCTGGCCATGCTGCTGCGGGTGGCGCCGCCCCTCGCGGCCTATCAATCCATGGGCGCGGTGCTGACGCTGGCGGGCGGGTTGCGGGCGCTCGGCCTCGGCCTGGCGCGGCCTTTCACGCGCGGAGGGTGACGAGCTCCGTCCCCTCCTCCACGCTCTCACCCATGGCGCAGCCCAGTGCCTCCACCACCCCATCGCGCGGCGCGGTGATGCGCAGCTCGGTCTTCATCGCCTCGATGATGACGAGGATGTCGCCGCGTCTCACCGCATCGCCCGGGGCGACGAGCACCTGCACCACGCGGCCGGGGATGGGGGCGGAGAGGCGGTTGTCGGCGCCCGCGGCCTCGCCGGCGGGGGCGTAGGGGTCGAGCAGGGTGAGGCGATGGGGCTCGCCGTCATGCAGCAATTCCACCAGGTCGCCATGCTGCCAGCGGCGATGCATCGGCAGTGCCACCCCATCCAGCGTGACCAGCGAACCGCCATCGAGCGGCGTGACCGTGACCTCCTGCCAGGCGCCGTCATCGACGCGCAAACGGGTGGCCGCGCCCTGGCGTTGCAGCAGCAGGCGCCGCTCCACGCCGCCAGCATCGACGCGCAGCGCGATCTCGGCCGGGCCGAAGAGACGCCAGGAATCACCACGCTGCCAGCTATTGGCTGCCCGCGAATCATCAGCAGCGCCGCGCCGGTCCCAGCCATCCATCCACAGCCCCGCCGCCAGCGCCAGCAACGCGTCGGGCACCGGATCAGCGGCACGCAGCAGCCTGTCCGCATGGCGCGCGATGAAGCCGGTATCGACCGCCCGCTCGCGCATCTCAGGCTCCCGCAGCAGCCGGCGCAGCAGGGCGGCATTGGTGGCGACGCCCCGCACCCGCGCCGCTGTCAGCTCCACCAGCAGCCGGTCGATCGCCTCGCCGCGCGTCTCGCCCCAGGCGATCAGCTTGGCGATCATCGGGTCGTAGAAGGAGGTGACGGCATCGCCCTGCACAACGCCGGTATCGATCCGCGCGTCGCTGGATTGGGGCCAGAGCGACAGGGTGGTCAGCAGGCCGACGGAGGGCTGGAAATCCTTCGTCGGATCCTCGGCATAGAGCCGCGCCTCGACGGCGTGGCCCTTGGTGGGCGGCGGCCAGGCCTCCGGCAGCGCCTGACCAGCGGCCACGCAAAGCTGCCATTCCACCAGGTCCAGGCCGGTGACCATTTCCGTCACCGGATGTTCGACCTGCAGGCGGGTGTTCATTTCCAGGAAATAGGCCTGGTCGTCCTCGACGATGAATTCCACCGTGCCGGCATTGGTATAGGCCACGGCGCGGGCGGCATTCTCGGCCGCGTGGTGCAGTTGCGTACGCAACAAATCCGGCAGGCCGGGCGCCGGTGCCTCCTCTATTACCTTCTGGTGGCGGCGCTGCAGCGAGCAGTCGCGGGTGTGGAGATGGGTGATGCGGCCGTGGCTGTCGCCGAAAACCTGCACCTCCACATGGCGCGGGCGTTGCAAGTATTTCTCCAGCAGCACGCGGTCATCGCCGAAGGCAGCCTGCGCCTCGCGCCGGGCGCCAGCCAGTTCGGCCGGGAAGTTTTCCGCCGAGAGCACCGGCCGCATGCCCTTGCCGCCGCCGCCGGCGCTGGCCTTGATCAGCACGGGGAAGCCGATGCGCGCGGCTTCAGCCGCAAGCAGCGCATCGCCCTGATCCTCGCCGTGATAGCCGGGCACGGTGGGCACGCCGGCCGCCACCATGAGGCGCTTGGATTCCGCCTTGCTGCCCATGGCGCGGATGGCGGCGGGCGAAGGGCCGATGAAGACCATGCCCGCGGCCGCGCAGGCCTCGGCGAAATCCGCGTTCTCGGAGAGGAAACCGTAGCCGGGGTGGATGGCCTGGGCGCCCGTGCGGCGCGCGACCGCGAGGATGACATCGCCACGCAGATAGGATTGCGCGGCCGGCGCCGGGCCGATGGGGTGGGCTTCATCCGCCTCGCGCACATGCAGCGCGGTGGCATCGGCCTCGGAGAAGACGGCGATGCTGCGAATGCCGAGCCTTCGCGCGGTGCGGATGATGCGGACGGCAATCTCGCCGCGATTGGCGATGAGGATGGTCTTGAACATCACATCCGGAACAGTCCGAAACGAGTGTCAGGAATGGGCGAGATGGTTGCCGCCGCAAGGGCCAGGCCCAGCACGTCGCGCGTCGCGGCGGGGGGGATGATGCCGTCATCCCACAGCCGCGCGGTGGCGTAATAGGGGTCGCCCTCGGTCTCGTACTTTTGCCGGATCGGCGCCTTGAAGGCATCCTCCTCGCCCTCCGCCCATTCGCGGTCCTGGATGGTGGCCATCACACTCGCCGCCTGCTCGCCGCCCATCACCGAGATGCGCGAATTCGGCCAGGTGAAGAGGAAGCGGGGCGAATAGGCGCGGCCGCACATGCCGTAATTGCCGGCGCCAAAACTGCCGCCGATCAGCACCGTCAGCTTGGGAACGGCGGCGGTGGCGACCGCGGTGACGAGCTTGGCGCCATCCTTGGCGATACCGCCGCTCTCGTATTTTCGCCCGACCATAAATCCGGAAATATTCTGCAGGAAGAGGAGCGGTATTTTGCGCTGGCAGCACAGCTCGATGAAATGCGCGCCCTTCTGCGCGCTCTCGCTGAACAGGATGCCGTTATTGGCCAGGATGCCGACCATCTGGCCATGGATGCGGGCGAAGCCGGTGACCAGGGTGGTGCCGTAGCGCGGCTTGAATTCATCCAGCTCAGAGCCGTCGACGATGCGGGCGATCACCTCGCGCACGTCGAAGGGTTCTCGCAGATCGGCGGGAATGATGCCGGCGAGCTCGGCAGGGTCATAGAGGGGCGCGCGGGTTTCGGCGGGCGGCGGAAGCTCGGGCAGGTTCAGGTTGCGCACGATGCCGCGCAGCAGGCCCAGCGCGTGCATGTCGTCCACAGCCATGTGGTCGGCCACGCCGGAGAGGCGGGTGTGAACATCGGCGCCGCCGAGATCCTCGGCGCTCACCACCTCGCCCGTCGCCGCCTTCACCAGCGGCGGGCCACCCAGGAAGATAGTGGCCTGGTTGCGCACCATGATGCTCTCGTCGCACATCGCCGGCACATAGGCACCGCCGGCGGTGCAGCTGCCCATCACGGCGGCGAGCTGCGGGATGCCGGCGGCGGACATATTGGCCTGGTTGAAGAAGATCCGGCCGAAGTGGTCACGGTCGGGGAAAATTTCGTCCTGGTTCGGCAGGTTGGCGCCGCCGCTATCCACGAGGTAGAGGCAGGGCAGGCGGTTCTGCGCCGCCACCTCCTGCGCGCGAAGGTGCTTCTTCACTGTGATGGGGTAGTAGCTGCCGCCCTTCACCGTCGCGTCATTGGCGACGATCACACAGAGCCGGCCGGAGACGCGGCCGAGGCCAGTGATGATGCCGCCGCCCGGCACCTCATCGCCATACATACCATGCGCGGCGAGCGGCGAGAGTTCGAGGAAGGGCGCTCCGGGATCGAGCAGCCGCTCCACCCGTTGCCGCGGCAACAATTTTCCGCGCGCGGTGTGGCGGACGCGGGAGCGTTCATTTCCGCCCAGCGCTGCCTGCGCGGCGCGCGCCGCCAGCGTTTCCAGCAGTGCCGCGTTGTGCGCGGCGCGTTCGCAAAACTCGGCGCCGCGGGTGTTGATGGCGGAGGTCAGGATCATGCGGATTCCCGGAACAGCTCGCGCCCGATCAGCATCCGGCGGATTTCGCTGGTGCCGGCACCGATCTCGTAAAGCTTGGCGTCGCGCAGCAGTCGCCCCGTCGGATAGTCGTTGATGTAGCCATTGCCGCCGAGGATCTGGATGGCGTCCAGCGCCAGCTTCGTCGCGGTTTCGGCGGCGTAGAGAATGGCGCCGGCAGCGTCCTTGCGCGTTGTCCGGCCGGCATCGCAGGCCCGCGCCACGGCATAGACATAGGCCCTTGCCGCATTCATCTGCGTGTACATGTCGGCCACCTTGCCCTGGATCAGCTGGAACTCGCCGATCGCCTGGCCGAATTGTTTTCGCTCGTGGATATAGGGCAGCACCACATCCATCGCGGCCTGCATGATGCCCAAGGGGCCGGCGGCCAGCACGGCGCGTTCGTAATCCAGGCCGCTCATCAATACGCGCACGCCGCCATTGAGGCTTCCCAGCACGTTTTCCTCCGGCACCTCGCAATCCTCGAAGACGAGTTCGGAGGTGGGGCTGCCGCGCATGCCCAGCTTGTCCAGCTTTTGCGCCGGGGTGAAACCCTTGAACCCCTTCTCGACGATGAAGGCGGTGATGCCCTTGGCGCCGGCGGCGGGGTCGGTCTTGGCATAGACCACCAGCGTCTCGGCATAATGCGCATTGGTGATCCACATCTTGGTGCCGTTCAGCACCCAGCGGTCGCCGCGTTTTTCCGCGCGGAGCTTCATGCTGACCACGTCGCTGCCGGCGCCGGGCTCGCTCATCGCCAGCGCGCCGAGATGCTCGCCGGAGATCAGCTTGGGCAAATACCGCCGTTTCTGCTCCTCGCTGCCATTGCGAAAGATCTGGTTGATGCAGAGGTTGGAATGCGCGCCGTAGCTCAGACCGACCGAGGCGCTGGCACGGCTCACCTCCTCGATGGCGATGCAATGTGCGAGGTAGCCCTGCCCTGCCCCGCCATACTCCTCCGCCACCGTGATGCCGTGCAGGCCGAGCGCGCCCATTTCGGGCCAGAGGTAGCGCGGAAATTCATCGGTGCGGTCGATCTCCGCGGCGATGGGCGCCACGCGGTCCTGCGAAAAACCCCGCACGCTGTCGCGGAGCATGTCGAGGTCCTCGCCCAGGCCGAAATCCAGGCCGGGCGGGAGGGAATTGGGGAGCATCTAGGCGGTCTCCTGGGTGAATTGGCGGCGGAGCACGCCACGCATGATCTTTCCGGTCGCCGTGGTGGGCAGGGTTTCGACCACATGCACCTCACGCGGATAGGCGTGGGCGGCAACCCTTTGGCGGACATGGTCCTGCAGCGCGGTCGTATCGACCAACGCACCGGGGGCGGCGACCACCACCGCCACAACGCGCTCCGTGCGCAGCGCGTCGGGCACGCCGATCACGGCGGCAGCGGCCACCGATGGGTGACGCATCAGCGCGTCCTCGATCTCGCCAGGGCCAATGCGGTAGCCGGAGGATGTGATGACATCGTCGTCGCGGCCGATGAAGCGGAACCAGCCATCCTCCATGGCGCCCCGGTCGCCGGTCAGCAGCCAGTCGCCCTGGAATTTTTGCGCCGTCGCCTCGGGGCGGTTCCAGTAGCCCAAGAACATCGAGGGGCTGCCGCGCCGGACGGCGATCTCGCCGTCATCCGGGTCCGCCAGCACGGTCACCTCGTGGCCGGGCACAGCGCGGCCGATCCAGCCCGGCCGGCTGCCGAAGAGGCCGGCGGAGGTCGCCAGCACCAGGTTGCACTCGGTCTGGCCATAGAACTCGTTCATCGTCAGGCCGAAGGTGTCGCGGCCCCATTCCAGCATCTCCGCGCCCAGGCTCTCACCGCCCGAGCCGATGCTGCGCAGGCGGGTGGGTACCGGGCTTGCCACGCCGCGCATCACCCGCAGCGCGGTGGGCGGCAGGAAGGCATTGCGCACGCCGTGCTTCGCCATCAGGGCGAAAGCGAATTCCGGGTCGAATTTCTGGGCGCGATGGGCCAGCACCGGCACGCCATGGAACAGGCTGGGCAGCAACACATCCAGCAGCCCGCCGATCCAGGCCCAATCCGCCGGCGTCCAGAACAGGTCGCCGGGCCTGGGGAACATCTCCTGCGGCCATTCCACGCCGGGCAGATGGCCGAGCAGCGTGCGATGGGCATGCAGCGCGCCCTTGGGCTGGCCGGTGGTGCCAGAGGTGTAGATGATCAGCGCCGGATCCTCGGAAGCCGTGTCCACGGGCGTGAAATGCGGCGAGGCGGCGTCCAGCCAGCCAGGCCTGGGCCGGATGACGTGGCGGAGCGCCGGAAGGTCCAGCGCATCCAGCTTCTCCGTCGCGTCGGTGATGATGGCCACCGCGCCGCAATCGCGCAGCCGGTATTCCAGCGCATCGGGGCCGAAGAGCTGGAACAGCGGCACGGCGATGGCGCCGAGCTTGTAGGCGGCGAGATGCGCGATCGCCGATTCGGGCACCTGTGGCAGCAGAACGGCCACGCGATCACCCCGCGCCACGCCGCGCGCGGCCAAAACATTGGCCAGGCGGTTGGAAGCCTCGCTCAGCGCTTCGAAACTCCAGCGCTCCACGCCGCCATCGCCACGCTCATGGATCAGCGCGGTACGCCCCTCACCCACCCAGGCATCGCTGCAGGCCACGCCGATGTTGAAGCGCTCCGGCAGGTTCCAGCGCGGCCCTGAGAGCAGCCCGACACCGGCAGACCAATGTCTCACAGCCAGCGTTTCCGCCGCTTGTAGCTCTTGATGTCGCGGAAACTTTTGCGCTCCGCGCCATGGCCGCCGAGGTAGAATTCCTTGACGTCCTCATTGTTCGCCAGCTCCTCGGCCGTGCCGTCGAGCACGATCTTGCCCTGTTCCATGACATAGCCGTGGCTGGCCACGGATAGCGCCATGCGGGCATTCTGCTCCACCAGCAGGATGGTCACGCCGAGTTCCTGGTTGATGCGGCGGATAATGCCGAAGACCTCCTTCACCAGCAGCGGCGAGAGGCCCATCGACGGCTCATCCATCAGGATCAGTTTCGGGCGCGCCATCAGCGCGCGGCCAATGGCCAGCATCTGCTGCTCGCCGCCGGAGAGGTAGCCGGCGAGGCCAGTGCGCTCCTTCAGCCGCGGGAAGTAGCCATAGACCATGTCGATATCGGCCTTCACGCCGCCGTCATTTCGGGTGAAGGCGCCGAGCCGCAGATTTTCCAGCACGGTCATGTCGGCCACGATGCGGCGGCCCTCCATCACCTGGAAGATGCCGCGGCGGACGATCATGTGTGGGTCGACACCGTCGATCCGCTGGCCCTGGAACAGCACCTCGCCACGGGTGACCTTCCCTTCCTCCGTCTTCAGCAGGCCGGAAATCGCCTTCAGCGTGGTCGATTTTCCGGCCCCATTGGCGCCGAGGAGGGCGACGATGGCACCCTCCCGCACCTCCAGCGACAGGCCGCGCAACACCAGGATGACGTCGTTGTAGACGACCTCGATGTTGTTGACGGCCAGCACCGGCTTACCAGCCCAGCCAGTCGGCGCGGCGGTCGAGCGTGATGGTCGTCACCGGCTCCAGCCGGATCGTTCCGGCGGCAACCAGTTCAGCCACCGTGCCCGTCGCCGTATCGCCCGTCACCCGCGCGCGGTAGAGCGGCACGGCCAGGGTGCCGCGATGGTCGGTGTTGGTGAAGTTGGATGGCGCGCAGACACCATCAAAACCGCGCGGCACCCAGTTCTGCCGGGCGTAGAAGCCGTCGCGGATGCGCTCGCCGGTCACGGCACCACCATTCGCGCCGGCGGTCTCCATCGCTTCCACCATCAGCATCGCCGAGCAAACCCCGGCCAGGTAATGCACCGGCCGATAGGCGGTGCCGGCGGTGTCGGAGATGCGCGAAATGGCCTGCACATTGGCCATCCCCGGCGCCTGCTGGCCCCAGACCGCCGATGTGCGCACCGGGAAGACCACGCCATTGGCGGCGGTGCCCGCGGCCTTCATCGCGTTCTCATCCATGCCCCAGACATTGCCCAGGAACTGCACCTGCACACCCGCCGTCTGGCAGGCGCGCAGCACGGAGATGTTGGAACCCGCGGTGTTGCCGAGATAGGCGTAATGCGCGCCGCCCGAACGCAAGGTCAGACATTGCGCGGTGTAGTCGCCCGGCGTCAGGGCGAACTGGATGGCAGGCAGCACCTCGAAGCCGAGCTCACGCGCAAGCGTCTCACCCGCCTCCTTGGGCGAGTTCGGGTAGGGGTGGTTGGCGCCCATATGGACATAGCGCGGCGCGCCGGCCTGGCCGCGGCTGCGCCAATCCTCACGTGCCCAGATCAACATGGCGCGCAGCGCATCGGAATAGGACGGGCCGTAGAAGAAATTGTACGGCGCGGCCTCGATGCCCTGGCGGCCCGAACGCCCGCCCGCATCTGTCAGCGCAGCGGAGTAGGAACCGGAGATATAGGGGATGCGGTCGCGGGTGACGAAGCGGACCAGCGCCTCCGTGTCCACCGTGCCCCAGCCCTGGATGGCGGCGACGCGATCGCGGCTCCAGGCCTGGTACTGGCTGACCGCGCGCGGCGCCTGGTAGCCATAATCGAAGCCCAGCACATTCATCGGCCGGCCGCGGTTGTTGGCATTCACCCAGGCCAGCGTGTCGGCCACGCCCTGGCCATAGGGCACGCCGACATCGGAGGTCGGGCCGGAATTGTCCATCAGGTGGCCGATGGGCGTGCGCTGCTGCGCGGCGGCCGGTAGGGCCAGGGCCAGGGCCGCGGCGAGGATGGTTTTTTTCATTGTCGTTCCTCCGTTCAGTGGGAAAAGGGATAAAGTTTCCAATAGGCCTTGATCTGCTTCCAGCGATGCGCGAGGCCATCCGGCTCGAACACCAGGAAGAGGATGATGGCGGCGCCGATCGCCATCTCGCGCAGGAAGGAGATGGAGGCGCCGAGCTTGAGCGTGCGGTCGATCCAGCCGCCAGCCAGCATGTCGGCCAGGGCCTGCACCCCCTCGGGCATGAGCACCATGAAGGCGGCGCCCATCAGGCTGCCCATCACGCTGCCCAGGCCGCCGATGATGACCATGGCCAGGAACTGGATGGAGAAGAGGATGTTGAAGGCCTCGACGCTGACGAAGAACAGGTAGTGGGCGTAGAGCGCGCCGGCGATGCCCGCGTAGAAACTGGAGATCGCGAAGGACAGCGTGCGGTAATAGGCCAGGTTGATGCCCATCACCTCGGCGCTGAGATAGTGGTCGCGCACCGCGATCAGAGCCCGGCCGTCACGCGTGCGCATCAGGTTCGCGGCCATGACGAACATGATGATGGTGAAGACCAGCACCACGTAGAAATAGCTCTCCTCGCGGTCGAATTTCACGCCGAAGAGTTCCACCGCCTCGGTCATCCGCCCGGCCACGCCGCCGGTGAACCACTGCGCGCGGGCGAAGAAATCCTCGAGGATGAACTGCGCCGCCAGGGTGGCGATGGCGAGGTAAAGCCCCTTCAGCCGCGCCGCCGGCAGGCCGAAGATCAATCCCACCACCGCCGTGCCCAACCCGGCCAAGGGAATGCAGAGGATGACGGGAATGTGGAACCGCTCATGCAGATAGGCCGAGAGGAAGGCACCGACACCGAAGAACGCCGCATGGCCGATGCTGATCTGCCCGGTGAAGCCGACCAGGATGTTCAGCCCCAGCGCCGCGATGCCCATAAAGCCGATATTGATCAGCAGGCCGAGCTCATAGCGGCCGAGCACCAGCGGCGCGAAGCACAGCAGGAAAATCCCCAGCATCAACGCCCGGCGCGAATTCTTCGTGGGGAAGATCGTCATGTCCGCGCGATAGCTGGTGTGGAATTCTCCGGCGGGAGCGAGGGCCATCAGACGCGCTCGATATTTGTCGCGCCGGGGGCGCGCGGGGCGAAGGAAACGCGCATCACACCCTCTCGATATTGCGCGTGCCGAACAGCCCATAGGGCTTGATCAGCAGGATGATGATCAGCGCGTAGAAGGGCGCGATGTTCGTCATGTTGCCTCAGTTCAGCCACTGGCTGTCCACGTACTGCGCCAGGTTCTCCAGTACGCCCACGATGATGCCGCCGAGCATCGCCCCCACCACCGAATCCAACCCGCCCAGGATCACCGCCGGAAACACCTTGATGCCGTAGAAGGACAGGCCCGAGGACACGCCCGAGACCACGCCCACCACCACGCCCGCCACGGCCGAGACCACGGCCGAGATCGCCCAGCTCATCGCAAAGACCTGCGGCACCGAAATGCCCAGCGACTGCGCCACCTGCTGGTCGAAGGCCGTCGCCCGCATCGCCAGACCATGTTTGGAGAAATTGAAGAACCACCAGAAGCCCAGCATGATCATCAGCGAGAGCGCGATGGAGAGCAGGTAGACGCTCTGCACCTCGAGCCCCATGATCCGCACGCGCTCGACCGGAAAGATCGCCGGGAAGGGCTGGGCAAAGACGCCGAACATCCACTTCATCAGCGCCTGGAAGAAGATAGAGAGGCCGACCGTCGCCATGATGACAGAGATCACCGGCTCGCCGATCAGGGGCCGCAGCACTGTCACCTGCAGCACCACGCCGAACAGCGTCATGAAGGCCAGCGCCACCGGGAAGCCCAGCCAGAACGGCAATTGCCAATAGGTCAGCAGCCACCAGCAGGCCCAGGCGCCGATGAGCATGAACTCGCCCTGGGCGAAATTCACCACCTGCGAGGCCTTGTAGATCAGCACAAAACTCATCGCGACGACGCCGTAGAGGGCGCCCACGATCAACCCGTTCAGCACGAGCTGGAACAGCAGGCCGGTTTCCATCAGGCGGCTTTCCTCACGGTGAGCGTGGTGCGGATGCGGCTCTTCGTGCCGTCCTGGAACTTGATCTCGGTGTCCACCGGAATGGCCGGCGCGCCGGAATAGATCGCCTCGATGATCCCCGCGTATTTCTCGTTCACCACGCCGCGGCGGACTTTTCGGGTGCGCGTCAGCTCGTCGTCATCGGCGTCCAGCTCCTTGTAGAGCAGGATGAAATCCCGCACCCGCGAATGCTCGGGCAGCGTGGCATTCACCCGCGCCACTTCACCTGCCAGCAGCTCCAGCACCTCCGGCCGCGAGGAGAGATCGGTGTAGGTGGTAAACGCGATCCGGCTCCGCTCGGCCCATTTGCTCACGATGGAGAAGCGGATGCAGAGCATGGCCGAGAGATGCGGACGCCCATCGCCCAGCACCACCGCCTCGGCGACATAGGGGCTGAATTTCAGCTTGTTCTCGATGAATTGCGGGCTGAAGCGCTGGCCGTCCCGGGTGGTGGCGATGTCCTTGATCCGGTCGATCACCACGAGTTGGCCGCGCTTGTCGAAATAGCCGGCATCGCCGGTGTGCATCCAGCCCTCGCGGACATCACCGGTGTCCGCCATGCCGTGATAGCCCAGGAACATATTGGGGTGGCGGGTGACGATCTCGCCCACCCCGTTCACATCCGGGTCCTTCACCTGCAGCTCGATCTCTGGATTGAAGGGCACGCCGACCGTGTCAAAATCCACCTCCCCCGGGCGGTGCAGGGTATAGGCGCCGAGCAATTCGGTCTGGCCGTAGAGCTGGCGCATCGGCACCCCCATGGCCTGGAAGAAGCGGAACGTGTCCGGCCCCAGCGCGGCGCCCCCGGTCGCCGCCGACCGCAGGCGCGAAAACCCCAGCCGGTCGCGCAGCGCGCGGAAGGCCAGCACATCCGCCACGCCGGAACGCCCGCCCTTCTCCAGCGCAGCCAGGCCACGCGCCATGCCGAACTCGTACATCCGCCGCTTCAGCGGGCTGGCGTCCAGGATGCGTGCGCGGACATCGGCGGCGATCGCCTCCCACATGCGCGGCGCGAAGAGCACGAAGCTGGGCGCGATCTCGCGGAAATCGGCCATCATCGTCTCGGGTTCCTCGACGAAATTGACCCGCATCCGCGCGATCAGCCCCCATCCCAGCACATAAATCTGCTCCATGATCCAGGGCAGCGGCAGCACGCTGACGTAATCATCGTCCGGCCCCTTCGGATCGGCGGCGAGATAGGCCTGGCAATGCCGCACCACCGCGCCGGCGCTGAGCATCGCCAGCTTCGGCCGCGCCGTGGTGCCGGAGGTGGTGCAGAGGATGGCCACGGCATCGGGGTCCTGCGCCGCCAGCATGGCGTCGAACAGCGCGGGATCGGCGGCCTGGCCCAGCGCGACCAGCGCCTCGGCCGAGATCAGCCGGGAATCCTCCAGCTTCCACATGCCGCGCTTGTCGGAATAGATGACGTGGCGCAGCGCCGGCAGATCGGCCGAGAGCACCTTGTCCACCTGCTCCTCATCCTCGCAGAACACCGCGACCGCGCCGGAGAAGGCCAGGAGATACGCCACCTCCTCATCCAGGGCGTCGCGGTACAGGCCCAGCGATTTGCAGCCCAGCGCATGGGCAGCGATCTCGCCCATCACCCAATCCGGCCGGTTGTCGCCGATCAGCCCCACCACCTCGCCGCGCGCAACACCCAGGGCTTGCAAGCCCAGCGCGAACAGCTTGGTGCGGGAGAAATACCCGTCCCAGGTGATGTCGCGCCAGATGCCGAACTGCTTTTCGCGCAGCGCCACCTCGCCGCCATGCTCGCGCGCGTTTTGCGCCAGTAACTGCGGCAGGGTGGGCGTCATGCCTCGACGGTCTCGGGCACCGCGTCATCGGCCTCGCCGAGATAGGCGCGCTTGACCTGGGGGTCGGCCAGCACCGCGGCCGGTTCGCCCTCGGCCAGCTTGCGGCCGAAATCGAGCACCATCACGCGGTGCGAGATGTCCATCACCACGCCCATATCGTGCTCGATCATCAGCACCGTCATGCCCCATTCCTGGTTCAGGTCGATGATGAAGCGGGCCATGTCCTCCTTTTCCTCGAGGTTCATGCCGGCCATGGGCTCATCGAGCAGGATGAGCTTCGGGTTGACCGCCACCGCGCGGGCCAGTTCCACCCGCTTGCGCAGGCCGTAGCTGAGCGTGCCCGCCGGCACCTTTCGGACATGCTGGATTTCCAGGAAATCGATGATCTCCTCGACCGCGCGGCGATGCTCGATCTCCTCGCGCTGCGCGCCGCCCAGCCAGTACAGCATGCCCCGGGCAAAGCCGCTCTTCATCAGGTGGTGGCGGCCGACCATGATGTTGTCGAGCACACTCATATGGCCGAACAGCGCCAGGTTTTGAAAGGTCCGCCCCAGCCCCAGCCCGGCGCGCCGGTTCGCGCCCATCCGGGTGATGTCCTGGCCACGGAAAAACACCCGCCCCTCGGTCGGCCGGTAGCGGCCGGAGATGCAGTTGACCATCGAGGTCTTGCCCGCGCCGTTCGGGCCGATGATGGAAAAGATTTCGCCCGGGCGGACATGAAAGCTCACCTCGGTCAGCGCCCGAACGCCGCCGAACCGCAGGGACACGTTGTCCGCCGTCAGGATCGCCGTCTGGTCCAATTCCCACCCCTTTTGCTTGGGTTGGGACGCTAGGCAAAAGCCGATCCGCCGGCAAGGGCGATGTGTGTGCTGGCGCATCGCACCATCCCGCTCTACATCCCTTGCCATGGAGATCGTCGAAGCCGTGCTGGGCCTTCTGACCGCTTGCGTCGGCATCGCCGTCGTCGCGCGGTGGTTGAAACTTCCCTATGCCGTGCTGCTGATCCTGGTCGGCATGGTCATCGCCTTCCTGCCGGTGAAACCGCACATCACCTTGCAACCCGATGTGGCGCTGGCCTTCTTCCTGCCGCCGCTGCTGATGGCCAGCGCCTATCGCACGGATTGGCGGGCCTTCCGCAACAACCTGCGGCCTATCCTGCTGCTGGCGGTCGGCGCGGTGCTGTTCACCACCTTCCTGGTGGCCTGGGTGGCGCGGCTGCTGCTGCCCGAACTGCCCTGGGCGGCGGCCATCGCGCTGGGCGCCATCGTGGCGCCGCCCGATGCCGTGGCGGCCTCCTCCGTGCTGACACGCCTGCGCCTGCCGCGCCGCATCGTGACGGTGCTGGAGGGTGAGAGCCTGCTCAATGACGGCTCCGCGCTGGTGCTCTATCGCCTTGCCGTGGCCACGGCGCTCGCCGGCGCCACTGCCCCGGCCTGGGAGGTCGGCGGCAGCTTCGTCCTCGTTGCCGTGGGCGGCGTGGCGGTGGGCTGGGCGGTGGCCTGGCTGGCGATGCGCTTGGTCAAGCGGCTGAACGACACGCTGCTGGAGACCGCCGTCAGCTTCCTGGTCTGCTACGGCGCCTTCCTCGGCGCCGAGGCGCTGCATGTCTCGGGCGTGCTGGCGGTGGTGACCACCGGCATCATCATGGGCCAGGCGCAATACACCGTCTTCTCGCCGCAGACCCGCATCGAGGCGCGCACCGTCTGGGTCTTCATCGAATTCATCCTCACATCCCTGGTCTTCATGCTGATCGGCCTGACACTGAACGAGACGCTGGACCGGCTGGCGGATCGAGACTGGCTGGAGCTGGCGGGCCTAGCGCTGGCGATCTCGGCGGCGCTGATCATTGGCCGCTTCGTCTGGGTCTTTCCCGCCGCCTACCTGCCAAGCCTTATCCCCGCGGTCCGGCGGAGCGACCCCAATCCGCCCTGGCGCCATATGGTGATCATTTCCTGGGCCGGCATGCGCGGCGTGGTTTCGCTGGCGGCGGCCCTGGCGCTGCCGGTGAATTTCCCCGAGCGCGACCTGATCGTCTTCCTGGCCTTCACCGCCATCTTGGCCACGCTGGTGCTGCAGGGCACAACGCTGGAATGGCTGATCCTGCGCCTCAAGGTGGAAGAGAAGCCGCATCCCGGCGGGCTGGATCCGCACGAGGCGCATGCCCGCCACGTCGTCGCCCAGGCACAGCTCCAGGCCATGCAAGCACGCACGACCGACATGATGGACGGCGCCATCGCCGCCGACCTGATGGGCGAATACACCGACCGCGCGAGCGCCCTGCACCGCAGTCACAAGGGCGGCGGTGCGGCCCTGGCCGAGCGCGCCGCGCGCCGGCGCATCCGCCTCGACCTCCTGACGGTGGCGCGCGCGGCCCTGCTGGAGCACCATCGCACCACCGGCCTGGCTGACGAGGCGCTGGTCAAGCTCAGCCAGGAGCTGGATCTTGAGGAGATGCGCATCGAACGCGCCCTGGGCTAGCCATGTTCCGTTGCGGTTGGCGATCCAGGCCGCAAGGGTCAGCGCCGGCGGCATGATCGCATGTGACCGCAGCATGCCCTGGAAGGAGAGATTTTTTGGCCGAGACGCTCGCCGCAAGGCTCGAGGAAGCGCGGCGCGGGCTGCTCGACCTCTCGACCCGCAACCGCCTGTTGTCGCTGCCCGCGGCGGGCCGTTCGCGCGGCGTGCTCCTGCTCGATGACGAGGATGCGGATTTCGTCCTGGCCCAGCTGGTCGCCGGAAAACCCTTCGGCTTCGAGGCGGCGGGCGAGGCGACGCCGGCTGGGCCAAAGAAGCGCGTAGCGAAACGCGCTGCCGAGGGCGTCAGCCAGGCCGGCGCCGCCAGCCGCGAGGAATGGCAGCGCGACGAGAAGCTGCGCGTGCGCCTGCCACCGCCGGAGCTGGCGAAGAAGCTGCGCGACATCATCGCCGATGCCCGCACCGCGCGCGAGGAAAGCGGCGTGCCAAGCCTGTTCCTGGCCCTGGGCGCGCTGGCCTGGCGCGACCCCGGCACGCCTGGCACGGAGCGGCTGGCGCCGTTGGTGCTGCTCCCGGCCACGATCGAGCGCGAAGGCGTCTCCAACCAGTTCCGCTTGCGGGCAAGCCCGGAGGAGCTGGCCGAGAACCTCTCGCTGCGGGAAAAGCTCGGCAGCTTGGGGGTGGCGCTGCCCGCCTTCGACGCCGACGGCTATGACCCCACCCGCTGGGCCGAGGCGGTCGCCGCCGTCACCCGCGGGCGCGAGGGCTGGCGCGTCGAGCCCGATGCGATGGCGGTGGGGCTGTTTTCCTTCGCCAAGTTCCTAATGTGGCGCGACCTCTCGCCCGAGGCCAATCCCGGGCTGGCTGAACACCCGCTGGTGCGCGCGCTGGTCGGCGGTGAGGCACTGCCGCCGCAGCCCCAGGCCTTTGCCGATGACGCCGATGTGGATGAGGCGATTCCGGTGGAAAAACTCGACCATGTCGTCGAGGTGGATGGCAGCCAGGCCCTGGCGACCGAGCTCGCACGGCGCGGCGGCCATGTGGTGATCCAGGGGCCGCCGGGGACCGGAAAAAGCCAGTCGATCTGCAACATCCTGGCCCAGGCAGTGCTGGATGGCAGGACCGTGCTCTTCGTGGCCGAGAAACTGGCGGCGCTGGAGGTGGTGCAGCGCCGGCTGACCAATCTCGGCCTGGGCGGCGCCTGCCTGGAGCTGCATAGCGAGAAGCAATCCAAGCGAGCGGTGCTGGATGAACTGCGCGCGACGCTGGCCCAACCCATGCCGCCAGAGCCGGACCGCGCCCCCGTGGTCAAGCGGCTGGGCGAGATGCGCGGCCGGCTGAACCGGCATGCGGCGGCGATGCGCGCGCCGGTCGGCGCCTCGGGCCTGGCCTTGCATCGCGTGGTGGGCGGGCTGGTGGCGCTGCGCCAGCGCGGCGTCGCGGCGCCCGATTTCACCCTGCCCGCGCCCGATGCCGCAGCGTTGCAGGCCTGGCGCGATGCCGCCCGGGAATTGGCGGCGCGGGCCGCCGAGGGCGGGGCACGCAGCGTCTGGCGCGGCGTGACCGCGGCACTCGATGCCACCGCGGCGGAGCGGCTGATGGGCCGGTTGCCGGGATGGATCCGCGCCTTCGCGGCCGCACCCTCCGGCCCGGTGGAGGCGCAGGCCGCGATCGAGCGCGCCGAGGCGGTGGCCCGGGCGCTGGGCGAGGCCGCGCCCGATGATGCGGGCTATCAGGGCGGGGCCGCGCGGCTGGCGGCGCTGCGGGCGGATCTGGCGCTGCTGTCCCAGCCCGACCCGCGCCTGAAGCCGGGCGCCTGGCGGGTGGCGGGGCTGGCCGAAGCCCGCGCTACTTTGGCCGAAGCGGCCGGTATCTTCGGTTTCCTCTCGGCAGCCCGGCGGGCGGCGCAGGCCACCCTGGCCGAGGTGGGCGTGACGGCCGATGCGCAGGCGCTGCCGGTGCTCGATGCCGCTCTCGCCATGGCCGCGGCGGCGGCGCGGCTGGATGCCGCCGAGCCCTGGGCAGGCCTCGCGCTGGGTGCGGATTGGCGGGGCGGTTTCAGCCCCGCGCCTGCCATGCCCATGGCGCCGCTGCGCGCCGCCCTGGCCTGCTTTGCGGAGATGCAGGCGGTGCTGGGCCTCGATCTGCCGGAGGGCTTCGGCAGCGCCACGCCCAGCTTCGCCGCCATGGCGGAGACGCTGACCGCCTGGGCCAGCGACCCCGATGCGCTGCAGCCCTGGCTGGCCTGGCAGCGCGCCCGGGAGGCGGCGCCGGAACTCGCCCCTCTCGCGGCCCTTCTGGCGGCGGAAAAGCTCCAACCCGAGGCCGCGGCCAATGCCACTGAATACGCCGCCCTGGAGGCGCTGCTGCGCGCCGCGATGCGCGACAACCCCTCGCTCGCCGCCTTCGACGGCGCGACCATGGACCGCGTGGTGGAGGATTTTCGCGCCGCCGACGCCGCCCGCGTGCAGCTCACCCGCGCCGAGGCCGGCCATGCCCATGCCCAGCGCCTCAAGCGCGTGCGCGACGGCGAGATGCCCGGCCTGACCGTGCTGCGCGGCGAGATGGAAAAGCGCCGCGGCCACCTGCCCGTCCGCGAATTGCTGGTCCGCGCCGCGCCGGCGATCCAGGCAGCCAAGCCCATCTTCATGATGAGCCCGCTGTCGGTCGCGCAATTCCTCGCCCCGCCGCATGGCCTGAAGCCCGGCCTCACCTTCGACCTGCTGGTGATGGATGAGGCGAGCCAGATCGAACCGGTGGACGCACTCGGCGCCATCGCCCGCTGCCGGCAGCTGGTGGTGGTGGGCGATGACAAGCAGATGCCGCCGACCAGATTTTTTCAGAGGATGCTCACCGATGATGAAGGGCCCGGCGAGGCGGAAGGAGAGACCGTGGGCGCGCGCGAGGTGGAGAGCATCCTGGGCCTGGCCAATGCCCGCGGCGTGCCCAACGCCATGCTGCGCTGGCACTACCGCAGCCGGCACGAGAGCCTGATCGCCACCTCCAACCAGGAATTCTATGGCAACCGGCTGCTGGTCCTGCCAAGTCCTCGGCCGCGCAGCGCCGTGCTCGGCCTCTCCCTGGTGCGGGTGGAGGGGCGTTTCGACACCGGCGGCACCGGCACCAATGCCGCCGAGGCCGCCGCCATCGCCGAGGCGGTGCTGCGCCATGCACGCGAGACGCCCGATGACACGCTCGGCGTGGCCGCCTTCAGCGTGAAGCAGCGCGATGCCATCATCGATGCGGTGGAAAAGCTGCGCCGCGAATCACCCGATGCGGAAGCCTTCTTCAACGCCCACGCGGCGGAACCCTTCTTCATCAAGAACCTGGAGAATGTGCAGGGCGACGAGCGTGACAGCATCATGATCTCGGTGGGCTATGGCCGTGATTCGGCCGGCAAGCTGGCCATGCGCTTCGGCCCGCTGAGCGCCGAGGGTGGCGAGCGGCGGCTGAACGTGCTGATCACCCGGGCGAAGAAACGTTGCATCGTCTTTTCCGGCATTGGCGCCGAGGAGATCGACCTGGAGCGCGCCTCGGGCCGCGGCGTGGCGGCGCTGAAAACATTTTTGGCATTTGCCGCCGATGCAGGAACGGCCTTGCGCGCGACCGGCGCCGCCAGCGATTCGCCGCTCGGCGCCGCCATTGCCCGGGTGGTGGAGGAAGCCGGCAAGCGGCCGGTGCAGCGTGTCGGCCTTTCCGGCCTGTTCCTCGATGTCGCCGCCGCCGGCGAGGCTGGGTTCGAGCTGGGGGTGGAAACCGATGGCGCGGATTGGGCGGCCCTGCGCTGCGCCCGTGACCGCGACCGCGGGCGGCAGGGGGCGTTGTCCGGCATGGGCTGGAAGCTCGCCCGCAGCTGGAGCCTGGATTGGCTGAACCGCCCAGCCCAGGCCGAAGCCCGGCTGCGTGCGGCCCTCGGCGCGCCGATGGAAGCGGCCGCCACCATCGCCGCCCCGGCGGAGACCGGCCTGGCCCACCCCTATGTCGAGGCGGATTTCGAGGTGCCGCGTGGCACCCCCATACCCGAAATGCCCTTCGCTGGCCTGGCCGGGTTGCTGGCCCGCATCATTGCCATCGAGGCCCCGGTGCATGGCGATGCGGTGATGGAACGCGCCCGGATCCTCTGGGGCGCCAGCGCCCTGACCGCCGCCGACCGCGCCGCGCTGCAACAGGCCTTGCGCCTGGCTGGTCAGTTGCATGGCGCGCGGGAAGCCGCGGGTTTCTGGTCGTCCGAGGACAGCCCGGCGCCCGTTGCGCGTGACCGCCGCGCCGCAGCCGCATGGCTGCGCCGCCCGCCCATGCTGCCGACCGCCGAGGTGGAGGCCGCCGCCCTGGCCCTGCAAGAAGCGGCCCCCGCCGCCACCGAGGCCGAACTGGCCATGGGCCTGAGCCGCATGCTGGGCCTCGGCCCCTCCGCCGCCATCGCGTTGGAAGCCCGGGTCGCGGCCATGGTGGGCTCGGGGCGCTTGAAGCTGCTAGGTCGCGTGCCATGATCACCGCCATGCCCGCACACCCCACGCTCGATCAGCAGGTCACCTTCCTCTACGCCCAGGACGCGGCCTCCTGCTGGGCGTTCTACGAGAAGATCATCGGCCTGCCCCTGGTGCAGGACCAGGAGCGGGTGCGCATCTATGCCGTGGCCGGCGGGCGGTCCTTCCTGGGGATCTGCATGGCCGGCGCGCCGCGCGCCAGCGCCAATCCGCGCGTCGAGGGCGGCGTCTGCTTCACCTTCGTCACCCAGGATGTGGATGGGTGGTACGCCCACCTGCTGGCCCAGGGCGCCGCCATCCCCAAGCCGCCCGAACACTCGGCGCAATGGAGGATCTACCACTTCTTTCTGCATGACCCGGCCGGAAACCTGCTGGAGTTCCAGCGCTTCGAGCGACCGGACTGGCCGGCGCCGCCGTAACCGCGGCCGGGTTGGCAGCGTAGCAGGGGTGTACCCTTAGGAGGCCACCACAATGCGCACTGTCATCCTTCTCTGCAGTCTTTCCCTCGCACTGTTCATCAGCGCCTGCCGTGGCTTGGGGCCGGTCGAAGCCGTCGCGTCGGCGGACCATATGCTGCGACTGAACACGGCCGGTGGCGGTGACGGAAAGTAAGCCTGATCGGCGGGTGAACTTGCAGGGCTGGAGCGGTATCGTCCGCGCGGCAACGCCAAAAGGAAACGCATATGCGAAGCCTGGGCACGCTGTTTTCCTTGGCGCTGGTCTTGTTGATCAGCGCCTGCTCGATCCTGCCGGATGATTACGCTTCCGGCCCGCAGCCGATTTATTCCGGCCCCCGCTTTGCCAATAATGGCGGTTCCTGACCTCAGCGGGCCAGCAGCCACTCCGGCAAACCCGTCACCAGCGTGACGGGGAAGAGGGTGATCAGCACCACCGTCACCACCAGCATCAGGAAGAAGGGCAGCGAGGCCCAGGCCACCTCGGTCTGCTCCTTGCCCGTCATGGTTTGCATGACGAAGAGGTTGAAGCCGAGCGGCGGCGTGATCTCGGCGATCTCGACCAGCAGCACGATGAAGATGCCGAACCACACCAGGTCGAAGCCGGCCTGCTGCACGATGGGGATCACCACCGAGGTGGTCAGCACGATCATCGACACCCCATCCAGCGCCATGCCCAGAATGACATAGACGCCGGTCAGGATCGCGATGATGGCGTAGGGGCCGAGGCCCGCGGCGGCCACCTGCTGGGCGAGTGCCGTGGGAATGCCGGTCAGCGCCATCGCCTTGGTCAGGAAGGCGGCGCCGGCCAGGATGAACAGGATCATGCAGGAGAGGCGGGTGGCCGCAGCCAGGCTCTCGAAGAAACTGCGGAGGGTGAGCGTGCGGGTGAGAGCGGCCAGGATCAGGCTGCCCAGCACGCCGAAGGCTGCGGCCTCGGTCGCCGTCGCCCAGCCGATGAACATGGTGCCGATCACGCCGATGATCAGCAGCCCGCAGGGGATGAGCTGGCTCGACGCCCGCAGCTTTTCGAGAAAACTCAGGCGCGGCTCGGCCGCCGGCTGCTTCTTCGGATTGAGCAGCGCCCAGACGATGATGTAGCCGCTGAACAGCAGCATCACCAGAAGCCCGGGGATACAGCCGGCGATGAAGACCCGAACGATCGAGACCTCGGCCGCGACGGCATATATCACCATGATGATCGAGGGCGGGATCATGATGCCCAGCGTGCCGGCGGTGGCCAGGCTGCCGATCGAGATGCTCTCATCATAGCCCCGGCGCTTGAGCTCGGGCAGCGCGATGCGGGAGACGGTGGCGCAGGTGGCGGCCGAGGAGCCGGAGACCGAGCCGAAGATGCCGCAAGCCAGAATATTCACATGCAGCAGCCGGCCGGGGATGCGCCGCACCCAGGGGGCGAGGCCGTTGAACAATTCCTCCGAGAGCTTGGTGCGGAACAGGATCTCGCCCATCCAGACAAACATCGGCAGGGCGGCCAGGGTCCAGGAACCGGTGCTCTCCCAATAGGCCGAAGCCAGGAACAGCCCGGGGCTCGGGTTCACCACCAGCATGGCGATATAGCCGGTGCCGGCGAGTGCCAGGGCGATCCACAGCCCGCTGCCGAGCAGCAGGAACAGCACCGTCAGCAGCAACAGGGCGAGGGTGATATGGTCCATCTAGACTTCCGCCGAGAAATCGCCGCGCGCGGCACGCTCTTCCGCAGCGCGGACGTAGTTGGGCTTCTGCCCCAGCAACACGGTGACGAATTCATCGATGATGGCGATCAGCAGGACGCCGGCGCCCAGTGGCATGGCCAGTTTGGGGATCCAGAGCAGGAAGGGCACGCTGCCCTGGGCCATATCCTCGATCTCGTAGCTGAACATCACGTCATTGGCGGTCCAGAACACGATATAGCCGGTGAGCGCGGCGGCGAGGCCCAGCGAGATCATCTCGAATATGCGCCGCGCCGCGGGCCCCAGGCGCTCGATGAACAGGCCAACGCGAATCAGCTCGCCGCGCCGAAACGTATAGGCCAGGGCGAAGAAGGTGGCGGCCACACACATATAGGCGGTGACGTCATCGGCGCCGGGGAAGGGCCGGTTCATGCTGCGCAGCGCCACCTGGATCATCATGATGGCAAAGATGCCGAACAGGCAGGCGGCGGCGATGGCGGCACTCAGCCAGTAGAGCGCGTCCAGCGCCTGCCTGAGCAGGCGCACTCAGCTCCTCGCGGCGCGGTATTGCGCGATGACACGGGCGCCATCCTCGCCCGAGCGGGTCAGCCATTCCGTGACCATCTCGGCGCTCACCCGGTCAAGCGCCTGCATCAGCGCCGGCGTGGGGGTGGCGACGTTCATGCCGCGTGCGGCCAGGATGTTCTGGTTGCTGGTATTGGCTTCCTCGGAGAGTGCCCAACCGCGGGTCTCGGCCTCGGCGGCGAGGCGGCGGATGGTCGCCTGGTCCGCCGCGCTCAGCGCGTCGAAGGCGCGGCGGGACATGAAGACGGCATTCTTGGTGTAGGTGAAGCCCACCGGGGTGAAGACCCGGGCGTAATCCCAGGCAGAGCTGTCGACGCCCGTGGTGGCCGAGGTGACCATGGCGTTCACCACGCCAGTGGCGAAGGCCTGCGGCAATTCGGCGGCCTGTACCAGGGTGGGGGTGGCGCCGACCAGCGTGGCAAAGCGGTTGGTCATGACCGAGAAGGTGCGGAAACGGGTGCCGCGCAGGTTCTCGATCGTCTCCACCGGGGCGTTGGTATAGAAGCCCGAGGACGGCCAGGCGACCATATAGAGCAGGGTCAGGCCCTGGCGCTGGAAGCGCGCCTCGATGAAGGGCTTTGTGAGATCCGACAGGCGCTTGGCATCGGCATAGGTGCGGGCGAGCTGCGGAATGCCGTCGATCTCGAAGAACGGATCCTCATTGCCATAGGCGCTGAGCAGGATTTCGCCGAGCTGCACCTGGCCCTGCTGCACGCCGCGCTTGATGGCGGGCAGGGGGAGCAGCGAGCCGTTGGAATGCATCTGCACCGAGACGCGGCCGGAGGTCGCGGACTCGATCGCCTCGGAGAAGGTCTTGGCGTTGCGGGTGTGGAAATTGCCGTCGGGGTAGGCGAGGGCGAATTGCCAGCGCGCCTGGGCGGCGGCGTCGAGCGCCAGGGTGGCGGGGATGGCGGCGGCGCCGGCGAGGGCGGCGCGACGGGTGACGGTCATTGGTGAAGCTCCCAACAGAATTCGGTGAACGGAGCATCGGGTGGTTTGCGGGCGGCTGGCAAGCCCGTAAAGCGGGCGCTGGGGTGGGAATGGGCCTGTTCTGCCCGCGGATGCGGCAGGGCGGGGCTGGCGCGGGCTGCAGATGGGGCTTGCAGGCCCTTTAGCGCTGACACGACGGCGCCCGATGATGCCGAGCGGGCATGGCGCCGAAACGGATGATGTCGGACACACCGGCGATCCGGCCGAGGGGGGCGAACCGGGGGCGAGGACCGGGCCGGCGACCTGGCATGTTTTCGACAGTGTCTTTCGGATATACTTCCTAACTAAGCCAAGACATGCCTAGCACCGAAAAGGAATGAAAGCCGTTGCCCCGGCCACCGCGCGGTCTCCCTCGAACGAGCGGCCCTTCGGCGCGCCGGCAAGCGCCCCGCGCCGCTGGCGGGTCCCAGAGGGTGTCCCTGTGCGGTCCCGCGACGCCAACTCACCCCGCCGTTGCGACGTAGTGCTTCAGTTCCTCGGCCTCGTGCTCGGCCTCGGCGATGCGCTCCTTCACCAGGTCGCCGATCGAGACCATGCCGACCAGCTTGCCGCCCTTGGCCAGCACCGGCAAATGCCGCACCCGCCGGTCGGTCATCAGCTGCAGGGCTTCCTGCACCGTGCTGTCGGGGCTGACGGTGTGCAGCACCCGCGTCATGAGTTGGCCGGCCGACATCCGGAAGGTGGCCTCGCCGCCCCCGGCCATGGCCCGCACGATGTCCCGCTCGCTGACGATGCCCGAGACGGTGCCATCACGCTCCACCACCAGCACCGCACCGATGCGATGCTGCGCCAGTGTCCGGGTGATGGAGGCCACGCTGTCCTGCGGCGCCACGGAGATCACCTGGCCGCCTTTGTGCTTCAGGATTGAGCCGATCATTGTCGCTGCTCCCGTTGTTGATTTGGCTCGCCATGGTGGGCGCCCGAGGCCTTCCGAGGCAAGGAAAACCTGGGTTTGCACCGCGATGTGACTGTGCGGCGCAGCATCTCATTACGCTGGTGATCGCATGTGGCGGCGGAGCCGGCGGCGCTAGACTCAAATCGCCCTGACTGTGTCAGGGCGATTTGAGTCTAGCCTTGCTTGGCCGGGCAATTTCCGTCCTGGGTGTCTCTACCCAGGGCGATTGCGGGCTACCCCACCGGCATCGCCGGCATCAGCTGCGTCTTCACTAGGGCGGCGAAGCGGCCATCCTGCGCCACCAGTTCCTGGAAGCCGCCGCGCTCGGCGATGCCGCCGGCCTCGAAGACCAGGATCTCATCGGCATCGCGCACCGTGGAAAGCCGGTGCGCGATGATGAAGGTGGTGCGCCCGGCCATCAACGCCTTCAGCGCCTTCTGCACCCGCGCCTCGGTCGCAGCATCCAGCGCGCTCGTGGCCTCGTCCAGGATCAGCACCGGCGGATCCTTCAGCAGGGCGCGGGCGATGGCCAGGCGCTGCCGCTGCCCGCCCGAGAGCGAGGCGCCACGCTCGCCCACCAGCGTGTCGTAGCCATGCGGCTGGCGGGTGATGAAATCATGCGCCTCCGCCATGCGGCAGGCATTCTCGATCTCCGCCTGGGTGGCGTTGGGGCGGCCGACGAGGAGGTTGTCGCGGATGGTGCGGTTGAACAGAAAGCTCTCCTGGAACACCACGCCGACATTCCGGCGCAGCGCTTCGAGGCTGATATCGCGCAGATCGTGGCCGTCGAGGGTGATGCGGCCCTCCACCGGGTCCCACAGCCGCTGCATCAGCGCCATGGCGGTGGATTTGCCCGCGCCGGTCTGGCCCACCAGGGCCACGGTGCGGCCGGGCAGCGCCTCGAAATCGATGGCACTGAGGATGCGGCCGCCGCCGGGATAGGAAAATCCCACATTCTCGAAGCGCACATGCCCCTCGGCCCGGGCGATGTCGAGCGCGTCGGCGCGTTCGGGCACGGTGCTTCGGGTGTCGAGCACCTGAAAGAATTCGGTCAGCGAAGGCGCCTGGAACAGCAGGTGCGACACGAAACCCACCGCCCCCTCCAGCCGCGCCACCAGCAGGGTGGCGAAGCCCATGAAGCTCACGATCTCGCCCACCGTTGCCTGGCCGCGCAGGTGCAGCACGGTGCCGAAGACGAAGATGGCGATGGTGCTGATCGTCGCCGCCGCCCGGGTCAGCACGTTCACCACCGCCCACCAGTTCAGCACCGGGAACTGATGGTCCAGCACCTGGCGCATGATGTCGGAGAACATCTTCGTCTCCGACCGCATCCGCGTGAAGGACTGCACGACCATGACGTTGCTCAGCGCGTCCTGGGCATTGCCGGCGAGCTGGGTGTGGAAGCGCTCCACCGCCATCTGCGCCGCCTGGGTCTTGCGGATGACATAGATGGTCACCGCGCAGGTGATAACGACGAGGATGATCAGCACGATCGCCAGCCGCCAGTTCAGGAACAGCGTGAGCGGCAGCAGCACGATGGCGCCGATGAAGGTGATGAGATGCTCGCGGAAGAAGGAGAGCCACATGCCGAAGAGATTGTCGGCACCGACCAGCATCACCTTCATCAGCCGGCCCGACTGCACATCGCCATGGAAGGCGAGCGGCAGGCTCAGCACATGCTCAAAATAGCGGCTCATCATCTTCAGGCGGTTGCGATGCGCCATCCGGTCGGCCAACAGCGACACCGCGACATTGGCGCCGATGCCCGAAAGCCCGACCGCGGCCCAGATCGCCAGCAGCACCGCCGCCTCGGCCCAGACATTGGTCTCGGTCATGCGGTCGGAACGCGAAAGCAGGTCGATCACCCGACCGAACAGCACGGGTTCGAGGAATTGCAGCCCGGCCAGCGCCACGGCCGACAGGGCAAGCCCCATCGCCACCTGCCGGTCGGCGGCGAGAAGCCCGAGCACTCGGGCATAAAGCCTGATGAAGTTCATGGTCGACCTCCCTGCCTGCCTCGCATCGCGCAAACAACCCTTGCGGGCAAGCGACGTTTCATGCCGCCCTGATTATGGCGGTTTTCTCGCCGCCATGCGGTCTTGAATCCTGCCCGGCCCTGCGCCAACCTCCGCGCAACACAGGGATGGGACAAGCAATGGCCGAAAACCTGGCCAGGCTGGGAAGACGGGCAGGCCTCGGGCTGGTGCTGGCGGGCGCGGCATATGCGCAAGCATGGTCACCCACGCGGCCGCTGCGCATGATCGTGCCCTTCCCCCCCGGCGGCACCACCGACACCCTGGCCCGGCTGACCGCCGAGCGGCTGGGCGCGGCACTGGGCCAGACCGTGGTGATCGACAACCGCCCGGGTGCCGCCGGCAGCATCGCCGCCGATATCGCCGGCAAGACCGAGCCCGATGGCCAGACCCTGTTCTTCGCCAGCATCGGCACGGCCGCGACCAACCAGTTTCTATACCCCTCCATGCCGCACAATACCGAGGCGCTGACGGAGGTGGCAGGGATGTTCTCGCTGCCCAACATGGCGACCGTGGCACCCTCGGCGCCCTGGCGGACGCTGGGTGATTTCATCGCGGCCGCCCGGGCGCGGCCGGGCCTGCTGACCTTCGGCAGCAGCGGCGCGGGCAGCAGCCTGCACCTCACCGGCGCGCTGCTGGCGGCGCGGGCGGGCATCGACATCCTGCATGTGCCCTATCGCGGCGCCGGGCAGATGCTCAATGAACTCGTCGCCGGGCGGATTTCCATTGCCTTTGGCAATATCTCGACCGGCATCGGGCTGGTGCGCGACGGCGTGCTGCGGGCGCTGGCCACCACCGGGGCGCAGCGCAATGCTGCCCTGCCCGATGTGCCGAGCTTCGGCGAGACGATACCGGGCTTCGTCGCCACCGTCTGGTATGGGCTGCAGGTGCCGCGCGGCACGCCGCCCGCGGTGATCGCCCGGCTGAACCACGAGGCCCGCGCGATGCTCGCCGATGAGACGGTGCTGGCGCGCCTCACCCATATCGGCGTGGCACCCATGGGCGGCAGCCCAGCCGATTTCACCCGCTTCATCGCTGCCGAGATCGCGCAATGGAGACAGGTGATCCGCGACGCCGGCATCACCGCCGAATAACCAGGAGAACGCCATGAACACCCCCCGCCGCGCTTTGCTCGCCACCCCTGCCCTGCTTGCCCTCGGCGCCGGGCCGGCGCGGGCGCAATGGGCGCCTTCGCGCTCCATCCGCCTGGTGGTGGGCTTCACCCCCGCCGGCACCACCGACATCGCCGCCCGCATCCTGGCCGAGCGGCTGACCCAGCGCCTGGGGCAGTCCGTGCTGGTGGAGAACCGCCCCGGCGCCGGCGGCAATCTGGGCGCCGATGTCGTCGCCAAATCAGACCCCGATGGCCATACCCTGCTGATGACCACCGTCAGCTCCGGCGCCATCAATTTCCCGCTCTATGGCCGCCGCATGCCGATCCGGCCTGAGGATCTGGCCGCGGTCGGGCTGCTGCTGCGGGTGCCCAACGCCATCTTCGTGGCCAATGCGGTGCCCGCCACCACCCTGGCCGAGCTGGTGGCGCTGCTGCGCGCGCGGCCCGGCCAGCTCAATATCGGATCGAGCGGCATCGGCACCTCGCTGCACATGACGGGCGAGCTGCTGAAGCTGGCCACCGGCGTGCAGGTCACCCATGTGCCGTTCCGCGGTTCGGGGCCGATGCTGCAGGAGATGATCGCGGGGCGGATCGAGCTGGGTGTCGACAACCTGCCCAGCGTGATCGGGCATCTGCGCGAGGGCCGCCTGCGGCCGCTGGCGGTGACGACGGCCACCCGCAGCCCCGCCCTGCCAGAGGTGCCGACCACCGCCGAGGCCGGTTTCCCCGGCATCGAGGCCACCGCCTGGTTCGGCGTCCAGGCCCCCGCGCGCACCCCCGCCGCCATCATCCAGCGCCTGGGCGCCGAGGTGAACGCCGCCGTGGCCGATGCCCAGACCTGGGCCCGGCTGGCAGATCTGGGCGGCATGAAGCCCAATCTGCAGGCCGATGGCGGCACCAACCCCGACGCCTTCGAGAGTTTCATCCGCGCCGAGATCGCGAAATGGACCGAGGTGGTGCAGCGCTCCGGCGCCTCGGTCGAAGGCTGATCAACCGCCCGCCAGCAATGGCTCGGCCGCTTCGGGGCCGCAGATGATCTCGACCAGGCGGGCGATGTCGGTCCGGTTAAGCGCATCGGGCACGGGTTGCCCGATGCGCCGCGCCGTGGCCGCCGGCAGGCCGCGATCGGCCTCCTCATAGCTGGCGGGGCTACCCAGGCGGCGGCCGGCCAGGCCGAGGGCGCGGATATGCCGTGCGGTGCTCTCCAGCGCCGCCACCTCCGCATCACCGGCCGCCCGGATGAGGCCGGCCATCGGTTGCAGCAGCTGCGTGTCCAGCGCGACGTGATAGGCGGCGCGGCAGGCGCGGTCGGCCTCGTGACGGAGCTGCTGCGCGACGCGCCGCCTTTCGCTCCGGCCCGAGGGGGTTGAGGCCGCCACACCCTCCCAGACATCGCAGGCCCGTTCGATCAGCCGCGCCGTCTCCCCCGGGGCCTGGGCATTGATGCGCGGTGCCGCGGCCTCGATGGCCTCATCCAGCGCAAGCTCGGCCACGCGCCGGGGGATGGCGCCGAGCCGGCCGGCCTCATCAGCCACCGCCCAGGGGGCGACGGCGTGCTGCATCAGGGTGGCCAGGCAAGCCGAGAACATCGCCTCGTCACTGGCGAAAGGTGCCATGGCGGCCCGCAGCAGTGGCTCCGGCAGGGCCTCGGGCGCGGCCTCCACCGCATCCCACAGGGGGTTGGCCTGACGCCAGATGCCGATGCACGCGCGGGTCAGCGTGGCATGATCCTCGGGCTTGAGGCCGGTGGCGTCCGTCCAATCCGGCGGCGGCGCCTGCGGCATGGCGCGGGCGGCCAGGGCCCAGAGCCTGCGACCGATCGCACCCACCGCCGCGGCGTCGTTGCGGGTGCGGCCCTCCGCGCTGGCTTCCAGCACGCGCCATTCCTCCGGCGCGGCGTCCCGCAATTGATCGGCAAGGGCGGTCAGCGCGCTGCGCGGCAGGCGGCCAGAGCCGCGCGTCCAGGACGCGGCATCGACCAGCGCGCCTTCCATCGGCATGAACAACAGGCGGCTCAGGCGCAGCGGCCGGGGCGGGCGCAGCACCCGCAGCCGGGGGCGGATGTTGGCCAGCAGCATCTCGGCCTCGGCCGGACTGCCCATGGCTTCCAGCATGCCAACCACGCGGCCCAGCGCGGTGTCGGAGGCCTGGGCCAGGGCGTGGCCCAGCCGGCGGCTTTCGGCGGAAGCGAGGCTCATGGCGCCAGCGCCAGGGCGCGCTCCCGCACTTCGATCATGTGGATCATTCGTCCCGTCCGCCAGTCTTCCATCGCCTTTACCCGCCGGCGCAGCAGCACCGGGCGCTCCCAATCCGCCTCGACGCCGCTCCACCCCCCGGCCTCACGCGGGAGGATGGGGGCGAGGAGGGCGATGTCGCGGCTGATGGCGAGCCGGGCATGGTCGGCCGCGTCGCGCCACATCGCGCAGAGCAGCGCCCAGCCATCGAGCAGCCATTCCGGCCGCATCGCCATCTGGCGCAGCGGCAAAGGGTCCTGCCGAAAGCGCCTCAGCAGGGCGACAGGGTCGGCAATGAGCGCATCCAGCTCGCCCATGACCTTATCGCAGCAGACCAGGGTGAGCCTCGCCGCCTCGCCGATGATCTCGACCACCGGGCTATCCCGGGTGGCGGGGGTGACCGCCCCCCATTCCGCGATTTCGCGCACCATGGCTTCCAGCTCCTGCATGTGGCGGCGGGCGCGGGCCGGCTTGAGGTCACCAGGGCCGCCGATGTCCTGGATCATGGCGGCAACCTCCTCCAGGCAGGCGGCGACGTCATCGGGGGCGAGGCCGAGCTGCGGCGCCAGGCGACCGAGGGCTGTCTTGGCGCGAAGCTCGAGATTCTCCGGCCGGTCGCACTCGGGCGTAATCGTAGCCTCGGCGGCGGTTTCCTGGCGCCGGATGACGCGCATCAGCAGCAGGAAATTGGCCCGCACCCGCTCGTTCTCGCGCTCACGTTCGGCGATGGCGGCGGCGGCGGCGGCGGCGCGGCCGGCCAGGCCATCGCGCGCCACCCGGCGGGCGGCGCGGCGCACAGTACCGGGGCTGGCCACCGGCTCGGCCGCCAGCAGCGCCCAGAGCTTGCGGTCATGCAGCGTGGGCACGCAGATCTCGGGCAGCGCGGCCCAGGGCATGATATAGACGCCGCGGCCGCCGCCGGGGTTGGCGATCACCAGCTCCATCCCCATCCGCTCCGCCAGCCGCAGCCGCGCGCCCACCAGCAGCGGCGTGGTGAAGGGCAGGCTCACCCCGCGCTCAAGGAAGGTCGTGGGCTGGAACTGCCCCTTCGCGTATCGGTCGATCTGTGCGCCAGCATCTGAGCTCATTGGCGCCAGGATGCCCGCATCACCTTGCCAAAGGCTTAGCGGTGCGGGCTTTCAGCCCAGGCGTTTCTCGATGCTGGCGCGCGCCGCGGCGTCCAGCTTCAGCGCCGCACCCAGACGGTCGAGCCAGGCGCGTTCGGGCGGGCTGATTTCACCCATCGCGGCGACGCAGGCGGCATAGAGCTGGGCGCGCAGCATGGGGTCGGTGGCCTCGCGCGCCAGGGCCTCGGGCGTGGCGGGGTTGTCGAAGCCGGCCAGCACGTGGTCACGCTCGGCGGCGGTGAGGCCGGCGGTGTCGAGCTGGCGGGCGATGGCGGCGCGCTCGGCGGCATCGGTCACGCCATCGGCGCGGGCGGCGGCGACCATGGCCCGGGTCAGCAGCAGGGCCTCGGAATGTTCGGCGCCCACCGTGGCAGCGGGCTCGGCGGGGGGCGCGCCGGGCCGCGGCGTCCAGGGCGAGCCGCCGGTCTGCGGGATGCGCGGCGCGGCGCCGGGGAGGTCGCGCGGGGCCGGGCGCTTGGTCGCCGGCGGCGGGGCGCTCTGGGCCGGCGGGGCCTTCATCGCCTCCATCGCGGCACCGGCCAGGCTGCCGAGCACGCGGCCGACCTGCCGGGTCTCGGCGGCGGTCATGCCAAGCGGGCCACGGCCGCGCCGGGCGGGGGCGCGGCGGGGTGGGGTCGCGGCGCCGTTGACCAGCGCGCCGAGGATGCGTCCGAAATCCATGGGCCCTACCTTACATCAGCCGCAGCGCTTCCGCGATGGCCGGGGCCAGGCCGCGCAATTCCTGGCCACGCGGGCTTTTCGGCCGCCAGGCCAGGGCCAGGCTGCGCGCCGGCGGCCCCGGGGCGTCACCGCTGCCATCGCCGCTCAGCGGGCGCAGCTCGACATCCGCGCCGGCCAGCACGCCGCCATCGATCGCCAGCCTGGGCAGCAGCGTCACCCCCAAGCCGCCGGCCACCATCTGCACCAGCGTGTGCAGCGAGGTGGCGGCGAAGCCATCGCCCCGATGGACCCCGCTGGGCAGGCCACAGGCCTGCTGTGCCTGCGGCCGCAGGCAATGGCCGTCCTCCAGCAGCAGAAGATTCTCGGCGGCCAGCGCGGCGGCGGGAACCACATCCAGCTGCGCCAGGCGATGGCCGGGGGGCAGCGCGGCCCAGAAGGGGTCGGTGGCGATGACCATCGTCTCGGCATGGCCGCAAGCGCAAGGCAGCGCCAGCAGCAGAATGTCGAGCCGGCCACCCTCCAACCCCTCCAGCAGCCGATCGGTCTGATCCTCGCGCAGCCAGAGTTTCAGCCGCGGGAAGTGGCGAACCATGGCCGGCATCAGCCGGGGCAGCAGGAAAGGGCCGATGGTGGGGATGATGCCCAGACGCAGCGGCCCCGAGAGCGGCGCGCGGGCGGAATGCGCGGTTTCCGCCACCGCGTCCAGCGCGGCAAGCGCGGCGCGGGCGCGTTCCACCACCTGCAGGCCCAGGGGCGTGAAGACCGGGCGCTTGCTGGCGCCGCGCTCCAAAAGCGAGGCATCGAGTTGCCGCTCCAGCGCGATCAGCCCGGCCGAGAGGGTGGATTGGGTGACCGAGCAGGCGGCGGCGGCGCGGCCGAAATGCCCAAGCTCGGCCAGCGTGACGAGGTAGCGGAGCTGTTGCGGGCTGGGGAGAGAGATCATCGGATATTTCAATCATAACGCCGAAATTTCTGTCCGACAAACTTGACAGTCCAGCCCCATCCCGCATCACTGGGCGCATGAACCGCGCGCCACACCGCATCTGCATCGTGGGGGCCGGCATGGGGGGGCTGGCCGCGGCGATGCTGCTGGCGGCCGCAGGGCGGGAGGTCGTCATCCTGGAAAGGGCCGAGACGCTCGGCGGCAAGGCCCGCGCCATGCCCGCCGCCCATGGCATCACCATGCTGCCGGTGTTTCAGGCGCTATTCGATGGCGCGGCCATGCCGGCGGTCACCCGCCAAGCCCTGCTGGCGCGCTATCACTGGAGCGATGGCGCGACGCTGGACATCACCGATGGGCTGGCGGCCAATGCCGAGGCCATAGGCCGCTTCGCCGGCCCCGCCGCCGCCCAGGGCTACCGCGACTTCGCCGCCCGCGGACAACGCTATTTCGAGGCGCTGCGGGCGCCCTTCATCGAGGCGCACCGGCCCGGCGCCATGGCGCTTTCGGCCAATGCGACGCTGGCGCGGCGGCTGGGGATCTCGGCCCTTGCACCGCTCTGGGACGGGCTGGCCGAGCATTTTCCGGCCCCCCGGCTGCGCCAGGTCTTCGGCCGCGCGGCCTGCTATGTCGGCGCCTCGCCACTGCTGGCGCCGGCCACGCTGATGATGATTTCCCATATCGAGCAGCTCGGCGTCTGGGATGTGGAGGGCGGCGTGATGGGGCTGGTGGAGGCCATGGCCGCCACCGCACAGGCGCGCGGCGCCACCATCCGCCTGGGAACCGAGGCCTTGGACCTGCGCCTCCACGCCGGGCGCGTGGCCGGCGTGGTGCTGGCGGGCGGCGAGGTGCTGGCCGCCGATGCGGTGATCGCCAATGCCGATTGCGCAGCCCTGGGCGCGGGGCTGCTGGGGCGGGATGCCGCACGCGCCGTGCCCGCGCTGCCGGCGAACAAGCGCTCCTTCTCGGCGCTGAGCTGGCGGATCAGGCCGCGCGACATGCCGGCGCAAAGCATCTTTCTGCCCGATGACCCCACGGCGGAATTCACCGAGCTGCATTTCCGCAACCGCCTGGCCGCGCGGCCCAGCCTGCAGGTCTCGGGCGGCGCCACCGCCATGGTGATGGCGCCCGCCCGCGCCGATACCCGCCCCACGCCGCCCGATGCCATCACCGCCTGCGGCCAGGCCGCGCTCGGTCTGGCCGGGGCCGCGGGCATCCATCTTGAATTCGAGGATCACGTGCCGAACACACCCGATGATTTCGCCCGCCAGTATCCCGGCACCGGCGGCGCGCTGTATGGCCAAGCCACCCATGGCTGGGCGGCCAGTTTCTCCCGCCCCGTGGCGCGCACGAAGCTGCCCGGCTTCTTCCTCTGCGGCGGCGGCACCCATCCCGGCGCGGGGGTGGCGATGGCCGCCATTTCCGGCCGCCTCGCCGCCGAGCGCGTGATGGAGCACCGGCTGTGAGCCGCGGCTGGGAATTCGACCAGCCCGTGCCAGAGCGCGGCTATTGCTGGTGGTATGTCGATGCGCTGTCCGATGACGGGCGGCATGGCATCACCATCATCGCCTTCATCGGCACGGTGTTTTCGCCCTGGTATGCCTGGGCGCGGCGCGGCGGCGGGGGCGACCCGCTGAACCATTGCTGCATCAATGTCTCACTCTATGGCCGGCCGAGCCGCTGGGCGATGACCGACCGGCAGCGCTGGACGGTGCGGCGGGACGAAAACTCTTTCACCGTCGGCCCCAGCGGGCTGGTCTGGGATGGCAATACGCTGACCATTTCCATCGATGAGGTGACGGCGCCCTTCCCCGGGCGGTTGCGCGGCACGGTGCGGCTGACGCCCCGCGCGCTCTCCACCCGGGAATTCCGGCTGGACGCGAAGGGGCGACACAAATGGCATCCCATCGCGCCGCGCTCGCGCGTCGAGGTCGCGTTCGAGAATCCGGCGCTGAAATGGTCCGGCCCGTCCTATTTCGACACCAATGCGGGTGCGGCGCCGCTGGAGGAGGATTTTGTCGATTGGGACTGGTGCCGCGCACCCATGCCAGACGCGACCGCCATCCTCTACAATGCGCAGCGGCGCGACGGCACGGCGCAATCGCTCGCCCTGCGCGTGGGCAATGATGGCGCGGTGAGTGATTTCGCGGTGCCGGACCCGGTGGAGCTGCCCAAAACCCTCTGGCGCATCGCCCGCCCTACCCGCTCGGAGAACGGCCAGGCCAGCCTGGTGAAGACGCTGGAGGACGCGCCCTTCTACTCCCGCTCGGTCATCCGCACCCATCTGCTGGGCCAGGATGTGACCGCGGTGCATGAAAGCCTGGAGCTCGACCGCTTCGCGAACCTGGCCGTCCAGGCGCTGCTGCCGGTGAAGGTGCCGAGGCCCTTCTGGTAGGCGATGTCGCCGCCTATGCCGGGCTTTTCGTCTCGGCCTTCGGCGCGGCCACCCTGCTGCCGGTGGGGTCCGAGCCGGTTTTCATCGGCATGCTGCTGGGCGGTGTGGGCACGCCCTGGCTGCTGGTGGCGGTGGCCAGCCTGGGCAATGTGCTGGGCGCGGTGCTGAACTGGTGGCTGGGGCTTGAACTCGACCGCTTTTCCGGCCGGCGCTGGTTTCCCGTCTCCCCCGCCGCGCTGGAGCGCGCGCGTGGCTGGTATCACCGCTGGGGGCGCTGGACGCTGCTGCTGAGCTGGATGCCCATCATCGGCGACCCGCTGACCGTGGTGGCGGGGGTGATGCGGGAGAATATCTGGGTGTTTTTGGGCCTTGTGGGGATTTCCAAGACCTGCCGTTTCGCGGCACTCGCCTATATCACGTTGAACTGGGCATGATCCGGCCCGGAGGAGAACGCCATGCTCGACAGCACACAGGACCCACGGCCGCATGCCGTCATCATCGGCTCGGGCTTTGGCGGGCTGGCCGCGGCGGTGCGGCTTTCCGCCCGCGGGTGGCGGGTGAGCGTGGTCGAGAAATTCGATGCCGCGGGCGGCCGCGCCTATGTCTACCGGCAGGACGGCTTCACCTTCGATGCGGGTCCCACCATCATCACCGCGCCCTATCTGCTGGAAGAGCTCTGGGCGATGTGCGGCAAGACACTGTCCGACGACGTCACGCTCAAGCGCATGGACCCCTTCTACGAGATCCGCTTCGATGACGGCACGGTGTTCCGCGCCTTCGACGATCTGGACCGGATGAAGGCCGAGGTGGCGCGCATCAACCCCAGCCAGGTCGAGGGCTTCGAGCGCTGCATCGCGGATTCGGAAAAAATCTACCAGGTCGCCTTCGCCGAGCTGGCCGACCAGCCCTTCCACAAATTCTGGACCATGCTGAAGGAGGCACCGGACATGCTGCGCCTGGGCGGCATGCGCAGCGTCTTCTCCAAGGTCAGCGACTATTTCACCGATGAAAAACTGCGGGTGGCCTTCAGCTTCCACCCCCTGCTGATCGGCGGCAATCCGCTGACCACCACCGCCTATTACTGCCTGATCCAGCATCTCGAGCGGCTGCATGGCGTGCATTACGCGATGGGCGGCACAGGCGCGATCGCAGCCGGGCTGGTGCGCCTGGCCGAGGGCAATGGCGCGAGTTTCCGCTACAATGCGGAGGTGGCGGAAATCACCGTCGCCGGCGGCCGCGCCACCGGCGTGAAGCTGGCCGGTGGCGAGACCATCGCGGCCGATATCGTGGTCAGCAATGCCGATCCGGCCTGGACCTATTCCCGCCTGCTGAAAACCCAGCGCCGCAAGCGTTGGACCGACGGCCGGCTGTCGCGCGCGAAATATTCCATGAGCCTTTTCGTCTGGTATTTCGGCACCAATCGCCGGTTCGAGGATGTCTACCACCACGCCATGGTGCTGGGGCCGCGCTACGAGGGGCTGCTGCGCGACATTTTCTCGGGCAAGCCGCTGGTGGAGGATATGAGCCTCTATTTGCACCGGCCTTCGGCCAGCGACCCCTCGGTGGCGCCGCAGGGTTGCGACGCCTTCTACGTGCTCTCGCCGGTGCCGAACCTGACCAGCGGGACGGATTGGGCCGAAGAAGCCGAGATCTATCGCGCGAAGGTGCAACGCAGGCTGGAGGAGACGATCATGCCCGGGCTGGGCGAGGCCATCATCACTTCGCGAATGCTCACGCCGCAGGATTTCCGCGACCGGCTGCTCTCCTACCAGGGTGCCGCCTTCGCCATGCAGCCGCAGCTCTTCCAGAGCGCCTGGTTCCGCCCGCACAACAAGAGCGAGGAGGTGGAGGGGCTGTTCCTGGTCGGCGCCGGCACGCATCCCGGCGCGGGGGTGCCGGGGGTGATTTCCTCCGCCCGGATTCTGGATGAGCTGGTGCCGGTGGGTGCGGAATTTGTGCGGGGGTAGCGGGCCGCAGCGCGCCATCAGCCTCTCCCCCCTTGAGAACGGCGCGGGCATTGCCCATCTCATTCTCGCTGCGGTGCCCATGAGGGGCCGCGGCACGGCTACCGGGGTTCTCCTCGGCCCGCATTGCCCATCCGGGGATGCGATACGGCCAAAGACGCGTCCCGGCGCCGTTCACGCCAACCTTGCTTTCGAGAAGGTCTCAACATGAACACCATCGATTTCTCCCCGCTCTTCCGCACCGCCATCGGCTTTGACCGGCTGGCACGCATCGCCGAGGGTTCACGCGCAGCGGAAGCGCAATCCTACCCCCCCTACAACATCGAGCGCGTGGGTGAGGACCAGTATGTCCTGACCATGGCCGTCGCCGGCTTCTCCGATGCCGAGATCGAGCTGGAAGTGCGCGCCGACACCCTGACCATCACCGGCAAGCCCGCGGCACCCGCCGCCGAGCCGCGCAGCTTCCTCCACCGTGGCATCGCCGGCCGCGCTTTCGAGCGTCGCTTCGTGCTGGCCGATCACCTGGTGGTGCAGGGCGCGGAGCTGGCCAATGGCCTGCTGCATGTCGCGCTGAAGCGTGAGGTGCCGGAGGCGCTGAAGCCGCGGCGGATCGCCATCAATGCCCCGGCTTCCAGCCGGCCGCAATTGGTGGAGCAGGCTGCGGCTTGAAGCTATCCTGGAAGGGGCTTTGCCCCTTCCAGACCTTCCCCACCAGGTGCCTGGGGCACCTGGACCGCCATTGAGTTTGGTCTGCTAGTCGTACCAGCCTACGTCCAGGGTGGCGACTTCGCCGAACGTGGCGCCTTGCTTCGCGGCCTCGCGGATGATCGGCCAGCTTGTTCCTGTCATCGACAGGAAGGGCCACGGGTCACGGCCCTCCCAGGTCGCGTCGCGCAGGGTCGCGAGCCGCCTGAGCCGGGCGAAATACCCCGCGCGGAAGGGGCGCAGCTCCGTCAGGCAGGAATAGAATTGCTGCAATTCCGGCTGGGCGCGAAAGCGCGGCGGCCGGCCCTCCAGCACCGCGGGGGCGATATCGCCCGTCTCGAAGAAATGCAGGCCGGAGGTGGCGCGCGGGTTGCACTCTATGCCCCACGGCTGCCCCGCCGCGTCGAGAATGAAATCGAAGCTGAGAAACCCCGTCCACCCCGTGCCGGCGGCGAAATCGGCAATCCAGGCCTCGGTCGCGGCATGTTCGATGCGGGCAAAGGCGATGGCGACCGAGCCTGAGAATTGCGTGCCGCGATAGAGCACATTGCCCACCACATGCCCGCCCTGCACGATCGCGCAGGAGCTGATGACCTGGCCATGCACACGGGCCTGCAGAATGGTCTCCACCGGCTCGACGGGCGGCGCCTCGCCGGCGCTGAACAACCGCACGCCACGGCCGGAACAGGAATGCACCGGCTTGGTGATGAAATCCGCCCGCGCCGCCAGCGCCGCGGCCCCCTCGCTGCCCAGGGCGTGGGTTTCAGGCACGGCCAGCCCGAACCCCTCGGCCAGCTCGATGAAACCGCGCTTGTGATAGGCCCGCAGGACCTCCCCGGCCGGCATGGTGAAGCGCCGGACCGTCCCCGGCAGATGCGCCACATGCATCGTCTCCTCGGAGATGGGGATGACCAGCTCCACCCCCTCCTCGGCCACCACCGCCGCGAGTGCCGCGAGGTATTCCGCCTTGCCCGCGCTGGGCGGCGGAAGCTTCCGGGCGCGCGCGACGGCGCGCGATGCCGAGGTTAGGGTCCAGCCATAAGGTTCCGCCACCACCACCCGCCAGCCGGCACTGGCAAAACTGCGCGCGACATCCAGCGCCTTCGGCAGCCGGCCCAGCGTGAGCAGGACCGTGCGCGTCATGCGAGTGGGATGCCCCTAGGGGTGACGCTGCACATCACCTGCTGGGTCGGGCGCGTGGTCAGCCGGGCCGCGGGGCGCACGCGGCCCGGCTCGGCGACATGGAAGTCGAAGCGCCGGAACAGGCGTGCGATCAGGAGCACCGCCTCGGTGGTGGCGAAGGCGGCACCGGCGCAGACCCGCGGGCCGAGGCCGAAGGGGATATAGGTGCCGGCCGTCATCTCCGCCTCGCGCTCCGGATTGAAGCGGTCGGGGTCGAAGACATGGGGGTTGGTCCAGAAGGCCTGGTGGCGGTGCAGCACCCAGGGGGCGACCATGATCATGGCGCCGCGCTTGACCTTGTGGGTGCCGATGGTCGTGGCCTCGAGCGCGACCCGCGGCAGGAAGGTGATGGGGGGGTAGAGGCGCAGGGTCTCCCGAAAGATGTTCCGCACGAAGACCAGGCGGCGGATATGCTCGAATTCGATCTCGCCCTCGCCCACCACCTCGGCGATCTCGGTGCGCAGCCGGGCCACCATGGCCGGCTGCGTCGCCAGGATGAAGAACACCCAGGTCAGCACCGAGGCCGAGGTCTCGTGCCCCGCCAGGAACAGCACGCCGAGCTGGTCGATCAGCTCCTCCCGCGTGAAGGCCACGCCGTCGCTGCCGCGCGCCGCCACCACGGCGGCGGCGATGTCGTCGAATTGCGCGCCGGCGGCGAGGTGGCTGTCCAGCAGATCGCCGAGGTGGCGACGGATGGTGGCACAGGCCTCCAGCACCGAGGCTTTCTGCGGCGCGCTTTTCCAGGCCGGGTCGAAGATCAGCCGGCTGATTTCCACCTGCGCCACGCTGCGCTCGAACTCCGAGAAGGCGTCGAAGACGTCATGCGCCGCCTGGGTCTCCAGGCTGGTGGAGAACACCGTGCGGCAGATGATGTCGGCGGTGAGGTGGCTCATCGCGAGGTCGAGCGAGAAGGGTTTTCCGGCGCTCTCCGCCAGCGTGGCCTCGGCCTGGTCGGCGCCGGCGACCATGTCGGGAAAGGCGCGGTTCACCCGCATCATGGTCAGCGAGGGGTCGATCATCGCCCGCTGCCTGGCCCAGGTGGCGCCGGAGCTGACAAAAATGCTGTCGCCGATCAAGGGTTCCAGGGCTTCGACCATCAGGTCGGACTTCGGGAAAATGCCCTCCGGGTCGGCCAGCACGCGGCGCACCTGGCTGGGCTCGTTCACGATCAGGATGGAGCGGCGGGACCAGCCCAGCCAGCCGATCTTCTGCCGGAAGGCCGCGGCCGGCAGCAGGCTCAGCAGGTCGCCATCGCCTTGCAGGGCGAGGCGGATCAGCGAGATCACGGCGGCATAGGAGGTCGGCCGTGGCGGGGCGAAAAGGACTGCGCTCATGGTTTTGATTGCGAAACTTTACAGTGATGAGTGTCAAGTGGCATTGTCGCACCAGGAGAACAAGAGACGCCCGATGCTGCTGATCTTCCACGCCCTGGTGGCCGCGCATATCGTGACCGGGACCACCAGCGCCATCACCTTCTGGGTGCCGGTCCTGGGCCGCAAGGGCGGTGTCGACCACCGCAAATGGGGCAAGATCTTCACCCTCGCCATGCTGGTGACCGGCAGCCTGGCGATTTGCATGAGCATCCTCACGCTGATCGAGCCGATGGGGACCCACCCGCATATGCCCGCGGGCTATGATGACGTCTTCGTCCGCGCCATTTTCGGCTGGCTGATGCTGCATATGGGCATCCTGACGGTGAACCTCGCCTGGTATGGCTGGCTGTGCGTGCTCAACCGGCGCGACCACGCGGCCAATCGCACGCCCCTGAACATGGGGCTGCAGGTGGCGGTGCTGATCGCCGCGGTGAATTGCGCGGCCCAGGGCTGGCTGGCCGGGCAGTATCTGATGATCGGGCTGGCTTTCGTGGGTGTGGCCACGGGGGTGACCAACCTCGCCTTCCTGCTCAACCCGCGCCCTGCGGCCCTGGTGTGGCAGAAGGAGCACCTGAAGGCGCTGGTTGGCGCCGGGATCAGCGTCTACACGGCGTTCTTCGCCTTCGGCTCGGTGCGGATCGTGCCAGAATTGGCGCTGAACCCCGTCCTGTGGGCAATACCGCTGACCACGGGAGTGCTGATGATCCTCTATCACTGGCGCAGGATTGGCCAGATGCGCCGCCACACGGCGTGAGGGTCCTGGTTGTCGGCGCCGGTGTCGGCGGGCTGACCGCGGCGGCCGATCTCGCGCGCCGCGGGGCCGAGGTCACCGTGCTGGAACGCGCGGCCAGCCATGGCGGCAAGATGCGGCATGTGATGGTGGAGGGCGCGGGAATCGATGGCGGCCCCACCGTCTTCACCATGCGCTGGATTTTTGAGGGCCTTTTCGCCGATGCCGGCGAAAACCTCTCCGATCACCTGCACGTCTATTCCACCGATGTGCTGGCCCGCCACGCCTGGCGCGCCGGCGGCAGGCTCGACCTCTTCGCCGATATCGAGGCCTCGGTCGACGCCATCGGCGAATTCGCCGGCGCCGCCGATGCGCGGGGCTATCGCGATTTCTGCGCCCGTGCGGCGGCGATCTACCGCACGCTGGAGGGCAGCTTCATCGGCGCCGAGAAACCCTCGCAGCTTGATCTGGTGCGGCGGGTGGGCCTCACGCGCATCGGCGAATTGTGGCGCACGGTGCCGTTCCGCACGATGTGGTCGGCGCTGGGTGATCATTTTACCGACCCCCGGCTGCGCCAGCTCTTCGGCCGCTACGCCACCTATGTCGGCTCCTCGCCCTGGTTCGCGCCGGCGACGCTGATGCTGGTTGCCCATGTCGAGCAGGATGGCGTCTGGCTGGTCAGGGGCGGCATGCGGGCGGTGGCGGACGCGCTGCGCGGCCTGGCCGAGCGCCAGGGGGCAGCCTTCCGCTTCGACGCCGATGTCACCCGGATCCTCATCGAGGGCGGCCGCGCCACCGGCGTCGAACTGGCGGGCGGCGAGCGGATCATGGCCGATGCGGTGCTGTTCAACGGCGATGAGGCGGCGCTGCCCGGCCTGGGCGCGCCGGCGAAAAAACCCGCCCAGCGCAGCCTCTCCGCCATCACCTGGTGCGTGAACGCGCCAAGCTCGGGCTTCGAGCTCGCCCATCACAACGTCTTCTTCGCCGAGGATTACGCCGCGGAATTCCAGGCCATCTTCGACCGGCGCGAGATCACCGCGGCGCCCACCGTCTATATCTGCGCGCAGGATCGCGGCTTGGGCGCCCCGCCGCCGGGCACGCCCGAACGCCTGCTGCTGCTGATCAACGCGCCCGCCGATGGCGACACCAGGGATTTCGACGCCCAGGAGCATGCCGCAAGGACCCATGCGCTGCTCGCGGCCTGCGGGCTGCGGATCGGGCCGGGCGGCCAGGTCGCCACCACGCCCGGCGGCTTCAACACGCTGTTTCCCGCCACCGGCGGCGCGCTGTATGGCATGGCCAGCCATGGTTCCACGGCCACCCTGAAGCGCTCGGGGGCCAGGGGGCGGCTGCCCGGGCTCTATCTCGCCGGCGGCTCGGTGCATCCCGGGCCGGGGGTGCCGATGGCCGCCATGTCCGGTCGCCTCGCCGCCGCGCGGCTGCTGGAGGATGCCGCCGGGCGAGGCAGCACGGTGGGCTTTGCCCCGGGCGCGCGCGGCCGCTGACCGGCGGGCGGCGCTTTCTTCGCCTCGCACCGGGTCAGGCCGCGCGAAACCGGCTAAGCTTGTCCGGCGTTTCGTGCCTGCCATTCCATGAGGACGAGACCGATGCGGATCAGCGCCGGCTGCCAGATCACCTATGACTGCCCCCAGCCCACACCGATGCTGCTGATGGTGAGCCCCCATCCCTCGCGCCAACCCGACCTGATCGGGCCGCACCGCATCACCTTCGCGCCGCCGGTGGAGCCGCGCGAATACATCGACGGTTTCGGCAATGCCTGCACCAGGATCATGGCGCCGGCCGGGCGGCTGACCATCACCACCCAGCTCATGGTCTCCGATTCCGGCGAGCCGGAAACCATCCATCCCAAGGCCTGGCAGCGCCGGGTGGAGGAGCTGCCGAACGAGATGCTCGTCTTCCTGCTGGGCAGCCATTACTGCGACACCGACAGGCTGGCGAATATCGCCTGGGACATGTTCGGCCAGACCCAGCCGGGCTATGCCCGGGTGCAGGCGATCTGCGATTTCGTGCACAACCACATTGCCTTCGGTTACGAGCATGCGCGGCCGACGCGCACCGCCTCGGAGGCGTTTTCCGAACGGCGCGGGGTGTGCCGCGACTATGCCCATCTCGCGGTCACGCTGTGCCGCTGCGTGAACATTCCGGCGCGCTATTGCACCGGCTATCTCGGCGACATGGGCACGCTGCCGCCCTATGGGCCGATGGACTTTGCCGCCTGGTTCGAGGCCTATCTCGATGACCGCTGGCACAGCTTCGACGCCCGCAACAACACGCCGCGCATCGGCCGCATCCTGATGGCGCGCGGGCGCGATGCGACCGATGTCGCCATCGCCACCACCTTCGGTCCCTGCACGCTGTCCGGCTTCTCGGTGTTCTGCGACGAGGCCGCCGCCCTGGCCTGAGGCGCGTCGGAAACTTTCGGCGCATGGCGGCGTTTGGACGTCGCCACACACAGCCGAGGGGAGACACGCCATGCTCAGGACCATCATCATCGCCGCCGGGGCCACGCTGATCGCAGCCCCCGCCATGGCGCAGCGCGCCCCCGCCGCGCATTCGGCGCTGGACCATGTCACCCATGTGCGCAGCGTGGCCGACCTGGCCGCGGTGTGCGACCCGCGTGTCGGCGGCGTGGCGCGGCTGGAATCCATCGCTTATTGCCAGGGTTTCCTGACCAGCGCGGGGCAGTACCACGCCCTCCTCTACCCCACCGGTCGCCGCGGCCGGCCTTCCTTCTGCATGCCCAGCCCTGGGCCTTCGGTCGCCGAAGGCGGCCTGGCCTTTGCCCGCTGGGCGCATGACAACCCCGCCCATGCGGAGGAACCGGCGCTGGATGGGCTGCTGCGCTGGCAGCAGGCGAGCTTCCCCTGCGCCCCCCAAGACCGCCGCCCGAATCGTGGCCGCTGAACCCCAGGAGAATCCGATGAACTCGCTTCGTCTCGCCCTCGTGCTTGCAGCCGGCCTGGGCCTTTCCGCCTGCGCCGGGCTGAACCCGACCCAGCAGCGCACCGCAACCGGCGCGCTGGGCGGCGCGGCGCTGGGGGGTATCGTCGGCTCCTTCAGCGGCAATGCGGGCTTGGGCGCACTGCTCGGCGCCGGCGTGGGTGGTGCTGGCGGCTATCTCTATGACCAGTCGCAGCCGCGCTATTACGGGCGCGGCCATCGGGGGTAGACGCAATCGCCTCCGGCGGGATCAGCCGGGGACCGAATTGCCGCCCCCGGCGACACATCGACGCGCGCCCCGGGAGCGAAACCGGCCGCCCCCCCCTACCCGACCGCCCAAGGCATGGGCACAGTCCGTAGCCATGGCACAGATCGACACCACCCGCTTCCTGCAGGACCTGAACACGCTTCGCGAATTCGGCCGTTTCAAGACCGGGGTGCATCGCCCCACCTTCTCCGCCGTGGACATGGCCAGCCGGCACTGGCTGGTCGCAGAGATGGAGGCGATCGGCCTGGAGGCCTCCATCGACGGCATCGGCAATGTCCTGGGGAAACACCCCGGCCCGGGCCAGAAACTGCTGGCCGGCAGCCATCTGGAGAGCCAGAACGAGGCGGGCTGGCTGGATGGCGCGCTGGGGGTGATGGCCGCACTCGCCCTGGCCCGCGCCGGGCTGCCGGTGGATGTGGTGGCCTGCGCCGACGAGGAAGGCCATTTCGGCAGTTTTCTCGGTAGCAAGAGCCTGCTGGGCATCCTCGAGGAAGGCCAGATCGACGCCGCGGTGAACCGCACCACAGGCCAGAGCCTGCGCGATGCGCTGCGCGAGGCGGGGCTGGAGGGCGTCGCCCGCCCGAAGCTCGACCCGAGCCGCTACAAGGGGTTTTTCGAGATGCATATCGAGCAGGGCACGCAGCTCGAACAGGCCGGACTGCGCGCCGGCGTGGTGACAGGGATTGTCGCGATCTGGCAGTTCCGCATCACCATCGAGGGCAACCAGGACCATGCCGGCGGCACGACGATGGCCGAGCGGCGCGATGCCGGGCTGGCCGCGGTGCGGCTGCTGGCGGCGATCGACGCCGAATTCCCGAAGCTCTGCGCCGAGCGGACGACCTGGACCTGTGGGCGGATCGCACTCGACCCCGGCGCGCCCTCGATCATTCCCGGCCGCGCCGAAATCCTGTTCCAGTTCCGCGATATCTCGGTCGAGGTGCTGGCCCGCCTGCGAAACGGGCTGGAGCGGATGGTGCAGGAGAGCAACCGGCGCGAGCGCTGCGTGGCCGTGCTGGAAGCGCAAAGCCTCTCGGTGCCCGTCGCCTGTGACGAGAAGATGCAGACCGCGCTGTCCCGCGCGGCCGAGGCGCATGCGCCGGGGGGGTGGCAGGCCATGCCCTCGGGTGCCGGGCATGACGCACAATACCTCGCCCGGATCATGCCGGTGGCGATGCTGTTCACGCCGAGCATCGGCGGCATCAGCCATCACTGGAAGGAGGATACGAAGCCCGAGGATCTGGCGCTCTGCGCCCAGATCCTGGGTGATGCGGCGGAGGCCTATCTCAAGGCCAATTGAACGATTAGGCAAAAATTCTAGGAGTTCGCCCCGGCTTTCCGACAATCCTGCCAAAATTCACCCGACCAAACCGGGCTTGTTTATGCGGGCCGGCAGAGGGAAAGGAATTTGTGCGCACACGAAATCGTGCATTTGAAAACTGCGAATGGCCGATTCCGGCCGCGTCAGGCCCTCAGCCCGTCTCCATCCCGGCCACAGCCAAAATGGTGAGCAGGCTGGCCGACATCCCGCGCAGGCTCTCCTCCGCCTCGACATCGATCCATTCATCCAGGCTATGCGCCCGCCCGCCGCGCCCGCCGCTGCCGATCCGCAAGGCCGGTATTCCCAGGCTCATCGGAATATTGGCATCCGTGCTGCTATCCTCGTAGCTCACGCAGTAGCCGTGATGGGCGACGGCGGCGGTGGCGGCGGCCACGATCGGCGCACCCTCATCCGTCTCGCCCGCCGGCCTGTCGCCGATGGCGATGACCTGCGCCGCGACCGGGCCGTCGCGGACATCGCGCGCGGCGTTCTCGGCCGCCACCGCCTCGGCCACGATGGCGCGGAATTCGCGCTCCAGCCGGTCCAGCTCCACAGCGGAGCGGGAGCGTAGATCGACCTCCATCCGCACTTCATTGGGAATGGCATTGACCGAGGTGCCGCCCGAGACGATGGAGACGCAATGCGTCGTCGCCGGCTTGCGCGGCACCGCGATGCGGCCGATGCCCCAGGCCGCCGCCGCCATGGCATACATCGGATTGACCAGCCCGAAGGCGCCGAAGCTGTGCCCGCCCGGCCCCCGGAACACAACGCGATACCGCTTGGAGCCGACGCCGCCGGTGACGATGCGCTCGACCTCCGGGCTGTCCACCGTCAGAAAGGCATCGATCTTCCCGGCATGCCGCCCGCGGGTGAAGAGGTGGCGCACGCCGCGCAGATCGCCCAAGCCCTCCTCGCCGACATCGCCGACGAAGAGGATATCCGCCCGGGTGCGAATGCCCGCTGCATCCATGGCGCGCAGGAAGGCGAGGTTCACCGCCAGGCTGCGGGTGTCATCGCCCACGCCCGGCGCGTAGAGCCGGGTGCCCTCCCGCCGCACCGTCACATCGGTTCCGGCAGGGAAGACGGTGTCGAGATGGGCCGCCACCACCAGGGTCTCGCCATTGCCGAAGCCGCGCCTGCGGCCCATCACATTGCCAACCTCGTCCTGCTCCACCTCCTCCAGCCCATGCGCGCGCAGCATGGCGAGATAAGCCGTCGCCCGGGCCTCCTCGGCGAAGGGCGGCGCCGGGATCTCGGTCAGCCCGATGATGTCCTCCACCATCCGGTCATGCTCGGCGCGCATGGTGGCGCGGGCCGCGGCAAAGCGCGGATCGGCCGCGATGCGCGCGACCTCCGACGGCACGGCGCTCATGTCGCCCGCGCGCCCGAGAGATCGACGAGGTCACGCCAGCGCGGCGCCTCGGCCGCGATGAAGGAAGCGGCCTCGGCCGGGCTGTCCTGCAGCACCGGGACATAGGCGATGCGGGCCAGCAGCGTGGTGAATTCAGGCTGCGCCGCGACCCGGCGGAGGGCGTTGAACAGGCGCAGCACCTCAGACTCTGGCGTGTTGGAGGGCACCATCATCATGTTCCAGGTGCGAATGTCGAGGCCCGCGGTGGCCGGGGTCTCGCCGAAGCCCGGCACATCCGGCAGCAGCGCAAGCCGGGTGCCGGCCGAGACGGTGACGGGCAGCGCCGTGCCGCCCTGCACCAGCGGCAGCAGCGTGGCCGGCAGGTCGCAGGCCAGATCGACCTCGCCGGTCAGCGCCGCATTGGCGGTCTCCGCCCCGCCGCGATAGGGCACATGGATCGCCTCCACCCCCGAGGCGCGGATGATCGCGGCCGCGGTGAAATGCGAGACGGTGCCAACACCCGAGCCCGCCAGCTTCGCCTGGCCGGGATTGGCCCGCATGAAGGCGATGACATCGGCCAGGCTACGCCAGCCATCGCGCCGCGCGCGCTCGGCATTGACGACGCAGAGCACGGCGCTGTCGGTGATCTGGGTCAGCGGCCGCAGGTCGCGCATCGGGTCGAAGGGCATGGCCTGCATCATGGGCGTGGCCAGCAGCGTGGCGGCGCCGATGATGCCCAGCATCGAGCCATCGCCCGGCCCCTTGGCCACCGCATCGGCGCCGACGATGCCACCGCCGCCGGCCCGGTTCTCCACCAGCACGGTCTGGTTCAGCTGCGGGCCGAGGCGCTCGGCCAGGATCCGGCCCAGGCTGTCCACCGCCCCGCCCGGCGGGAATGGCACGATGATGCGCAAGGGGCGCCGCAGCGCCTGGCTGAGCGCGGGCGTCGAGAGTGTCGCGATTGCAAGCGCTAGGCGTCGCGTCGGCATGGGGCTTCTCCGGCGTGGCAATGGATCGTGCGTGACAAGCGGGCCGGCGGCAAGAGACATGCCGGGGCTTGCAGGCTAGGCTGGCAGATCAGGAGGAACCGCCATGGACAGCTTCACCACCCCGCCCGTCATCAGGCTGCATGACACCGATGGCGTGGTCATCGCCCGCATCGCCCTGCCGCCGGGCACGCCGGTGGCGCCCAATGTGGTGGCGCGGGCGCGAATCCCCGCCGGGCACAAGGTGGCGGTGGCCGGTCACGCGCCGGGCGAGGCGGTGCGCCGCTACGGCCAGATCATCGGCTTCGCGACGAGCGCGATCGCGCCCGGCGAATGGGTGCACACCCACAATATGGCGATGGGCGATTTCTCCCGCGACTACGCCTGGGGCGTCGATGCCCGGGCGACGGCGTTGGCCGAGGTGCCCGAGGTTTTCCAGGGCATCCGCCGGGCCGATGGCCGGGTGGCCACGCGCAATTACGTGGGCATCATCACCAGCGTGAATTGTTCCGCCCATGTGGCTGACCTCATCGCCCGCGCCTTCACCAGGAATCCCTTCGGTGACGGGCACGACCCGCTGGCCGGCCACCCCGGCGTGGATGGCGTGGTCGCGCTGACCCACAAGACCGGCTGCGGCATGACCGAGGGCGAGCCGCTGCGGGTGCTGCGCCGGGTGCTGGCCGGCTTCGCCCGGCACCCGAATTTCTCCCATGTCATCGCCATCGGCCTGGGCTGCGAGGTGAACCAGCTCGGCGGGCTGCTGGAGGAGCAGCGCCTGGCCGGCCGCCTGCGCACGCTGACCATCCAGGAGGCCGGCGGCACCCGCAAGACCGTGGAAGCCGGCATCGGCTTCGTGCGCGAGGTGCTGGAGGAGGCCAATACGGTGACCCGGGTGGCGGTGCCGGCCAGCGAGCTCTGCGTGGCGCTGCAATGTGGCGGCTCGGATGGCTATTCCGGCATCTCCGCCAATACCGCCCTGGGTGCGGCCTCGGACCTTGTGGTGGCGCAGGGCGGCACGGTGATCCTCTCCGAAAGCCCCGAGACCTATGGCGCCGAGCATTTGCTGACCCGCCGCGCGGTGTCGCGCGAGGTCGGCGAGAAGCTGGTCGGCGTGATGAAGTGGTGGGAAGACTACACCGCCCGCGAGGGGGCGGAGATGAACGCCAACCCCAGCCCCGGCAACAAGGCGGGCGGGCTGACCACCATCCTGGAAAAATCGCTGGGCGCCATGGCCAAGGCGGGCACCACCAACCTCGTCGATGTGGTGGGCTATGCCGCGCCGGTGACGGCGAAGGGCTTTGTTTTCATGGACACGCCGGGCTACGACCCGGTGGGCGCCACTGGCCAGGTGGCGGGCGGCGCCAACCTGATGTGCTTCACCACCGGCCGCGGCAGCGTCTTCGGCTGCAAGCCGGCGCCATCGCTGAAGCTGGCCACCAACTCCGCCATGTTCCACCACATGGAGGAGGATATGGACATCAATTGCGGCACGGTGCTGGAGGGCACGGAAAGCGTCGCGGAATGCGGCGAGCGGATTTTCCGGCACATGCTGGCCACCGCCAGCGGCGCGCCCACCAAAAGCGAGGCGCTGGGCTTCGGCGATGCGGAATTCGCGCCCTGGGTGCTGGGGGCGACGATGTGAGTCTCAATCCCAGGGGTTGATCAGCCGCAACCCTTCGACACGCTCGAAATGGCGCGTGTTGCGCGTGGCAAGGGCCGCACCGAGATGGAGCGCGATGCCCGCGATCAACGCGTCGGGCGCATCAATCGGCCGTCCCTTCCGGGACAGCTCCCCGGCCAGCCGCCCGGCGATCACCGCCGCGGAGTGGTCGAGCGCAAAGACCCGTCCGCCCAGCAAGCCTGGCGCAAACAGATCGGCCAGGGCGCCTTCCAACGAGGAGCGCCGCCGCCCCGGCGGGAGCCTGGCCAGCCCCAGTTCCATTTCAAAAATGGTCACGGCCGTTGTGGCCAATTCCTCCGTCCCAACCCGTTCCAGCCAGGCCGCGATGAAGGGCGAGTCGTCCAGCCGCAGAATTTCCGACACGACATTGGTGTCCAGCAGTATCACTCGCTGAGATCAACATTGCGCCAGGGCTTTCCGCGCTGTTCGGCAATCGCGTCTTCGAAAATCCGGTGTTCATCGGCGGTCATGCCACGCCCCTTCATGTGGCGTGCGATCCGCGCTCCGAGACCTTCCTCCTGCGACGGAATCGTGGCTGCGGTCAGGATTTGCCGCGCCTCCTCCTCCATGCTGTGCCCGGCCAGCGCGGCGCGCGCCGCCAGCCTGCGTTTCACATCCTCAGCGAGCCTGCGGACCACGATCTGCGCCATGATATCATGATATCACGCAGGTCAGGCTCGGAACAAGCTTTGAAACGTCACACCCCCGCCCATCGTTCTGCAACAGCGATGCCGCAGATTCGTTGCCGACCGCAATTTGCAGAAGGAAGCACCCCATGAAAATCGAGATCGAAGGCGACAGCGACGCGGCGGTGGCATTCGCCCTGTTGCACATGATCGCCAAGGGCGAAGGCCGGGAGGAGGGCGCGGGCCGGGAATGGGTGCTGAACACCTTCCGCGAATGCCTGGCCGCCGTGCGCGACGACATGTTCACCCTCGAAATCGACGACGAGGATGACGAAGACGGCGACGAAGACGAGGACGCCGAGGACGGCGACGAGGAAGAGACCGAGGCGACCGCCCCCGCCGCCGAACCGGCCCCCGAAAAGACCGCCTGAGTCAGCCAGCCAAAGCGCCGGCCTGCCGCAACCGCGCGCAGGTCCCGGCGCCCAGGATGGCCTCGTTGTGCTCGCCCAGCCTTGGCGCCGGGCGGGCCAGAATGGTCGGCGTCTCAGACAGGCGTGGCACGTGGCCGCCCATGGGCAGCCAGCCGCCGGGCATCTCGGCGTCCGGCACCTCGATCAGCGCCTCGCGCGCCGTCACGTAATGGTCGCTCTCCAGCGATTGCGCGTCCTGGATCGGGCCGATGGTGACGCCGGTGGCGTCGAAATGCGCCAGGTTCTCCGCCATGCCGCGCGCGCCGACATAATCGGCGATGATGGCATCCAGCTCCACCCCATTGCGCACCCGGTCGGGGTTGCGGGCGAAGCGCGGGTCGGTGATCAGATCCTCCTGCCCGATGCTGCGGAACAGCTTTTCCGTCATGCCCTGGGTCGAGGCCGAAAGGCAGACCCAGCCCCCATCGGCCGTGCGATAGGCGTTGCGCGGCGCGGTATTGGTCGAGCGTGAGCCGGTGCGCGGCTTGAGCTTGCCGGTGATCCGCCAATTCGCCATCTGCGGCTCCAGCACATTGAAGATGGGCTCGAAAAGGCTGAGGTCGATGACCTGGCCGCGGCCGGTCTTCTCCGCGTGGCGCAGCGCGATCATGGCGCTCCCCGCGCCATGCAGCCCGGCATAGGCATCGCCCATGAACATCGGCGGCAGGACCGGCTCGCGATCGGCGAAACCATTCACCGCGGCGAAGCCGGAATAGCCCTCGACCAGCGTGCCGAAGCCAGGCTTATGGGCGAAGGGGCCGGTCTGCCCCCAGCCGGAGATGCGCACAATCACCAGCGCCGGGTTTTTCGCCAGCAGGATCTCGGGTGCGAGCCCCATCGCCTCCAGCACGCCGGGCCGGAAACTTTCCACGAAGATGGCGGCTGTCTCGCACAAGGTCAGCACCGCGGCGATGGCATCGGGATGGCGCAGGTTCAGCGCCACCGAAAACTTGTTGCGGCAGATCGTCTTCCAGCTCGTCTCCACCCCGCCCACCTTCCAGGCGCGCAGCGTGTCGCCCTCGGGCGGCTCGATCTTGACGACCTCGGCGCCGTGATCGGCCAGCACCTTGGTCAGCATATTGCCGGCGACGAGGCGGGAGAGGTCCACCACCCGCACATCAGCCAGCGCGCCGGTCGCCGAGGGGTCGTAGTCGTGGCGGGGGATGTTGCTCATTCGATGCGGATATTGGCCCGGGCGGCGACGTCGCGGAAGCGGGCGATGTCGCGCGCCAGCTCGGCCTGGAACTCGGCCGCGCTGGCGAAGCCGGGGCGCGCGCCCTCGGCCTCATAGATCCGGGCGAGGTCGGGCTCGGCCAGGGCGTCGCGGATGGCGTTCTGCAGCAGGGTCGAGATGGCGGGCGGCAGGCCGCGCGGCGCCAGCAGGCCCCACCAGATGCTGGCCTCGTAGTCCAGCCCGGTGGCCCGCACGGTGGGGGCGGCGGGGTTGGAATCGGGCGCACCCTCGCCGGTATAGGCCAGCAGCCGCACCCGGCCGTCGCGGATCGGGCCGCTGGCGCTCGCCATCGTGGTGATGAGCAGCTGGATATGGCCGGCCACCAGATCCGTCACCGCAGGCGGCATGCCGCGATAGGGCACATGGTTCAGCCTTATGCCGGCCTGCAACGCGAAATATTCGGTGACGAAGTGATTGATCCCACCCGGGCCGGAGCTGCCGAAATCGATACCCCCCGGCCGGGCGCGGGCCAATGCCACCAGCGATGCGATGTCGCGCGCCGGGAAATCCAGGTTGGTCAGCACCAGGAAAGGCGAGCGTGCCAGCAGGGCCACCGCCTCGAAGCTGGTCTGCGCGTCATAGGGCGTGCGCTGCACCACGGCCGAGGCGGCGAAGCTGGAGGAGGTGACCATCAGCGTGGTGCCATCGGCCGCGGCCTGAGCGACCTGCGCCGCCCCGATGGAACCGCCCGCCCCGGGCCGGTTCTCCACCACCACCGGCTGGCCGAGCCGCGCGGTGAGCTTTTCCGCCAGCGGCCGGGCGATCACGTCATTCGAGCCGCCCGGCGGGAAGGGCACCACCAGGCGGACCGGACGGGTGAACTGGGCCTGCCCCAGGGCGGGCAGAGCGAGCATGGCAAGGGCGGCGCGACGTTTCATGGCTGGTCTCCTGGCGGCGAGCATGCCGCAGCGGTGATGTCTTGTCAGGCCGGCAGCGCGCGCCAGCCGATGTCGCGCCGGTATTGTCCTTCCGGCCAGTCGATCAGCCCGATCGCGGCATAGGCGGCATCGCGCGCCGCGGCGAGATCGGGCGCTGCCGCCCCCACGCCCAGCACGCGGCCACCATGGGCGGTGATGGCGCCCGGCCCGCCGCGCGTGCCGGCATGGAAAATGGCCACGCCCGGAACCGCCGCCGCCGCCTCCAGCCCGCCGATCGCGCTGCCATTCACGACCGGCCCCGGATAGCCCCGGCTTGCCATCACCACCACAAGCGCCGCGGCGTCACGCCAGCGCGGCGGTTCGGCGGGCAGCCGGCCATGCGCCGCCGCGTGCAGGAAGGGCAGCAGATCGGATTCCAGGCGCAGCATCAGCACCTGGCATTCCGGGTCGCCGAAGCGGACATTGTATTCGATCAGCCGGGGACCGGTCGCGGTCAGCATCAGCCCGGCGAAGAGCACGCCCGAGAACGGGGTGCCGCGCGCCGCCATCTCCGCCAGGGTGGGGCGGATGATGCGGGCCATCACCTCGGCCTCGATGGCGGGGGTGAAGGCGGGGGCGGGGGAATAGGCGCCCATACCCCCGGTATTCGGCCCCTGGTCGCCATCGAAGGCGCGTTTGTGGTCCTGCGCCGCGCCCAGGAAGACCGCCTCGGTGCCGGCGCAGAGCGCGAAGACGCTGACCTCCTCGCCCAGCATGCATTCCTCGATCACCACGGCGGCGCCGGCCTGGCCATGCACGCGGTCTTCCATGATGTCGGTGATGGCAGCCTGCGCCTCGGCCACCGTCGCCGCCACCACCACGCCCTTGCCGGCGGCGAGGCCATCGGCCTTCACCACGATGGGCGCACCCTGGGCCCGGATGTGGGCGCGGGCGGCATCGGCATCCTCGAAGCGGGCCCAGTCCGCGGTGGGCACGCGGGCCGCGGTCGCCACCTCCTTGGTGAAAGTCTTGCTGCCTTCTAGGCGTGCGGCGGCGGCCGAGGGGCCGAAACAGGCGATGCCGGCGGCGCGGCATTGATCCGCCAGGCCCAGCGTCAGCGGCGCCTCGGGCCCCACCACCACAAGGTCGACCGCATGGTCGCGGGCGAAGCCGACGATGTCCGGGGCGTCGACGCATTCCGCCACCGCCGCGATGCCGGCATTGCCCGGCGCGCACCACAGCTGGGTCAGCAGCGGCGACTGCGCGATCTTCCAGCACAGCGCGTGTTCCCGCCCGCCGCCGCCCACCACCAACACCCGCATATGCCGCCACCCCGATGCAACCGGCGCCGGATTAGCATAGGGTGGGCGGATGGATAGTGTGACGAACGTCCCGGAATATTCGGTCGGCGACCTGGCCGGTGCCATCAAGGGCGTGCTGCGCGAAAGCTTCGGCCGGGTGCGGGTGCGCGGCGAGATCACGGAATGCAAGCGCTACCCCTCGGGCCATATCTACCTCTCGATCAAGGACAGCGACGCCAAGCTGGAAGCCGTGGTCTGGAAGATGACCGTGCGCAACCTCGCCATCGCGCCGGAAAACGGCATCGAGATCGTCGCCACCGGCCGGATCGACACCTATGCCGACCGCAGCAAGTACCAGCTCGTCATCGAGGCGCTGGAATATGCCGGCGAGGGCGCGCTGCTCGCCGCCATCGAGAAGTTGCGGGTGAAGCTGCTGGCCGAGGGGCTCTTCGCCCCCGAGCGCAAGCGCGGCTTTCCCACCATCCCCGCCCGGATCGGCGTGATCACCAGCGAGAAGGGGGCGGTGATCCAGGATATCCGCACCACCATCCTGCGGCGGTTCCCCCGCCCCATCCTGCTCTGGCCCGTGCCGGTGCAGGGGGCGGGCGCGGCCGAGAAGATCACCCAGGCCATCCAGGCGATGGGCGCGCTGCCGGCGGGCCTGCGGCCGGATCTGCTGATCATCGCCCGCGGCGGCGGTTCGCTGGAGGACCTCGCCGCCTTCAATGACGAGGCCCTGGTGCGCGCCGCCGCCGCCTGCCCCATTCCGGTGATTTCCGCCATCGGGCATGAGACGGACACGACGCTGCTCGATTTCGCTGCAGACCGCCGCGCCCCCACCCCCACCGCCGCGGCCGAGATGGCGGTGCCGCCACGCATGGAGCTGCTGGCCGACCTGCTGCAGCGCGCGGGGCGCCTGCATCACGGCATGCAGGCCGGTCTGCAGGCGCGGAGGCTGGGCCTGGAGCGGGCGGCCCGCGCCCTGCCCGCGATGCCCGACCAGCTGGCCCAGCTGCGCCAGCGTCTGGACGACCGTGGCGAGCGCCTGCGCCAGGCGATGCTGGGCCAGTTGGCCGCGCGCGCCGCGGCGCTGGGGCGGCTCAGCCCGCCGCATCCGCGCGAAGCCGTCCTCGCGCGCCGTGGGCAGCTCGACCTGCTGGGCAACAGGTTGCGGGCAGGCTGGGCCGCGGCACAGATGAAGCGGGCCGCGGCGCCGGCACTGGGGCGCTTCTCGGCGGCGCCCATCGCGGCACTGCTGCGCCAGCGCAGCACTGAGCTGGCCGGCCAGGCGGCGAGGCTTGAAAGCGTCTCCTATGTCGCGGTGCTTGCGCGCGGCTTTGCCCTGGTCCAGGCACCCGGCGGCAAGGCCATCACCCGTGCGGCGCAGGCCAGGGCCGGCGCGGCCATCACCCTGACCTTCGCCGATGGCAAGGTGGCGGCGAGGGTCCAGCGCGATGCCGGGGCGCAGGGCAGTTTGCTGTGATCGGCGATGCCCTCTTTCGCTCCGCCGATAATGGCGCAGGATGCGACGCTGATCAGGGGAACGTCATGCAGCCCTACAAGGGTTTGTTCGTGCTCGATGCCGCGCAGGGCATCGCCGGGCCATATTGCGGCATGCTGCTGGCCGCCATGGGCGCCGATGTGGTGAAGCTGGAGCCACCGAAGGGCGACTGGTCGCGTGGGCTGACCACGCGCCAGGGCTCGCACAGCGTGATGAGCGCCGTCTTCAACCGCGGCAAGCGCGGCCTCGTGCTCGACCTGGCCGAGGCGGCCGATCGGGGGCGCGCCCAGGCGCTGATGGCGAAGGCCGATGTGGTGATCGAGGCTTTCCGGCCCGGGGTCGCCACGCGCATCGGGCTGGGGCCTGAACATGCCCGGGCGGATGCCGTCTATGTCAGCATATCCGGCTTCGGCCAGACCGGGCCTTATGCCGAGCGGCCCTGCACCGATGCCGTGGCCCAGGCGTTTTCCGGCCTGGTGGCGCAGAATGCCGGCATGGATGGCGCGCCGCACAAGGTCGGCACCCTGCCGGTCGATATCCACACCGGCATGTCGGCCTTCGCCGCCGTGCAGGGCGCGCTGGCTGAACGCGCGCGCGATACCACGCCGCGCCAGCGGGTGCTGGATTGCTCGCTGATGGCGGGCGCCGCCTCGCTGCTCTGCACCTCCATCGCCGAGGCCGGGTTGCTCGGCCATCTGCCGGCCGAGCTGAACGTGCCCGCCGGCAGCTACCAGGCCGGCGACGGCGCCTGGGTGATGATCGCGCTGGTGCGTGAGGCGGATTGGGTCACGCTGGTGGGCGTGCTGGATGCGCCCCTGCTGCTGGAGGACACGCGCTTCGCCGATTTCCGCCTGCGCGCCCTGAACAAGCCCGCGCTGCTGCCGCTGCTGCGCGGCATCTTTCTCACCCGTCCCGCCGCGGATTGGATCGCAGCCCTGCAGGCCGCGGGCATCCTGGCCAGCCGGGTGAACACTGTGCTGGAATGGCTGGATGACGCGCATGTGCAGGCCAGCCAGGCCGCGCCGCGCATCGACCAGCCCGGGCTGGGCCGGCTGCCGCTGGCCAATCCACCGGGCCTGGACATCCGGCTTGGCCCCGCCCCCGCGCTGGGCGAGCACAGCGAAGACATTCTGCGCGCGATGGGAGGCTGATGATGGCACGCTTAGGTTTTGTGGGTCTGGGCAATATGGGGCTGCCGATGGCGGTGAACCTGCGCCGGGCCGGCCATGAGGTGGTGGGCTTCGACCTCAACCCGACCGCCGTAGCGGCGCTGGAAGCAGCGGGTGGCGAGGCCGCCGCGAATGCCCCGGCGGCGGCGAAGGGCAGCGATGTGGTGATCACCATGCTGCCGGCCAGCCGGCATGTGCGTGAGGTCTGGCTGGGCGGTCTGGCGGCCGCCGCCAGGCCGGAGGCGATTTTCATCGACTGTTCGACCATCGATGTGGCGGTGGCGCGGGAGGTGGCGGCGGCGGTCAGCCAGCCCATGCTCGATGCCCCGGTCTCGGGCGGTGTCATGGGGGCCGAGAATGCCACGCTGACCTTCATGGTGGGCGGGCCCGATGCGGCAGTGGCCGGGGCCCGGCCGGTGCTGGAGGCGATGGGCAGGACGATCGTGCATTGCGGCGCGGCCGGCGCGGGCCAGGCGGCCAAGGCCTGCAACAACATGCTGCTGGCGATTTCCATGATCGGGACATGCGAGGCGTTTCTGCTGGCGGAAAAGCTGGGCCTGTCGCACCAGGCGCTGTTCGATGTGGCGAGCAAATCCTCGGGTCAGTGCTGGTCGATGACGAGCTATTGCCCGGTGCCCGGCCCGGTGCCGGCGAGCCCGGCCAATCGCGACTACAAGCCCGGCTTCGCCGGCGCGCTGATGATGAAGGACCTCAACCTGGCGCAGGATGCCGCGGAGAGCTTTGGCGCCGCCACCCCGCTCGGCGCCCATGCGCTGGCGCTTTATGAGGCGTTTTGTGCGGAGGGCGGCGGGAGCGAGGATTTCTCCGGCATCATCCGGATGTTACGCGGGCGGGGCTGATCACAGGGCTGCGGGCTTCGGCCCCCCGGCCATCCAGTCCAGCATCTGCACGGTGTGCACGGTGGGCAGGGCCTCACCGCCGAGCTGGGTCAGGCAGCCGATATTGCCGGCCACCAGCACGCTGGCCCCGGTGCGGTTGATATTGGCGAGTTTGCGCGCCCGCAGCCGGCCGGCGATCTCGGGCTGCATGATGTTGTAGGTGCCGGCGCTGCCGCAGCAAAGGTGACCCTCCAGCGGCTCCTTCACGGTGAAGCCGGCCTTTTGCAGCAGCTGCTTGGGCAGCGCGGTGATCTTCTGGCCGTGCTGCAGCGAGCAGGCGCTGTGATAGGCCACGGTGATGCCGGGTGCCGCGCGGGTCGGGGCATAGCCGAACTTAACCAGGGCCTCGGAGACATCCATCGCCATCGCCGAGACCCGCGCGGCGGCTTCGGCCTCCGGCGCCTCGCGGAACATGAAGCCGTAATCCTTCACCGTGGTGCCGCAGCCCGAGGTGTTGATCACCACGGCGTCCAGCCCTGCCGCATCCCAGGCCAGGATATTGGCCCGCGCCGCCGCCATGGCGGGGTCGTGCAGGCCCATATGGTGGGTCAGCGCGCCGCAGCAGCCGGCGGCGGCGGGCACCACCACCTCCACCCCCATGCGGGTGAGAAGGCGGATGGTGGCGGCGTTGATCTCGGGGTCCAGCACCTGCTGGGCGCAGCCGGCGAGCAGCGCCACGCGGCCGCGCTTTTCGCCCTCGGCCGGGTAAAGCGTGCCCAGCTTCTGCGCCGGCGGCAGGGTTTTCGGCGCCAGCCGCAGCATGGCGCGCAGGCGCTGGGCCGTCATCGACTGGCCGGGGATCAGGCCGCCCAGGCCCTTGGCCAGCCCGGCCAGGCGCATGGCGGGGCGGAAGCGCCCGGGGTGGGGCAGAATCATCGCCAGCACCCGGCGCAGCAGGCGCTCAGGTAGGGGCCGATCATAGGTCTCCTCGATATGCCTGCGGGCATGGTCCACGAGGTGCATGTAGTTCACGCCCGAGGGGCAGGTCGTCATGCAGCTCAGGCAGGAGAGGCATCGATCGACATGGCGGGCCTCCAGCTCGGTGGCGGCGCGGCCGTTCTCCAGCATGTCCTTGATGAGGTAGATGCGGCCGCGCGGGCTGTCCAATTCATCGCCGAGCTCGACGAAGGTTGGGCAGGTTGCCGTGCACATCCCGCAATGCACGCAGGTGCGCAGGATGGCATTGGCCTCGCGCAGCTCGGGGTCGCGCAATTGTTCCGGTGTGAAATTGGTCTGCATCGGGCCCCCAGGATCGCGCGGGCGACCCTATGTCAAGTCGGGCCGCCACGCCATATCGGCGCCTGGAGGGCGGCCCGTTGAGGTGAGGGCGCGGCCGGCCTTAGCTCTTGCCGTGGCAGTGCTTGTACTTCTTCCCCGAACCGCAGGGGCATGGCGCGTTGCGCGACGTGCCGGCCCAGGTCGTCGGGTCGTTCGGGTCCACTGCCTCACCGCGCCGCGGTGCCAGCGCCACATCGCCCTGGCTCTCATAATCCTGCCCATCGGGCGAGGGGTGGCGCATATCCGTGATCCGCACCGGCTCGGGCGGCCGGGTCAGATACTCCGGCGGCGCGTCGGGGCGCAGTTCCACGCGCATCAGCAGCGAGGTCACCCGCTCGCGCAGATCCCCCAGCATGCCATTGAACAGGGCGAAGGCCTCGCTCTTGTACTCGTTCAGCGGGTCACGCTGGCCATAGGCGCGCAGGCCGATGCCCTGGCGGAGATGGTCGAGCTGGAGGAGGTGTTCCTTCCAGACCTGGTCGAAGAGCTGGAGAAGCAGGCTCTTCTCCACCATGCGCATCATCTCGGGGCCGATATCGGCGGCGCGGGCGGCGGCGGCGCGGTCGGCGGTGTCCTGGATGCGCTCGAGGATCATCTCGTCATCGATCCCCTCCTCGCGGCCCATCGCCACGACGGCCAGATCGAGGTTGAGGTTCACGCGGACCTTTTCCTCCAGCCCCGTGAGGTCCCATTGCTCGGGATAGGAGTTTTCGGGGATCGCCGCACGCACCATGTCGTGGATCGTCTCGCGCCGCATCTCGGCGACGGTCTCGGAGAGGTCGCTCGCCTCCATGTAAAGCCGGCGCTGGCTGTACACCTCGCGCCGCTGGTCATTCATGACGTCGTCGTATTTCAGCAGGTTCTTGCGGGTGTCGAAGTTGCGCGCCTCGACCTTCTTCTGCGCCTTCTCCAGCGCCTTGTTGATCCAGCTATGGGTGATCGCCTCGCCTTCCTTGAGGCCAAGCTTTTGCAGCATCCCGCCCATGCGGTCGGAACCGAAGATCCGCATCAGATCGTCTTCGAGGCTGAGGAAAAACCGCGAGGCACCCGGGTCACCCTGACGGCCGGAGCGGCCGCGCAGCTGGTTGTCGATGCGGCGCGATTCATGCCGCTCGGTGCCGATGACGAAGAGGCCGCCGGCCGCCATCACGGTCTTCTTGTACTCCAGCACCTCGGCCTCGTGCCGCGCCAGCGCTGCCTCATAGGCCTCGCCTTCCGAGGCGCCGGTCTCCTGCCGCGCCAGCATGTCGGCATTGCCGCCCAGTTTGATGTCGGTGCCGCGGCCGGCCATGTTGGTGGCGATGGTGATGGTGCCGGGCCGGCCGGCCTGGGCCACAATGCCCGCCTCTTGCTCATGATAGCGTGCGTTCAGCACGGCGTGCGGGATCTTCTTGGCCTTGAGGATGGCCGAGAGCAATTCGGATTTTTCGATCGAGGTGGTGCCGACCAGCGCGGGCTGATTGCGGGCGCGGCATTCCTCGATCAGCACCGCAACCGCCTCGTATTTCTCGATCGCGGTGCGGTACACCTCGTCATCGCTGTCCACACGGGCCACCGCCACGTTGGTGGGGATCTCCACCACCTCCAGCTTGTAGATCTCGGCGAATTCATCCGCCTCGGTCGCCGCCGTGCCGGTCATGCCCGCCAGCTTGGGGTAGAGGCGAAAATAGTTCTGGAAGGTGATCGAGGCCAGCGTCTGGTTCTCGGGCTGGACGGTCACATCCTCCTTCGCCTCAAGCGCCTGATGCAGGCCATCGGAATAGCGCCGGCCATCCATCATGCGGCCGGTGAACTCATCGATGATGATGATCTTGTCATTGCGGACGACGTATTCGACGTCCTTCTTGAACAGCGTATGTGCACGCAGCGACTGGTTCACATGGTGGACGAGAGAGATGTTCTCGGTGTCGTAAAGCCCGCCCTCGGTCAGCACGCCGCCGGCCGTCAGCAGCGCCTCGATCTCCTCGCCGCCTTTCTCCGTCATGTTGACGGTGCGCTGCTTCTCGTCCTTCTCGAAACGCTCGGCATCCCTGACGAAGTCCACCATCACCGCATTGACCCGGCGATAGAGGTCGGATGTGTCGTCCGTCGGGCCGGAAATGATCAGCGGCGTGCGCGCCTCGTCCACCAGGATCGAATCGACCTCATCGACGATCGCGAAGTTGAAGGGGCGCTGGACCATGTCCTCCAGCCGGTACTTCATGTTGTCGCGCAGATAGTCGAAGCCGAATTCGTTGTTGGTGCCGTAGGTGATGTCGCAGGCATAGGCCATCTGCCGCTGGTCATCGTTGAGGCCGTTGACGATCACGCCCGTGGTCAGGCCGAGAAAGCCATAGAGCTTGCCCATCCACTCCGCATCGCGGCTGGCCAGGTAGTCGTTCACGGTGACGACATGCACGCCGCGACCGGACAGCGCGTTGAGGATGACGGGCAGCGTCGCGACCAGGGTCTTGCCCTCGCCGGTCTTCATTTCGGCGATGCGGCCTTCATGCAGCACCATGCCACCGATCATCTGCACGTCGAAATGGCGCATGCCCAGCGCCCGCTTGGCACCCTCGCGCACGATGGCGAAGACCTCCTCCAGCACCGCATCGAGCTCGGTGCCGGCGGTGATCTGATCACGAATCGCCTGAACGCGACCGCGCAGCGCGTCGTCATCCAACGCGGCGAGGCCGGGCTCAAACGCATTGATGCGCGGCACCCGTCCCTCGTGGCGCTTCAACGCACGGTCATTTGCGGAACCGAATATGGCACGAGCCAGGCGGGCAAACATGATGGGACCTATTCTCCGGCCCCATGCGCGCGTCCGGGGGGCTTCCAAGGGGCAGATGCGCAGATAGGGCGGGGGCTCCCCAGGGTCAACGTGCGGCCCAACTTGTGGCGCTCAGGCGCTTCGGCCATTGTCCGGTCGAATCCGAACACCTTGAGGCCCCGCCGCATGCGCTTCCCGCATCTCGCCTTCCTTCTGCTGGCCTCCACGGCCCTGGCCCAGGCGCCCGCCCCTGGGCCCGTCCCTGGCCCGGCCGCCCCGCTGACCATGCCCGATGCGATCATCGCCCGCATCGAGGGCGAGCCCGTGCGCCTGTCCGACGTGCTGGCCACCGCCGCCGACGTCATGCCGCCCGAAATGCGCAACGTGCCGCCCGAGGCGCTGCTGGGCATGATCCCGCCCGAAGCGATGCGCCAGCTCATCGACCGCACCATCACCGACCGCGCGCTCGTCATCGCCGCGCGCCGCGCTGGCATCGACCGCGACCCCGAACTCCGCGCCCGCCTGGCCCGCGCCGAGGCGCAGGAGCTGACCCAGACACTGCTCCAGCGCGAGGTGCTGCCCCGGGTGACCGATGCCGCCATCCGCGCCCGCTATGACCGCGACCAGGCCAATGCCCAGGCCGAGGAGGAGGTGCGCGCCCGCCATATCCTGGTGCCGACCGAGGCCGAGGCGCGGACCGCGCTGGCCGACCTCAATCGTGGCCAGTCCTTCGAGGATGTCGCCCGCCGCATGGCCACCGGCCCGGGCACCCGCGAGGGTGGTGATCTCGGCTGGTTCAAGCGCGCCGACATGGTGCCGCCCTTCGCCGAGGCCGCCTTCGCACTGCAGCCCGGCCAGCTCTCCCCCGCCCCGGTGCGCACGCAATTCGGCTGGCATGTCATCCGCGTCGATGAGCGCCGCCGCACCCAGGGGGCGAGCTTCGACGACGCGCGCGAACAGGTTCGCCAGGCGCTGCTGCAGGAGGAGGTCGCGGCCGCCGTCGAGCGGCTTCGCGCCTCCGTCCGGATCGAGCGGGTGGAGGCGCCGCCGCTGCCCGCCGGCGCGCTGGTCGGCACCCCGCCCCCCGCGCCGGCTGCCCCGGGGCGGCGCTGAACCATGGCGATGGAGATCTCCCCCCTCGCGCTGCCGCTGCCCGAGATGCCAGCCATCCCTGGCGTCGCGCTGGGCACCGCCGCCGCCGGCATCCGCTACAAGACACGTGAGGATGTGACCATGATGGTCTTCCCCGCCGGCACCACCGTGGCGGGCGTCTTCACCAAGAACAAATGCCCCGGCGCCCCGGTGGATTGGTGCCGCGCGGCATTGCCGGGTGGCAAGGCGAGGGCGCTTGTTGTCACTGCCGGCAATTCCAACGTCTTTACCGGCAAGGCCGGCCGCGAGACCTGCGCGCAGACCGCCGCCGCCATGGCCGAGGTGGTGGGCTGCAAGCCGAAGGAGGTCTTCCTGGCCTCCACCGGCGTGATCGGCGAGAAGCTGCCGACCGAGAAACTCACTGCCGCCCTGCCGGGGCTGGCGGCAAAGCTGGTGCCCGATGCCTGGCAACAGGCCGCCCGCGCCATCATGACCACCGACACCTTCCCCAAGGGCGTGACCCGCACGGCGAAGATCGGCGACGCCACGGTCACGATCAGCGGCATCGCCAAGGGCAGCGGCATGATCATGCCCGACATGGCGACCATGCTGAGTTTTCTCGCCACCGACGCGAAAATTCCGGCCCCTTTGCTCCAGAAAATCCTGAGCAAGGGCATCGGCCCCAGCTTCAACAGCGTCACCGTGGACAGCGACACCTCCACCTCCGACACGGTGCTGCTCTTCGCCACCGGCGCCACCAAGCACCCCAAGGTTCCGGCCGAGGGCGGGCCGATGCTGCGCGATTTCACCCGCGCCGTGCATGAGGTGCTGATGGAACTGGCCCTGATGGTCGCGCGCGACGGCGAGGGCGCCCAGAAGCTCATCCGGATCGACGTGACCGGGGCGGTGTCCAAGAAATCGGCCCATCGCATCGGCATGTCGGTGGCCAATTCGCCGCTGGTGAAGACCGCGATCGCCGCCGCAGACGCCAATTGGGGCCGCATCGTCATGGCCGTGGGCAAGGCAGGCGAGCCGGCGGAGCGCGACCGGCTCTCCATCGCCGTCGGCGGCGTCTGGATGGCGCGGGAGGGCGAGTTGGCGCCGGATTACGACGAGGCGCCGGTCACCGCCCATATGAAGGGGCGCGAGGTCACGATCGCCATCGATATCGGCCTGGGCGCCGGAAAAGCCAGCGTCTACACCTGCGACCTGACGCATGCCTATATCGACATCAACGGCAGCTATCGCAGCTGATGGAGTGGCTGGCGCTGCCGTTGTTGCTGCTGGCGGCCGGCCCCTCCCTGTTCGGCGCGCTGCATTGGTGCGCCACGGTCCGCCGCCCTGGCGGCGCGGGCCAGGCGGGCATGGTCACCCTCATCTTGCCGCTGAAACCGCCGGCGGCGGACCTGCCGGGCCTGCTGCGCGCGCTGGAGGGGCAGAGCCTGCGCGCGCGCCGGCTGATCATCGCGGTGCAGAGCGAGGGGGATGCCCCCACCCTGCCACCCCTGGCGTTTCCGGTGCATGTGGTGGTGGCGGGCATGACCCAGGCGCGCGGACAGAAATCGCACAACCTGCTGATGGCGCTCGACGCGCTGGATGCGGACGACGAGGCCATTATCTTCCTCGACGCCGATATCGCGCCGCAGCCCTGGTGGATGGAGATGCTGGCCGCCCCGATCCTGCGCGGCGAGCGCGACCTGGTCGGCGGCTTTCGCTGGTCGATCCCCGAGCCGGGCAATGCCACGGCGCAGGTTGTCGCCTGGCTCGATCGCGGCTGGGCGCTGGCCTCGCGCTTTCCCGCGCTGAACATCCTCTGGGGTGGTTCCATCGCCTTCGGCCCCGCGGCGCTGCCCAGCATCCGGCGCGCGCTGGGCACCGGGCTGCTCGATGATCTGGTGATCGCCGCCCGCGCGCGGGAAGACGGCATGCGGGTGCTGATGCGCGGCGCGGTGCTGGTGCCCTCGCCGCTGGATGGCCCGGGCGCGCTGGAATTCTTCGCCCGGCAGCAGCGCCTGGTGCGTTACTACCGGCCGCAGCTCTGGTCGATGCAGGCCCTGCATTCGCATGCCATGGTGCTGAGCTGGGTGCTGCTCTGGGGCAGCCCCTGGCTTGCGGTGGCCGTGGCCATGCTGGTCCTGCGCGGGCTGGCGCAGGACGCGGCGGCGCGCCGCGTCGGCCTGGCCGATGCGCCCGCCACCCGCCTCGCGCAGGGCCTGCTTTCGGTTCTGCCCATCGCCGATGCGGTGAACCTGTGGTGCATCTGGAGCAGCGCCTTCGGCCGGCGGCTGACCTGGCGTGGCGTCACCTATGAGGTCGCGCGCGATGGCGCCGCCAGCGTGGTGGCGCGGCAATGACAGCACCGCCCTGCCCCTGCTGCGGCGGCACCCAGGCGCGTTTCCTGCAAAAGGTGAATATCGGCCTGCTGCGGCGGCTGTGGCATGTCGCCGCCGGCTTCACGCCGAGGCAGCTTCTGCCGCCAACCGCCAGCCCCAGCACCTATGCCTGCGATTGCGGGCTGATCTTCTTTGAGCCGCGGATCGAGGGTGATGGGGAGTTCTACCGCGCGCTCTACAGCCAGCCGATCTGGTCCTCGTGGCTGCGCAGCCCGCCGGCCGAGCATGGCGATTTCGTCGCCGCCGGCGCCTGGGTGCGCCCGGGCGACCGGGTGTTGGATGTGGGCGGCCATGCCGGCACCTTTGGCTCGCTGCTGCCTAAGGGCAGCGAGACCACCGTGCTCGACCCTCACGCCGAGGAGTACGGCGCCCAGGGTGTGCTGCGGCAGACCGCGGCCGAGCACGCGACCGACCGCCCGGAATTCTACGACGTCGCCTGCGCCTTCCAGGTGATCGAGCATGTCGAGGACCCGGTCGCCCTGGCGCGTGACATGCTGGCCTGCCTGAAGCCCGGCGGGTTGTTGATCTTCTCCGCGCCGACCTGGCCGTCGCGGCTGACCGCGATTCCGAACATGGTGATGAACGCGCCGCCGCATCATCTCAGCTTGTGGAGCCCGACCGCCTTCCGCGCCCTGGCCGACCGCCTCGACCTCGCAGTGGAAATGGCCGAAGTGCTGCCGGCGAGCCGGGGGCACTACGATCGCTTCTACTGGCTCGAACGCCTGACGAAGACCGCCCCGCCCGAGCGCATGTTCGTGCATGTCTGGAGCAGCCATGCCCGGCTCTTCCTCGCCTTCAAGCTCCAGCCCCTGCTGAATCGTCTCTTCGGCAGCGGGAAGCTGGACATCGGCATTGACGCTTTCCTGGTGGCGCGCAAGCCATGAGCCTGCCCGATCTCCGCACCGCACGCCTGACCCTGCGCGGCCTGCAGCCCGATGACGCGGCCTCGGTCTTCCGCCTGGTCAACGACTATTCCGTGGCCGGCAACCTGGCCCGCGTGCCCTTCCCCTATCGCGAGGCCATGGCGGGCGACTGGATCAGCTCCACGCATGAACAGGCGGCGCGGGGGGACGGTTATCATCTTGCCATCACCCAGGACGGCACGCTGATCGGCTGCATCGGCCTGACCATCAACCGGAGCAACCCCGGCGAGGCCGAGCTGGGCTATTGGCTCGGCCGAAAATTCTGGGGCCAGGGCTATGCGCGTGAGGCCGCCGCAGCGCTGCTCGGCTGGGGTTTTTCCACCCTTGGGCTGGACCGTGTGGTGGCCAGCGCGCTGATCGACAATCTGGGGTCCCAGGCCGTGCTGCGCGCCTGCGGCTTCGTCCAGACCGGCCAGGGCATGCAGGAATTCATGTCGCGCAACCGCGTCATGGAGGTGCTGACCTTCGAGATGGCCAAGCCGCGCGACGCCGCTCCGGCGAAACCCCTGCCCTTGCTGCTGGTGGTGGCCTGCGCCATCGTCGACGGCGATGGCCGGGTGCTGCTGGCCCAGCGCCCCCAGGGCAAGTCCCTGGCAGGCATGTGGGAATTCCCCGGCGGCAAGCTCAACCCGGGCGAAACCCCCGAGGCCGCGCTGATCCGCGAGCTGAAGGAGGAGCTGGACATCGACGTCACCGCCGCCTGCCTGGCGCCGCTGAGTTTCGCCAGCCACGCCTATGAGAGCTTCCACCTCCTCATGCCGCTCTTTGTCTGCCGGCGCTGGCGGGGCACAATGCGCGCCGTCGAGGGCCAGGCGCTGGCCTGGGTGCGGCCCAACCGCATGGCGGACTACCCGATGCCCCCGGCCGACCGGCCGCTGGTGGCGATGCTGCAGGAGATGCTGTGATGGCCAACCCGACCGCGTGCATTCTGATCATCGGCAACGAGGTCCTGAGCGGCCGCACCCGCGATGCCAATATCCAGTTCCTGGCCAGTGAGCTGGGCCAGATGGGCATCCCCGTGCGGGAGGTCCGCGTCATCCCCGACGAGCCACTGACCATCATCGGCACCGTCAACGAAACCCGCCAAAAATTCACCCATGTCTTCACCACCGGCGGCATCGGGCCGACGCATGACGACATCACCAGTGAATGCGTGGCGCGCGCCTTCTCGGTGCCGTGGGAGCCGCATCCCGTGGCCTGGAAGCGCATGGCCGATTTCTACGCGGCGCAGACCCCGCCCAGCGATTTCAACGAGGCCCGGCAGCGCATGGCCACCATGCCGCGCGGCTGCGTGCTAATCGAGAACGAGGCGACCATCGCTCCCGGCTTCTCGATGGAGAATGTCCATGTGATGGCGGGCGTACCGCGCATCATGCAGGCGATGTTCCGCGCCCTGGCGCCGCGCCTGGAACGCGGCGAGGCCATTCTCTCCGCGACCGTGCATGCTGATGGTGTCTTCGAGGGCGGCATCGCGGCCGCCCTGGCCGGGGTGCAGCTGGCGCATCCCAATCTCGATATCGGCAGCTACCCCTATTTCCGGCCGATGCCGGTGCGCGGGGGCGTGGCGCTGGTGGCCAAGGGCACCGATGCCGCGGAAATTGCCCAGGCCGCCGATGAGATCGAGGCGCTGCTGATCGAGGCCGGCGGCAAGCCGGTGCGGGGCGAGCCCGTCACCGACTGAGCCGCCGCTAGACTCAAATCGCCCTGGGTGTTTCCACCCAGAGCGATTGCGGTCTAACCTCAGAGCGCCTGCAGACGGTCGTACTGCGCCCGGCTCCAGCCCGTATCGACATTGTGCAGCGGCACGCAGGCGGCGCGGAAGGCTGCGCGATCGGGCTCCTGCACGGTCTTGCCCTGGGTGCGGAACCAGGCGGCCAGCTCCTGCTCCTGGCTGCGGATGGCGGCGCCGCAGCGATCCGCCGCCTGGGCCAGGATTTCCCGCAGCATGCCCTGCTCGGCCGCGTTGAAGCGCCGCATGGTGGTGCCGGAGATGATGGTCAGCAGGCTGTCGGTGATATGCGCGGTCAGGCTGATATGGCTTTGCACCTCGTAGAACTTCTTGGCCTGGATGGTGGGCAGCGGGTTCTCCTGGGCATCCACCGTGCCGTTCTGCAGGGCGAGATAGACCTCGGCGAAGGCAATGGGTGTGGCATTGGCGCCAACGCCACGCGCGAACATCAGGAAGGACGGCGCCTGCGGCACGCGCAGCTTCAGCCCGCGCATGTCCGCCGGCGTCATGATCGACTTGTTCGCGGTCACCATCCGGTCGCCGTAATAGGTCAGCGCCACGGCGTGGTGGCGGGTCTGCGCGTCGTAGCCCGCGATCAGCTCGCGATGCAGGTCGGAACCGCGATAGGCCTGGAAGTGGGCGTAGTCGCGCAGCGCATAGGGCGCGTGGCTGATCGCCATCGGGCGGAAGCTGGCGCCGGCGAAGGCCACGCCGGTATAGATCATGTCGATGGTGCCGAGCGTCAGGCCCTGGTTGATCTGCGGCTCATTGCCGAGCGCCGAGGCGGCGAAGACCTCGATATTGAATTTGCCATTGGTGCGTTCGCGGAATTGCGTGGCGGCCCAGAGCGCCTCGGTGTGATAGGCCTCGTTCACCTCATAGACATGCGCCCAGCGCAGGCGCTGCGCCTGGGCCTGGGCCAGGCCGGTGATGGCGGGGGTCGCCAGGGCGGCAAGCCCCAGCGCACGACGGGTGATCATGTGGAAACGCTCCCTTGGTTTGTTGACCGCATGGTGGCCAAGAACCGGGGGGCAACGCAAGCCGGCTTTAAGGCGCCCGGCGAAACACCACGGAAGCATTGGTGCCGCCGAAGCCAAAGCTGTTCGACAGCGCGTATTCGATCGGCCGCGGCTGCGCCTGCAACGCCACCCGGTCGATGATGCTCTCGCGTGAGGGGTTTTCCAGGTTCAGCGTGGGTGGCGCGACATTGTCGCGGATCGCCATGATGCTGAACACCGCCTCCACCGCACCAGCGGCGCCGAGCAGATGGCCGACGGAGGATTTGGTGCTGCTCATCGCCAGCTTGGAGCCGGCTTCGCCCCAGAGGCGCTCCACCGCGCCAAGCTCCAGATCATCGCCCATCGGCGTGCTGGTGCCATGGGCGTTCACATATTGCACCTGGTCCGGCCGCACGCCGGCGTCGCGCAGCGCCATGCGCATCGAGCGGTAGGCGCCGTCGCCGGTGTCGGATGGGGCGGTGATGTGGTGTGCGTCACCGCTCATGCCGTAGCCGGCGATCTCGGCGTAGATGGTCGCACCGCGGGCCTTGGCATGCTCGTAATCCTCGAGCACGACCACGCCGGCACCCTCACCCATGACGAAGCCGTCACGGTCGCGGTCCCAGGGGCGCGAGGCGCGCGAGGGTTCGTCATTGAAGGCGGTGGAGAGGGCGCGGGCGGCGCAGAACCCGCCGATTCCCAACTCGCAAACCGCAGCCTCGGTGCCGCCGGCCACCATCACATCGGCGTCGCCCAGCGCGATGAGGCGGGCCGCATCACCAATGGCATGCACGCCGGTGGCACAGGCGGTCACCGCCGAATGGTTCGGCCCCTTGAAGCCATAGCGAATGGAAACGTGCCCCGAGGCCAGGTTCACCAGGGCGGAGGGAATGAAGAATGGCGAGAGCCTGCGGGTGCGGCCGGCCTGCACCAGCGCCGCCGCTTCCTGGATGGTCTCAAGCCCGCCGATGCCGCTGCCGATCATCACGCCGGTGCGGCATTGGGCATCCTCGGAATCGGCGACCCAACCGCTATCCTCAACCGCCTCAGCCGCCGCCACGATGGCGAGCTGGATGAAGCGGCCCATCTTCTTCTGGTCCTTGGTCGGGATCCACTCGTTCAGGTCGAGGTTGCCATCGGCCTTCACGCCATTGGGCACCTGGCCGGCCACCCGGGCCGGCAGGTCCTTGATGTCGAAGGATTGGATGGCGGTCAAACCGCTCTCACCATTGACCAGCCGTTTCCACACATGCGACACGCCCAGCCCAAGGGGGCTGACGATTCCCATGCCGGTCACGACCACGCGGCGCGGCGCGAAGCCCTGTGCAAACACCGAACGCTACTCCCGGTAATCCTGCGGCCTTTGGTTAGGCCTGCTGCTTCTCAATGAACTCGATGGCGTCCTTCACCGTGGTGATCTTCTCGGCCGCATCATCGGGGATTTCCACGCCGAAAGCTTCCTCGAAGGCCATCACCAGCTCGACCGTGTCGAGGCTGTCGGCGTCCAGATCATCGATGAAGGATGCGGTTTCGGTCACCTTGGCCTCTTCAACGCCGAGATGCTCCACCACGATCTTCTTCACCTTGTCGGCGACTTCACTCATTTACGTTCTCTCCTGCAGGCCCTGCGGCCAAGTGACCGATTGGTGGGCAAAATATCACGGAACCTTCAGCCGGGCCAAACGGACGGGCCACGGAAATCGGCTTGCCCCGGCAAGCCGGTGCTGCGGAGGGGGGTTAAGCCGCGCGGCGCGCGCGCGCAAGGGGGGGCGGGGCGTTCGTTGCGATTTCGTGCCCATCGCGGTCGCGCCAAATCGACCCCCGGCCTATCGGTCACGGTGGCCGCTGACCTCATCGCCGGCATCGGCCGGCAGCCGGGCAAAAAACGGTGCCGCGCTGATCACCACGAGGCCCGCCACAACGAAAGCCACGGCGAAATCCGGCACCGCCACGGCACGGCCGGCGATGGCGGCCGAGAGCTCCAGCGTGGTGGTGGCCAGCACCACGCCCAGGGCCGGGGCGATCTGCTGCGCCATGCCGTAGAAACCGGTGGCGGCGGAAAAACGCGATTGCGGCAGATCCGCGAAAGCCAGGGTGTTCAGCGCGGTGAATTGCAGGCTGCGAAATAGCCCGCCGAGCGCGAGAAGGAGGAACATCGCCGGCAGCGGCCAGGCTGGGGTGAAAAAGGCGCAACTCGCCAGAGTCACCCCCGCCAGCAGCCCGCCCCAGATGATGGCGCCACGAAAGCCCCAGCGCCGCAGGATGGGCCGCGCCAGCGGCTTCATCGCCAGCGCGCCGATGGCGGTGGCGAAGCTCACCAGGCCGGATTCGGTGGCGCTCCAGCCGAAGCCCACCTGCAGCAGCACCGGCACCAGGAAGGGGCTGGTGCCGGCGCCAACGCGGAAGATGGTGCCTGTGGCGGCAGCGGCGTGGAAGGTGGGCACCTTCAGCAGCGAGAGGTCCAGCGCCGGGCGCTCGGTCCGCAGGCAATGCCGCACGGCGATGAAGCCGATGGCGAAGCCCAGGGCCAGCCCGGCCTCCGACCAGCCCCAGGGCATGACCTGGCGGCCCACCGTCTCCAGCCCGAACATGAAGCAGGCCAGCGCGCCGCCCACCAGCAGCAGGCCCCGCGTATCGGGCGGGCCGGGATGGGCAACGGGCACGTTGGGGATCTTCCAGGCCACCAGGCACAACCCCAGCACGCCGACCGGAATATTGATCCAGAACACGCTGCGCCAGCCAAAGTTATCCGTCAGCACGCCGCCCAGCACGGGGCCGGAGATCGGGCCGAGCATGCCGGGCATGGTCAGCCAGGTCATCGCCGTCAGCATCTGGTCCTTGCGCAGGCCGCGCAGCAGGAGGAGGCGGCCGACCGGGACCATCATGGCGCCGCCCAGGCCCTGCACGATGCGCGCCGCCACCAGCTCCGGCAGGCCCTGTGCCAGGCCGCAGGCGGCGGAGGAGAGGGCGAAGAGCGCGATGGCCAGCATGAAGACGCGCTTCGGCCCAAACCGGTCCGCCACCCAGCCGGAGAAGGGGATGAACACCGTCAGCGCCACCAGGTAGCTGGTGATGGCCACGCCCAGCCGCGCCGGCTCCACGCCAAGGTCGCGCGCCATGGAGGGCAACGCGGTGATCACAGCTGCGCTGTCCAGGTTTTGCATGAACAGGGCGCTGGCCACGATGATGGCGATGGGCCTTGGGTCTTTGCTCGGCGCGGATTCGGACATTCCGTGGCAGGTTACGCCGGGGCTGCGGGCTTGGGGAGCCGCGATGCCGCCGCAATCGCCTTCAAAGCATCACACTGCCACCGCAAGGCCGACACCGGCGGGGCGCCTGATGAGGATGCGCCACAGAGACGGCATCCCGCCGCCCACAGCCCACCCCCCGGGGCAAGTCCCCACCGAGGTTCGCCATGAACCGCCTTCTTCGCATCCTTTCCGTCTTCGGCGCCGTCCTGGCGCTCTCCGCCTGCGTGGCGCCGGGCTATGGCCCACGCTATGGCGGTGGCGGCGGATATCGCAACTACGCCTATAGCCAGCCTGCTTTCGTCAACCGTGGCGGCTATGGGGGCGGCTACGGCGGCGGCCATGGCGGTGGCTACAGAGGTGGCCATGGCGGCGGCGGCTGGGGCGGGCCGCGCGGCGGCTGGCGCTGATGCCAGGACGGGCGGCGGCTATTCTGCCGTCGCGCCGGAAATCTCCACCAGCTGGCGCCAGGCGATTTCCTCCTGGCGCCAGAAGGTGAGGAAGGCCTCCGGGCTGGCATCCACCACGGGGCGGAAGCCCAGCGGCGTGATGCGGCTGCCGAATTCATCGGAGCGGACGATCTGCGCCACCACCTCGTGCCAGCGCGCCAGGATCGGCGCGGCCGTGCCGCCCGGGGCAACCAGCGCATACCAGGCCTGGGCGTCGATATTGCCGCCGGGCAGCACCTCGTTCATGGCGGGCACAGTCTCGACGCCCGGCACATAGGTGACCCGCTCAGCGCTGCCGACGGCCAGCGCGCGGAAGCGCCCTTCGCGCACATGCGGCATCAGCGCGGGCATGACGTCGAACATCATGTCGATGTTGCCGGCCACCAGGTCCTGAATGGCCGGGCCGCCGCCGCGATAGGGCACATGGGTGATGTCGACCCCGGCCACGCGCTTCACCTTCTCGATGAAGAGGTGGCTGGTGGTGCCGGTGCCGCTGCTGCCCATGGTGACGCGGCCGGGATTGGCGCGGGCGAAGGCGATCAGCTCGGCGAAAGTCCGCCAGGGCCGGCTGGCATTGACCACCATCAGGATGGTGCCGCTGGAAACCCGGCTGATGGGGGCGAGGTCGCGCGTCGGCTCGATGGGCATGCGCGCGCCATAGAGGAACTTGTTCGCGGCCAAGGTATTGGCGGCGGCGAGCATGATGGTGTGGCCATCGCGCTCGGCCTGCGCCACGAATTGCGCGCCGATATTGCCACCAGCGCCGGCGCGGTTTTCCACCACCACATTCTGGCCGAGGATGGGGGTGATACGCTCCCCCAGCAACCGGGCGGTGATATCCAGCGCCCCGCCGGCGGCGATGGGCACCACGAGGCGCAGCGGGCGGCTCGGCACCCAGCGCGCCGGCGCCTGGGCCCTGGACATGGGCGCTGCGAGCGGCAGGGTGGCGAGCCCGGACAGGAGATGGCGGCGTTGCGACATTGGAGGCTCCAGCCTGGATTGCAGCCCATAACTGGGCCGCGTCGCGCCGCACCGCAACGGCCCAGGGCACGTTTCGCCGCCAACAATTCACAAGCGGCCGGCCCGGTGCCGGCCAAGCCATTCTAATCCCTGAGTGTTCCAATTATGTTTCAGGATCGTCTGGCCCGAATTGCCGCGGCAACCCAGCGATGGCCGGCAAAGCCTTGCTATAGCGCGATAAGGCAATTTTTTCGCACGCGGGCGATGTTTCAGAATAACCCAGCGCGTGACAGAGACGTGAATCACTCATGACTATGACTGGCATCGATGTCTGAACAAATGAAGGGGGGTCGGACAGACAATCCACACCTCTATCCACAGGGCATTCACTGAACTGTCAAAGACGCGCCCAGCAGAAATTCCCGGTTTCCCTCCGGCCCGGTGATCGGGCTGGCCTCGATGCCAAGCACCGTCCAGCCCGGCAAACCCGCCCACCAATCGCCGATCATCCGGCATGCCGCGGCATGCACCGCCGGGTCGCGCACCACCCCGCCGGGGGCCAGTTTCGGCCCCATCTCGAATTGCGGCTTGATGAGTGCGACCGCCCAGGCGCCGGGCGCGCAAAGCGCCAGCGGTGCCGGCAGCACGGTGCGCATGCCGATGAAGCTGGCATCGCAGACCAGCGCCTGGATGGGCTCACCGACATCATCGGCGGTCATGTGCCGAGCATTCAGCTTCTCGCGCACGACCACCCGAGGATCCTGGCGCAGCTTCCAGGCCAGCTGGCCATGGCCGACATCCACGGCATGCACCCGGGCGGCGCCGTGATGCAGCAGCACATCGGTGAAGCCGCCGGTGGAAGCGCCGACATCGAGGCAGACCAGCCCCGCCGGCGAAAAGCCGAAATGCGCCAGGCCATGGCTGAGCTTGACCCCGCCGCGGGACACCCAGGGATGCTCCTGCCCGCGCAACTCCAGCGCGATGTCATCGGCCACCGTCTGGCCCGGCTTGTCCAGCCGGCGCTCGCCCGAATAGACCAGCCCGGCCATGAGCAGGGCCTGGGCCCTGGAGCGGGACTCCACCAACCCGCGCTCGACCAGCAACTGGTCGATCCGAAGCTTAGGCACGCGCGGCGAGCGCCTCCTTGCCCAGGGCAGCCAGCACGGTCTCGACGATATGCGGCGCGTTCAGTCCGGCGATATCGTATTGCTTCCGCGGATTGTCGTGGTCGATGTAGATGTCGGGCAGGGTCATCGGCCGGAATTTCAGGCCGCGATCCAGCAGGCCGGCATGGGCGAGGTGATGCATGACCAGCCCACCGAAGCCGTTCATCGAGCCCTCCTCGATGGTGATCAGCACCTCATGCTCCCGCGCCAGGCGCTCGATCAGCGCGGTGTCGAGCGGCTTGGCGAAGCGGGCATCCGCCACGGTGGTGGAAAGGCCGAAGGTCGCCAGCTCATCGGCCGCCTTCAGGCATTCCTGCAGGCGGGCGCCATAGCTGAGGATGGCGACCTTGGTGCCCTCGCGCAGCACGCGCCCGCGGCCGATTTCCAGCGGCGTCCCGCGGGCCGGCACCGGCTCCAGCGCAAAGCCCTCGCCGCGCGGGTAGCGCACGGCGGAGGGGCCGTGATCGAGCTTCGCCATGGTGGCGATCATATGCGCCAGCTCCACCTCGCAGCTCGCGGCCATCAGGGTGAAGCCGGGCAGGCAGCCCAGGAAGGCGATGTCGAAGCTGCCGGCATGGGTGGCGCCATCGGCGCCGACGAGGCCAGCGCGGTCCATGGCGAAGCGCACGGGCAGGCCCTGCAAGGCCACGTCATGCACGACCTGGTCGTAGCCGCGCTGGAGGAAGGTGGAATAGATCGCACAGAAGGGCTTCATTCCCTCCGTCGCCATGCCGGCGGCGAAGGTCACGGCATGCTGCTCGGCGATGCCCACGTCGAAGCAGCGCTCCGGGAAGCGCTTGGCGAACATGTCGAGGCTGGTGCCAGATGGCATGGCGGCATTGACCGCGACGATGCTCTCATCCTGCTCGGCCTCGGCGATCAGCGCGTTCGCGAAAACCTTCTGATAGACCGGCGGGCCGGGCGGCGCCTTTTGCTGTTCACCGGTGATGACGTTGAATTTCTGAACGCCATGGTACTTGTCGCCCGAGCTCTCGGCCGGCGCATAGCCCTTGCCCTTTTGCGTCACGGCATGGATCAGGAAGGGGCCCTTATGCTCGGCATCGCGCAGGTTGCGCAGCACCGGCAGCAGGTGATCCATGTTGTGGCCGTCGATCGGGCCGACGTAATAAAAACCCATCTCCTCGAACAACGTGCCGCCGGTCAGCAAGCCGCGGGCGTATTCATCGACACGTTTGGTGGCGCGCTCGATCGGCCCGGGAAAATTCTTCGCCAGCTTGCCGACGAAATCGCGCACCGAGAGGAACGGGCGCGACGAGATCGTGCGGCTGAGATAGGCCGACATCGCACCCACAGGCGGCGCGATCGACATGTCGTTGTCATTGAGGATGACGATGAGGTTGGCCTTCTCGGCCCCCGCATTGTTCATCGCCTCATAGGCCATGCCGGCGGACATCGAGCCATCGCCGATCACCGCGATGACGTTTCTCGCGCGATCCTGCAGCTGGCTGGCCACGGCCATGCCCAGGCCGGCGGAAATGCTGGTCGAGGAATGCGCGGCGCCGAAGGGGTCGTATTCGCTCTCCGAGCGCTTGGTGAAGCCGGACAGCCCGCCGGGCTGGCGCAGCGTGCGGATGCGGTCGCGCCGGCCGGTCAGGATCTTGTGCGGGTAGCACTGGTGGCCGACATCCCAGATCAGCCGGTCATGCGGCGTGTCGAAGACGGCGTGGATGGCGACCGTCAGCTCGACGACACCGAGCGAACTGCCGAGATGGCCGCCGGTGACCGAGACGGTGGAGATGGTCTCCGCCCGCAGCTCATCGGCCACCTGCTTGAGCTGGTCATTGGAGTAATTGCGCAGATCGGCCGGTACGGTGACGCGGTCGAGCAAGGGGGTGGTCGGGCGGTCCATATTCAGCTTCTCCGCGAAATCGTGAAATCGGCCAGCGCGCGCAGCATGTCGGCGCGTTCGCCGAAGGCATCGAGGTGATCACGCGCCTGGGTCACCAGGCGTTCGGCCTGCATCCGGGCACGCTCAATGCCCAGCAGGCCGACCAGCGTGGCCTTGCCGGCGCCGGCATCCTTGCCGGTGGCCTTGCCAGCCTCTTCGGCGCTTGATGTGGCGTCGAGAATGTCATCGGCAATCTGGAACGCGGCACCGAGATCGCGGCCATAGGCCAGCAACGCGTGGCGCTGCTGCGACGGCGCCTTGCCCAATATGGCACCGGCCTCGGCGGAAACCTCGATCAGCTTGCCGGTCTTGAGCGTTTGTAACCGGCCGATGGCGGCTTCCTCCGGCGGGATGCGGCCCTGTTCGGCCATCATGTCCAGCATCTGGCCGCCGCACATGCCCCTGGGGCCGGCAGCGCGGGAGATCGCGCGCACAAGCTCGATGCGCACCGCTGGGTCCGAATGGGTTTCCTCATCCGCCAGCACGGTGAAGGCGTGGCACTGCAGCGCATCGCCGGCCAGGATCGCGGTGGCCTCGTCGAAGGCCTTGTGGTTGGTGGGCTTGCCGCGGCGAAGATCGTCGTTGTCCATTGCCGGCAGATCGTCATGGATCAGCGAATAGGCGTGGATCATCTCGATGGCGGCGGCGACCCGAAGTGCCGCGGTGCGCGAGACGTTGAACTGGCGCGCGCCCTCCAGCACCAGGAAGGCCCGCATGCGCTTGCCGCCGCCCATGGCGGAATAGCGCATGGCGTCATAGAGCCGAGCCTCATCGCCTTCGACGACGGGCAGCAGGGTGTCCAGCGCGTCTTCCATTTCGGCGGCCGAATCGGCCAGGGCACGGGCCAGCATGACGCTGGGGGTGGCGATGCTCGTTGTCACACTCATTCAAACCTATTCCAGATCACGCAGGGTGATGGCCCCGTCCGGGCCCTGGGAGATCGCCTGTACCTTGGCCTCGGCATCGGCCAGCAGGGTCTCGCAATGGCGGCGCAATTGGGTACCGCGCTCATAATCGGCGATCGCGCGGGCGAGGTCGCCCTTGCCGGATTCAAGGCCGCGCACGATGGTTTCGAGCTCGGCCAGGGCCGCCTCGAAGCTCAACGAATCCGCCGGTGCCACGCCCTCCGCCATTTTGCCTTTCCACAACCCTACTCACCAACACCATAAAGCGCTCTGCCGCGAAACCCAAACGTCACACCAGGGTGCAGCGCTCGTAACGCCAAAGCAATGACAATTTTAGGCTGGAAGCGGGCGGTTGGCGCGCGCCAAAACCGCCTGGAACAGCACCTGGCACCCCGACTCGGCCTCCCCGGGCTCGATGCTTTCGGCCTCGTTGTGGGACAGCCCATCCTTGCAGGGGGTGAAGATCATGGCCGTGGGGATGTGGCGGGCGACATAGACGGCGTCATGCCCCGCGCCGCTGACAATTTTTCTGGCGGAGAGGCCGAGGCGGCTGGCGGCCTCCTCCACCAGCCCGACACAGGCCGGGTCGAAGGGCTGGGCGTCGAGGCGGAAGAGCTCGGTGAGGTGCCAGGTGCAGCCCAAGGCGGCGACCAGCCTGGCGGCCTCGGCCTCGAACTCCGCCGCCATGGCCTGGGCCTGCCCGAAATCGGGGTGGCGGAATTCGACCGAGAAACGGGTTTCGCCGGGCACCACGTTGCGGCTGTTGGGCGCGACCTGCAGCCAGCCCACCGTGCCGCGGCCATCCTCGCCACGACTGCGCATGATGCGGTCCACCAGCTCCACCACCCGGGCTGTGGCCAGCAGAGCGTCACGACGGGTGCTGGGTGGCGTGGTGCCGGCGTGGGAATCCTGGCCCTCGATCCTGGCATCATACCAGACCTGGGCCTGGGCGCCGGTGACGATGCCGATCTGCCGCCCCTCACGCTCCAGGATCGGACCCTGCTCGATATGCAACTCAAAATAGGCGTCGGCCGCGAAGGGTTTTGCCGGTTCGGGGCCGCGATAGCCGATGGCATCGAGTGCCGCGTCGACGCGCACGCCCTCGGCATCCGTCAGGGCATAGGTCTTTTCCAGCGGGAAGACACCGGCCCAGGTGCCGCTGCCCATCAGCGAATGGCCGAAGCGGCTGCCTTCCTCATCGGTCCAGTTCACCAATTCGATGGGGGCCTCGGTGGTGATGTTCAGGTCGTTCAGCGACCGCATCACCTCCAGCCCCGCAATCACACCCAAGGCGCCGTCGAATTTTCCGCCCGAGGGCTGGCTGTCGAGATGGCTGCCCATCAGCACCGGGGCGCGAGAGGGGTCGCGCCCTTCGCGGCGGGCGAACATGTTGCCGATTTCGTCCACGCGGATGGTCAGGCCGAGCGCGCGGCACCATTCGGCAAAACGGTCGCGGCCCTGGCGGTCGATCTCGGTCAGCGTCAGGCGCTTCACGCCGCCCTTCGGGGTGGCGCCGATCTCGGCCATGGACATGAGGGCGGACCAGAGGCGCTGGCCGTCAATGCGTTGGTTGGTGTGCATGCGCCCGTTATGGCGCGGCTTGGGCGGCGCGGGAATGGGTGCGCAGCCAGTCGGCGAATTCGGCCTCGCTCAGCCTGCCATCCGCCAGGCCGAGCATGGCAACGACGCAGGCGACGTCGCCCGCGGCCAGTTCCAGCCCATTCATTTCCAGGAACAGTTCCACCGCCACGAAGGCGGTGCGCTTGTTGCCGTCAGTGAAGGGGTGGTTGCGTGCCAGACCATGGCCGAGCGAGGCGGCTAGGCTGCAAAGATCGGCGTTGCCATAGGCTTCGTGGTTGCGGGGCCGGGCCAGGGCGCTGTCCATCAGGCCCATATCCCGGATGCCCGGCGCCCCGCCATGTTCCGCGATCTGTTCGGCGTGGATGGCCAGGATGATGTTGCGCGAAAGCCAGCGCGTCACTTCGCCAATTCGCGCAGCACGGCACGGCGCCGGCGCATGATGCGGCGAGCCGCTTCCATCTCGGCCTCGAAATCCGGATCGGTGCGTTGCGCGGTGAAGCCGTCGGGCGACTCCACAAGGTGCAGTTCATCACCCTCGGCCAGGCGGGCGCGGCTCAGGATTTCGCGCGGCAGAACGACGCCGACGGAATTGCCGATGCGGCGGAGTTTGACTTTCATGACGCAGCCTTGTGCATACAAAAGTTATAACGCTCTCTGCTGCGGAAGTCATCCCCTGGCACAATGCGTCAGTTCTCAGCCCACCAAGATGTCGCAAAGCTTGGGTTGTCGTCACCCGAAAAACTACCCCACCGCAAACCCCGCCGCCCGGAACACCGCCTGCCCCTCCGGCCCGCCGGCCAGCGCCAGGAACGCCGCCGCCCCAGCGGGATCGGGCGCACGCGTGGGAATCGCCGCGACATAGGGGGTGATGAGCTGCAGATGATCCGGCAGCGGCGCCACCAACACCGCATCCGGCACCGCGGTGATCTCGCTGGCCTGGGTGATGACGGTGACTATCTCTCCCCTCGCCACCGCCTGCACCGCGCTCAGCCCACGGGCGAAGGGCGCGATCCGCGGCCCGCCGGCGGCCTGCGCCGGCACCGCCAGCCTGGCCAGCAGCTCCAGCACGTGGCGGCCGGATGTGGCGCCGCTCGCCGCATCCGACACGCCGATGCTCGCCACGCCGCGGAGATAGGCGGCCAGCGCCGCTTCCGTGGCGATCTCGGGCAGCGCGCTGCCGCGCCGGACGGCGACCGCCAGGCGCATCCGCCCCATTTCACGGCGCGATGCCGCCACCGCGAAACCGTCGCGGATCAGCCCATCCAGCGCCGGGCCAGCATTGAGCACGACATCCGGGGCCTCCCCTGCGCGGATCCGGGCCGCCACCTGGCCGCCATTGCCGGTGGCTGTGCGCACCGCCCGGCCGGTGGCGCGGGTGAAGGCATGGGCGATCTCGTCGATCGGCACCTCGGTGGCGCCGGTGCCCAGGATGGACAGCGGTGGCGCCTGGGCCAGGGCCGGGGTTGCGAGGAGAAATGGCAGGCTGCGGCGTGGGATCATGCATTCAGACTTGCCCCGCGCGGGCCGGCCTGCAAGATGTTCCTCATGGCCCATGCTCTCTCCCCATCCGCTCCCCCGACCCTGCGCAACTCCGACCTGGACACGCCGGCTGTCCAGCAGGCGCGCATCGACCTCGCCGCCTGCTTCCGCATGGCCGCGCGGCTGGGGATGCATGAGGGCATCTGCAATCATTTCTCGGCGGTGGTGCCGGGGCGCGACGATTTGATGCTGGTCAACCCCTATGGCTGGGCGTTTTCCGAGATCACCGCCTCGCGCCTTCTCATCACCGACCTCGAGGGCCGCGTGGTCGCCGGCGAGGGAGTGCCCGAGGCGACGGCCTTCTTCATCCATGCCCGCATGCACCTGAACCAGCCGCGTGCGAAAGCCGCCTTCCACACCCACATGCCCTATGCCACGGCGCTGGCGATGCTGGAGGGCGAGCCGCTGGTCTGGGCCGGCCAGAGCGCGCTGAAATTCTATGGCCGCACGCTTGTGGACGAGAACTACAACGGCCTGGCGCTGGACAATGCCGAGGGCGACCGGATTGCCGCCAGCGTGGGCGATGCCGACATCGTCTTCATGCGCAACCATGGCGTGATGGTGCTGGGTGCTTCGATCGCCGAGGCCTGGGACGATCTCTACTATCTCGAACGCGCCGCCCAGGCGCAGTGGCTGGCCGAGAGCACCGGCCGCAAGCTCAAGCCCGTGCCGCCCGAACTGGCGCGCAAGACCTATGAGCAGATGCGCGAGGGCGACCGGGAAAGCGCCCGGCTGCATCTCGACAGCATCAAGCGCATTTTGACGATGGATGCGCCAGACTACGCAGCATGATAGCCCGCCATGCGCTTCCCCTGCTGACCCTCCCTATGATCGCCCGCGGCGATGATCGCCAGGCTGTCGGAGGCGATGCGCTTCGCCACGCAGGACGCCTTCGTGCGTGAGCGCATGGGTGTCGGCGGCAATGAGACGGTGAGCGAGCCGGCCGAGGCCTTCGCCGCCCCCATCGCGCATGACCGGCGGGTCGTGCGGCAATTGGTGGCTGAGACCGGCCTGCGGCCGGACTGACCCGGGCCCGTGGTATCAAGGCCGAGATAGGGCGACGGTGGGGCAGCAAGCCTGGGCCCGCCGCCCGAGGCCTCAGCGCAGTTGGCGGGTGACGCCGCGGCCGTCCTGTTCCAGCACAACGCCGCCGCCATTATAGGCGCCATCGCCGGAGCGATCCCGCGGCAGCGTGACGCCCGCCATGGGAGCGGCCGGTGAGGGGAGTTGCACCGGCGGCGCGGCAGGGCTCGGCGTGGCGGCAATGATATAGGGCGTATTTCTGGTCGCGGGCTGGGCGAGTTGAGCTCCGGGGCCAACGACAACCACTGGCCCGGGCACCTGCCCGACGGTCAAAGGCTGGGAGAACTGTGCCGGGGCGCAGCCGCTGGCGATGATGCAGGTGAGCAGGGATAGGACGTGTCGCCGGGCCATGGCTGGGCCTCCTTCAATGGGGATACGGCACCAACGCCCTGGCCCGACCCGAAGTTGCCATCAAAGCCCGGCGAGAAAGCCCTCCAAGAGCGCATTGAATTCCGCCGCCCGCTCGAAATAGGCGGAATGGCCGGCGCGGGCGATCATCGCCGCAGTGGCGCCCGGCAACACCCGGGCGATGGCGGCCGAGGCGAAGGGCGGCATCACCACATCCTCCTCATTGGCGATCAGCAGGATGGGGCAGCCGGCGGCGGCGAGGTCCTCGGGCGGGCGAAGGCGCATGGCATTCATCCGCGCGCGCAGCGCCTCCTTCGCCAGGCCGGAATTGGCCTCGTCGATGTGCTGGTAGAGCACGGCCATGGCGGGTTGTTCGGCGAGCATGCGCAGGCCGGTGGCCTGGTGGCCGCCGGCGGCGGCGAGCCTGCGCTTGGTCGCGGCACTCGCCGCCTCCCAGGCCGCCAGCGCCGCCGGCTCGCCCAGCTTGTCCCGCGCGATGCTGCCGCCGGTGGCGGCCATGACGATGCCGCGCAGCTTGCCCGTCCGCAGCTGTGCGTATTCCACCGCCGTCCAGCCACCCATGGATTGCGCGACCAGGACAAAGCTGTCGATGCCGAGGTGATCGACCAGGGCCGCCAGATCGCCGGCATAATCATCAGGATCAGGCCCGCCGGGAATGGGGCTTGAGGGCCAGAAGCCGCGATGGGCGAAGGTCACGCAACGGAAGCGATCGGAAAAATGCCCGACCTGCTGCCACCACGACATGTGGTTGCCGCCCAGCCCATGGGCGAAGACCAGCGCCGGGCCTTGGCCGGTGACCTCGTAATGGATGGAACAGCCTGGCCGCTCCAGGCGCCCTGTCTCTCGCTTCATCGCCTGCCCCCGTACCGGAGGGTGAGGCTGCCCGGCCGCGCCCTGTGGCGCAACCGCCTACTCGGCTTCCAGGGGCGCGTTCAACGGCACACCCGGCACGCGGATGCCGCCGGGCCGGCCATTGGCATTGGCGCCCTGCCATGTGGTGGTGAAGGTTTCCGGGAGCGTCGGCCCATCCGAACAGGCCAGCCACAGGCGGAAGAGATGCCGCCGCCGCTCGGGCTCCGGGAAATCCTCGTATTCCGTGCGCGAATGCAGCACCCAGTGATTGTTGATCAGCTGCACGTCGCCTGGACAAAACTCCATGTCGAGGTGGAACTCATCGCTGTCCGCCAGGGCGTCGAGCATGTCGCAGGCCGCCTCCAGCGCCGGCGTGGTGCGTGGCACCTGGGCGAAGCGCTGCGCCTTGCGCATGGTGCTGCGAACATAGGTCGTAACCAGCCCGCCGCCTGGCATGGGGTTGAAGATCGGCACGATGTACCATTCCTCGGCACCGGCGGGGACTTCCCCGCGGCGGTCGCGATAGACCGGGCGAACCAGCTCCGCCAACAGGTCGGGCCGGCGTTCCAGCATGGCGTTGTAGAGTGCGGCCGAGCTGACGATGGAGGAGAGCCCGCCCGCCTTGGCCGGTTTGAGGCAGAGCAGCCCCACCACATCCGCCGAATCGGTATGGTAGGGCAGCCGGGCCGCGGTCTGATAGCCGCGATGCACCGGTGAGGCGTAGTCCATGCCGATATCCCTGACATGGCCCAGGATATGGCCTTTTCCGTTCTGCGACACCGGCTCGCCCAAATGGGTGCCGAGGCCGAAATAGGCGATGGCGGTCTGCCGCGTGGTCCAGCGCTCCACCGGCAGGCCGCGCAGCAGGATGAAGCCATGGGCATGCAGCACCTGCCGGCGGATTTCGGCGATCAGGGCAGAGAGTGCCGGCACCGGCATGTCGGCGGGTGTGATGGCGGCGATGTCGATGCCGCTGGCATCCAACCGGCGAACCTCCGCGTCCAGGGCGGTGATCTCGGCCGCGGTCAGCGGGCGGATCCAGTCGGTGCGGGCGGCCATGTCGGGGCCGCGCCAGGCATGGGCTGTGGTGACGGGGCGCAGCGCGGTTTCGGGCAAGGTAAGGCTCATGACCTCACTCCTCGATCGCGGAATAGACCAGCGCGTTGATCACCCGCCGATAATATTGCCGCAGCACGCCCGGCGTCGACGCCATGAAAACCACGGCCAGATCCTCCTCCGGGTCGACCCACATGGCGGTGCCATAGGCGCCGTTCCAGCTGAACATGCCGGCATTGCCGAGCAGGGCGCTGCCGCCCTCGCGCCGCACCGCCACCGTGAGGCCGAAGCCCCAATTCACCATATTGCCCTCGGTGCCGGTCAGGTTGTTCTGGATGCCGGCATGCATGTGGTCGCGCGTCATCTCGGCCACCGCAGCGCGGGAGAGCACCCGCCGGCCATCCAGCGCGCCGCCGTTCAGCAGCATCTGGGCGAAGCGGATATAATCGCCGGCGGTGGAGACGGCGCAGCCGCCGCCGCATTCATAGCTGGGTGCCACGAGGCCCATATCGACGCTTTGCGGGCGGTTGGTGGCCGGGTCCATCGGCAGGGGCGTGGCGTAGCGACGGCGCTGCGGCTCCGGCACCAGGAAGCCGGTATCGGTCATGCCGAGCGGACGGAAGATGCGGCCTTCCATCACCTCACCCAGACGCTGCTCGGTCACCTGCTCGACCACCAGGCCGAGCACGTCGGTCGACAGGCTATAGTCCCACACCGTGCCGGGCTGGTGAAGCAACGGCAGGCTGGCCAGGCGCTCCATGAAGGCGGCGGGGGTGAACTGGCGAGAGGATGTGCCCGAGGAGCCGGGGTAGAGCCGGTGCAGCGCCGTGGTGCCGCGCGCGCCATAGGTGATGCCCGAGGTGTGCCGGGCGAGGTCGATCAAGGTGATCGGCCGGGTGGCCGGCACGGTGTTCTCCGGGTTGCCCTCCACCGCGACGCGGCGATTGGCCATGGCGGGGAAGAAGCGGGTGACGGGGTCGCCGATCGACAGCCGCCCCTCCTCCAGCAGCGTCAGCATCGCCACGCCGGTCAGCGGCTTGGTCATGCTGGCGATGGGGAAGATGGCGTCGCGCGGCATCGGCCGGGTGCGGGCGCCGTCGAGATGGCCGAAGGCCTCGAAATAGGCGAGCTGGCCGCGCCGAGCGATGGCGATGACCGCGCCGGGCAGCTGGCCGCGGGCGATATCCGCCTCCATGGTGGTCCGGATCCGGTCCAGCCGCTCGGGCGAAAAGCCCAGCGATTGCGGCGTGGCGCGGGGCAGTGGGTCGGCCGCCAGGGCCGGAAGGGTGAACAGCGCCAGGGCGCAGGCCAGCAGCGTTTTCATCGAGGTTTCCCCATTTGGTGCGCCGGCCTGCCGCCGGGCTTTGGGGGAAGCCTAGGCCGGTTGGGCAGGGGATTACAATGTGGGCTCAGTGGTCGTAGCGGCCCACTGCCAGATCGGGGCTCCAGGGCGCCGTGACGCCTTCGACCGTCTGCGTCTTGCGGGCGACCACACCGGTATAATGCGGCGCCGCCTCCAGATGCATGCGCGACAGGCCCGAGGGCAGCCCGTAATGCGGCACCACCGAAGCCCAGCCGGCTTCGCTGGTGGAGATGATCTCGAAGCCCGTCAGCTGGTTCAGCAATCCGCGCCAGGCATGCGCCGACATGCGCCAGAAATCCCAGGGCTCGGCATGCAGCGGCCAGGTGCAGGGCACCAGGGCGGTGAAGAGACCGCCGACCCGGAGCACCTTGTTCGCCTCGATCACGCATTGGATGGGGCTGAGCAGATGCTCCATGACGGAATGGCTGTAGATGATATCCACCGACCCGGCCTCGATCACCGCCGACATCGCATGGGCATCGGCCGCGATGTCGACATTGCTGCCTTCCCAGCGGTCGAGGCCGATATAATCATACATCTGGGTGAAAAAGGCGCGTGAGGCGACACTGGCAGCCCCGCGGGCGCCGATCTCGAGAAGCAAGCCGCGGCGCCCGGGCGGGATGGTCGCGGTGTGGTTGAGGATCGCGACCAGCTCATGCCCGGCATGGACCGCGACCTTGTCGATGCTGGAGAGCGGGATGTCGAGGCGCGAGCCATCATCGAAGACGGCATGCAGCTGAAGCTGCTGGAGCAGCGCGTCGCTCTGCGCCAGATCGACATGGGCGAAATCCTGGAAGTCCCGGTAAAGCGCGGTGATACGATGGCCCAGCTGGGCGAAGTCGCGCCCGAAACGCTCCAGCAGCGCCGGCGACGCTATGCCGTGATCCGTCTGCCGTCGCGTCAGAAGCATGCCGGGCAGATCGGCCGCGCCGTCCGCCGCGACGCTGGCCTGGTTGGTGAACCATTGCACCGCTTCGAGTGCCGCGGGGGATGACAGCGACAGGCCGGCGAGCGTGCGGCCCGGCCGCATCAGCTCGAAGCCCAGCTCAAGATAATTGCCCAGGACCTTCACACCGGAGAGGTGGAACAGCGTGCCGTCGAAGTCATAGACGTAAGGGGTCTCGTGCAGCCGGTCGAAACGCCTCTCCGCCGCGCGACGGAGCTCGATCCGCCCGAAGGACATGCGTCGTTCAGATGCCGGCGCGTCATCAGCCAGCGCCAGCAGTAAAACCTGCCCGACCCGGGAGTGCTGGGGGATGAAGCGGATCATGACATGCAGTTCGCCGGTCGGCGCCCGCTGGACTTCGGCGGAAAGCAGTTCGTCGCCCACAGTCAGCAGCCCGCCTTGGCCGTCAAATTCCAGATAGGCCTTCGTCATCCGGGTGACGTGCCGCTGCACCTCAAGCTTCAGCCGGGTCTCGGCCTGCGGATGAAACCAGATATCGATCCGGTGTTCGCGGCCGGACAGAAATACTGGCTCATGGGCGACGCCGAAGCTCTGGGTGCCCAGGGCGACCAGGTCAAAACTCATGCCCGCCGTCGACGGGTTCTCGATCCGGCATTGTTGCGCCAGGGGGCTGTTCAGCGATGTGTCGTTGATGAGGTCGGGCTGTGTGTCCGCCAAGGCTGGTCTCCGATCAGGTCAAGGTCTTGTACGCCCGCCGGCGGCAGGCGGTGCTGAATGCCATCAGGCCTTCGACGCCAGTATTCGGACATGGAAGCAGCGCCGCGATGCGCGCCAGTCCCGGTGTTGTTGAAACCCTGCCCGCGCGGCGACGGAAGCACAACATGCCCCGCTGCGGCCTCAGTGGTCGTACCGCCCCACCGCCATCTCCGCACTCCATGGCGCCGACACGCATTCAACCCGATGTGTCTTGCGGGCCAGCACCGCGGTGAACATCGGCGCCGGCGCATGCTGCATGTTGCTCAGCCCGGCCCCAAGCGCCAGTCGCGGCACCACGGAGGCCCAGCCGAACTCCCGCGCGCTTTGGATCTCGAAGCCGGTCAGCGGGTTCAACAGCCCGCGCCAGGCGTGGATCGACATGCGCCAATAATCCCACGGTTCGGCATGCAGCGGCCATATGCAGGGCACCATGGCGACGAACAGCCCGCCCACCCGCAGCACCTTGTTGGCCTCAATGACAAATTGCGTGGGGCTGAGCAGGTGCTCCATCACCGCGTGCGAAACGATGACATCTGCCGAATCGAAGCCCAGCGCGGCCGAGAGATCGTGGGCATCCGCGACAAGGTCGACATTCTCATCGCTCCAGCGATCCACGGCGATATACCGGTAATGCGGCGCGAAGAGCTTGCGTGTCTCGCGGCTGGCCGGGCCGCGCGCGCCCACCTCGACCAGGACTCTCTCACGTTCAGGCCCGAGCGCCGCCGCATGAGCCACGATCCGCTCGAATTCCGCGCCGTGATAGAGGTCAAGCGCCTGGAAATCGCCGACCATGAGCGCCACACGCGATCCATCGGAAAAGCTGGCATGCAGGCATAGCTCCAGCAGCTGCGCATCGCCCTGTGGCCCGGGCAACATCCGCAGGTCCTGCGCATCGCGATACAGCGCGCTGAGGCGGTGGCCGAACAGGCCATGCTCCGCCCCCAGCCGTTCCAGCAACGCGGGCGAGTGATAGGGATAGGGCGGCCGGCGCGCAGTCAGCGGGGTGCCGGGCAAGGCCTCGGCGGGTTCCGCCGCGGGCTGCAGCGGCTGATGGGTGAACCATTGCACCGCTTCGAGGGGCGCGGGGGAGGCGATGGACAGCCCGGTGAGGACATGGCCGGGCTTGTGCACCTCGAATTCCAGTTCGAGATACTGGCCGAGCACGCGCGCCGTGCTGATGGACGCCAGCACGCCGTCGATCTCGCGCAGGAATGGGGCATCGGCCCGGCGTTCCGGGCTGCGCGCTGCGGCCTGGCGCTGGGTGAGGCGGCTGAGGCCGAAGCGGCCGGTCGCGCCGGCCTCGGCGGTGAGAAAAAACCATTGCAGCATAGAGGCATGCGGCACGAAGACCAGGGTCAGGGTGAATTCGCCGTCATCCCCCGCGGTGATGGAGGCTGCCAGGATTTCCTCGCCCTGCACCAGCACCTCGCCCTGGTCGTCGAACTCCAGATAGGCCTTCTGCATGCGGCTGGCCTGGCCATGCACCTCGGCACGGAAGCGGGTCTGGTCGCCGGGCCGCAGGCGGATCTCGAGGCGCATCTCCAGCCCCGCCAGATGGGTGAGAAGGAAGGCCATGCCGAACCGCCCCTGGGCCTCGGCAATGATGTCGAACCCCGTCAACGCGGCACCCCCGGGTTCGAAGCGGGCGGCGAGCGGGGTGGTGGTGGCGCCGGGCGCGTCGATGATCAGGCCGGGTGGGCCGTGCCTGTCTTGCGCGAGGTAAAGGCTCATCGGGTGCGGGACCACTCATCATCGCGGCCTGGCCGTAGGGGCGCAGCCGGTCGGTTTGAGGAATGTCCCCGGCGGGATTCGAACCCACGGCCCCCAGATTAGGAATCTGGTGCTCTATCCTGCTGAGCTACGGAGACACGCCGGGAGCAGATATGTCCCGCCGCATCAGTAGTTGTAAAGCCATCCCAGCGTGTAGCTGTTGCCCAGGGCCACGTTCCGGCCTGCGATGTCGCGGGAGTAGGAGGCCAGGATCGAGTGCCGCGGGTTGATGGCATAGGCCACCGAAATCGCGGCCTTGTAGATGTTGTAGTTGGAGCCCGTGCCGGTCGAATTGCGCATGCCGATGGTGTTCAGGCTCTGGGCGAAGACCAGCCAGCGCTCGGCCGGGCGGAAGCCCACGGTGGCATCGAGCCGAACCTCATCGGCATTGCTGCCAAAGCGCAGCCGATAGGCTGCCTCCAGCCCCATGAAAACATTGATGTTGTTGATGCTGCGGCCAATGCCGAACAGCGCGCGCGCCTCGGTCGAGGCATGCTGCTCGGCGATGCGCGGATTATCGATCGAGGCGATGCCGGGCGTGAACACCGTGCCCTGGGCCGAGAGCACCATGCCGTCATGGCGCCACAGCGCGTAACGGGCGAAGATCGCCGCCTCGGCCAGGCCCGCGCCACTGCCGCGGATCGAGCCCAGATCCATCCACGATGCCTGCAGGCGCGGCTGGATGCCCACCGTCCAGCGCTGCGTCAGCCCGTGTTCCCAGTAGGGGGAGATCGAAAACTGGTCTAGCGTGCCGCGTCCGGAAGGCCGGCCCTGCTGGTCGAAGCCCTGCACATTCAGGCGCTGGAAGGTGGCGGCGGTGACCACCTGGCCCCCACCCTCGGGCTGTGGCCAGGGCGAGGCGAAGGCAGCCGGCACGGGCATGGCGCAGGCAAGGGCGAGCACGCCCAACCGGGCCGTCGCCGCCATCCCCTGCCATATCGTCGCTGTCATGTCCCTGCCTCGCTGCATGCAAAAAGCCCCCCCGGGGGCCGCTTCTGCGCCACGATCACATTTATGGCAGTCGTCCACGAATTGGCAAGTGTTTCACCAAACGAGAATCCATGCCTCAACCCAGGATTGTACCCCGCCTCGCAAACATCTCACCGGAGGCTGGATTTCGTCCCGGTTCTGCCTGAGTGTAGACCCAACAGATGGCCAAACCGCTCCTCCCGTCGCGACCATGTTGATGTGGACACAGATGCGCTTCAACCGATTCCTGATGCTGGCGCTCTTCGTCATGCTGCCCGGCATGTCGGCGGTGGCCCAGGACCAGTCGGAGCCACGCAACAACCGCATTTATGCCGCCCAGCGCGGTGTTGCCCGCATCACGGTCGCACCCTCGGCCACCCTGCATTGGCAGGTGGTCGATGAGGCGGGTGGGGTGGTCCGGCCATGGGCGGCCTCGGCGCCACCCGGCGAGGTGAGTGTCCCTGTCGGCGGCTGGTACCGGCTGATGCTGCGCGCCGCCGGGAGCAGCGATGAAGGCCAGGTCGTCGGCGGGCGTTTTGCCGCCGGGATGGTGATCCTCATCACCGGGCAATCCCAGGCCGAGGCCTTCTTCGAGGCCAGCCTGCCCATCGCCGGCGCCCATCCCGTGGGCCGGCGCGACCCGGCCCAGCCGCCGGTGACCGCCGTGCTGACGGATTGCAACGGCCCCCGCCCCTATTGCGCCGGCGACAATACCTTCTGGCAGCCCGCCCCGGCTGGCCTCGGCGCCCGGCTTCTGCTGGTGGCACTTGCGGAACGCTGGCGCATGCCGGTGGGGCTGGTGAATGCCGCGACAGGTGCGGCAAGCGCCGCCCAACTGGCCGACCGCGCGCAGCCCGCCGGCAACCGCCTTGCCCGTCTGGCGGCCAGCGCTGCGCCGCTCTCCGCCGCGCTCATCATGGGCCATGGCACCACCGATGCCTTCTTTCCCGTCCCGCCCGAGGCCTTCGACGCGGCGATGGCCGCCATCGTGGCCACGCTGCGCGACAATGGGCCGCCGGCCCTGCCTGTGCTGCTCTCCCCCCTGCCGCCGCTCACCCGCCCCAGCAGCAGCGTGACTCACCCCACCACGCTCTCGGTGATGCGCGACAACTGGATGCAATGGCTGGGCCTGCAGCCCGGGGCGGCACTGGACGACTATGGCCAGGCACGGGCCGAGGCGATCCGCACCGCGCAGCGCCGCCTCATCCGGTCGCTGAGCCTGATGGATGGCGGCGACCTGGAGCGGGTGCGGCCGGGGCTCGATGGCATCCACTGGTCCGAGGCTGGCGTGCGCGAGGCGGCGCGGGTGACCGCCGCCGCCCTGCTGCGGGCAGTACCGGTCAGCCGCCCGTGATCATGCGGGGTTGACCGCGGCCCGCACCGCCGCCGCCAGCGCCCGCACATCGTCCAGCACGGTGCCCACCGTCTCCGCCGTCGCATGGCCCTGGGCATCGAGGCTGCCCGCCATCCGCTCGATCAGCGCCGAGGCCACCACGGCACCATCCGCCACCCGCGCCGCCTCGGCCGCCTGAGCGGGGGTGCGCACGCCGAAGCCGATGGCGATCGGCAGGTCGGTGTGCTGCCGCAGCCGCGGGATGTTCAGCGCCAGATCAGCCGAGGTCGCGCTGCGCGTGCCGGTGATGCCGGTGATCGCGACGTAATAGATGAACCCCGAACAGGCCCGCAACACGCCCGGCAGCCGCGCGTCATCGGTGGTCGGCGCGATGAGGCGGATGAGGTCCAGCCCCTGGGCGGTGGCGAAGGGGGCGAGGTCCTGGCTTTCCTCCGGCGGCATGTCGACGACGATCAGGCCATCGGCCCCGGCGGCCTTTGCGTCCACGCAGAAACGCTCGGCGCCGTAGCTCAGGATGGGGTTGAGGTAGCCCATCAGGATGATCGGCGTGGTGTCGTCGCCCCGGCGGAAGTCCCGCAGCATCGCGATGATGCCGGTCAGCGTGGCGCCCGCCTTCAGCGCCCGCTGGCCGGAGAGTTGCACAATCGGCCCATCGGCCATCGGGTCGGAAAACGGGCAGCCAATCTCGATCAGGTCGGCCCCCGCTTCGGGCATGCCGCGCAGGATCTCCGCGCTGGTCGCGAGGTCGGGGTCATAACCCATGAGGAAGGGCATCAGGGCACCGCGCCCCTCGGCCTTCAGCGCCGCGAATTTTTGCGCGATGCGTGACCGCCCGGCCAGGCCGCTCACAGCTCCACCCCCAGATGCTTGGCCACCGCGAAGATGTCCTTGTCGCCCCGGCCGCACATGTTCATCAGGATGATGTGGTCGGCGGGCAAGGTGGGCGCCAGTTCAATGACATGCGCCAGCGCATGCGCCGGCTCCAGCGCCGGAATGATGCCCTCCAGCTTCGAGCAGAGCTGGAAGGCGTCGAGCGCCGCTTGGTCAGTCGCCGCCACGTATTTCACCCGGCCGATCTCATGCAGCCAGGAATGCTCGGGGCCGACGCCTGGGTAGTCCAGCCCGGCCGAGATCGAATGGCCCTCCAGAATCTGCCCCTCGGCATCCTGCAGAAGATAGGTGCGGTTGCCATGCAGCACGCCGGGGCGGCCGCCGGTCAGGCTGGCGGCGTGGCCGCCCTCGATCTCGAGGCCATGGCCACCGGCCTCGACGCCATGCATCGCCACATCGGCGTCGTCGAGGAAGGGGAAGAACAGGCCCATCGCGTTGGAACCACCGCCGATCGCCGCCACCAGCGTATCGGGCAGGCGCCCGGTCGCCTCCAGCATCTGGGCGCGCGCCTCCTCGCCGATCACGCTCTGGAAGTCGCGCACCATCATCGGATAGGGGTGCGGGCCGGCGACGGTGCCGATGCAGTAATAGGTGTCGGTCACATTCGCGACCCAGTGGCGCAGCGCCTCGTTCATCGCGTCCTTCAGCGTCGCGGCGCCGGCGGTGACGGCCACCACCTCGGCGCCCAGCAGCTTCATGCGGAAGACGTTGGGTTGCTGCCGCTCGACATCGGTCGCGCCCATGAAGACGGTGCAGGGCAGGTCGAACAGCGCGCAGGCGGTGGCGGTGGCGACACCATGCTGGCCGGCGCCGGTCTCGGCGATGATGCGCTTCTTGCCCATCCGCTTGGCGAGCAGGATCTGGCCGAGCACCGCGTTGATCTTATGCGCGCCGGTGTGGTTCAGCTCGTCACGCTTCATCCAGACCTGGGCGCCGAGACCTTCGGGAGCGCCGCTCCGCAGATGATCGGTGATGCGCTTGGCGAACCACAGCGGACTCGGCCGGCCCACATAATCCTTCAGCAGCCGCCGCCACTCCGCCTCGAAACTCGCATCGGCGCGGGCGGATTTGTAGGCCGCCTCCACTTCCAGGATGAGCGGCATCAGCGTCTCGGCCACATAGCGGCCGCCGAAAGTGCCGAAGCGGCCGGCCGAATCAGGGCCGGAGCGGAGTGAATTGGGCAATACTGGCTTGTTCAAGGGCGTCTTCCCGGTGGTGCAGGCGATCTGGTGCCGTCAAAGCACAACGCAACCGCCCGCACCACCCGTCAGGATATCCGACATCGCCCGCTCCCCACCGAACGGCGGTGGGAAGCGTGTTCAGCAGGGGGCGGATCATCCGGGGATCACTGCCCCCAGATGAAATCCGCCATGCTCAGTGAGGCCTTGGCCACGCCCACCAGGAAAATCGCGCTGGCGCCGCCATCGTAACCCAGCTGGGTGGTGCCCGCGGCCTCGACGGCGTTGCTCAGCATCTGCTGCACCTGCGCCTGGGTCAGGTTCTGCATCACGATGTGGTCGCCGCTGTGAAAACCCTCGATCCGGTCGCTGCCGCCGCGGGCGCCGAAGATGAAGGTGTCGTTGCCGGTGCCGGCATAGAAGCTGTCGTCCTGCGCCGAGCCGATGAAGATGTCATCGCCCGAGCCACCCACCGCGACGAGGCCCTTGGTGACCAGCGCCGAGCCATCGGCGGTCAGCGATCCGCCGGTCACCTGCACCGTCACCGCGCCTGAGAAGGCCTGGGCTGAAAGCTCTCCGAAGCGCGCCGTCACCCGGCCAGCGCCGGGGCCGACCATGGCGTCGGCGCCCAGGCTGAACATCAGGTTCTCGATGCCCGAGACATTGGAGAAGGCGACATCACCCAGCGTGCCCCCACCGAAGATGCAGACCGTGTCATAGCCCGCCCCGCCATCGAGCAGCGCCTTGGCGGTGAAATCGGTGATGGCGGTGAACTGGAAGCCGTCATTGCCGCCGCCGCCACGGACCGTGTCGCCAGCGCCAAGGCTGCGGAACAGATCCGCCCCCAACCCGCCCCTCAGCGTATCGCCCCCCGCGGTTGCGTAGATGTCCACAACGCCAGCCGTCATGGTCGAAGCATCGACATTCAGCGCAGTGGCGCCAGGGCCGGTGACAGTCACCCGGCCGGTGAAGGCCGAGGCCGCCCAATCGCCCAGGGTGGCGGATTGGATGCCGCCGCCGGCGAGCTGCAGATGCTCCATGTTCACGACATGGGCAAAGGCGGCATCGGCGATGCTGTTGCCGGTCTCGATCTTCAGCGTGTCGAAGCCGGTGCCGCCATCCACCACCTCGGCCTGCGCCGTGATGGCGGCATTCCGGAAGACGATGGTGTCCTGCCCCGCGCCGGCGCGCAGGATATCGGCGCCGCCCTGGCCCAGCAGCCAGTCATCGCCGGCGCCACCCACCAACGTGTCGCCGCCGGCCGTGCCGTAGAGGATGACCATGCCGTAGGGCACGGCGGCCGCGTTGAAGTTCACGCTCAACGCATTGGGCGCCGAGAGGGTGATCTGGCCACCGAAGGCGCCGATCGCGGCATTGCCCAGCGTGGCCGAGACCGCGCCGGTGGCGGTCATGATGATCGCCTCCAGGCTCGATTTGCCGGCGAAGCTGCCATTGCTCAGCATGGCGACCTGCGGGCCGAGCTCCAGCGTATCGGTGCCCATTCCGCCATCGACCTGCGCCGCGTTCAGCGCCGCGAGAGAGTTGAAGACGAAGCGGTCATTGCCTGCGCCGCCCTGCATGACGGAGGTGCCGTCGCCGGCGGTGAAGACGTCGTCGCCGGCGCCGCCATAGCCCACCAGATCATGCGTCGCGACGACCCTGAGCGAGGCATCGGCGCCCAGCGCCCGGCCATCCACACCCAGCGACTGGGTGTTGGGCGCGGTGAGGTTGATCACCTTGCCGGTGAAGGCATTGGCATCGGCCGCGCTGAAGGTGGCGGAAAGCGGCGTCATGGCGGCCGAGAGCTTGATCGTGCTCAGGCCGGTGAGATGGTCGAGCGAGCCGGGCGCCAGGTTGTCGCCGGTGAGGTCGATGGCGGTGGTGCCCGCGGGCAGGCTGCCAATGGCGAGCAGGGCCGTGGTCGCGAAGCTCGCCACGCCGGCCGTGCCACCGCCTGTATTGCCGCCGCCTGTCCCGCCGCCGGCGTTTCCACCACCCGCTCCATCCTGGATCAGGCCGAACATGATGGGCTTGATCGCGTTGATCTTGTCCAGGTTCGGCGTCGTCCAGTCATCCTGCAGGATGCCGCCGGTATCGCCGCTGTTCGGGTTCCAGGACCACCAGGCCCAGGACATGCCAAGCTGACCGGGGGCGATGTCCCTGGTGCCGTTGAGGTCGAAATCGCCGCCGAGATACTTGGTGATGGCGGTCAGCCAGCCGGTGTCCTTGGGGTCCACCAGCTTGCTGCCCCACTCGCCGAGCAGGATGGGCGCGATGTTCTGCTCATAGATGAAGCCCCAATTTTCGCGGAAGATCTCGTCCATGTTGTTGGGGAAGTCAGGCGCGTTGAACCAGCTCTGGGGAAAGACGCTGTTGGGGTAGTCATGCGGCGAGTAGACCAGCTTATTGGCCACGTTGAGCACCACCGGGTCGGTCCGCACGCCCTGCAGGTTGCCGCCCCACCAGTAGCTGTCGCCCTTGTACTGACTGGTGCCCTCCACGATGATCAGCCAATCCGGCGCCTTTGCCAGGATGGCGTTGCCGATGCGCTCGGCGCCGGCCTTCCAGTCATTGGCGGCGCCATCGCCCCAGGTCGCGTTGTGCGGCTCGTTGTGCAGATCGGCGCCGATGACGGTCGGGTTGCGGCCGTAATGGTCGGCCAGCATTTCCCAGGTTTCGATCACCTTCGATTCCGGCGTGATGTCGGTGTACCACAACCCATTGCCATTCGGCCCGGCGCCGGCCTCGTTGCGGTGGTGGTCGAAGAATATCTTCAGGCCGATCTCACCGGCATAGCCCACGATCTTGTCGTAGACGCCGAGCACGCTCAGGCCCTGCAGGTCGGGATTGGCGTCGAAGTTGATGCCGTTGGGAACCTTGCCGGGCTGGAAGGCCTCATCGCTGTAGGGCAGGCGGATGGCGTTGAACCCAAGCGAGACCATCTGGTCCATCATGACCTTGTAGTTCGCCGTCCAGAGCCCGTGCGGGACATAGGTCGTGCTCTCGCCGCCGAACCAGCTGGTGGCGTTGATCTGCACCGGTGTGCCGGCGCTGTTCACGATCTGGTTGCCGCTGGTGGACAGAAAGCCCGAGGAGCCGGCGACGGGGTCGGTGATGGTGGCTGTGGCGGTCAGGCTGGGCGGGACGGCGCCGGCGGCCCTGGTCAGGCTGAGCAGGAAGTTCTCCGACCCCTCGGTCAGGCTGTCCGCCAGGATGGAAACGTTGACGGTCTTGGAGGTCTGCCCGGCGCTGAAGAGCAGCGTGCCGGAGGTGGCGGTGTAGTCCTGCCCGGCCTGGGCCGTGCCGTCGATGGTCGCATAGGAAACCTCGACCGGGCCGGTGGCGGCGCTGGAGAGGTTGACGGTGAAAGTCGCGGTCTTGCTCCCGGCCGAAGGTTCGGTGACGGCGATGCTGCCGACCGACAGGGTGGGCGTCGGGATTATGCCGCCGGTGTTGAGGATGGTCAGCACCCCCTGGCCATCGCCGATCACCGCGCCATTGGCGCTGGAGAGGTTGACCATCACGGTCTCGCTGCCCTCGGCGACAGTGTCGGCCCGGACGGGGATGGCGATGGTCTTGCTCGTCTCGCCGGCGGCGAAGGTGATGGTGCCTGTGGCTGCGGTGTAGTCCTGACCGGCCCTCGCGCTGCCATCGGCGGTGGCATAGGCCACCGTGACGGCGGTGGCCGCGGCTTTGCTGAGGCTGACGGTCAGGCTGGCATTGGCGCTGCCGGCCAGCGGCTCGGCGAAGCTGGCATCGGCGATGGTGACGTTGGGCAGGGTGAAGACCGGATTGCCGTCGCTGCCGATGATGCTCATCTGGCTGGAAGCGCCGGTGGCCTGGAAGCCGAAGCCCACGGTGGCGCCGGCGGCCACGCTGGCGTTGTATTCCAGATTGCCCAGCACGTAGCGATTGCCGACATGGCTGATGATGCGGGCGTTCCACACATTCACCAGGTTGAACGGTGCTTCGATCGTCACCGTCCAGCCATTCAGGCCGGCGTCGGTGTTGCCCACGGTGAAATCGGCGACGAAACCGCCATTCCATTCGCTGCGGATGCTGGCGTTGACTGCTTGCGGCATTGATAAAATCCCATCTCAAGATGTTGCTGACCTTGAGGGGACTTGTATCAACGTGTTCTTGGCCTGGCCCGTTAAAACTGGAGGTTGTGCCGAAACTCTACTTTGGATGCACCCCGCCGTTATTTGCAGACAAAGTAATGCTTCAATCAATCATGGGTTGTGGTTTGTCGCGAAATGTCGGGCGCCGCGGCCCGTGCGAATGTCGTGAATGCCGTGATGCGTTCAGGACATTTGATGCCGCGGCGGATTTCCACGCCGGAGGAGACATCGACGCCCCTGGCACCGCTCACCGCGATGGCCTGGGCGACGTTCCCAGGGGTCAGCCCACCGGCCAGCAGCCAGGGGCGGGGCACTGCGCGGCCGGCCAGCAGCGACCATTCGAAGGGATGCGCGTTGCCGCCGGGCAGCGTGTCCTCGGCGCGCGGCTTCGCATCGAGCAGAAACCGGTCCACCACATCGGCATAATCGGCCAGGGCGTCGAGATCGGCCGCGACGCCAATGCCCAGGGCCTTCATCACCGGCAGGCCGAAACGGTTGCGGATTTCGGCGCAGCGTGCCGGCGTTTCGGCACCATGGAGTTGCAGGATGTCGAGCCTGACCGTGGCGAGCGTCGCGGCCAGCGTCGCGTCATCGGCATCAACGAAAAGGCCCACGCGCGCGGGCCCGCCGGGGTGGCTGGCCGAGAGCGCCGCCGCCTGCGCCGGCGTCAGGGCGCGGGGGGAGGGCGGGTAGAAGACGAAACCCACGAAATCCACCCTCAGGCGGCCCAGCAGCGCCAGCGTCCCAGGCTCGGTGACGCCGCAGATCTTCACCTCCATCACGCAAGTTCCGCGGCGATGGCCCGGGCCGCGGCCACGGGGTCCGCCGCACGGGTGATGGGGCGGCCGATGACGATCCAATCCGCCCCCGCTGCCACCGCGTCACGCGGCGTGGCGATGCGCGACTGGTCGCCCGCGGCGCTGCCCCTGGGCCGGACGCCGGGCACGACCAGGAAGGGCATTTCGCCATGGGCATCGCGGATGCGCGCGACTTCCAGCGGGCTGCAGACCAGGCCATCGGCGCCGGCCGCCAGTGCCAGGCGGGCCAGGCGCAGCACCTGCTGCACCGTGCCGCCGGAGACGCCGGTATCGGCCAGGGTGGCGGCATCGATGCTGGTCAGCACCGTCACGGCCAGGATGATGGGGCGGCCCTGCCCGGCCTTTTCCGCCGCCTCGCGCGCGGCGGCGATCATCGCCTCGCCGCCCGTGGCATGGATGGTCAGCATGGCGGGGCGGATGGGCAGCAGCGCCGCCACGGCCGAGCCCACGGTATTGGGAATGTCATGCAGCTTGAGGTCGAGAAACACCGGCGCATGCTCGGCGACGGCCCGCATCGCCGGCGGACCACCGGCGCCAAAGAGCTCCAGCCCCACCTTCAGCACGCCGATATGCGGCGCCAGAAGCCGGGCCATGGCGGCCGCGGCAGCGGGGTCGGCCAGATCGAGGCCAGGGATGATGCGGGCGGCGGGGGTGGTGGGACGGGCGAGCATGGCGCGTCTCTAGAGCATGATGCGTTGAGGCGGAATCGCCGAACACGCTGAATCATCTCTCAGCAATGGCTAGACCATGCGCAGTGAACGCATGTGAACGCAGCATGGTCTAGTCTCAAATCGCCCTGACTGTGTCAGGTTAATTTGAGTCTAGCCTTTGTTTGGCCCGGCAATTTTCGCCCTGGGCGTTTCCACCCAGGGCGATTGCGGGCGTGACCGCGTCGCGCGCGGCTGAAATGCCGGGCCGGCGTTACTCGGCGCGCTGGCGCTGCGGCTTTTTGGCCGGTGCCACGGCGGCGCCGGCCTGCGGCGGCCCGCCATTGACGATCTCGCGCAGTTCCTTGCCCGGCTTGAAGAAGGGCACCGCCTTGCCGGAGACCGACACGGTCTCCCCGGTGCGGGGATTGCGGCCCTGGCGCGGGTCGCGCCGCTTGATCGAGAAGGCGCCGAAGCCGCGCAGCTCCACCCGGTCCCCACGCGCCAGGGCCGCGGTGATCTCCTCGAAGATGGTCGCCACGATGGCTTCCACATCCTGCTGCCGCAGATGGGGATTTTCCGTCGCCAGCTGCGCGATCAACTCACTCTTCGTCATCAAGCCTTCCCTGCGTGCCGACCCTGTCCGGCCATGGCCAGCCTAGACCGCAAACCCCTGTCATGGCGACAGTGAAGATTGAGTCCATGAATCAATGCCGTGGCACGCTGGCGCGGCTGGTGTGGCCTGTCAACGCGCGAGGCTGGCGCGCAGGCCACCGGGGCCGAACCATTCGGTGAATATCGCGCGGGCCAGGCTTTCGCTGCCGCTGGCCAGCCAACGCTCGACACGCGGCCGGGTCTCGATGGTGCGAATGGGCAGGGTGGTGGGCACGGCGCGGGTTTCGGCCAGCCATGCGCGGGCCTCGCGCTCGCCGCCGATGGCGTCCACCAGACCCGCCTCGCGCGCGCGGGAGCCTGCCATGACGCGGCCATCGGCGATGGCGCGCACCGCCTCCTCGCTCATGTTCCGGCCGCCGGCGACCATGCGGATGAAATGGCCCTGCATGTCGGCGATGACCTCGGTCAGCGAGGCGCGGCCCGCCTCGGTCAAGGGGCGGAAGGGGCTGGGCTGGTCCTTCAGCGGGCCGGAGGCGATGGTCTCCGGCCGCACGCCCAGGCGGGCGAGAAGTTCCGACGCCTCGAAGCTTTGCAGGATGACGCCGATGGAGCCGGTGAGCGTGCCCTCGCGGGCAAAGATGCGCGCCGCCGGCAAGGCCACCATGTAGCCGGCCGAGGCGGCGGTGCCGCCCATGGTGGCCACCACCGGCTTGGCGGCGGCGGCGCGGGTCAGCGCGGCATGGATCGCCTCGCCGCCCGACACCGTGCCGCCCGGGCTGTCGATGGCGATGATGAGGGCGCGGACATGGCTGCTGGTGGCGGCGCGGTCGATCGCCTCGATCATCCGCCGGTCCTCGGTGATGGTGCCGCGGATGTCGAGCCGGGCGACATAGTCGCTCTCCAGCGCGCCCGTGGCATCCTCCGGCAGGGCGAACCAGATGGCGGCGAGGCCGGCGAGAACCGCCAGCACGCGCCAGAGGGTGAGGCGGCGCTTGAGGCGGCGGCGGTCGAGCAGGAGGTCGGCTTCGAGGGTCATATCAACGCCATATGGCGTCTGGCCCCCCGGTTGTCAGTCCCCGGGGCCGTCGCTATGCCCTGGACACCGGTTTTGGAGCGGCGGATCATGCGCGTGAAGGATGTGAAGAAGGTTGTGCTGGCCTATTCGGGGGGGCTGGATACCAGCGTCATCCTGAAATGGCTGCAGACCGTCTATCAATGCGAGGTGGTGACCTTCACCGCCGATCTCGGCCAGGGCGAGGAGCTGGGGCCGGCGCGCGACAAGGCGCTGCTGCTCGGCATAAAGCCTGAGAACATCTTCATCGACGACCTGCGCGAGGAGTTCGTGCGCGACTTCGTCTTCCCGATGTTCCGGATGAATGCGCTCTACGAGGGGCAGTACCTGCTCGGCACCTCCATCGCCCGGCCGCTGATCGCCAAGCGGCAGATCGAAATCGCGGAAATGGTCGGCGCCGATGCGGTGGCGCATGGCGCGACGGGCAAGGGCAATGACCAGGTCCGCTTCGAAATCGGCTATTACTCGCTCAAGCCCGAGGTGAAGGTCATCGCCCCCTGGCGCGAATGGGATCTCACCAGCCGTACCGCGCTGATCGCTTTCGCCGAGCAGAACCAAATCCCCATCGCCAAGGACAAGCGCGGCGAGGCGCCCTTCTCGGTGGACGCCAACCTGCTGCACTCCTCCTCCGAGGGGAAGATCCTGGAGGAACCCTGGGACGCGCCGGACGAGATGGTCTGGCAGCGCACCATCCGCCCCGAGGATGCGCCCGATGTGGCGACCGAAATCACCGTGGAATTCGAACGCGGCGACGCGGTGGGCATCAATGGCGAGCGGCTCTCACCCGCCACGCTGCTGACCAGGCTGAACGAGCTGGGGAAAGCCAATGGCATCGGCCGCCTGGATCTGGTGGAGAACCGCTTCGTCGGCATGAAAAGCCGCGGCTGCTACGAGACGCCGGGCGGCACCATCCTCTACCAGGCGCACCGCGCCATCGAGAGCATCACCCTGGATCGCGAGGCCGCGCATCTCAAGGACAGCCTGATGCCGCGCTACGCCGAGATCGTCTATAACGGCTTCTGGTTCAGCCCGGAGCGGCGGATGATCCAGGCGATGGCCGATCAGAGTCAGGCCAGCGTTACCGGCGAGGTCCGGCTGAAGCTTTACAAGGGCAATACCATCGTCACCGGACGGCGCTCGCCGCACAGCCTGTATTCGATGAAACACGTGACGTTTGAGGATGACCAGGGCGCCTATGACCAGTTCGACGCCCAGGGTTTCATCAAGTTGAACGCGCTGCGGCTGCGGCTCGGGGCGATGGCGGGGCGCAAGGGCGGCGCGCTGTAGCGGGGGCGCTGCCCCCGCCCCCCGCCGGGGAGCATGATGCTCCCCGGACCCCTGCATCGGTTTTGTGTTTGGTGATTTGCAATCCGTCGCATAGCGTTGCGGGGCAAAGGCAGAGCGCGCGCAGTGGCAGATGGCGGAAACCAGATCGGACTGACCGAGCCCCTGAAGCTCGATCCGGAAGACCTGAAGGACATCCGGCGTTTCCTGCCGGTCAAGCTCCTCGGGCGGCTGGCGGCACTCTCGGCCCTGTTTGTGCTGGCGTTGAGTTCGGCCGGCGCGGTGGATGTCTTACTCACTCTGGTGCTGCGCATTGACCTGAAAGACAATGCCTGGCTTCGGGGGCTGGTGCTCTTCATCCTGCCCGGTCTCGTGGTCGTCGCGCAGGTCGTGCACGAACGGCGCGCCGCGCGCGTGGCAAAGAAGCAAGGCGACCTGGCCGTGGCATCGGCCAATGTGCCTCCCGGCTATTTCCGCATAGGCCCTTACCTCGAAACGCCCGCGGACCGCGCCGCCTTCGACCGTGCCGACAAGGCGCATCTCAAGACGCTGGAGTGGCTGACCCGGACTGAAGGCGCGCCGCTCTACCTCACCGGACAGTCCGGCTGCGGCAAATCCTCCCTCCTGCAGGCCTTCGTCGTGCCGAAGCTTCGCGAGGCCGGGTGGGTCGCGGTCGAGGCCCGCGCCTGGCAGGACCCGATGGCCGCACTCCAAGCCGCACTTCGGGCCACACCCGACGCGCCGCGGCCCAGGGCGGGCCAGACGGCCGATCTGCGGCGCCTGATCGAAGGCGTCGCGCGCCGCTCGGAACATGGGCTGCTGATCCTGTTCGATCAGTTCGAGGAGTTCGCTTTCCTCCCGAAGGATGCTGCCCGCGCGGCTTTCGCGGCCCTGCTCGCCGACCTGCACGCCACGCCGGTGCCCCGCCTGCGCTTCGTGCTGGCCTTTCGCAGCGACTACCGCCCCGCCCTGCAGGATTTGGATCTGCCAGCCCTGCATGAGGGTGCGAACTGGCAGGATATCGGCGCCTTCACCCAACGCGCGGCCGCCGATTTCATGGTCGGCGCGAAGCTCGATCTCAGTGACGAAGCCCTCGCCCAATTGCTGGATTCGGCGGCGCGGTTGGATGACCTCGCCGGACTGCTCCGCCCGGTCACGCTTAACGTGGTTGGCTATATCCTCGCCGCTCAGCACCAGCGCGCGGTCAGCCTCGACGCGAATGCGCTGGTGCGCGGCTATTTCGCGCAGGTGGTCGGCGCCGAGGAACTGCGTGACCGCGCGCCGGCCGTACTGGAGCAGTTGCTGAACGCCCAGGGGCTCAAGCAGCCGCGCAGCGAGGCAGACCTCTGCACCGCAACGGGGCTTCGCAAGGGCGAGGTGCGGACAGTGCTGACAGGTCTGTCCCGGGCCGGCTTGGCGCGCGTGCTGGACCCTGCCCAGGGCATCTGGGAACTCTCCCATGATTTCGTTGCCCGTGTGGCTGCCCGCCATCTCGGGCAGGGCCGCCGGGATGTGATGCGCCGCCTCGCCGGCTACAGCGCGCCGGCCCTGCTCGTGCTCACCATTGCGGCGGGCCTCGGCGCGGTGGCCTGGGAGCGCAGCGCCGATGATCGGGCCTGGAGCCAACTCGCCACGCTCGGCCTGAGTATGAGCGAGGCCGAGGGTCTGCCTGGCGGGTTGGCGGTGCACGGCACGGAGGCTCTGACGCAGGAACGCTTCGCGCGCGCCGAACGCCTGCTGCAGAAGTTCTCCACACGGATCAATACAGTTTCTTTGCGAAGTCGCACATCAATCGCCGATGTGGCGCCGCTCGCCAGCCTCACCGCCCTGCAGAGCCTGGACCTGGGGGCCACCCAGGTCGCCGATCTGGCGCCGCTCGCCCGCCTTACCGCCCTACAGAGCCTGGACCTGACGTACACCCGGGTCGCCGATCTGGCGCCGCTCGCCAGCCTCACCGCCCTGCTAAGTCTGAAACTGGGGAGCAACGAGGTCGCCGATCTGGCGCCGCTCGCCCACCTCGCCGCCATGCAGCGCCTTGACCTGTCATCCACCCAGGTCGCCGATTTGGCTCCGCTCGCCCGCCTCACCGCCCTGCAGAGCCTGCAGCTGTCGGGCACCAGGGTCGCCGATCTTGCGCCGCTCGCCAGCCTCAACGCCCTGCAGAGCCTGGACCTGATGGCTACCCGGGTCTTCGATCTGGCGCCGCTCGCCCGCCTCACCGCCCTTCAGAGCGTGACGCTGAGGAGCTCCTGGGTCACCGATCTGGCGCCGCTCGCCAGCCTCAACGCCCTGCAGAGTCTGGACCTGACGTATACCCGGGTCTTCGATCTGGCGCCGCTCGCCCGCCTCACCGCGCTGCAGAGCCTGAGCCTTGTAAGCACCTCGGTCACCGATCTGGCGCCGCTCGCCCGCCTCATCGCCCTGCAGAGCCTGGACCTGAGGAACACCGAGGTCGGACCCGAAGCGCGCGCTGCCTTCATCGCGGCCCGACGCGCGCGCGGCCTTCCGCCGCTTATGCGCGAATAAGGGCCGCGCCGGCCGGCGCGTTGGGCGTCCCCCTGCGGCCTTGATCGCGCTGCGCATCACGCTCGACCACGAGGCCGCCCACCTGAAGGATTCTCTCCTGCCGCGTTATGCGGAGTGCATCTATGACGGCTTCTGGTTCAACCCGATGCGGCGGATGTGGCAGGCGCTGATTGATATCTCGCAGGCCTCGGTCGAGCGCACGGTGCGCATGAAGCTCTACAAGGGCAATGTCATCGTTACCGGCCGCCAATCGCCGCACAGCCCCTACTCGACGAAGCATGTGACCTTCGAGGATGACCAGGGCGCCTATGGCCAGTTCGACGCCCAGGGGTTCATCAAGCTGAACGCGCTGCGGCTGCGGCTCGGGGCGATGGCGGGGCGCCGCGGCGGGGCGCTGTAGCGCCCCGCTCACCAACCAGGCCACGCGACACCTGGACTGCCGTTGCGCCATGAGCAAGCAAACGGTCAGCCATTTGCGTGAAAATTTGCCCGCGCAGCCCCTGCCCTGGAGCCGTCGGCATCGCCCTCCGCCGGCGGCATCCGCCGCAGCAGCCACAGCATCAGGCACAGCGCCGGCAGCGCCGCCGCCGTGGTCAGCGCAAAGAACCACCCCCAACCCAGGCCCGCCGCCAGCAGCCCCGATGTCCCGCCCAGCGTGCGCAGCGGCACCGAGGCCAGCGAGCTCAGCAGCGCATACTGCGTCGCGGTGAAACTGCGCGCCGTCAGGCTGGACAGGTAGGTCAGGAAGGCCGCGTCGGCCAGGCCGTCGGTGAAGTTCTCCACCCCGACCTGCAGGGTCAGCATCGGCACCGAACCCGGGAATTGCAGCAAAACCAGGTACATCAGGTTCGACAGCATCTGCGTCAGCCCGGTCAGCACCAATGCGCGGCCGGTGCCGATGCGCGCCACCAGCCAGCCGCCCGCCAGCGCCCCCGCCAGCACCGCGAAAAGCCCGAAGCCGCCGGAAATCCCGCCCACCACCTCGCGCGAAAAACCCAGCTCCCGGTAGAATGGCGCGGTCATGATGCCGGCCAGCGCCTCGCCCAGCTTGAACAATGCGATGAAGGCCAGGATCATCGCCCAATGCGGCCGGCGCATCAGGTCGGCAAAGGGGTCCACCACGCCCTCGCGCAGCCGCGCGGCCCAGCCGCGGGCCGGGCGTTCGGCGCGCGGCACTTCAGGCCCGATGGCCACCGCCAGCAGCCCCAGGCTCAACAGCACGGCGCAATAGGCGAACATCCCGCCCCAGCCCAGCACACCCACCAGCGCCAGCCCGCCGGCATTGGCCGCCAGCAGCGCGCCGCGATAGCCCCAGACATAGGCGGCCAGGCCGAAGCCCTGTTCGGGTTCCTCCAGAATCTCGATTCGATAGGCATCCACCACGATGTCCTGGCTGGCCGAGAGGAAGGCCACCAGCACGGCGATCGCCACGACGGTTTCGGGTGCCACCGCCGGGTCGAAACGTCCCAGCGCCAGGATCGCCAGCATCAGCAGCGGAATGATCGTGGCCAGCCAGCCCCGCCGATGGCCCAGCCCCGCCAGCACCGGCGGCCTGAGCTGGTCGAGCAGCGGCGCCCAAAGGAACTTGAACGAATAGGACAGGCCGATCCAGGCGGTGAAGCCGATGGCGGCCAGCGACATCCCGCTCTCGGAAAACCACTGCCGCAGGACGAAGCCGGTGAGCGGCAGCGGCACGCCGGCGGAAAACCCCAGCATGAGCAGCACGAGGAAACGTCGGTCGCGCCAGAGCGGCGGGCGGGCATCGGTCATACCCCTGGCGTATCAGCCCCGGCCCCGCCGCGTCCAGCGCTCAGCGTTTGTGAAGCAATCGAACTTGCGAAAGATTGCCCGCTGATATGATTGGGCTTTCCCCGGCAATACTGGCGCTGGCGGGCATTCTTCCACAAACTCTCAGGCCGCGCGGGCCTGCCCGGCAGCGGCGAGCATCACGCCGGCCAGCATCGCATAGGCCTCAATCCAGGCCTCCTTCACCGCCGGGGTGAAGGCCTCGCCCAACCCCTGCTCCAGGGTCCAGAGCAATGCCTCGCCCACCGTGTCGTACTGTGTGGCGGTGACGCCATAGCCGACATGGCGCCGCGCCAACCCCTGGGCCGCGGGCACCAGCTGGTCCAGCCGGTCGAGGCCCGCGGTCACGAAGCCCAGCGTGGCCATCAGCTTGGCGCCCTGCTCGGCCATGTCGGTGTGGCGGAACAACTCAGGGGTGGAGGGGTCGATCTCGAACAGGCGCTGGTAGAACAGGCCCGCGGCCTGGGTGGCGATGGGTTTCACCTGGGCGAAGCTGTCGCGCACCAGGGCGATGGCGTCGGGCTGCATGGGGAGTCCTTTCGGGATGGCTCCGCCCAGCATGGCCGGCCTGTGTTTCAGTTCAGCCTCACCAAAACCCCAGCCTGTGTTTCAATTGTTTCAGCCCGGATGTTGCAGGTTGGGCACTACTCCGCGGCCTGGGCCCGCACCGGCCGGCACAGCCTGCCGCCCCACTCCGCCAGCAGGTTCTCGTCATCAAGGCCGAGCGGCACCGCGGCGGGCCCATGCACCAGGATATCGGGGCGGAAGAGCCGCAGCAGCGCCTCGTTGCTCTGGCCATTGCATTCCGCCAGCAGGTCCACCGCCGGCCAATCCGCCATATGGGTGGCGCCGTCACCGCAGACCGCGACCAGCAGCCGATCGCACCAGCCGCGGGCCTGCTCCATCAACTGCGGGGTCCAGGCCTCACCGCCGCTCTCGGCGAGGTGCAGCAGGCCGATGCGCCAGCCGCGATGCCGCCAGCGCTCCACCATCTCCGACGCATAGGCCACGGTGACCAGCTTGCGCTTGGCGTTGAGCCCGGGCGTCAGCGCCTCGATCAGCTCGTCGTCGCGGACCACGGCGATGCCGGCCTTGCGGGTGACGATGGTGATGGCCACCGCCGCCAGCTCCGCCGCCGTCACCAGTTTCAGCCCCGCTGCCAGGCTGGCGGCCAGCACGGCCACCACGGCATCGGAGGCGCCGGCGGGGTCGTGCTGGTCGGAGGCCTCGGCCCGGACATGCAGAACCTCGTCACGGCCGTGAACCAGGGTCAGGCCATCGGGGCCGCGCGGCACCAGCACGGCGCCAAGTTTGAGGTCGCGCTTCAATGCGATGCAGGCGGCGGCCAGCTCAGCCTCGGTGGTCACGGGCAGGCCGGTGGCGGCGGCCAGTTCCTCGGCCTCGGGCACGATCAGGTCGGCACCGGCGAAGCGCGAGAGCGCGCCGCCCTTGGGCTCGACCACCACGCGTCGGCCTGCGGCACGGGCGGCTGCGATGATGCGCGGCGCGACATCGCCGGAGAGCACGCCCTTCTGATAGTCGCTCAGCACCACGACGGAGGTGGCGGCCACCGCGTCGGTGGCGATGCGCACCAGCCGGTCGGCCAGGCGGGGATGGATGGGCGCGGCCTGCTCATGATCCGCCCGCATCAGATGCTGGCCAGCGGCGACGAAGCGGGTCTTGGTCGTGGTGGCGCGGCCGCCCTGCACCAGCAACCAGGGTTCCACCCGCGGCTGGCCGCCGATGAGGCCGGTGAGGTCGCTGCCCGGCTGGTCATCCCCCACCACAGAGACGAAAGCCACGGCGGCGCCCAGCGCGGTGAGGTTGCGCACAACATTGCCCGCGCCGCCGGGCAGGGCCAACTCGCGCTCCACCGCCAGCACGGGCACCGGCGCCTCGGGACTGACGCGGGTGACGCGACCATAGACGTAGCGGTCTAGCATCACGTCGCCCACCACAAGCACGGTGCCACGCCGCAACTGGCGCACCGCAGCGACCAGGCTGCTCGGGGTCTTCGCGGGCTGGGATGGTGATTTCGGCATCAGGTCTTTCTTTGGCGCGGCCCTGTCACCGCAATTCATCTAGCAGAACATGACAATGAGAAGAAAGCCAGCGTCAGGTCGATTGGCGATGAACTCTCTTTCGCATGCCGATTACGAAGCCTCCCTTAACCTTTCCACGCGCAAACTCCGTGCCACAGATTGGAGTTTTGATGCAGCCAATACAGCAGCAGATGCGCATGCCTGTGGTACCCCACCCTGCAATCGGGGTGCCCCAGGCGGTCGGGGAGTCCAGCTCGGCGCCGCGGCGGTCCGCCGGGCTGAACGAGATCCTGCGGTGCTGCCAATCCAGCGACTCCGCCGGCATTGAACTGGCAGTGACCGGACCGCCCCACATGGCCGCCTACCTGCTGGAGGAGGCGGCGCGTGCCGGTGGCGGCATGGTCTGGCGGCCGCGCCAGGGCGGGCTGTGGCTGCTGGGCACCACAGCGGGCGCGGCGCGCCGCGCCCTGGCCTTGTGCGAGGGCATGGGCTGGCCCAGCCGCCTGCTGGTCTTCCCGGCCGAGGTCGGCGTGGTCGAGGAAACCATGGATGCCGATGAAGCCTTTATGCCACCCCACGCCATTTCCCTCCCTGGCATCGCCGGGATTGAGGAGCGTGCGGGCGCCCTGTCGGCCGAAAGCGGCCATGCCATGGCCACCATCTGGCGCATGCAGGCCGGCAGCCCCGCCGTGCTGGCGCAGCGCTGGATGATCGACAGCCCTGCCCTGCCCTGCCCTGCCGAACCGGACTGGCAGGGTTATGCCGCGGGCCTGCTCGCCATGCGGCTGCTCAAACGGGCGGAAGCGGGGGGGGCCTGGCCCGCTTCGCGCAAGCGCCACCTGCCGCTGCTGCTCGACATGCCCTGGATGCCTCCGCCGGCCAGCCTGCCCGCGGCGCCGGCGGGTGAGGGCCATGCCCTCGTCCTGCCGCTGGCGGCCATTGCCCAGGCCAGCGCATGGTCGGCCCTGGCAGCGGGGCATGGCTGGCAACTCGCCTGGAGCGGGCTGCATCCCGCCATCGCCCATCTGGCCACGCCGGAACGCCTGCCCGGCCGATTGTTCTTCGCCGAATTCAGCCCCATGGCCACCGAGGTGAGCTGGCCGATGCCGGACAGGCTGGTGATGACGGGTTGCGAGGGGCGCACCGCGCTCGGCTTCGTCATGGCCAGGGGCACCGCCGTCTGCAGCCGGATCGCCGCATGAACGCGCTTGCCCCCCCCAGCCACCGGCCACAGCCCGCCCATCGCGAGGCCCTGGCCCTGGCCGCCCTCGCCCGCGAGAGCGCTTCGACCGGGGTGGAGCGCCGGGTGCTGCATCTCAAGCTCTCCGCCCTGCCCATCGGCCGCAACCGGATGCACCACCAGCGCCTGCTGCGCGAGGCCCTGCTGCCGCTGCTGCGCCCCACCCGCGCCAGGCTGTTCGACCTGCCCTCGGGCGATCTCGTCGCCGTGTCTCCCCCGCCGGGCGAGCATCTGGAACTCGTCCACGCCACCATGCTGAAGCTGCTGGGCGACGAGGAGGAAACCGCGGCGATCGCGCAGGAGCTGCGCCTGCCGCAGCAAGCCGCAGCCCTGCTGGCGGTGGTGGAATGCGCGCTGGGCATGGGCGCGGAGCATCGACCCACGCCCGCGATTCGCGCCTGGGTGCAGGCGCCGGCGGCCAATCCTCGCGCCGGCAAGCCCGCGCTTGCCGCCGATATCCTGGCCGCCGAGGCTGCGCTGTCGCGCGCCGACCTGGCCGTTCACCACCGCTGGCAGACCATTTGCGCGCTGGCCGATGGCAGCCCCGGTCCCCAGCCGCTCTGGCGGGAGCAGCGCCTGGCCGAGGCGGATCTTGAGGCCGCGCTGCTGCCGCATCAGGACCTGCAGCCCACGCCCTGGTTGCGCCGCCGCCTGCGCTCGCGGCTGGACAAGCGGGCGCTGGCGCAATGGGCCCGGCCGGAGGAGCTGCGCGGCTTTACCGCACGCGGCCTGCCGCTGCTGCCGGCCTCGCTGGCCGAGGAGGAATTCCTGCGGCTGGACGCCATGCTGCCGAGCGCGATGCGGCCGCTGCTCACGCTGGGTTTCAGCCTGCCCGATATCCTGGCCGACCCCGATGCCTTCAACATGGCCCGCCGCTTCGCCGGGCTGCGGGGCTATGGCACCGCGCTCGATGATGTGGATGCGGCCTTCGTGCCCCTGCTGCCGCCCGATCTCTTCGGGCTGGACACGTTGAAGCTGCGCTTCACCCCCGCTTTGCTGGTGTTGGACGGCCCCGGCCGCGCCGCGTTGGAGGCTGCCCTGCCGGCCGCACGCGAACGGGTTGTGCTGACCGGCGCGGATGAACCCATCATGATCGGCTGGGGTTGGGAGAGGGGCATCACCCGCTTTCAGGGCAGGGTGATCGAGCAGCGGCTGAGTGGCGGATGATCAGTAACCCGTGCCACGCCAGTTGATCAGCGATGGCCCATCAGGGCCATCGGCGCAATTGGGCCTATGGGCGCCGATCAGCGGGGGTCGGTATCAGGCCGCCTCCGCCTGAATAGCCTCGCCCAGCACGTTGAAGATCCGATCCACATGCCCGTTCTCGATGATCAGCGGCGGCGACAGCGCGATGATGTCCCCGGTCACGCGGATCAGCAGCCCGTCATCGAAGCACCGGCGGAAGATATCCATGGCGCGATGGCCCGGTTTGCCCGGCCTGGGCGTCAGCTCAATGCCGGCGATCAGGCCGAAATTGCGGATATCGATGACATTGGGCAGCCCGCGCAGCGAATGCGCGCCGTCCGCAAAATAATCCTCGATGGCCAGCGCACGGCCCGGCAGGTCCTCGTTGCGGTGGATGTTCATGGACGCGATCGCTGCCGCCGCAGCCAGCGGATGGCCGGAATAGGTATAGCCATGGAACAGCTCGATGCCGTTCTCCACGCCGTTCACGATGGCATCGTAGATGTCGTTGTGGACGGCCACCGCACCCATCGGCACGGCGGCATTGGTCAGCCCCTTGGCCATGGTCATGATATCGGCCTGCACGCCCAGGCGCTCGGTGCCGAAATCCTTGCCGATGCGGCCGAAACCGGTGATCACCTCATCATAGATCAGCAGGATGCCATGCTTGGTGCAGAGCTCGCGCAGCCGCTCCAGATAGCCCACCGGCGGCACCAGCACGCCGGTGGAGCCGGCGATGGGCTCCACCATCACCGCGGCGATGGTGTCGCCATGCAGCGCGACCAGGTTTTCCAGCTGATCCGCCAGATGCGCGCCATGCGCCGGCGTGCCGCGCGAAAACGCGTTGGCCGCCAGGTCATGGGTGTGCGGCAGATGGTCGACATAGGGCAGCATCGCCCCGAACTGCTTGCGATTGCCGCCGATGCCACCCACCGACATGCCGCCGAAGCCGACGCCGTGATAGCCACGCTCACGCCCCACCAGCCGCACCCGCTGCGCCTGGCCGCGGGCCTTCTGATAGGCCAGCGCGATCTTGATCGCGGTATCCGCGCTCTCGCTGCCGGAATTGGTGAAGAAGACGCGGTCCATGCCCGGCGGCGTGATCTCGGCCAGGCGTGCGGCGCATTCGAAGGCGATGGGATGGCCGAGCTGAAAGGTCGGCGCGAAATCCAGAATCTCCGCCTGCTTCTGGATCGCCTCGATGATCTCGCGCCGCCCGTGGCCCGCGTTGGAGCACCACAGCCCAGCCGTGCCGTCGAGCACCTCGCGCCCCTCCGGCGTATAGTAATGCATGCCCTCCGCACGGGCGAGCAATCTCGGAGATTCCTTGAAATACTTGTTGTCGGAATAGGGCATCCAGAACGCTTCGAGGTTGTTCGGACGCGAAATCTGATTCATGGCGGCAGGCCCCGGGGTGAGGCGGCGAAAATACGCCTCCACCCCCGGGGCGCAAGCCTCAGCGAAGGAGCGGGCAGCCGCCTTCGGCCATGGGGCGGAAACTCTCCGCCGCCGGCAGGCTGCGCAGCAGCTTGAAGTAATCCCACGGCCCACGGCTTTCCGCCGGGCTCTTCACCAGGAAGAGATGCATGGGGTGGATTTTTCGCCCATCCGCCCGCACCATGCCCTGGCCGAAGAGCGGGTCATTCGTCGGCATCTCCTTCATCCGGCGGATCGCCGCCGCGCCATCCGCCCGCGCGGCCGGCACCCCCAGCGAGGCCGCGGCCTTCAAATAATGCATCGCCGCCGAATAGCCGCCGGCATGGATCATGCCCGGATGCTGGCCGCGCAATTCCCGCGCGAAGCGGGCGGCGAAGGCGCGGGTGCCGTCATTCATGTCCCAATAGAAACTCTCGGTGAGCAGCAGGTTCTGTCCGGCCTGCAGCCCCAGCGCATGCAAATCGTTGATCTGCGTGAGCATCGCCGCGATGCGCATGCCGCCCTGCCGCGTCAGGCCGAATTCCGCCGCCTGCTTGATGCTGTTCACCGCATCCGTGCCGGCATTGGCCAGCCCCAGCACCTTGGCGCGCGAGGCCTGGGCCTGGAGCAGAAACGAGGAAAAATCCGTCGTCCCCGGAAAGGGATGCCTGGCCGAGCCCAGCACCCGCCCACCGGCCGCCATCACGAAGGCGCCGGTGTCGCGCTCGATCGCATGACCAAACGCATAATCGGCGGTGAGGAAATACCAGGTGTCGCCCCCCTCCTGCACCGTGGCCGTGCCCACCGTGTGCGCCATCGCCCAGGTGTCGTAGACCCAATGCACGTGGTTGGGTGAACAGGCCCGGCCCGAAAGGTCCGAGGCGGCGGCGGCGGTGATCAGCGCCACCTTGTTCTTCTCCCGCACGATCTCGATCAGCCCCAGCGCGATGGCCGAGGTCGGCACATCGATGATGGCATCGACACCCTCGCGGTCGAACCAGGAGCGGGCGATCTGCAACCCGGTATCCACCCGGTTCTGCGGGTCCGCCACCACCATCTCCACCCTGATGCCGGGGTTCTCCCGGATGAAATCCTCGATGGCGAGACGCACGCCCATCACGCTGCCCGGGCCGGTATTGCCGGCATAAGGGCCGGACATGTCGGTGAGCACGCCCAGGCGGATGGGCGGCGTCTGGGCGCGGGCAGTGCTGGCGGCCAGGGTGGCTGCCAGGGCGGTGCGGCGGGGGAATTCCATGGCGGTGTTCCTTTTCCGGCGACGCTACCGCCGCGCGGCCGGCCGCGCTACCTTGTTATCCATGCAGATCCACTCCCCCGAATTCAAGCAGCGCGCTTCCGAGGCGCTGGTCGACCCAGGCCTGCAAAAGGCGCTGGGCCGCGCCAAACAGGGCTTCCAGGTCAAGCGCGCCGCCGCCGTCGCCGGCCTGCCGGAATTCGAGGCGCTGCGCGACATCGGCCGCGACATCAAGAACCACACCCTGGCCAACCTGGATTTCTACCTCGAGGAATTCGCGGCGAAGGTCGAAAAGGCCGGCGGCCAGGTCCATTGGTGCAGCACCGCCGATGAGGCCCGCGCCGCCGTGCTGGCCATCTGCCAGAAGGCCGGCGCGAAAACCGTCACCAAGGGCAAGTCGATGATCAGCGAGGAGCTGGGCATCAACGAACACCTGGAAAAGCACAACATCGCCCCCGTCGAGACCGACCTCGGCGAATACATTTTGCAGATCCGCGACGAGGGGCCGAGCCACATCATCGCCCCCGCCTTCCACCTCAATCGCGAGGATTGGGAAGAGACATTCCGGCGTGTCCACACCGATCTGCCGGCCGATCGCGTCTTCTCCGAACGCCGCGACATCATGACCGAGGCCCGCGCCCGCCTGCGGCAAAAATTTCTCACCGCCGATGTCGGCATCACCGGCGCGAATTTCCTGATCGCCGAGACCGGCTCGTCGGTCATCGTCACCAATGAGGGCAATGGCGACCTGACGCAGACCCTGCCGCGCGTGCACATCGCGCTGGCCTCCATCGAGAAAATGGTGCCGACGCTGGAGGATGCGACCTCGATGCTGCGCCTCCTCGCTCGCTCGGCCACCGGCCAGGATTTCTCCGTCTACACCACCTTCTCCACCGGCGCGCGGCGCGATGCCGATTTGGACGGGCCGCAGGAATACCATGTGGTGCTGCTCGATGGCGGCCGCTCCAACATGCTGGGCACCGAGTATCAGGAGATGCTGCGCTGCATCCGCTGCGCCGCCTGCATGAACCATTGCCCGGTCTATGGCGCCGTCGGCGGGCATTCCTATGGCTGGGTCTATCCCGGCCCCATGGGCTCGGTGCTGACGCCCACGCTGATCGGCGTCGACAAGGCCGGGCATCTGCCCAATGCCAGCAGCTTCTGTGGCCGCTGCGAAAGCGTCTGCCCGGTGAAAATCCCACTGCCGAAGATGATGCGGCATTGGCGGGAACGGGAATTCGAACGCCATCTCTCGCCGGCCACCACCCGGTCCGCCATGGGGCTCTGGGCGTGGCTGGCGAAACGGCCGGAGGTGTATCGCGCCGCCACCGGCCTCGCCGTGCGCGCCCTGAAGCTGCTGGGGCGCAAGAAGGGCAGTTTCGCCTCCCTGCCACTGGCCGGCGGCTGGACCGCGGGGCGGGACCTGCCGGTGCCCCAGGCGGGCGGCACCTTCATGGCCCAATATGCGAAGAGCAAGCGCCAATGAGCCGCGACGCCATCCTCTCCGGCATCCGCCGGGGCCTGCGCCGGGGCGCGCTCCCCGAGGACCAGCAGGCCATGCTGCGCGCCCGCATGGCCCGCCCGCCGCGCCAGCTCATCCCCGCCCGCTCGCGCCTGCCGCATGCCGGCCAGATCGCCCTCTTCGTGGCGAATCTCGAAAAGGAATTCGCCACCGTCACGCGCCTGACCCGGCTGGAGGAGGTGCCCGCCGCCGTCGCGGAATACCTCGCCACCCAGAACCTGCCGCCCCAGCTCGCCATCGCGCCGCACCCCGAGCTGACCGGCCTGCCCTGGCAGGACCGCCCCATGCTGCGCACCGAGGCCCGGCCCGGCCAGGCGCAGGACCAGGCCTCGCTCACGCACGGCTTCGCCGGCATCGCCGAGACAGGCACACTCATGCTGCCCAGCCACCCCACACGCCCCACCACGCTCAACCTGCTGCCCGACACGGCGATGGTGCTGCTGCGCGCCAGCCGCGTCGTCGGCGCCTATGAGGAGGCCTGGGACCTGCTGCGAGCCGAGAACCAGGACAGCCGTACCGGCGGCTTCATGCCGCGCAACGTGATGCTGGTGACCGGGCCGAGCCGCAGCGCCGATATCGAGCAGACGCTGGAACTCGGCGCGCATGGCCCGCGCCGCCTGCACGTCTTCCTGCTGGATGACACGCAATAGGTGCGCCGCAGCCGCCCCCTCTCGGAGCAGGATCGCAGCCTCTGGGCCGCCTTCGCGCGCCATATCAAGCCGCTGCCGGGCCGCGCCCTGCCGGTCGCGCCATTGGCACCCACCATCACCCCGCCGCCCGCGCCCTTGGTGGCGCCCGAGCCACCGCCACGGCGCCCCGCCGCACCCCAGCCCGTCGCGGTCGGCACCCAGCCGGCGGGGCTGGATGCGCGGCGCTGGAAGGAGCTTCGGCGGGGCCGCCTCCGCCCCGAGCGCACGCTCGACCTGCATGGCCGCTTCGCGCAGGAGGCGCATGGCGTTTTCCAGTCCTTCATGGCCGGCGCCGTGGCCGATGGGCTGCGCTGCGTCTGCGTCATCACCGGCAAGGGCGGGGGTAAAGGCGGCACCGAGGGCGGTGTGCTGCGGCGTGAATTGCCGCATTGGCTCAACGCCCCCGGGCTACGTGGCCATGTGCTGGCGGTGGCGCATCCGCACCGGGCCAATACCGGCTCGGTTCACATTCTGCTGCGGCGGGCGCGGGCATGACGCCGTTCGGCGCCAGGCTGCGGGCGCTGCGCAAGGCACGAGGCGTCACGCTGGGGCAAATGGCGGAGGCCATGCAGCTCTCCTCGGCCTATCTCTCGGCGCTGGAGAACGGCCATCGCGGCCGCCCCTCGGCCGGGCTGATCCACCAGGTCTGCGAATTCTTCGGCCTGATCTGGGATGAGGCGGATGAGCTCTCCCGCCTCGCCCAGCTCTCCCACCCCCGGGTGACCATCGACACGGCGGGCCTGACGCCTGAGGCGACGGAACTGGCCAACCGCCTGGCCGCCCGGATGCGCGACCTGCCGCCTGAGACATTGCGCGGCCTGCTGCAATTGCTGCGTGATTGACCCGGGCACAGCAAAAGATTACATATTTTTTATGAATAGTCAGTCCCTGCCACTCCGGTGGCTGCTTCCCGTGGTGCCTTATCCCTATACCGGCACCAGGATGGGCTGCTCGCTTTGTGGGGCCACAGCCACCCTGCCGCTGGCCAGCCATGATCGCCGCCTGAAGCGGCTCACCAGCGTGGTTTGCGCGAATTGCGGCCTGATCCGCACCGACCCGATGCCCAGCGACGCCGAATTGGGCGATTACTATCGCAGCCTCTACCGGCTGGATTACCAACTCGTCGGCGGCAAGCCACCGCGCCGCCACATCAACCGCAGCACGGCCGAGGCGGCCCGCCGCCGCGCGATGCTCGACCTGCCAGCCGCCGCCAGGGTGCTGGATTACGGCAGCGGCAGCGGCGAGTTCCTGGCCGAGGGCCAGCGCGCCGGCTGGAGCATGCTGGGCGTCGAACCCGGCGAGGCCTATGCCAGCCATGCCCGGGCCACCCATGGCGTGGAGGTGCTGGACGCGCTGCCCGATCATGCCGGGCCGTTCGACGCCATCACCAGCCACCATGTCTTCGAGCATCTGCGCGACCCGCTCGGCGTGTTGCGCCGCTTGGTCGCGGCGCTGACGCCCGATGGGGTGGTGTACCTCTCGGTCCCGGATATGGGCCCCTCCGCCAAGCCGGCCTTCGAGCGCCTGCATTTCGCCCATGTCCATGGCTTCGTGCCGGCCACGCTCGATCTGCTGGCGGCGCAAGCCGGCCTGGTGCCGGACCCGCGCTTCGAACGGCAGGGCACCACCGCGATCTACCGCCCCGGGCATAGCGCGCTCGGCCCTGACCCGGCGGTCGCAGCAGCGGTCCATGGGGGCATGAACCGGACCTCACCCGCGCGATATGTTGTGAGGCTGGGCTTTGTGGCTCCGGCCCTCAAGCGCTGGCGGCGCGACATCCGCGACACCTTCGGCCGGTAGCGCCCCGCCCCGGGCCCCTCATCCGGCGCTGGGCATCGCACATCCCCCGCGCGCGATGCCGCGGGCGCAGGGGTATGGGGCGTGCCTTCCCGCCCGCAGCGGCAGGGGCTATAGGGCGGCGCGCCAATTCGGGGGCTTTTGGATATGACGTGGGTTGATGGGGTCGCCTTGGCCGTTCTCGTGGCCTCGGGCGTCATGGCATTCTGGCGCGGCTTCGTGCGCGAGGTGCTGGGAATCGCGGCCTGGATCGGCGCGGTGATCGCGGCCTTCGCCATGCGCCCTGTTGCCAAGCCGTTCTTCGAAGGCTTTGTCGAGCCGGCCTGGCTGGCCGATGGGCTGGCGGTGGGCAGCGTCTTCCTTGCCGTGCTCGTCGCGCTGACGCTGTTGGTGAACGCAGTGGCGAACCGGGTGGAGGACAGCGCGCTGGGCGGCGTGGACCGCTCGCTGGGCGCCGTCTTCGGCCTGGCGCGCGGCGCCTTTCTTGTGGTGCTGGCCTATATCATCGGCGGTCTCTTCCTGCCCGCCACCGAGCGCTGGCCGGAGGCTGTTCTGCAGGCCCGTGGCCTGCCCAGCGTGGTGGCCGGCGCGCAGTCGGTGGCGGCACTTTTGCCGTCCGAATACCGCCCGCGCATAGCAACCCCACCCGAACCACGGGTGCCGACGCAGGAAGAACTGTTGCGTCCGCGTGTCGGCAGTCGCACATAGGGGCCGCATCGCCCCCCGTGAATCCCAAACGCGCCGGTGCTATGCGACATCTGGATGACATGGCCACGCCCTTGGCCCGAAGGATCGCATGACCCTCACGACCAATCCCCATGAGGACGACAAATTCCACGAGGAATGCGGCGTCTTCGGCGTCTGGAATCATGCCGATGCGGCGGCGCTGGTGGCGCTCGGCCTGCATGCCCTGCAGCATCGCGGGCAGGAGGCTTCGGGCATCGTCTCGCTCTCCGAAGCGGGCGTGTTCCACACCCATCGGGGGTTGGGGCTGGTCGGCGACATCTTCGGCGATGCCAAGGTCATGGCGGGGCTGAAGGGCCGCGCCGCCTGCGGCCACAACCGCTATGCCACCACCGGCGAGACGGCGCTGCGCAATGTCCAGCCGCTCTATGCCGATTTCGAGTTCGGCGGCTTCGCCGTCGGCCACAACGGCAACCTCACCAATGCCCAGGTGCTGCGCCGCGCGCTGGTCAAGCGCGGCTGCCTGTTCCAGTCCAGCACCGATTCGGAGGTGTTCATCCACCTCATCGCCATCAGCCTCTACACCAACGTGATAGACCGGCTGATCGACGCCTTGAAGCAGGTGCAGGGCGCCTATTCGCTGGTGGCGCTGCATGATGGCGCCCTGATCGGCGCGCGGGACCCCCTGGGCGTGCGCCCGCTGGTGCTCGGCAGCATGCCCAATGCAGGGGATAAGCCGAGCTGGATCCTGGCAAGCGAGACCTGCGCATTGGACATCGTTGGCGCCGAATTCGTCCGCGACATCGAGCCGGGCGAGCTGGTGGTGATCGACGACACCGGCCTGCGCTCGATCAAGCCGTTCGCCAAAACGGCCAGCCGTTTCTGCATCTTCGAATACATCTACTTCGCCCGACCCGATTCGGTGGTCGAGGGCACCGGCGTCTATGAGACCCGCAAGCTCATTGGCGCCCAGCTCGCGCGTGAGAGCCATGTGCCCGCCGATGTCGTCGTGCCCGTGCCCGACAGCGGCGTGCCGGCGGCCATGGGCTATGCCCGCGAATGCGGCGTTCCCTATGAGCTGGGCATCATTCGCAACCACTACGTCGGCCGCACCTTCATCGAGCCGACCGACCAGATCCGCCACCTCGGTGTCAAGCTCAAGCACAGCGCCAACCGCGCCATGCTGGAGGGCAAGCGGGTTGTGCTGGTGGATGACAGCATCGTGCGCGGCACCACCTCGAAAAAGATCGTCGAAATGGTCCGCCAGGCCGGTGCGGCCGAGGTGCATATGCGCATCTCCTCGCCGCCCACGACGCATAGCTGCTTCTACGGCATCGACACGCCGTCGCGCCGCCAGCTGCTCGCGGCGCAGCACAATATCGAGGAAATGGCCCATCTCATCGGCGTCGACAGCCTGGCCTTCGTCTCGCTGGACGGGCTGTACCGGGCGCTGGGCCAGAACGGCCGCGACACCGCCTCGCCGCAATTCTGCGACGCCTGCTTCACCGGCGACTACGCGATCCCGCTGATCGACTGGCCGGCCGAACAGGCCCGCACGACGCCGGAGCTGCTGCCCGGCCAATGAGTGATCTGAAAGGTTGCGTGGCGCTGGTGACCGGCGCCTCACGCGGGATCGGCGCCGCGGTGGCGGTGGAGCTTGCCCGCCTCGGCGCCCATTGCGTCATCACCGGCCGCACCCAGGGCGGGCTGGAGGAGACCGATGACGCGATCCGCGCCATTGGCGGGTCCGCCAGCCTCGTGCCGCTCGACCTCATCGAGGGTGCCGAGCAGATCGACCTGCTCGGCCCCAGCATCGTCGAGCGCTTCGGCCGGCTGGATATCCTGGTCCATGCCGCGGGCTGGCTGGGCAAGCTCACCCCCGTCGCGCATATCGAGCCGCGGGATTTCGTCACCTCGATGGCGATCAACCTCACCGCCACCTGGCGGCTGATCCGCAGCGTGGAGCCGCCGCTGCGGGCCGCCCCCGCCGGGCGCGCGGTGGTGCTGACGGATGCGCGGGCCGCGGCGCCTTCGGCCTATTTCGGCCTCTACAGCGCCGCCAAGGCCGGGCAGCGCAACCTGGTGCAGTGCTGGGCGGAGGAGGTGGCGCAGACCACCATCCGGGTGAACCTGGCCGAGCCTGGGCCCGTCGGCACCCGCCTGCGCCGGGCGGCCTATCCCGGCGAGAACCAGGCGACGCTGGCCAGCCCGGCCGATGTCGCGCCGGCCATCGCAGCGCTTTGCCTGCCTGGCGAGACACGCCAGGGCCAGGTGGTCGCGATTCCGTAGGCATCTCGCCTTCGGTCAAGGCTGCGGTTTCGATGTCGACAGTCTGATGCCAACACGCCTGGCACGACAGATGGGCATTCCTGCGCCCTCCAAATCAATGGGCAGCCATAATTCGGGCGATCATGGATGTTCGGCGCATCAATTGAGACGATGTTGGAAGCATGGGCATCCTCGCTACGCGACATCAAGGCGGGGATACGACCCTTGTTCACGCAGAATCGAATAGGCCAGCCCGGCCCGCACCCGATTCACAAGCGATGCCTGCCCAGCCTCAAGCCGCGGCGAAAAGATCCTCGATATCCGCCGCAGTCAGCCCAAGCGCGCCGCCCTGTTCCGCCTCCAGCACCGTCGCGACCAGCGCCCGCTTGCGGTCCTTCAGAATTTCCATCTTTTCCTCGATGCTGCCCAGCGTGACCAGGCGATGGACAAAGACCTGGCGCTCCTGGCCGATCCGATGCGCCCGGTCGGTGGCCTGGTCCTCGGCGGCCGGGTTCCACCAGGGATCATAATGGATGACGGTATCCGCCCCCGTCAGGTTGAGCCCCACACCGCCTGCCTTCAGGCTGATCAGGAACACCGGCACCTCGCCCGCCTGGAAACGGCGCACCGGCGTCTCGCGGTCACGCGTGTCGCCGGTCAGCAGCACATGGGCGATTTTCGCCTCACCCAGCCGCGCCTCGATCAAGGCGAGCATGGATGTGAATTGCGAGAACACCAGGACCCGGCGCCCCTCGCCCAGCAGCACCGGCAGCAATTCCATCAACCGATCGAGCTTTGCCGACCCGGCCCTGGTCTTTTGCGCGGCCGTCAGCTTCACCAGCCGCGGGTCGCAGCAGGCCTGGCGCAATTTCAGCAGCGCATCGAGAATAACGATGCCGGACCGGGCCAGGCCACGCGCCGCGATGGCCGCCTTGATTTTCGCATGCATCGCCATGCGGATGCCCTCGTAGAGCGCGCGTTGGCCGGCTTCCATCTCGACGGGCTCCATGATCTCCGTCTTCGGCGGCAGATCCTGCAACACCTCATCCTTGGTCCGGCGCAGCAGGAAGGGCTTCACCCGGCGACGCAGCGCGGCCTGGCGTCGCGCGTCACCATGCTTCTCGATCGGCGTGCGGTATTGCCTGCGGAACATTCCCTCGGAGCCCAGGAAGCCCGGCGCCAGGAAATCGAACAGCGACCACAATTCGCCGAGGTGGTTCTGCAACGGCGTGCCGGACAGGCAGAGCCGCTGACCGGCCTGCAGCTGCCTGGCCTGGCGCGCGGTCTCCGCCTTCGGGTTCCGGATCGCCTGTGCCTCGTCCAGGATGACCATGTGCCAGGGCTGTGCCGCCAGCACGGCCTGGTCCCGCGCCAGCAGCGAATAGGTGGTCAGCACCAGGTCGTGCTCGGCGATCCTGGTGAAATTCTGCGCCCGTTCCGGCCCATGCAGCGCCAGCACCCGCAACCCCGGCGCAAATCTCGCGGCTTCGCGGCGCCAGTTCGGGATCAGGCTGGTTGGGCAGACGAGCAGCGCCGGCTGGCTCAGCCGGCCGGCGGCCTGCTCGATGGCCAGATGCGCCAGGGTCTGCACCGTCTTGCCCAGCCCCATGTCATCGGCCAGCACGCCGCCCAGCCCCGCGCCGCGGAGGAATTGCAACCAGGCCACGCCCTCCATCTGGTAGGGACGCAGCTGGCCCAGGAACGCCTCCGGCAGGGCCACGGGAGGGATGCTGCCCTCGGCGCCCTGCAATTGCCGGCCAAGTGCCCGCAATGCCTCGCCACCCTGCCAGACCAGCCCCGAACCGGCTTCCAGGGCCAGGGCCTCGGCGGCGTCCTGGCGGGCAAAGCGCACCCCTTCCTCGTCACTCCCGTCCAGCCGGCCTTCGGCGAAGAGTTCGGCCAGCGCGAGGACCATTGGGCGGATCCGCGCCATGGGCAGCGTCAGCAGACGCCCATCGGCCATGGGCAACAGGAAGGGCTCGTCATCATCATGATATTCAACCAGCGCCGCCCCCTTGCCGCCGGCAATCAGGCGCAGCAGCAGCGGCAGCAGATCGATCCGCTCGCCATCCACCACGGCACCCAATTCCAGCTCGAACCAGTCAATCCCGGAGCCTTCGCGCAGGCGGGCCTCGATGTCGCCCTCAGGCTCAGCCAGACGGATCGGGAAATCAGGGGCAATCGTCACCATCCACCCCTCGGCACGCAGGGCCGGCACCAGGCTTGTCACCACCTCGATCCAGTCAAGATCGGCGTCCCGGGGGGGCAACACGAAACTGCCCTGCATCTCCTGAGTCAGGCCCGACGTCAGATGGTGGGAGAGATGGGCAAACCCCGCGGCGATGAGGTGGTCCGCCGCCGCCAATTCCGCCCGGACATCCCGGGTCAGCCGGTAAAGCCTGCCTTCCGCCACCATGTTGCGCGGGTGGGAATCACGGCCTGGAGGGACAGTCAGCGGGCCGTAACCGAAGCCCAGCCGCGCCAACGGCAATTCGGTGGCCCGCGACAGGTGGAGCCGGGTGAGATCGAAGCCCAGCCTGAGGGTGGTCAGCAGCAACCGCCGCTCCGGCGGGCCACCCAGGGGCTGCGCCGGACCGGGGTCGGAGGGGCTGATAACCTCTGGTGCCAGACGCGCCAAGGCCGCGGCGACATGGGCCACCGCCTCGGGCGGCAGGGGCGGGGCAGCCAGCATCCGCTTCACCATGGCGGGAGCCATGCCGCATTCGACGGGGCCAAGCTGACCGGTCTCCGGATCGAGATACCACGGTGCCGGCAGGCCGAAACCACGCAGACCCTCACCCAGGCGAAGTGCTGCACGCTGATGGCCATCGGGGCCCAGCGCCCAATACAATTCCCCCGGGCGCGCCTCGGCCTCTGTCAGGTTCGTCCCCTCGGGCTCGGCCCAGCGCGCCCGGCCGGTCGAGAGGATGCTTCGCAGCAATTCTTCCGCATCCGGATCGGCGCCGATCCCCCTCGGCGAATAAGCGATGTCCGACAAGCGACGGAGAATGGCGCGGTCAGCCGGTGTGAGGTAGCGGGCCGAGGTGGATAGCTGATGGAAACGAAAGGGCCGGACCGCGCCTGCCGCGCCATCCTTCCGCAACGCCTGAACGACGGGGTTGACCGTCAGCGAAGCCGGCTGGGGTGTCGCCTCGTTCAGGTCGAGCAGGTAGAGAAGCTGGTCGCGCCGAACCGGGACGCTGCCCTTCGAATCGCCGGGAAAGCTGGCCAGCCAGCTGACGATCGCCGGCGGCACGACGGGCTCGGCCCGCGCAGGCGTGATCGCGGCGGGCGCCGCCGCCATTCCCGCCGGCTTCTGCTCCGCATGGCACAGCAGGACGGCTGCCACGTGCTTGCAGTTGAAGCTCACCGGGCAGGTGCAATAGCCGACGGGGCGGAACAGCCCCTTGCTGTCCTGCTGCAAACGAATGGATTGCTGGTAGGGCTTTGGTCGGGAGCCGCGTGTTGTACCCTCCAGCACGGTGGCATCCCCGGACAATTCGGCCTGCAGGACACGGCCCTGGCGCAGATAGGCGTGGCCCGCCGTGAGCGTGGCGGTGGGCAGGAACTGGGTCAGCAGGGGTTTGTCGAACCAGAGGGAAAGCGGTGGATGTCCGGGGGATGGCATGGTGGCAGTCTGGGAGAAATCCAAGCTGCAATCCACATCCGGTGGCAGCGGCCGGCGCGATATCGCTGATCATGATGTGAACCAGCGCGCCGAACGATGGCAATACCGTGCCGCTTCATCTCGCCTGGTTCGCGCGCGGGATCGTGGCGATCGCCACCACCGCCATTCGCTTCGCCTCTTCAACCAAGGCGGCGAATCTCATCCGCCGTGACCGCGGGAATCCCGCATGCCGGGTCAAGGCGTCATGCCGTTGGGGCAGGATCATTTTCAAGCCTTGCGGCTTTCCAGGGCGACTTGGACCATGAAGAAACCAAAGACCTGGAGCCATTTCACCGTCATCACCCTCGGTGAAAGGGCTCAGCCCTGCCACTCCGCCGGGCTGCTGCCCAAGGGCATCGCGGCCCCCTCCATCGCCGGCGTGGCCGAGAGGATGGCGGCGTGGCGCACCGCGGTGAGCGCGCCGAAGCCGCTGGCATGGGTTTCCAACAGATCCGCAATGTCGTCCTGCGTCGGTTCGGTGACGGAAAACCCATCCGCCACCCGTCCCAGGCCGCGGATCCATAGGCCCGTGCGCGCCAGCGAGACCCGCACCCGCCAGGAGCCGCCCTCCTCCGCCCGGCGCAGCATCGCCGCCATCACGCCCATGGCCAGGAGATAGCCGCTGGCATGGTCCAGCGCCTGGCAGGGCAGCACGCGCGGCGTCGCCTCGCAGGCGGCCGCGGCCTCGTCGGCGTTGATGCCGGTGCTGGTCTGGGTCAGGCTGTCGAAGCCGCGCTTGCCGCCCCAGGGGCCCGCCACGCCATAGGCCGAGAGATGGCCGATGACGATGCCCGGGCGAAGCGCCGCCATCGCCGCATCGGAAAAACCATGGCCTTCCAGGGCACCCTCCCGATAGCTGCGCAGCAGGGCATCGGCGCCGGCCAGGAGCTGGCCGAAGCGGGCGCCATCATGGCGCAGGTCCAGTTCGGCATTGCGCTTGCCCCGCCCGGTATCCATCACCAGCGTGGGGATGGAGGGCAAATGCGGCGCGGTGATGTGCAGCACATCGGCGCCATGCGCGGCCAGCGTGCGCCCGGCCACCGGGCCGGCGATGACCCGGGTGAGGTCGAGCACCCGCAAGCCGGCCAGGGGGCGGGCGGCGGCCGGCGGCAGGGGCATGCGCGGCGCCTCGCCAATGCGCTCGATGGCGACCAGCGGCTGCGCGGCCAGCGCGTCGCATTGCGGATGGGCCAACCATTGCGCGTATGTCCGGAAGGCGGAGACGCAAAGGCCGGCGGCGGTGGCCTCGGTCTCGAATGCCACGCTGTCGCGCCGGGCCAGTTCAGTCGCCACCGCCTCGCGGGTCGGCGCGCAGGCCAGCAGGGCCAGGATGCCGGCGCGGTGATGCGGGAAATTGGTGTGCAGACGAACAAAACCGTCGCACGTGGGATAGAGACCGGCAATGGCGTCCCAGCCCTCGCCCCGGCCCTCGCCATTCAGCCGGAGGTGGCGCTCGCTGCGGAATTCGACCGCGGCGTGGCGCATGTCGACACTGACGGTCTGCATGGCCGCGCCACGGGCGGCGTGGATCGCGGCGGCGGCCAGGCCGCTGGCGGCGATCGAGGCCTGGGCGGCGCAATCCACCCGGAAGGAGGAGCGCAGCACCGGCTCGGCCCCGCTGAGGCGGGCATGGTCGGCCAGGCCGGGCGGCAGGCCGGCGCCGCGCAGGATGTCACTGATCATGCAAGCAAGGCTGGCACGGCGCAGCGTGCCGCGCCAGATCGCCGGAAGGGCTCAGCGCGGCCTGCCGCAACGCGGGGAATTGTGAGGGTGGCCGGCCTCAGCCGGAAAGGCTGACATGGGCGGCCACCACCCGCCAGCCCTCGCCGGGGAAGCGCACCCAGCTCTGCGTCTGCCGGCCCACCCGCGCCATGCCCGGGCGGGTGAACTCAGTCCAGGCGATGCCGTGGTCCGGGCCATAGGTGGTGATGATGGTGCGGGTCAGCACGCGTTCGGCCTGCGGCGCCCGGCCGGCGCGGAAGGCGGCGATCTCGGCATGGCCATAGAGATGCTCGTTCACACCGTAGCGCACCGTCTCCGGTGCCACCCGAAAAATTTCGTCCAGCACCGGGACGTCATTGGTGTTCAGCGCCACCTCATACCGGTCGAAGGCGGCGGTCAGCCCGGCCAGGGCCTCGGGGTTGTTCACGTCCATGCGGGGTCTCCTCTGCCCCGCGATGTGCGGCAGGCCCCGCGGCGGCGAAAGCCCTATTTCGCCGCGAGATGCGCCCGCCAGCCGCCAAGCGCCGAAATATCGGGCAGGCCTGCCACGCCAACATGCTCGGCGATGAAACCGAGCGGGGTGGAGCCATCCTCCAGCCGCACCCTGGAGAAACCGAGCGGCGGCGGGATCTCGGCCAGGAAAGGTCCGAGGCAGGCCGCGGGAATCGCCCAGACCTCGCCCAGCACGGCCACGCCGCCCTCGGCCACCCGCAGCATGCCGGGCCGTGGGCCCATGTCAAAAAGGCGGTATTCCGCGGTGGTCCGGCCCTCGGCGATGAAGCGGCCGCCATGGCGCAGCACCTGGTGGTTGAGCCCAAGGCCCGACATATGGGCGCCGATGCAGAACAGCGCGATCTCATCCGCCGCGACCACGGGCATCGGCAAAGCCTCGCCCAGGAAGGCGGCACCCAGCGCCGCCAGCCCTGCCTCGGAAAACGCCGGCCCGACGAGGGTGATGCCCGCCGGCACGCCATCGGCCCTGCGGCCATTGCGCACCGCCAGCGCCGCGAGGTCGCAGAGATTGACGAAGTTCGTGTAGGTGCCCAGCCGCGAATTGGCGGCGATGGGCGCGGCCTGCAGGTCGGCCAGCGTCGGCAGGCCGGGATGGGTGGGCAGCAGCAGCGCATCGGCGCCGGCGAAAATGCCGGCGGCATGCAGCCGGGCCTGGGCGGCGGCGTGGAAATCGCTGAAGGCGTCGACGGTGCGTTTGGCCAGCCCGCCTTCGAGGATGGCGCGGGTGACGGGGTGCAGGGTGTCCGGCGCGTTTTCCACCCGGTCGCGGATCGCCTCAGTGCGCTCGGCCACCCACGCACCTTCGTAGAGGCGGCGGGCAACGGCCAGCAGGGGGGCGATGTCGACGCGGCTGATCGTCGCGCCCAAGGCCTGCATGCGGGCGATGGCGGCGTCGAAGCGGGCGGCGTCATCGGCGGTGTCGAAGACGAGTTGCCCGGCCAGCGGCACGGCGATGCGGCTGGCGGGCGCTGGCGCCTCCAGCGCCCGCCAATGCGCGGGGGCGGGGCGGGAATAGGGGTCGGCGCCATCGACGCCGGCCATCACCGACAGCACCTCGGCCGCATCGGCCACGGCATGGGCGAAAATGCTCACGCAATCGAGGCTGCGGCAGGCCGGCACCACGCCGCGCGTCGGCACCAGGCCCAGGCTCGGCTTGAGGCCGATCAGCTCCTGCGCCGCCGCGGGGATGCGGCCGCTGCCCGCGGTGTCGGTGCCCAGCGAGAAGGCGGCGATCCCCGCCGCCACCGCAGTGGCCGAACCGCTGGAGGAACCGCCGGGGATATGGTCGGGCAACAGCGCGTTGCGCGGCGTGCCATAGGGGCTGCGCACCCCCACGAGCCCGGTGGCGAACTGGTCGAGATTGACCTTGCCCAGCAGCATCGCGCCCGCGGCCAGCAGGCGGGCGACGGCGGGGGCGTCTTCGCCGGGCGTATAGGCGGCGTCAGGGCAGCCCGCCGTGGTGGGCAGCCCCGCGCAGTCGATATTGTCCTTCACCACGAAGGGGATGCCCCAGAGCGGCCGCCCCCGCGGCCCCTCGGCGGAAAGGACCGCGGCGCGGGCGAGCAGCGCCGCAGGGGCGGTGGGCGTGATGAAAAGTGCCGGGTCGGCGAAAGCTTCGATGCGGGCCAGCGCCGCCTGCGCCACCGCCACGGGCGAGGTGCCCTCGGCATAGCGGGCGCGCAGGGATGAGAAGTCGCGCCAGCTCATCGCAGCAATTCTGCGGCCACGCGCAGCAGCGCGCCATCCGGGCGGCGCAGCGTGTCGAGGATGGTGAAGTGGTTGGCGGCCGGGACCGGCACGAGCGGCCCGGGCGCGTGGCCCGCCGCGCGCACCGCGTGGAAATCGCGCGACTGGCGGCAGAGCTCGGGCAATTCGGCGCTGCCATAGGCGATGGCCACGGGTTTCTGCACCAGCGGACGACGGATGGGGGAGAGGCTCATGATCTCATCATCGGTCAGGCTGAGCTTTTCGTTGAGATAGGTGTCGCGGATCGGCCCCAGCTCGAAAATGCCGGAGATCGCCAGGCCCGCCGCCACCGCCGGATGCTCGGCGCCCATGGCGGTGAGGTGGCCGCCGGCGGACCAGCCGCTCAGCACGATGGGGCCGGCCATGCCATGGGCGGCGCCATGGCTGCTCAGCCAATCCAGCGCGGCGTGGACCTGCCAGGTGATCTGCGTCAGCGTGGCGTCGGGCGCTAGGGAATAGCCGTTCAGCGCGAAACCCCAGCCCATGGCGCGGGCGCCCTCGGCCATGCACCAGAAATCCTGCCGGCGGTTGCGCTGCCAGTAGCCGCCATGGATGAAGACCAGGATCGGCGCCGAAGGGTCGGCGGCGGGCCAGAGGTCCCATTGCTCACGCTCGCTTTCGCCGAAAGCCAGCCCCGCCAGCGGCGGGACCATGAGCGCGGAGGCGGCGAGGCGCTCGGCGATCAGCGCCGGCGCGTCGGGCACCGCGGTGTTGTTGTTGTAGGCGAGGTCACGCTGTTCCTGCGAGGCAGTGGCCCAGTTCATGTGGATATCCCCTCAGGTGATCACGCGAATCGGGCGGCCGGCCTGGAAGGCCTCGATGGCCTCGACGGCACCGGGGAAATAGGCCCGGTAATTCTCCTCTGACACATAGCCGAGATGGGGCAGCAGCACGGTGCGGGGTGCGGCGAGCATGGGATGGTCGGCCGGCAGCGGCTCGATATCAAAGACATCGATGCCCGCACCGCCGATCCGCCCCTCATGCAGGGCGGCGAGCAGGGCGGGCTGGTCGATCAGCGGGCCGCGGCTGGTGTTCACGATGACGGCGGAGGGCTTCATCGCCGCCAGCTCCGAAGCACCCACGATGCCCCGCGAGCGGTCGGAAAGGATGAGGTGCAGCGTGATCACATCGGCCTGGGCGAAGAGCTCGGCTTTGGTCACCAGCGTGGCGCCGGCGGCGGCGGCGGCCTCCGCGGTCAGGTTCTGCGACCAGGCGATCACCTTCATGCCGAAGGCGGCGCCCACCCGGGCTACCCGGCTGCCCAGCTTGCCCAGGCCCACCACGCCGAGGGTCTTGCCCTCGACGGTGCGGCCGAGATGGCCGGCGGCGAGCATCTGCTGCCAGCGTCCGGCGCGCAGATTGGCCTCCTGCTCGGCCAAGCCGCGCATGGTGTTCAGGATCAGGCCCCAGGTGATGTCCACCGTCGGCGCGCCGAAGCTGGAGGTGCCGGAGAAGATGATGCCACGCTCGGCGCAGGCGGTCGCGTCGATGCCGCGGTTGCGCTCGCCCGTGGTCATCAGGAGTTTCAGGTTCGGCAGCCGCTCGATCAGCGCGCGGTTGAAGGGGGTGCGCTCACGCATCGCCAGGATCGCGTCGAAGGGCAGCAGGCGGGACGCCAGGGCGTCCTGGTCGGTGATGGTATCGCGGAAGACGGTTTTCTCGAGTCCCGGCAGCCGGTCCCATGGCCCACGCTCCAGCACCGCCCCCTGGTAGTCATCAAGGATGGCGAGGCGGGCGAGGTTGGGCATGGTCACATCCTGTTGCTCTGGCCGAATGGGCGGAAATTTTGCCCTCAGTCAATGGTCAGCCCCCATGATCCCCGTTATCCACCGCAAAACGCGCTATCGTCGTGGCAATCCGCGCCATTAAGGTGAAGGATTACGAGCCGGTTTCCTGAAGGACCATCTGTACCGCATGTCAGCCGCCGCCCAACCGAACGCGCATACGCTGCCCGGCGCCGATGCCTTCCGCCTGCGGGCGGGGAATTTCAACCTCCTGGTGTTGCGCCTGCTCGATGGCCGGCCGGAGATCGTGCTGCCGGCATTGGGCGACCAGTTTCGTCGCGCGCCGGGGTTCCTGCGCTTCGCGCCGATCGCGATCAGCCTCGACGACCTGCAGGTCTCACCGGCCGAGGTGGATTTCGCCGGGCTGATCGCGGGCCTTCGGGGCCTGGAGATCATGCCCATCGGCGTGGTGGGCGGCAGCCCGGCGATGCGCCAGGCGGCGACCGCGGCGGGGCTTTCCACCCTGCGCCCGGCGGGCGGGCCTCCGGCCGGTGAGGCCGAGGCGGCCGCCCCGGTCGCCGAAGCGCCGCCGCCCGTGGCGCAGCCCGACTTCCGCGGCAGCGGGCGCCACGCCATGCTGGTGACGCAGCCAGTGCGCTCCGGCAGCCGCATCTATGCCGAGGGCGCCGACCTCATCGTCACCGGCACCGTGAACCCGGGTGCGGAGGTGATCGCGGACGGCAATATCCATGTTTATGGCGCGTTGCGCGGCCGTGCCATTGCCGGCGCCAACGAGAACCCCGATGCGCGCGTCTTCGCGCTGAATTTCGACCCTGAGCTGATCGCCATCGCCGGCTTCTACGCCGTGCGCGAGGGCCTGACAGGCGCGCCGATCGGCAAGCCTGTGCAGGTGCGCCTCGATGGCGAGGCACTCCGGTTCGAGAAATTATAGGAGCCCCCCAGCCTTGGCACATGCATCACAGGTCATCACCGTCACCTCCGGCAAGGGGGGCGTGGGCAAGACCACCTCCTCGGCCGCCATCGCGACCGGCCTCGCCCAGCGCGGCAAGCGCACCGTGGTGATCGATTTCGATGTGGGTCTGCGCAATCTCGACCTGATCATGGGTGTGGAGCGCCGGGTGGTCTTCGACATCGTCAATGTGATCAATGGCGAGGCCAAGCTCAGCCAGGCGCTGATCAAGGACAAGCGGGTGGAGGGGCTGTGCATCCTCCCCGCCAGCCAGACGCGCGACAAAGACGCGCTGAGCAAGGAAGGGGTCGGCACCATCATCGAGGAATTGATGAAGGAGTTCGACTACGTGCTGTGCGACAGCCCTGCCGGGATCGAGAAGGGTGCGCTGCTGGCGCTGTATTATGCTGACCAGGCGATCGTGGTGACCAACCCCGAGGTCAGCTCGGTGCGCGACAGCGACCGCATCCTGGGCGTGATCCAGAGCCGCTCGAAGCGCGCGGAGGAGCAGCGCGAGCCGGTAAAGGAGCATCTCCTCGTCACCCGCTACGACCCGGTTCGGGTGGAACGTGGCGAGATGCTGAAGCTGGAAGACATCCGGGAAATCCTGGCGATTCCATTGCTGGGCGTCATTCCGGAGAGCGAAAGCGTGCTCAAGGCGTCGAACACCGGCAATCCGGTGATCATGGATGTCGAAAGCCCGGCCGGGCAGGCGTATACAGATGCTGTCGGCCGCTTCCTCGGCGACAACCGGCCGCATCGCTTCCTGGAGGTCGAGAAAAAGAAGGCCGGTCTGTTCGGCAGGTTGTTCGGCGGGAGGGCTGCGTGATGTCCTGGTTGGATATTTTCCGCGCGCGGGAGAAGCCGAAACCCGCCACCGCCTCGCTCGCCAAGGATCGGCTGCAGATCATTCTGGCGCATGAGCGCGTGGGTCGCGGGCGGGAGGATTTCCTGCCGAAGCTGCAGCAGGAGTTGATCGCCGTCGTCGCCCGCTACGTGGCGGTGGACCCCGACAAGGTGGTGGTGAATCTGGAGCGTGGCCAGGGCATGAGCACGCTGGCTATCGGCATCGAGTTGCCGGGCAATGGTACGGCGGGGCGCAACGCGGCGGCTTGAGACCCGCGCCTTCGGCCCGCCCACGGCGCGGAAGATTCACCGCCGCAGCGATTTCACCCAGGCCGAACCTGCTCTAACCTTCTCCCATGCCGAACCTGCAAGACGCGCTGGCCTTCATCGCCGCGCATGAAACCCCCTGGCCCCGCGACCTTCGCGCCCATCTCGAAAGCGGCTTTTTCGAGCCGCCGCCGCACAACGCCCTGCTCGGCCCGATGTCGCCGCGCGGGCCCACCAACGCCGTCATTTACCAGCACGGCCAGTTGCGCGGACAAATCGGCGACACGCTGCAGATCGACCAGACATTTTCGGTCGCCAAAAGCTACCTCGCCATCCTCGCCGGCATCGCCGTGGCTGACGGGCTGATCCCCGATATCGACCACCCCGTCCGCGAGCTCGTCGATGACGAAGGCTTCGACAGCGCCCAGAACGCCCCCATCACCTGGCGGCACCTGCTGACCAACACCTCCGAATGGGAGGGCACGCTCTTCGACAAGCCCGACAGCATCGACCGCGGCCGCCAGCTCGCCACCGAAGGCGGCGGCGCCAAGGGCAACCGCACGCTGCAGGCCCCCGGCACCTACTGGGAATACAATGATGTGCGGGTGAACCGCCTGGCGCTCTGCCTCATGCGCGTCTTCGGCAAGCCGCTGCCTGACATCTTCGCCAACCGCGTGATGATCCCCATCGGCGCCTCCGACGACTGGCGCTGGGAGGGTTACTCCAACGCCTGGGTCGAGGTCGGCGGCTTGCCGATGCAGGCGGTGCCGGGCGGCTCCCATTGGGGCGGCGGCGTCTCGATCCATGCGCAGGATATGGCAAAGGTCGGCATGCTCGCGGCCCAGGGCGGCGCCTGGGCTGGGCGGCAACTCGTGCCCGCGGCGTGGATCGCCGCCTGCACGACCCCCTGCCCCCTCAACCCGCTCTACGGCTTCCTGTTCTGGCTCAACACCGACCGGAAGAAATGGCCGGCGGCCAGCGAGCGCGCCTTCTGCTTCTCCGGCGCCGGCGGCAACACCACCTGGGTTGAGCCCGAACAGGGCATCGTCGCCGTCTTCCGCTGGCTCGACCCCGCCCATCTCAACGCCGCCATGGGCCATGTCCGGGCCGCGCTGGCATGAGCTGGTCGGCCACCAGGGCGCATCGCATCCGCTGGGCCGAGTGCGACCTGCATGGCCATGTCAACCACGCCGCCTACCTCGTGATGTTCGAGGATATGCGCGTGGCCCATTGGGAGAGCCTGGGCCAGAGCTTCCGGCCCAATTCCGTGGGGCCGGTGGTGGCGCAGCTTACCGCCCGCTACCTCGCACCCCTGGCCTATGGCGATGAGGTCACCCTCAGCCTGCGCGTGCCCAGCCTGCGCCGCACCTCCTTCATCCACGACTACCAGGTGCTGAAGGACGGCAAGCCGGTCTTCGAATGCCAGGCCGTGCTGGTCTGCGTCGACAATGGCACCGGTGCCCGCATCCCCATCCCGCCCGAGGCGCGGCGCCTGATGATCGAACGTGATGGCGCGACCGCCGAATAACGTTCTGATCACCGGCGCCTCCTCCGGCCTGGGCGATGCGCTGGCGCGGGCCTGCGCCGCGCCGGGCGTGGTGCTGCACCTCTCCGGCCGCAACCCCGCGCGGCTGGAGGCCACAGCCCTGTCCTGCCGCCAGCTCGGCGCCCGGGTGCTGCCCCAGGTCATCGATGTGCGCGACCCGCGGGCCATGGCGGACTGGATCGGCGATGCCGGGCGGCTCGATCTCGTCATCGCCAATGCCGGCATCGGCAGCGGCACGGGCGATGCGACCGAACCCGCGGCCGCCGCCCGCGATGTCTTCGACACCAACCTCACCGGCGTGCTGAACACCGTGCTGCCGGCGCTCGACGCCATGGCGGCGCAAAGCCCGGCCGAGGATGGCTGGCGCGGCCATGTCGCCGTCATCGCCTCCATCGCGGCCTTCGTGGCGGGGCCGAGCGCGCCGGCCTATTGCGCCAGCAAATCCGCCATCCAGCGCTGGGCCGAGGCGCGCGATGCCACCGAACGCTCACGCGGGATCCGCATGCACGCGGTCTGCCCGGGCTTCATCCGCACGCCGATGACCGAGGCGAACCCCTTCCCCATGCCCTGGATCATGACGCCGGATGAGGCGGCGCGCCGCACGCTGGACGGTATCGCCGCGGGCAAGCTGCGCATTGCCTATCCGCGGCGGCTCTATGCCCTGGCACGGGTGGTGGGGGCGCTGCCGCCGGAATGGCGGGCCGTGCTCATGCGGCAGGCGCCGCCGAAGCCGCAATCGTAAAGCAAAACACCGCGTTTCGGACAAATTGCCGAATCTCGGACCCTGCCATTGTGGCCCCTCATCGCTGCCCACACGCCAAGGGTTGCGCGGCACGGGCGCGCCTTTCCTGCTGTTCGACACGGCCCCAAGCCGGGCCGTAGACTGCCGTGCAATAGGATAAAAAGCCCACAAAATCAAGTGGTTTTTGCGTTCTCAAAAAACACCCCGCTGCGCAGCGAGGTGGGCGAATACTCAACCAGCGACCAGGCCTGGGGCAGCACCCCTTCTACGCGCCAGGCCCGCTCGACATGCAGCACCCAGGCCCGCTCCGCCCGCTCCACCACACCCCGCGCATCCCACAGCACCTCAACCCGGCCCGCCAGATGCAGCACCGCGCCGGTGCCGAAATCGGGCACCAGCACAGCCGCCCGGGGATCCTCCAGGAAATTCCCCAGCGTGTTGAAATACCGGTTGCCCGGGAAATCCGGCACCGTCAGCCGGCCATCCGCATAGGCCACGAAGCCCGGCCTGCCGCCGCGATGCGACATATCGACCCCGCCCGCCGCCCCGCCCGAGGATGCCACGAACAGCGTATCCGCCCGCTCCAGCAACGCCTCGGCCGCCTTGTCCAGCGCCGGCAGCATGGTCAGGCCAGGCTTCGCCGCCAGCGGCACCGCCTCGCGCAGCTGGATGTATTGCGGGCAATTGCCGAAGCTCTCGGTGATGGCGATGTCCAGCATGCCCGCTGTCACGCCGCGCAGCACGCCGTTGGCCCGGTTGCGCCGCCTGGTCGTGATGTCGATGCCGAGCAGCCCGAGCGCCGCACCCGCCCGCAAATGCCCGGCCACCGGGTCCGACGGATCGGGCCTGGCATCGACCAGCAGGCTGTTGCGGTCCGGGCTCGCGATGAAGCCGGGCGGCCCGGCCAGAATGGTCGCCACCGGCGCCCCGGCATCATCGAGCGTGGCCAGCGGCAACATCGGCAGTAGGCCGAAGAACTGGCGGTGCTGGTCCGGCATGAAGTCGCGGATGGGTGCCACGCCGCCGCCAAACCCCGCCCGCTCCTGGGCCGCCACCTCGCCGCGATGAAAGGGTAGGAACTGCATGGTCAATCTCCTGTTGGTCAGCAGAAGATTGATCCCTCTCGCCCGACGCGGGAATTCGGCAATATCGAAAAACTATCTCCCGAAGAGTGGAAGGGCTTCGGCACCCATCGACAGCTCACGCAGGATCTGCGGAATCTTCTCCCGGAACGGAAAGAAGCCGGAGCGGGCGAGCGGCCAGCAGGCGCTGTCCCAGGGTCGCCGGGCGCGCAGCAGCGGCACCCCCGCGGCGGCCAGCGCATCGCCCACCCAGCCCACCGGCGCCCAGGGGGTGACCACGGCATCGACATCCAGCCCCGCGGCCCAGGCCGCCAGCGTACCCGGCGTCAACCGCGCGGCCTGGGCACCCAGCCTGGCCTCGGCGATGGCCAGCCCATCCTCCAGCGCCGCCGTGGTGAATTCACCCGCCACCGCCGAGCAGGGCCTGGGCACGAAAAGTCCTGCCAGCGCCACAACCTCGCATCGCTCCGGCCAGAAGGTCACGTCATCGGCATGCAGCAGCAGCGCCACCCGCCCACGCGCGGCATCCGCCGGCGGCAGGCTGCCCGGCGGCGGCGGCCCGGGCTCATTCAGCGGCTCGCAGCAGACATCGAGCTGGCCCTCGGGGTTGTGGCGGTAATCGGTGTATTTCTCGATATTGTCGGGCCTGGCAACGTAGTGCTTGCCCATGGTCTGGATGCCCGCCACCCAGCGCCAGCTCAGCGTGTTCGACGCCGCATCGGCATCCTTCAGATGCTGCAGGAAGAATTCCGCACCCAGCGCCCAGGGCAGCTTGAAGGTGAAGATCCAGATGCTGGCGAACCACATCCGCACGTGATTGTGCAGGTAACCGGTCTCCTTCAGCTCCTCCACCCAGGCGTTGAAACACTCGATGCCGGTGAGGCCCAGCACCGCCATCTGGTGCTTGCCGCGCAGCACGCCGTCCTGGTTGACGCGCGCCAGATCATCGGCGACCCGCCCTTCGAAATGCCGCCACATCCCCGGCCGCAACTCCAGGAACCCCTTCCAGTAGCTGCGCCAGAACACCTCCTGGATGAATTTCTCCGCCGCCTGCGGGCTGTGATGGGCGAGTGCGGCGCGCACCACCTCCTCCTCGGTGATCAACCGGTGGCGGATATGCGGCGACAGCTCGCTCACATCATCGCGCAGCCCCGGCCCGGGGTCGAGGTTGCGGCCCGTGGCGTAGTGCCGGCCCATCCGCGGCGCGAAAGCCTCGAGATGCGCCAGAGCCGCGGCGCGGGTGGGGGGAATGCTGCTCATCGATCAGGGATGTGGGGGGTGGTTGGCGATCAGTCCAGGCATGCCGCGGCAAATGCCGCGAAGGCGCGGGCGCGGTGGTTGGTGCGGGCTTTTTCCGCCGGCGTCATCTCGCCATAGCTGCGGGTTTCGCCCGCCGGAATGAACATCGGATCATAGCCGAAGCCGCCATCGCCGCGCGGGGGATGCACCCATTGCCCATCCACCCGGCCCGCATGGAATTGCACATGCCCATCCGGCCAGGCCAGCGCCAGGGTGCTGACGAAGGCGCAACCCCGGTCGGGATTCTCGCCCGCCTCGCGCGCGACCCGCGCCATGGCCGCGGCATAGTCGCGCTTGCCATCCGCGGCGATCGCCCAATCCGCCGTCCACACCCCGGGCCGGCCGCCGAGTGCCGCCACCTCCAGCCCACTGTCATCGGCCAGCGCCGGCAACCCCGATGCCCGCGCAGCCGCCAGCGCCTTGATCGCGGCATTGGCCGCAAAGGTCTCGCCCGTCTCGGCCGGCTCGGGCAAGCCGAGCTCCGCCACGCTCACCACCGTGAAGCCGCGCGGGTCGAGCATGGCCCGAAGCTCCCGCAGCTTGCCCGCATTGTGGCTGGCCAGCACCAGCCGGCCGGGGCTGAGCCGCCGGGTCTCAGGCAAGGCCCACGGCCCGCTTCTGGGCGGCAAAAATCTCCGCCGTGCCCAGGCGCGCCAGCCCCAGCAGCTCCAGCAGCTGCGCCTCGGAGAAAGGCGCACCCTCCGCCGTGCCCTGCACCTCGACCAGGCCGCCGCTGCCGGTGAGAACGAAATTCGCATCCGCCTCGGCATTGCTGTCCTCGGCATAGTCGAGGTCGAGCACGCAGGCCCCGCCGAAAATGCCGCAGCTCACCGCCGCAACCTGATCGGTCAAGGGAATCGCACTCATGATGTTGTTCGCCACGCAATGCTTGAGCGCGAGGTGTAATGCCACCCAGGCGCCGGAAATCGAGGCGCAGCGCGTGCCGCCATCGGCGTTGAGCACATCGCAATCCACCGTGATGCTCAACTCGCCCATGGCCTTGCGATCGACCACGGCGCGCAACGAACGGCCGATCAGCCGCTGGATTTCCTGCGTGCGGCCGGATTGCTTGCCACGCGCCGCCTCACGGTCGCCACGGGTGTGGGTGGCGCGGGGCAGCATGCCGTATTCGGCGGTCACCCAACCCTCGCCCTTGCCGCGCAGGAAGGGCGGCACCCGCGCCTCGACGGAGGCGGTGCAGAGCACCTCGGTATTGCCCATGCGGATGAGGCAGGAACCCTCGGCATGTTTGGAAAAACCGGTGTCCATGGAGAGGCCGCGGAGCGCGGTGGGGGTGCGGCCGGAGGGGCGTGGCTTGTCTGTGCTCATGCGGCTGGGCTTACGCGGGTTTTTGGTGGGTGGGTAGGGGTGAGCGTGGCCCGGGGAAGGGCTTTGCCCTCCCCCGATACCCCCACCCACCAGGGGTCACGGACCCCTGGACCGCGGCCGGTGGGCGCGACTCCTGCCTTGCTAGCGCGTGGGGCGCGCAGGCGTCACCGCATAGTCGTAGAATCCGCGCCCAGTCTTCTTCCCGAGCCAATTGGCATCGACATACTTCGCCAGCAGCGGGCAGGGCCGGTACTTGCTGTCGCCCAGCTCGTCATGCAGCACCCGCATCACCGCCAGGCAGGTGTCGAGGCCAATGTAATCCGCAAGCTCGAATGGCCCCATCGGGTGGTTGGCGCCCAGCTTCATCGCGCTGTCGATCGCCAGGATATCGCCAACACCCTCGTAGAGGGCATAGACCGCCTCATTGATCATCGGGATCAGGATGCGGTTGACGATGAAGGCCGGCGTATCGGCCGAGGCGACGAGCCGCTTGCCGATCCTCTCCGCCAGCGCGGCGACGGCCTGGAAGGTCGCTTCGTCGGTGGGCAGGCCGCGGGTCACCTCGACCAGCTTCATCACCGGTGCGGGGTTCATGAAATGGATGCCGATGAAGCGTTCCGGCCGGTCCGTCGCCGCCGCCAGCCGCGTCACGCTGATGCTGCTGGTGTTGCTGGCCAGGATGGTGGTGGGTTTGATATGGGCCTGGAGGTTCCTGAAGATGGTGTTCTTCAGCCCCTCATTCTCCGTCACCGCCTCGATCACCAGGTCGCTCTCGGCGAAAGCCGCGTAGTCGGTCGTGGTGGTGAGGTTGAGACGGGCATGGTCCCGGTCCTCCGCGGTCATGCTGCCGCGGTCGACGCGGCGCTGCATGTCGCGCTCGATCATCTTCAGCGCATGGGCCAGCGCCTCCTGGCTGATATCGGCCAGCACCACGGGAAAGCCGGAGGCGGCGAAGACCTGGGCGATGCCCCGCCCCATCTGCCCGCCACCGACCACGCCCACGCTGCGGATATCGGGGACCGGCACCGCCGGCTCGGCCGTGAGGACGAGCTCGCTCACGGCGTTTGCAGCGCCGTGGTGAGCTCGGGCACCAGGGCGAAGAGATCACCCACCAGGCCGTAATCGGCGACCTGGAAGATCGGCGCTTCCTCGTCCTTGTTGATGGCGACGATGAACTTGCTGTCCTTCATGCCGGCGAGGTGCTGGATGGCGCCCGAAATACCCACGGCGATATACAGGTCCGGCGCCACGATCTTGCCGGTCTGCCCCACCTGATGGTCATTCGGCGCATAGCCGCTGTCGACCGCGGCGCGCGAGGCGCCGACGGCGGCGCCGAGCTGATCCGCCAGGCTGTCGATGAGGTGGAAATTCTCCGACGATCCCAGCGCGCGGCCGCCGGAGACCACGATGCGGGCCGAGGTCAGGTCCGGCCGCTCGCTCTTCACGCCCTCGCGGCCGAGGAAGGTGGAGAGCGCGCTCTCAAAACCAGCGGCGAGCGTTTCCACCCGCGCCGCGCCGCCGGTGGCGGGTGCGGCGTCGAAGCTCGCCGCGCGCACCGTCAGCACCTTCTTCGCGTCGGAGGATTTGACGGTGGCCAGCGCGTTGCCGGCGAAAATCGGCCGCACGAAGGTATCGGCATCGATCACCCCCGCCACTTCCGAAATCTGCTGGATGTCCAGCAGGGCGGCGATGCGCGGCATCAGGTTCTTGCCGGCGGCGGAGGCCGGTGCGGCGAGATGCGTATACCCCGAAGCGAGCCCCACGATCATGTCGGCCACAGCCTCCACGGCCGGGTTGGCGATGGCCGCGTCATCGGCCACCAGCACGGCCTCCACACCTGGGATGGCTGCGGCGGCGGCCGAGGCGGCGGCCGCACCGGCGCCGGTCAGCAGCAGATGGATGGCGCCCAGCGGCGCCAGCGCGGTGACCGTGCTGCGGGTCGGCTGGGAAATCGTGGCGCCGTCGTGATCGGCGACAATGAGGACGGACATGTTCAGATCACCTTCGCTTCGCCGCGCAGTTTCGCCACCAATTCGGCCACCGAGGCCACCTTCACGCCCGCCTTGCGCACCGGCGGCTCCTCCACCTTCAGCACCGTCAGGCGGGCCGAGGGGTCGACGCCCAGATCGGCCGGCGTGATGGTCTCGATGGTCTTCTTGCGCGCCTTCATGATGTTGGGCAGCGAGGCGTAGCGCGGCTCGTTCAGCCGCAGATCGGTGGTGATGATGGCGGGCAGCTTGAGCTGCACCGTCTCCAGCCCGCCATCCACCTCGCGCGTCACGGTGGCCTGGCCGGGGGCGAGTTCCACCTTGCTGGCGAAGGTGCCCTGCGCCCATTGCAGCAGACCGGCCAGCATCTGGCCGGTGGCGTTCATGTCATCATCGATCGCCTGCTTGCCGAGGATCACCAGATCCGGGCTTTCGCGGCCGATGATGGCGGCCAGCGTCTTGGCGACGACCAGCGGCTCCACCACGCCGTCATGCTGCACCAGGATGCCGCGGTCGGCGCCCATGGCGAGTGCGGTGCGGATCTGTTCGGAAGCGGCGGCGGGGCCGACGGAGACGACGATGATCTCGGTCGCCTGGCCCTTTTCCTTCAGGCGCACGGCCTCCTCGATGGCGATCTCATCGAAGGGATTGACCGACATCTTGACGTTGGCGGTTTCCACGCCGGTCTGGTCGGCCTTGACGCGGATCTTCACGTTATAATCGACCACGCGTTTCGCGGTCACCAAAATCTTCATGAACCCCAGGGCCCTTCTTGTGCGTGCGACTGTCCACTGATGATAGAGCTTTGCCCGGGGGTCGCAAGCTTCGCAGCTGCGAAAGGCTCAAGCCCCGCGCCACCACAGCAGCGCCGCCAGCGCCGCCAGCCCGCCCAGCCAGACCTGGCGGGAGAGGTTTTGTAAGGCGAGGAATTCCACCCGGCCCTCGCCACCGCGCGGGCAGAACAGGCGATATTCCAGGTACCACCAATAGGGCACCAGCACCGCCCAGCCGATGAAGAACCGCGGCAGCCAGGCCGGGCGCGGCGTCTGGCCGGCAAGCCCAGCCAGCACCGCCGCCGCCAGCGCCAGCCCGCCCAGCACCGCCATCGCCGGCCGGAGCAGGCTCAATCGACGGTGAGCCCGGTCGCCAGCACCACCGGCTGCCAACGCGCACTCTCAGCCGCCATGAAGGCCGCCATCTCCGCCCGTGTCGTGATCTTCGGCACAGCACCGCCGGCGATGATCCTGGCCTGGATCTCCGGGCTGGCGACGATCTCGTTCACCGCCTCGTTCAGCCGTTGCAGGATGGGCTCGGGCGTGGCGCCGGGGGCGCAGACGCCGAACCAGCCGGTGCTGATGATGTTGAGGCCGGCCTGCTGCAAGGTCGGCACCTCGGGGAAGGCCGGCGCGCGCGCCTCGCCCGTCACCGCCAGCGGCCGCACACGGCCGGCGCGCGCCAGCTCCGCCACCGCCGAGATCGACTGGAACACCACCTGCACCCGATTCTCGATCAGGTCCGTCGCCATCGCGCCATTCGAGGTATAGGCGACATGGGTCATGTCCAGCCCCGCGCTCTGCGCGAATTGCGCGCCGGCGAGGTGCTGCGACGATCCCGCGCCGACCGAGCCAAAGGCCACAGGGTTGCTGCGCGCATAAGCCACGAATTCGGCCACGTTGCGCGCGGGAATGGCGGGCGCGATCACCATCAGGTTCGGCACCAGCGCGATCATGCTGATCGGCGCGAAATCGGTCTCGGGATTGAAGGGCAGGTTGCGATAGAGCCAGCGGTTCACCGCATTGGCGGCGATGGAGGCGAGGCCCAGCACATAGCCATCGGGTGCCGCGCGGGCCACCACCGTCATGCCGATATTAGTGCCCGCACCGGCGCGGTTCTCCACCGTGAAGGGCTGGCCGAATTTTTGCGACAGCCGCTCCATCACCAGGCGGCCCAGCACATCGCCCGCGCCGCCGGCGGGCCCGGGCACGATGAAGCGCACGGGGCGGCTGGGATAATCGGATTGGGCCAGGGCGGGGGTCACCAGGGCGGGGGTGGCCACGGTGATCAGGCCAAGGGCGCGGCGGGGGATGGCTTGCATCGGCGAAAAATTCCCTCTCTGGTGGAGCACTTAGCGTTAACAGGATTTGCCATGTCACGCGATGTTCAGGGCTTTCGCCAAAAATTCGGGGTGATCGGCCCCTCCACCAACACCATCGTGCAGCCGGATTTCGAGGCGATGCGCCCCTTCGGCGTGACCAACCACTACAGCCGGATCTTCACGCCCGACACCAATGCGATGTCGAACGAGAGTTTCATCGCCGGCGCGAAGCTGATCGGCGACAACACGCTCGACGCGGTGCGCAGCGTGATGACCTGCTCACCCGACCATCTCGTGATGGGGATGAGTGCCGTGACCTTCTTCGACGGCAGGAGGGGCGCGGATGCCTTCCAGAAGGCGGTCGAGGATCTGTCAGGGATCGGTATTTCGATCGGCAGCCATTCCTGCACCGCGGCGCTGAATGCCTATGGCGGGGTCAAGCGCCTGGCCATCCTCAGCCCCTACTGGCCGGCGATGAACGAGCAGGTAAAGCTGTATTTCGAGGATATGGGCTTCGAGGTGGTGCGCGACCACGCCATGCAGGCACGGAGCTGGACCGGCATCGCCGCCTTCACCACCGCCGATTGCCGCGCGGCGCTCCGGCTGATCGATGGCGATGACGTGGATGCGATCATCCAGGTCGGCACCAATCTTTCCATGGTTCGCCTGGCGGCGGCGGCGGAGATGTGGCTGGGCAAGCCGGTGATCGCGATCAACACCGCGACCTATTGGCATGCCCTGCGGACGCGTGGCTTCACCGAGCGTTTCGCGGGCATGGGACGGCTGCTGGAAGAGTTCTAACCCGCACCGGTCCCAAGCCGGAAAAACTACCCCTGCGCGTCAGGGCTCAGCACGATGCAGGGCCCGCGGAGCCGGCCGCAGACCTGTTGCGCGCTGCCCTGGCTCAGCCCCACCGCCCTCGCACGGAACAGGGTGGAACGCCCCACCCGCACCGGCTGCACCTGCACCCGGCCGGCGCCCACCGCCTGGGCCGCGCTGCGGGCCTGGCGCTCATCGGCGAAGGCGCCGACCTGCACGGCCCAGCTGTTGGAGGTATTGGCCAACACCGGCCTCAGCGTCGGGGGCATCGTCGAAGAGGGCATCGTTGAAGCCGGCATCGTCGACGCCTGGGCCGTGCCTATGAAGCCCAGCGTGCGCGGCGGCAGCGGCATCGCGGCAGCCCCGCCATTTGCCCGGGCCGGGCTGGTCGAGAAAATGGGCCGCGCCAATGGGCCGGAAGCGACGGCGAAGCCGGATTGCCGGTTGGCCGATTCCGCCATCGCCGCTGCACCCTCGGGCGTGCTGCCGTCGGGGATAGGCTCCATGGCGCCGGCAATCACCCGTTGTTCGCCCCGGCGTTGTCCGCCGCTTGATTGTTCGCCGGCCGACTGGTCGAAGCCGGCCAGCGCGGTGCCGGCGCGCGCGGCGCTTTCCGCCAGCGCCTGCTGCCCGCCCGGGGTCGAGCCGTCGGGGATCGGTTCCATCGCCACCACGCTGCCGCCCAGGGCGGCGGTTTGCACCGGCCGTCCCACCACCGGCACGCTGCGCGCCGCGGCCAGGATCGGCGTCACCGGCTCGGGGTCCGGCAGGCGGGCGAAGCGGGCATTCTGCTCACGCGTGTCGCGCTGCTCCTGCAATGCCATCATCGTGCCGCCATCCATCCGGCGCGGGCCGGCGGGCACGCGCAGCGGGATCTCGGCCGCGGCATAAACCTCCGGCGGTGCACGGCGCACCGGGCTCGCGCGCAGCACGCCGGGGCCGATTCGGGCGACGTAATTGCGCGTCTCCGCCGGCAGGCCGCCGCGATTGTAGAGGTAGTTCTCCAGCCGGCGCGGCCCGGCATTATAGGCCGCGAGGAAGGCGGGCGAGCCGTAGAGGTCGTACATCTCGCGGATATAGGCCGTGCCCGCCATGACGCTGTCATAGGGATGATAGGGGTCGTCACCCAGCCCATGGCGGGCCTGGAGTTCGCGGTAGGTGCCGGGCATGACCTGCATCAGGCCCATGGCGCCGACAGGGCTGGTCGCGGTGGCGCGACCGCCGGATTCCTGGCGCATCACCTCGCGGATCCAGCGATCCGGCACGTCGAAGCGGCGGGCCGCCTCACGAATATAGGGTCCCCAGGGATCCGATGGCGGCCCCGGCGGGTCATAGCTGCGCGCACCGCTGTAGCTGGCGCTTGGCCCCGGCCGGGTTTGATTTCCCCCGCAGGCGGCCAGGCCCCCAAGCATTGCGAGCGCGAAGGCGGCACGCATAACGCCGGTCGGAAACGACATCCCCAAACTCCCCTGGCCTGGCCCCAAATAGCGCGATCCCACCCCCATGGGAACGCCGGGCAACAGGCGACGTGCGCATAACCGCACCAAGCCTCGCACCATACAGAAGCCGGGCCGGGTAATGCAACATTTTGAATTATTCGGGAGGTTTTTTTCCGCCGCCCAATTCCAGCGCCCGGGCATAGACCGATTTGCGCGGCAGCCCCTGCGCCAGGGCCACGCTGGCGGCGGCGTCGCGCAGGCTCATCGACGCCATCGCGGCCCGCAGGGCCTCATCCAGCGAGTCCTGGCCCAGCGCCTCGACCGGCGCGGGGCCGACGAGCAGCACGACCTCGCCCCGCGGCGGATCGGCCAGCGCGCCGGCCGCCAGGGCCTCCAACGAACCGCGCCGCACCTCCTCGAAGCGCTTGGTCAATTCCCGCGCCAGGGCGGCGGGTCGGGCAGCCCCCAGCGCCATGGCCAGCGCCGCCAGCGTCTCGGCCGCGCGATGCGGCGCCTCGTAGAACACCAGCGTGGCCGACAGCCCGGCCTGCTCCATCGCCTTCAACCGGGCCAGCTCGGCATCCCGCGCCCCGGCCCGGGCCGGCAGAAACCCCAGGAACATGAAGGGATGCGGCGGCAGGCCCGACAGGGTGAGCGCCACCAGCGCGGCATTCGGCCCGGGCACGGCATGCACCGGCAGCCCCTCGGCAATGGCGGCCCGCGTCAGGCGATAGCCCGGGTCGCTCATCAGCGGCGTGCCGGCATCGCTGACCAGCGCCAGCTTCGCCCCCGCCCGCAGCTTCGCCAGCAAGCCGGGCAACTGCGCTTCCTCATTGTGGTCATGCAGTGGCCAAAGCGTGATGGAAATGCCATGTCTGGCCAGCAGTTTGGAGGTTACCCTGGTATCCTCGCAGAGCACGACATCCGCCCCCGCCAGGGCGGCCAGCGCGCGCGGCGAGATGTCATCGAGGTTGCCGATGGGCGTCGCCACCAGGGTCAGTCCTGGCTGGGGGCCGAGTGTGGGCGAAACGTTGGCGGCGGGGGGATTGGTGGATGCGTCTTGCATGGGTAATGGCCGTGTTGGCCCTGATCGGCTGTGCACCGCAAGTGCAGCAGCCGCCCTGGCGTCCACCCGGGGCCACGCCACCGGCCTGGCAGGCCCCCGGCGCAGCCGTGGTGGTGCCGCCCGCGGGCGCCGGCATCGCCCGCCAGAGGGTCGGGCTGCTGCTGCCGCTGACCGGGCAGAACGCCGCCCTCGGCCATTCCATGCTCAATGCGGCGTCGCTCGCGCTGTTCGAGCAGAGCGACCCCTCGGTCGAATTCCTGCCGCGCGACACCCGCAGCTCGCCGGCCGGCGCCGCCGATGCCGCCCGCGCCGCGCTGGGCGAGGGCGCCACGGTGCTGATCGGCCCGCTCACCCTGGGCGAGACCGCGGCCGCCGCCGGCCCGGCGCGCGCCGCAGGCGCCCCCATGCTCTCCTTCACCAGCGATGAAAGCCAGGCCGGCAACGGTGTATGGGTGCTGGGCGTGACACCCACCCAGGTCGCCCGCCGCCTGGTGATGGCGGCCAGCGCCGGTGGGCGGCGCCGCATCGGCCTGCTCGGCGCAGAGGATGAGTTCGGCCGCCGCCTCGCCACGGCCTTGCGCGGCGCCACGCAGGATGCAGGGCTGCCGATGCCCGTCGTGATGCTCACCCGCCCCGGCTCGGATTCCGGGCAGAATGGGCGCGACTTCGCCGCCCGCGCCGCCAGTGAGGGTGGCGTGGACGCCGTCATCCTCTCCCAGGCCGGCGCCGCCGCCCGCCAGGCGGCCCAGGGCCTGGCCAATAGCGGCCTGTCGCCGATGCCCAGGCTCTATGGCACCCATCTCTGGATGGGCGACAGCCAGCTGGCCAATGACGCGGCGCTGGCCGGCGCGGCCTTCCCGGGACCCGACCCCTCGGCCCGCGCCGGCTTCGACAGCCGCTATCAGGAGAGCTTTGGCGAAAGGCCCGCCCGCCTCGCCGGCACCGCCTATGACGCGGCGGCGCTCGCCGCCCGGGCCGCGCGCGAGGGTGGCCGCGCCCTGCCCATCGGCGCCGCCTTCCAGGGCGCGGATGGGCCGATCCGGCTGATGGCGGAAGGCGTTCTGGCCCGCGGCATGGCCATCCTGGAACTCCAGGGCGGGCAGCCCGTGCTGCGCGAAGCCGCCCCGATTCCAGCGGCGCCGGGCAGCTGATGCCGCCGATCGGCCGCCTGCTGCGCACCGCCGCCATCCTCGGCGCGGTGCCGCTGACCGTGCAACTCGCCCTGCTGATCGCCGAGGAGGTGTCGCCGGCCGGCGCCGTGCTGGCCATGCTGGCGGTCTGGCTGATGGCGCTGGGGCTGGCCTGGTTCTGGCTCGTCAACCTCGCCCGGCTCACCGACGCGTTGAAGGCGGCGGTCGAGGATAATGACGCCTTTTCCGTCCCCTTCCGCACCCCGCGCCTGCCCGCCGTCGCCGATATCGAGGAGGGGCTGACCCGCCTCGCCCGCAGCCTGCAGGCGCGCAGCGCGCTGGTCGGTCAGCTCCGCGCCGCCGATGAATCGATCGTGGAAAACCTGCCCGACCCGCTGCTGGTGCTGGCCGAGGACCGCTCGGCCCTGCGCGCCAACCGCGCCGCACGGCAGCTCTTCGGCCTCAAACCCGGAGCGGCGGGCGACCTGGCCGCGCTGCTGCGCCACCCCGCTCTGGCCGGCACCGTGGACCGCGCCCTGCTCGAGCGCAGCGCCCAGGGCGCCGATCTGCACCTGCCCGTGCCGGTGGCGCGCGACCTGCACGCCCAGGCGATCCCGATGAACCCGCCGCTGGCCGATGGCGGGCGCGTCGTGGTCGTGCTGTCCGACCGCACCCAGATGCGCGCGGTGGAGCGCATGCGCGCCGATTTCGTGGCCAATGCCAGCCACGAGCTGCGCACGCCGCTCGCCAGCCTGATCGGCTTCATCGAGACCCTGCGCGGCCCGGCCGAGGATGATGCCGAGGCCCGCACCCGCTTCCTCGGCATCATGGCGACGCAGAGCGAGCGCATGCGCATGCTGATCGACGACCTGCTGAGCCTCTCGCGCATCGAACTGTCCGAACACCAGCCGCCGCAGGGCGAGGCCGACCTGGCCGAGCTTCTCCGCGCCGAGGTCGCAGCACTTGAACCGTTGGCCAAGGGCACCCGAATCGAGGTCACCGCCCCCGACCATCTGCGCGCCAACCCCGCCGATGCCGAGCAGCTCGCCCAGGTGCTGCGCAACCTGCTGGAGAACGCGCTGCGCCATGGCAAGCCGCAGGGGCAGGTCCGTGCCACCCTCACCCGGGTGGAGGGCGGCGGCCGCCTGCCCAACCGGCCCGGCCTTCTCCTCAGCGTGGCCGATGACGGGCCGGGGATCCCGCGCGAGCACATCCCCCGATTGACCGAGCGATTTTATCGCGTGGAGCAGGGCCGCGGGCGGGGGACGGGAGGCACCGGGCTGGGGCTGGCCATCGTCAAGCACATCGTCAACCGCCATCGCGGCCAGCTCATCATCGAGAGCGACCCAGGGCATGGCGCGGTGTTCAAGGTCTGGCTGCCGGGGGAATAGGCAGGGCGGCGGCGGGCTGGCCGTGCAATGCGCATCTGCGGTGGCGGTTCGCACACCGCGCCGGGCCACCCCCTGGCCAGATGCGTTTTCCGTGCCATGCTCCGCCATTCAACGGAGGCTGCAATGATCCGATCGACCCTGACCGCGCTGGCGCTTTGCGCCGCCATCCCCGCTTTCGCCTGGGCCCAGGTGCCCGCCAGCCTGCCCGCCGGCCCGCGCGTGGCCATCGCCGCCGTCACCCAGCCGCTGCCCACCCAGCCGCAATACACCCGCGTCGACCAGCCCATCCTGCGCGACCTGGTGCGCGAACGCTCGGGCGGGCGGATCGAGGTCACCCTCTCCACCCATGCCGAGCGCAACCTCGCCGGCAATGAGATCGTCCGCCTCGTGCGCTCCGGCCAGGTTGATATCGGCGCCGGCACGCTCTCCACCCTCTCGGGTGACGTGCCCATCCTGGACGGCATCGACCTCGCCGGCCTCGCCCCTGATATCGGCAATGCCCGGCGCATCGCCGATGACATGATGGCGGTGGCGAACCGTGACCTGGAGCGGTTCAACACCCGCCTCGTCGCCACCTATCCCTTCCCGGCGCAGGTGCTGTTCTGCCGCCAGCCCTTCACCAGCTTCGCCGATCTGCGGGGACGGCGCATCCGCACCTTCGGCAATTCGCTGGTTGATTTCTTCACCGCGATCGGCGCCCAGCCCACCTCGATCGGCTTCCCCGAGGTCTATTCGGCGCTGGAGCGCGGCGTGGTGGATTGCGCCATCACCGGCTCGGGCTCGGGTGCGGCGGCGCGCTGGCCGGAGGTTTCGTCCCACATCTCCAACCTGCCGCTCGCCTGGGCCGTGGCCGGCTATATGGTGAACCTGCAATGGTGGAACCGGCTGGCGCCGGAGGTCCGCGCCTTCCTCGAAGGCACCATGAAGCAGGTCGCCGACGAGCAATGGGCGCTGGGCCTCGCGGCCACGCGTGACGGCATCGACTGCAATATCGGCCGGGCCGCGGAATGCCGCATCCACAGCCTCGCCACACGGCCGATGACCGAGGTGGTGGCCACCGACGCCGACCGCGCCCTGGTCCGCCAGGTCTTCGAGCAGAATGTCCTGCCGGGCTGGGTCAGGCGCTGCGGCGCGCGTTGCGGCGAGGTGTACAACACCACCATCGCGCCCATCGCCGGCGTGCGCTTCGGCGGTTGAGTTTTTTGCTGGGCGCCGCCGGCGGGTTGCGCCGCGGCGTGGCCGGGGTGGCGGCGGTCATGGCCTATCTGGCGGGCTGGAATTATCTCGCCTGCGCGGCCTTCATCACCTTCGACATCGTGGCGCGGAACTTCTTCGGCTTTTCCTCGCGCGCCACGGTGGAGATCACCGGCTATATGCTGGCCTGCGGGATCGCCTGGGGGTTGGCGCATACGCTGGCGGCCCGCGCCCATATCCGGGTGGATGTGCTGGTCAACCGCTTCCCTCTGGCGGTCCGCGCGCCGCTGCATCTCTTCTCACTGCTGCTGCTGGCCGTCTTCGCGGTGTTCATCGCCTGGGCGGCGTGGTCACTGTTCGACGAAAGTGCCTTGTTCGACGCGCATGACAATTCGGCGCTGCGCGTCCCCATGGTGATCCCGCAGGGGATCTGGATGGCGGGCATTTTCTCCTTCGTTGCCATGGTGGCGGTGCTGCTGCTGGAATCGCTGCTGGCGCTGCTGGCGGGCCGGCCGGAACGGCTGGACGCCCTGCTCTCCAGCCGCAGCGTCGATGACGAGGCGGCGGAGGCGCTGGAAGCGCTGAAGATGGCCAAACCATGATCGCGGTTGCGTTTCTGCTCGGCCTGCTGGGCGTTCTGGTCTTCGCCGCGGCCTCCGGCGCGGCCGCGGTGCCGATCGCCGAGATCCTGATGCTGATCGGCATCTTCGTCGTCTTCTTCGGCTCGGGCGTCTATATCGCGGCCGTTCTGGGGGTGCTGGCGTTTCTCACCGGCTTCCTGTTCAGCGACCGGCCGTGGTGGAATTTTGCCGGGCAGACGCTGTGGGGGCCGTCATCCAATTTCGTGCTGGTCGCGGTGCCGCTGTTCCTGCTGATGGGCGAAATCCTGCTGCGCGCCGGGCTGTCGGACCGGCTGTACCGCGCCCTCAACGTCTGGCTCAACCGCATGCCGGGCGGGCTTTTGCACACCAATATCGTCTCCTGCGCGGTGTTCTCGGCGATCAGCGGCTCCTCGGTCGCCACCGCCGCCACCATGGGCTCCGTCGCCCTGCCCTATTTCCAGGGCACGGCCTATTCGCAGCGCTGGGTGCTGGGCTCGCTGGCCGCCGGCGGGGCGCTTGGCAACCTCATCCCGCCCGGCATCACCTTCATCATCTACGGGCTGATCACCGAGACCTCGGTCGGCGCGCTCTACATCGCGGCGCTGCTTCCCTCGGCGCTGGTGGTGGGCCTCTTCACCCTGCTGATCCTGGCCCATGGCTGGCGGAACCCGATGGAGAAGCCGCCCAAATTGCCGCTGCGGGAAAAACTGGCGGCGCTGAAGGACCTCACCCCCACCGCCATCCTCATCCTGCTCGTGCTCGGCTCGATCTATGGCGGCTTCGCCACACCGACCGAGGCGGCGGCGCTGGGCGTCGTCGGCGCCATCTTCTTCGCTGCCATCGAGGGGCGGCTGAATTTCCGCATGCTCAACGCCTCGGCCGAGGCCACGGCGCGCAACACCGCATTGCTCGGCCTCATCATCTTCGGCGCCTATCTGCTGAACTACATCCTGACCATCATCAATGTCCCCCAGGCGCTGGCCGGGCTGATCGCGGGGCTGCCCCTGCCGCCCTGGGCGATCATGGCCTGCATCATCGCGCTCTACTTCGCGCTCGGCACCTTCATGGAAGGTTTTTCGATGATCATCACCACCGTGCCGGTGATTTTCCCGGTGGTGGTGGCGCTGGGCTATGACCCGATCTGGTTCGGCGTCGTGGTGGTCATGCTGGTCGAAATCGCCCAGATCAGCCCGCCGGATGGGACGGTGATGTATGTCCTGCAAGGGATGCGACCCAAGCCTGGCGGGCCGATCACCGATGTCTTCGTGGGCGTCATTCCGTTTTTGCTGGCCTATCTCGCGGCTGTGGCGCTGCTGGTTGTCTTCCCCGAGATCGCGCTTTGGCTGCCCCGACTTCTTGCCTGACCCTTCGGAGCTTTCCCATGTTCAAACACATTTTTCTCCTTGCCGCACTGCTTCTGGCGCCGCCTGCCTGGGCCCAGACGCCGGGTTTTGAGCGGCCCATCCGCATCATCGTGCCCATCGCGCCCGGCGGCGGCACGGATGTCTTCGCGCGGCTGCTGGCGGAGATCATCGGCACCTCGCTCGGCCAGCCCATCGTGGTGGAGAACCGGCCCGGCGCCTCGTCCACCATCGGCACGCAATTCGTGGCCGAGCAGCGGGCGGATGGCACCACGCTGCTCTTCACCGCCAATGCGCCGATTACCGCGGCCCCGCATGTGATGACCACGCGCTACACGCTCGAACAGCTCGATCCCATGTTCATCGTGGGCCACACCGGCTTCACCCTCTGCGTCCGGCAGGACAGCCCGATCACCACCGCGCAGGCGCTGATCGCGGCGATGCGCGCCGCCCCCGGCCGCATGACCTATGGCACCGATGGCGTGGGCGGCAACATGCATCTGGCGGCCGAGCGGCTGTTCCGGGCGCTGGGGCTGGAGGCGACGATGGTGCCATTCCAGGGCGCGGCGCAGACGCTCACCGCCTTCAGCGGCGGGCATATCGACCTCTATGGCGGCTCCATCGCGGTCGCCATGCCGGCGATACGCGACGGCCGCGCCCGCTGCCTGATCCTGACCCAGCGCGCCCAACACCCGGAGGTACCGACGGCCTCGGGCCTCGACGCGCTGGGCGTGCCCAATGAGGAAACGCTGATCTGGTGGGGCATGCTGGCGCCGCGCGGGATGGCCCCCGACCGCCGCGCCGCGCTGATGACAGCTTTCGAGGCCGCCTGGCGGACCGAGCGCTTCCAGACCCAACTCGCGCGCTCCGGCGTGACACCGGTGTTCCGCGATTCCACGGGCTCGGCGACGCTGATCGCGGAGGAAAACGAGGCGCTGGGTCGTGTCGTGCGGCAGATCGGCATCGAGCGGCAGCGCTGAGATGGAAGCCCGGCCTGTCCGCATCGCCGTCGATATCGGCGGCACATTCACCGATTTGCAGATCCTCGACGCCCGCAAAAGCAGCGTCGTCGCCTGGAAAACGCCCACCACGCCCGCCGATCCCTCCGAAGGGTTGATGATCGGTGTGCGCGAGGCCGCGGAGAAATTCGGCTTCGCCCTCAGCGATGTCGGCCTGCTGCTGCATGGTACCACCATCGCCACCAATGCGGTGCTGGAGCGCAAGCTGGCCGATGGTGTGCTGCTGACCACCGCAGGCTTCGAGGATGTGCTGGAAATCACCCGCCACGTCCGCCGCGACATTTATGGTCTGGCGCCCGACCCGTTTCCCTGCCTGATCGCGCGTGACCGGCGGCTGGGTGTTGTTGAACGCATGCGGGCCGATGGCAGCGTGGAGACGCCGCTCGACATCGGCGCCACGCTGGCGGCGCTGGCAGCCCTAAAGCCCGAAGCGGTGGCCATCTCCTTCCTCCATAGCTACGCCAACCCCAGCCATGAGCGAGCCCTGCGCGACGCCATCCTGGCCGCGCATCCGACGCTGCCCGTCTCCATCTCGTCCGACATCTCGCCGGAAATTCGCGAATACGAACGCACCTCCACCACGGTGCTGAACGCCGTGCTGGTGCCGGTGGTGCGGGCCTATCTGCAAAAACTCGCCGCACGCTCGGGTGAGGGCGGCTTCGCGCCGCGCATCTTCCTCGTGCAGTCCAATGGCGGGGTGTGCTCGCTGGATACGGCCGCGGCACAACCGGCGCGGCTGCTGCTGAGCGGGCCTTCTGGCGGCGCGCTGGCGGCCAGCCGCATCGCCGGCGAACTGGGGCGCCCCAACCTCGTCGCCGTGGATATGGGCGGCACCAGCTATGACGTCTCTGTGGTGCAGGATGGCGGCGTCTCCATCGTCACCCAGGGCGAGATCGACGGGCTGCCGGTGCGCCTGCCGATGGTGGAAATGCGCACCATCGGCGCCGGCGGCGGCTCCATCGCCGCGGTGCAGGCCGGCGGGCGGCTCACCGTCGGCCCGCGCAGCGCCGGCGCCCGACCGGGCCCTGTTGCCTATGGTCGCGGCGGCACCGAACCCACCGTCACCGACGCCAACCTGGCCTTGGGCCGGCTGGACGCGCAATTCTTCCTCGGCGGCGCCATGACGCTCGACATGGCCGCGACCGAGGTAGCGCTTGCCCGCCTGGGCAATGCGCTGGGCCTGGGGCCGGAAGCCGCCGCTGAGGGCATTCTGGCCCTCACCAACGCATCGCTCGCCGCCGCCGTCCGGCTCTCGCTGTTCGAAAAAGGCCTGCACCCCCGCGACTTTTCTCTCCTCAGCTTCGGCGGCGCCGGCGGTTTGCACGCCACCGAAGTGGCGGACGAGATGGGCATGTCCGAGGTCATCTTCCCGCGCGAGCCGGGCACGCTCTCGGCCTATGGCATCATGTTCTCCGACCTGGTGCAGGATATTTCCCGCAGCCGGTTGTTCACCCTGGGCCCGGCCGCCCTGCCCTGCCTCACCGCCCTGATCGGCGAGCTGCGCGAAGAGGCCGAAGCCCGCCTGGCCCGCGATGGCGTGGCGCCGGCCGACCGCGCGCTCAGCGTCGCCGCAGACATGCGCTATCTCGGACAGGCCTTTGAGTTGCTGGTGCCCTGGGGCGATGTGACGGCGCCCGACGAGGCCGCCCTGGCCGCGCTGGAAGCCCGCTTCCACGACGCCCATCGCCAGCGCTTTTCCTATTCCTCCGAGGGCGAGGTGGTGGAGATCGTCACGCTCCGCGTCACCGCCACTGGCCGCCTGCCGCGCCCCGAAACCACCGCGCCGGCGCCCGCCGAGCGCGCTTCGGTAAAGGGCGTGCGAAAAGTCTTCGCGCAGGGCATCTGGCACCAGGCGGTGATCTGGGACCGTGAGGCGCTGAAGCCAGAGGACGTCATCGAAGGCCCGGCGATCGTCGAGGAAGCCTTCGCCACCCATTACATCGCCGCCGGCTGGAAGGCTGGCCTCGCCGCCGCCGGCGCCATCATCGCGACGAGGAGCCGCTAAACATGCTCTCCCCCATCGATATCGAGGTCATCCGCAACGCCCTCTCCGCCGCCGCGGCCGAGATGGATGTGACGGTCTGGCGCACCAGCCGCAGCACCATCGTGCGGGAGTTGCTGGATTATTCCACCGCGGTCTTCGATTCCGATGGCTGGAACCTCGCCCAATCCGCCCGCATCCCGCAGCACCTCAACTCCATGTCGGCGGCGCTGCGCACGTTGCTGGAGAAATTCGTCGTCGCCGAGGATTGGGGGCCGGATGACGTCGTCATCACCAACGACCCCTATTGCGGCGGCCAACACCTGCCGGACATCGTGGCCTTCCGCCCGGTGTTTCATGAGGGCGTGCGCATCGCCTATGTCGGCACGCTGTGTCACCACATCGATGTCGGCGGGCTGGCGGCGGGTTCCTATGCCGCCAAGGCCACCGAAATTTTCCAGGAAGGCCTGCGGATTCCGCCGGTCAAACTCATCGAGCGCGGCGTGCGCAATGAGGCGGTCTGGAGCATCATCCGCCAAAACATCCGCAAGCCGGACCTGCTGCTGGGTGATCTGCAAAGCCAGATCGCCAGCCTGGAAGTCGGCCGCACGGCGCTGGCGCGGCTGGCCGCCCGCTACGGCGCGGCCGCGATGCTCGAGGCATCGGCCAGAATCCTCGACATGAGCGAGGCCGCGATGCGCGCCGCCATCTCAGCCATGCCAGATGGCACTTATGCCTTCACCGACCAGCTCGATGATGACGGCATCGAGCTGGGCAAGCCCATCATGCTGCGGGTGAGCCTGACCATCGCGGGCGATACGGTGACGGTCGATCTCTCCGGCTGCTCCCCTCAGGTGCAGGGGCCGACCAACGCCACCCTCGCCAGCAGCAATTCTGCCGTGATGTTCGCGCTGATGAGTGCGGCGCTTGGCGGCGCGCGCGGCGAAAACTTCGCCATGAACGCCGGCTGCTACCGCCCGATCAAGGTCGTGGCACCCGAGGGGCTGGTGGTGAATGCCCGCGCCCCCGCGCCGGTGGCCCATCGCGTGGCCATCACCCATCGCCTGCTCAACGCCATGTATGGCGCGCTGCACCAGGCGGTGCCCGAGCGGATTCCCGCCGCCTATTACGGTTGCTCCTACGTCACCACCTTCCAGACCGTGCGGGCGGATGAAAAGCGCGACGTGCTGGTGGAAATCGAGATCGGCGGCTCGGGTGCGGCACCGGCGAAGGATGGGGTGAATGCTTATTCCTCGGGCATGCACAACAACAGCAATATCCCGATCGAGATGATCGAGGCGCAGATGCCGCTGACCATCACCCGCTATGCGCTGCTGCCCGGCACGGGCGGCGATGGGCAGTATCGCGGCGGCCTGGGGTTGGTGCGCGAATGGCGGGTGGACAGCCCGCGCTGCTTCTTCACCGCGAACATGGACCGGTTTTTCAGCCAGCCCTATGGCCTGGCCGGGGGCGGTGCGGCCTCGGTCGGCAAGCTCGATATGCTGCGCGGCGGCACCACCACGCCCATCCCGCCAAAATCCGACAATGTCCCCCTGGTCGCCGGCGATATCGTGCGGCTGGAGACCTCGGGCGGCGGCGGCTTCGGCCCGGCCTCGGCGCGGCCCGAGACCGCGCGCGTGGCCGACCGCCGCCTGCGCTATGTTTGAACACCGCCTCGCCCCGCAACGCTGGTTCGAGGATTTTGCCCTCGGCGAAATCTTCAACCTGCCCAGCAGGACCATGACAGATGCGATCTTCCTCGCCTTCCAGGCCGCCTCAGGCGACAACCACCCCATCCATTACGACGTCGAGTTCTGCCGCGCCCATGGCATGCCGCATATGCTGGCCCATGGCTTTCAGGTCGCGATCCAGACCGCGGCGGGCGCCGGCCTTTTCCCCTTCATGGTCGAGGAATCGCTGAAGGCGTTTCTGGACCAATCCAGCCGTTTCCTCGCCCCGGTCTTCGTCGGCGACACGCTCTACCCCAGCCTCACGGTCGCAAAACTCGAGCCGCAGAACACCACCGGCATCCTCACCATGGCCAGTTCCGTGCGCAACCAGAAGGGCGTGGTGGTGCTGGACGGCACACAGCGCTACCTCTTGCGCAAACGCGCATGAGGGACACGCCATGGCCAAGATCACCTACGACCTGAGGGGCACCGCAGCCCTGGTGACCGGCGGCGCCTCGGGCATCGGTCTCGCCACCGTGCGCATGCTGGCTGAGGCCGGCTGCCGCGTCGCCATCAACCATTTGGCCGACGACCCGCGCGGGCCGGAACAGGTCGCCGCACTGACGGCCGAAGGGTTTGATGTGATCAGCGCGCCGGGCAATGTCGCCGACGCCGCCGACGCCCCACGTATGGTCGAAGCCGCCGTCGCCGCCCTGGGCCGCCTCGACTACCTCGTCAACAATGCCGGCACGCCGGGCACCCGCAACGCCATCCCGCCCGCTTCACTCGACCTCATCACCGAGGAGCTGTGGGAGCAGGTGCTGGAGGTGAATCTCCTCGGTGTTTTCCGCTGCGCGAAGGCAGCCGCGCCGCATTTGCGCTCCACACGCGGCGCGATGGTCAGCGTCGCCTCCATCGCCGGGCAGAATTCCCCCGGCTCCTCCATGGCCTATGGCGCCAGCAAGGCCGGGGTGATTTCGCTGACGAAAAACCTCGCCCGCGGCCTGGGCCCTGAGGTGCGGGTGAACGCCATAGCCCCCGGCGCGGTCGATAGTTCCTGGATGGTGGAATGGACCAACGAGGCCCGCCACCAGTCGATCGAGGGCGCCGTCCTCAAACGCCGCTGCATGCCCGAGGATCTCGCCGAGGTGATGCTCTTCCTCCTCGCCGGCGCCGCCATGGTGACGGGCCAGACCATCACCGTGGATGGCGGCCTCACATTGTAGGCGCCATCCGCCGCAGCTCCTCCTCGATGGCGTGAATCGACAGCACGAAGACCTCCCGCCTGTCGCCCTGCAGGATGCCGTCGAGATCGACCCCGGTCAGGGCCGCCAGCACCGGCGCGTGGCCAGGCTCGGTCAAGGCCGTGGTCAGCCCCACCAGCCGGCCGGCGCGGTCCACCACAGGCCCGCCGGAAAATCCCATCAGCGCGCCCATGCGGGCGGTGAAGCCCGCGCCGAAATCACGCATCCGCAGGCTCGGCCGCGCCACCTGGCCCTGCGCCAGCGCGCGGCCCAGGCCCTGCGGCCCCACCGCCCAGACCCTGGCACCGGGTCCCGGCAGCGCCGGCGCGGCCTGGGCCGGCAGCGCGAAGCCCTCCGGCGCGCGCAGCACCGCCAGATCCATCCGCGACGAGGTGGCGATGACCCGCGCGGGCGCCGCCTCCCCACCATCACCACGGCGGATTTCCAGCGCCCCGCCGGCCTGGCGCAGCACATGGCCATTGGTCACCAGCACCACGCCACCGCAGGGCGCACAGGGCACCGCCACCGCGGCACCCACCGAAATGCCATGCGCCTGCAGGCTCACCAGGCTATCGGCGGCGATGCGGCCGGCGGGGGTGCCGGCCGCCTGCTCGGCCGGCAGACCGGCACAGCCCGCCGGCAGCAGCAACAGAAACAGGAGCGCGCGGGGAATTGGCATGGGGGTTTCGCTGTTGGACGCCGGTGTCTGACCGGCCGAATATCCCAGCCAAAGGGTAAGAAATCCCTACGGCGAAGAGACTTCCTCAGGCCAGGCGGCCCCGCCGGTTCAGCGCAGCCGGGCGAAGAAATCCCGCAACAAGCCGGCGCATTCCGCCTCCCGCATGCCGCCCACGACCTCCGGCGCATGGTTGCATTGCTTGTGGCTGAACACCCGCGCGCCGTGTTCCACGCCGCCGCCCTTGGGGTCATAGGCGCCGAAGACCACGCGGCGGAGGCGAAACAGCGAGGCCGCGCCCGCGCACATCGCGCAGGGCTCCAGCGTCACCGTCAGGGTGCAGCCTTCCAGGTGCTTGTCGCCCAGCCGGCTCGCCGCCGCGCGCAGCGCCAGCATTTCGGCATGCGCCGAGGGGTCGCCCAGCGCCTCCACCCGGTTGCCGGCCATCGCCAGCACCGCGCCGGCCGAATCGGTGACCACCGCCCCCACCGGCACCTCGCCCCGCGCGGCCGCTGCCGCGGCCTGGGATATTGCATGCTCCATGGGTGATGGCATGCGCGCAACTTGCGGCGTGGGGCTGCTACCGTCCAGACTCAAACCGCCCTGACTGTGTCAGGGCGGTTTGAGGCCAGCTTTGCTTGGCCCGGCAATTTTCGCCCTGGGTGTTTCCACCCAGGGCGATTGCGGGCTAGCAAGGCGCATGCAGAAACTCCCCGTCATCGGCCTGACCCTGGATGCCGAAGAACCCGGGGGCTATTCCAAATTCCCGTGGTACGCGCTGCGCCGCAATTATTTCGACAGCCTGCGCGAGGCCGGCGGCCTGCCCATCGCCCTGCCGCATGACGCCAGGGCGGCGGCCGATTATCTGGCGCTGTGCGACGGCATCCTGGTGACCGGCGGCGCCTTCGATGTCGACCCGGCACTGTATGGCGACAGCACACGGCACGAAACGGTGAGCCTGAAGCCCGCGCGCACCGATTTCGAGCTCGCGATCACCCGCGCCGCACTGGCCGCGGGCAAGCCGGTGCTTGGCATCTGCGGCGGCGAGCAGCTGCTCGCGGTCGCCTTCGGCGGCACGCTCATCCAGCACATCCCCGACAGCATCCCCGCCGCCCTGCCGCATGAGCAGCCCAACCCGCGCGACCAGCCCGGCCACAGCATCGCCATCACCCCCGGCACCCTGCTGGCCGGTATCGTCGGCACGGCGGAGATGGCGGTGAACTCCGCCCATCACCAGGCGGTGGCCACACCGGGCCCCGGCGCGGTGGTCAATGCCATGGCGCCCGATGGCGTGATCGAGGGCATCGAGCACACCCGCCACCGCTTCGCGCTCGGCGTGCAATGGCACCCCGAATTCAAGGTCGACAGCCGGGACATCGCCATTCTCCGCGCCTTCGTGGATGCAGCCCGTGGATGAGCCCGTCACCCCCCCAGACACCGCGGATGAGAAGGGCGAGCGCATCGCCAAATGGCTGGCGCGCGCCGGCGTGGCCAGCAGGCGCGATGCCGAAAAGCTGATCGCCGAAGGCCGGGTCAAGCTCGGTGGCAGGACCGTCACCACGCCGGCCACCTTCATCGCCGAGGGCGATGAGATCAGCGTCGACAACAAGCCCGTGGCGCAACCCCAGCGCACCCGGCTGTTCCGCTACCACAAGCCCGCCGGCCTCGTGACCACCCATCGCGACCCCGAGGGCCGCCCCACCGTCTTCGACAAACTGCCCCCCGGCCTGCCGCGCGTGGTCAGCATCGGCCGGCTCGACCTCACCTCCGAAGGGTTGCTGCTGCTGACCAATGACGGCGCGCTGGCGCGGCGGCTGGAACTGCCGGCGAATGGCTGGCTCCGGCGTTATCGTGTGCGCGTCTTCGGCCATCCCGACCCCGCGGACCTCGCGGCACTGGCCCAGGGCATCACCATCGACGGCATCCACTACGCCTCGATCTCGGCCGAGATGGATGCCAGGCAGGGCGACAATGCCTGGCTCACCATCGGCCTGCAGGAGGGCAAGAACCGCGAGATCCGCCGCGTTCTCGCCCATCTCGGCTTCCGGGTCTCGCGCCTCATCCGCCTCGCCTACGGCCCCTTCCAGCTCGGCGCGCTGCCCAAGGGCGCGGTGGAAGAGGTGAATGCCAAGGTGCTGCGCGAGCAGCTGGGGATCGCCGCCCCGAAACGCGTCCGGCCGTGAGGGTAATCGCGGGCGCCCATCGCGGCCGCAAGCTGGTCGCGCCCACGGGGGAGGCCACCCGCCCGACCTCCGACCGTGCCCGCCAGGCGCTGTTCGACATGTTGGCCCATGCCCCCTGGGCGCCGCCGATCGAAGGTGCGCGGGTGCTGGACGCCTTCGCCGGCTCCGGCGCGCTGGGGCTGGAGGCGCTGTCGCGCGGCGCCGCCCACGCCACCTTCATGGAAAACGCCCGCCCCGCCCAGGGCGCCATCCGCGCCAATATCGAGGCCTGCCGCGAGGCCACCCGCACCACCCTGCTGCCGGCCGACGCCACCCGCCCGCCGCGCGGCCCCAGCCCCTGCGACCTGGTCTTCCTCGACCCGCCCTATGGCGCGGGCCTCTTCCCCCGTGCCCTCGCCGCCCTCGCCGCCCAGGGCTGGTTCGCGCCCGATGCCATCCTCTGCCTGGAAATGGCCGCCGATGAGACGCTGGAGGTGCCCCATGCGATCCTGGCCGACCGCAGCCATGGCGCCGCCCGCCTGCTGGTGCTGCGCGCGACATGAATGCCGCGGCTATCCAGGTCGCCTGCGTGATCCCGGCCTTCCGGCAGCCCGGATTGCTGGCCGAGGCGCTGGAGAGCGTCATGGCGCAGACCCTGCCCGGCGTGGCCGCCATCGTGGTCGATGACGGCTGCCCCATGCCGGAAACCCGCGAGGTCGCGCTCGAGGCCGCGAGCCGCCACCCCGGCCGCGTCCATGCCCTTCACACCCGCAATGGCGGGCTCTCGGCGGCGCGCAACCGCGGCATCGACCATGCTCTCGCGGCCTTCCCGCAGGCCCGCGGCATCTACATGCTCGATGCCGACAACCGCATCCTGCCGCGTTTCCTCGAGCGCGGCCTGGCGCTGCTCGACGCGGCACCGCCGCAGACCGGCTGGTTCTACCCCGATATCGACAGCCTGGGCGTGTGGGACTGCACCGATGCCTCGGGCGAATTCTCCCCGCTCTCGCTGCTGCTGGACAATTACTGCGAGGCCGGCAGCCTGCTGCGCCGAAGCATGCTGGACACTGGCCTGCGCTACGACACCACCCTGCGCCAGGGTTGGGAGGATGTGGAGTTCTGGCTGCAATGCATGGAGGCGGGGTTTTCCGGCCAGCATCTGCCCGATGCCGGCTTCCGCTACCGCCGCCGGGCCGAGAGCATGCTGGCCGAGAGCGATCGCATCACGCCGCAGCTGCGCGCCGCGATGCAGCTGCGCCACCCCCGGCTCTACCACCCCCGCGCGATCATGGCGCGCGAGGCCATCGAGGCACCACGCCACGCCCTGCTGACCATGGACGACCCCGTGGTGCGAATCCTGCACGACCCGCGATCGGCGGGCCGCGGGATCGACCGCGCCGCCTGGCGGGCGGAGATGTGGGAGGCCTTCGCCAACCCGCCGGCCCGGCACTACCCCTATGCCACCATCCTCGCAGCCCCCGGCACGCTGCGCGCGCTGGAGGAACAGCGCCTGCTGCCCTGGGCCTTCTGGTTCGCCACGCTGGCGCTGCATCGCAAGCCGGTGGCGGGGCTGGTGCTACATCGCGGCCTGGCGCCGCGGGTGACGCTGGCCCATTCGGCAGCGGCGGTGGATGGCGCGCATATCCTCTTCATCCGCACCGGGGAATGGCTGCGCGACGTGGCGCTGCATCCCGGCCAGGCCGCGCGCTGGATGGCCGGCCTGCTCGGGCCCGCCACCGCGACGCGCATCGACATCGAAATCCCCACCGCCGAAGCCGCGCGCCGTGCCGCGCCCTTCGGCCGCCCGGCGGGCGAGCTTCTGGCCGAGTCCGAGGCATTGGCCGTGGCCCGCCCCGCGGCGCCCCCGCCGCCCTGGCGCCGCCCCTGGGCGATGTCGCGCGACCAGACCGCGCGCTATGTCCTGGCCCGGCAGAATATCGGGCTGACCATGCCGGTGGCGCGGGCCGGCCGGAACATCGGCATCATCCAGCCGCTGCACAGCCAGGGCGGCGTGGAGCGCGTGCTGCTGCAACAGGCCATGGTGCTGCGCGACGCGGGTTGGACGCCGCATCTCTTCGTCACCCAGGCGGCTGAAATCGCCATGCTGCCCGGCGTCACCGAGGCCTATGGCAGCATCAACCTGCTCCAGGTCACCGGCCAGGAGCATTGGCCCGATCCGCCCCGCGCCTATTTCGGCGCCGAGACCTCGGGCTTTGGCCAGATCGAGGCCTCGGCCGATGCGCTGGGCGCGCTGCTCGGCATGGATGCCGTGCTGAACACCCATGCCCTGGCGGGCCACGCACTCGCCAACCGGCTGCGCCGCGCCGGCATCCCCACCCTGCTGGGGCTGCATCTGACCGAGCGCGGTCCCTTTGGCGAACCCATGGGCCCGCCCCATACCGCGCTGGCCTATGAATACGCCTATGACATGGCGCTGGTGATTTCGGAGAAGCTGCGGGCGTGGTGCATCGCCCAGGGCTGGCCGGCGGAGAAACTCATGCTGGTGCGCAATGCGCCGGGCTATGCCAGCACCGCGCCCACCATCCGCGCGCCCAGCCATGGCCGCCGCCTGCGCGCGCTGTTCCTGGGCCGGCTGGATGCCCAGAAGGGCCTGGAGCGCCTCGCCGCCACCATCCGCCTCACCGCCGGCTGGATCGACTGGCGGGTGGCCGGCAAACCAGTCCTGGGCGGCCCACCGCCGGCGCTCGGGCTGGCCATCGAGCCGCCGGCCGAGGATGGGGCGGCGCTCGATGCGCTCTATGCCTGGGCCGATGTGCTGCTGCTGCCCAGCCGCTTCGAGGGCGTGCCGCTGACCATTCTCGAGGCCCAGCGCCTGGGCTGCGTGCCGATCGCCACCGATGTCGGCGCGGTGGCCGAGATCATCGCCCATGGCCGCGATGGCTGGCTGCTGGACGATGCCGACGATCAGGCGGTGGCCGAGGCCGCGGCCGCCGCTCTGCGACAGCTCGATACCGACCGGGCCATGCTGGCCGACATGGCCGCCCGGGCCGCGCTACGCCTGGCCACCGCCCGTTGGGAGGACACGATGCAACCGCTTCTGCAATGGCTCGACGCCGGGGTGCCGGCATGACCCTGCTGGTGAGCGACCTGGCCCGGCTGATGGCAAGCCCAGCGGCATTGGTGATCGATGCCGCCATGGCCCCGCCGCCGCTGGCGCTGGACCTGTGGCGGGTGGCGCCGCTGGACGGCGCCTGGCTGCTGCATCCCGAAGGCGAGGCACCGGCCGGCGGCACGCCGCTTTCCGCCACCCCTGCCGGCCTGCTCGGCGTGCTGGCGCCCGAGGCGCCGCCCTGGCTCGCTTCCTGGCCGGATGAGGCGCCGTTGTGGCTGAGCGATGCCCAGGCCCTGGCCGGAATTCTGGCCGAGCGCATGCTGGCGATGCAGCGCGCCAATGCCGGGCTGCGCGCCGCCCTCGTCGCCCTGCGCAGCGAACATGAGGACAGCCGCATCGCCATGGCGCGCTGGATGCAGAGCCAAGGCCAGGGCTGGCCCGAGGCGCCATCCCTGGTCCATGCCGATCAGCCTGCGGGCGCCGCTCCTCTGCCCGCCGGGCGGCTGCGGCGGCGGCGCCTGCTGCCGGTGGAGGTGGGCGGGCTCTGCGCCGTGGCGCTGCATCTCGCCCATGCCGAATGCGGTCCGGGCACCCTGCTCCGCCTGCGGCTGGTGGCGCATGAAAGTGGCCGGGCGGTGGGGGCCTGGCTGGTGCCGGGCGAGGTCCTGCGCCCGGGCTGGCTGATGCTCGACCTGCCGATGCCGGCGCAGCCCTGGCGCGAAACCGCCGCGGTGGATCTCGATATCGACGTCGTTGCCGGCGACACCCTGGCGCTTTCGGCGCAGACCGCCTTGCAGCTCTTCCGCGCCGGCGGCACGCCACGCTTCACCCAGGCCGCGCATTGGGACGGTGCCGCGCATGGCCTGTTGCTGCCGCCGCCGGGCATCCGTCTCGGCTTGCCCGGGCATGTCTGGGATGGCGTGCCGCGCCACCTCACCCTCAAGCCGGGTGAGGAGCGGGAGGTGCTGATGCCCGCCCTGCCTGTGCTGGGGCTGGACGTGCTGCATGCCCGGCTGCGGCTGGTCGGCGGCAGCGCCATGCAGGCGGCACTGGCCTGCCCGGGCGGCGCCACGGGCTGGCGCGATTTCGATGGAGATGGCGTGCTGGAGATGGCCCTGGCGCTGCCGGTCGCGGCGGCGCCCGCCCTGCCGCTGCGGCTGCTGCTGCGACAGATCGGGCCTGCCGCCTGCGGCGTACGGTGGGATGCGCTGACGGGCTCGCGCCTCACCGCCTGAACGCTGCTACCGCCGTCGCAGCAGCCGCCCGTCGATGAGGGCCAGCCCCGCCGCGATTCCCGCCATGCCGAGCAGGTGGCGCGCGGCCAGCGCCTCGCCCAGAAACCCCCAGCCAAGGGCAGAGCTGGTGACGGGGATCAACAGCGTCACCAGCAGCAGGTTCACCGGCCCCGCCAGCTCCAGCACCCGGAAATACAGGATATAGCCGAGAACGGTGGAGAACAGCGCGAGCCCGAACAGCGCGCCCAGAGTGGCCGCGCCCGGCACCCCCGGCACCTCAAGCCACAGCGCCAGCGGCAGCAGCAGCAGCGTGGCCATGCTGGTCTGCCCCGCCGCGGCATGCAGCGGCGCGATGCCGAGCAGGCGAAAACGCCGCCCCCATTGCCCCGCAAGGGCATAGCTGAAGGTCGCCACCAGCATCGCCGCGGCCGCCGGCCAGGGCGTCGCCAGCGGATCGGCCCCCACCATCACCACCACCCCCAGGAACCCCAGGCCCACCCCCGCCACCCGCACCGGCGTCGCCCGCTCGCTGGCCGCGAGATGCGCGACCAGCACACCGAAGAGCGGCGTCGTCGCGTTGAAGATGGCCGCCACCCCGGAGGGCAGGCTGAACTGCGCCCAGACGATCAGGCTGAAGGGGATGGCATTGTTCAACAGACCCATGCCGGCATGGGCGCGCAGCGCCGCGCCGTCGCACCGCACGCTATCCCGCCTCCAGGCGATGATCATCCAGAGCATCGCCGCAGCACAGCCCACCCGCGCCAGCACGATGGAGAGCGGCGGCCATTCCCTCACCGCGACGCCCACGAAGAAGAAGCTGCCGCCCCACAGCACGGACAGCAGCAGCAGAAGCGTCCAGGCGCGGCCGGAGAGGGTTGCGGTCATGCCAGCCTGTTGCCCCGGCCGATGCCCGCGCGCCATCCGGGATGTGCGGCGGTGTGTTCAGGGCGCCTCGGCCGCCATGTCATAGGTGACCCACCAGGTCCGCGTGGCGTGCTTGTCGTAGAGCGTGCGGGCGCGGTGATTGTCGTCGGCGGTGATCCAGCGGATTGTCTCCCACCCCTTCCCGCGCGCGATGCCGCGCAAGGCCGCCAGCAGGGCCGGCGCGGCACCCGAGCCGCGCGCCGCGGGGTCGACGAAGAGATCGTCCAGGAACATCGCCGTGGTCGCGCGCAGCGGCCGCGCATAGGGCCGCCAATGCGCCAGGCCGACGGGATTTCCGGCCGCATCCTCGGCGATCAGCCCGCCCAGCTCATGCGCGGGGTCGTGCAGCCAGGCCCAGACGGTGTCGCGCATCGCGGGCGTCTGCGCCACGCGGTAGAACTCGGCATAGCCGGCATAGAGCCGGTCCCAGACCTCGCGGTGGCGGGCTTCGATGGGCAGCACGGGCATGGTCAGAACTCCAGGATTCCAGCGGCGCAGAGGCCGCGCAGCAGACCCGCGGCATGCAGGGTCGATTCCATGTCGCCATCGCGCAGCAGGCGCCGCACCTTGGGCATTGGCATCACCACCGTCTCCAGCGTCTCGCCGGGCTCAAGCCTGGGCGTCGCCACGTATCGGCAGCCGGTGCCCAGCACCACATGGCAGCGGTTGCTGTTGCGCGCGGGGTCGGGCCAGAGCCCGCCGACAAGCCGCCAACTCCTGGCCTCGAACCCGGTCTCCTCCAGCAATTCACGGCTCCCGGCGGTGATGGGGTCGGGGTCCTCGGCATCGATGATGCCGCCCGGGATTTCCAGGGCGAATTGCCGCGTGCCCTGCCGCCATTGCCGCACCAGCACCACCTCCTCGCCTTCGGTGATGGCGACGACCACCACCCAATCCGGCAGGTTGAGCACCCACCAGGGGTCGAGCACGGTGCCCGCGGGCGTGCGCACCGCCTCGGCATCAACGCGCAGGAAGCGATGGTCCAGCACGTTGCGGGTGGAGAGCGTCTCCCACCCCCCGGGCGCGGGGGGCGACAGGCGATCCCGGTTGGGGTGAGTGACCATCCGATTCAGACCGCCGCGCCCCCCGGCGCTCAGGTCATCGGATGGGCTCACTCCGCCGCCTGTTGCAGCTGCTGGTTGGCGTATTCCTCCAGCGGCGCGCAGGTGCAGATGAGGTTGCGGTCGCCATGCACATTGTCCACCCGCTTGACCGGCGGCCAGTATTTTTGCGCGCGGACGAAGGGCAGCGGGAAGGCGGCCTGTTCGCGGGTATAGGGGTGGGTCCAGTCCTCGCTGATGATCTCGCTGGCGGTATGCGGCGCGTTCTTCAGGACGTTGTCGGCACGGTCGGCGCGGCCCTGTTCGACCGAGCGGATCTCGGCGCGGATCGAGATCATCGCCTCGATGAAGCGGTCGAGCTCGGCCTTGGGCTCGCTCTCGGTGGGCTCCACCATCAAAGTGCCGGAAACCGGCCAGGACATGGTCGGCGCATGGAAGCCGTAATCCTGCAGGCGCTTGGCAATGTCCTCCACCAGCACCCCGCCGCCCTGCTGGAAGCCGCGGCAATCGAGAATGCACTCATGCGCCACCATCCCCCGGCTGCCGCGATAGAGGATGGGGAAATGGTCGCGCAGCCGGGTCGCGATGTAGTTGGCGTTGAGGATGGCGACCTGCGTCGCCCGGGTGAGGCCGGCCGCGCCCATCATGCGGATATAGGCGTAGCTGATGGGCAGGATGGCAGCCGAGCCGAAGGGTGCCGCACTCACCGGGCCGAAGCCGGTGGCCGGCCCCGCCTCGGCCAGCATGGGATGGTTGGGCAGATGGGGCGCGAGGTGCGCCGCCACGCCGATGGGGCCGACGCCCGGGCCGCCGCCGCCATGCGGGATACAAAAAGTCTTGTGCAGGTTGAGATGGCAGACATCGGCGCCGATTTTTCCGGGGCTGGTGATGCCGACCTGCGCATTCATGTTGGCGCCATCCATGTAGACCTGCCCGCCATGGGCATGGATGGTGGCGCAGATATCCTGGATCGCCTCCTCGAAGACGCCATGGGTCGAGGGGTAGGTCACCATCAGCGCCGCCAGATTGGCGGCATGCTGCGCGGCGCGGGCCTTGAGGTCGGCCACGTCGATATTGCCGTCCTTGTCGCAGCCCACCACCACGACCTTCATGCCCGCCATCACCGCCGAGGCCGGGTTGGTGCCATGCGCCGAGCTGGGGATGAGGCAGATATCCCGGTGGGTGTCACCGCGTGAGCGATGATAGGCGCGGATGGCGAGCAGCCCGGCATATTCGCCCTGGCTGCCGGCATTGGGCTGCAGGGACACGGCGGCGAAGCCGGTCACATCCGCCAGCCAGGATTCCAGCCGGCGGATCATGGCAATATAGCCGCGCGCCTGGTCGGCCGGCGCGAAGGGGTGGATATTGGCGAAGCCCGGGAAGGTCACGGGGATCATCTCGGCGGTGGCGTTCAGCTTCATGGTGCAGGAGCCGAGCGCGATCATGCTGCGGTTCAGCGCCACGTCCTTGTCTTCCAGCCGCTTGATGTAGCGCAACATCGCGTGCTCGGAATGGTGGCTGTTGAAGACCTCGGCCGTCAGGATCGCGGAGTGGCGGGTGAGCGCCTCGGGGATGCCGCCCATCACCGCGCCCAGCTTGGTGCCGCCCAGGATGCCGGCCAGCTCGGCCAGCTCCTCACGCGTCACCGTCTCATCGAGTGCCACCGCCACAGCGCCATCGAGGCGGCGCAGGTTGAAGCCGGCATGCAGGGCGGCGGTGATCACCGTGTCGGTCTCGGCGCCGGTCTCGAAGACGACGGTGTCGAAGAAGCTGGCATGGCGATGCGGAAAGCCTGCGGCGCCGGCCAGCAGCCGGGCCTGGAGGGCGACGCGGCTGGCGATGCGCTTCAGGCCCTCAGGCCCATGCCAGACGGCGTACATGCCGGCCATCACCGCCAGCAGCACCTGCGCGGTGCAGATGTTCGACGTCGCCTTCTCGCGCCGGATATGCTGTTCGCGGGTTTGCAGGGCGAGGCGCATGGCGGGCGCGCCGGCGGCGTCGATGGAGACGCCGACGAGGCGACCGGGCAGCAAGCGTTTCAGGGAATCCTTCACCGCGATGAAGGCGGCATGCGGCCCGCCATAGCCCAGCGGCACGCCGAAACGCTGCGAGGATCCGACGACGATATCCGCCCCCATCTCACCCGGCGGCGTCAGCAGCACCAGCGACAGCGGGTCCGCCGCCACGATGGAAATGGCGCCCAGCGCGCCGGCCACGGCGATCTCGGGCGAGAGGTCGCGCAACTCGCCCGTCGAGCCGGGGTATTGCAGCAGAATGGCGAAGGGCTTTTCGGCGGCGATGGTGTCGAGCAGCGCCGCCACCGGGGCGACGACGACCTTCAGACCCACCGGCTCGGCGCGCACCCGCACCACGGCCAGGGTCTGCGGATGGACATCGGCGGCGACCACCAGCGTGGTGGATTTGCCCTTATGGGCAGCCTGCGCCATGGCCATCGCCTCGGCCGCCGCGGTGCCTTCGTCGAGCAGGCTGGCATTGGCCACGGGCAGGCCGGTCAGGCCTGTCACCATGGTCTGGAAATTGACCAGGGCTTCCAGGCGCCCCTGCGCGATCTCGGCCTGATAAGGGGTATAGGCGGTGTACCAGCCCGGATTTTCCAGGATGTTGCGCAGAATCACCGGCGGCGTGTGGGTGCCGTGATAGCCCAGGCCGATCAGGCTCTTGACCTGCTGGTTGGCCTCGCTCAATGCGCGCAGCTCGGCAATGGCGGCGGCCTCGTTCACCGGCGCGGGCAGCGCGGAGAGGTCGCTCTCGCGGATCGCGGCCGGCACGGTGCGGGCGGTCAGCTCCTCAAGGCTGGCGGCACCGACCACCTTGAGCATGGCCGCGATCTCGGCCTCGGTGGGGGCGATGTGGCGGCGGGCGAATTCGCCCTGGTCTTCCAGCAGGGTCAGGGCATCGAGTGACATCAGAGCGTCTCCACGAAGGCGGCATAGGCGTTCTCGTCCATCAGATCGTCGGGCAGGGCGCCCTGGGGTTCGATCCTGAAGAACCAGCCCTCGCCGGTGGGTTCGCTGTTGATCAGGGCGGGGTTGTCGATCAACGCCGAATTCACCTCGACCACGCGGCCGGTCAGCGGCGCATAGACGTCGGAGGCGGCCTTCACGCTTTCCACCACCGCGATGGCCTCGCCCACGGCGACCTCGCGGCCCACCTCGGGCAGGTCGACGAAGACGACATCGCCCAGCGCGTTCTGCGCATGATCGGTGATGCCCACGGTGGCGGTGCCGCCCTCGAGGCGCACCCATTCATGGTCCTTGGAGAATTTCGTGTCCGACATGGTTCGGGAGCCTTTCAGCGGGCGTAGCGATGGGGATGGAAGGGGAGGGGCGCGACATGGGCGGCAAGCGCCTTGCCGCGCACCATCAGTTCGAGCGGTGTGCCGTCAGCGGCGTGGTCGCGCGCGACATAGCCCATGGCGACGGGGCCATTGACCGAAGGGCCGAAGCCGCCGGAGGTAATTTTTCCGATGTTGGCGCCGCCGGGGGCATGAATTGCCGTATGCCCGCGAGCAGGCTGACGCCCTTCCGCCTGGATTCCGACCCGAAGAACCTTTGGCCCATTATCCAACTGATCGCGAATGCGCCCAGCGCCAGGGAAATTCCACTCCATCCGCCGACGCTTGCCGATGGACCAGACCAGATTGGCTTCGACGGGCGTGTAACCTTCGTCAATGTCATTGCCATAGAGGCAGAGCCCGGCCTCCAGCCGCAGCGAATCCCGCGCGCCCAGGCCAGCCGGCATCACGCCGGGCAGCGCCAGGAGTCGCCGGGCGAATTGTTCCGCATCCTCGGCAGGGACCGAGATCTCCACCCCATCCTCGCCGCTATAGCCGGAACGGGAGATGATCAGCCCCTGGCCCGCCCAGACACCCATGAATGTCAGCGCCGCCACATCCGGCAGGATGGTGGCCAGGGCGGCGACCGCGCCCGGGCCCTGCAAGGCCAGCAGCGCGCGGTCCGGCAGGGCCCGCAGGCGCACGCCCGCCGGCAGCGCCGCTTCGATCAGCGGCAGGTCGATATGCTTGCGGCTGGCATTGACCACCAGGAACAACCGGTCGCCCATGTTGCTGAACATGAAATCATCGACGATGCCGCCGGCCTCATTCAGCAGCACGCCGTAGCGTTGCCGCCCCGGCTTCAGGCCCTGCACATCGGCCGGTGTCAGGGCCTCCAGCGCGGCCGCGGCACCTTCGCCCACCAGCTCCGCCTGGCCCATATGCGAGACGTCGAACAGCCCTGCGGCCGCGCGGGTGTGGAGGTGTTCGGCCATGATCCCGGCCGGGTATTGCACCGGCATGGCATAGCCAGCGAAGGGGACCATGCGGCCGCCCAATTCGCGGTGCAGCGCGGCCAGAGGTGTTTCAAGCAGGTCCTGCGATTCGGCCACAAATCCCCCAGCCATATCCATGGCGGTTGAGTTTCGTGACCCCCCTCTGTCCGTGGACCTGAGAGATTCGGGCGGGGAATTCCCTGCGCCCTTTCTCCTTCGGTGCCGGTCACCTTTCGGCACCGGGCTTTCCAGAGTTCCCTATTCCACGCGGCCCTTTGTGCCTGAGCGTTTCCGGGGGCCGGTTGCGCCTTCGGCGGGGGTTTTTGACGCCCCACTCTCCCGCGTGGAATCAACGGGTGATGCGGGCATACAGGGCGCCCCGCGGCGGCGCAACTCCGCCCCCCGCAAATCCGGGCGGGCCGGCACGGAAAAGCCGCACGGGGTGGCGGGTGGGCGCCCGGCCTGGCGCTTTCGCGGGCAGCGGCTCAGCGCGGGCCGCGGCGGCGGTTCAGCGCCAATTCGGCCTCAGTCAGCAGAAAGCCCACCACGATGCGATATTCCGAACCGCGCCGGGTGGTCGAGACCGGCAGGATCAGCTCGATCGGCTCCGAGGTCTGGCGGGTGTTGGTGGTGTTGGGCGGGAAGGTCAGGGCCTGGGTGAAGGTCTGCCGGTTGAGCAGGTTGCCCGCCCGGTCGGTCACGCCGACCACGAGGGGAATGCTGATCTGCCGCGCCCCGCCGGCCGCCGGCCCGCGTTCGGCCTGCACGATCACTCCGAACTGCACGGTGATGCTGCGGTCATTGCGCGCCGCGGCGCAGCGGCCGTTGGCGATGCCCACCAGCCGCGCATCGAGCACCAGGTTGGTGACATCAGGCGCGGAATTCTCGCGATAGCGGGTCAGGTCCACCGCATCGGGCACCAGCCCCGGCTCGGGGCAGGAGACCAGCAGATCATCGGCGCGCGGGCCGCCACAGCCCACCAGCAGCGCCAAAGCCATCATCATCAACGCCCGCATGTGCCAAACCCCCGGTTGCGGCTGGCCACCCCGTGACCCTGCCTGTAGAACCGCTGATATGCCCCGAACCACGCACCTTCGGAAGTGATGCCACCCATGCCCGACCAAACACCCAAGCCCGAGCTGCATGTCCTGCTCGCCGGCCCGCGCGGCTTCTGCGCTGGCGTCGACCGCGCGATCAAGATCGTGGAGGAGGCGATCCGGCAATACGGCGCGCCCGTCTATGTCCGGCACGAGATCGTCCACAACCGCTTCGTGGTCGAGAATCTGGAACGCCAGGGTGCTGTCTTCGTCGAGGAACTCGACGAGATTCCCGATGACGGCAAGCCCGTGGTCTTCTCCGCCCATGGCGTGCCCAAGGCCATTCCCTCCGAGGCGGAACGGCGAAAGATGTTCTACCTCGACGCCACCTGCCCGCTGGTCAGCAAGGTCCATCGCGAGGCCGAGCACCACCACGCCCGCGGCCGCCACATCCTGATGATCGGCCATGACCATCACCCCGAGGTGATCGGCACCATGGGCCAGCTGCCCGAGGGTTGCGTGACCCTGGTGGAGGACGAGGCCCAGGCGCGCAGCGTGCAGCCGCCGCAGGGCGAGCCACTGGCCTTCATCACCCAGACCACGCTGTCGGTCGATGACACGGCGGAGATGGTGCGCATCCTGACCGAGCGTTTCCCCGGGATTGCCGCACCGGCCAAGGAAGACATCTGCTACGCCACCACCAACCGCCAGGCCGCGGTGAAGGAAATCGCCCCGCGGGCAGACCTGATGATCGTGGTCGGCGCGCCGAATTCCTCCAATTCGCTGCGGCTGGTGGAGGTGGCGCAGCGCGCCGGCGTCGCCCGCTCCATCATGGTGCAGCGCGGGCGGGACCTGGACATGGCGGTGCTGGAGGGCGTGCGCATTGTGGGCGTCACCGCCGGCGCCTCGGCCCCGGAAGTTCTGGTCGAGGAGGTGCTGGACCGGCTGCGCGAGGGCTATTCGCTGCGCACCGAGGAGGTGGTGGTGGCGGAAGAGAAAATCATCTTCAAGCTGCCCGCGGCCCTGACCCAGGCGCCGGTCTGACGCGCTGGTGGCTGTATATACCGAGGTCTCGGACGAGGCGCTGCGCGCCTTTCTCACCGACTATCCCCTGGGCGAGCTGGTCGCTTTTCGTGGCATCGCCGAGGGGGTGGAGAACAGCAATTTCTCCATCCGCACCACCACCGGCGACTATATCCTGACGCTGTACGAACGCCGGGTCGACCCGGCGGAGCTGCCATGGTTTCTCGGCCTGATGGACCATCTGGTGCAGCATGGGCTGGATTGCCCGGCGCCGGTGCGCGGGCGCGACGGCCAGGCCCTGCGCGCCCTGGCCGGGCGGCCGGCGGCGATCTGCACCTTCCTGCCCGGCGTCTGGCCGCGCCGGGTGCGGCCGGAGCATCTCGGCCCGCTGGGCGAGGCGCTGGCCCGGCTGCATGTCGCCGGCGGCGATTTCGCGCCGACCCGGGCCAATGCGCTGGGGCCGGCCGGCTGGGCGCCGCTGCTCGATGCCTGCCGCGCCGATGGCGATGCGGTGCAGCCAGGCCTGGTGGCGGCGCTGGATGCGGCGCTGGCGGGGATTCTGACGGGCTGGCCCCTGGGCCTTCCGGTCGGGCACATCCATGCCGACCTCTTCCCCGACAATGTCTTCTTCATGGAGGCGGCCGGCGGCGGGCCCCGTGTGTCGGGCATCATCGACTTCTATTTCGCCTGCACCGACCTGCTGGCCTATGACGTCGCGGTCTGCCTGAACGCCTGGTGTTTCGAGCCGGATTTTTCGTTCAATGTGACCCGCGCGCGGGCGCTTCTGCGGGGATATTCGGCGGTGCGGCCGCTTTCGGGGGCGGAGCGCGAAGCGCTGCCGGTGCTGGCGCGCGGGGCAGCACTTCGTTTCCTGCTGACCCGGCTGTTCGATTGGGTGAACACGCCGGAGGGGGCGATGGTCACCCGCAAGGATCCTTTGGAATATTTTCGGAAGTTGCGGTTCTTCCTCAGCGCCGACAATGCGGAGGCCGTGGGTGGATAAGATCGAGATCTGGACCGATGGCGGCTCCAAGCCCAATCCTGGGCCGGGCGGTTGGGCGGCGATCCTGCGCTTCGGCGCGGCCGAGAAGGAAATGTGGGGCGGCGAGCCCGCCACCACCAACAACCGCATGGAGCTGACGGCGGCGATCATGGCGCTGGAGGCGCTGAAGCGGCCCTGCCAGGTCACCCTGCACACCGACAGCGAGTATGTGCGCAACGGCATGGACAAATGGATCAAGGGCTGGGTGCGCAACAACTGGCGCAACGCGGCGAAGGAGCCGGTGAAGAATTTCGAGCTGTGGCAGCGGCTGCTGGCGGCGGCCAAGCCGCATGAGGTGGAGTGGCGTTGGGTGCGCGGCCATGCGGGGGACACGATGAATGAGCGGGCGGATGTGCTGGCGACGCGGGGGCGGGAGGAGTTGGGGCGATGAGCCTGCCGCCCAGCCCCTAGCCCATCGTGAGCAGCCCAAGCCGCCGCAACAACGCATCCGGATCAGGCGCCCGCCCGCGAAACTCCCGATACAGCGCCATCGGGTCCCGCCCATCGCCCGCCGCCAGCAGCGCCCCAAGCCCACCCGCGAGCCCGGGCTCGAAGGGATCGCCCGCCTCCTCGAAGGCCGCGTAGCCATCCGAATCCAGCACCGCGGCCCATTGATAGGCGTAGTAGCCGGCCGCATACATCCCGCCATCGCTGAAGATGTGGTTGAAATGCCGGGCACGATGGCGAAAACCCACCGCCTCCGGCATGCCCATCTCCCGGCCCAGCGCCGCCTCGAAATCATCGAGGTCCAACCCCTCCGCCGCGGCGCGATGCAGCGCGAGGTCGAGCATCGCCGAGCCTGACAGCTCGGTCTGGGCGAAACCCTGGCCGAAGGACGAGGCGGCGCGCAGCAGCCCGAGCAGCGCGGCCGGCATGGCTTCGCCGGTCTCGTGGTGGCGGGCATGGGCCTCCAGCACCCCCGGCGCGGTCAGCCAATGCTCCATGATCTGGCTGGGCAGTTCCACGAAATCATGCCGCACCCTGGTCCCCGACTGCGAGGGGTAGCGCGCCTCCGACAGCAGCCCATGCAGGGCATGGCCGAATTCGTGAAACAGCGTCCGCGCATCATCCAGCCCCAGCAGCGTGGGGCGGCCGGGGGGGATGTTGTTGCAGTTCAGCACCACGGGAATGCGCCGGTCGGCAAAGGCCTCATGGTCCTGCAGCGCATTCATCCAGGCGCCGGATCGCTTGCCCGGGCGGACGAAATTGTCGACATAGAACAACCCGATGAGACGGCCGCCGCGCGTCACCTCATAGGCGCGGACATCGGGGTGCCAGACCGGCAGATCGGCGGGCACGAGGCGCAGGCCGAACAGCCGGCTCGCCACGTCGAAGGCGGCGGCGGTGATGTTGTCCAGCGAGAAATAGGGTTTCAGTTCGGCCTCATCGAAACCCTGCTGCGCCTGCCGCAGGCGTTCCTCGTAGAAGCGCCAATCCCAGGGCTCGATGGTGTCGATGCCATCGGCCGCGGCCAGCGCCGCCAGCCGCGCCTGGTCCGCCAGCACGGCGGTTCGGGCGCCCTGCCAGATGCGGGTGAGGAAATCGCGGACCGTGTCCGGGCTGCCGGCCATGGTTTCCTCCAGGCGATAGGCAGCGAAATCGGGATAGCCCAGCAGCCGGGCCTTTTCCTCCCGAAGCGCCAGGATTTTCTGGCCGGTCGGGCGGTTGTCGCGCGCCGCCTCGGCGCCGCGTTGGGTCCATGCCTCGAACAGCGCGCGGCGCAGCTCGCGATCCTCGGCCAGCGCCAGCACGCTCTCGAAGGTGGAGCGGGAGAGGGTGAGGAGGTGGCCCGGCGCGCCGCGCTGGCGGGCAGCCTCGGCCAGGCTGGCGCGGACATCCTCGGGCAGGCCGGTCAGGCGGGCTTCGGGCACGGGCAGGCTCCAGGCGGCCTCGGCCTCCTGGATGGTGCGGCTGAAGCGGGCTTCGAGTTCGGCCATGGCTCCCTCGATGGCGGCCATGCGCGCACGCCCGGCGGCGTCGAGCCGGGCGCCGGCGCGGACCAGGCCGCGCCATGTGCTGTCCAGCAGACGGGCCTGGTCCTCATCCAGGGGCGTGCCCTGGGCGCGCAGCGCATCGATGCGGGCGAAGAGGGCGGGCTCGAGGAAAAGCCTTGCGCCATCCTCGGCCAGGCGGGGGGACCATTCGGCCTCCAGATCCTGCCAGGCCGCATCCTCCAGCGTGGAGGCGAAATGGCCGAGAAGGTTGCGGGCGCGGGACAGGAGGCGGCCGCTGTCTTCCAGGGCCTCGATGGTGTTGGCGAAGCTGGGGGGCTCGGGGTTTTCGCGCAAGCGCCGGTGCTCGGCGGCGCGCTCGGCCATGCCTTGTTCGAAGGCGGGCGGGAAATGTTCGGGGCGAAGGAGGTGGAAGGGCGGCGCGGCATGTTCCGTCAGCAGGGGGTTTTCGATGATGGGGGAATCCGGCGGCATCTGGATCAACCTTGCTCCGTGACGATGCCGCAGCCTATCCGAGGGGCGGCGGAAGATCGATCATGGCCGGCGAAGACCGGGAAGGGCGGGCAGCCATGGCAATGCGCCTTTTCCTGTAGACCGAACGGCACGCCATTAACCTCTTCCAAAACCGCTGGTGTCTCGAACCCTGCTCGAAGCGCGTTCCAGAAGATCCGGCGCTTCCAGCCCCGGGGTGGGTCGATCATTTGACCGGGCGGAGGATGCTCCCAGCGGCCCGTCCCAACGGCTTTCGCCCACCCACTACCCCGCCTTGTAGGGATGCGTCGCCACCCAGTGCTTCGCGATATCCACCCGCCGCGTGATCCACACATCTCGGCGCGACGCGATATGGTCGAGCACCCGTTGCAGCCCCATCGCCCGCGCGGGATGGCCGATCAGCCGCATATGCAGCCCGATCGACATCATCTTCGGCCGCCCGCGCGCGCCCTCCTCATAGAGCATGTCGAAGGCGTCGCGGATGTAGGAGAACCACTGGTCGGAGGTGCCCATCCAGCCGGCATATTTCCCGTCATTATTGGTCAGCGAATAGGGCACCACGAGATGCGGCTTGCCATCGACGGTTTTCCAGATCGGCAATTCATCGCCGTAATAATCGCTGTCGTAGAGAAAGCCGCCCTCCTCCACCACCAGCCGGCGGGTGTTCACGCTGGGTCCATAGCGGCAATACCAGCCATCCGGCCGGTGCCCCACCGTCTTCTGCAGGCTCTCGACGGCGAGGCGGATATGCTCGCGCTCCTCCTCCTCCGACAGTTCGAAATGCTTCACCCAGCGCCAGCCATGCGAGCAGACATCGAAGCCGGCGGCGCGGATGGCGGCGGCGGCCTCGGGGTTCTTCTCCAGGGCAAGGGCGCAGCCGAACACCGTCATCGGCAGACCGCGTTCCTGGAACAGCCGCATCAGGCGCCAGAAACCCACCCGGCTGCCATATTCGAACATGCCCTCGGCCGCGAGGTCGCGGCCGGATTTCACCTGGTTGAGGCCGGAGGCCTCGGTCAGCCCATTCTCGGTGATGCCGTCGCCAAGCTCGAAGGAGGGCTCGGAGCCCTCCTCGTAATTCATCACGAAATTCACCGCGATCTTGGCGCCGCCGGGCCATTGCGGGTCAGGCGGGTTGGCGCCGTAGCCGATGAAATCGCGGGTCACTTCATAGGCCATGGGGCACTCCGGTCTCGGTGTTGGGGTTCATGCCACGCTGTCCCAGGCCCAGCTTCGGGCCGCACGGTCGCCCTCGCGCCATACCGCGATGGCTTCGGCATGGCGCTTGGTCAGCGCGATATCGTCCAGGCCATGCAGCATCGCCTCACGCCGGCGGGTATCCACCTCGAAGGGGATCTTTGCGCCCGTGGGCGTGATGACCACGCGCTGCTCCAGATCCACCGTGGTGCGGGCATTGCCGGGGCTGGCCTCGGTTTCCTCGGCGATCTGGCGAATGACCTCGATGGGCAGCCGCACCGGCAGCAATCCGTTCTGGAAGCAATTGGCGAAGAAGATGTCGCCGAAGCTGGGCGCGATGACACAGCGCACGCCCATGCCCATCAGCGCCCAGACCGCGCCCTCGCGCGAGCTCCCGCAGCCGAAATTCTCATCGGCGAGCAGCAGCTTGCTGCCCTTGTATTCCGGGCGGTTGAGCGGGAATTCAGGATTGTCCGAGCCATCGGCGAGATAGCGCAGCCGCTCGAAGGCATGCGGGCCAAGGCCGGTGCGCCCGGTGCCGACCAGGCGCTGGATCGGGATGATCACATCGGTGTCGACGTTCTTGCGCAGGAAGGGCACGGCGTTGGCGGTGATGCTGGAAAAGCTTTCCATCAGACCATCTCCCTCACATCGACCAGCGCGCCGGCGAGTGCCGCCGCCGCTGCCATGGCCGGGCTCGCCAGATGGGTGCGCGCCCCGGTGCCCTGCCGGCCCACAAAATTGCGGTTGGAGGTGGAGACGCAGCGCGCGCCGGCCGGCACCGCCTCGCCATTGGCCGCCACGCAGAGCGCGCAGCCCGGCTCCCGCCATTCGAAGCCCGCGGCCAGGAAGGTTTTGTCCAACCCCTCCGCCTCGGCCTCCTGCTTCACCGTTTCGCTGCCCGGCACCACCCAGGCGGTGACGTGCGGCGCGACATGCCGGCCGCCGATCACCGCCGCCGCCGCCCGCAAGTCGGACAAGCGCGAATTGGTGCAGCTGCCGATGAAGACCCAATCCACCTTGGTGCCGGCCAGCTTCTGGCCCGGCTCCAGGCCCATGTATTGCAGCGCCGCCGCATCGCCCTCCGGCACGAAGCCGGTGATGGGCGCAACCTGGCCCGGGCTGGTGCCCCAGGTGATCTGTGGCGCGATGTCTTCCATGCGGATGAGGTGATCGGCGTCGAAGCGCGCACCGGCGTCGCCGGGGACACGCTTCCAATCCGCCAGCGCTGCCTCCCATTGTGCGCCCTTCGGCGCGAAATCGCGGCCCTTGAGATACGCAAACGTCTTCTCATCCGGCGCCACCATGCCGATCTTCGCACCCATCTCGATGGAGAGGTTGCACAGCGTCAGCCGCTCCTCGATCTCCAGCGCCTCCACCGCACCGCCGGCATATTCGATGGCGTAGCCGGTGCCGGCCGCGGTGCCCAACCGGCCGATGGCGTGCAGGATCATGTCCTTGGCGGTGACGCCGGGCGGGCGCGCGCCCTCGAAGCGGATGCGCATGCTGCGCGGCCTGCGCTGCGGCAGGGTTTGCGTCGCCAGCGCATGGCCGAGTTCGCTGGCACCGATGCCGAAGGCCATGCAGCCCAAGGCGCCATTGGTGCAGGTGTGGCTGTCGCCACAGGCCAGCGTCAGGCCCGGCAGCACAATCCCCAGCTCCGGCGCCATGACATGCACGATGCCATGGCCGGGCTTGCCGAGATCGAAAAGCCGCACGCCGGTCTTGCCGGTGGACTCGCGCAGCGACGCCAGCAGTTTTTCGCCGGTGGGAAAGGTCGCCGCGTCGCGCCCGGGGCGGGAGGACACGGCATGGTCGGGCACGGCGAAAACCTTGTTCGGCTCCGCCACCGCATGGCCGGCATCGAGGATTTCCCGGATGGCGCGGCCGCCGGAGAGATCATGGATCAGTATCCGGTCGAGATAGAGCAGCGACCAGCCATCGCCGAGATCGGCCACCACGCGGCTGTCCCAAATCTTGTCGAACATCGTGCGCGGCATGGCGGTCATCCCAGCAGCGAATTGTCGACGGCGGCCGCCCAGCCAGGCTTGCGCTTGATCACGCCCGCGGTGAACATCGCATGCTCCAAGCGCTCCCAGGGTTCGGCCGGGAATTCGGGGGTGCGGGACCAGATGTTCAGCGGGCGGTAGCGCGCCACGCAGCGCTCCATCAGCACCGGGTCCATGCCGGGGAAGAGGGGGAGCACGGTTTGCACCACCTCGGCATCCGGCGCGGCATGCAGCCAGTTCTGGGTCTTCTGCAATCCACGCAGCATGGCGCGGAATTCGGGGGCGTATTCCACCATATTGGCCGCCGTGGTCATGAAGGTGGTGTAGGCGGTGGGGCCGCGACTGGCGGCGGCGTGCCAGACATGGCCGGTGCCGGCCATTTCCATCTGCGAGACGAAGGGCTCGAAGATCTGGATCACGTCGATCTCGCCGGCAGCCAGCGCCGCGCAATTCTCGGCCATGGAGTTGGTGGTGACGCGGTTCAGGCTGTCAGGGTCGACGCCGTCCTGGCGGATATCCTCTTGCAAGGCCCACCAGGGGGTGGGCACCTCGTTCACCGTGCCGAAGCGCAGCCCCGCGAGATCGCGCAGCCGAAAGCCCGGATTGGGCTTGGCGCCCACGAGAAAAAACGGGTCACCCAGCACGGCGGCGCCGAAATTGCGCAGCGGGCAGGCGGGGTCGGCGTCATGCGCCAGCATCAGCCGCATCGGACCACCCCAGGCCACCTCGGCGCGGCCTTCCAGCACGGCATCCTTCGCCCGCGCCGGCTCACCGCCATCGAGCAGCGTGACGTCCACGCCCTCCGCCGCATAGGCGCCGCGCGCCAGCGCCGCATAGAACGGCACATAGAAGACGGCGCGGAAGGTTTCCTGAAGACGGATCGGACGCATGATTGTTTCCCTGAGACAGTCGATTGCGAGGCTGCACCAACACGCGCGGTCGCGCCACCCGCCTGGACGGCGAGGCCAAGCCGGGCGCAATCTGCCGACCGGGGACATGCCATGCCAATATCTCTCGATCTTTCAGGAAGAACCGCGCTGGTCACCGGCGCCTCGGGGCTGCTGGGGGCGCATTTCTGCCGCGTGCTGGCCGGCGCGGGTGCGGCGGTGGTGATGGCGGCCCGCCGTGTCGAGGCGATGGCGCCGCTTGCCGCCGAAATCGGCGCCACCACCCTGGCCCTCGATGTCACCGACGAGGCTTCCATCAACGCCTGCATCGCAGCCGCCGGGCCCATCGACATCCTGGTCAACAACGCCGGCACCGCGGTGACCCGTCCGCTGCTGCAGCACAGCGCGGCGGATTGGGATGCGGTGATGGGGGTGAATCTGCGCGGCTGCTTCCTCGTCGCCACCGAGGCGGCACGCGGCATGGCGGCGCGCAAGCGCGGCGGCTCCATCATCAACATCGCCTCGGTGCTGGGCGAGCGGATCATCCCCGGCGTCGCCGGCTATACCGCGGCCAAGGCTGGTCTCCTGCACCTGACACGGCAGATGGCGGTGGAACTTGCGCGCCATGATATCCGGGTGAATGCCATCGCCCCGGGCTATATCGCCTCCGACATCAACGCCGAATTTTTTTCGAGCGAACCCGGCCAGGCCATGGTGAAGCGCATTCCGCAGCGCCGGCTGGGGCGCCCCGAGGATCTTTCGGGTGCGCTGCTGCTGCTGGCTTCCGACGCCTCGGCCCATATGACGGGCAGCACCATCACCATCGATGGCGGCCATTCCATTTCCAGCCTCTGAAGGTCTTTGCATGGATTTCTCCCTCCCCCCCGAACTGGATGCCAGGCGCGCCGCGGTGCGCGAATTCGTCCAGGACCGGCTGATCCCGCTGGAGGCCGACCGGTCCAGCTATGATGAGCATGAAAACATTTCGCCTGGTTTGCTGCGCGTGCTGCGGGGCGAGGCCAAGGCGGCGGGTCTCTGGGCGCTGCAGAGCAAGCGCGAGCGCGGCGGCGGCGAATTGCCCTTCATCGGCATGGCCGCCTGCTATGAGGAGATGAACCGCTCGATCTTCGGCCCGGTGGTGTTCAACTCCGCCGCCCCCGATGACGGCAACATGATGGTGCTGGAGAAGGTGGCGACGCCCGCGCAGAAGACGCGCTGGCTGCAACCCATCATCGATGGCGACATTCAATCCAGCTTCGCGATGACGGAGCCCGATGGTGCCGGCTCCGACCCCGGCCTGACCTATACCCGGGCGGAGCGCGTGGGGAATGACCGTTGGCGGATTTTTGGCCGGAAATGGTTTATCACCGGCGCGGGCGAGTCCACCCATTTCATCGTCATGGCACGCACCAGCGATGACCCGCGAAAGGGTCTGACCGCCTTCCTGTTCCACAAGGATCAGCCGGGATGGAAGATCGTCCGCCGCATCCCGATCATGGGGCCGGAGGAGCATGGCGGACACTGCGAGCTGGAGTTCGACGGGCTGGAAATCCCCGACGAGGATATTCTGATGGGTGTCGGCGATGGGCTGAAGCTCACGCAAATCCGCCTCGGCCCCGCCCGCCTCACCCATTGCATGCGCTGGACCGGCATGGGCCGCCGCGCGCTGGAAATCGCCCTCGAACACATCGAGGGTCGCATGAGCTTCGGCCAGAAGCTGGCCGAGCGCGAAAGCGTGCAGGGCCTGGTGGGGGAGGCGGCGATGCAGCTCGACATCTCCCGCCTCGTGACCATGCGGGCGGCCTGGAAGCTCGACCAGGGGGATTTCGCCCGCAAGGAGATCTCCATCGCGAAAATCGTCGCCGCCGACGCGCTGCACAAGGCGGCCGACACCGCGCTGCAATTGCTGGGTGCGAAGGGCTATTCCAAGGACACGCCCATAGAGTGGATGTACCGCTATGCCCGCCAGGCCAGGCTGGTGGATGGCGCGTCGGAGGTGCATCGCATGGTGCTCGCCAATTTCCTGCGCCGCGAGGGGCGGGAGTTCTTCGGCTGGGGCGTGCCCGGCCATGGATGAAGGGCGGCTCTCCGCCTGGCTCTCGAACGCGGCCGGCGCGCCGGTGGCCATCCTCTCCCACCACCGGCTCTCCGGCGGCGCCATTCAGCAGAATGTTTTTTTGGGCGTGACGCGCGGCGGCGTGGCGGAGGAGTGGGTGTTGCGCACCGACAACACCGCCACGCTGGCCGTCTCGCTCGGCCGGGGCGCGGAATTCGCCCTGCTTCGTGCCGCCCAAGCGGCCGGGGTTGTGGTGGCCGAGCCGCTCTTCGGTTGCGAGGATCGCGGCGTGATCGGCGCGCCCTTTTTCGTCATGCGCCGTGTTGCCGGCAGCGCGGCAGGGCATGCGGCGGCCAAGCGCGCGGCGGCGATGGGCGGCGATGCCGCGCTGGCGGAGGATCACGGCCGGCAGCTCGCCCGCATCCACGGCATCCGCCCGCCGCGGTCGGACCTGGCCTTCCTGGGCGCGCCGCCGGCCGATGCCACCACCGCTTTCATCACCCGCATGCGCGGCCGCCTGGATGACGCGGGCACGCCCCGCCCGCCGTTGGAATACGGCCTGCGCGCCATGGAACTGCATGCCCCACCGCCCCTTCCGCCGGTGCTCTGCCACAATGATTTCCGCACCGGCAACACCATGCAGAAGGACGGGACAATCACCGCCGTGCTGGACTGGGAATTCGCCGCCTGGGGCGACCCGCATGAGGATCTTGGCTGGTTCACCGCGCGCTGCTGGCGCTTCGGGCAGCATCATCTTGAAGCCGGCGGCATCGGTCCGATGGACGCATTCCTGGCAGGCTATGCCGCCGAGGCCGGCTGGCAACCTGACCCTGCCCGGGTGCGTTTCTGGCAGCTCGGCGCCACCATCCGCTGGGCGGTGATCGCGGCCGATCAGGCGGCGCGCCACCTCTCGGGCCAGGAGCCCAGCCTGGAACTGGCGCTCACCGGCCACATGGTGCCCGAACTGGAATGGGATGTGCTGAACCAGGCGGAGGCCTTGCATGCAGGAAAAGCCTGACCCCCGGAACCTGCTGGAAACCGCCCGCGCGGCTTTGCTGGAGCGGCTGCTGCCCGCCCTGCCCGAGGCCGCCCGGCTGGAGGCGCGCATGGTGGCCAGCGCCATGGCTATCGCGGCCCGTGGCATCGGGGCTGCGGATGCGGCGCCGGAGCCCGAACTCGCCGCCGCCATCCGGGCTGGAGCGCTGGACGAGGATCCCACCCTGTTGCCATGGCTGCGAAAGACAGCGCGGGCGAGACTTTTGGTCAGCAACCCCCGCGCATTGTAGAGGGCTGTGGAAAAGCGCCGGCCAGCCAGTTGTTTCGCGGCCAGTTTGGCGCTTGCATGCGCGGCCACCTTGCCATAGTCCGCAAACGACCGGTGAGGGATGCGCAATGGCGGTGAAGACGCTCTTTGGAACTCTGCCGGGCATCGCCCTGTCACTGGTTCTTGGTCTGGCCTGGTTGTCGCCGGTCCAGGCTCAGACAGAAGCGCCGCGCCCCGCCACGCTGCTGCGCATCATGCTGCCCACTGAGGGCGCCACCGGCCTGGCGCCCGGCGCGGAGATGGAGGTGCAGGGCGTGCGCATTGGCCGCGCCCGGCGCTTCGCCATCGCGCCCGATGAGCGGCTTTACGCCGAGATCGAGGTGGACGAGGCGCTGCGCGACCTGGTGCGCCGCGACTCCCGCGCCACCATCCGCAGCCGCCTGACCGGCGCCAGCTATTTCGACGTCTCGCGCGGCAGCGGTCCTCGGCTGGACTGGAGCACCGCTGCGATCGATGCGCGGGCGGACCGCACGGCCAGCGACGCCACCGCCGCGCTGACCGAAGACATCCGCCAGCGCGCCATTCCCATGCTCGCCGACTTCCAGCGCGCCGGGGCCGTCATGGCCCGCGCCATGGAGCGCATCGACCGTGGTGAAGGCATCCTGGGCCGCATGCTGAGCGGCGACGCCTCGGGCGAGCAGGCCGCCGAGCTGATGGCCGAGGCGCGGGCGCTGTTCGATGCGGTGGGCCGCATCCTGGCCACGCTGGAACGCTCCGCCGGCAATGCCGAAAGGCTGACCGCCAGCGTGGCCGCCCCGCAGGGCGTGCCCGCGCTGCTGCGCAGGGCCGACGCCATGTTGGCGAATTTGCAGGCGATGACCCGCGACCTCTCCCGCGCCACGCCGCGCGCCACCGGCATCGTGCGCAATGCCGAGGAGGCCTCGGGCACGCTGGCGCCGATGCTTCTCCAGCTGCAATCGACCACGCGTGAGCTGGAGGCGCTGCTGGCGCAGGTGCGGGGCATGTGGCTGCTGGGCGGCGGCGGGCCGTTGCCCGAACAGGGGCGCCTGCCGGCCGAGAGGATCCGGCCATGAGAGTTCTACCTGTTCTGCTGCTGCTGGCGGCCTGTGGCGGCAGCGCGCCCGTGCCGACCGCCATGCCCGACGAAACCCTGCAACGCCAGCTGAGGGTGGCGCGTCTGGCGCTGGAGGGCGGGCGTTTCGAGGAATCCGCCCGGATCTACGCCACCGCCCTGACCCGCGCGCGGGAGCGTGATTCCGGCGCCGACATCGCCGAAGCCGCGACCGGTCGCGCCACCGCGCAGCTCTCCCAAGGCCAGGCCCGAGCGGCGCGCGACACCACCGAGGAGACAATGGCCGAGCTTCGCCGCCGCCACGCGCCACTGCCAGCCACATTGTTGCTGGCCACCGCCACGGCACGGTTCCAGGACGGCGACCCGGCCGGCGCCGTCGAGGCGGCCCGCATCGTGCTCCAGGGCAGCCACGCCGATGCGAAAAAGCGTGCATGGTTCCTGCTGGGCCTGATTGCCGCCCGCGCCGGCGATGCCGCCGCGCTGGCGGAGGCCCAGGCCGGGCTTGGCGAGGCTGGCCCCCAGGAATTCCGCGCCGACGCAGCCGAGCTTGCAGCGGAGGCGGCGCTGCTGCGCGGTGACCGCCCGGCCGCGCTGGATCGCGCCCAGGGCGCGGCAGAACTGCGGCAGGCCATTCTGGATTATCGCGGCCTGACCCGCGCCTTGCGCCTTGCGGCCCGCGCCGCCCCAACCGATCAGGCCGGCGACTACCTGCTGCGCGCTGCCCGCGGCGCCGCGGCAAGGCGGGAGGTGGAAACGGCCCGCGGATTATTCGCCGAGGCCGGCCGCGCTTCGGCCGCCCTGGCGCCCATTGCCCGGCGCGAGTCGGCGGCGTTGACCACCCCATAAACGCAGAAGGCCCGGCGGATCACCGCCGGGCCTTCACATCGCGTGCGCCCCAAGGGCGTCGCGGCAGTCCTACTGGGCCATCTCCACAGAGACGGCGGCCAGGGCCGCGAAACCGTTCGGGGACATCAGGCAATGAGACACTGGATCACCTCCTTTCAGCATGTTGAGACATTGAAATGGTGTCTCCGTCGCCGATTGAAAGGCCTCAGACCAAGCCGCCGCGACAGTGACGCAGGTCGATGACCTTGCGCCGATGGATCGGATGCGGTTTGAATAGTTGACCCTATGGCCCTGCCCGGCTGGAACAACCCGGTCACCGCGGGCAATGGCGCCAATCGGGTGCTGGCGACCACGGCGGCAGCGCCCGCCAGGGCGTGGGCGATGGCGCAAACACCATCGAATTGCAGGGCTGGAACAACGAGTTCACGCTCGGCCAAGGCGGCGACAGCATTGCAAGCGATTGCCCCACCCATCACCTCGGCGTTGCAGATGGGGGCCAACCATACCATGCTTGTTCGGATCAATGACCAGCAACGCAACACCGGCAACGGGCGGCATGACAGCGCAGGAACAGGCCCGGCAGGCTGCGCTGCGCAGCTATGCCATTCTCGATACACCCCCCGAGCCGGAATTCGACCAGGTCGTGCGGCTCGCGGCGCGGCTGCTGGATGTGCCGATCGCCCTGATCTCCCTGATTGATCACGATCGGCAATGGTTCAAGGCCTCGACCGGGCTGGACGGGGTGCAGGCCACGCCCCGCGAACTCGCCTTTTGCGACCACGCCATCCGCGACACCACGGTCATGATCGTGCCTGATGCGACCGCCGATCCCCGCTTTGCGACCAATGACCTTGTCACCGGCGATCCCGGAATCCGCTTCTATGCCGGCGCGCCGCTGGTGACACCCGAGGGCCAGGCCCTGGGCACGCTCTGCGTCATTGACCGCCGCCCACATCCCGGCATGACCGAGCACGACATCGCCATCCTTTCCGACCTCGCGATCTTTGTTCGCGACAAGCTGGAGTTGCGGCGTGAGACATTGCGCAGCAAGGCGCTGGCCGAACAGGCCGCGTTGCTCACCCGCCTGATGGCCGCTGCCGCCGAATCGCCGGATTTCCCCAGCGCCATCCATGCGGCCGCCGTGGCCATCGCCGAGGTCACCGGCGGCCTGTTCTGCCATGTCTGGCGCCTGGCCGCGGATGGCGAGCGTGCGGTCTTCATCGGCGGCACGGGACAGGGCGTATTGGGAGAGGAGGAGCATTTCGTCCGCCTCAAGGCGATGACGTTGACCCCCGCAAACTCCCAGGTCGCCGCGGCACTGGTCGCGGAGCGGCAGATCTGGAGCAAGATTGCGCCCGCGTCGGACACCGAGTCTCGGCCCGCCGCCAGCCTGGCCGGGGTACAGGGTGTGACGTTGCAACTGGCCACGCCCTTCGGTCTTGGCGAGGAGCGCTACGCCTTCTCGGTGGGCCTCGGCAAGCCGCCCGCCCAGCCCGAGGCGATGGCCAGCATGATGCGCGAGGCCACCGCCGCGCTGCGCCCCATCCTGCGGCGGCACAGGGAGGAGGCCTATGGTCGTCTGATCAGCAGCATGATGGAGACCAGTGCGAATGGCGTCCTGATCAGCGAGCCGCCTTTCGAGGAGCCTGGCCCCCACATCGTCTTCGCCAATGCAGCCTTCGAGCGCATGACCGGCTACAGCCTGGCCGAGATCAAAGGCCGTAGCCCGCGCCTGCTATACGGCCCTCAATCGGTCCGTAACCCCTACCGCATCAAGGGCGAGATCGCCGCAGGACGAAGCGTGACCGAGGAGGTCCTGCACTACCGCAAGGACGGAACGACCTTCTGGACTTCCATCCGGATCGCGCCGGTCGCCGATTCCAGCGGAACCGTCACCCATTACATCTCTTCGCAGACCGACATCACAGCCATGCGCCAGGCCCGGCTGGAGCGTGATGCCCTGACGCGGGATTTGCAGACCCTCGTCGCGGCCATCCCCGGCGTGCTGATGCGCCACCGCCCGCGCGCGGACGGATTTTGGGACCGCACCTTCGTCGCGCCCGGGGTGGAAGCCCTCACCGGCTACACGGTGGAGGAAGCCATCGTCTTGGGCTGGTGGATCGCGAATATCGGCGAAAGCGACAAGGCCAACCTCTACGCAGCGCTGCATGATGCCATCGAAGGCAGTCAGGCCCGCACCGATTTCCGCTTCCGCCGCAAGGACGGCGACTGGATTTGGATCCGCGTCCTCATGCGCGGTCACGCCGCGCACGATGGCGCGCGCGAGGTGATCAGCATCTGGAGCGACATCAGCGACGAATACCGCCTGGCGGCGGAGCGCGAGGCCAAGACGCGCGAGTTGGAGACCGTCATCGATACATTGCCGGGGGTTCTCATCCGCACCCGGCGGGATGAGGAGGGCGTCTGGAAGCGCATCCAGATTTCGCCGAACATCATCGAGCTGACCGGGCACTCCGTCGAGGAGGCGATGGCAGTTGCGTGGTGGTCAGACAATGTCGAGCCCGATGTGGCGCGGCGCGCCGCTGCGTACTTCAGCGGAGGCGCCACGACATTGCCCATGGAGAGCGAGTTCCTCTTTCGCCACAAGCGGGGCCACCAGATCTGGATCCGGCGTCGCTCCCGCGGATATGTGGACGAGAATGGCGCAGAGGAGCTGGTGAGCATCTGGAACGACCTCACCGCCGAAAAAAACCTGATGCTGGAGCGCGAGGCCAAGACGCGCGAGTTGGAGACCCTGATCGAGACATTGCCCGGGGTTCTCGTCCGCAGCCGTCGTGATGCGCAAGGCAATTGGAAGCGCATCCTGGTCTCGGCCAACGTCATCGATCTCACCGGCTTCTCCGTCGCGGAGGCCATGCGGGACGCATGGTGGCTGGAGAATGCCGAGCCCGATATGAGCCCGGGCGCCGTGGCATTTTACGACGGTGAACCCACGCCCATACCCAGGGAGGGCGAATTCCGCTTTCGCCACAAGCGCGGCCACTGGATCTGGATCCGGCGCCGCTCCCGCCGTTATCAGGACGACAATGGCGCGCAGGAGCTGGTGAGCTTCTGGAGCGACTTCACCGACCAGAAAAATCTCTTGCTGGAGCGCGAAAAGCTCACGGCGGATTTGCAGCGCATCATCACCACCATGCCCGGCGTTCTGGTCCAGCTTCGACAGGATAGCGAGGGGACCTGGGTGTGCCAGTACATCTCGCCCGCCATCGAGGCGCTCACGGGCTTCACCGTCGAGGAGACGAAACGGCCGAATTGGTGGCTCGACAACCTGCACCCAGCCGAAACGGACCGTTTACCGTCCCTGGTCTATCAAGCCGACATGCCCGAGCGGCAGACGGTGACGTTCCGCTTCCGCCACAAGCAGGGGCAATATATCTGGGTCAACCGCACCACCAGCGGCTACCTGGCTCCCTCCGGCCAGCCGGAAGTCATCTCCATCTGGAACGACGTCACCGCTGAGCAGCGCCTCCTCATCGACCGTGAGGAATTGGCCAGTGACCTCCAGGCCGTGATTGAAGCCATGCCGGGCGTGCTGATTCGGATCCGCCACAGCGGCGATCGCTGGGACAGGGTCTACGTTGCACCAGGGATCGAGGCGCTGACAGGGCACAGTGTCGCGGAGGCCATGCAACCGCAATGGAAGGACGACAATCTGGACCCGGCGGATAAGGGCCTGCTGGTCGGCCAGATGCGCGGCCATTTCTCGCAGGACCAGCTCTCCGTGGAATTCCGCTTCCGTCACAAGCAGGGCCATTGGATTTGGATCCGTCGGATCGCGCGCGGGCATATCGGGGACCAGGGCGTGCGCGAGATCATCGCGATCTGGCAGGATGTCACGCATGAAAAGAGCCTCGCGGAGCAGTTCGCCCAATCGGCCAAGCTCGCGCAATTGGGCGAGGTGGCGACAGGCATGGCGCATGAGCTGAACCAGCCGCTGGCAGGCATCAGCCTGGCGGCCGAGAACGCGCAGCGCAGCCTGACCCGCCTGCCGGAACCGCCGCAGCGCGCCCTGGAAAAGCTCGGCCTGATCGTCGACCTCACCAAGCGCGCCTCGGACATCATTGACCACATGCGCGTCTTTGGCCGGACCGATACGGACAGCCGCGGCCCGGTCTCGGTGGCGGAGGTGGTCAAGGGGGCCGGGCAGTTGCTGGCGAGCAAGCTGCTTGGCGGCGGCGTCAGGCTGCAAACCTCCCTGCCGGAGGGGCTGCCGCCGGTGCTCGGCAAAGCCGTCCCGCTGGAGCAGGTGATCATGAACCTGATCAGCAATGCCTGCGACGCCTATGTCGGGCTCCGCGAACCGGTCCCGACCGAGCGTCGGCTGATCAACGTCACTGCCCATGCCGAGGCGGATTGGATCAGCATCGAGGTGCGCGATGCGGCGGGCGGCATTCCGGGCGAGGTGCTGCCGCGCATCTTCGAGCCGTTCTTCACCACCAAGCCGGTGGGCCAGGGCACCGGTCTCGGCCTGTCGATCAGCTACGGCATCATCAGCGACATGGGCGGCACGATCAGCGCGGAAAACCAGGGGGATGGCTGCCTGATGCGCATCCTGCTGCCGGTCGCGCTGTAGGGCGTTTTCAAGCCTTGCGGCTTCGCAAGGCGACCCGGGAAACGCGCGACAACAAAGCCTGGAGCCGGGTCAGTTCCCGGCCTTCTTCGCGTCGGCCTCGTTGCGGCGGACATAGTCGCTGAGGACATCGAGGAAGGATTTGCCGCGGCTGTCCACCTGAATGGCATCGGCCGACGGCAGCGCATTGGCGGCGACGGCGCGGGCGCGCACCGCCTCATCCTCGCCGGCGAAGGCCATCGACCAGCCTGGAAAGCTGCGTTCCGTGACGGGGTGGAAATGCAGGATGGTGACGTCGCTGTGGCGCGGGTCGCACTCGATGGCCTCGAAGGTTTCCTCCAGCGCGTCGCGCGGGCCTTCGAGCACCTGGGCGAAGCAGCCATCGGAGAAGAGCAGCGCGCCGGTCAGCTCCCGCTGGCGGTTCTTGCGCCAGGCGGTGGCCAGGATGTCCATCACCTGGGCCTTCCGCTCCGCCTCATCGCCTTCAAGATTGCTGCGGCTGAAATAGGCGATGCTGTGCAGCGCTTCGGTCATGTTTCCTCCTCAATGAGGCTGGCGAGATCACGCGGCGCGCGAATGGCCGCATCCATCTCCGTATCGTCCAATGGGGCGCCGAGGAACGCGCCCTGGCCGCCGGCCACCCCGTCCCGACGCACGGCTTCGAATTGCGCCGCGGTGGCCACGCCATCGGCCAGGGTGGTGATCCCAAGCCCCAGGCCGACGGCCGAAATGGCGCGGATCATCCAGGCGGAGGCGCTGGATGGTGGCGTGCCGGGCGGCGTTTCACCACCCAGATCCGAGGCCTGGGTGAAACTGCGGTCGATCTTGATTTCATCGAACTGAATCCGCGCCAGCATGCCCAGCGAGGCCCGCCCCACGCCAAAATCCTTGAGCGAGAGTCTGACGCCAAGCGCCCGAATCTCGCGCAGCACCGCCAGGGCGTCCTCCGATATCGCGCCCTCGACCAGTTGCAACTTCAACTGACCCGGCGCCAGCCCGCTCTTGGCCAAGGCGTCGGCGACCAGCTGGACGAAGACCCGGCCCTCGCGCAATTGCAGGGGCGAGATGTCCACGCCGACCTGCATGGCATGGCCCTCCGGCCCTTGCGGCCATTTCGCCGCGGCCATGCAGGCGCGTTGCAGCGCCCAATTGCCCAGCAGATTGACCAGCCCGATTTCCTCGGCGAGGCGGAAGAAGGTGTCGGGTCCCTGCACGCCGCGCAGGGGATGGACCCAGTTCAGGACGGCGTCGAAGCCGCGCAGCCTGCCGTTGGAGAGCTGGATCTGCGGGTGGTACCGCAGGATGAACTGCTCAAGCTGGACCGCCGCGCGCAATTCCATCTGCTGCAGGCCTAGCGCCGCCCGCAGATCATTCTCCAACGCCCGGCGAAGCTGGGAGAGTTCAAGCATCGAGTGCTCGAACGATTTCTGCCGATTGCGGCCCTCGATCTCGGCGTGGTGAAGCGCGATATTGGCGGATTGGATCAGCGCCTCGGCATCGGCGCCATCCCGGGGCCAGGTGGCCAGGCCGATGCTGGCGGTGATCTTGATGGCATGGCCATTCACCGCATAGGGGCGGGAGACAAGCTCCAGCAGTTTCTGGCCGGTGCCGGCGGCGTCCACGCTATGCGGCAAGAGGATGGCGAATTCATCGCCGCTGATTCGCCCCAGCACGGCAGCCTGCCCGGCGGCGCCCTTGATCCGGCTGGCCACGCGCTTGAGGACGGCGTCCCCGGTTTCCAGGCCTGCACTGTCGTTGATCGACTTGAAATGGTCGAGGTCGATGGCGAGCAGCGCCGGCGTCTCGGCGCGAAGGGCGGCCTCCTGCAGAACCTTCGCGACGGCCGTGCAGAAACGGCTGCGGCGCATGAGACCGGTGAGCGGGTCGAAATCGCTTTCGTTCTCGGAAACTGTTTCCATTGTCCCCACGATTTTTCTGACCTGATGTTGCCGTCTATCATGCGGGCAGATGTTGGAACAGGACCGGATATTGCGCGAGGTGCCGGGCGGCTGATAGACGGAAGAGGCAGGCAGTACGAAAATGAGAGCGCGTGAGGTCACGTTTCTGCTATTGTTTCAAAAGTGTTTGCACGCAAAAGTTGAGTGCTGCATATTCTGAAACAATGTAATTTTCGGAGTTCGCTTGTGAGATCCCCGGTGGTTGCGAGCGCATCATCCCGCGCCACTGACGACCCGATCGCTGCGCTGAGGGGCACGAACACCTCGATCCCGGAAGAGCAGCGCCTGGCCGCACTCATGCGCTACAGGCTTCTCGATACCCCGCCGGAGGAGCGCTTCAACGACATCGTCGCGGTCGCGGCCCGGCTGCTGAACACGCCCATCGCCCTCATCTCGCTGCTCGATGAAAAGCGGCAATGGTTCAAGGCGAGATTCGGTCTCGGCGTTGCGGAAACACCGCGCGACATCGCCTTTTGCGACCATGCGATCCGCGGGCGGGAGACCTTCGTTGTCCCCAATGCGATGGAAGATCCCCGCTTCGCCGAAAACCCCCTGGTGACCGCTGGCCCGGAAATCCGCTTCTACGCCGCCGCACCCCTGGTCACGCCCGATGGTCACGCGCTTGGAACGGTGTGCGTCATTGACGTCAAAGAGCGTCGGGATTTCGGCCCGGAGGAGCGGCTGGTGCTGGAAGCGCTCAGCCGGCTGGTGATGGACCAACTGGAATTGCGGCGGCAGGCGATGATCAACGCCGAGATGGCCGAGCGTGCCGTACTGCGAGAGAAACTCCTGCTCGTGACCGCCGAGGCCCCGGATTTCGAAGCGGCGATCAAGGCGGCTTGCAAGACCCTGCAGGAGGCTACCGGGGCGCTGTTTTGCCACGTGTTTCGGCTGGCGGCCGATCGTGGGCGGATTCACTTCATCAATGGGGTGGGCCAGGACGCCCTGGGCAGCAGCGACTATCTGGACCATCTGCGCAACCTGGCACTGGACCTGACGGGAACCCCCGTTTCGGCGGCCCTTCTGGGCCTTCGCCAGGTGATCGAGCGCGCGCCCCGCGCCCTCGATCTGGGAGCATGGCCTGCCTCGGCCCTGATCGCGGCACATGGCATGGCAGAGGCGCAGATCGCCACGCCGTTCTGGCTTCTGGAGGAGCGCTACGCCTTCGTGCTCGGGCTCGAGCGCACGCCGGCTGATCTCGATCATCTGGCGGCGTTGATGGCCAATGTGACCTCGACCCTGCTGCCCCTTCTTCGCCGCGTTCGCGACGAGGAAAAGGCCCGCATGTTCCAGCGCGCGGTGGAAGCGAGCCTCGACCCCGTGCTCATCACCGAGGCGGAACCGCAGGATGAGCCGGGCCCGCGCATCGTCTTTGCCAACGAAGCCTTCACGCGCGAAACCGGCTATGCGGCGGCCGAAGTGATCGGGCGCAGCCCTCGTTTCCTGCAAGGCCGCGACACCTCGCCTGATGCGCGCGCCAATATCCGCCGCGCGCTGAAGGCCTGGCGGCCGATCCGGCAGGAAATCCTGAACTACCACAAGGATGGCTCCGCCCATCTCATCGAGCTCAACATCGCGCCCGTAGCGGACTCCAATGGCTGGTTCACCCACTGGATCTCCGTGCAGCGCGATCTGACCGAGCAGCGGGAGGCCGAGCTGGCGCGCATGCAAATGGCCGATGAGCTGGAGCTTCTGATCGATGGCATGCCCGGCGCGCTGATGCGGGTGGGCAAGGACGCTTCGGGCTTCACGACGGCGCTCTATTCCTCGCCCTCGATCAAGGCCATCACCGGCTATGCCCCGGACGAGATCGCGCCGGGCTTCATGGCGCGGCATTTGTCGGAGCCGGACCTTCTCCTTCTGCGCGCCAACATCAACCAAGCGCTGCAAAAGGGTGAGGCGCAGTTGGAGTTCCAGTTCCGCCATCGCCATGGCCAGAACCGCCTCATCCGCTCCCAGCTCAACGCCAACCCCACCACACGCGGGTATGGCGAAGTGATCATGAGCTGGAGCGACATCACCAAGGAACGCCAGCTCTCCGACCAGCTCGCGCAATCGGCCAAGCTGGCACAGTTGGGCGAAGTGGCGACGGGCATGGCGCATGAGCTGAACCAGCCGCTCGCGGCCATCGGCCTGGCCGCCGAGAATGCGCTGCGCAGCCTGGCCCGCCTGCCCGAACCGCCGGCCCGCGCGCGGGAGAAGCTGGAGCTCATCCTCGCATTGTCGCAGCGCGCCTCGGACACGATCGATCACATGCGGATCTTCGGGCGCACGGGCAGCGGGCCGAGCGAACCGGTGGCCGTGTCGGATGTGCTGGCGGGCGCGCAGGGCCTGACACAGGCCAAGCTGAAGCAATGCGGGGTGCACCTGGTCAGCCAGCTGCCGGCCGACCTGCCGAAGCTCCTGGGAAAGCGCATCCCGCTGGAGCAGGTGATGATCAACCTGATCTCCAATGCCTGCGATGCCTATGCGGCCGCGGAGCCGCGGGTGGAACTCGAACGGCGCAGCATCACCGTCACCGCGATGGCGGCAGCGGGCCGCGTGACGCTGCGGGTCCAGGATCATGCAGGCGGCATTCCTATCGATATCCTGCCGCGGGTCTTCGAGCCCTTCTTCACCACCAAGAGCGCGGGGCAGGGAACCGGGCTTGGCCTTTCGATCAGCTATGGAATCATCACCGAGATGGAGGGTTCGATCACGGCCGAGCTGGCCGATGGCGGCACCGTCTTCGTCATCGACATGCCGGCGGCCGCGCCGGAGTGGTAACGGCAGGGCCGTTGTGGTCCGGGCCTAGACCACGCTGCGTTCACATGCGTTCACTCCGCGCGGCCTAGCCATTGCTGAGAGGATGATTCAGCGTTTTCGGCGATTCCGCCTCAACGCATCATGCTCTAGCGGCCGTGCCAGGTGTCGCGCTCCGACACCGGGCTGGCCCGATCCCACAGGATAAAGCCCAGCGCGGCAAAGGGCGCCAGAATATACAGCCCCACCATGATCCAACCCAGCGCGCCGAGCATGCCGAGGGCGATGAGGCCCGGGATGATCATCACGCCGATATCGAGCTGCCGGTCCTCCTCCGCCTGCATGCGGTGCAGCCATTCCGTGGGGTGGGCGCTGCTGGTCTTGCGCTCGGGTGCGACGATGATGCTGGTCTGGATCATGGTGGTCTCCTTTTTCGGACGCTGCGCGGGGTTCGGTGCGCCCTTCGATGAAGCGACATTGCCGGCGAACAGGGCCGATTACCCGTCAGGTTTGGTCTGGAAATATTGTCCGGCAGGGCTGGCGGAGAGCCTGAAAAACCCACGGAAATCCGCCATTCTGGTGAAGGGTTGACCAGATTTCCTGACATTGGCCCCGGGGTTGTCGGGGCGTCGCTGGTCTGGCGCGATGGCCTGGGGCCTCAGCGTGACGCGAGCACCATCGCGCCGCCGCCCTTCGCCATCGGGCCTTCCTGCCGGGCGATGCGCGCGAGCATGATCAGCGCCCCGCCGTAATAGTCGGTGGCGCTCCGCTGGGCCGGAAGCTGGGCGGCGGCGAGGCGGTCATCCCTGGCGGCGCAGGCGATGGCGGCGATGGCCACGATGCCGGCATGGCCGGCATAGGGTGCCAGGGCGCCGGTCCGCAGATCGCTCCAGGCCGGCGTGGTGCCGGGCTGCGCGCGGGTCCAGAAATGGGCGGTGGCGGCAACCGGGGCGGCGCTGCCCTGGCCGGCCCAGGCGAGGTAGAGCGGCACGCGGATCGCATCCCAGGAGAAGCGCGGCGGCCAGCCATCGGCGATCCGCACGGCGCCATCGGTCTTCATCACCTCCACCCAATCCGCCGGCAGCGCCCAGCGCCCGAAACGCGCGGTGTCGAGCAGCCAATGCGAGTCGGCCTCCAGGTTCTCCCAGCCGGCGCTCGGAGCCAGGCTGGCCAGGGCACGGATGGCGGGCATGTTGTAGTAGGAGGGGTTGATGACCACGCGGTCCGCCTTCTCGAAGCCAAAGGCGCCGGGCAGCAGCAGCGTACGGCCGGCCACCTCCTTGACCGACAGGCGCATGATGTCGCGCGCCATGCGGGTGGCGAGCTGGCGCCAGGCCGGCACCTCCCACCGCGCGGCGGCCCGCTGCAGGGCCCAGGCGATCATCAGGTCGCCATCGGTCGCGTTGTTGCGGTCGTCGGGCATCATCGGGCGGCCGGGCTGGTGGCGCCAGGCGAAGAGCGCGTCGGTCGGGCGCGAGAGATGCAGGCGGGTCCAGTTCAGCAGGCTCTCGAAGGTGGCGCGGTCATCGGCCCATTCGGCCAGCACCATCGCGAAGCCCTGGCCCTCGGAATGCGAGATGCCGCCATTGGCATTGTCCACCACACGACCCTCAGGCGTGATGCAGCGGGCCCGGAAGGCGGCCCACTCGGCACGGTCGGCGGCGCCGGCGCTGGCGGTGGGGGGCAGCGGCCGGGCGGGCATGGCGGGGGCGGGCATGCCGGCGGTGGCCTGGCCGCGGGAGGGAGCCAGCGCCACGCTGGGCAGCACCGAGGCCATCGACAGGCCGAGCAGGCCGCGCAACATCGCCCTGCGACGCGGCGCGGCAGCGCTCTGCGGGGCGGTGAATTCGGCGGTCGTGGCTGCTGTGCTGGTCATGTTCAGGCTCCTCTTTGCGGTGTGGAGCGCTGCTGTTCGGTGCGCTCTCGACACCCCGAAACTGCCTGGGAACTGGCCGGAAAGCTCGTCAGGTTCAGTCCTGAAAACTGCGTTAATTCAATGGATTACCGGATTTTTTCGGGGAAGAACTGGTGCCCGGATGACTTGTCGGTGGGCGGCCAGGCGGGCTCCCGAAAGGTCGGGAAAAACCCGAATTGCAGGGGCATTTCTGGGGCCTTGTCGGACCGGCCAGCGACATTTGCCGACCCTGGGGGCCGGCCGCGCCGACACGTCACGGGGCTTCGCGGCGCCAGTGCCGCGTGCTAGCCAAAATTCACGTTCATTTTGTTCGCAGAGGTGCTCGCGATGTTGCCCAGTCCCGGCCAGGCGGCGTCAGCTACGGTGCTGTTCATCGAGGATGACGAAATCCTCGCCAATGAACTGGTCGAGACCTTCGAGCATAACGGCATGTCCGCCCGCTCGGTGGGCGACTGGCCCTCGGCCCTGGCGCTGCTCGAGGGCTGGATGCCGGACCTCATCGTGCTGGATCAGCGGCTGGGCACCCTCGACACGCTGCTGATGCTGCCCGATCTGCGGCGGCTGACGGCGGCACCCGTGCTCTTCCTCACCGGCAACCGTGCCGAGGCCGATCGCATCATCGGCCTGGAGCTGGGCGCCGATGATTTCCTGCTCAAGCCCATCGCCGGCCGTGAGCTGGTGGCGCGGGCACGGGCGCATCTGCGCCGCGCCGCCCAGGCCTCGCCCGTGGCGCAGAAAACCGAATGGCGGATCGTCATGGCCCGCCGCCAGCTCGAACGCCCCGATGGCACGGTGGTGCCGCTGACCTCGGCGGAGTTCGACCTGCTCGCCGTGCTGGCCGCCGTCCCGGGCGAGGCGATGGACCGCGACAGGCTGACGCGGGAGGTGCTGCACCGGCCCTACCGGTCGGAGGATCGCTCGCTGGACAATCTCGTGCACCAGATCCGCCGCAAGCTCGGCCGCACCGGCGCCGGCGAGGTGATCGTCAGCGTGCGCAACCAGGGCTACGCCTTCAAGGGCTTTCCGGAAGCCTGACCGGCTCGCGCCGCGGCTCGCGCTCGGTCATCGCGCGGGGTGCATCCGCCGCGGGGAGCAGGATGGTGAAGCGGCTCTCGCCGCCCTCGCTCTCGGCGGTGATCGTGCCGCCAAGCTCGGTGATGATGCCGAAGCACACCGACAGGCCAAGGCCGCTGCCCTCGCCCACATCCTTGGTCGTATAGAATGGCATGAAGATGCGTGGCAGCGCATCGGCCGCGATGCCGCCTGCGCGGTCATGCACGATGATCTCCACCTCTGCCCCGCGCGGGGTGACCGAGATGGTGATGGGCCGTGGCCCCGCGCCGCCGCGCCGGACATAGGCCTCGCAGGCGTTCTGCACCAGGCTCCGCAGCGCCTGCAGCAGCGGGTTCTCGATGGTCATGGCCGCGGGCGTGCCGTCCTGCAGCCGCAGCAGCAGCGAGGCGGAGGCCGCGGCCATCACCTGCGCCTCCTGCTGCCGCAGCCGTTCCAACAGCGGCGCCAGCGGCACCGCGCCGCGCGGCTGGTCGCCGATGCGGCCGAAGACCCGCATCGTCTCGATGATGCCGGTCGCGCGCTGCGCCATGTCCACGATCAGCGCCAGCTTCCCCAGGGCCCGCTCCGGCGTGGCGCCCGGGCGGTTGAGGCTGCGCATGGCATTCTCGGCCGCCAGGCTGATGCTGGCCAGCGGCTGGTTCAGCTCATGCGCCATGCCGGTGGTGACATCGCCGAGATGCCGCAGCCGGGCCATCCCCGCCTCGGCCCGCTCGGTCCGCTCCAGCACCAGGGCTCTCTCGCGGTTGAGGCGAAACTCCCGCCGCAGCGCCAGCCCCACCGAAAGGATGCAACACTCCAGCACCAGCGCCGCGGCGCCGAGATAGAGGACCTGCCGCCGCCAGGGCGCCAGCGCCTCCGCCTGGGTGATCGTGGCGGTGACCTGGAGCGGAAATTGTTGCAGCCGGCTGACACCCAGCAGGATCGGCCTGCCGCTGATGGCGCTCAAGGCGGCGAAGGTGGTGGTTCGGCCATCGCCTTGGAAATCCGTTTCGTCGAGCCGCGTCAGTCTTGGCATCGTCTGCCCGATCAAACCCGGCAGGGGCGGGGAGCGCGCCAGCAGCACACCATCCTGACGCGACAGGGAAAAGGCACGGCTACCATGGGTGAGCGAGCTGTAGAGCCGGTCGAAATAACGCAGATCAATGGCGGCCAGGATGAGCCCGGCGAAGCCGCCCCCCTGGTCGGTGACCTTGCGGGCCAGGAACATGGTCAAGGTGCCGGTGCCGCGGTTTTGCAATGGCGCGCTGACGAATCCGCGGAGGTCCGGATTGTCCCGCAGCGCCTGGAAGTAGTCGCGGTCGGCCACGCTGATCGGCGTTGTCGGCCACTCGCGGGAGGTGTTGAAGCGGCGGCCTTCCGCGTCGATGGCGATGATGGCTTCGAGCACGGGCAGGTTCTGGACGCGGCTGCGCAGATCATGATGGACCGCCTGGCCGGACATGCGGGCGACGAAATCGGCGGGGGAGTGGAGCGGCTCGATGGTCACGCGATCCAACAGCGAGGATTGCAGCAGCATCACCGATTCCAGCGCCCGATCGGCCTGGTCAGCCAGCGCCAGCGACATGTCACGAAGCTGCGCCCGCGCGTCGCGCAAGGTTGTGGCGCGCTGGTCGAGCAGCAGCAGCAGGGTGATGGCGGCGATGCCGATCGCCATGGCAACCCCGCCCAGCAGCAGCGGCAGTGGCAGCCCCGCGACCATGCGCGCGCCCTCGCGCGGAAGAAATCCGGCCGCCACCCTCATGGCTGGTCGGGCGTGGCGGCGGGCAGGCGAATCTGGAACCACGCGCCGCCGTCACGGTTGCTGACGGTGATGCTCCCGCCCATGTCGGTGATGATGCCATAGCTGATGGACAGGCCGAGCCCGGTGCCCTGGCCAACCGGCTTGGTGGTGAAGAAGGGTTCGAAGATGCGCGGCAGCACCGCCTCCGGGATGCCGCCGGCCTCGTCCCGCACCTCGATGACCACCTTGCCCTCCTCCTGCCTGGCATGGATGGCGATGGTGCGCTTGCAGGGCCCTGTGGCCCCGCGCCCGACATAGGCGTCACAGGCATTGGCGATCAGGTTGATCAACACCTGCTCGATGGAAATGGCGGAGCCCATGATGTCCGGCAATGTCGCCTCTGCCTGCCAGTCCACCGTCACGCTGGCGAATTTCATCTTGCTGCGCAGCACGCCCAAAGCATCGGTCACCACCGCCTGCAGCGAGACCGCGGCTCTGGGCTGCTGCTCCAGCCGGCCGAAGACGCGCATGTGGTCGAGCAGCGCGGAGATGCGCCCGGCCTGGTCGACGATCATGTCGAGCTTCTGCCGCACGCCGGGCAGGGAGGGTTCGGGTGCTGCGAGCCGGCGCAGCGCATTCTCGGCGGCCAGGCTGATGCTGGCCAGCGGCTGGTTCAGCTCATGGGCCATGCCGGTGGTCACCTCGCCGAGCTGGGCGAGCTTGGTGCTATGGGCCAGCTGCTCCCTGAGCTGCCGTTCGACGGTGATGTCGGACCAGATGCTCACCACCTCGGGTACGCCGTGCGCATTATAATGGCCGCGCTTGCTCGCGCTGATCCACAGCCAGCGGCCATCCTTGTGCCGGAACCGGAATTCGTCGCTGCTGCGGCCCTCACGAAACGCCGCATAGGTGCTGCCCGCCGCAGCTCGATAGTCATCGGGGTGGGTATTGGCGCCGAACCAGTCATCAGCCAGCGCCTCGGCGACGGTATGGCCGGTCATCTGGAAAACGGCTTTGGTGATGAGGCTGCGGCCCCAGAAGCCGTCCTGACGTCGATGCAAGCGTATCAGCACGCCGGGGATCTGCTCGATCAGCGCGTCGCGCTCTGCCTCCGCCTCGGCCCGGCGCTGCTCCGCCTCGCGCTGCTGCGTCACGTCGCGCTGCACGGAGACCCAATGGGTGAACCACCCTGCCGAATCGGCCACCGGGGTGATCTGCAGGTCGGACCAGAAGGCGGTGCCGTCCTTGCGATAGTTCAGGAGGGTCTGCCGCACCGGCCGCCAGTCGCGCAAGGCCTGCCTGATATTCGCCAGGGCTTCGGGCGAGGTTTCGGGGCCGTGCAGCAGCCGGGGCGTGAGGCCGAGCACCTCTGCGACCGAATAGCCCGTGGTCGTCTCGAAGGCCGGGTTGGCATAGACGATGCGCGGGCCTGGCAGGTCGATCGGCTCCGCCTCGGTGACGAGCACCACATCCGAGGTCGCCTCGACCATGCGGCGCAGCAGGCGGGTTTCGCCCTCGTCGCGGATCCGGTGCAGCATGGGGCCCAGCGCGGTGACGGCCTGCACCAGCAATGCGGCCGGTCCGTCGACGTCATGTTGCCCCTCGCCGAAGCCGATCACGAAGCTGAAGCGCTCCGCCTCCAGCTGGAAGGGCGTGGCGATGAGCTTGCGCATCCCCCGCGGCGCGGCACGCTGCAGCAGGGTGAGCTTCTGGCACTCCGGCGTCGTGATGTCGGGGATCACGATCTGCTGGAGCGAGCACAAGGAGCGTAGCGTGGGTGAGCTTGTATCGCGCGTGATCACCTGGCGCAGGGTGGCGAGATAGCCGTCGCCGCCATAGGCCTCGGTGCTCCAGCCGATCATGAACTGCGCGGCGGGTGTCTCATCGGGCAGCAGCCGCCAGAGATGGCAGGTCAGCCCACCGGCGGCGGTGCAGAGCTGCGTGGCCAGCGCCTCGAAGGCGCTTTCCAGGTCCCGCGCGTTGGAGGCCAATGCCAGCAATTCGATGGTGACCCTGGCATGACCGAGCTGGCGCTGGGCATCGGCGGCGGATCCGCGCAGCGCGATGATCTCGGCCACGAGCCCGGCCGATTCCTCGAGCGCCGTGTTTTCAGCATCGCTCAGGTGGGAACGCGGCGCATGGTCGAGAATGCACAGCAGGCCGCCCCACGCGGCGGGCAGAGGCGTGACGGCGACGACCATCCCGGCCAGGGCAGCCGCCCCCGAAGCCGGCGGCACCGGGGGGATGACGGGATGAAAATGTCCCTGATGGCGGCGCGCGTGATGCAGCAGCCCTGCCGGCAGATCGGTCACGATGCCCGCGGCGAATTCCATCCGGGCGGCGTCACCATCGAGGATGATGACGGCCGCGCCCGCGGCGTCACAACCGCGCATCGTCTGGCGCAGGACAGCGCCTATGGCGCTATCCGCGCTTTCCATCCGGTGGGACGAGGTGATCGGCGGAACCGCCAGGCTGGCAACCGGCTTCATCGGATTGTGGGCTCCCGACATTCTATTTTCGACCATCGTTCTCGCGCGCGGCCGACCTCGCTGCAAGGATGCACTCCCCCGCCTGACAATTCCTGACATTCGCGCCGCTGCAGCCCGCCGCCCGATGGGTTAGGCTCCTGGCATGTCAGGCAATCCAGCGAAGGGCTCATGATTGGGGGGGAAACAGGTCCGCAAGCCCATGAGTGAAAGCTCGAGCCTCCATGGCGAAGCGCCAAGGCGAAGCCTCACCCTGCTGCGTCTTGCACGCCGCGTCGGTCGCGCCGCGCGCGGCGACAGGCTGCGGCTGCTCGCGCAGACGGCGGTTTTCCTGGGCCTGATTGTCGTTCTGCACCTGACCCTGATGATGGGCGTGCGCTGGCAGATGGAGCGCGACATCGCCATGGGGCTGGAGCGCGCCCAGGCCGATACGCTGACGGTGGAAGGCTGGTTGCGCCGCTCCTTCGACGGCATCGGCCTGACACTGGACCTGCTGCAGGAGCGCCAGCGCCTACTCGATACCGACCCCGCCCGGGCCGCTGCCGTCGAGGACACCCTGCGTGGCTTCGTGAATGCCCGCCGCTTCAACATCATCCTGGCCTTGAAGATCGACCCCGACGGCTTCTCCCGCTGGTCCAACCAGCCAAATATCACCGTCACCGATCTGAGCGACCGCCCGCATTTCCAGGTCCATCTTCAGGGCCATGTCGGCACCTATGTCGCCGATCCCGTGGTGGGGCGCCTCAGTCGGCAGATGGCCGTGATTTTCAGCCGGCGCATGAATCACCCGGATGGCAGCTTCGCGGGCGTTGCCGTCGTGACGCTCGATCCCATGGTCCTGTCCCGTCAATTGGCGGAACTGTTCCCGCCGCCGGAGGTTCGTGTCGGGGTGTTCCGCGTGGGTGGCGAGATCATCCTTCGCAACCTCTGGGCACAGCAGCCGCCCAACGGGCCGCAATTCACCACCCCCAGCATCGGCGCTGCCTTCGCCCGAAATGACATCACGCCGATGCGCACCGTCAGCGCCGTGAATGGCCAAAGCGTGCTGGTGGGCCTGCGGCGGATGGATGATCTCGGCCTGGGACTCGTGGTGGGCCATGATGAGGAGTTGAGCACGCGACGGGCGCGGGAGTTGCGGCGCCTTGTCTGGTTCGTCGATGCTGTCGCGGCATCGCTGCTGCTGGCGGGGCTGGCGGTGGCCACCACCCGGCGATCACGCCGCATGGCGCAGGCACAGGCGAGGGAAGCGGCCGAGCGTGAGCGGGAGGCGGCGGTGACCCAGTCGGAGGTGCGCCGCATGCTCGACACCGTGCCGGGGGTGATTTATCGCGGTCGCTTCTCGGCCGATGGCGATTTCCGGTTGCTCTATCTCAGCCCCAGCTTTTCCGCCGTGGCGGGCTGGCCGCAGGAGGCGGTGATGGGCGGCGCCGCCGGTATCCTCGACCTGTGCGAAACCCCGGTGGACCGCGCTGCGCAGCAGGCTGCGATGGCGCTGCTGCGAACCGGGGCCGTGGCGACGCATGATGTCCGCCTGCGCCAACCCAATGGCGGCTTCCGCTGGATGCGCTTCGTGGAACACTCGGTGGCGGAGCTGCCGGACGGGCTCGAAATCGTCGGCCTGATGACCGATGTTGAGGCGGAGCGGGTGGCGATGGGCAGCAGCATCGCCGCCTCGCGCCTCGCGACGCTGGGCGAGATGGCGACGGGGCTTGCGCATGAGCTGAGCCAACCGCTGTCGGCGATGTCGATGGCGGCGGAGAACGCGATCAACGCGCTGCGCCGCAACCGCACGGAAGGCGTGATCGAGCGGCTGGAGCGGGTGCCGCAGCAGGCACAACGGGCGCGTGCCATCATCGACCATCTCCGCCTCTTCGGTCGGCAGCAGACGGATGATCGCACGCCGCTGCGGCTGAATTCTGTGCTCGAAGGCGCCATGGTGCTGGTGGAGGGCGTCCTGCGTGATGCCGGCATCGAGGTCACTGTCGATGTTCCCGATGATCTGCCGGTGTTCATGGGCAATCAGGTGCTGCTTGAACAGGTCGTGATGAACCTGCTGCTAAACGCGCGCGATGCCATGGCGGCGCAGAGCGGCCGGCCGCGCGTCGTCCGTCTCACCGCCGATGCGACCGCGAGGTCCGTCGAATTGCGGGTGGCCGATAGCGGCACCGGCATCCCCGAGGCCGTGCTGCCGCGGATCTTCGAACCCTTCTTCACCACCAAGCCCGCGGGCGAGGGCACCGGGTTGGGGCTGCCGATCTGCCATGGCATCATCCGCTCGCTGGGGGGAACGATCGTGGCCCGGAACAGCGGCGTTGGCGCTGTCTTCACGATCACATTGCCGGCGTTGCCACAGGAGGCGCAGGTCGATGCCTGAGCCCTCCGAGCCCGACCTCGTCGGCTCCGCCGCCACGAAGCGGCGCGCCGACGCCTGAGAATGATGGAGTTTCTACCATGACGACGGATCTCCGGCACGCCGGTGTCGAGCGCGTGAACACCTATTCGGTGCTCGTGGTCGACGACGAACCCCATGTCGCCGATGAGCTGACCGAGGCGATCAGCGAGGAAGGCTACACCGTCCTGGCCGTTCACTCGGCCATGGCGGCGCTCGAACTTCTGCTCACGCGTCCGGAAATCGCCGTGATCATTTCCGATGTCCGCATGCCTGATTACGACGGGCTGATGCTGACGCGCGAGGCGCTGCTGCTTCGCGGCGAGACCGATGCGCTGGAGGTGATCCTGATCACCGGCCATGCCACGCTGGAGGATGCGATCGCGGCGGTGCGCATCGGCGCCTTCGATTTCGTTCGCAAACCCTTCCGCCTGCAGGAGATCTTCGATGCCACGTCGCGCGCCATGGCGCGGGCGGGCGGGCGGCGGAAGGTGGCCGCGGCGCAGGGCCATCTGGTTGGGCCATCTGGCGCCGGCCCGGCCGAGGGATTCTCCGGCGAGGCTGGGGTCGCGATGACTGAAGCCGGCGGCAGTCTTTCGCCACTCCCGGTGGGCGAGACTGCATTGCGTGGCTTGATGCACGAGCTCCGCACGCCGCTGGTGCCCATCCTCGGCTATGCCGAATTGCTGGTGAACCAGAATATTTCACCCGATGTGAAGGAGTGGTCGGGCGAGATCGTGCGCGCGGCGAACCAGCTGATCGGCACCGTCGACAATATCCTGGCCCTGGCCGCATTGCAGAATGGCATGCGCGCGCCGCTCATCACCGCCTGCAACGCGCGCGCGATCGCAGAGGCCGCGATTGCCGCCGGCGCCAAGCCGGCTTCCCTCAAGGGCGTGTCGCTCGAACTGTCGCCGCTGCCCTGGTCGGAGATTCGGGCGGATGGCGAGATGCTGCGGCGCGCGATCGGGATTGTCCTGACGATTGTCATCGACCTGACCCCGCGCCTTGGCCGGGTGGTGCTGCGGTACGAGCCGCAATCCGCGGGCCATTCGCTGTGGATCGAGGCGGTTTGGGGGCGGGACGAGCCGCCTTCGTCGATGCTGGCGCCGGTCGAGGATAGCAGCGGCGATGCGGCGCAGATCGCGCCGCTGAGCATCCAGTTGGCGGCGGCGCTGCTGGCCTGCCAGGGTGGCGCATTGCGCATGACCAAGGGCGGGCGGTTCAGTTTCCGTGCGGAGTTGTTTGTTCCGGGCTGACCGGACTTCGGTCGGCCCCGGCCTGGCGCGCCAACCGGGGCGATGGTGCTGGAACGAGGCGCGGCGGCGGCGCCGTCGCCGAAGGCTGTGGGCCACCGCCCCGCCTGGCAGAGATAAACGCCGGGTTCGATCTGCTGCGCAGGCGGGGCGGTGTGCCGCAGGGCGCGGCGGACCCCAGGAGGGATGGGGATATCCTGGGGATGATGCACCGCCGCGTGGTCCGGCCGAGGGGGAGCCTCAGCCGAAGAGGAAGTCGCTGGCGCCGAGCTGCGCCGCGCCATAGACCGCGATGCTGTCGGCGCCATGTGCGACCATGGTGAAGCCCTGGCCCTGGCTGATCGCGAGATCGCTGAACTGCAGCCCGCTGCCGCGGAAATCCAGGCTCTGGCCGGTTTGCCACATCAGCACCGAGTCCTGGCCCCAGGTCGCGGTGTCGTAGACGTAGCGGTCGGCGCCGTAGCCGCCGTAGAAGAGATCGTTGCCGGCGCCACCATTGAACACATCGGCCAGGGTCGAGCCGTAGATCTGGTCGTTGCCCGCGCCGGCCCTGATGGTGGAGGCCACGCCCTGGTTGGCCACCAGCACGTCATTGCCCGCGGTGCCGGTGATGGACGAGGCATTGCCGATGAGGCGGACGATCTCGACATTCTCGGGGGCGACGTAGTTCTGCACCTCGACCCAGACGGTGTCGACGCCCTCGCCAGCCCTCTCGATGATCGTGGCACCGGCATTGCGGATGACGTAGTTGTCGTTGCCCGAGCCGCCGCGCAGCACGTCATTGGTGGCGCCGCCGGTGTAGATCACGTCATCGCCCGCGCCGGTCGAGACTTCCGAGCCGCCCGAGGCACCGATCCAGACCGCGTCATTGCCCGCACCCAGGGTGATCTTCGACATCCCCAGCCCGGCCCAGACCGTGTTGCCGCCATCGCCGAGATCGACCACGTTATTCCAGCCATTGAGCTGGATGATGTTGTGGCCATCCCCGCCGCTGACACGGGCATCGCCGCCGCCGCTGGCGTAGACCACATTCGCGCCATCGCCCATCGAGAGCATGTTGTTCCAGCCCTTCAGGCCGATGAGGTTGTCACCGTCGCCCACGAAGATGGAGGTATTGCCGTCGATCCCCTCGATGGTGTTGTCGCCATGGCCGAGGCGGATGGTGTTGTTCCAGCCCCAGACCTGGATGGTGTTGTCGCCATTGCCCAGGATGAATTCGCTGTTGCCCTCGCCACCTTGGACGAAGTTGTTGCCGGCGCCGGCGGTGACCATATTGACCCAGCCCTGCACCACGATGTGATTGTCGCCTGCGCCGCCATCGATGGTGGTGTTGCCCTGCGCACCCTCGATGGTGTCGTCGCCCGCGCCGGCCAGCACGGTGTTGCCCCAGCCACGCAGCGTGATCATGTCATCGCCCGCGCCGGCATCGACGGTGGCATTGCCCTCGCCGGCATCGATCACGTCATTGCCGGCACCGGCATGGATGGTGTTGTTCCAGCCCTCGGTGTGGATGTGGTCGTTGCCGTCATCGGCATCGACGGTGTTGCCGCCGCCATCGATGGTGAAACTGTCATCGCCGCTGGACCCTGCGATGGTCGCACCCCAGGACCTCTGCTCGATGGTCAGGCCCGGCGGGGGGGCGATGTCGTCGTTGAGGATGATGCCGGTGGCGGTGGCGAGATCGATCGCGGCGTTCACCGGGTTGGTCAGGGTGAGGGTGAAGCCCTCATCATGTTCGGGCAGGGCGTCGCCGGCGATCCTGATGGTGATGGTCTTGCTGCTTTCGCCGATGGCGAAGCTGACCAGGCCGGCCGGCAGCGCGCCGCCGGCGAAATCGGCGCCATTGGCCGGATCATTGCTGGAGCCGGCGAGGGACCAGGAGACGCTGGAGATGCCGGTCAGGTCGCCTGTCCGGGTGATGGTGAAGATGAAGTCGGCGCTGCCGCTCTGCCCCTCTGACACCCCGGCCATGCCGGTCGTGACTGCAAAACGCGCCACGTTATTCAATATTTGGTTGATATTGGGAACGGAAGGTGGAGTTATTGGCATGGTGTCCTCGCCAGATTTCGAGTGAACCCGCTGTGGGATCACAAGGATTGTTTAGGGCGGGACCGGCGGAACTGACAGAAAGGTTATATCCGGCTTTGTCAGGCGAAGTTCAGGTTTTGTCGGGCGGAGTGTTTGGCAGGTTCTCCGGCGGCTCGACGCTGGAGGGGCGGTCGAGAAGTTGACGGTGGCGGATGCGCCGCCCGGACGCCCATGAGTACCGCCAGGCCTACAACGCGCAGGCCGTGGTCTGCGCTGAGGGCTCGCAACTCATTCTGGCGGCCTGCGCCTGGCTTTGCCGCGGCGATCCTGGCCTATACCGGCTTCGCCACCGGCCCTGCGGTGGCGGCGCTCGAAGCGCGCGGGATCGATCCACTGGTCGCGATCGGCCGCCCCAGCCGCACCGGACCCATGATTTCCGCCCCCCGCCATTGCCCAAGACCGCACGACGGATACTCACCCGCGTTGAACACGATGGAGAACGTCTGGGACTTCCTCCACGCCAACAGGCTCTGCAACCTTGTCTGGGACACATACGAAGAGATCGTCGACGACTGCGTAACCAGCTGGAACCTCACCACCAACGACCCAAACCGCATCCGATCCATCGGCGCAGGGTCATGGGCGTGTGTCAGTATCCAGGCGGGTTGCTAGAACCCCGACGCGCCGCCTGATGAGCAATGCCCAGCACCATCTGCCGCACCACGGCCACATCGTTCATGCCCGTCGTCTTGGTGCGCCGCTCGGTCTCCAGCAGTGCGGCGCCCAGCGCTTCCAGCTGGGCCGGGCGCCAACGCAGCAAGGCCTGTTCCATCGCCGGCCGCGTACGAAAAAACACCGGCGGGCGCAGGCTGCCCAGGGCATCGCCGGCGGACATGCCCTCGGCCATGGCGCTGGCCGCCTGCTGCAGGCGCTGGACATGGCGCAGCGCGCCGCGCACGGCCTGCACGGGGTTCAGCCCATCGGCGATGCTGGCCGCCAGGGCCTGGTCGGCGGCGGGCAGGTTGCCGAGCATGGCGGCCTGCAGCGCCTCGTCGAGGGTGAGCTCATGGCCCTCGGCCACGCAGGCCAGCACATCCTCCTCGCCGGCACGGTTTCCGGCGCCGACATAGAGGGCAAGTTTCTCCAGCTCGCGCCGCATCCGCATACGGTCATCGCCCTGATTCTGCACCAGCCAGCCTAGCGCCGGCTGGTCGATGGTGACGTCGTATTCCGCCAGGATCCTCCGCGCGCTGGCCGCCAGCTCGGCGCCACGCTCGCGGTAGCAGGCGATGACGGCGGCGCGGGGTGCGGCCTCCAGCAGGGCGCGGAGTTTGCCGCGCGCCTGCATCTCGCCGCCCTCCATGATGACGATGCCGGGGCCGGGGCCCTCCAGCGCGTTCTTCGCGGCGGCGGCAAAACCATCGCCGGCATCGCGCACGCGCAGCACGCGGCGGCCGCCCAGCAGCGCCATGGTCGCGGCCTCGGCGGCCAGCAACCCGGCATCGCGCCAGGCATCCTTCGCCACATCGATCACGCACATGTCGTCGCCGCCGGTGATGTTGCGGGTCAGCGTATCGGCGATCTCGCGCGCCAGGCCTGCATCCTCGCCATGCAGCAGCACCACGCGGGTTTCGCCCGGGTCGGCCAGGAAGGCCGCGATGCGCTTGGCGTCAAGCTTCGCCACGGCGCCTGAATTCGAGCACCAGACGGCGGGTGATGTCCTCGGCGACGCCTTCCATCAGCCGGCTCTCCATCGCATCGCGCGAGACATCGGCGGCAAAGAACTGGTTTTCCGGGATGTTGAAGGCGTCAAAGCGGCGCGCCGTGCCGCGCAGCCACACCTCGGTGGGCTCCGCCAGCGGCACCACGGCGAACTCGGCCGAGACCACGTAGCGCACGCGCGAGATCAGGCCATCCTCGCGATAGCCCTGCAAATCCGTCTGGATCGCGATCCCGGTGCGCAGCTCATAGACCGCCGGCGTGCCGGGCCTGCTATCCTCCAGCCGCTGCTGCAGGGCGCGGCGGAGCATCTGGCCATTGCGCTCCGGGATCAGCGCCACTCGCACCGAGCCCAGCTCCTGACCGATGTCGCGGCCATTGGCCATCGCCCCCGGGGCGTAGAGCGGGCGGAAGCCGCAGCCGCCCAGGCCCAGCAGCAGGAGGGGGAGCGACCTTCTAAACAACGAAATTCACGATCCGCCCGCGCACGAAAATGCGCTTGCGGATGTCGCGTCCCTCGATGGCGCGCTGCACATTCTCCTCCGCCAGGGCGAGCGCGAAGATGTCCTCCTCCGCCGCATCCACCGGCACCTCGATGGTGGCGCGCAGTTTTCCCAGCACCTGCACGGCCAGGGTGACGCTGTCGGCCGCGACCAGGGAAGGCTCGGCCTCTAGCCAGGGGAGTTGTGCCACCAGCCCCTCGCCCGGGCGCATCGCGGCCCAGAGCTCCTCGGCCAGATGCGGCATCATGGGCGAGGCCAGGCGGGCCAGCGCCTCCAGCGCCTCGCGCTTCGCGGCCGCCGCCTCGGCGGGCGCATCGGCGATGGCATTGGCGAATTCATGGATGCGCGCGACGGCGACGTTGAAGGCGAAGGTCTCCAGCGCCAGGGTCACGGCGGCGATCGCGCGATGGGTGGCCTGGCGGAGTTTTTTCGAGGCCGGGGTTTCCGCCCCCTCCTCCAGCGGCAGCGACGACATCACCAGGCGCCAGACGCGTTGCACGAAACGCGAGGCACCGGCCGCGCCGGATTCACTCCATTCCATGTCGCGCTCGGGCGGGTTGTCGCTGAGGATGAACCAGCGCGCCGTGTCGGCGCCGTAGCGGTTGATGATGGCGCCGGGGTCGACCGTGTTGCGCTTCGACTTGCTCATCGATTCGACGCGGCCGACCGTCACTGGCTCGTTTCCGCCGCGCACCACGGCGGTGCCATCGGCGCGCTTCTCCACCTCCTCGGGGTAGAGCCAGCGGCCATCGATGCCCTTGTAGCTTTCATGGGTGACCATGCCCTGGGTGAAGAGCCCGGCGAAGGGCTCGGCCACCGCGAGGTGCCCGGTGTCGCGCATGCCGCGGGTGAAGAACCGGCTGTAGAGCAGGTGCAGGATCGCGTGCTCGATGCCGCCGATATACTGGTCAACCGGCAGCCAGGCATCGACGGCAGCGCGGGTGACGGGCTCCGCCGCATGCGGCGAGGCAAACCTTGCGAAGTACCAGGAGCTGTCGACGAAGGTGTCGCAGGTGTCGGTCTCGCGCCGGGCCGGCTTGCCGCAGCTGGGGCAGGCCGCGTGCTTCCAGGTCGGGTGATGGTCGAGCGGATTGCCGGGCCTGGAGAAATCCACATCATCCGGCAGGCGCACCGGCAATTCGGATTTCGGCACCGGCACCACACCGCAATCATCGCAATGGATGACCGGGATGGGGCAGCCCCAGTAGCGCTGGCGGGAAACGCCCCAGTCGCGCAGGCGCCAATTCACCACCCCCTGGCCCGTGCCCTTCGCCTCCAGCGCATCGATCACCCGGCGCTTGGCGTCGGGCACCGAAAGGCCGTTCAGGAAGTCGGAATTGAAGATCGTGCCGTCATCGGTATAGGCGACATCGGCGATGGCGAAGTTTTCGGCGTCCGCCCCCGGGGGAAGTACCACGGGCAGCACCGGCAGGTCGTATTTGCGGGCGAAATCCAGGTCGCGTTGGTCGCCCGAAGGGCAGCCGAAAATGGCGCCCGTGCCGTATTCCATCAGCACGAAATTGGCGATCCATACGGGGTAGCTCTGCCCGTTGAACGGATGCCTCACCCTGAAGCCCGTATCGAAGCCGCGTTTCTCCGCCTGTTCGATCACGGCCTCGCTCGTGCCCTGGCTGCGGCATTCGGCAATAAACTCGGCCGCGCCCGGCCGCGTGGAGGCGGCGGCCAGCGGGTGCTCCGCCGCCACGGCCAGAAAGGACATGCCAAACAGCGTGTCCGGCCTGGTGGTGAAGACCTCGACCTCGGTCATATCAGCCACCGGCGAATCGAGGGCAAAGCGCACCCGCGCCCCCTCGCTGCGGCCAATCCAGTTCGCCTGCATCAGCTTCACCCGCTCCGGCCAGCGGTCCAGCGTGTTGAGGCTCTCCAGCAGATCGGGCGCGTATTTCGTGATGGCGAAGAACCACTGGATCAACTTCTTCTTCTCGACCGGCGCGCCGGAGCGCCAGCCGCGGCCATCGATCACCTGCTCATTGGCCAGCACGGTGCCGTCGACGGGGTCCCAATTGACCCAGCTTTCCCGTTGCTCGACCAGGCCGGCCTTGAGGAAATCCAGGAACAGCGACTGCTGCTGACCATAGTATTCCGGGTCGCATGTGGCGAATTCGCGGGACCAGTCCAGGCTCAACCCCATGCGCTTCAGCTCGGTCCGCATGTTGGCGATATTGTCATAGGTCCATTGGCCTGGGTGGATGCCACGCTCGCGCGCCGCATTCTCCGCCGGCAGGCCGAAGGCGTCCCAGCCCATCGGGTGCATCACCATATGCCCGCGGGCGCGTTTGTAGCGCGCCACCACATCGCCCAGCGTGTAGTTGCGGACATGCCCCATATGGATCTTGCCCGAGGGGTAGGGGAACATCTCCAGCACGTAGTATTTCGGCACGCCAGGCGGCGGCACATCGGGCACCGAGAAGACGGCATGGTGGTTCCACGCCTCCTGCCAACGCGGCTCGGCGGCGGCGAAATCATAGCGGGCGGGGTCGGCGGAGACTTGGTCCATGGCCGCTTCAGATAAAGCAGAAATCGCTTTCTTGCCATGCGCGCAGCGCGCTAGGGGTATCGCCATGCGCATACTGCCCTTCATGCTCTGCCTGCTGCCCTGGCTTGCCGCCGCGCAGACACCCGAGGCGGCCTATCGCGCCACCTTCTCTGCCGCCGTGCTGGGCTCACCCCTGCCGGGGCCCAGCACCGCCACCGGCTTCACCCTGCATTACCGCGGCGCGATGCCGCATGCCGCCTTCGCCCTGTCCCAAGATGGCGATGGCCGGGGCGCCTGGGCCATGAGCTCCGGCCGGCCTACGCCGGAGTCGGCGCGCGATGCCGCCCTGCGGATGTGCCAGGACAGCGCGCAGAATGCCCGCGGCGCTCCGCTGCAGGCGCCATGTCGCGTGGTCGCACTCGACGGCCAGATCGAGGGCATGCCGCCCATCCCCTTGCAGACCGGCAGCACGGGGCCGTTCCGGCACAGCCCGCTGCAACTCTTTCGCGGGCCGGAGGTGGCGCAGGGCGTGGTCGTCTGGGGCCATGGCTATGGCGGCTCAGACCGCGACCAGCGCGGTGCGCCGCTGCCTGGTTTCCTCTCGGCGCTGAACAATGCCGGCTATGACATCCTGCGCTTTGACCGTCATCCCGGCGATGACGCCCTGGCCCAGGCGCTGCCCACGCTGCTGGCCGGGTTGCCGGCGCTGCGACGCTATCGCCGCGTCATCCTGGGGGGGCAGAGCCGTGGCGGCTGGCAGGCGATCATGGCCGCCGCCCAGGCACCAGGCATGGTCGATGGCGTGATCGCCACCGCGCCGGCGGCGCATGGCGAGGTGGCGGGCGAGACCAGGCCGGCCCTGGCGATGGCCGATTTCCGCCGGCAACTCGCCGGCCTGCCGGCCGATTCGGTGCGCGTTCTCATCGCCGTCTTCGAGGATGACGCGTTCGACCCGAGCCCGGCCGAGCGCGGCGCGGTGGTGGCAGCACTGGCCGGGCCGCGCGCCGCACCCATGCTGGCGATATGGCCGGAAGGGCCGAGCCGCGGCCATTCCGGCGCCTTCGACTGGCGCTTCACCCGCGACTTCGCGGGCTGCGTCCTGACGCTGTTCCAGGCCCCACCGGCAGCGGCGCCGCGCGGGCTGCGGCGCGAGGGCTGCGGCGGCGGCTGACCGCTCAGGCGAAGAGCGCGATGCCGCCAGCCGCCAGCAGCACCGCCATGGCGAAGGGCCGGTACATGCGCTGCGGCACGACATGGAAGGCCCGCACCCCCAGCGGCACGGACAGGAACATCACCGGCAGCACCACCGCCAGCCGCGCGAAGGTCGCGACGTCGATCAGGCCGAACAGGAACGGCCCCAACACGGAGGAGACGGCGATGATGGCGAAGAAGATGATGAGGTTGGCGCGATGCCGCTTCGCCTCCTCCACCCCCGAGAGCAAATAGAGGATGACCGGCGGCCCCGACATGCCGGTGGCGCCCTTGAGCAGCCCGGCCACCCCGCCCACGCTGAGATTGAGCCAGAGCGGCCGCCCGCCGCGATAGCGCCAGCCGCTCATCAGCGCGCAGCCGAAGACCAGCACGAAGCCGCCGATCAGGCGGCGCAACGTCTCCTGATCCAGCGCGAAGAGTGCATAGGTGCCAAGCGGCATGGTCAGCAGCGCGGCACCGCCCAGCGTCAGCACCACCCGCCTGTCCGCCTCCGGCCAGGCCTTTGGGGCGAGCTGCATGGTGATCATCAGCTCCATCAGCAGCATCACGGGAACCCCCTCGCGCGTGCCCCACAGGGTCGCGAAGATGGGGGCGAGGATGACGGCGGTGCCAAAGCCAGCATAGCCGCGCATCACACCGGCCACGATGGTGGCGAGGATGGCGCCGAGCATGCGCCAGTCCAGCACCGCAGCGGCGATTTCGGGCCAGGGTAGGCTCATGGCAGGATATCCAGCGTCACCAGGGCGGCATTGATCAGCAGCTTGCCGGCATGTTCGAAATTCACCGTGATCCGCATGCCGACAACCGACTGCACCTGTCCCACGCCCCATTCGGGCCGAGCGGGGTTGCACACCCGCATTCCCGGTTCGATCAGCTGCACCCCGCCACCCCGCCCAGCACCACCCAGGCTTGGGCTGGCCTTCAGGTTTCGTCAATCCTCCGGCGTGCATGCTGGGGAAGGGGATGTCGTGCCCTGTCGGTGGGATGTCGGGCGCTTTCTACCGAACGCGACAAGGCACACGACAGTTTGACTGACATGGTGTTGCCATGCCCGGCCGATTGTGAGGGTGCAGAAGGAGATGGGCGCATGACCCAGGAACTGGCCTTGAGCCGACCGCGCCTCGCCCAGCTCTTGGGCGCGAGGCTGACGCATGATCTTGCCGGTCCGCTCGGCACCATCATGGCCGCCAGCGGCGCGGCCGGGGGCGCCGCGCTGCTGGCGGAAACGGTGGCCGAGTTGCGGCTTAGGCTGCGGCTTTATGCCGTCGTCTTCGGCGAGCCCGAGGCGATGTCGCCGGCCGATCTGCAGGCGCTGCTGGCAGGCTCGCCGGCGGCGCATCGTGTCGATTTCCGGATCGACCTGCCGGCGATGGAGGCCGTGCCGGCGGAACTGGCGCAGATCATTCTGGCCGCGGCGATGCTGGCCGCCGAAGCGCTGCCCCGGGGGGGAAGCGTCCAGCTCGTCCAACTGCCGGGCGAGGGCTCTGGCACCCTCGCGGTGGTAGCGGAGGGGCGCATCGCCGTCTGGCCGCATTCGCTGATCGAACGCATTGCCGGCATGCCGCCCGTGGAGCCTGACAGCCCGCGCGGCCTGCTGGCGCCATGGCTGCTGGCGCTGGCGGAGGGCGCGCATTGCCGGGTCAGCCTGGGCTTCGGCCAGCCCGGCCTGCCGCCGCTGCTGCTCCGGCCGCGAAACGGCGGCGGGCGATAATCCCGGTCCGCATTTACGTTTTCTTCGGTGCCGCGGGCCCATGGCTATGCCTGGGCGGCGTGGCCCGACCGGACTGCATCCGGACGCCACGCCCGCTCCCGAGCCAATTGGGAACCGCGCATGGACGATCTTCTCGCCGACTTCCTCACCGAAACCAATGAGGGGTTGCAAAGCCTGGACGGCGCGCTGCTGTCGCTGGAACGCAACCCCGATGACGCCGCGGTGCTGGGCGAGGTGTTCCGGACCATCCACACCATCAAGGGCACCTGCGGCTTTCTCGGCCTGCCACGGCTGGAGAAGGTGGCCCATGCCGGCGAGAATGTGCTGGGGCGGTGGCGGGAAGGTTCGCTGCCCGTCACGCCCCAGGGCATCAGCCTGATCCTGTCAGCGGTCGATCGCATCAAGTCGATCGTCGTCGGGCTGGAATCCGCGGGCACGGAGCCTGCGGGCGATGACAGCGCCATCATCGCGGCACTCGATGCGGCCTTTCGTGGCGAAGCGCTGCCAGCCGCCGCCGCGCCGGCCGCCAACCCGGTCGACCATGACGACACGCCGGCCCCGACCGTGGCGCAGGATGTGCCTGCCCTGCCGGTGGCCGAGGCCGCGCCGGCCGAGGCGGTGGCCAGCCAGGCCGAAGCCGGCCCCGGCAATGCGCCGCAAACCATCCGGGTCGCCGTCGATGTGCTGGAGGATCTGATGGTCCTGGTCAGCGAGCTTGTGCTGACCCGCAACCAGCTTCTCCAGCTCGCCCGGTCGGAGGCGAATTCGCCCTTCACCGTGCCGCTGCAGCGCCTGTCGCAGATCACCTCCGACCTGCAGGACGGCGTCATGAAGACGCGCATGCAGCCCATCGGCAGCGCCTGGCAGAAGCTGCCGCGCCTGGTGCGCGACCTGGCCAATGACCTGGGCAAGAAGATCACGCTCGACATGATCGGCGCCGAGACCGAGCTCGACCGCCAGGTGATGGAGCTGATCAAGGACCCGCTCACCCACATGGTGCGCAACAGCGCCGACCACGGGCTGGAAACGCCGGAGCAGCGCCGCGCCGGCGGCAAGCCCGAGACAGGGCGCATCACGCTCAACGCCTATCATCAGGGCGGCCATATCGTGCTGGAAATCGGCGATGACGGCCGCGGCCTCGCGGTCGACAAGATCCGCGAGAAGGTGCTGCGCCAGGGCCTGGCCAGCGAGGCGGAGCTGGCCGGCATGAGCGAGCAGGACATCCAGCGCTTCATCTTCCGCCCGGGCTTCTCCACGGCCGCGGCCATCACCTCGGTCTCCGGCCGCGGCGTGGGCATGGATGTGGTGAAGACCAATCTGGAACGCATCGGCGGCATCGTCGAACTGCGCTCGCGCGAGGGCCGCGGCACCACCTTCACCATCAAGATCCCGCTCACCCTGGCCATCGCGGCGGCGCTGATCGTCGAAGCCGGCGGCGAGCGTTTCGCCATTCCGCAGAACGGTGTGCTGGAGCTGGTGCGGGTGGGCGAGGGTGACGGTCCGCGGGTGGAGACGATCAAAAGCGCCCCGGTGCTGCGCCTGCGCGACCGGCTGCTGCCGCTGGTGCCGCTGGCCCGCCTGCTCGATCTCGAGCAGGAGGAGCGCGCGCCGGATGCGACGAGCTTCGTGGTGGTGACGCAGGTCGGCGCCCAGGTCTTCGGCATCGTGGTCGACCGCGTCTTCGATACCGAGGAGATCGTGGTCAAGCCGGTCGCGCCGATCCTGCGGGACGTGACGATGTTCTCGGGCAACACCATCCTGGGCGACGGCTCGGTGATCATGATCCTGGACCCCAACGGCATTGCCCGCGCCACCGGGCTGAGCGTGGATGGCGGCAGCGAGCTTGCGGCAGCCAACGTCAAGCCGCAGCGCGTTGGGCGGGGTGGCGAGCGGACGGCGCTGCTGCTCTTCCGCGCCGGGGATGGCGCGCCCAAGGCGGTGCCGCTCGGCCTCATCGCCCGGCTGGAGGATTTGCCGGCCGAACGGGTGGAATTCGCCGGCGAGAAGCTGGTGGTGCAATATCGCGGCAGCCTGATGCCGCTGGTGCCGCTCTCCGGCTATGCCCAGAAGCCAGAGCCCGAGAGCCGCCAGGCGGTGCTGGTCTTCGGCGACGGATCGCATTCCATGGGCCTGATGGTGGATGAAATCCTCGACGTGATGGAGGCGCCGCTGATGATCGACCGGGGCGGCGAGCGCCCGGGCTTCCTCGGCAGCGCGGTCATCGCGGAGAAGGTCACCGAAATCCTCGACTGCGCCTATTGGCTGCGCCAGGGCGGCGAGGATTGGTTCGACCATGCCGCGGTGAAGCAGGCCGCCCCGCCGCGCGTGCTGCTGGTGGAGGACAGCGCCTTCTTCCGCAACCTCGTGGTCCCCGGCCTCTCGGCGGCGGGTTACGACATCCTCGGCGTCTCGAACGGCCGCGAGGCGCTGCGCATGCGCGAAGCCGGCGAGATGTTCGACGCCATCATTTCCGACATCAACATGCCGGAGATGGACGGCTTCCAGCTCGTCCGCGCCATCCGCGACGGCGGGCCGTGGGAGGATCTGCCGGTCATCGCCCTCTCGGGACGGGCCGAGCCCGCCGATGTCGAGAACGGCCGCGCGGCCGGCTTCACCGACTACATCGCGAAGTTCGACCGTCAGGCGCTGGGCATCAGCCTGGCCCAGGCGCTGGAGCTGCGCGGCATCACCTCCCCCATCGACAGCCCCATCTGAGGAGCACCCATGCAGACCGACAGCCATTCCATGGGCCGCGCCTCGGCCAATGCCGCGGCCCTGGCGCTGGGCACCGATGCGGCACAGATGGTGCTGACGCTGACCGTCGCCGGCCAGCTCTGCGGCGTGCCCGTGCTGGCCGTGCGCGACGTGCTGGGGCCGCAGACCATCACCCGCATCCCCCTAGCCCCGCCCGAGGTGGCGGGCAGCCTGAACCTGCGCGGCCGCATCGTGACCGCGGTGGATTTGCGCCGGCGCCTTCACCTCGCCGCACGCCCGGCGGGGCAGAAGCCCATGTCGGTGGTGGTGGAACACCAGGGCGAGCTCTATTCGCTGCTCGCCGACGTGGTGGGCGAGGTGCTGAGCCTCAGTCCGGCCGAACGCGCCGCCAACCCGCCCACGCTCGATGCCTCGTGGAAGGATGTCTCGCTGGGCGTCCATCGCCTGGGTGAGAGCCTGCTGGTGGTGCTCGATGTCGAACGTCTGATGCAGATCGGTTGAAGGAAAGCCCATGAGCACGAGCGCCCTGGTGGTGGATGACAGCGCGGTGGTGCGCAAGGTCGCCCGCCGCATTCTTGAAAAGCACGGCTTTGCGGTGCGCGAGGCGGGTGATGGCCGCCAGGCATTGGACGCGGTGGGCGAGGACATGCCGCGCCTCGTGCTGCTCGACCGCAACATGCCGGTGATGGACGGCATCGAGTTCCTGCGCGCCCTGCGCGCCGAATACGGCCCCTCCGACCCCACGGTGGTGATGTGCACGACCGAGGCCGCGTCGGAGAAAATCATGGAGGGCCTCGAGGCCGGGGCGGATGAATACGTCATGAAGCCCTTCGATGAGGCGATCCTGATGGACAAGCTCGCCATGGTCGGTTTCGGCCCGGCGGAAGCATCCGAGGGATGAGCGCAGACAAGCTGCGGGTGATGCTCTGCGACGACAGTGTGGTCGTGCGCGGCGCATTGGCGCGCCTGCTGGAAAGCGACCCCGGCATCCGCATCGTGGCAAGGGTGGGCGACGGCCAGGCCGCGCTGCGCGCGCTGGAAAGCGCCACCCCGGGCGAACGGCCGGAGGTCATTCTGCTCGACCTCGAAATGCCGGTGATGGATGGCATGACGGCGCTGCCGCTGCTGCTCCGGCGCGAGCCGCGGCCAGTGGTGATCGTGGCGAGCGCGCTGACGCAACGTGGCGCCAGCCAGACCATGGCGGCGATGAAGGCCGGGGCCTCGGATTACGTGCCCAAGCCCACAGCCGCCCAGGGCGGCATGGCCGACCCGGCCTTCCGGGCCGAGCTGCTGGCCAAGGTGAAGGGCTGGGCGCGCATGGGCGGCAGCCGCGCCGCCAGCGCCGGCCGCCCCACGCGCCCCGCCCCTGCCGGCGGCCTGGGCATGGTGCCGCGCGCGCTCGCCATCGGCTCCTCGACCGGCGGGCCGCAGGCCCTGGCTGCGCTGGTGAAGCGCCTGCCGCGCAACCTGAACCTGCCGGTGCTGATCACCCAGCACATGCCGGCGGGCTTCACCGCCATGCTGGCGCAACACCTCGATGGTCTGGGCGGCCCCCACTGCACCGAGGCCAGGGAGGGTGACGTGCTGCGTCCGGGCCATATCCTGGTGGCCCCCGGCGACCGGCACATGATCATCCGCCGGGGCGATGGCGGCCCACCGCGCGTCAGCCTGACGACCGATCCGCCGGAGAATTTCTGCCGGCCCGCGGTGGATCCCATGCTGCGCTCGCTCGCGGCGATCTATGGCCGTGATCTGCTGGCCATCATCCTCACCGGCATGGGCCAGGACGGCATGCTGGGCTGCCAGGCGGTGGCCCGCGCCGGCGGCGCCGTGATCGCACAGGATGAGGCGAGCAGCGTGGTCTGGGGCATGCCCGGCGCCGTCGCCCGCGCCGGCCTGCCAAAATTCCTCGCCCCCCCTGAAGCACTGGCGGACCATGTCCTGGCCGCCCTGAGGCAACCCGCATGAACCCCTCCACCTTCCAGTTCCTCGCCGGCATCGTGAAACAGCGCTCCGGCGGCGTGTTGACGGCCGACCAGGGCTATATGCTGGACACCCGCCTCGCACCGCTCCTCAAGCGCGAGGGGATGGCCAGCCTCGATGCGCTGGCGCTGAAATTGCGCGGCCCCGGCAGCGAAAAGCTCGCCCAGGACATGACCGAGCTGCTGACCACCAATGAGAGCCATTTCTTCCGCGACGGCAAACCCTTCGAACACCTGAAGGAGCTGCTGCCGGCGCTGCACAAGGCACGCGCCCCGGGCATTCCCATCCGCATCTGGTCGGCCGCCTGCAGCACGGGGCAGGAGGCCTATTCCATCGCGATCATCCTGGCCGAGATGCAGGAGATCGGCGACGCCAGCCTGAAGGCACGCCGGTTCGAGATCATCGGCACCGACCTCACCCAGGCCGTGTTGGACCGCGCGCGAGAGGCCGTCTTCACCCAATTCGAGGTGCAGCGCGGTCTGCCCGTGCGCCAGCTCATGAAGCACTTCACCCAGACCGACAGCCGCTGGCGCGCCAAAGATCATCTGCGCGCCTACACGAAATTCCAGCAGGCCAATCTGCTGACTGACTTGCGCGCCTTCGGCAAGTTTGACGTGATCTTCTGTCGCAACGTGCTGATCTATTTCGACATGCCGACCAAGTCGCGCGTTCTGGGCGGCCTGGCGGGGCAATTGGCGGCCGATGGGTCGCTTTATCTCGGCGCGGCGGAGACGGCGCTGGGCATCACCGACAGGCTGGAACCGATTCTCGGCCAGCGCGGGGTCTATCGCCCCGCTTCGGCCGAACCGGCCCGCGCCAGAGCGTAGCGCAGGGCGAAGAGGCGCAGGCGGCTGGCCAGGGGCTCGCCGGTCTCGCCCCGCGCCTCATCCTGCGCCGCCACCAGCGCAGCCAGCGGGCCTGGGGCCGCGGCCTGTTCCAGCACCACCCAGAATTCCGGCTCCAGCGCCACCGAGGTGCGGTGGCCCGCCAGGCTCAGACTGCGCTTCTCAAGCATTCGCGTCTGGGACGCGGGGGCCGAGCATATCCGCCGGTCGTACCCAGCGGTCGAAATCCTCGGGCGTCACGAGGCCCAGCCGGGCGGCGGCATCGCGCAGGGTGATGCCCTCTGCCAGCGCCAATTTGCCGATGCGCACGGCGCGGTCATAGCCGATATGCGGGTTCAGCGCGGTGACCAGCATCAGCGACTTTGCGAGGTTTTCCGCGATGCGCGGAAGGTTCGGCGCCAGCCCAGCCACCATGTGCTCAGCAAAGCTCTCGGCCGCATCGGCCAGCAATCCGGCGGATTGCAGAACCGCGAAAATGATCACGGGCTTGAAGACATTGAGCTCGAGATGGCCCTGCGCGCCCGCCACCGTCACCGTCGTGGTATTGCCCATCACCTGGGCGCAGACCATGGTCAGCGCCTCGGCCTGGGTCGGGTTGGTCTTGCCGGGCATGATGCTGCTGGACAGGCCATCGGCCGGGATCACCAGCTCGGCGATGCCCGAAGACGGCCCGCTGCCCAGCAGCCGGATATCATTGCCGCATTTGTTGAGCGACACCGCCAGCACATTCATCACGCCCTGCAATTCGACGAAGACGTCATGCGCCGACATCCCCTCGCCCGGCAGGTCGCTGGCGACGAAACCCAGCCCGCAGCGCGCGGCCAATACGGCGCAGAAACGCGCTGCGAAATCGGGATGAGTGTTCAGCCCCGTGCCCGCCGCCGTGCCACCCTGCGGCAGCACCAGAAGGCGCGGCAGCACGTCGCGCAGCCGCGCCTGGCCGAGTTCCACCTGTCGCGCCCAGACGGCGAATTCCTGGCCCAGCGTCACCGGCACCGCATCCATCATATGCGTGCGGCCCAGCTTCACGACAGCGGCCCATTCAACGGCACGCGCCGCCAGTGCCGCGCGCAGCACCTCCAGCGCGGGCAGCAGGCGCCCCGTCACCGCCTCGGCCGCGGCGATGTGCATGACGGCCGGAAAACTATCGTTGGAGGACTGGCCGAGATTGACGTGATCATTGGGATGCACCGGCGCCCGCGCGCCCAGCTTCGCGCCCAGCATCTCGTTCGCGCGGTTCGCGATCACCTCATTGGCATTCATGTTGGTCTGGGTGCCGCTGCCGGTCTGCCAGATCGGCAGCGGGAAATCGGCGTCGCGCCCGCCCGCGATGATCTCCTCCGCGGCGGCGGAGATGGCATCGGCCAGTTGCGCCGGCAATAATCCAAGGCCCGCATTGGCCCGCGCCGCCGCCCATTTCTGCAACCCCACCGCACGGATCAGGCCGGGCGAAAACCGCTCAGTGCCGATGCGGAACAGCTTTCGCGCCCGTTCGGTTTGCGGTCCCCACAGCCGGTCCGTGGGTATCTCCACGGTTCCCAGGCTGTCGGTTTCGGTTCTCACTTCGGCGGGTGCTCTTGGAGCCAGTGGCGGGCGATCTCCTCGCGCGTCGCCACCCATACATCCGGGCAACCGGCGGCGTGGTCGAGAAAACGCGCCAGCGCTGCGGCGCGAGCGGGGCGGCCGACGAGGCGGCAATGCAACCCCACGCTCATCATCCGCCCGCCCTCGCGGCGCAGCAGGTCCAGGCTGTCGCGCAGATGCTGCTCATAGCCGTCATTGCTGGAAAACCCCGGCGGCACGGCGAACTTCATGTCGTTGTTGTCGAGCGTATAGGGCAGGATCAGCTGCGGCTTGCCGGCGACCTGCACGTAATGCGGCAGGTCGTCATCATAGGCGTCGCTGTCGTAGAGAAAGCCGCCATGCTCGGCGACGAGCCGACGGGTGCGCGGGCTGAAGCGGCCGGTGTACCAGCCCACCGGCGGCTTGCCGCAGAGCCGGGTGATGGTCTCGACGCAGGCGGCGATGGAGGCGCGTTCCTCCGCCTCGGGCGTGTTGTGATAGTCGATCCAGCGCCAGCCATGGCTGGCCACCTCATGCCCCTGCGCGGTGAAGGCCTGCGCCGCCGCAGGGTTCAGCTCCAGCGCCCGGCCCACGCCATAGACGGTGAGCTTCAAACCGCGCTCGGCGAAAAGCCTCAGCACCCGCCACACGCCGGCCCGGGCGCCATAGTCGAATTGGCTTTCGACCGAGCGGTTCCTCTCGCCCAGCACCGGCGAACCGCCGGGCACCTCATGCAGATACAATTCGCTGCCGGCATCGCCGTTCAGCACGGAGTTTTCCGCCCCCTCCTCGTAATTCAGCACGAAGCTGAGCGCGACACGCGCGCCCCCTGGCCAGCGCGGATCCGGCGGGTTGGCGCCGTAGCCGGCGAAATTGCGGGGATAGGGGTCTTGGGCGTCAAGGATCGTCATGCCGTTACTCTACACCGGAACGGAACGGTCCGCCTCTCCCAAAGGCCGCTGCATGGTCACCACATCAACCCAGCGGCCAAATTTCAGCCCGACCGCGCGCATGACGCCGACCTGCCGGAAGCCCAGCGAGAGATGCAGCCCGATCGAGCCGACATTCTCGCTGTCGCCGATCACCGCGATCATCTGCCGGAAGCCCCGCCGCGCGGCATGGTCCAGCAGCGCCGCCACCAGCGCCTTGCCGACCCCCTGCCCGCGCACATCGTCGCGGACGTAGATGCTGTCCTCGACGGTGAAGCGATAGGCGCTGCGGTCGCGGAACTGGGAATAATAACCATAGCCGGTGACCTGGCCCTCATGCTCCGTCACCAGCCAGGCGCAGCCGGCGGCCTGAACCTTGGCCAGGCGCTTGCCCATCTCGGCCGCGGTCGGCGCCTTCTCCTCGAAGGTGCCCACGCCATGGGCGACATGGTGGGCATAGATCGCGGCGATGGCCGGCAGATCCTTCGCCGTGGCCTCGCGCGGGGTCACAGGCCCAGCTCGTCCGACACGAATTCGGCCAGGCGCAACAGCATACGGTCCCGCCCGGCCGAAGCGACGAGCGACAGCCCAATCGGCGCGCCATTCAGCCGCGCCGCGGGGATGCTCACCTCGGCCAATCCGCCCAGGCCGGCGATAGCGGTCACCCCCATGGTTCGCTCCCGCACCGCGTTCTGCTCGTCCTGACCGGCGCTGAGCAAAGGCGCGGGGATGGGCGAGGTGGGATAAGCCAGCACCCCGCCGCCGGCCAGGAGCGCGCGCATGCGGTGCTGAAAGCGCTTGCGGAAGGCACGGCCCGCGGCCGCCTTCTCGGCCGGCATGGCCGCCGCCGCAGCGAAGCGCTCGGCCACGCCGGGGCCAAAGGCGGGGCTGGTGCGGGTCACCCAGCTGCCCAGCGTGGCCCAGGCCTCCTGCGCCTGCATGCAGCGGAAATTCTCGTAGAGCTCAAACAGGCCCTCGGGCATCAACTCCACCCGCAGCGCCCGGCCCAGCACCCTTTCGGTGGCCTCCAGCGCGGGCAGCAGCAAGCACGCCACCTGCGGATCGGCGTTGATCCAGACGTCATCGGGCCGCATCAGCGGGCCGGCCGGCAGGCAATTCGGCCCGCCCGCCTCCAGCGGCAGCAATTCACGCCCGACACGGCCCAGCACCGCGGCGCTGGGCGCGAACCAGCCCGGCGTGTCGAAGCTCGGCCCCAGCGCGCAGCAGCCGGCCAGGCTGATCGCCCCCCAGCTCGGCCGAAAGCCGAAGACGCCGCAATAGCTGGCCGGGATGCGCACCGAGCCGCCGGTGTCGCTGCCCATGGCGAAATCCACCTCGCCCGCCGCCACCGCGGCGGCGCTGCCGCAGGAGGAGCCGCCGGGGAAGCGATCGGGCGCGTGGGGGTTCACCGGCGTGCCATGCCAGACATTCTCGCCGGTCAGACCAAAGGCGAGTTCCACCGTCTTGGTCTTGCCCACCAACGTGGCGCCGGCCTCGATCAGGGTCAGCACCACCGGCGCGGTCGAAGCCGCCACACCATGCGTGCGCGCCCAATCCGGATTGCCATAGGACGTCACCTCGCCGGCGACGTCATAGAGGTCCTTCACGGCGAAGCGCATTCCGGCCAGCGCGCCGGCCGGCGCGCCGGCAATCACCACCCTCGGACCTGGGACGAACGCGCCGTCGCGCTCCAGCTCAGTCAACATCAGATCATCCCTTGCAGCCCATCGATGGCGCGACGTTAACGCAAGCCGCAAACAGGGGAAAGCAAGCCCCCCGGGATCAACGCGCCCGCAGCAGTTCAGGCACGCGCAGCAGCACCATCTCGTTATTATCCGGCACATTCGGGAAGCGGCCTGCGGAGAAGGGATAGTTGTTGTCGTTGCCGACGATGATGTGGTCGGCATCGACCATCGCGACATTCTCGATGGTGAAGAAGGGGAAGGTGAAGCGGCCGGCGGGGGCATCTGCCGGCAAGGCGCCGCGCTCACGCGCCAGGCCCTGCGGGTCCTGCATGGCCATCAGGTCGATATGGCCGAGCTTGCGCACGAAGCCCTCGGCATCAGGCGCACCCAGATCGACGAGGTAGACCCGCTTGAAGCGCGCGGGCAGCGGGAAGCAGGGGGCGGTGCCGGTCGGCGCCACGCCCTGGGCGCAGGCGAGACCCGGGTCGCCCTCGCCATTGTCGCGCTCGATCACAAGGGCGCGGCGCTCGTCGATCATGTTGAAGTCGCCAATGGCCGTGGCACCCGGCTCCAGCCGGTAGCGCAGGTTGCGGCCGGTCCAGGCGCCGCGCGCGGTGCTGAACTCGATCACCCGCAGGAACTGGCCCTCGGGCTGGTCGGAACCGGCGGCGAAAATCGGCTGCTCCAGCATCGCCCATAGCGTCTGGCCATCGGGCGTCATCGCCATGCCCTCGTAGCCGCCGGAGCGGCGGGCGCGGTAGGGCACGGTGGCGGTGGGCGTCGGCGGCAGCTGCAGGGCGTGGTTGTCGGGGCTGCGCAGCAGCTGGCCGTCCAGCATGGTCTCGAAGAAGCGCAGCACCCGGCCTTCCGCATCGGTCTGGAAGATGTAGGGGCCGAATTCCTCGCCGAACCAGAAGGTGCCGTCCGACGCGTTCTGGATGCTCTCGATGTCGAGATCGGCGCCGGTCAGGTAGCGGGTGGGCGAGGGGTCGGTGACGATGTGGAAGGGCACCACGCGATTGGGGTCGGAGAGGAAGATGGTGCGTTCGACGGTGGTCACGCCGGTCTGGAAATCGGGGCGGATGCGGTGGAACATCAGCAGCGCGTCGGGGCTGTTGCGGCGCGTGCCGAAGCCATTGTCGGTGGTCACCCAGTAGGAGCCGTCACCGATCGGGCGAATGCCGGAAAAGCCCTGCACGGGCTGGCCTTCCAGCGGCAGGGAAACGCCGGTGCGGCGGTTGCCGTGCATGGCGCCGGTATCGGCGGGGATGGTGCCGCGGGCCTCGACGCGGATATTGCCCGGTCCGGTGAAGCGGCCGGAAGTGGCGAAGCCCGGGGGGGCGTTGGCGGGGGGCGCGATCAGCGTGGCGGCGGGCAGCACGGCATGGCCGACCACGCGCGCCTCGAAGCGCTCATCGGCGCGGGCGAAGTTGGTCAGGGCGATGGCGGCGATGCTGGCCAGAAGCAGGTTACGCATTGGGGTCTCTCCGGAATGGAGGCCCGCTTTAGCCAAGCCGCATGACAACCGTCTGACGATCGGATGACGGCTGGACTCAAATCGCCCTGACTGTGTCACGGCGATTTGAGTCCAGCTTTGCTTGGCCCGGCAATTGGCGATCTGGGTGTTTCCACCCAGATCGATTGCGGGTTAGAAGGAAGGCGTGCCCCGCATGCCGTGGCACAGGCGCGGCCTGGGCCGCTTGTCGAGCACGATCACGCTGTCATGCGCGTGCAAGCCGGTAAGCCACCCCTCGGCCCAGGGCGCCGAGGGCGGGCGGCCATGCCAGGCGGCATGCAGGTCGTCGATCAGCCCCTTGGCGAGTTCGACGAAGCTGCCGGGGTGCTGAAAGCCGCCCTCATAGCCCCAATCCCAATAGGCGGTATGGGTATCCTCCACCATATAGATCCCGCCCGGGCTGAGCAGGGGATAGAGCGTCTCGATGCTGGCGCGCTGATGGCTGGCGACATGGCTGCCGTCGTCGATCACGACATCCACTCCACCCATCTCCGCCACCACCGCGGCGAGGAAGGCGGGATCGGCCTGGGAGCCGATGCGCACCTGCCCCGCCTCGCCATCGAAAACGGCGCAGCGCGGCTCGATGTCGATGCCGAATATCGTCGCCGCCGGGCCGAAATAATTGCGCCAGAGCAGCAGCGAACCGCCCTGCGAGACACCGATCTCCAGCAGTCGCAGCGGCCGGGTGGTGCCATCCAGCGCGGTGAAGCCGTCGCGATAGGGGCTGAAATAGCGGTCATAGAGGGGCAGGTAATGCTCCCATTTATGGATCAGGCGGCCGTGATGGGCGCGCAGCCGGGCCGCGATCGGGCCGGGGCAGTCCAGTGCCGGGAAGGCTTCGCCCTCGGCGGCGGCGAGGGCGCTGATATCAGGCGGTTGCGATGACATGACTGGCCCTGACCTTTCTGGTGCCCTGGGAGCATGATGCGTTGAGGCGGAATCGCCGAACACGCTGAATCATCTCTCAGCAATGGCTAGACCATGCGCAGTGAACGTATGTGAACGCAGCATGGTCTAGCGGCGCAATTCCATGGAGATGGGCCCCTCGCGCTCGCCGCGGGCGAACTGGTCCACCATGGCATTGCCGGTCTGGCCCAGGCTCGCAGCCGGGCCATCCCAGACGATCCGGCCCTTGTAGATCATCGCCGCACGCTCGCCGATGCGCCGCGCGCTGGCCATGTCATGGGTGATGGAGATGGCGGTGGCGCCCAGGCGCTGCACGCAATCGACGATCAGGCCGTCGATCACGGCGCCCATAATGGGGTCGAGGCCGGTGGTCGGCTCATCGAAGAACAGCAGGTCGGGCGAGGCCGCCACGGCGCGGGCCAGGGCGACACGTTTCTGCATGCCGCCCGAAAGCTCGGCCGGTGGCAGATCGCCCACGCTGGCGGCCAGGCCAACCTGGGCCAGCACCTCGGCCGCCTTGTCGCGCGCGGCGCGGCGGGTGATGCGCTTCTGCGCCAGCAGCTTGAAGCAGACATTCTCCCAGACCGGCAGGCTGTCGAACAGGGCGCCGTTCTGGAACAGCATGCCGATGCGGTCCATCATCGCCGCCCGCTCGCGACGCGACAGCGCGGCCACGTCGCGGCCATCGATCAGGATGCGGCCGGAATCGGGCGTGATCAGCCCCAGGATGCATTTCAGCATCACCGATTTGCCGCTGCCCGAACCGCCCAGCACCACAAGCGAGGAACTGGCCGGCACGGCGATGTCGACGCCCTCCAGCACCTTCTTGCCGGCGAAGCTCTTGCACACGCCCTCCAGGGTGACCGTGAGGGTCATTGCGCGAAGAAGGCCTCGGTCACGACATAGTCCAGCGCCAGGATCAGGATCGAGGCCATGACCACGGCCGAGGTCGTCGCCATGCCCACGCCCTGCGCGCCGCCGCGGCTGCGGTAGCCGCACCAGCAGCCCATCAGCGCGATGACGAAGCCGAAGACGGCCGCCTTCACCAGGCCGCTGACCACATCCATGGTCTCCAGCACGTCCCATGTTGAATCGAGGAAGGCGGCGGAGACGAAGCCCAGCTTCACCGTTCCGACGAGATAGCCGCCCATCACCCCGATGATGTCCGCCACCAGCACCAGGAGCGGCATGGCCAGCGTGGCGGCGAGCAGGCGGGGCGCCACCAGATATTTCATCGGGTCGGTCGAGAGTGTGGTCAGCGCGTCGATCTGGTCGGTGACGCGCATGGTGCCAAGCTCGGCCGCCATGGCGGCGCCGATGCGCCCGGCCACCATCAGCCCGGCCAGCACCGGGCCGAGTTCGCGGGTGACGCTCAGCACCACAACCGAAGCCACCGCCGATTGCGCGTTGAAGCGGGCGAAGCCGGTATAGCTTTGCAGCGCCAGCACCATGCCGGTGAAGAGCGCCGTCAGCGCCACCACGGGCAGGGAAAAATAGGCGACCTCGATGAAATGCCGCAGGAATTGCCGGCCATGAAAGGGCGGGCGGACGAGATGCGACACCGCCTCCAGCGCGAAGAGCGCGAGACCACCCACCTCCTGGCAGGCGCGCAGCACCGCGCGGCCAAGGCCTGCGAGAACGCCCAGCACCATCAGGCGTAAATGCGTCGGTAACGCGAACCCAGCGCGGTCAGCAATTCATAGCCGATGGTGCCGGCCTGTTCGGCCAGCAGATCGGGAGGATTGTCGGGCCCCATCAGCGTGAGCATGTCGCCCAATGCCGCCGGTACGCCTGTCACATCGAATTCTGTCAGGTCCATCGACACGCGTCCTACCACGGGTACCGGCTGCCCGGCCAGGATGCCGATGCCCCGGCCCGACAGGGCGCGGCAATAACCATCGGCATAGCCGGCGGCGACGACGGCGATCAGGCTGGCCCGGGCCGCGGTCCATGTGGCGCCATAGCCCACCGGCGTGCCGGCCGCGACCTCGCGAAGCTGCAGGATCGGCGCGTCCAGCCGCAGCACAGGGCGCATCGGGTTGGGCAGGCCGGGCTGCGGGTTGATGCCGAAGAGTGCCGCGCCGGGGCGCGCCAGGGCCGAGCCGAAAGCTGGCCCCAGGAAGATACCGGAGGAATTGGCGAGGCTGGTCGGCACGCCGGGAAACCGCGCCGCGACCGCCGCGAACCGCTCGCGCTGCAGCGTGTTCATGGGGTGCCCCGGCTCATCGGCGCAGGCGAGGTGCGACATGACATAACGCAGATCCAGCGCCGGCAGGGCATCGCATTCCGCCGGGTCGAGGCCAAGGCGGGCCATGCCGGTATCGACATGCAGCAGCACCGGGCCGCGGTCGGCATGCGCCCGCGCCATCGCCAGATTGTTCACCACCGGCCAGATATCGGGCGGCGCCGCGCCGGGCATGAAGCCGTTCAGCACCGCCACCATCGGGCCGTCCTCGGCCAGGGCCGCGCGCAGGGCGATGCCCTCGGCCGGATGCGCGACGAAGAAATGCCGGCAGCCGGCATCACGCAGCGCCCTGGCCACCGGCGCCATGCCCAGACCATAGGCATCGGCCTTCAGGACTGCGGCCACGGCGCCGCCGGCATGCTGCTCGCGCAGCATGTGCCAGTTGGCGGCGATGGCGCGGAGGTCGATGCGGAGCAGGGCCTGCATGGTCAGAGGGGGGTGCCAATGGCCCCGGAGAGGGGCTTTGCCCCCCTCCGGACCACAAGCGCCCCCTCCCTAATCATACCCGCGCTCGTCATGCGTCACATCCAGGTCGCCGAAACGGGTGTACTCGGCCTCGAAGAACAACGGGATGGTGCCGGTCGGCCCGTGGCGCTGCTTGGCGATGATGAGGTCGGCCTTGTTGTGGGCGCGCTCCATATCGGTTTTCCACCGGTCCATCGCGGCCTGGTACTTTTCGGAATTGTCGAAGGCCGCTTCCTTCGGTTCACGTTGTTTGAGGTAGTAGTCGTCGCGGTAGACGAACATCACCACATCGGCATCCTGCTCGATCGAGCCGGATTCGCGCAGGTCGGAGAGCTGCGGGCGCTTGTCCTCGCGCTGTTCGACAGCGCGCGAGAGCTGGGAGAGGGCGATGACGGGGACCGACAATTCCTTCGCGATGGCTTTCAGCCCCTGGGTGATCATGCTGATTTCCAGCACCCGGTTGTCCGGTTTCGTGCCGGCCGCGGGGCGCATGAGCTGGAGGTAATCCACCACCACCAACTCCAGCCCACGGGTGCGCTTGAGCCGCCGGCAACGCGTTCGCAGCGCCGAGAGGGTGATGGCCGGCGTGTCGTCGATCATGATCGGCAGCAGGCCGAGTTCTCGGCTCGCGGCGTAGAACTTGTCGAATTCCTGCTGGCTGATTTCGCCGCGCCGGATGCGGTCGCCCGAAATCCGGCTGCTTTCGGCGAGCAGGCGATTGGCCAGCTGCTCGGCACTCATTTCCAGCGAGAAGATGGCGACCGTGCCCTTCGCCACCTCGCCCGGCTCCAGGTCGCGCGCCAGGGCCTGGGCCGCGCCGAAGGCGATCTTGGTGGCCAGCGCGGTCTTTCCCATGCCAGGTCGCCCGGCCAGGATCAGCAGGTCCGAGCCATGCAACCCACCCAGGCGGGCATCCACGTCGCGCAAGCCGGAGGGCAGGCCCGAGACGCCGCCGCCATGCGCCTTGGCCTTGGCGGCGGCCTCCACCGCGAGCGCCAAGGCGCGGTCGAAGGTGATCGCGCCGCCCTCATTGGCGCCGCCCGTTGCGAGATCGAAGAGCTGCTGTTCGGCCGCCTCGATCTGCTTGGTGCCCTCGAGCTCCGGCTCGGCGCCGAAGGCACGGTTCACCACCGTCTCCCCCACATCGATCAATTGGCGGCGGACCCAGCAATCATGGATCAGCCGGCCATATTCTCCGGCATTGATAATGCCCACCGTCGCGCTGACGAGCTGCACGAGGTAGCTGGTGCCGCCGACCTCCTCCAGCACGCCGGAATGCTCGAACTCGCCCTTCAGGGTGACGACGTCGGCCAGCGCGTTGTTCTCCACCCGCCTGCGAATCGCCGAGAAGATGCGGGCATGGATGGGGTCGGCGAAATGCTCCGGCGCCAGGAACTCCGAGACCCTCTCGAAAGCCTTGTTGTTCGACAGCAGGGCACCGAGAAGCGCTTGTTCTGCCTCAAGATTTTGCGGCGGCAGGCGGAGCGATTGGCCGAAAAGGCCACCGCCCTCCGGCGGGTTGATGCTGTTCATGGGCGCATCTTAGTCCCGCCGCCCGCGTCGCGTCCCATGTGCATGGCTGTGGATAGCGGGTGTGGGTGCGGATTGTCGAAAACCACCGCGGCGCGATGACGCTTGCGGCGGCCACGCGTCCCGCGCCATGTTAAATACAACCTCAGGTGGCGGCCTCTCGGGCGATGACACGTGTCTGCGTGATTGGACTTGGCTATATCGGCCTGCCCACGGCGGCGCTCGCGGCCCGCCACGGCATGCGGGTGTTCGGCGTCGATATGAAGGCCGCTGTGGTGGCCGCGCTGAATGCCGGCCGCACCCATCTGCACGAGCCCGATCTGGACGGGCTGCTGCGGCGCGTGGTGACGGAGGGGATGCTGACCGCGCATGCCACGCCGCAACCGGCCGATGTCTTCATCATCGCCGTGCCCACGCCGCTGGCCGAGGGCAGGCGCCCGATGCTCGACCACGTCCACAGCGCCGTGCGAGCCCTGGCCCCGGTGCTGGCCCGCGGCAATGTGCTGATCCTGGAAAGCACCTCGCCCGTCGGCACCACGGCGGGCATCGCGCGCATGCTGGCGGCGCTGCGGCCGGACCTGCGCGTGCCCGGGGTGGCGGAGGTGCCCGATATCGCCCTGGCCTATTGCCCCGAACGCGTCTTGCCCGGCCGGATCATCGTCGAGCTGGTGGAGAATGACCGCTGCGTCGGCGGCATCACCCCGGCCTGCGCGGAAGCCGCGGCCCGGTTCTATGAAGGCTTCGTCCGGGGCGAGGTGCTGCGCAGCCAGGCCGCGACAGCCGAGCTGGTGAAGCTGACGGAAAACGCCTTCCGCGACGTCAATATCGCCTTCGCCAATGAGATGTCGCTGGTGGCCGAAAAGGCGGGGGTGGATGTGTGGGAGCTCATTCGCCTGGCAAACCGCCACCCCAGGGTGAATATCCTGCAGCCCGGCCCGGGCGTGGGCGGCCACTGCATCGCGGTGGACCCCTGGTTCATCGTCGACGCCGCGCCGGAGGAGGCGCGGCTGATCCGCACCGCTCGGGAGGTGAATGACCGCAAGGCGGAGCATGTCCGGGCGCGGGTGGCCGAGGCGGCGCGGGCCATGCCGGAGGCGCCCATCACCTGCTTCGGCCTGGCCTTCAAAGCGGATGTGGATGATTTGCGGGAAAGCCCGGCGCTCGAGATCGCCCGCCATCTCGCGGCGGATTTCCCGGGGCGGCTGGCCGTGGTGGAGCCCTTCGTTCGGGCCGCGCCGCCCGGCCTGGATGCACCGCTGATCGACCTGCCCGACGCGCTGCAACGCGGCGGCATCTACGTCCTGCTGGTGGACCATACGGCTTTCCGCCGGGTGCCGCCGGAGAGCCTGGCCGGCCGCCGCGTGATCGACACACGCGGCGTCTGGGGTGTCAGCCCTGGCGTTCCACCATCAGCGTTTTGATCTTGCCGATCGCTTCCGCGGGGTTCAGCCCCTTCGGGCATGCCCGGGTGCAGTTCATGATGGTGTGGCAGCGGTAGAGACGGAACGGGTCTTCCAGATTGTCGAGCCGCTCGCCGGTGTACTCATCGCGCGAGTCGGCAATCCAGCGATAAGCCGCCAGCAGCACGGCCGGCCCCAGATACCGGTCGCCATTCCACCAATAGGAGGGGCAGGAGGTCGAGCAGCAGAAGCACAGGATGCATTCCCACATCCCGTCCAGCTTGGCGCGCTCCTCCTTGGACTGGCGGCGCTCCTCATCCGGCGGCGCGGGGGTATCGGCCTTCAGCCAGGGCTCGATGCTGCGATACTGCGCGTAGATCTGGCTGAGGTCGGGCACCAGGTCCTTCATCACCGGCATGTGCGGCAGCGGCATGATCCGCACATCGCCCTTCACATCCTCGATGGGCTTCAGGCAGGCCAGGGTATTCAGCCCGTCGATGTTCATGGCGCAGGAGCCGCAAATGCCCTCGCGGCAGGACCGGCGGAAGGTCAGCGTGCTGTCCACCTCGTTCTTGATTTTGATCAGCGCGTCCAGAACCATCGGCCCGGTCTGGGCGAGGTCGAGCTCATAAGTGTCGGTGCGCGGGTTGTCGCCGGCATCCGGGTCCCAGCGGTAGATCTTGAACGCCCGCACATCCTTCGCGCCGGGCTCGGCCTTGAAAACCTGCCCCTGGCTGATCGTGGAATTCTTCGGAAGCGTAAACGTGGCCATCGCCTAGTACACCCGCGCCTTGGGCGGAAACACCTGGACCTCATTGGTCAGCGTCCGCATCTTCACATCCCGGTAGTCCAGCTTCACCTCGCCCTTCTCGTTCATCCAGGCCAGGGTGTGCTTCATCCAGTTCACGTCGTCGCGATCGGGATAATCCTCCTGCGCGTGCGCCCCGCGGCTTTCCTTGCGGGCTTCGGCGCCGACGATGGTGGTCATCGCATTGCCCACCAGATTGTCCAGTTCCAGCGCCTCCACGAGGTCGCTGTTCCAGACCAGGGAGCGGTCGGCGATCTTGATGTCGCCGTAGCCTGTATGGACCGCCTTGATCTTCTCGACCCCCTCCTTCAGCAGGTCGGAGGTGCGGAAGACGGCGGCATGTTCCTGCATCGCGCGCTGCATGTTTTCCCGAAGTTCAGCCACCCGGGTGGAGCCTTTTGCGTTGCGGATGCGGTCGAAGCGGTCCAGCGAGTTTTCCCCCGCGCGCGGGGGCAGCGGCGGCTGGGCGGCGCCGGGCTTGATGGTCTCGGCGGCGCGGTGGGCGGCGGCGCGGCCGAAGACGACAAGGTCAAGCAGCGAATTGGTGCCCAGACGGTTGGCGCCATGCACCGACACACAGGCCGCCTCGCCCACCGCCATCAGGCCGGGGACGATCGCGTCCTCGTTCTGGCGGGTGGGGCGCAGCACCTCGGTGTGGATGTTCGTGGGGATGCCGCCCATGTTGTAGTGCACGGTCGGCAGCATCGGGATCGGCTCCTTCGTCACGTCCACCCCCGCGAAAATCTTCGCGGTCTCGGAAATGCCGGGCAGGCGCTCATGCAGCAGATCGGCGCCGAGGTGCTCGAGATGCAGGTGGATGTGGTCCTTCTTCGGGCCCACACCGCGGCCTTCGCGGATTTCCATGCTCATGGCGCGGGAGACGACGTCGCGCGATGCGAGGTCCTTCGCCGTCGGCGCATAGCGCTCCATGAAGCGCTCGCCCTCAGAGTTCGTGAGATAGCCGCCCTCGCCACGCGCACCCTCGGTCACCAGGCAGCCGGCGCCGTAGATGCCGGTGGGGTGGAACTGCACGAATTCCTGGTCCTGCATCGGCAGGCCGGCGCGCAGCACCATGCCGCCGCCATCGCCGGTGCAGGTGTGGGCGGAGGTGCAGGAGAACCAGGCCCGGCCGTAGCCGCCGGTGGCCAGCACCACGGTCTGCGCCCGGAAGCGATGCATGGAACCGTCCTCCAGGTTCCAGGCCATCACGCCGCGGCACACGCCCTCGTCGTCCATGATCAGATCAAGAGCAAAATACTCGACGAAGAACTCGCAATTCGCCTTCAGCGACTGCTGGTAGAGCGTGTGCAGAATGGCATGCCCGGTGCGGTCGGCGGCGGCGCAGGCGCGCATAGCGGGTGTCTTGCCGTAATCCTGCATATGGCCGCCGAAGGGGCGCTGGTAGATCCGGCCATCCTCGGTGCGGGAGAAAGGCACGCCGTAATGCTCAAGCTCGATGATCGCCGGAATGGCCTCGCGGCACATGTATTCGATCGCGTCCTGGTCACCCAGCCAGTCCGACCCCTTGACGGTGTCGTACATGTGCCAGCGCCAGTCATCCTCGCCCATATTGCCGAGTGCAGCGCCGACGCCGCCCTGCGCCGCCACGGTGTGCGACCGGGTCGGAAACACCTTGGTGATACAGGCCGTCTTGAGGCCCGAGGCCCCCATGCCGAAGGTGGCGCGCAGCCCCGCACCGCCGGCGCCCACCACCACCACGTCATAGGTGTGGTCGACAATTCGATAGGCGCCCGAGCTGGGCTTGCTGATGGCGTTCATCTCAACCGCTCCGATGGCCAGGGAATGCCGGCCGTTGACGTAGAACTGGTGCGCAACGTGTTTACGTAAAGGCGACGCGCAGCACGGCGAAGGCAGAAACCAGCGCCATCAGCCAGCAGCTGCCCTTGACGAGCAGCAGAAGCGCTATGCGCTGCATGTCCTTCCGGACGTAATCTTCCACCACCACCTGCAGCCCGGCGGCGATGTGGTGGAAGGTCAGGCCGATCAGGGCCAGCATCAGCACCGCATTCACCGGCCAGGCCAGGAAGGCGCGGGTCTGCGCATAGGAGGCGCCGGCCAGCGACAGCATGGACACCACGAACCACAGGGTCAGCGGCAGCAGGGCAATGGAGGTAACGCGCTGCATCCACCAATGATGCGTGCCGGATTTGGCCGAGCCCAGGCCGCGCACCCGGCCGAGCGGCGTGCGCATCACCGCCGCATTGGTTTTCGAGATCTCGTTCATCGCCACACCACCAGGGCCACGACCCATGTCAGCACCGTGAGCACCACGGTGGCCACCATCACCAATTGCCCGGTCTTCATCACCGTGGGCAGGGCGAAGCCATGGCCGGAATCCCAGGCCAGGTGCCGCAGCCCCGCCAGGGTATGGAACCAGGCCGCGCCGGTGAGGCCAAAGAGCACCAGCAGCCCGATGAAGGAGGACATGAACCACTGCACCGTCGCGAAAGCGGCCGGGCCGGAGGCGAGCGCCGCCAGCCACCACACCAGCAGCAGCACCCCCGCCGACCAGGCCACGCCCGTAGCGCGGCACATGATCGAGACCAAACTGGTCATCTGCAGCATGTCATAGGCTTGGAGATGCGGGGACAGCGGGCGCTGCACCGGGGTACCGTCCGAACGGCGACCGGCGAAGGCGGCCTGCCGCGGATCAGGCGGGTGAGACATGGGCTTTGACGCTCCGGCTTTGCTGGCCGGTCACCCGGCTCCTCAGGGCCGTTTTTATGGAACCCCCACCGCCGGGCGTCAACGGCGGGACGCGTTCATTTGCTGCAATGCGACAGGCCGAAATGCCTGGGATGGGGCGGGCTCAGCGCGGCGGCGGTATCTCGACACCGCCCGCCCCCGGCAGGCCACGCACCCGCAGGCAGTTGCGGAAGGCCCGCTCGGTCGCCCGATTGATGTCTTCCTGGATGATCCGCTCATTGTTTCCCGGGCTGAGCGTGCGGGTGAGGTTGCGAACGCTCTCATCATTGCGCGCCTCGCGCCGGCACTCCGCCTGTTCCGGCGTGTCCCGCTGCCCACCCGAATGGCCGCCGCAGCCGGCCATGGGGATGGCGAGAGCCAGAACGGCCAGCCGCTGCAACGACGTCATGCGTTCATCCAATCCTCGATCAGCCGGCGCGCGATGCTGTCCGCACGCGGCAGGGCGAAGCCCAGCTCCTTGTGGTTGCGCAGGTCGGCGCGGGAGAACCAGCGGGCATCCTGCAATTCCTCATGGTCGATGGTGATATCCTCGGTCAGCCCCTCGCCATAGAAGCCGAGCATGATCGAGGAGGGAAACGGCCAGGGCTGGCTGGAATGATACGCCACCAGGCCCACCGCCACGCCGGCCTCCTCCATCACCTCACGCCTCACCGCCTCCTCCAGGCTCTCGCCCGGCTCCACGAAGCCCGCCAGGGTGGAGTACATGGCATTGGGAAACCGCACGGAATGGCCGAGTAGGCAGTGGTCGCCGCGCACCACGAGCATGATCACCGCCGGATCGGTGCGCGGAAAATGCTGCGCGCCGCAGCCCGGACAGGTCATCGCATTGCCGGCGCTGCGCGGCTCCATCCCGGTGCCGCAGATGCCGCAAAATTTGTGCTTCACCCGCCAATGCATCATGCCGCGGGCATGCGCCAACACACTGGCCTCGCCGGCCGGCAGCAGACCTGCCACCGCGCGCAGATCGGTGAAGCTGCCGACATCCTCGGAAACCGGCGGCCTGTCCTCATGGCTGACATCGATGGCGAAGACCGGTTTCTGGTCCCACAGCCCCAGAAAGGCCCAGGGGCCACCGGCCTCACGCAGGCCCAGCGAAGCCTCGCCGCCCAGCAGCACGCCCTCGGGCCGGCCCTCCGACACGCCGCGCATCAGGCTGCGGGCGCGCCAGACCGGCGCGAATAGCGTCTGGGGCGAGGCCAGGGCGGCCGCGATCCATGCCGCGTCCTCGCGATGGTGGCCGGCGCGGTCGAGCGGGCTGCCGGTATAGGCGTTGGTGCGGCTGGCGGGGAATGAGAGGGTCATCGGCGCGGAAGCTGCCATGCGGCAGGCCCGCCGGCTACCCCCGGGCGGTCGGCTCAGCGGAACTGAAACGCCACGATCATTGCCACGATGGCGAGCCCGGTGGAGATCGCCAGCACCCACAGGACCCAGGGCATGCGGCGCCCGCCTCGGGCATCGACTGCGGTTGCGGGGCGGGTGTGTACGATCGGTTCAGGCTCGCTCATCACCCAGCAACGCGGTTGCGCAGCGAGGGTTGCGGCCGGCGATCACTGGCCCAGCCTGACCCAATTCGCCTCGCCCCGGCTGATCCGGCCGGGAATGTCCTGCTCCCAGGTGCGCTGGATGCCCGGGCTGTAGTTGAGATAGAGGCGGCCATCCACGATCCGCCAGGCGCGCGGGTCGATGCCGGCGGTATAGCCCTCGGAGACGGCATAGGCGCAGAAGCCGCCGAAGGCCGGGGCATAGCGCTCCGGCTCGGCCACGAAGGCCGCGCGATGGGCCGCCGAGGCAAAACGCCATTCCGCGCCGTTCCAGCGCGTGGTGAAGGCCGGGTTGCCGCGGGTGGGCGCGCCCCGGGTGAAATAGGCGACGGGGTCGAACCCCTGGATGGCGGCGCCACCCCGGTCGTTCACCGCCTCGGCATGGGGCCGGGTGGCGAGGGCGGCGGTGGCCATGGTGGCCAGGACAAGGCTGCGTCGAAGCATGGGTGGGGTCCTCCTTCCCGGGCTTCGTCGAAAGATGCCTGCCGGTTACGCTCTTGCCCCCGGCCCCCCGTCACGCGATATGGGGGGCGGAAGGTCGGCGGTGGACGGGCTCCTCGCCAACCCGGTCAGGTCCGGAAGGAAGCAGCCGCAACGGGTTCTCGCCCGGGTCATGCAGTCGGCCTTCCACCTTTTTTGCCGAGGAGGCTGGACATGGTGAGCGACATGTTCGGGGCCGACCCGGCCACGGAAGACGACATCCCCGAACCGCCGGCGCCCGAGGGGCCCGGGTTGTTCGGGCTGGACGCGCCGCCGGCGCCGGTCGCAGCGCCTCCGCCGCCCGCCGAAAAACCCGCCTACCGGGTGCTCGCCCGCAAATACCGCCCGAGCAATTTCAACGAGCTGATCGGCCAGGACGCGCTGGTGCGCACGCTGCGCAACGCCTTCGCCACCAACCGCGTGGCGCATGCCTTCATGCTCACCGGCGTGCGCGGCGTGGGCAAGACCACCACCGCGCGGATCATCGCCCGGGCGCTGAACTGCATCGGCGTCGACGGCCAGGGCGGCCCGACCGCCGAGCCCTGTGGCGTCTGCGCCAATTGCGTGGCCATCCTGGCGGACCGGCACCCCGATGTGATGGAGCTCGACGCCGCCTCGAACAACGGCGTCGATGACGTGCGCGAGCTGCGCGAGGCGGTGCGCTACCGCCCCGCCCAGGCGCGCTTCAAGATCTACATCCTCGACGAAGTCCACATGCTCTCCAACGCCGCCTTCAACGCGCTGCTGAAGACGCTGGAGGAGCCGCCGCCCGCGGTGAAATTCCTTTTCGCCACCACGGAACTGCGGAAAGTCCCGCCCACCATCCTCTCGCGCTGCCAGACCTTCCATCTCGCCCGCGTGCCGCAGGACACGCTGCGCGCGCATTACGGAAAAATCTGCGGGCTGGAGGGCGTCACCGCGGAGGAGGAGGCGCTCTCGGTCATCGCCCGCGCCGCCGATGGCTCGGTGCGCGACGGGCTTTCGCTGCTCGATCAGGCCATTGCGCTCAGCGGCGACCATGTGGCGGCCGCCACGGTGCAGGAGATGCTGGGCCTGGCCGACCGCACCCTGGTGCTGGACGCGCTGGAGGCGGCGCTGGAGGGCGACACCCCTGCCCTGCTCGGCCATCTCGACCGCGCGCATGAGCGCGGTGCCGAGCCCGGCGTTATTCTGTCTGATATGCTGGACCTGGTGCACACCCTCACGCGGCTACATTCCGTGCCGGCCCTGGCGAAGAGCCCTGCCCTGCCCGAGCATGAGCGCACCCGCGGCGCCGCACTGGCCCAGAAACTCTCCATCCCGATCCTGGGCCGCGCCTGGCAGATCCTGCTCAAGGGCGTGCCGGAGCTGGCCGATGCGCCGGACCGGCGGGCGGCGTTGGACATGATCCTCATTCGCCTCGCCCATCTCTCCGACCTGCCGCCGCCGGGCGAGCTGGTGCGGCGGCTGAGCCAGGCCGGCGGCACCGCCGGCGCCCCGCCCGCCGCACCCAACGGCGGCGGCGGCCCCGCGCTGCGCGCCATGGCCGGCGGCGCGGCGATGGCGATGGCCGAGCCGGCCATGGCCTCGCCCCCCGCCGCCGCCATGCCCACGACGTGGCAGGAGGTGGTGGCGCTGGCCGCTGCGACCGACCCGATGCTGCACGCGCAATTGCTGCATGACGTCCACCCAGTCAGCCTCGCGCCTGGCCGAATCGAGATCCGCCCCACCGCCCGTGCGCCGCGCGACCTCGCCGGCAAGCTCTCGCTGATGCTGGAGAAGGCCACGGCCGCGCGCTGGATGGTGGGCATCTCACGCGATTCGGGCGCGCCCACCCTCTCCGAACAGGGCCGCGCCGCCGCCGCCGACCGTCTGGCCGAGGCGCGCAACCACCCCCTCGTCCAGGCCGTCCTGGCCGCCTTCCCGGGCGCGCAGCTGCAGGAGGTGCGCGACGAGGCCGCCGATGACTACGGCCTCTCCCGCCCCGCCCTTTTGGCCTCCGAGCCCGCCACCCTGCCGGAATTCGCGCCGCCCGAGGCCGAGCCCGCCTTCTACCCCACCGACGACGACGAAGCCCGATTGGAGGATTGATGAAGAATCTCGGCAACATGCTGAAATCGGCCCAGCAGATGCAAACCAAGATGGCGGAGATGCAGGCCCGCATGGAGGCCATGGAGGTCGATGGCCAGGCCGGCGCCGGCATGGTGCGGGTGAAGCTCTCAGGCAAGGGCGACCTCAAGCGCGTCACCATCGACCCCAGCCTGATGGTGGCCGAGGATCGCGAGGTGTTGGAGGACCTGCTGGTCGCCGCCCACGCCGATGCCAAGCAGAAGGTCGAGGCCGTGGCGGCCGAGGAAATGCAGAAGGCCACTGCCGGCCTGAACATTCCCGGCGGCCTGCCCGGCGGCTTCAAGCTGCCGTTTTAATGCGCGCGGGCGTCGCGCGGCTGTGAGGCACGATCCGGTCGACCACCTCATCGGCCTGCTGGCGAAACTGCCCGGCCTCGGCCGGCGCAGCGCGCGCCGCGCCGTGCTGCGCATGCTGGGCGAGCCGCAAACCCGCATGCTGCCGCTGGCCGAAGCCCTGCGCGCCGCGGCCGAGGCGGTGCGCCCCTGCACCCGCTGCGGCAATCTCGACAGCCAATCGCCCTGCCGCATCTGCACCGACCCCGCGCGCGACCAGACCAGCATCTGCGTGGTCGAGGGCGTGGCCGAGCTCTGGGCGCTGGAACGCGCGCATGCCCATCACGGCCTCTACCACGTGTTGGGCGGCACGCTCTCGGCCTTGGGTGGCGTGCGACCGGAGGATCTGGCCATTCAGCCGCTGGTCGCCCGCGTCGCGGAAGGCGGCGTGGAGGAGGTCATCCTGGCCCTGCCCGCCACGGTGGATGGCGCGGCGACCGGCCATGTCGTGGCCGAACGCCTGGCCGCGTCAGGCGCGCGGGTCACCCGCCTCGCGCAGGGCGTGCCGATGGGCGGCGCGCTGGATGTGCTCGATGACGGGACCCTGGCGGCGGCGCTCAAGGCCAGGCGGGCGGTGTAGAGCATTTTCCGGCCTGGCGGCTTCGCAAGGCGACCTGGAAAATGCGAAAAAACAGAGAGTCGGGGCCGTTTCACCGTCTTCACTTTCGGTGGAGTGGCCCCAGCTCCGTGCAATTTCGGCCTGCGCCATTTCAAAACACACGAAAACGGACAAATTCGCACCCCCGGCCCAGGCGTCGGGCGGCATTCGTGGAGATTGCCGATCCCTGCATCGCATGGCCCTGGGGTGAATCCAAGGAATTTATACCGTGCATCCCTACCCCAGCTGCAAATCCATCCCCCTGGTCAGCTCGGTCCAGATATCCCGCACCCGGATGATGGCGGCGCCGAAATCCTGAGGGCCGAGCCAGACCGGGTCGGTGTCCATCGCGATCAGCCGCGCGCGCAAGGCCTCGCGATGCATGGTGTCGCGAAACACCTCGGCCAGCCTGCCATGCACCGCGGGCGGCATGCGCGCGGGCCCCAGCAGGCCGATGAAGCCCGACCAGCCGCGCCCCACATCCACGCCCTGCTCGAAGAAGGTCGGCACCTCCGGCATGCCGCCGGCCCTTGCATCGCCCAGCGCCGCCAGGGGGCGCAGCTTGCCGCTCACGACATGCTCACGCGTGCTGGTCAGGCTGTTGATGCCGCAATCCACCTCGTTGGAGAGATAGGCAGTGACCATCGGCGCCTCGCCGCGATAGGCGACATGGGTCATGCCCATGTTCAGCCGGTTGTTCATGGCCAGCGCGAAGACATGCGCGCTCGACCCCGCCGCCCAGGAGCCGAGGTTCAGGCCACGCCCGGCCGCCGCCTGCGCCCGGGCATAGGCGATGAACCCGGCCAGGTCGCGCGGCGGCAGCGCGGCCCGGCACATGAAGACCAGGGTGGTCGTGCCCATCTGGCCGATCGGCATGAAATCCCGCACCGCGTCATAAGGCGCATTGCCCAGCACGATGGGCGACTGCACGAGCGGCGTGATGGTGAAGAGCAGCGTATGCCCATCAGGCGCCGCCTTCGCCACCGCATCGGCGCCGATCATCCCCGCGGCGCCCGAGCGGTTCTCGACCAGCACCGGCACCCGCAGCATCTCGCTCATGCTCTCGGCGCAGAGACGGGCCCAGACATCGGTGGCGCCCCCGGCGGGGAAGGGCACGATGACGCGGATCGGCCGGTCGGGCTGCCATGACCCTTGGGCGAGAGCCGGGGTGGCCAACATGGCGCCCAGCATTGCACGACGTTGCATGCGGTATTCCCTCCTGTTTTGCAGGCAGGTTATCCGCTCACTCGCGCTCGCGATAGGCCGGCAGCGACCAACCGCGCTGGATCGCCAGCGCGCGGATGGCGAAGGCCAGCAGCATGCCGGAGATGAAGGCAGGCTCCCGCCACACCCCGTTCAGCCGCAGCGCGATGAACAGCCCGGCGCCGGCGAGCGCGGCCAGGGCATAGATCTCCCGGCACAGGACCAGCGGCACCTCATTGCAGATCACGTCGCGGAAAATCCCGCCGAAGGTCGCCGTGACCACGCCCATCAAGATCGCCGCCCAGGCATCGGCGCCGGCCAGCAGGGCGATCTCGGCACCCAGCACGGCATACATCGCCATCCCCAGCGCATCGGCCCAGAGCAGCGCCCGGGTCTTCACCTCGAAGCGGGGTGCGGCGAAGAACACGATGACGGCGACGATGGTTGTGATGCCCAGCAATTCCGGCGCCCGCAGCCAGAACAGCGGCAGCCGCCCCAGCAGCACATCGCGCACCGTGCCACCCCCCAGCCCGGTGACGGCGGCGAGCAGGATCAGCCCCACGATATCCATCCGCTTGCGCGCCGCCGCCAGTGCGCCGGAGACGGCGAAGGCCACCATGCCCACGGCATCAATCACGCCCAGGATGGGCTCGAGCGGGATCACTCCGCCGCCGCCGGCGCGGTCAGCGGGGCGCGGCGGCGGCTGCGCAGCCACAGCATCAGCCCCAGCACCGCCAGCGCCACCATCGCCAGCCCAGAGGCCACCACCACCCAGCGATGCGCCTCGCCAAAAACCCGGCCCTCATGGAAGGCGCGGATCCAGGCGCGGGCGTGGTCCACGCCATCGGGCAGGGTCAGTTCCTCAAGCCGCCCGCTGCGGGCATTGACATAGGCGGCGGCGCGGCCCGAGGGCCAGGCGCCATGCTCGGGCAGCAGAACCAGCAGCCAGCTGGGCTCGCCATCGGGCTCGGGGGGTTCGGCCCAGGCCAGGCGCCAGCCCGGCAGGGCCTGCCGGGCCACGGCCACCGCACCGTCGAGATCGACCGGCCCGGTGCCCTTCAATTTGGGCACGCGAAATTCCGGCGCCGCGGGCAGGATGGGCGAGAGCACATCGCGGGTGGTGCCGGGGAAACTCACCGGCAGGCCACTCAGCGTCACCAGCAGCAGCGGCAACAGCGCCCAGAAGGCGATGGCGCGATGCAGGTTCGACAGCGCCCGGCGCCCGCGCAGGCCGGGCCGGGGCACCATCGCCTCGCCGAGCGGCATCGCGCCCCGGCGGAGCCAGAGCCGCAGCCCCAGGATCAGGCCCAGCAGCAGCGGCAGGCCGGTCAGCCCCACCAGCAGCTTGCCGGTGCGCCCGGCCAGCGCCGTCGCATGGGCATCATAGACCCAGTGAACCCAGCTTCCGCGCCAGGGCAGCGCCGCCTGCACCGCGGCCGTCGCGGGGTCCAGATACAGCGTCACCCGCCCTGGATGGGTTGCGATGACGGCGCGGGCGTGTTCGCTGCGTTCATCGGCGGGGAAGATGCGCCAGGGCGGCTCCCCCAAATGCCGGCCGGCGGCGTCGTAGAGCTGTTGCAAGGGCAGGCTGGCACCGGGCGTGGCCCGCGGCATCGCCACCGCTTCCAACCCATGCCAATAGACCAGCATCGCGCCGGTCAGGCCCAGGGCCAGGAACCAGCCGCCGAAGATCAGCCCCAGCCAGCGGTGCAACCGCCGCGCGGAAACCCCCACCGCCACCCTATTCGGCGGGGAGCGTGCGCGCCCGCGCTGCCAGGGCGCTTTGGTTGGCGCTTTGCCTGGCGCTCTCCCTGGCGCTGCCGGCGCAGAGCAGCGACAGCGCCAGCAGCAGCGCCACCACCGGCAGCACCATCCATGGCAGGCCAAAGTCGATCAGCAGCCCCATCGGCACCGGCATCAGCGCCGAACCCATCGGCAGCCCGGCGCTGACGAAACCAAACACCTTGCCAATCTCGCCTGGCGGGCAGGCATCCTTCAGCATCACATCGCGCGGCGTGCGCGACGAACCCATGCAAAGCCCCGCCAGCAGCCCGACCAGCGGCAGCAGCCCCGGCGGCATGGGCAGCAGGCCCAGCATCAGGATGAAGGTGATGGTGCCCAAGGTCAGCACCAGCACGAAGTTGAACAGGTTGCGCTTGGATTTATCCGCCACCCAGCCGCCCACCAGCGTGCCCGAGGTGGCGCCCACCATATAGCCCGTCAGCACGAAGGAGGCGATTTCCACCGGCGTGCCCCACAGCTTGCCCAGCACGGTGATGATGAAGGCCTGGAAGCCCGAACCCGCCATGGCGCTGAGCAGGAAGAAGGCGAAGAACAGCAGGATGGGCCTGCTCAGCAGCAATTCGCGCCCGCCCATGCGCGGCCCGCTGGCGCGGGGCTTGGCCTGGTCCTGCAACACGCGGCTCTGCCACAGGATGGCCAGCACCACCGGTACCCCCAGCAGCCCCACCACCAGCAGCGCGCCGCGCCAGCCGATCAGCGGCAGGAGCAGGGCAATGACCGGCGGCGCCAGGGCAAAGCCCAGATTGCCGGTGAAGGTGTGCAATGCAAACGCCCGGCCCATGAATTCCTTGCGGATCGAGCCCGCCAGAATCGCGTAATCCGCCGGGTGGATGACGCTGTTGCCCACGCCTGAGAGCACGGCCAGGACCAGGATCATCCAGTATTCGGTGGCGAAGCTCATCGCCGAAATCGACAACGCCATCACCAGCGTGCCGCCCACCAGGAAGGCCCGCGCGCCGTATTTGTCGACCCAGAAGCCCACCGGCGTCTGCAGCAGCGCGGTGGTGCCCGACATCAGCGCCAGCGACAGCCCCAGCATGGCATAGGAGACATCGAATTCCGCCCGCCAGGTGATGAACAGCGGTGCCAGGCACAGCATGTAGAAGTGGCTGAGAAAATGCCCGGTGCCGATCAGCCCGATGATGCGCGCGTCTTGCCCCTGCATGGCGGAAATCCCTGTCGACAGTAGGAAAATTGGCGCCACCCCCCGCAGGCGTCAACGCGGGAAATTCTTACGGTGCATTCATGCTGTCGCGCAGAAAGCCGATCAGCGCCTCGATGACAAGCGATTGCCGTGCCTCGTCGCCGAAGACGGCCATCTCGGCGGTGCCGAGTTCGGGCAGGCCGGGCATCGCCACCACCCCGGGCAGGAAGCCATGCCGCCCCAGCACGGTGAGCGCGAAGCCGGCCTGCGCCGCCGCCGCCACCCCCAGAAGGCTGGCCGAGGTATAGACGATCTCGGCGGCGATGCCGCCCCGCGCCAGCGCCGCCAGCGCGCGTTCACGGAACATGCAGCCCTGCGGCAGCATCGAGAGCGGCAGCGGCCGGTCGGGCGCCGCGGCGAAACCGGGGGCGGCCACCCACAGGATATCCTCGGTGAAGACCAGCCGCCCCGTGGTCTCGCCATCCCGCCGCTTGCCCAGCACGAGGTCGAGCCGGCCCTTTTCCTGCTCGGCGCGCAATTCGTGGCTGCGGCCGACCTCCACCTCCAGCCGCAATTCGGGATAGGCGCGGGAAAAGCTGGCCAGCATGGGCGCCAGGTTGTTGGGGATGAAATGGTCCGCCACGCCCAGCCGCAGCCGGCCGGTGACGGGTGATGCCACCATCCGCCGCACCGCCTCATCATTGAGCGCAAGCATGCGCCGCGCATAGCCCAGCAGGGTCTCGCCCTCCCGCGTCAGGGTCACGGTGCGGCTGGTGCGGGCGAAGACCGGCTTGCCCAGCAGGTCCTCCAGCCGCTTCACCTTCAGCGACACGGCGGATTGGGTGAGGCCCAGGGCGAGACCCGCCGCGGTGAAGCCGCCACGCTCCGCCACCGTGACGAAGCAGCGGAGCAGGTCCAGATCGAGGTCAGGGGTGCGCATAGCGGCTTTGTTGGGCAGAGTGTGGGCGGAGACAAGCCATGACCGAACGCCCGCCCCCAGCCAGACGCGCCGATTTCCCGCATCACAGCCCGATCACCACCCGCTGGGCCGATAATGACGCCTTCGGCCACATCAACAACGTGCAGTACTATGCCTTCTTCGACACGGCGGTGACGCGCTGGCTGGTCGAGCATGGGCTGCTGCACGTCACCGAGGGCGAGGTGGTGTGCTTCGTGGCCGAGACGGGCTGCCGCTATTTCCGCCCCCTGGCCTTTCCCGAGCCGGTGACGGTGGGAATGCGCCTGGCCAGGCTGGGCACCAGCTCTATCCGCTATGAGCTGGCGGTCTTCGGCGAGGGCGATGAGGCGGCGGCGCAGGGCCATTTCACCCATGTCACAGTGGATCGGGCGACGGGCCGGCCGGTGCCGATGCCCAAGGCGCTGCGCGACGCAGTCACCTCACTGATGATACAAAAATAACAAGCACCGGCCCCGCTTGCATGCGTTGCCGGCCGGCACGACCTCTCCGGCGAAAGCGAGGCCGCATGATCGACAATCTGTCCGAGGAATTGGAAGCCTATCGCGCCGGCTGGCGTATTCGCGTGCCCGCCGAGCGGCAGGAGGCGATGGAGCGCCACATCGCCCATCTGCGCGACAGCGGCGTGGGGACGGGGGCGCTGCAGCCCGGCGACCATGCCCCCGCCATCATCCTGCCCGACCAGCATGGCAAGCTCTTCGACGTGGCCACCCTGCTCGCGCAGGGACCGGTGGTGGTCACCTTCTATCGCGGGGGCTGGTGCCCCTATTGCAACCTGGAGCTCAAGGCCTACCAGGCCGTGCTGCCGCGCCTTGCCGCCGCCGGCGCCTCGATGGTCGCGATCAGCCCGGAAAAACCCGGGGATGTGGCGGAAACCGCCAGCAAGAATGCCGCCACCTTCCCGGTGCTCAGCGATGTCGGCCAGGTCGTGGGTCGCGCCTTCGGCGTCACCTACGCCTTCACTGAGGAGCTTCGCTCGGTCTATCAGGGCTTCGGCCTGGATATCCCGGGCAAGAACGGCACGCCCGATGACTGGTCGCTGCCGCTCTCCGCCACCTATCTCATCGGCGCCGACGGGGTGATTCTCTGGGCCGATACCCGCACCGATTACCGCGAGCGGACCGACCCGCGCGAGGTGCTGGAAATCCTGGAAAACCGCGCCGCGGCTTAGAGCGTTTTCAAGCCTTGTGGCGTCGCAAGGCTTGAAAATGCACGCAAACAATGAGCTGAAGCCGTTTCACCTTCGGTGAAACGGCTTAGCCCGCAATCGCTCCGGGTGGAAACACCCATAGCGCCAATTGCCGGGCCGAGCATAGCTGGACTCAAATCGCCCTGACTGTGTCAGGGCGATTTGAGTCCAGCTCACGGCACCGCGGAATAGCTCTGCTTCAGGCAGCGCAGCGTGAAGGTTGTGCGGGTGTGCCGCACCCCGGGCAGGCGGTAGATCTTTTCCCGCAATAGTTTTTCATACCCCGCCGTGCCGCCCACGGCGGCCTTGAGCACGTAATCATATTCGCCGGTGACCAGCCAGGCCTCGATCACCTCGGGCATATCGGCCACCGCCTTCTCAAATAGTCCAAGCGTCGCGTCGTCATGCTTCTCGCACATCACCTCGATGATGACGGTGTCGGGCAGGCCGAGTTTGCGCTGGCTGAGCACGGCCATGTAGCGGTCGATGAAACCATCCGCTTCGAGTTTTCGCACGCGGGCCCAGCAGGGGCTTGCGGAAAGCCCGACCTTGTCGGCCAACTCCGCATTGGTCATGCGCGCATTGGCATGCAAAGCCCGGAGAATGTTTTTGTCGATCTGGTCCATATCGCAAAAGAACCTTCCGAAATTTCGGCGCCGCACAAGAGAATTCAGCAGGAATTCGCGGCAGCGCCGGTGCATTCTTCCAGCCCCTGGGAAGCGAGGATAGTCCATGAGCCGCATCGAGCGCGTGACGCTGGAGGATCGCTGGACCTCAACCGGCGAGGAAACCCTGCTCAGCGGCACCCAGGCGCTGGTGCGGCTACCCTTCCTGCGGCGTCAGATGGACGACGCGATGGGCTGCAACACCGCGGGCTATATCACCGGCTACCGCGGCTCACCGCTCGGTGGCTATGACCGGGAGTTGGGCCACCACCGCAAGCGCCTGGCCGATGCCGGCATCGTCTTCGAGCCGGGGCTGAACGAGGACCTCGCCGCCACCGCCTGCTGGGGCACGCAGCAGCTCGGCCTCTATCCCGGCGCGAAGAAGGAGGGCGTCTTCTGCATCTGGTACGGCAAGGGGCCGGGCGTCGATCGCTCGGGCGATGTGCTGCGGCACGCCAATGGCACGGGCACCGCGCCGCGCGGCGGCGTGCTGGTGCTGGCGGGCGATGATCCGTCAGCGAAATCCTCCACCGTCACCAACACCACCGAGCATGCGTTTCTCGATGTGGAAATGCCGATGCTGGACCCGGCGGATGTGGCGGAGGTGCTGGAATACGGCCTGAAGGGCATCGCGCTCTCGCGCTTTTCCGGGTTGTGGGTCGCGATGAAATGCGTGGCGGAGACGATGGACGCCACCATGTCGCTCGTGGTCGATCCGGCTCGCTACGCCACCATCGACCCGCCCTTTTCGGCCCCCGACGGGCTGCATATCCGCCTGAAGGATTTCCCGCTGGCCATCGAGGCGCGGCTGCGCGGCTACAAGCTGCCGGCCGCCCTGGCCTTCGCCCGCGCCAATGGCATCAACCGGATCGTGGCCGATGCGCCGCGGGCGCGCTTCGGCATCGCCGTGCGCGGCAAGGCGTACAATACAATGCGGCAGGCCCTGGCTGATGCCGGAATCTCGGAAAACATGCTGCGCGAACAGGGCGTGCGGATCTGGAAGCTGGGCATGCCCTGGCCCTTCGACGCCCAGGGCGCCCGCGAATTCGCGGCGGGGCTGGACGAGGTGCTGGTCATCGAGGACCGCCGCGCCCATGTCGAAAACCTGCTGCGCGACGCGCTGTATGAGTTGCCCGACCGCCCGCATGTCTCCGGCAAGCGCGACCCTTCCGGCGCCCCTCTGCTGAGTGAGCTGACCGAGCTGGACGCCTCGCAAATCCTGCGCGCCCTGCATGCCCGGCTGCCCGAATCGCTCCGCACGGAGCGCATGCTGGCCCGCATCGCCGAGCTCGACGCCCTGGCGCAATCCGCCCAGCCGCCGGTGCATCTGCGCCCGCCGCATTTCTGCCCGGGCTGCCCGCACAACACCTCCACCCGCGTGCCCGAGGGCAGCCACGGGTTGGCCGGCATCGGCTGCCACTATCTCGCCAAGGATATGAACCGCGACAGCGACCTCTTCACCCATATGGGCGGCGAGGGTGCGCCCTGGATCGGCCAGAAACATTTTTCCGAAACGCGGCATGTCTTCGCCAATATGGGCGATGGCACCTATGCCCATTCCGGCGTGCTGGCGATCCGCGCCGCGATCGCGACGAAGACCCGCATCACCTACAAGATCCTGGTGAATTCGGCGGTGGCCATGACCGGCGGCCAGCACCCCGAGGGCGAGGTGACCGTGCCGCGCATCGCCGCCCAGATGGTGGCCGAGGGTGCGACCGAAGTGGTGGTGGTGGGCGACGACCCCGAGCGCCATAAGGGCAACCCCCTCATCCCCGCCACCGTGCGCTTCTACCCCCGAGAAGAGCTGGATACCGTCCAGCGTCGCCTGCGTGAGATCGATGGCACCACGGTCATCATCTACGACCAGGAATGCGCCACCGAACGCCGCCGCAAGCGCAAGCGCGGCCTGGCGGAAAAGGCGACCCAGCGCGTCATGATCAACCCGCGGGTCTGCGAGGATTGCGGCGATTGCTCGGTCAAATCCAACTGCATCGCGGTGGAACCGATCGAGACCCCCTTCGGCCGTAAGCGCCGCATCGACCAGAGCAACTGCAACCAGGATTTCTCCTGCCTCGAAGGCTTCTGCCCCAGCTTCGTGACCCTGATCGGCGCCGAACCGGTGAAGCCCGCCGCCCCCACCGCGCTGAACCCGCCGGCGGAACCGGCGCGCGCGGAACAGACCGAGGCCTGGAACCTCATCATCGCCGGCGTGGGCGGGCAGGGTGTCACGGCGCTCTCCGCCATCCTCGCCATGGCGGCGCATCTGGAGGAACGGCCGGTCCGCAGCGTGGACGCGCTGGGCCTGGCCCAGAAGGGCGGTGGCGTCTTCGCGCAATTGCGGGTTGGGCTGCCCAATGGCGAGGCGCTGCTCAGCCCGCGCATCGGCCAGGGCCAGGCCGATGTGATGATCGCGGCCGATATGGTGGTGGCGCATGGCCGCTTCGCCCGACCGCTGCTCTCGCCGCATCGCAGCGTGGCGGTGCTGAGCGAGGGCGTGGCGCCCACCGCGGAATTTGTGCTGAACCCGGAGACACGGATGGATGCGGCCGCGATGCGCGCCAGCCTGGACGCCGCCTGCCTATCGGTGGTGGCATTGCCCGCCGCCAGCGCGGTGGAAAGCAGCTTTGGCGATCTGATCTACCTGAATGTCTATCTGCTCGGCGTCGCCTATCAGCGCGGGTTGGTGCCAATCGGCAGTGCCGCGATCATGCGCGCGCTGGAACTCAACGGGGCCGAGATCGCCCGCAACCAGGCCGCCTTCACCGCCGGCCGCCATGCCGCGCTGACCCGGGAAACGCCCCTGGCGCGCGAGACGTTGGAGGCGATGATCGCCCGGCGTGTGGCCGACCTCACGGCCTATCAGAGCCGGCGCTACGCCGCGCGCTACGAGGCTTTTGTGGCGCGCGTGGCGGCGGCGGAGACGGCCGCGATGCCGGGTGAGAACCGCCTGACCCGCGCGGTGGCCAGCCAGCTTTACCGCCTGATGGCCTATAAGGATGAGTATGAGGTCGCGCGGCTGCATTCCCTGCCGGAATGGCAGTCCCAGTTGCGCGACCGTTTTTCTGGCACCACGCGCATCGAGATGCACCTGGCGCCGCCGTTTCTCGGGGCCAAAAAACACGCCTTCGGGCCCTGGATGCTCACCGCCATGGGCGTGCTGCGGCATGGCAAATTCCTGCGTGGGACGGCGCTCGACGTGTTCGGCCGCACCGAGGAACGGCGCCAGGAAGCCGCCCTACCTGGCGAATATATGGCCGGGCTGGACGCTCTGCTGCCCCACCTCGCCACGCGGCACAGCCGGGTGTGCGAATGGGCCGAGGCCGCCGCCGGCATCAAGGGCTATGGCCAGGTCAAGGCGCGCAACCTGGCCGCCACCCGGGCCGCGATGGACGCGCTGCGCAATTCGGTGACAATGGGCGATCATGTTCGAGCTGCCTGAAGACACCATCGCCCTGCGCGACACGGCCCGCGACTTCGCCGCAGAAAAAATCGCCCCGCACGCCCAGCGCTGGGATGAGGAGCGGCATTTGCCGGTCGATGTCCTGCGCGAAGCCGCCGCCCTCGGCATGGCCGGCCTTTACGTCCGCGAGGAATCCGGCGGCACCGGCCTCACCCGGCTCGACGCCGCCACGGTTTTCGAGGCCCTGGCCTATGGCTGCCCCACCATCTCGGCCTTTCTGTCCATCCACAACATGGTGGCCTGGATGATCGACCGCTTCGGCAATGACGCCCAGCGTGCCGAGCATCTGCCCAGCCTGCTGACCATGGAGCGGATCGCCAGCTATTGCCTCACCGAGCCCGGCAGCGGCTCGGACGCCGCGGCGCTCTCCACCCGCGCCATGCGCGACAATGCCGGCTATGTGCTGAACGGCACCAAGCAGTTCATCTCGGGCGCCGGAATCTCCGATCTGTACCTCACCATGGTGCGCACGGGGGGCGATGGGCCGGGCGGCGTTTCTGCCATGCTCATCCCCAGGGACACGCCCGGCCTGAGCTTCGGCCCGAACGAGAAGAAGATGGGCTGGAACGCCCAACCCACGCGTCAGGTCATCATGGCCGATGCCCGCATCCCCGCCGGCGCGCTGCTGGGCGAGGAGGGGCAGGGTTTTCGTTTCGCCATGGCCGGGCTCGATGGCGGGCGGCTGAATATCGCGGCCTGTTCTCTGGGCGGCGCGCAGCGGGCGCTGGATATCGCGCTGGATTACGTTAAGCAGCGCCGCGCCTTCGGCCGCGCCGTGGCCGATTTCCAGGCCACCCAGTTCCGCCTGGCCGATATGGCGACGGAGCTGGAGGTGGCCCGCAGCTTCCTCTGGCGCGCCTGTGCGAAGCTCGATGCCCGCGCGCCGGATGCCACGCAATTCTGCGCCATGGCCAAGCGTTTCTTGACCGACACGGGCAGCCGGGTGGCCGATGAGGCGCTGCAATTGCTCGGCGGCTATGGCTACCTCGCCGATTACGGCATCGAGAAAATCGTGCGCGACCTGCGGGTGCACCGCATCCTGGAGGGCACGAACGAGATCATGCGGGTGATCATCGCGCGCGGGATGTTGAAGGCCTGACGCAATTCAGGCTTGCAACGACGCCCGAATTGCGCCTCAATTCGCGCATGCGATGTATTGTCCTCATCATGATCGCGGTTTGGTTGCAAATTGGCATTGGTCACGCGCAAATGCGTGTGGTTGTCGTGCCCGCCGGCTCCGATGTGGTCGTGCCGGCGCGTGGCGCGGCGGCACAAGCCACGACGCCGCGCCCATTGGCCCGGCCGCGTATCCCCCGCCCGCCTTTGGGCGAGGTGGCGTCGCTCGGCTCTGGTTCGTTGGGCTCTGGTGTGCTGGGTGGCGGTGCGCTGGGCGGCGGCACCGGGCTTGCCGTCCCGTTCCTGGCGATGCTGCCCCTGGCGGCCGCCGCGGCTCTTGCCACCACGCTGCCCGGTGGCGGCGGCGGGACATCCAGCCCCGCGCGCACGCGATAGGTTCAGTCGTAGACCTGCGCCATGGTCTCGGCCACGAGGCAGGGGCGGTCATTTCCCTCCACCTCCATCTGATTGTCCATCGTCACCCGCACGCCGCCCTGGATGGGCTCCACCGCCTTGACCGTGAGATGCAACCGAACCCGGCTGCCGGCCGGCACCGGGGCGGTGAAACGGACCTTGTTGCTGCCGTAGTTGATGGAACGGCTGCGCTTGACCACGCGGTAGATCAGCGGCGCGAGCCGGGGCAGCAACGACAGGGTGAGAAAACCATGCGCGATGGTCTTGCCGCCCGGCATCTCGCGCCCAGCGCGCTCGACATCGATATGGATCCATTGATGGTCGCCCGTGGCCTCGGCGAAGAGGTCGATCGTCTTCTGATCCACCACGATCCATTCGCTGGTGCCCAGCGGCTTGCCCACCCATTCGGCCAGCGCTGCGGGGGTTTCGATCTCGATCATGGCGTCCTCATTGATGGCGTTTCCACCGCAGAGGCTGCCGCCTGGCGGATGATCCGTCCAGCCGGGCGAATTTCTTCGCGGCATTAACCCTGGCTTTACGCCTGGCGATCCACAGTGGCTCCTGTCCGGCAATAGGCCGGGGGCGCAAGCCGAGGGAAAAAGCCCATGTCGATGAACAGCATCAATACCAATATGGGCGCCATGGTGGCGCTGCAGTCGCTCAACCGCACCAATGACGAACTCTCCTCGGTGCAGAAGCGCATCTCGACGGGCCTGCGTGTCTCGGACGCGAAGGATGACGGCGCGGCCTTCGCGGTGGCGGAACGCATCCGCGGCGACATGGCGGCGACCACCTCGGCCAACCAGCAGCTCGGCGGTGTGAAGGGCCTGCTGGAGGTCACCCGCGCGTCGCTGGAAAACGTCTCCACCTCGCTGATCAAGCTGAAGGAGCTGACGGTCAAGCTGGCCGATGGCGCCATCACGGCCGAGCAGCGCACGCAGTATCAGACCCAGGTAAAGGAGCTGACGAGCAACATCAAATCCTTCATCACCGATGCCGACTACAACGGCCGCAACCTGCTCGATGACCCGGCGACCCTGCCGCTGAAGGTCATCAGCAATGGTGGCGGCGGCTTCTACACCTTCGATGGCTACAGCGCGATCGCCAATATCTACAACAACATCTCAGGCGCCAACGCATTCACCCAGGGTGATGCCGCGGCAGCCATGACCACCACCGGCAAGCTCGCCACCGCCGTCACCAACACGCTGACGCAGCTGAACAATTTCGGCAGCTACTCGCGCTACATCGACAGCCAGATCGACTACAACAAAAAGATCATCGATGCGCAGGAGGCGGGCATGGGCTCGCTCATCGATGCCGACATGGCCAAGGAATCGGCGCGCCTTCAGGCCCTGCAGATCCGCCAGCAGCTCGGCAGCCAGGCCCTGGGCATCGCCAACCAGTCACCCCAGGCGCTGCTCAGCCTCTTCAAGGGCTGAACGCGGTTCAGCGGGCTGGCGCGTTCCAGAAGGCGGCCGGCGGCACCGTTCCCCCCTGAAGCGGCGCGCCCGATGCGGCGGCCGGCACGCTCGCCGAGCCGCGCGCGGGCGCGGCCACCGGCTGCAAGGCAGAGCTGGCAGGCGGCAAGGCCGAGAAGGCCGGAGCGGTGCCTGAGGCCGGTGCGCTGACGGCAGGGCTGGAGAGCGGCTGAAAGGCCGGCGCCGAAGCCGGCGCGGGCGCCAGCGGCGAGGTGAGCGGCGAGGTCAGCGGCGCAAAGGCCGGGCTGGCCGCCGGCGCGGCGAAGGCGGGGGCCGGCGCGGGCGCGGCGAAAGCGGGGGCCGGCGTCGGCGAAATCGCCGGGCTGCCGGCCAGCGGGCTCGTCAGCGGCGCGAAGGGCGAAGGTGCCACCGGCGGCGCCGCGGCAACCGGCGCCTGGAAGGCAGGCTGGGCCGGCGCATTCAGTGAGGAGACCGGCGGCAGCGCGCGCAGCGTCGGCGCCGCCGGGGCGGCGCTGGCGGCGAAGGGATTGCCCACCACGGTCGCCGTCCGCCCAGGCAGCGCGCCCACAGTCCCCAGCTCAAGGCCGGGCGGCGGCGGCGCCTGCGGCGGAAACGCCTGGCCCGTGATCACCGTGCCACGCCCGCCACCGGCCAATGGCGCGCTGACCGGAATGGGCCCCAGCGACGAATTGCGAGTTGCATAGCCCACCGGAACCCGGCCGATGATGCCCGGATTGCCAGCAAGCCCGGTGCCGCCGCTGCAGCGGAAGGCCACCTGGTAGCTATCGGCATTGATGCGGGTGCCCAGCAGCTCGGTCTGCCGGCTCTGCGCGGTGCAAAAGGCGGTGGCCTCGGTCAGGCCTCGTTCCACCGCCGTGGACAGGGCGCGGCCGCGCGTCTCCACAGCGTAGGTGTCCGGGCCAATGGCGACCACGCCGCTGGTCTGGGTGCTGCCGCAGCCCGCCAGCGCCATCGCCGTCCCCGCCAACATCACGGCCCAATTCGCACGCATTCCAATAGCCTCCAGCACCCCGGACGTTGTATTACCCGCCCTGGCCGCTCATGCCAAACGGGCAAACCATCCGCCGGGCATAGAACCGGCCTTGGTTGCCCACTCTGGATGCAGGGAGTGGCGCAAAATCCTCAGGGGAGTGTCTTCATGCCCACACGTCGCACCATTCTGGCCAGCGCCGTTCTTGCCGCACCGGCGGCCGTTGCGCAGGAAAGCTGGCCGTCGCGGCCCGTGACCATGATCGTCCCCTGGGCGCCCGGCGGCTCGAATGATGTCGTGGCCCGGCTGCTCGCGCCGGTGCTGGAGGCCAGGCTGCGCCAGCCCTTCCTGATCGAGAATCGGCCCGGCGGCGGCGGCAGCGTGGGCATGGGTGCTGCCATGCGGGCCAGGCCGGATGGGTTGACGGTGTTCATCTCCTCGGCCTCCAACCATGTCTTCCATCCCATCATCGCCAACGAAACAGGCTACGACGTCCGCGAGGCCTTTCTGGGCGTCGCCATGCTGGTCGATGTGCCCAATGTGCTGGCCGTGCACCCCTCGGTGCCCGTGCGCAACGTCGCGGAGCTGGTTGCCTGGGTCGGCCGGCAGCGCGGCGGCGTGTCCTACGGCTCCTCCGGAGTGGGATCGTCGAACCACCTCGCCGGCGAATTGTTGCGCCTGCGCACCGGCATGGACCTGACCCACGTGCCCTATCGCGGCGGCGGGCCGGCCATGACCGACCTCATCGGCGGGACCATCCCGATGGCGGTCATGAACCTGCCCACGCTGATCCCGCCGGCCGAAGCCGGCCGCGTCCGACTGCTCGGCGTGGGCACCGCCGAACGCGTGAGCCTCAGGCCCGACCTGGCCACCATCCAGGAACAGGGCGTGGCGGATTACGCAGTGCGCAGCTGGACCGGCGCCTTCGTGCCCCGCGGCACACCGCAGGCCATCATCCAGACGCTGTCCACCACCTTCAAGGAGGCGCTGGAGACGCCCCAGCTCCGCCAGCGCCTGCGCGACATCGGCAGCGAGCCGTTGTTCATGGACCCAGCCACCACCGACGCCTTCGTGCGCGAGGAATACACCCGCTGGGGGCCGCTGGTGCGCGCGGCGGGCATCCGCATCGAATAGGCCTTCGCCTGCCAGGCCGGGGGCAAAGCGCCGGCGCGAAACCTGGCCCATGCTCTCTGGCGAGGCCGGAGGTGGCATGCCAGCATCCCCGCCATGAAGCTCACGCCGCACAACCGCTACGACCATAGCGCCATCCCCAACCGCCCGACCTACAGCTGGCCGGGCGGCCGCAAGCTCGCCCTCATGCTCGTCAACAACATCGAGCATTTCCACTATCGCGAGGGCCTGGGCAGCGATAGCACCGGGCCCGCCGGGGTGCAGAATCAGCGCCCCTATGCCTGGCGCGACTATGGCAACCGGGTGGGCCTGTGGAACCTGCTCGGCCTGCTCGATGAACTGTCCCTGCCCTCGGCGCACAACTGCAATTCCACCGTGCTGGACCATTGCCCGGAGATCGCCCCTGCCCTGCTGGCCCGCGGCGATGAGCTGATCGGCCATGGCCGGACCAATTCCGAACGCCAGGATGTGCTGTCGGAGGCCGATGAGCGCGCGCTGATCATCGAGAGCCGCGACAGCCTGGCCCGCCACAATGGCGGCATTCCACCGCGCGGCTGGCTCGGCCCCTATATCGCGCAAAGCGCCGTGACGCTCGACCTGCTGGCCGAGGCCGGCTTCACCTATTGCCTGGACTGGCCGGCCGATGACCAGCCCTTCTGGATGCGCACCCGCGCCGGCCGCATGCTCAGCGTGCCTTATAGCGTGGAGCTGAACGACAGCCCGGCCATGGTGATGCGCCACCACACCGGCCGCGAATTCGCCGATATGGTGACCGACCAGTTCGACGAGATGTTTTGCCAATCGGCCCAACGCCCGCTGGTCATGACCATCATCCTGCACCCCTTCATCCTCGGCCAACCGCATCGGCTGCGGCCGCTGCGCGGGGCGCTCAAGCACATCCTTTCGCATCGGGAAAAACTCTGGATCACCCGCCCTGGCGAGATGTTCGACTTCATCGCCGGCCAGCCCGAGGGCCTGATCCCATGAAGCGCATCTTCGAACATTATGGCCGCAACCCGCCCGACGCCGCCTGGCCCGGCGGCGCGCGCCTGGCGCTCAACTTCGTCATCAACCATGAGGAGGGCGGCGAACGCAGCGTGCCCGATGGCGATCCGCACAGCGAAAACGCCCTGACCGAAGGCTCCACCGGCCTGCCGAAAGGCCGCGACCTGGCCGCCGAGAGCATGTTCCAATATGGTAGCCGCGTCGGTTTCTGGCGCCTGCATGGCCTCTTCACCCGCGCCGGCCTGCCCTGCACCATTTTTGCGGTGGCGCAATCGCTGCAACGCACGTCAGAGGCCGCCGCCGCCATCCGCGAGGCCGGCTGGGATGTCGTCGGCCACGGGCTGCGCTGGGAAAGCCATGCCGACATGGATGAGGCGACCGAGCGCCACGCCCTGACCGAGGCCACCCGCATCATCGAGGAGACCACCGGCCACCGCCCCCAAGGCTGGTACTGCCGCTACGCCCCCAGCCTGAACACGCGGCGCATCCTGCGCGAGCTCGGCTACAGCTACGACAGCGACGCCTATGATGACGAGCTGCCCTATTGGGATGATGGCCACCTCGTCATCCCCTATACGCTGGTGAACAACGACGTGCGCTTCCAGCGCGCCGCCATCACCACCGGCGAGGATTTTTTCACCTATATCATGGGCGGCATCGAGATGGCGCTGGCCGAGCCCGGCTCGCGGATGCTCAGCGTGGGCCTGCACAACCGCATCATCGGCCACCCCGCGCGGGCCATCGGTCTGAAGCGCATTCTGGACGCGGTGAAGGCGATGCCCGAGGTTTGGGTCTGCCGCCGGCTCGACATTGCCCGCCACTGGATGGAAACGCACACACCATGAAACAGACCCTGCCGAACTGGCGCTCCCTGATGTTCGTGCCCGCGGCGCGCGAGAAATTCATCGCCCGCGCGCATGAGCGGGGCGCCGATGCCATCATCCTCGACCTCGAGGACAGCATCTCGCCGCCGGAAAAACCCGCAGCCCGCGCGGCGCTGGAAGGCGCCATCCCCCGCGTGTCGCAAAACGGCGCCGACGTCCTGGTCCGCACCAATCGTGAGCTGGAATGGACGGTGCTCGACATCGCGGCCGCGGTCCGCCCCGGCGTGCGGGCGCTGATCTGCACCAAGATCATGGGGCCCGAACATGTCCGCCTCCTGGCCGAGTTGATCGATGCCGCGGAAACCCGCCAGGGCATGGAGCTCGGCTCCACCGGCATGATCCTGCTCCTCGAGGATGCGAGCGCCGTGCTGCGCGCCAGGGACATCGCCTCGGCCCATCCCCGCGTCATCGGCATCGGCGTGGGTGCGGAGGACCTGGCCACCGATATGGGCATCGAGCCCTCCCCCGATGCGCTGGAATTTCCCAAGCGCCTGGGCCTGCTTTCGGCCAAGGCCGCCGGCGTGCTGGCCATGGGCTTTATCGGTACCGTCGCGGGGCTGACCGACATTGAGGGCTACCGCGCCAATCTCCGCCGCTCCCGCGCGCTCGGCTTCGATTGCACCACCTGCATCCACCCCATGCATGTGCCGATCATCAACGAGGAATACGGCGTGCCCCCCGAAGCCGTGGCCCGGGCACAGCGCATGGTCCTGGCCTTCGACGAGGCCCTGGCCCAGGGCCTGGGCGCGGTCACCTTCGAGGGCCAGATGATCGACATCCCGGTGGTGCAGCGCGCCCGCAAGCTTATTGCCCGGGCCCGCGCGTGACGCACCGCATCGGCATGCTGGTCCCCTCCAGCAACACCGCGGCCGAGCCGCTGACGATGGAGATGCTGCGCGACGTGCCCCGCGTCTCGCTCCATGTCGCCCGCTTCCGCGTCACCCGGCTCGATACCTCCGACGAGGCGCTGGCGCAGTTCCAGGCCGCCCCGCTGGTGGAGGCAGCCTCGATGCTGGCGGACGCGCATATGCATGCGATCTGCCTCAATGCCACCGCTGCCTGCTACACCGGCATGGCGGGTGACCGAGCTTTGCTGTCGATGCTGCCGCAACCATCGGAAACCGCGATGCTGGCGCTGCTCGAAGCGCTGCGGATCAAGGGCGCGCGCCGCATCGGCCTGGTCACCCCCTTCCTGCATGACGTGCAGGCCGCCACCATCCGTGTGCTGGCGGAGGAAGGCCTGGAAGTCGCGGCGGAATTCCATTTCAACGACCCCGGCAACTTCACCTTCGCCCGCTTCACCGAGGCCGAGATCGAGGCCGCCATCCTCGATGTCGGCCGCACCCCGGGTCTGGACGCCATCGCGGTGATCTCGACCAACCTGCGCGGCCCGCGGCCCGCCGCGCGGGCAGAGAAGCAACTGGGCATCCCGGTCTTCGACACCATCGCCACCGCGCTTTGGGGCGCCATGCGCCGCGCCGGGGCCAATCCGGCGCAGGTGCGCGGCTGGGGCTGCCTGTTCGATCTCCCATGATCGCTGGCATGGCGGTTGCACGGTCACACATCGAATAGAGGTTGGGGAAAGCCGCCAATGATCCGACGTGCACTGATGTTGGCCGCGGCCAGCCTGGCCCTGCTGGCCGCCCCGCGCGACGCGGCGGCACAGGCCGACCCCGCGACGATGCGCGTCGTAGGCAATTTCTCGGCCAATCGCGCCCATGTCGAGGGGATCGAACGCCCCTTCTTCGCGCAGCTTGCCCAGGCCGCGGGCATCCGCACCAATGTCACCTTCAACCCGATGGACCAGCTCGGCCTTCAGGCGGCGGACGCGCTGCGGTTGCTGCGTTCGGGCGCCTTCGACGTCATGAGCGTGCAGATCGGCATGGCCAGCCGCGATGATCCCTTCTTCGAGGGGCTCGACCTTGTCGGTGTCTCCACCGACATGACGCAGCTCCGCCGCGCGGTGGATGCCTATCGCGACGCCTTCGATCGGCGGCTGCAGACCCGCTTCAACAGCAAGGTCCTCACGCTCTGGCCCTTCGGTCCGCAGGTGATCTACTGCAACGCGCCGATCCGCACCCTGGACGATCTGCGCGGCCTGCGCGTGCGCACCTTCACGCCATCGATGGCGGCCCTGATGCAGCATTTCGGCGCAACCGCCGTGACGCTGCAATTCTCCGAGGTCTATCCGGCCTTGCAGCGCGGCGTGGCACAATGCGCCATCACCTCGCCCACCTCCGGCAATTCCGGCAATTGGCCGGAGGTGACGACGCATTTCCTGCCACTTTCGCTGGGTGGCGCGGTGCAGGGGCATTTCATCAGCATGGATATCTGGCGCCGCTTCACGCCGGAGCGGCAGGCCGCGCTGACGGCCGAATTCCGCCGCCTCGAAACCTTGATGTGGGATCTGGCCGAAACCGCGAACAACGACGCCATCAACTGCAACGTCGGCCGCGACCCCTGCACCGCGAACCGCCGCTTCAACATGCAGATGGTGGAGATTTCCCCCGCTGACCAGGCCCGTGTTCGCGCCGCGGCGCAGGAGGTGGTGCTGCCGATCTGGCGCGACGCCTGCCTGCGGGTGGATCAGGCCTGCCCGGCGACCTGGAACCAGACGGTGGGGTCGGTCGCCGGCCTGGCCATCCGGTAGCGCCCGACCGCCGGCGGCATCGCCTTGTTGCATCGCGGCATGAACAGCGACACCATCACTGGATGATCCCCACCATCCTTGGCCTCGACCATGCCGTCATCGCCGTGCGCGACCTCGATGCCGCGGCGGCCGAATGGGCAGCCCTCGGCTTCAAACTCTCGCCGCGCGGCACCCACAGCGAACACATGGGCAGTGGCAACTACACCATGATGTTCGGCGAGGATTATCTTGAGCTGCTGGGCGTGCTGGCCGAGCGCCCGCACAACGGCCCGCTGCGCAGCTTCCTGGCGAAGCGCGAGGGGCTGGAGCGCTGCGCTTTCACCACCACGGACGCGGGCGCCGGCGTGGCCGCCCTGCAATCGCGCGGCATCGCCGCCACCGGCCCGGTGCATTTCGGCCGTCCCGTGCCCATGCCCGATGGCTCGATGGCCGAGGCCCGTTTCTCGGTCATGCACTGGCCCGTCACCGAGGCGCCCGGCACGCTCCGCATCTTCGCCTGCCAGCACCACACCCGAAACACCGTCTGGGTGCCTCAATTGCAGGCGCAGCCCAATGGCGTGACGCGCATCATCCGCGCCCTCGTCGCCAGCAATTTTCCCAACAAGGCGGCGGAACACCTGGCGCGGCTGACCGAAAGCACGGTGCGGCTGGAGGATGGCATCCGCCTCGTCCCCACCGGCCCCGGCCGTGCCGAGATCGGCTTCGCCCCGCGCGAAACCATCGCCGCACTCGGTGGTTTCGACCCTGAACTGCTGCCCGAGGAGGGCGGCGCTGGCCTGGTGCTCGGCACCACCATCCCCCGCGCGCCCGCCATGGCCACCGGCTGCGCCATCATCTTCCAGGAGATCACCCCATGAACCGTCGCGAAACCCTCTTGCTGGTCGGCAGCAGCCTGGTGGCCGTGCCCGCCGTGGCGCAGGAAACGCCCCGCCGCGGCGGGGTGATGACGGTGCATTTCGCCACCGAGCAGCGCATCCTCAACCCCTCGCTGCAGGCCTCGACCGGCGTCTACATCGTGGGCGGCAAGATCCAGGAGGCGCTGGTCGACCTCGACGCCGCAGGCAACCCGACGCCCGTATTGGCCGAATCCTGGGAAAGCTCGGCGGATGGCAAGTCCATCACCTTCAAGCTGCGCGCCGGGGTGACCTGGCACGATGGAAAACCCTTCACCTCGGCCGACGTCGCCTTCACCGCGATGGAGATGTGGAAGAAGATTCTGAATTACGGCACGGCCCTGCAGCTGTTCCTGACCGCCGTGGACACGCCCGACCCGCTGACCGCCGTGTTCCGCTATGAGCGTCCCATGCCACTCGGCCTGCTGCTGCGCGCGCTGCCCGACCTCGGTTACATCTCGCCGAAGCATATCTACGAAACCGGCGATATCCGGCAGAACCCCGCCAATACCGCGCCCATCGGCACCGGGCCGTTCAGGTTCGTGCAATACGAGCGCGGCCAGTTCATCATCGCCGAGCGCAACCCGAATTACTGGCGCAACAACCTGCCCTATCTCGACCGCGTGGTCTGGCGGGTGATCGGCGACCGCGCCGCCGCCGCGGCCCAGATGGAGGCCGGGCAGATCCTGTTCAGCCCCTATTCCTCGCTGGCGATCTCCGACCTCGCCCGCCTCGGCCGCGACCCGCGCTTCGAAGTGACGACCCGCGGCAATGAGGGCAATGCCCGCACCAACACGCTGGAGTTCAACTTTCGCAATCCGATCCTGGCGGATATCCGCGTGCGCAAGGCGCTGGCGCATTCGCTGAACATCCCCTTCTTCATCGAGAATTTTTTGGGGACCTTCGCCAAGCCGGGCACCGGGCCAATCCCTTCGGTCTCGACCGACTACTACCCGGCCGGCATGCCGCAATATCCCTTCGACGTGGCGGCCGCCAACCGGCTGCTGGACGAGGCCGGGCATCGCCGCGGCGCCGGCGGCGTGCGATTCAACCTCCGCCTGCACCCCGCACCCTGGGGCGAGGATATCTCCCTGTTTGCCACCTTCATGCAGCAGAGTTTCGCCCAGATCGGCGTTCGCATCGAAATCGTCCGGCTCGATGCCGCTGGCTGGCTGCGCACGATCTACAACGACCATAATTTCGACCTGGCCAGCGGCTGGCACCAGTACCGCTCCGACCCCGCGGTCAGCACCACGGTCTGGTATCGCTCGGGCAGCCCGGTCGGCGCGCCCTGGACCAACCAATGGGGCTGGACCGACCCGACGATCGACCAGATCATCGACAATGCGGCGACCGAGCTGGATGTGGCGCGCCGCCGCGCCCTCTACGCCGATTTCGTCCGCCGGGCGCAGACCGAACTGCCGCTGTGGATGCCCATCGAGCAGATTTTTGTGAGCACCTTCAACAAGCGGCTGCGCAATGTGGCGAACAACCCGCGCTGGGCCTCCTCCTCCTGGCACGACACCTGGCTGAGCAACTGATGCGGGGCTGGCGGCGGCCATGAGGATATTCTCGCTGGCCGCCAGGCGCCTTGCCGCCTCGCTGCCCACATTGCTGCTCATCCTGGTCGGCATGTTTTGTCTGTTGCAGCTGGCGCCGGGCGACACGGTGGACGCGCTGCTGGCGCAGATGGGCGGCGGCGACGCCGCGATTGCGCGCGACCTTCGGGCCTTCTACGGCCTTGACGTCTCGGTGGCCGAGCAGTTGGGGCGATACCTCTGGCGGCTCGTGCGGCTGGATCTCGGCTTCTCCGCCATCTATGGCAAGCCGGTGGCAACCGTGATCCTGGAGCGTCTGCCGGCCACGCTGTCGCTGATGGGCGCCTCGCTCTCCCTCGCCTTCGCCGCCGGCATGGCGCTGGGCGTGATCGCGGCGCGGCGGGTGAACCGCTGGCCGGACACGCTGATTTCCACCGTGGGCCTGATTTTCTATGCCACGCCCTCCTTCTGGTTCGGGCTGATGGCGATCGTGCTCTTCTCGGTGCATCTGCAATGGCTGCCGGCCGGTGGCTTCGGCGATGTCGCCATGGGCTATACTGGGGCGCGACGGTTGCTGGACATCGCCTGGCACCTGGTGCTGCCCACCCTCACCCTCGGGCTGATTTTTTTGGCGATCTACCTGCGCATCATGCGCGCCTCGATGCTGGAGGTGCTCAGCCTCGATTTCGTCCGCACCGCCCGCGCCAAGGGGCTGCGGGAGACGCGCATCATCACCCGCCATGTCCTGCGCAACGCGCTGCTGCCGATGGTCACCCTCATCGGGCTTCAGGCCGGCACCATGCTGGGCGGCGCCGTGGTGGTGGAGAGTGTTTTTTCCCTCCCCGGCCTCGGTCGCCTCGCCTATGAAAGCGTGGTGCAGCGCGACCTCAACACGCTGCTCGGCATCGTCTTCGTCTCCGCCCTGCTGGTCATCGCGGTGAACTTTTTTGTGGATATGCTCTACGCCCGGCTCGACCCCAGGATCGGCGCATGAGGCGGGCTTTGCTGGCCTATCTGCGCAACCCCGCCGCCGTGCTGGGCGCGGCTCTGGTGCTGGCGGTGCTGGGCATGGGGCTGGCCGCGCCCTTTGTCTTTCCCAACGACCCTCTCGGCCTGGCCGGCCGGCCGCTGCAATGGCCCGGCGCCAACCCGCGCTTCCCGCTCGGCACCGATCCCTCGGGGCGCGACATCGCGGCGCAGCTCTTCCATGGCGCGCGGGTGTCGCTGCTGATCGGCTTTGTCGCCACCCTGGTGGCCACCGCCATCGGCATCTCCATCGGCGCCCTGGCCGGCTTCTATTCGGGATGGGTGGACACGGCGCTGATGCGGGTGACCGAGGCCTTCCAGACCCTGCCGAATTTTCTTCTGCTGCTCGTGCTGGTCGCCGTCTTCGGCTCGAACATCAACACCGTGACCATCGCGATCGGCCTCGTCTCCTGGCCGCCAGTGGCGCGGCTGACGCGGGCCGAATTCCTCACGCTCCGCACCCGCGAATTCGTCCAGGCCGCGCGCGTGCAGGGGCTGGGCGACATCCACCTCATGCTGCGCGAGGTGCTGCCCAACGCCCTGCCGCCTGTCATCGTCTACGCCTCGGTCGTCATGGCGGTGGCCATCCTGCTGGAGAGCGCGCTGGCCTTTTTGCAGCTGTCGGACCCCAATGTGCCGTCCTGGGGCAATTTGATCGGGTTGGGGCGGAACGTGCTGCGGGTGGAGTGGTATGTCTCGGCCATCCCCGGTGTTGCGATCCTGCTGACCATTTTGGGCGTCTCGCTGGTCGGCCAGGGGCTGAACGACGCGCTGAACCCGCGCATCACCGGCAAGTGATGGCCATCGATTCAGACCTCCGCCGCCTTCGGCCGCTCCGGTCATCGAGGGCGGTCGGATGAGCCTCCTCTCCATCGAACACCTGACGGTCGCGCTTCCCAAGGGCGCCGACCGCCCGAACGCGCTGATCGACGTCTCGCTGAGCATCGAGGCCGGCGAAATCCTCTGCGTCGTCGGCGAGAGCGGCTCGGGCAAATCCGTCACCGCCACCACCATCATGCGGCTGATGGCGCCGGGCGTGCGGGTCTCAGCCGGCCGCGTCATGCTGGGCGAGACAGACCTCGCAGCGCTCCCCGACGAGGCGCTGCGCCGGCTGCGCGGAAGCCATATCGCCATGGTCTTCCAGGAACCCATGACGGCGCTGAACCCGCTGATGGCGGTGGGCGACCAGCTCGCGGAAATGTGGCGCACCCACACCGATCTTCCGGCGCATGAGATCGCCGCCCGCAGCCTGGCGGCGCTGAAGGAAGTCGCCCTGCCCGACCCCGAGGGCGCGCTGCGCGCCTACCCCCACGAACTCTCCGGCGGCCAGCGCCAGCGCGTGATGATCGCCATGGCGCTGGCACTCGAGCCCGAGCTGCTGATCTGCGACGAGCCGACCACCGCGCTCGATGTCACGACCCAGGCGCAAATCCTGACCCTGATCCGCGAATTGCAGCAGCGCCGCGGCACCGCCGTCCTGTTCATCACCCATGATTTCGGGGTGGTGGCGGAAATCGCCGACCGTGTGGCGGTGATGCAGCAGGGCGTGGTGGTGGAACAGGGCAGCGCCGCGCAGGTGCTGACCGCGCCCGCGCATGACTATACCCGCCGCCTGTTGGCCGCCGTGCCCGGCCTGCGGGCGCCGCCGCCGCGCGAGATCTCGCCCGAGGCGGTGCTGGAGATCAGCAACCTGCAAAAAACCTATCGCCCGGCCGGAATTTTTCGCCGCCGCCGCGCGGCGCGCGCGCTGGACGGCGTCTCCGTCACGCTGCGGCGTGGCTCCACCCTGGGCATCGTGGGCGAAAGCGGCTCCGGCAAATCCACCCTGGCGCGCTGCGCGGTGGGACTTCTGGGCTTCGATGGCGGCGAGATTCGCATCGGCGGCCGCCCCCTGCCGCGCGCCCGACAGGCCGCCGCGCATCTGGTACAAATGGTCTTCCAGGACCCCTACGCCTCGCTCAACCCGCGCCGAAAGGTGGGCGACCAGGTGGCGCAGGGGCCGATCGCCGCCGGCACCGCACGCGGGCAGGCCATGTCCGAGGCGGCGGAGCTCTTCGCCCTCGTCGGCCTCGACCCATCGGCCCTGGCGCGTTTCCCGCATGAATTCTCCGGCGGCCAGCGCCAGCGCATCGGCATCGCCCGCGCGCTCGCCATGAAGCCCGAGGTGCTGGTGGCGGATGAACCGGTCTCGGCGCTCGATGTCAGCGTGCAGGCGCAGGTGCTGGAATTGCTGCGCGGGCTGCAGGCGCGCCTCGGCCTCTCCATCCTCTTCATCACCCATGACCTGCGCGTGGCGGCGCAGCTCTGCGACGAGGTGGCGGTGATGCAGAACGGGCTGGTGGTGGAACACGGCGCGATCGGCCAGGTCTTCGAACACCCCGCCCACCCCTACACGAAAAGCCTGCTGGCGGCGGTGCCGGGGCGGGGGATTCTGGGCGGCTGAGGCCGCTCAGCCCAGCGCGATGCGCGCCATGGCGCGCGCGACCCGGCCTTGCTCATCAGTGCAACTCACCTCGATCTCGCTCGCCCGCTCGATGCGAAGGAAGAACACATGATAGGGGTTGGCCGCGGTGCCATTGCGGAATTCCGCCTGCAGCGCGACCTCGCCATTCACCCGCACCGTAAGCCCCGCCAGCATGTTGCGCGGCACCGGCCGGCCGCCCTCCAGCCGCAGCCCGGTCTCCATCGGGTGTTCGACCAGGGTGCGGATTTCCACCACCTCGCCGGCGCGGGCGCTGCGCGGCGCGCGAATGCGCGGCGCGTTCATGTCAGGCAGCCGCCGGTGGCGACGCGGATATCGGCCCGGGCGCCGCGCAGCCGCCCATCGCTCATCTGCGCCAGCACCACCACCGCCTGGTTCTCGGCGATGCGGATGCGGGTCTGCACCTCGGCCCGCGCCAGGGCCGGCGTCAGCCGGAAACTCGCCACCCCCGGGGTGGGGTTGCGGGTGGCGAAGACATGGATGGCGGTGACATGCTCGGCCACGCTTTGCGGGCTTTCCACCAGAATGGTAATCGGCACCTGGCCGCCATTCTCCGCACTCGCCGGCACCCGCAAGCTGATGCCGCCCTCGGCCGGCACGGCGTCGCCGACCTGCTCACGGATCGCGCGTGCCAGCGCATCCTCCTGCGCCAATGCGGCCCAGGGCAGCAGGCATAGCGCCAACCCGGCCCGCCTGCGCATCAGCCGAACATGTCCTGGGTGATGGAGGCATACCAGGAATCGGCGTAGGTCGCCTCGAGCCGGCGCTGCTCCGGCAGGTTGCCGCGCGGCGAGACGCCGCCGGAATTGGGCACCTCGACAATCGCCGAGCCATCCGCATTGGGGCGGAAAATGCCGACCACGGAAATCCCGTAATCCTCGCCGACATGGGAGTAGCAGGTGTTGAAATACACCGCCTCCGGCACCGCCTCACCGCGCAGCGCGGCCGCCGCCGCGGCCACCGCCTGCTTGGCTGTGGTATTGGCCACGAAGCCCGATTTGGGCATCGGCCCCGGGATATTGGCATCGCCCACCACATGGATGCCGGCGGCGGCGCGGGCCTCGAAACTCCTTCCATCCACCGGCACCCAGCCCGAGGCATCGGTCAGCCCGGCATCGGCGGCGATGCGCGCGGCGGCTTGCGGCGGGATGACATTGGCCACGTCCAACTTGTGGCGCGTGCCGAATTCGGTCTCGAACGCCATCGCCCCCGGGTCCACCCGCACCACCCGGCCATCGCGGCTGGCCGGCACCCATTCGATCATGCCCGGATAAAGCGCCGCCCAGGCATCCTGGAACAGGCCCTGCTTGCTGAAGGCCTCCTTGGCATCGAGCGCCAGGATTTTCGAGCGCGGCTTGTGGCGCTTGAGATAGGCCGCGATCATGCTGATCCGCTCATAGGGGCCGGGCGGACAGCGGAAGGGATTGCCGGGGATGGCCAGGCCCACCACGCCACCGTCCGGCATGGCTTCGAGCTGGCGGCGCAGCAGCAGCGTCTGGGCGCCATCGCCCGGCACCCAGCCATGCGGCATGCGCTCGGCGGCGGCCTCGTCATAGCCCTCCAGCGCGCCCCAGCGCAGGGCGATGCCGGGGGAGAGGATCAGGCGGTCATAGCCCAGGCTCTGGCCGCCCTGCAGCCGGACCTGGCGGGTGGTGGCGTCGATGCCCGTGGCCCAGTCATGCACCACCGTCACGCCGCGGGCGCGCAAGCCGTCATAGCCATGGCTGATATCGCCGATCTGGCGCAGGCCGGCCAGGACGAGATTGCCATAGGGGCAGGTCACGAAGCGCGTCTTCGGCTCGATCAGGGTGACGCTGAGCCAGGGATAGGTTCGGCGGGCGAAATTCGCCGCCGTGGCGCCGCCGAAGCCGCCGCCGATGATCACCAGCCGGGCCTGGGTCTGCGCCTGGACGAGGGCTGGGGCGGCGATGGCGGCGCCGAACAGCGCGCGGCGGGGAAAGCTCATGGCCATGCTCCTCAGCGCCCGAGACGGGAGAAATATTCGGCCGAGGCCGCGACCTCGGCCTCGGAATAGCCCCGGGTGATGCGGCCCATGATGGTGGCCGGGCGCTCATTGGCGCGGAAGGCGGCCATCAGCGTCACCAGCTCCGCCCGCTCCCGCCCCGCCAGTCCCGGCACCCCGCCGGCGCCGGTGCCGCCCGGGCCATGGCAGCTCAGGCAGGCCTGTGCCGCGAGCGGCGCGTTCTGTGCCCAGGCGGGGATCGCCACGGGCAGTGCGAAAGCAAGGGCTGCGATGGCAGCGGCGGTGAGGCGCATCGGGTGTTCCCGCGTTGACTGGCGAAGCCAGCCTAGATCAGCCGGAAAAATCCACAAACCGGAAATTCACCTCAGGACAACCCAAAGGCCGGCCGCAACCTGATCCCCACCCAATTGCCCAACAGCGCGGGCACAATCCACACCCAGCCATGCAGGCTGCCCGAGGCGATGCCGCCGAAGAACGCGCTGATATTGCAGCCCGCGCCCAGCACCGCGCCATAGCCCAGCAGCAGCCCACCCAGCAGCGAGGCCGCCGCCGCCCGCGGCCCGGGCAGCCGCCACCAGCCCCGCTGCCCGGCCAGCCCGGCGGCCAGGAAGGCGCCGGCCATCAGGCCGAGATCCATCAGCGTCGTGCGGTCGGTCAGCACCGGGCGCAGCAGGGCTTCGCTGCGGGTCGGGTCCTCCCAGAAGGCCCAGAAGGCCGGGTCGTCCCAGCCCGCCGCCTCGATCAGCTGCGAACCCCAGAGCGGGAAGGCGGCGGTGATGGCCCAGGGGCGCCCGGCCAGCACCAGGGTGGCGAAATTCAGCAGGGCCAGGGCCATCGCGCCCCATAACAGGGGCCAGGGGCCGCGCAGCAGCGCCCCACCGCGCCAGGCCAGTGGTTCGATGGCGCCGCGCCGCCGCCCCTCCCACCAGCGCGCGACACCCCAGACCAGGGCCAGCCCGGCCAGGCTGAGCGGCAGGGTGGTCCAGCCATTCCCCAGCGTTTGCCCGGGCCAGGCCGGCCAGCCCATCCAGCGCTCGCCATCCCAGGCCGCCAGGGTGGCGCCGGCGATGAAGGCCAGCAGCGTGACCCACATCCGCCCATCCCGCCCGCCCGCGGCGGTGAACAGCGTGCCCGAGCCGCAGCCGCCGCCCAGCTGCATCCCCACGCCGAAGAGAAAGGCGCCGAGCAGCAGCGCCGTACCGATGGGAAAGACAAAGCCGCGCACCGGCTGGCCCAGCACCGTGCCCGCGATGAGGGCGGGCTGGAACAGCAACAGCGCCAGCGCCAGCATCGCGAGCTGCGCCCGCAGCCCGGCACCTCGTCCCTCGGCCAGCAAGCGGCGGAAGGCGCCGGCGAAGCTGAAACTGGCATGGAACAGCGCCAGCCCCAGCGCCGCGCCCAATATCCACAGCGCGGCCGGCCGCCAGCCCTGCCCGGCCAGCAGCCATCCGGCGCCGAGCAGAACCAGCCCAGATCCCAGGCTCAGGCGCGGCATCAATCCACCGTCGCCCCGCTGGCGCGGATCACCGGCGCCCATTTATCGGTCTCCTCGCGAATGAACTGCGCGAGTTCCTCGGGCGAGCTTGGCGAGGGCTCCACGCCATGCCGGCGGAGATTGGCGGCCACCTCCGGGTCAGCCAGCGCCTCGCGCATCGCGGCATTCAGCCGCCCCACCACCGCCGGCGGCATCCCACGCGGGCCGACCAGCGCGTTCCAGTTCGCCACGGCATAGCCCGGCAGGGATTCGGCCACCGCCGGCACCTGCGGCAGCAGCGGGCTGCGGCCGGGGGTGGGCACGGCCAGCGCGCGGAGGCGGCCGCTTTCGATATGCGGCAGCGTCGTGCTGGCCGTGGCGCAGGAAAAATCCACCTTGCCCGAGATGATATCGGCGATCAGCGCGCCGCCGCCGCGATAGCTGACCTGGATGGTGCGGATCCCCGCCATGGCATCGAGCAGCGCGCCGGCCAGATGCCCGGTGCCGCCCACGCCGGAATGGCCGTTGCTCAGGGTGTCCGGCCGCGCCCGCGCCGCTGCCAGCAGCGCGGCGAAATCGGCGAGGGGTTTTTCCGGCGCGCAGACGAAGACGTTGAGGATGTCACCCGCCAGGCTGATCGGCGAGAAATCCACCCGCGGGTCGAAGCCGAGGTTGCGGAACAGCGTGGGGTTGATGGCCAGCGCCGCGATGGTGCCCATCAGCAGCGTATGGCCGTCGGGCGGTGCGCGCAGCACCGCCTCGCTGGCCAGATTGCCCGAGGCGCCGGGCCGGTTCTCCACCACGATCGGCTGGCCGAGGGAGGACTGCAGCCGCGCCGCCAGGGCGCGGGTGGTGATGTCCGTCCCGCCACCGGCGGAGAAGCCCACCACGATGCGGATGGGCCGTGTCGGTGCCCATGGCGCCGCGGGGGATGCCGGCGCCCCTTGCGCCGCCGCCAGCCCCGGCGCGGCCAGCCCGGCCAGGAGCAGGCGGCGGCGCATCAGACGATGTGCCGGGCGCGGAAATCGGCGATCTGTTCCGCCGTGTAGCCAGCCTCTGCCAGGATCGCCGCGCTGTGCTCGCCAATGGCGGGCGGGTGCGCGGCGATGGCCGAGGCGGTGCGCGACAGGGTGAAGGGCTGGCCGAGATAGGTCGTCTCGCCCAGTTTTTGGGCGATGCCGAGATGCTGCACCTGCGGGTCGGCAAAAACCTGCTGCATGTCGTTGATCGGGCCACAAGGCACGCCGGCCTCGTTCAAGGCCTCCACCCAATGGGCGGTGGTGTTGGTGCGCGTCGCCGCGTCGATCAGCGCGTTCAGCGCGTGGCGGTTCTTCGACCGCGCCGCCCCGGTGGCGAAGCGTTCATCCTCCAGCCATTCCGGGTGGCCCATCACGCGGGCGAAGCGGGCATAGATGGCCTGCCCCGATGCCGCGATGTTCATCGCGCCGTCGCTGGTGGTGAAGACGCCGGTGGGGATGGAGGTCGGGTGGTCATTGCCCGCCTGCTTGGGGATATCGCCGGCCATCAGCCAGCGTGCGGCCTGGAAATCCAGCATGAAGGCCTGGGCCTGCAGCAGCGAGGTCTGCACCCATTGGCCCTTGCCCGAGGTCTCCCGCTCCAGCAGAGCGGTGAGGATGCCCATGGCGGCGAAAAGGCCGGCGCACAAATCGGCCACGGGGATGCCGACCCGCATCGGCCCCTTCCCCGGTTCGCCGGTGATCGACATCAGCCCGCCCATGCCCTGGGCGATCTGGTCGAAGCCTGGCCTGCCGGCATAGGGTCCGTCCTGGCCGAAGCCTGAGATGGAGGCATAGACCAGCTTCGGGTTTATCGCGGAGAGCGCCGCGTAATCCACGCCCAGCCTGTGCTTCACGTCGGGGCGGTAGTTCTCCACCACCACATCCGCGCCCTCGACCAGCTTCTTGAAGATGGCGACGCCCTCGGGTGATTTCAGGTTCAAGGTCAGGCCGCGCTTGTTGCGGTGCAGGTTCTGGAAATCCGGCCCCATGCGCGGCCCGCCCATGGGGTCGCCGGCATCGAGCCCCTCCGGCATTTCCACCTTCACCACATCGGCGCCCCAATCGGCCAATTGCCGCACGCAGGTGGGCCCGGCGCGCACGCGGGTGAGATCGAGAACCTTGAAACGCGACAATGCCGCCACCGCTGAACTCCCTGAATGAATGGCGCCACGCTACCCGCAAGGCCGGCCATGTCCAGCGGGGATGCCCCTGGGGGCTTGCGCATGGGGGCCATGCCGCCCCAAATCAATGTCATGATCGACCCCTTCGGCAGGCACATCAGCTATCTCCGCGTTTCGGTGACGGATCGCTGCGACCTCCGCTGCGTCTATTGCATGGCCGAGGACATGACCTTCCTGCCCAAGCGCGAGGTGCTGACGCTGGAAGAGCTTGAGCGGCTGTGCGGCGCCTTCATCGAAATGGGCGTGCAAAAAATCCGCCTGACGGGGGGCGAGCCGCTGGTGCGGCGCAATGTCATGTCGCTGGTGCGCGGGCTGGGCCAGCGCATAGGGCCTCCAGGGAGCGGGGGGGGGCTGGAAGAGCTGACGCTCACCACCAATGGCACCCAATTGGCCAAATACGCCGATGGGCTGGTCGCGGCCGGCGTGCGGCGGATCAATGTCAGCATGGATACGCTCGACCCCGCGGGTTTTCGCGAGGCGACGCGCTGGGGCGATCTGGCGCAGGTGCAGGCCGGCATCATGGCCGCCAAATCCGCCGGGCTGCACGTGAAAATCAATGCCGTCGCCCTGCGCGGCCTCAACGAGCATGAATTCGACCGCATGCTGGAATGGTGCGGCGCCCATGGCTTCGACCTCTGCCTGATCGAGACCATGCCGATGGGCGAGGTGGAGGAGGACCGGACCGACCGCTACCTCTCGCTCGACGTGGTGCGCGCCAGGCTGCGGCTGAACTGGACGCTGACCGAAAGCGGCTACGCCACCGGCGGCCCCGCGCGGTATTTCGACGTGGCCGAGACCGGCACGCGCATCGGCTTTATCACGCCGCTCAGCCATAATTTCTGCGAGAGCTGCAACCGCGTGCGGCTGACCTGCACCGGCACCCTCTACATGTGCCTGGGCCAGGACGATGCGGCCGACCTGCGCGCCCCCCTGCGGGCCGGGCTGCGCGACGACGCGCTGAAGGACGCCATCCGCGAGGCGATCAGCCGCAAGCCCAAGGGTCATGATTTCGTCATCGAGCGTGCCCGGCCCGCCGCCGTGGTCCGCCATATGAGCGTGACCGGCGGGTGAACCCCGAGGCGATCATCGCGGCCCTGACCATCCCTGGCCTGCCGGGATGGACCGGATTGGTTCTGGCGCTGGCACTGGCCCTTTTGGCGCTGTGTTTTCTGGTCATGCCTTTTTCGGTCTTCGGTCTCAAATCCAGGCTCGAATCGATCGAGGTGCAGCTTGATGAGGTTCAGGCGGAATTGCGCGCGATTTCGGCGCGGTTGGCCGGCCAGCCGCAGCGCGCGCTGATGATGGATGACCTGGAGATGCCAAGCCCCCCGCGCGCGGGCCAAGGTGAGACCGGACCCGCGCCGCAGGGTCGCGGGACAGGCCGCGCCGAGCCGCGGATCAACTGGCCGCGCGACCCGCGTTGACGCCGGCCCGAGGCAACCCATTCGCATTCGTCACGCCGAAAGAACGACGGGTTCGTATTGCCTGATCGGGCCGTGTGACAGCGGCATGAGTTGTATTCGAAATCGAAATGATCTCTCGATATGGCGCGATGATCCTCTGTCGTGACGGGGCAACCCGCCGAAGCCTGGCGGCAGGCGGCTGTCACAGGCAGTGAACGGATTGGCGGATGCTTCTGAGAAATCGATATTTTTAGCATCGCCGAGCACCGCATGAACCGTCACGGTTGCGCGAACGAAAAATAATGCATCTTTCGCGTGCAATTCTTCTTGGACGAACAATCAATTGTGTGTGTAACCTCCGGTTGTAGGTGGAGGTGTGGCAGTGCTCTATTCCCCAGTGACGCAGGCCAAAATGGCCTTTCCGGGATCGCTTCGCGGCGCGCCGCCCTTGGGCGACGCCGTCCGGGCGCTTCCAGCCAACCATCGCCGGGTCTTCCTCTCACCACCCCATCTCGCCGGCGGCGAGCTGGACTCGCTGCAGGCCACCCTCGATGCCGGCTGGATCGCGCCTGCCGGCCCGGTTCCCGCGGCCTTCGAGCAATCGATCGCACAGGCCATTGGCCTGCCGCATGTCGTCGCCGTCGGTTCGGGCACCGCGGCGCTGCATCTGGGCTTCCAGCTTCTGGGCGTCCGCCCGGGCGATGAGGTCTGGACCAGCGCGCTGACCTTCATCGCCTCCATCGGCCCCGCGGTTCAGATGGGCGCCACACCCCGCTTCATCGACGTCACCCCCGACAACTGGACGATGGATGTGGAGCTGCTGCGCGCCGAGCTCGCCCTCGCCGCCCGGCGCGGCCGGTTGCCGCGGGTGGTGGTGCCGGTCGATCTCTACGGCCAACCCGCCGACATGCCCGCCATCGTCGATGCCTGCGCGCATTGGGGCGTGCCGGTGCTCAGCGACAGTGCGGAAAGCCTGGGCGCCATGCAACATGGCCGCCATGCCGGGGCCGGGGCCAGGCTGATGGCGCTGAGCTTCAACGGCAACAAGATCATCACCGCCGGCGGCGGCGGCGCACTGGCCAGCGACGATGCCCGGCTGATCGACCAGGCCCGTCACCTCGCCAGCCAGGCCAAGGAGGCTTCGCCGCATTACCAGCATGAGGTGGTGGGCTTCTCCTACGCGATGTCCTCGGTGCTGGCCGCCGTCGGCCTGGCGCAGATCGCCGTGCTGGAGCAAAGGGTTTCCGCCCGACGCAACATCCACGACGCGTATCGCGACGGCCTGAGCGATCTGCCCGGCCTCAGCTTCATCGCCGAGCCGAACTGGGCCACCAGCAACCGCTGGCTCACTGTCATCCGGCTCGACCCCGGCGAGGCATGGGCGGATCGCGAGACCATCCGCCGCGCGCTGGCGGCGGAGCAGATCGAAAGCCGGCCGGTCTGGAAACCCTTGCATCTCCAGCCCGCCTTCCGCGGCGCGCCACAGGCGGGCGGCGAGGTGGCGGCCGCGCTGTTCGAGGAAGGGCTGTGCCTGCCTTCGGGCAGCAGCCTCTCGGCGCAGGACCAGGACAGGATCATCGCCGTCATCCGGCGGTGCTGCCGCGGCTGAGGATCCTCTACCTCCACCAGCATTTCTCCACGCCCGCCGGCAGCACGGCCACGCGCGGCTTCGCCATGGCGCGCGCCCTGGCCCAGCGCGGCCATCGCGTCACCATGGCCTGTGGCCGATATGAGGGCGGGGCCAGCGGCCTGGAAGGCGCCTTCCGGCTGGGCCGGCGGCAGGGGATGGTGCATGGCTTTGAGGTGGTGGAATTCGACATTCGCTACGGCAATGCCATGGGCCAGGCCGCGCGCATCCTCGCCTTCCTGCGCTTCGCCGCCCGCGCGGCATGGCTGGCGCGCGCACAGGCCTGGGACGTGGTCATCGCCTCCTCCACGCCGCTGACGGTGGTGCTTCCTGGCCTCCTCGCCCGCGCGCCCCTGGTCTTCGAAATCCGCGACCCGTGGCCCGAATTGCCGCGCGCGATGGGCGGCGTCGCCCCGCCATGGCTCTGGGCCATGGAAAAGCTGGCGAATGCCGCATGCGCGCGGGCCAATACCGTCATCGCGCTGAGCGAGGGCATGGCACAGACCGCCCGCGCCCGCGGCGCGGCACGGGTGCACACCATTCCCAACGGCGCCGATCTCGACATTTTCGGCCCGCATATCGCGCCGCACCGGCCCGATGAGGCGAAAAGCCATGAGGTGCTGGCGGTCTATGCCGGCGCGCATGGCCGGGCGAATGGGCTCGATGTCGCGATCGATGCCGCCGCGCTGCTGCGCGACGTGCCGCTGCGCATCCTGCTGGTGGGCGAGGGTGCGGAGAAGCCGCGGCTGATGGCCCGCGCCGCGGCGCATGGCCTGCTCAACATCTCCTTCCTGCCGGCGATGCCCAAGCACGAATTGGCGGCGCTGCTCTCCGGCGCGCAGATCGGCCTGTTCCTTCTGGCCCCCGTCGATGCCTTCGCTGAGTTCACCGCGCCCAACAAGCTGATGGATTTCTGCGCCGCCGGCCTCGCCATGGTGGGCAATGTGCCCGGCCATGCCGCACGGGTGATCGAGGAGGGGCCCTCGGGCATCGTCGTGCCGCCGAACGACCCTCTGTCGCTGGCCGCGGCGCTGCGCGAGCTCGCCCTGAACCGCGCCCGGCGCGAGGCGATGGGCGCCGCCTCCAGGCAGCAGGCGCAGCGCCGCTGGGACAGACGCCTGCAAAGCGCTACCTTCTGCGATGTGGTGGAGGTCGCGGCACTTGCGGGTTGATGTCTTGATGCTCTCGGCGGCGCATCCGCCCGATGATGTGCGGATCGTGCGCAAGGAAGGGGCGGCGCTCGCCCAGGCGGGGTGGCGGGTCATGCATCTCTGCCCCGGCACCCCGCGGGCGCCGGAGGTGGTGTCGGGCGTGCTGATCGGCACCTATACCCGCCGCCCGGGCTGGCTCGGCCGCATTCGCAACATCCCGCGCCTGGCTGGCCTCGCCCGCCTGATGGACCCGCGCGCCATCATGGCGCATGAGCCCGACGCCTGGCTGGCGGCGTTGATGGCACGCCGTGGCCGCGTGGTGCTGGATGTCCACGAACACTACCCCAGCCGGCTGGACAGCCGCCTGCCCTGGCCGCTGCGGCCCATGGCCCGCCGCCTGCTGCGCATGGCCTGCCGCGCCATGGGCCGACAGGCCGATGCGGTGGTGGTGGCCAAGGATGGTCTGGCCGAGGATTTTCGGCGGGATTGCGTGGCGGTGCGCAATTATGCCGAGGCGCCGGTGGTGCCGCCCCGCCGCCACGCCCCCGGCCCGTTGACCCTGCTGCATCTCGGCGCCATCTCCCGCGCCCGCGGCTGGCCGCAGATGCTGGCCGCGTTGGCGCTGGCCCCCGCCGACACCGAACTGACCATCGCCGGCCGCTTCACCGATGACAGCGAGGCCGATTTCTTCGCCGAGGCCGCGCGGCTGGGTCTGCGCGACCGCATCGCCTTCCTGGGCTGGCTAGCCCCGGGCGAGATGGCACGCGTGGCCGCCGGCGCCGACATCAACCTGGTGCTGTTCCAGCCCGGCGAGGAGAATCATCGCCTCGCCCTGCCGCATAAGCTGGCCGATGGCATGCTGGCCGGGCTGCCCGTCATCGCGCCCGATTTCGCCACCGAGGTCGCCGCCATGGTGCGCGAGGCCGAATGCGGCCTGCTGGTCGACGTGACCGACCCGCGCGCGATCGCCGCCGCCATCGCCACCCTGGCAAGCCCTGCGAGACGCGCCGCCATGGGCGAGGCCGGACGCGCGGCGGCGCTGGGCCGCTTCGGCTGGGGCAGCCAGGCCGAGGCGCTGCGCGCGCTCTACACCGGGCTGCTTGGCAGGCCCGAGCGCGCGGCCCTATAGCAACCCATGGCCAAGAGCGCCCCGCGCCGCATCCTGTTGAACTGTCTGCTCGACGCGGCATTGGCCGGCATCGCCCTGCCGATGGCCCTGTGGCTGGCGCTGTCCGACGTCGCCCCGCCCCCGGGCTGGTGGTTCCTGGCCCTGCCTTTGGCGATGGCGAGCCTTCTGCTGTCCGGCTGGCCCTTCGGCCTGGCCCGGCAATACTGGCGTTTCGCCAGCCTGGCCGATGCCGGCGCGGTGGCGGGCGCTGCCGTCACGGCGGCGGTGATCCTGGCGGCCCTGTTGCAGCTGCTGGGCGCATGGCACCCACAACACCCCGCTTTCATCGTGCTGCATGCGCTCGTGACGGCCGCGGCGCTGGGTGGCGCGCGCGCCGCGACACGGGTGCTGGCGCAGCGCCGGCTGCCGGCCTCCCAGGCCGGAACCGATGTGGTCGTGGCCGGCGCGGCGGATGCGGCGGACCTGTTCATCCGCGCCGCGGCACAGGAGCGCCAGGCGCGCTACCGCGTGCTGGGCATCCTCACCCAGCGCTCGCGCCAGGCCGGGCGGCGCATCCAGGGCCACCCCATCCTGGGCGCCGTCGAAGATGCCTCGAAGGTGCTGGAAACCTTGCGCGCCGAAGGCCGCCTGCCCACCCTGCTGGTTCTGGCCGGCGCCGAGGTGCAGGGGCCGCCGCTGGAAGCCCTGCTGGATGCGGCGGACCGGCATGGCATTCCGGTCAAGCGCGCGCCGCAGCCCACGCTGCTGGGTGCGGCCAACCGGCCGGAGGAAACGCCCCGGGTTGAACTGCGCCCCGTCGCCATCGAGGAGCTGCTGGACCGCCCACAGGTGCCGCTGGACCGCGAGGGCATGGCGCGCCTCGTGCAGGGCCGCCGCGTGCTGGTGACGGGCGCGGGCGGAACGATCGGCGGCGAGCTCGCGCGGCAGGTCGCGGCCTTGGGGCCGTCTTCGCTGACCCTGCTCGATCATGGCGAATACGTGCTCTACGAGATCGACCTGGAGCTGCGCGAACACCACCCCGAGCTGCCCCGCCGCGCCGTGCTGGCCGATGTACGCGACGCCGCCCGCATCCGCCGGCTGATGGAGGATGTGCGGCCCGAACTCGTCTTCCATGCCGCGGCCCTGAAACACGTGCCGATGGTGGAGGCCGACCCGCTGGAGGGGCTGCTGACCAATGCCCAGGGCACCCGCATCGTGGCCGATGCGGCGCGGGCGGTGGGCTGCCAGGCCATGGTCTTCATCTCGACCGACAAGGCGGTGAACCCGACCTCGGTGATGGGCGCGTCGAAGCGTCTGGCGGAAATGTACTGCCAGGCGCTGGACCTCGACGGCCAGCGCGCGGCGGCGATGCGCTGCATCACGGTGCGCTTCGGCAATGTGCTGGGCAGCACGGGTTCGGTGGTGCCGCTGTTCCGCCGGCAGCTCGAACGCGGCGGGCCGCTCACCGTCACCCACCCGGATATGCGGCGCTACTTCATGACGGTGCGCGAGGCCGTGGGCCTCGTCCTCCAAGCCGCGGTGGTGGGCACCGGCGATGCGGCGAGCAACCTGCCCGGGCTGCGCGACGGCGGGATTTTCGTGCTGGACATGGGCCAGCCGGTGAAGATCGTGGACCTGGCGCGGCGGATGATCCGCCTCGCCGGATTGCGGCCGGATGAGGATGTGGAAATCCGCTTCACCGGGCTTCGGCCGGGCGAAAAACTCTATGAGGAACTGTTCCACGGCCAGGAACCGCCGCGCGCGACACCCTATCCCGGCCTGCTGATGGCCACGCCGCGCACCGGCGATTCGGCGCTGGTGGGCCGGGCGATGGATGAGATGGCGGCGCTGGCCCAGGCCGGCAGCGCGAAACTGGCCCTGGCGCAGCTTGGCCGCCTGGTGCCGGAATTCACCCATGAGGCCGCGCCCGCCAGGCAGGCGGAGCAGCCGCGATAGCCCAAGGCCGGGGGAATTGTCACAGCCCGACATGAAACCTGACGCCAGGGGGGCTTGATCGACGCGGCGCCCTGGCCGAGACCCAGTGCCATGAACGACCAGCCGCAAAAACCCATCGCATTGTTCGACATGCAGGCCCAGCAATCGCTGATCCGCGACAGGCTGGATGCGCGCATCGCCCATGTCCTTTCCTCCGGCCGCTTCATCAACGGCCCTGAGGTCACGGAGCTGGAACAGCGCCTGGCCGAATTCGCGGGCTGCGGGCATGCGGTGGGTGTGTCATCGGGCACCGATGCCCTGCAGATCGCGATGATGGCGGAGGGGATTGGCCGCGGCGACGCCGTCTTCCTGCCCGCCTTCACCTATACCGCCACCGCCGAGGTGCCGTTGGTGCTCGGCGCCACGCCGGTGTTTTGTGACGTGGACCCGGTGACTTTCAACATGGATCTGGATGATCTGCGGCGGCGGATCGCGCTGGTGGCGGCGGAAGGGCGCCTGCGTCCGCGCGCCGTGGTGGGTGTGGATCTGTTCGGCCGCCCGGCCGATTGGGCGGCCATCGAGGCGATCTGTGCCGAGCACGCCATGTTTGCCCTGGATGACGCCGCGCAGGCCTTTGGCGCCGATATCCAGGGCCGTCGTCTCGGCTGCTTCGCCGGCGCCACGGCGCTGAGCTTCTATCCGACCAAGACCCTGGGCTGCTACGGCGATGGCGGCGCGCTGCTGACCCAGGATGGCGATCGCGCGGCGCTCTACCGCTCCCTGCGCACGCATGGCGAGGGCGGCGGCCGCTACGAGGTGCTGCGCACCGGCATGAATGGCCGGCTGGACACGCTGCAGGCCGCCATCCTGCTGTGCAAGCTCGACCTCTTCGCCGATGAACTCGCGGCCCGTGCCCGTGTGGCCGGCTGGTATGCCCAACACCTCGCCGGCACCGTGGCGCTGCCCGAGATGGTGCCGGGCCACGCCTGGGGCCTCTACACCATCAAGCTGGAAAATGCCGTGGCACGGACCCGCATGCAGGAGGCGCTGAAGGCCCAGGGCATTCCCTTCGGCGTCTATTACCCGAAGCCGCTGCACCACCAGCCCGCCTATGCGGCGGCGCATGCCGGCGCCATCGGTCAGGCGCCGCCGCTGCCGGTGAGCGAGGCGCTGTGCCACCAGGTCATGAGCCTGCCGATGCATCCCTATCTCGAGGAGGGCGATGTCGCCCGGGTGGCGGCGGCGGTGCGTTCCGGCCTCTGATTGCAAAAGGAAACAACCGTGTCGAAACGCTTCCAGGACCGGATCGTGATCATCTCCGGGGCCGGCTCGGTCGGCAGCGGCTGGGGCAATGGGCGGGCCGCGGCGGTGCAGTTTGCGCGCGAGGGTGCGCAGGTGTTTGGCGTGGACCGCAACCTCGCCGCCATGGATGAAACCGCCGAGCGCATCGCCGAATTCGGCGGCCGCTTTGCCACCGCCGCCTGCGACGTGACCGACAATGCGGCGGTGGCCGCGATGGTGACGGATTGCCACGCCCGCTTCGGCCGCATCGATGTGCTGGTGAACAATGTCGGCGGTTCCGCCGCCGGTGGCCCGGTGGAGATGAGCGAGGAGGTCTGGGACACCCAGGTCGATTTCAACCTCAAAAGCGTCTTTCTCACCTGCAAGCATGTGCTGCCCATCATGGAGGCCCAGGGCGGTGGGGCGATCGTCAACCTCGCCTCCACCTCCGGCATCCGCTGGACGGGTTCGGCCCAGATCGCCTATGCCGCCTGCAAGGCGGGCGTCATCCAGTTCGGCCGGGTCGTGGCGGTGCAATATGCCGCCCGCGGCATCCGGGTGAACACCGTGGTGCCCGGGCAAATGCACACCCCCATGGTCGAGGTGCGGCTGGCCGGCCAGCGCACCGGCGGCGATGTCGAGGCGCTGATCAAGCAACGTGTTGCCCGCATTCCGCTCGGCTTCGCCGGCGATGGGCGGGACACAGCCAATGCCGTGGTGTTCCTGGCCTCGGATGAGGCGCGCTTCATCACCGGCACCGAGTTGGTGGTGGATGGCGGCATGTCGGTGCGCTGCGGCTGACTTGCCCCGGCGCCCCCGCCACGCCACATAGGCTGTATGGAAATCGCCATCATGTTGAACGGTGAGCAGCGTGCGGTCACGGCCGCGACGGTGGCCGAATTGCTCCGCGAGATCGGCCTGGACACCCGCAAGGTCGCGGTGGAGCGGAACGAGGAAATCGTGCCCCGCAGCACCTATGCCGCCACGCGCCTCACGCCCGGTGACCAGCTGGAAATCGTGCACTTTATTGGGGGGGGCTGAGCCATGGCGGATACCTGGAACGTCGCCGGCCGGACCTTCACCTCGCGCCTCATCGTGGGCACCGGCCGCTACAAATCGCTGGAGGAGACCGCCGCGGCCACCGCCGCCAGCGGGGCCGAAATCGTCACAGTCGCTGTCCGGCGGGTGAATATCGGCGATGCCTCGGCGCCCATGCTGCAGGATTTTCTGGCCCCCACCGACTATACCTACCTGCCGAATACGGCGGGTTGTCACACGGCGAAGGACGCCGTGCGCACGCTGCGCCTGGCGCGCGAGGCCGGGGGCTGGAATCTGGTGAAGCTGGAGGTGCTGGGGCCGCCGCCCTACCTCTACCCCGACATGGCCGGCACGATGGAAGCTGCCGCCGCGCTGATCGCCGACAATTTCGAGGTCATGGTCTATTGCGCCGACGACCCGATCGCGGCCAAGCGGCTTGAGGACATGGGCTGCGTTGCCATCATGCCGCTCGGCGCGCCCATCGGCTCCGGCATGGGGGTGGTGAACCCCTATATGATCCGCAGCATCAAGCAGAATGCGAAGGTTCCCGTGCTGGTCGATGCCGGCATCGGCACGGCCTCCGACGCGGCGCTGGCGATGGAATTGGGCTGCGACGCGGTGCTGCTGAACAGCGCCATCGCCCATGCGCAGGACCCGGTGATGATGGCGACCGCGATGAAGCATGCGGTGATGGCCGGGCGGGCGGCGTTTCTGGCGGGGCGGATGCCGCGCGACTACCGGGCCGATCCGTCGAGCCCGATGACGGGAACGATTTCCTAGACCATGCTGCGTTCACATGCGTTCACTGCGCATGGTCTAGCCGTTGCTGA
>CAYNBM010000003.1:0-255252 GCA_964395305.1 uncultured Rubritepida sp.
GCGGGGGCGAGACACAGGACGGCGGCGGTGTTCGCTACGGATTTTGAATCCGCCCCTGATGAACTGGTCGGCTGCGTCATTGGCGGGCTCCTTTATTCGCTTTATATTCCTATTGCGGTCGGTTTGTCAATAAATTCCGCTCCATCGCGCCACACCAAAACTCCACCGCTGGCCCCCCCCGCCCCCACTCCGCTATAACTCCCCCCATGCCCGACGACCTGAAACCGAGTCCCTCCGGCGGCAACATGCGCGACACGTCGCTCGCCGATGCCCTGTCCGAGCGATACCTCGCCTACGCCATGTCCACCATCACCGCGCGCAGCCTGCCCGATGTGCGCGACGGCCTGAAACCCGTCCATCGCCGCGTGCTCTGGGCCATGCACCAGCTGAAGCTCGACCCTGCCAGCGGCTTCAAGAAATGCGCCCGCATCGTGGGCGACGCGATGGGCAAGTATCACCCGCATGGCGACGCCGCGATCTACGACGCCATGGTCCGCCTCGCCCAGGAATTCGCCGCCCGCTACCCGCTCGTCGAGGGCCAGGGCAATTTCGGCAATATCGACGGCGATAACGCCGCGGCCATGCGCTACACCGAGGCCCGCCTGACCCTGGTGGCCGAGGCCATGCTGGCCGATATCGACAGCGACACCGTCGATTTCCGCGCCACCTATGATGGCGAGGAGCGCGAGCCGATCGTCCTGCCCGCCGCCTTCCCCAACCTGCTGGCCAATGGCGCCACGGGCATCGCGGTCGGCATGGCCACCTCCATCCCGCCGCACAATGCGGGCGAGCTGTGTGGCGCGGCCCTCGCGCTCATCGCCAACCCCCGCGCCGAGATCGACGAGCTTCTGGCCCATGTGAAAGGCCCCGATTTCCCCACCGGCGGCACCCTGGTCGAATCCCCGGAATCCATCCGCGAGGCCTATGCCACCGGCCGCGGCGGCTTTCGCGTCCGCGCGAAATGGGAGGTGGAAAAGGCCAAGAACGGCACCTGGACCATCGTGGTCACCGAAATCCCCTACCAGGTCCAGAAGGCCAAGCTGGTCGAACAGCTCGCCCTGCTGCTGGAGGAGAAGAAGCTCCCGCTGCTGGCCGATGTGCGCGATGAATCGAGTGATGTCGTGCGCCTGGTGCTGGAGCCCCGCAACCGCGCGGTGGAACCGGCCATGCTGATGGAAACCCTGTTCCGCGCCACCCAGCTCGAATCCCGCTTCTCGCTGAACATGAACGTGCTCGATGCCAGCCGCACGCCGCGCGTCATGGGCCTGAAGATCGTGCTGCGGGAATGGCTGGACCACCGCCATGTCGTGCTCACCCGCCGTTCCGAACACCGCCTCGCCGCCATCGCGAAACGGCTCGAAATCCTGGACGGCTACCTAATCGTCTATCTCAACCTCGATGAGGTCATCCGCATCGTGCGCGAGGAGGATGAGCCGCGCGCTGCCCTCATGGCCACTTTCGGCCTGACCGAGGTGCAGGCCGATGCGGTGCTCAACATGCGCCTGCGCAGCCTCCGCCGGCTGGAGGAGATGGAAATCCGCCGCGAACACGACAAGCTCTCGAAGGAAAAGCGCGGCCTGGATGCGCTGATGGGCAGCGAGACGAAGCGTTGGGCGGCGATTGCGAAGGAAATCGAGGAAACCCGCAAGGCTTTCGGCGATGGCCCGCTCGGTGCCCGCCGCACCCTGGTCGATGGCGCCGCCCCCACCATCACGGTGGATGAGGCGGCCTTTGTCGAGCGCGAGCCGATCACCATCATCCTCTCGGAAAAAGGCTGGATCCGCGCGCAGAAGGGCCATCTGGCCGAGGATGCCGAGCTGCGCTTCAAGGAGGGCGATGCGCTGCTCTTCCGCCTGCATGCCGAGACCACCGACCGCGTCGTGGTCTTCACCGCCGGCGGCCGGGCCTTCACGCTCAAGGCGGATGTCATTCCGCGCGGCCGGGGCGATGGCCAGCCGCTGCGGCTGATGGTGGAGATGGGCAATGACGACATGCCCATCGCCCTCTTCAAGCCCGCCGGCCGCTACCTGCTCGCGGCGACCGACGGCAAGGGCTTCCTCATCGAGGCCGAGGAGCTGCTGGCGGAAAAACGCACGGGCAAGCAGGTGCTGACGCTGGAGGGGAAAACCCGCGCCGCGCTGTGCCGCCCGGCCGAGGGCGACACCGTCGCCGTGCTGGGCGAGAACCGCAAGCTGCTGGTCTTCCCCATCGAGCAATTGCCGGTCATGGCCCGCGGCCGCGGGGTGCAGCTGCAGAGCTACAGGGATGGCGGGCTGTCCGACGCCCGCGTGTTCCTGGCGGCCGAGGGCCTGTCCTGGCCGCAGCCCGGCGGGCGCACCCGCACGGAGGCGGATATCACCCCCTGGCGCGGCAACCGCGCCGGCGCGGGCAAGACGCCGCCGCATGGCTTTCCGCGCGATGGGAAATTCGGCTGATGCGCTTCCTCCTCATCCTTTTGCTTCTGGCAGGCCCCGCCGCCGCACAACAACGCGCCGTGCAGGCCTTCGACGGCAACTGGGTGGGCATGCGCAGCCTGCAATGCCGCGCCGGTGGCCGGCTGCAGAACGAGCGGGTGACGATGGTGGTCCGCAATGGCGAGGTCACCATCCCCGGCCTGCAGGGCGACCCGGAGCTGATCGGCAGCGTGGATGCCCAGGGCGCGGTCCGCCTGCCCCGCTTCAACATGTTCGGTGAGGGGGCGGGGCAGATCCGTGGCGACCAGTTCGAGGGCGAGCACATGAACCGCAGCCGCAACTGCCTGATCAACTACGATCTGCGGCGCGAGGTCACGGCGCCACGCCGGCGCTAACAGGCTGCGGAAAAGCTGGCGGTTGAGGATTGGCGAGGGAATTTTCGTGCAGGAAAGGCCGGCCCGCCGACAGGATGCCGTTGCATCCTGGCAAGGGACGAACGAATCCTGCGCGGAAAGGCACCGCCAAGCCGACCCGTCCAGCTTTTCCGCGGCCTGTTAAGCCGCGGCCAGCGCTACGCCGGCTGCCTGGGCAGCCGCAGCTCGGCCATGTCATGCGCCAGCGTGGCGCTGCCGCCGACCAGGGCGGCGACCTCGATCAGGCCGCTCCCGGCACCGCCGGGGTTGGGCCAGAGACGGATCGCAACCCCTTCCGCCGTCGCCGCCAACACGATGCGCAGCGCGGTGCCGCGCGGGCTCTCCGCCGCCGCGATCTCAGCCCATGCCAGCAGCGCCAGGTCGAGCGCGGGGCGCGGCACCGGCAGGGCCTCCACCGCCTCGGCCTCCAGGGTGACCAGGCTCTGCCCGCCCGCGACCACGTTGAGCAGCGGCAGCAGCGCGCGCAGCGGCGTCTCGGGCACCACCCGGTCCAGCAGCGGTTCGCGCGTCAGGCGGGTATAGGGCACCAGGATGGCCAGGAGCTTCTCGCAGGCCTCGCGCGCGCGGATGAGCTGGCGGCCTGCGGGGGTCTCGGCCGGCACGCTGCGGTTCAACAGGTCGAGATTGCTCAGCACCACCATCGAGAGGTTGTTGGCGGCATGGCGCACCGCACCCGCCAGCCCGGCCTCAATGCGGATGTCCATCACTGCGTGGCCTCCAGAATCTCGCGGAAGAGACGGGCGGGCAATGTGCCGCCGCGCACCTCCTCCATGGGCTCGCCATGATCATTGCCCAGCCAGATGCCGATCACCATCGCGGAATCGGCGGGCCCGGCATAGCCGATGAACCAGGCATCGCGATAATCCTGGGTGGTTCCGGTCTTGCCGCCCACCGCCATGCGCGGGAAAGCCGCGGCCCGCCCGGTGCCGCGCGCCACCACGGCGGCCAGCATCCGGCGCATTGCGGCGGCATGGGCGTCATCGATCACAATGGCGGGAGGGTTGCTCTCCCGCGGCTGGATGCGCCCCTCGGAGACGAGCTGGCGGATGCCGAATGGCACCACCCGCCGCCCGCCATTGGCCATGGGCGCATAGGCGGCGGCGAGCTCCAGCAAGGTGACCTCCCCCGTGCCCAGCGCCAGCGAGGCATTGGCCGGCAGCCGCGCGGTGATACCCAGCCTGGCCGCCATGGCGCGCGCGCCGGCGGCACCGCCGGCCAGGTCCATCACCCGCACGGCGGCGGTGTTCACGCTGGCCGCCAGCGCATCCTCCAGCGTGATCTCGCCGCGCGCGCGGTACTGGCCATTGCCGGGCGACCAGCCGCCGCGGCTCAGCGCCGTATCGGCCACCATGTCGGAGGGCGAGGCCCCGCGCTCCAGCGCCGCGAGGTAATAGATCGGCTTGAAGGCGCTGCCGGGTTGGCGGCGGGCATCGACCACCCGGTTGAAGGGGCTGGAGCGATAATCCCGGCCGCCCACCATGGCGCGCACCGCGCCGGTATTGGCATCGAGCACCACCACCGCACCTTGGGCGATATTGCCGCGATCGCCCTCGCGCTCGAGCATCGCGCGCAGGCGGGCTTCGGCCGCACCCTGCCAGCGCGGGTCGAGCGTGGCGCGGATGGTGACATCGCGCAGCGCGGGGCTGTTTCTCGCCACCTCATCCATCACCCAGTCGCTGAACCAGCCACCCCCATTGCCGGGGCGGCCGGGCAGGCGCATGGCGGTGACGGCCTCGCCGCGCTGCTCCTCGGTGATAGCGCGGGTCTCGACCATGGCGCGCAGCACCTCGCCGGCGCGGGCCATCGCCGCTTCGGGGTTGCTGCGCGGGTTGGTGCGGCTGGGGGCCTGCGGCAGGCCGGCCAGCATGGCGGATTGCCAGAGGTTCAGCCGCCGGGCCGAGACACCGAAGAACAGCCTGGCCGCCGCATCCACGCCATAGGCGCCACCGCCGAGATAGACCCGGTTGAGGTAGATCTCGAGCAATTCATCCTTGCTGAAGCGGCGTTCGAGCTGGATCGCCAGCAACGCCTCCTGCACCTTGCGCCTTGTGCTGCGGGCGGGGGTGAGAAAAAGGTTCTTGGCGAGCTGCTGGGTGAGGGTGGAGCCGCCCTGCACCACCTCGCCCGCGGTGAGATTGGCCCAGAGCGCCCGCAACACGCCCAGCGGATCGACGCCGAAATGCTGGTGGAAGCGGCGATCCTCGATGGCCAGCAAGGCCTGGGGCAGCGCCGGCGGCAATTCGCGGATGCGCAGGACCTCGCCAAAAAGATCGCCCTGGGTGGCGAGGAGCGTACCGTCGAGCGCCAGCACCGCGGCGGCGGGCCGGCGCGTCTGGGTCAGCGGCGCATCGGCGCGCGGCAGGTCATGGGCGAACCAGAGCAGTGCGGCGGCGAGCGCGAGGCCACCCCAGATGATGGCGATGATGGTCCATCGCAGCACAGGCCAGAACCAGCGGAAGCGCGCGGCGCGCACCGCGGCGGGCCGGTGCTGATGGGGCAGCGCGCGCGCTGCCCCAGGCGCGCGCAACTGGTCAGGCGCCGGCCGTGGTGGCGCGGGCGCGCCCTTGGCGGGCGGTGTTGGCGCGGGCCGCGCGGGGGGCACTGCGCGCGGCGCCGAGGGGGGTGCGCCGCGCGATGCGGCCTCGCGCCCGGGTTTCTGGACCAGGGCACGGGGCATTGCTCTCTGCTAGCACATTGCCGGGCAGTTTTGGGAGCGCCTGTTTTGTGTAGCCGGCTGCGGCGATGATTCAGCGCTTTCGGCGATCCCGCCTCAATGCATCATGCTCTATTGCCGCTCCATGCCCGTGCGCTGGATCACCGCGGCCCAGCGGGCGATTTCGGCATGCACCTCGGCGCGGGTGGCCTGCGGGGTGCCGGGTTGGCGCGGCACGAGGCCGAGCGCGAGCAGCCGGGCGCGCAGCATCTCATCGGCGGTGAGTGCCCGCAGCGCCACCGCCAGGCGGGTGGCGATGGCATCGGGCATGCGGGCGGGCACGGCGAGTGCGAACCAGGTCTCCAGTTCGAAGGGTTTTTGCAGCGCCTCGGCCACCGTGGGCACCTCCGGCAAGAGCGGCGAACGGCTGGGCGAGGTGATGGCGAGTGCGCGAAGATCACCGGACTGCACCTGGCCCAGCACGGCGGAGGCGGTTTCCACCACCACCTGCACCTCGCCCGAGCGAAGTGCCGTGATGGCGGCGGGGGTGCCGCGATAGGGCACATGGGTCAGCCGGAAATCACCCTCGGCCTGCAGCGCCTCGGCCACGAAATGCTGGGTGGAGCCGACGCCGACGGTGGCGACGTTCCAGGGGTCGGTGCGCGCCCTTGCGCCGGCGAGGAAACCCGCCATGTCGCGCGGGCCATCGGCGGGGACCAGCAACAAAAGGCCGGTGGCGGCGACCATGGCGACGGGCGAGATCTCGGCCAGCGGATCGAAGGGCAGGCGGCGGTAGAGCGCGGCGGAGACCGCGAAGCCGTTGTTGATCAGCATGATGGTGTGATTGTCGGTGGCGCGCGCCAGGGCCTCGGCGGCAAGCGTGCCGCCGGCGCCGGGGCGGTTCTCGACCACGACGGGCTGGCCCAGCGCCTGGGCGAGGCCCGGCGCGATCAGGCGGGCGACGATGTCGGTGGTGCCGCCGCCGGCGAAACCCTGGAGGAAGCGGATGGGGCGGTCGGGCCAGGAGGTTTGCGCCAGAGCGGGGGTGGCGAGGGCGGCCAGGAGCATGGCGCGGCGGGTGAACATGGCGGCGTTTCCGGCGATGGGTTGTTGTGGAAATGGCGATGGGCGCGCGATATATATAGTGAATGCCCCTCGACCTCTATGAGCATGACATCGCCACCTGGTCCGAGCAGCAATCGACGCTGCTGCGGCTGCTCGCGAGCGGCGAGCAGGTCAATGGCATCGACTGGGAGAATGTCGCCGAGGAGATCGAGAGCGTGGGGCGCAGCGAGGTCAAGTCGGTTGAATCGCTGCTCAACATGGCCTTGATCCACGCGCTCAAGCTTGCCTATTGGCCGGACCATCCAGCGGCCGATGCCTGGCGCGGCGAGGTGCTGAATTTTCTGGTCCAGGCGCGGGATCGCTTCGAGCCTGCGATGGCGCGCCGGATCGATGCGGCAGCGCTTTTGCAGCGTGCGCGGCGCGCGGTGGAGCGGCTTGAGATGACGGGCTGCCGGAAGGTCGCGCTTCGCACAGGCGCCGATGCGCCGTTGGACGTTTTGCTGGCGGAAGAGACCGGCGTGGCGGAGCTGGTCGCGCTGGTATCGGGCAGCGGTACCTGAGACGCCACCGCAGGGTTGGCGAACCGAAAATCTCACCCAACGCCTCCGGCCTGTTGCCGTGACCGCTGGGCTAGACCATGCTGCGTTCACATGCGTTCACTGCGCATGGTCTAGCCGTTGCTGAGAGATGATTCAGCGTGTTCGGCGATTCCGCCTCAACGCATCATGCTCTCACGTCCTCCCATTGCCACGACCACATCCCTGCCTGGGGGGAGGCGCATCTGGACTTCCCGCTGTGTCCTTGGCTCTGCAAGACCGGCGTGCCGGCTGCCCACTGGTTGACCATTCTGATGAACCGCATCAACCCGGCGCTCTTCTCCACCGTCTTCGCCACCAGGGTATGTGGCACCTGGCCAGGGCGGCCCGGCTTCGCGGCCATTGGCCGCAAGACGTGGCGCCGTAGCCGCGCTCGCGCGACGTCGGCGATCGCTTCAGCGCCATCCCGTCGCCCGCATTGCCCCTCCCCCCCGCGCAGGCAAGGCTCTTTGCGCAGAGCCGACGGAACGGCCTAGGCGATCCTGGCCAAGGCCGCATCCAGCCGGGCCATCTCCGCCTTCGCCTCGGCCAGCCGCTCGCGATTCTCCTCCACCACCTCCTCCCTCGCCCGGGCGATGAAATCGGCATTGCCCAGCTTGGCCTCGGCCTGTCTGGCCTGACCTTCGGCCTTCTGGCGTTCCTTCTTCAGCCGCGTCAGTTCGGCGCTCATGTCGATGAAGTCCGCGACCTCAAGCATGAAGACCTGACCGCCATAGCTGAGTTGCAGGCAGCGTTTCGCATCCACAACCGCGGGCTCCCGCATGCCGTATGGCTTGTCGGCTTGCAATTCGACCCGTGCCAGGCGCTTCACCGCCGCCGCATTCCCGCCAAGCAACGCATCGAGCGTGGGTACACCATCCTCTTCGTCCGTCACCCGGGCACCGCGCCACACCGGCACCATTGCGGATGCGGGGATGTTCGATTCCACACGCACGGAACGAATGGCCGAGATGAAGCCGATCACCCAATCGATCTGCTTCACCCGCACATCCTCGGCCGCGAAGCCCGGCGCCGTGGGGAAGTCGCTGGTCACGATCGCCACCGCATCGCCATAGCCCAATTGCTGGTGCAGCTCCGCGGTCACAAACGGCATCACCGGGTGCAGCAGCCGCAGCACCACGCCGAGCACATGCTGCGCCACGCCGCGCAGCTCCGGATCCTCCAGTGAAGGTTTCGCCAGCTCGATGAACCAGTCGCAGAACACCCCCCAGGTGAAGGCGTGCACCGCATTCGCGTAGTCGTCGAACCGGAAGGTTTCGAGCGCCACGGTAGCTTCGCGCACCACCGCGTCGGTCTTCTCCAGCAGCCAGCGCGCCAGCACGCCGGTCGCCTCCTCGCGCTTCCACTCGGGGTCAGGCGCGATGCCATTGGTCTCCAGGAACCGCGCCGCATTCCACAGCTTGGTGACGAAACTCCGATACCCCTCCATGCGCTGCTTGCTCAGCTTGATGTCGCGCCCCGGCGAGGCCAGGGCACACAGGGTGAACCGCACCGCATCCGCGCCATAGGCGTCGATCAGCTCCAGGGGGTCCATCACGTTGCCCTTGGATTTGCTCATCTTGGCGCCCTTCTCATCGCGCACCAGGCCGTGGATCACGACCGTCGAGAAGGGTTCTTTGCCCATGCAGAACTCGCCCATCATCATCATCCGGGCGACCCAGAAGAAGATGATGTCGAAGCCCGTCACCAGCACATCGGTGGGGTAGTGTTTTTCGAGCAGCGGCGTCTGCTCGGGCCAGCCCAGGGTGCTGAAGGGCCAGAGTGCCGAGCTGAACCAGGTGTCCAGCACATCCGGGTCGCGGGTCAGAACCACCCCCTCGCCAGCGGCCGCCTTCGCCTCGGCCTCGGTCCGCTCGACAAACACGCGCCCGTCCGGCGCATGCCAGGCCGGAATCTGGTGCCCCCACCAGAGCTGGCGGGAAATGCACCAGGGCTGGATGTCGCGCATCCAACTGAAGAACAGATTTTTCCAGTTGTCCGGCTCGAATTTGACGCGGCCGGTCTCAACGCTCTCAATCGGTTTTTTGGCGAGCTCGGCGGCGTTGCAGTACCACTGCACCGTCATCCGGGGCTCGATGGGCACGCCGGAGCGGTCGCCATGCGGCACCTGGTGGGTGTGCGGCTCAACCTGGACGAGCATCTCCAGCCGCTCCAGCTCGGCCACGATCAGTTTCCGGGCGGCGAAGCGGTCGAGGCCATCCAGCGTCGCCACGAAGCCTTCACCACCGATCTCGACCAGCGTCACCCGCCCCTCGGCATCCAGCACGCTGGGCATCGGCAGGTCATGCCGCCGGCCCACCTCGAAATCATTGAAGTCATGCGCGGGTGTGATCTTCACCGCACCCGTGCCCTTCTCGGGGTCGGAATATTCATCGGCGATGATGGGGATGCGCCGCCCGGTCAGCGGCAGCAGCACATGTTGGCCGACCAGGGCTGCAAACCGCTCATCAGTGGGGTGCACGGCCACCGCGGTGTCGCCCAGCATGGTCTCCGGCCGCGTGGTCGCCACCACGATCTCGCCGCCCCCCTCAACCGGGTAGCGGATGTGCCACAAAAACCCCTTCACCTCGCGGCTCTCGACCTCCAGGTCGGAAATCGCGGTCTGGAACACCGGGTCCCAGTTCACCAGCCGCTTGTCCTGATAGATCAGCCCGGCCTTGTGCAGGCGGACAAACACCTCGACCACCGCCTGGGACAGACCGGCATCCATGGTGAAGCGCTCGCGCGGCCAATCCAGCGAGGAGCCGAGGCGGCGGAGCTGGCCGGAAATCGTGCCCCCGCTCTCCTCCTTCCAGGCCCAGACGCGTTCGAGGAATTTCTCTCTCCCCAATTCGCGCCGGCCCGGCTGCTGGGTCTGCGCGAGCTGCCGTTCCACCACCATCTGGGTGGCGATGCCGGCATGGTCGGTGCCGGGCATCCAGAGCGCGTCACGGCCCTGCATGCGGCGAAAGCGCACCAGCACATCCTGCAAGGTGTTGTTCAGCGCGTGGCCGATGTGAAGGCTGCCCGTCACGTTGGGCGGCGGGATCACCACGGTATAGGGCGCGCCCTGGCCCGTCGGGCCAAAGACGCCGGCGGCCTCCCAACGGGCATAGAGACGCGCCTCGAAACCGGCGGGGTCGAAATTCTTGTCGAGCATGGCGCTTCGTCCGATGCCCGGGCCTTCAGGTCAAGCGGCGGGGTGTGAGAGCGCTTCCGCCAGCAGGTCGAAAACAACGCGCACGCGCCGGCTGGTGTGCAGCTCCCGATGCGTGGCCAGCCAGACCGGAAAAATGATCGGCGGCAGTTCGGGCAGCACGCGGCACACCAGGGGTTCGGCATCCCCCACCGCCTCGGTCATGAAGCCGATTCCCAGGCCCTGCTTCACCAGCGCCCAATGCACGAGGTGGATGTCGGCCTGCAGCGGAACCTGTCGCGCCGTCAGCTCCAGGCCGAAGGCGCGCAGGCCATCGATGAAGGCGGGAGCATCGCCCATCCCGACGAATTCGGCCGTCGCGAGGTCCTGCCAGCGCCGCGGTTTGCCCAGGCGGGCCAGGCATTCCGGCGTCGCATAGGGACGGCCCCTGTCCTCGCCCACCTTGCGGGCGATCAGTTCAGGCTCACGCGCGGCGAAGTTGCGGATGGCGATGTCGGCCTCGCGGCGCAGCAGATCGGCTGCGCGGTTGGTGGCGATGATCTCGACCGTGATGCCGGGATGGGCGGCGCGCAGCGCGGCGATGATGGGGGGCAGGACATGGACGGCGTAGACCTCGGTCGCGGTGATGCGGATCGGGCCCTCGATGACCTGCGAGCGGCCCGTGGCGGTGAGCGCCATGCGGCCCGCGGCCTCGCCCATGGCGCGGACATCTGCCAGCAATTCGCGGGCGGTGGGGGTTGGGATGAGACCGCGCCCGGCACGCTCGAACAGGACGACGCCCATGTCGCGTTCCAGCGCCGCGATCTGCCGGCCCAGCGTGGGCTGGGTGAGGCCGAGCGCGCGGGCGGCGGCGGAGAGCGAGCCGGCCTCGGCGGTGGCGAGGAAGGCCCGGATGCGGTTCCAGTCCAGCTGAGCGGCGTGCCTGTCCATGCATCAGTGTATGGATCACCGACGGATTTCGGCAATTCCCGCGAATTCATGCAGGTCTACAAGAGCAAGGCCATCAGCCGGAGACCAGCATGCGCGCCGTGACCAGCCACCGATACGGCCCCCCCGAGGTGCTGCGGATCGAGGAGGTGCCGCTCCCAAATGTCGGGCCGCGCGATGTGCGGGTGGCCGTCCATGCCACCACCGTGACCTCGGGCGATGCCCGGCTGCGCGCCTTGCGGAGCCCCGCGATCTTCTGGCTGCCGCTGCGGCTGGCCTTTGGGCTGCTGCGGCCGCGCCAGCCCATCACCGGAATGGAATTCGCTGGCCGGGTGGAGGTGGTGGGCGCCAGCGTCACCCGCTTCACCCCGGGCCAGGCGGTGTTCGGCATCACCACACGCGGCGCCAATGCGGAATTCATGACGATCCATGAGGATGCCGCCATCGCCCCCCGGCCCATGGGGCTGAGCGATGCCGAGGCCGCGGCCCTGCCCTTCGGTGCGATGTCGGCGCTCGTCTTCCTGCGCGATGTGGCGCGGCTGCGCGAGGGCGAGCGCGTGCTGGTCGTGGGCGCCGCCGGGGCGGTGGGCGTGCATGCCGTGCAGCTCTGCCGGCATTTCGGCGCCCATGTCACCGGCTTGTGCAGCGCCGATGCCATCCCGCTGATGGACAGGCTGGCGGCGGATGTGGTGCTGGACCGCGCGCTGCACGATGTCAGCCAGGGCGAGGGGCGTTTCGACATCATCCTCGATACCGTGGGCGGGCTGCGCTTTGCCCAGATACGGCATCTGCTGCCCGCTCAGGGACGATACGTGACGCTGTCCTTCGGATTGCGCGAACTGCTGGGCATGCTCTGGTCATGGCTGCGCCCCGGCCCGCGGCTGCTCTGCGGCTTTGCCGGCAACACCGCGGAGGACCTTGCCGTGATCGCCGGCCTGGCGGAGAGCGGGGCGCTGCGCGCGGTGATCAGCCGCAGCTACCGGCTGGAGGAGGCGATGGAAGCGCATCGGCTGGTCGATAGCGGCCGCAAGCGCGGCAGCGTGGTGCTGCGGGTGATCCCCGATGAGGATTGATCGCGGCCATTGCGGCTCCGGCCCGACCCGGGATGGGCGGCAGCGGATCTCGGCAGCGACTCAGGCGCCGGGCGCCACGGCCGTATCGGCGTTGTCGCCATATGCGGCCACCTCGTTTCCCCCGGGCGCAACCTGGCACCCGGGGGAATTCTCGACCACGCCGGTGCCGGGAGCAATTGGCGGGGCCAAGAAAGCGATGCGCGCCCCGCCCGCTCAGGCGAGGGTCCCCGCCGTTTCAGGCGGGGGTGATGCGTGTGATCTTGGTGCCGTTCAGGGCCAGCGCCGCCATCAGCCCCTGCTGGCTGAAGGTGATGGCATAGACCGGCTCACGCAGGGTCGTCGCCGTCACATTCGCCTGCACCCCGCGGTCGAGGAACACCACCGAGGGGCCGGTGCCGACTTCCCAGCCCTCGGCCTGCATCAGCGCGGCCAGCGCCGCCTCGGTCATGAAGAACATGGCGAGACCCGAGACCTGTGCGCCGGCGAGAAAGCCGAAGCTGGCGCCGGCAATGTTGTAATAGCCCGCATTTCGCTCGCCGCGCATCAGCGCGCCCTCGCCGAACTGGCCGCCGACGATGAAGCCGCCGGCGATAATGCGCGGGAAGACCAGCACGGCATGGGCGTGCTGAAACAGCGGCGCCGCGGTGTCCATGCCGCGCAGATGGATGACGGCAGCCTGGACCTCGCGGTCGATCTCAGCGCGGGTGGCAGCGGCCTGGGCCGGGCGGGCGCCGATGAGTGCGGCGGTGGCGAGGCCGGCGCCGGCGGTGAGAAGGCCGCGGCGGGCGGGTTGGTGCGACGGTGACATGCTGGTGTGCTCCTGGTTGGAAGGATGCACGGTGAACGCACAGGCCCGGCGAGGGTTTCAGCCCGCGATGCGAAGCCCGGCCATCGCGGCCTCCCAGCTCGCACGATCGGCCGCCACCACCAACCCGCCGGTGCTGTCGAGCGGCGAATAAGGCGTGCCGTCGAAACGGGCGGAATAACCCCCGGCCTCGCGATGCAGCAGCCAGCCCGGCGCATGGTCCCAGGGCAGCAGGCGATTATAGACCAGCAGGTGCAGCCCGCCCGAGGCCGCCATGCGATATTCATGCGCGGCGCAGCGCAAATTCTGCACCCCGCCCAGCCCGGCCAGTGCCGGCAGCACCCGGGCCTGGCGCGGCTTGTCCATGTAGCCGAAGGAAATCGCCCCCAGCATGGCCGAGAGTGGCAGCGGAGGCGCCACGGCCAACGCCGTGCGCGCACCGGCGGCGCTCTCGGAGAAGGCGCCCTCGCCGCGCAGCGCCATGGCCATGTCGCCGCTCATCGGGTCGAGGATCCAGCTCGCCACAACCTCGCCCCGCGCCACGGCAGCCGCCATCACGCCGAAGAGCGGCAGGCCGGCGGCGAAATTGGCGGTGCCATCCACCGGGTCGACCACGAAGGAGAGCGCGGCGTCGCGCATGCGGCCGGGTAGCCCGGGATCGGCGGCACTCGCCTCCTCGCCGACCACGAGGCAGCCGGGGAAGCGCGCGAGAAGCCCCGCGGTGATGTGACGCTCGGCCGCCTCATCGGCGTCGGTGACAAGATCGAGGGCCGAGCTCTTCTCGCGGATCGCGCCGAGGCCGAGGTTGCGGAAACGCGGCATGATCTCGGCCGCGCAGGCCTCGCGCAGCAGCACCGCGACGTCCGCAAGGGCCCTGTGGTCGAATATCATGGGTCCAGCCTCACGGGTCGTTGGCCGAGGCCGGCCAGGCCTCATCCATCGGGGCCAATTGCGCGAAGCGGGCACGGGCGGTGGCGGACATCCGCACCCGGATGGTCATCACATCATCCTCGGCGGTGGTTTCCAGCACCTCGGCATGGCGGTGCAGCCAGGCGATGCGGGCGCCGTCGCGGGCCTCGATGCGATGCTGGCTCTCCGCCTCGCCGGCACCCAGGCGGCCATCCACCGCGGCCAGCAGCGCCTCCAGCCCATCGCCGTTCAGGGCGGAGATGGCCATGCCGTTGAGCTGGCCCTCGGGCAGGAGATCGGCCTTGTTCAGCACCTCGATGATCCGGGACTGCCAATCCTCGTCCAGCGCGGCATCGGCGCCGGCGGCCATGTCGGAGAGGACATGGATGACATCGGCGCGCTGGGCCTGGGTATCGGGATGCGCCGCGTCGCGGACATGGAGGATGATGTCGGCCGAGGCCACCTCCTCCAGCGTGGCCCGGAAGGCCTCGACGAGCTGGGTCGGCAGCTCGGAGATGAAGCCCACCGTGTCCGAGAGGATGGCGGTGCGGCCCGATGGCAGGCGGATCTGCCGCATGGTCGGGTCCAGCGTGGCGAAGAGCTGATCCTGCGCATAGACGCCGGCACCCGTCAGCGCGTTGAAAAGCGTGGATTTCCCGGCATTGGTATAGCCCACCAGGGCAACCACCGGGTAGGGCACGCGGGCGCGGGCGCTGCGATGCAGGCCACGGGTGCGGCGGACCTGCTCCAGCTCCTTCCTGAGCTTGACGATGCGGTCATCGATCAGCCGTCGGTCGATTTCCATCTGGCTCTCGCCCGGGCCGCCGAGGAAGCCGGCGCCGCCGCGCTGCCGCTCAAGGTGGGTCCAGGAGCGCACGAGGCGCGAGCGCTGGTAGGAGAGATGCGCGAGATCGACCTGCAGCGTGCCCTCCCGCGTGCGGGCGCGCTCGCCAAAGATCTCCAGGATCAGGCCGGTGCGGTCGATCACCTTGGTGCCCCAGGCGCGTTCGAGATTGCGCTGCTGCACCGGGGTGAGTGCGGCATCGACGATGCAGACCTCCACCTCCTGATCGACCAGCGCCTGTTTCACCGCGGCCACCTGGCCCTCGCCCATCAGGGTGGAGGGCCGGCGCTCGCGCAGGGGATGGATGCCGGTATGGACGATGGCGACGCCGATGGAGGCGGCCAAGCCCACAGCCTCGGCCAGCCGCGCCTCAGCGGCCCGCACCGAGCCTGGCGGGGCGAATTCCAATACGCCGGAACGCTGTTGGCGTTCATGCGGCAGGATGACGGCGGCGCGCGTCGGCGCCGCCTCGGTGTCAGTCGGTGCCGGCAGGGCTGGGTTCCCTCGGGGTGATGCTCAGCGTGGTCTCGCGGCGGGGCGCGGCGGCCGGCGCGGGCGCACCCTCGGCGCTGGCGGCGGCGGTGGTGCCATCGAACAGCATGATCGGCGCGCCCGGCATCACCGTGCTGATCGCATGCTTGTAGATCAGCTGGGTATGGCCATCCCGGCGCAGCAACACGGAAAAGTTATCGAACCAGGTGATGATGCCCTGCAGCTTCACGCCATTGATCAGGAACACCGTGACCGGTGTCTTCGACTTGCGGACATGGTTCAGGAACACGTCCTGCACATTCTGCGATTTTTCGGCGGCCAATTCGACCTCCTCTCATTCTTTGTGGCCGGGAAAAGCCATTGCGGCATGCCCGGCTTGACCTTTCCCCACGCGTGCGCGCGGGGAAAACCTGCTCAACCAAGTCGCTCAAGCATTGGGCATATGGGGGCGCTTGTCCAGCGTGACGAGATGGGCCGCGAGCGCCGCGGCATCGGCGAATTGCATGTCCGGGTCGCAGGCGGCGATTCCACCATCATGCGATGCATCGCCCAGCAGCACCGCGGTCATGCCCGCGGCACGGGCTGCCTGCATGTCCAGCCTGGTGTCGCCGATATACCAGGCCTCGGGCCCGGGGGGCACGGCGCAGGCCCGCAGCGCCATGTGCAGCGGCGCGGCGCTGGGCTTGTCGGCCACGGCGTCCCCCGCGCCCACCGCCAGCTTGAAGAACCCATCCCAGCGCAGATGGGCAACCTCATCGCGCAGCATCGGCCCCTGCTTGTTGGAGACGATGGCCAGCGGCGCCACGGTGACGGCCACGCGGAGCATGGGCGCGGTGCCGGGCATCGGGCGCAGCACGTCGAGATGCTGCTGCCGCACCGCGCGGTAGAAAACATCGCGGGCGCGGTGCCAGTCCTGCCCGAAAATCGAGGGGAAGCTCTCGGCCATGGAATGGCGGGTATTGGCCAGCACCTCCTCCATCGTCCATTCCGGCAGGGAAAAATCGCGGAAAGCGGCGTTGAGCCCGGCCTGGATGGCGGCCCAGCCATTGGCCAGGGTGTTGTCCCAGTCGAAGAGGATGGCGGTGGGGGCTTGGGGCATACGCCTTGGGTGGCATGGCCCGGCCGATTTGCCCAGATGGATTCAGAGCCTGTCCCGATGGCCAGGCGGTTGAGGATCCGGCCGCGGATTTTTCGTCCCGGCCATGACGGCGACGCAGCCGATGCTGGTTGCATCGGCAAGTCGACGGAAGCAGCCGGGGCGGAAAAGCCGCGTCGGGCCGCCCCCCTGGCCTTCGGGACAGGCTCTCAGCGCGACCAGGGGCGCCTGGCATGCAGGGCACGGATCTGCTCGCCCTCGGCCAGGACCATGGCGCGATAGGCCTCGCCGATGATGGGGCGCAGCGGCAGGGCGACGCGTTCGGCCTCCTGGGTGAAGCGCGGGGTTTCGAAGGCGGCGGCGAAGGCCTCGCGCAGGGCCTGGAGCACCGGCGCGGGGAGGCCGGGCGGGCCGACGATGCCGCGGGCGGAGCCCAGCAGGACGTCGAAACCCTGTTCGCGGAAGGTCGGCGCCTCCGGCAGCAGGGCCCAGCGGGCGGGTGCGGCCATGCCCAGGCAACGCAGCCTGCCCTCGCGCAGCAGCGCCACGCCCTCGCCCACATTGAAGCTGGCGACATCGACGGCGCCCGACAGCAGGTCGCGCTGGACCTGGGCGGTGCCGTTATAGGGGGCATGCAGCGCGCGGATGCCGGTGGCCTCTTCCAGCGCCAGCAGCACGAGATGATCATCCGAGCCCACACCCGCGGCGCTGCCGACCGACAGCGATTCCGGCCGGCCGCGCAGGGCCGCGACCAGATCGGCCAGGCCGCGCAGGCGCGAGCCCGACAGCACCCAGAGCGCGCAGGGGTCATCGACGATATTGGCGATGTAGGAGAAATTCCCGGCCTGCCAGCGCACCGCGCGCTCCAGCGGCAGGGTCGAGACATTGAGGCTGCCCATGCCGCCCAGCGTGTAGCCATCGGGGGGCGCGTTGTAGATCGCCTCCATCCCCAATTGGCCGGAGGCGCCGGCGCGGTTGACGAAGGCGAAGCGAGCGCCGGGCAATTGCAACCCGGCATGGAAGAAGCCGAAGCGCGTCATGGCATCGACGCCGCCGCCCGGCGGAAAGGGGATGACCACCTCGATGGCGCGATCGCCCGGCCAGGGGGTCTGGGCCAGGCCCGGAGAAGCGAGGGGGGTGGCCAGCGGCAGGGCCAGCACGGTGCGGCGTGGGGTCATGTTGTTTCCTTCCGTGACGATCCTAGACTCAAATCGTCCCGACTGTGTCAGGGCGATTTGAGTCTAGCCGTGCTTGGCCCGGCATTTTTCGCCCTGGGTGTTTCCACCCAGGGCGTTTGCGGGCTGGCCATGTCCGCGCGGCTTTCAGATGTGGATCACCCGGCCATAGGCGTCGAGCACGCTCTCATGCATCGTCTCGCTCACCGTGGGGTGCGGGAAGACGGTGTGCATCAGCTCCGCCTCGGTCGATTCGAGGGTGCGGGCGATGGTGTAGCCCTGGATCATTTCGGTGACTTCGGGGCCGACCATATGGGCGCCCAGCAGCTCGCCGGTCTTGGCGTCGAAGACGGTCTTCACCAGACCCTCGGGCTCGCCCATGGCGATGGCCTTGCCGTTGCCGATGAAGGGGAAGCGGCCGATTTTCACCTCATGGCCGAGCTCCTTCGCCCGCGCCTCGGTGAGGCCCACGGAGGCGACCTGCGGGCGGCAATAGGTGCAGCCCGGGATGTTCAGCACATCCATCGCATGCGGGTGGAGGCCGGCGATGGCCTCGACGCAGATCGTGCCCTCATGCGACGCCTTGTGGGCGAGCCAGGGGGCGCCGGTGAGGTCGCCGATGGCATAGATGCCGGGCTCGCCGGTGCGGCCCATGGCGTCGGTCACGACATGGGTGCGGTCGACGACGATTTTTGTCCCCTCCAGCCCCAGATTCTCGACATTGCCGACGATGCCGACGGCGGAAATCAGCCGGTCGGCGGTGATTTCCTGGACCTTCCCGCCGGCCTCGATGACGGCGGTGACGGAATCGGCACCCTTGCGCACGCCCTGCACCCGCGCGCCGGTCATGATCGCCATGCCCTGCTTCACGAAGGCCTTCTGGACGAAGGCGGAGATTTCGGCGTCTTCCACGGGCAGGATGCGGTCCATCACCTCCACCAGAGTCACCTTGGCGCCCATGTTCTGATAAAAACTGGCGAATTCGCTGCCGATGGCGCCCGAGCCCACCACGATCAGCGATTTCGGCATGGCGGCCGGCACCATCGCCTCGCGATAGGACCAGATCAGCTTGCCATCCGGCTCCATGCCGGGGATCACCCGCGCGCGGGCGCCGGTGGCCAGGATGATGTGCTTGGCGGCCAGTTCGGCCACCGGCTTGCCATCCTTGGTGACGCCGAGCTTGCCCGGGCCGGCGAGCGCCGCATGGCCATCGAACACAGTCACCTTGTTCTTCTTCATCAGGTGCTTCACGCCGCCCGAGAGCTGCGACGCGACGCCGCGGCTGCGCTTCACCACCTTCTGGAAATCGAAGCGGATATTGTCCGCCGCAAAACCATAGGCGTCGAGATCGTGCAGGAGGTGGTTGATCTCCGATGCCCGGAGCAGCGCCTTGGTCGGGATGCAGCCCCAGTTCAGGCAGATGCCGCCGAGGTTTTCGCGCTCGACGAGGGCGACCTTCATCTTGAGCTGCGAGGCGCGAATGGCCGCGACATAGCCGCCAGGGCCGCCCCCCACCACCACCAGGTCGAATGTTTCCACGGCCATTGCTGCTTCCCTCATGCCGCCAGGGCGGTCAGCGCCGCGCCGGTCAGTCGTTGCGTGGTCCAGCCCTCATGCGGCGTGGCGCCGATGGAGCGGTAGAAGGCGATCGAAGGCGCGTTCCAGTCCAGCACCGACCATTCCATGCTGACCGAACCGGCCGCGGCCGCACGGCGCGCGAGCTCCACGAAGATGGCGCGGCCGATGCCGCGGCCGCGGGCTTCGGGCGCCACGAAGACATCCTCGACATAGAGTTTCGTGCGGGCGGCGAAGGTGGAGACGGCGAAATACCACAGCGCGAAGCCGACGGGGGCGCCGTCCCATTCCGCGATCAGCGCATGGGCGCGGGCGGGGCTGCCGAAGAGCAGGGCGTGGAATTGATCGTCGGTTCCGATGGCGAGGTGGGCGAGCTTTTCATATTCCGCCAGGGCGCGGACGAAATGCGCCACCAGCGGCACGTCGGCGGGCGTGGCGTCGCGCAACAGCATGGCCTGGCTGGTCACCGCGCCGGCCTGTGGGCTCACAGCATCAGGCTCAGCGGATCCTCCACAATGGCCTTGAACGCCGCCATCCACTCGGCGGCCAGCGAGCCATCGATGACGCGGTGATCCACGCTGAGCTGGCAGGTCATGACGGTGGCGATGGCCAGCGCGCCGTTCTTCACGACGGGCCGCTGCGTGCCCGCGCCCACCGCCAGAATCCCGGCCTGGGGCGGGTTGATGATGGCGGCGAAGTGGCTCACCCCATACATCCCCATATTGGAGATGGAGAAGCCGCCGCCCTGGAATTCCTCGGGCTTCAATTTTCCGCTCTTCGCCCTCGCGCCCAGATCCTTCATCTCGTTGGAGATGGCGGCCAGACCCTTGGTGTCGGCCGATTTCACGATGGGGGTGATCAGGCCATCGGGGATTGCGACGGCGACCGAGATGTCGATGTCGTCGAAGCGCAGGATGGCATCCTCGGTCCAGGACGCCGCCACGCCGGGCACGCGGCGCAGGGTCACCGCCGCGGCCTTGATGATGAGGTCGTTGACCGAGAGCTTATAGGCGCCCGGGCCATCCTTGGGTGAGCGGGCGTTCAGCTTCGCCCGCAGGTCCAGCAGCGCGTCGAGTTCGATATCCATCGCGACGTAAAAATGCGGGATGGTGGCTTTGCTCTCGGACAGGCGGCGGGCGATGATTTTCCGCATGCCGCTGTTGGGGTGGGCGGTGGTGCCGGCCAAGGGCGCGGCCGCGGGCTTTGGTGCCGCGGGTGCCGGCGCCGCGGCCACTGCCACTGGGGCGCGCGCCGGTGCGGCGGCGGCGGCAGGGCGGTTCATCGCCACCTCGATATCGGCCTTCACCACACGGCCCTGCGGGCCTGTGCCCGGGATGCGGGACACATCCAGCCCGGCCTGCTGCGCCATGCGGCGGGCGAGCGGCGAGGCGAAAACGCGATCGCCTGAAGCCCCAGCAGACGGGGCCGGGGCCGCGGCCGGAGCCGGCGCGGGGGCCGCCACGGGCGCGGGCGCGGCGGCGGCGGCCGGTGCCGGGGGTGCGGCGGCGCCGGGGGAGAAAACCTCGCCCTTCTCCACCAGCACCGCGATCACGTCATTCACCTTCACGCCGGCGGTGCCGCCGGGGACCAGGATCTTGCCCAGCACGCCCTCATCCACCGCTTCCACCTCCATGGTGGCCTTGTCGGTCTCGATCTCGGCGATGATGTCGCCGGCGCGGACCTGGTCGCCCTCGTTCTTCAGCCAGCGCGCCAGCGTGCCCTCGGTCATGGTGGGCGAGAGGGCGGGCATCAGGATATTCGTGGCCATGTCAGCGCCCCCTTACCGGTACAGCACGCGTTTCGCGGCATCGACCACATGGTCGGCCTGCGGCAGCGCCAGTTTTTCGAGGTTGGCGGCATAGGGCATCGGCACATCGGCGCCATGCACCCGCACCGGCGGTGCATCGAGATGGTCGAAGGCATGCTCGACGATCTGCATCACCACCTCCGCGCCGATGCCGGCGAAGGGCCAGCCCTCCTCCACCGTGACCAGGCGGTTGGTTTTCCTCACGCTGGCGACGATGGTCTCGGTGTCGAGCGGCCGCAACGAACGCAGGTTGATCACCTCGGCGGAGATGCCCTGCTCGGCCAGTTTTTCCGCCGCCTGCATGGCCAGGCCCACGCTGATCGAGAAGCCGACCAGGGTCACGTCGGTGCCGGCACGCTCCACCTTGGCTTTCCCGATGGGCAGGATGAAATCCTCCGCCGTGGGAACTTCGAAGCTCTGGCCGTACAGGATCTCATTCTCGAGAAAGATAATGGGGTTGGGGTCGCGGATCGCGGCGCGCAGCAGGCCCTTGGCATCGGCCGCCGACCACGGCGCCAGCACCTTCAGCCCCGGGCAATGCGCGTACCAGCTGGCATAGCACTGGCTGTGCTGGGCGGCGACGCGCGACGCGGCGCCATTGGGGCCGCGGAAGACGATGGGGCAGCCCATCTGCCCGCCCGACATGTACAGCGTCTTGGCCGCCGAATTCAGGATGTGGTCGATCGCCTGCATCGAGAAGTTGAAGGTCATGAACTCGACGATGGGGCGCAGGCCGGTGAAGGCGGCGCCGACCGCCATGCCGGTGAAACCATGCTCGGTGATCGGCATGTCGAGCACGCGCTTGGCGCCGAATTCCTCCAGCAACCCCTGGCTGATCTTGTAGGCGCCCTGGTACTGGCCGACTTCCTCGCCCATCAGGAAGACATCGGGGCTGGCGCGCATTTCCATCGCCATGGCGTCGCGCAGGGCTTCGCGCACGGTCATGGGCTTGGTCGGGCCCCAATCCTTCTCTTCAGCCATGGGCGCTGCGGCCGGCGCCGCGTGCACCACCGGGGCCGCGACCGGCGCGGCGACGGGGGCGGGCGCGGGGGCGACGGCCGCGCCCTTGCCGCCATCCAGCTCGGCAATGACGGAATTCACCGTCACATTCTCGGTCCCCTCAGGCACGAGAATGCGGGTGAGCTGGCCCTCATCGACGGCCTCGACCTCCATCGTCGCCTTGTCGGTCTCGATCTCGGCGATGACGTCGCCGGAGCGCACGGCGTCGCCCTCTTTTTTCAGCCAGCGTGCCAGCTTGCCCTCGGTCATGGTCGGGCTCAGCGCCGGCATCAGGATTTCCACGCCCATCTCAGCGATTCCCTTCCAGCAGCACATCAGTCCAGAGTTCCGCGGGATCGGGCTCGGGCGAGGCCTGCGCGAAATCGGCGCTGTCCTGCACGATGGCCTTCACATCGTCATCGATCGCCTTCAGCGCGGCCTCGGTGACGCCGCCCTCCAGCAGGATTTTCCGCAGCGTATCGATGCAGTCGCGCTGTTCGCGCATCTTTTGGACCTCCTCGCGGGTCCGGTATTTCGCCGGGTCGGACATGGAGTGGCCGCGGTAGCGATAGGTCTGCATTTCCAGCAGATACGGCCCCTTGCCGGCGCGGCAATGCGCGGCGGCTCTTGCGGCGGCGGCTGCGACCGTGCGCACATCCATCCCATCCACCTGCTCGCCGGGAATGCCCCAGGCGGCGCCGTTCTGCGAAAAGTCCCGCGCGGCGCTGGCCCGTTCCTGGCTCGTGCCCATGGAGTATTTGTTGTTCTCGATGACGAAGATGCAGGGGAGGTGGAACAGCGCGGCCAGGTTCAGGCTTTCATAGACCTGGCCCTGATTGGCGGCACCCTCGCCGAAATAGGTCGCGGCGATCTTGCCGTCCTCACGGTACCAATTGGCGAAGGCGAGGCCGGCGCCGAGCGAGACCTGCGCGCCCACGATGCCGTGCCCGCCGAAAAATGCCTTCTCGGCGCTGAACATGTGCATGGAGCCGCCCTTGCCGCGGCTGTAGCCACCCTCGCGGCCGGTCAGCTCGGCCATCACGCCGCGCGCCTCCATGCCGGTGGCCAGCATATGGCCGTGGTCGCGATAGGAGGTGATGACCTGGTCGCCCGGGTTGAGCTGCGACTGGATGCCGACCACCACGGCTTCCTGGCCGATATAGAGGTGGCAGAAGCCGCCGATGAGACCCATGCCGTAGAGCTGCCCCGCCTTCTCCTCGAAACGGCGGATGAGCAGCATGTCGCGATAGGCGCGCACCAATTGGTCCTGATCGAGCGCCGCGGCTTGCGCCGCGGGCTTGGCCCCACGCTTGGCAGCCATGGGTTTAGCTGGCGAGGGCTTGGCCCCGGCTTTTGCTGCAGCTTTTGCCATTTGGGCCATGCGGCTCTCCTTCGCTCTGCATGCGATTTACGCCCGCGCCGGTGCCGAAACAAGAGAGCAGACTTGCCAAAAACCCTTATGCTGCAACGCAAAATAACAATTAACCGATTTGTGGTTAATCGTTTCGAAGGGGCAAAAAAATCCGTGGGTTGCGTCGCGGCTCAGTACAGGCGCTGGCCCGGAGGATAGGGCACCACGATCTCGCCGGGCTGGGACAGGTTGAGCAGCGCGCGGGCGCGCTCCTCCAGCTGGTCACGGTCCAGCCCATCGGCGCGCAGGCCATTCACCCGGCGCAGCACCGCCGCCTGGTCGGCCCGCGCCAGTTCAAGATTGGCGGTCGCGGTCTGGATCTCGTGCTGACGGCGCTCGCGCGCGAGGGTTCCGCGCTCACCATGAATGGTGTGCCAGACGAAAAAGCTTCCCACCGCCAGAAAGACCGTGGGCGCCACCAAGGCCTTCAAGCGGCGCTTGACCCCTCGCCAGAATGACATCCCGACACCCCCGGAAACCCACGGTTACAGAATCACCCCGAGTCGCCAATGGCAAGCCTCAATCGACGGGGGGGTTCAAATACCCGTTCTCAACCCCTCAGGACGGACCGCCCGGCATAGCGCGCCGTGCTGCCCAGCTCGCGCTCGATGCGGATGAGGCGGTTGTACTTCGCCAGCCGGTCGGAGCGCGAGAGCGAGCCGGTCTTGATCTGCCCGCAATTGGTGGCGACCGCGAGGTCGGCGATGGTGCTGTCCTCGGTCTCGCCCGAGCGGTGGCTCATCACCGCGGTATAGCGCGCGCGATGGGCGGTCTCGACCGCCTCCAGCGTCTCCGACAGGGTGCCGATCTGGTTGACCTTCACCAGGATGGAATTGGCCGTGGCACTGGCGATGCCGCGCTGCAGGCGGGCGGTGTTGGTGACGAAGAGGTCGTCGCCGACGAGCTGCACCGTGCCGCCCAGCCGCTCGGTCAGCAGCTTCCAGCCCGCCCAGTCATCCTCGCTCATGCCATCCTCGATCGAGATGATCGGCCATTTGGCGCAGAGCCCGGCGAGGTAATCCACCATGCCGCCGGCATCGAGGCTCCGGCCCTCGCCATCCAGCTTGTAGACGCCGTCATGATAGAATTCGGTCGCCGCGCAATCGAGGGCGAACATGATATCGGTGCCGACCTTGTGGCCGGCCTTCTCGCAGGCGGTGGCGATGAAGCCCAGGGCTTCGTCGGCCGAGCCGATATTCGGCGCGAAGCCGCCCTCATCGCCGACATTGGTGTTGTGCCCAGCGTCGTGCAGCGCCTTCTTCAACGCGGAAAAACACTCGGCGCCGATGCGGATCGCATCCGAGCAGGTCTCCGCACCCACCGGCATGATCATGAATTCCTGGATGTCGATCGGGTTGTCGGCATGCTTGCCGCCATTGATGATGTTCATCATCGGCACCGGCAGCGTCGCCGCGAAGGCGCCGCCGACATAGCGATACAGCGGCAGCCCGTGATCGGCCGCGGCCGCCTTGGCCACCGCCAGGCTCACCGCCAGCATGGCATTCGCCCCCAGCCGGGCCTTGTTCGGTGTGCCGTCGAGCTCGATCATCGTCCGGTCGATCAGCAACTGCTCCGCCGCGTCCAGGCCGCCGATCGCGTCCAGGATCTCGCCCTCGACATGGGCCACCGCCGTCAGCACGCCCTTGCCGCCGAAGCGGGACTTGTCGCCATCGCGCAGCTCCACCGCCTCATGCGCGCCGGTGGACGCCCCGGAGGGCACGATGGCATGGCCGCGGGCGCCGCTTTCCAGCAGCACCTCCGCCTCGACCGTGGGGTTGCCGCGGCTGTCCAGCACTTCGGTGGCGGTGATGTCGGTGATGATGCTCATGATGTCCTCGGCGGAAAGCTTTGCCCGCGCTTAGGACGCCCGGCGCGGCCGGGCAAGGCCCCGTGGGGCGCGCTCAGGCCGGCGGGCGGGCGGTGGAGCCGCGGACCATCAGCTCAGCCGGCATGTATTCCATCACGGGCGGCGCCTGATCGAAGCCGCGCCGCTCCAGCTGTTCCAGCAGGATCGCCGCCGCTCGGCTTCCCAGCGCGTGGAAATCAACCCGCACCGAGGTCAACGCCGGCGCCAGCAGGTCCATCAGCGGCAGGTCGTTGAAGCCGGTGACGGAGAGCTGGCCGGGGATCGACAGGCCAAGCTCGCGCGCCGCGTCGTAGGCGCCCGTGGCGATGAGGTCATTGCCGCAGACCAGCGCGGTCATGTCAGGCGCGCGGGCCAGCAGCGCCAGGGCGCCGGCGCGGCCGCCGGCGCGGTCGAAATGGTGGGTTTCCTGCACCAGATCGGCCGACAGGCCCGCTGCCCGCATCAGCCGGATGAAGGTTTCGCGGCGCCCGGTGCCGGCGACGGCATTGGCAAAGCCGCTGAGATAGCCGATCCGGCGATGGCCCAGCCCACAGAGATGCCGCAGGGCCAGCTCCACCCCCGCGACATTGTCCGGCATCACGGAGTCGATATCGGGCAGGCCGCGATTGATCAGCACGACGGGGATGTTGCGCAGACGGGCCAGTTCGATGCTGGGGTCGGGCTGGCGCAGGGTGGTGGCCAGCAGCAGCCCATCCACCCGGCGCGCCGCCAGCTCCTGCACGAGTTCCAGCGCCGCGTCGCTGTCCAGGCCGGTATCGGCCACGATGAGCGACATCCCGCCCCGGCGCAGCACCTCGGCCGCGCCGGCGAGGATGGGGGCGAAGACCGGGTTGGCGATGCCCGGCACCAGCGTTCCCACCAGGCGCGAGCGGCCGGAGCGCAGCGCGGAGGCGGCGGCATCGGGCCGGTAGTCGAGCTGTTCGGCCAGCGCCATCACCCGCGCCGCCACCTCCTGATTGACGAGATGGCGCGTCCTCGCATTCAGCGCCCGCGATGCGGTCGAGGGATGCACCCCGGCGGCCTTCGCCACCTCACGCAGTGTCACGATCATGAATGGACACTAGGTGCGACCCGCGGCGGGGAACATCAGGGATTCGCTCAAATATCGATTGCGTGCACTAAAAGATTCCGGCCGGCCAAAAACAGCAGGCAACCCAGCAGCCGGGCCGAGCCCCCCCTCCCTGCCCCATCAAGCGCTTCAGGCGATGCGGATTTCCACCCGGTTGCGGCCCGCATCCCGGACATAGCGCATGCCCTGGCTGAAGCGCCGCACGAGGGGCAGGCCACGGCCGCCGATGGGCGCGGTCTCGAGATCGAGGGGCGGCGGCGGCTCGGGCTGGGCGGTGGGGTCGAAACCCGCAGCGTCATCCTCGACCACCAGGCGCAGCGGGTGGGTCAGGATGGTGAGGGTGACCGAGATCGCGCCCTCCGCCCTGGTGCCATGCAGCAGGATATTGGCGACCATCTCCTCGATGCACAGCTCCAGCGCATAGGCGGGCTGGGCGGGCAGCGCCAATTGCTCCAGCGCCTGCGCGCTCCACGCCGCCAGGTAGGGCAGCGAGGCGGATTCCGCCGGGAAGGACAGGCTGAGGGGCGGGTCAGGCCCCATCACGCCAGGCTCAGGCCGCGGCCATGGCCAGGGCTTCGGCCTCGGCCAGATCATGGCTGAGCGGCATGATCTGGGTGCTGCCGCTGGTCACCAGAACGGCCTCGACATCGGCCACCGGGCGATAGAGCACCATGCGCCCGGCCTTGCTGCGCATCGACTTGGCACCGAGCATCAGGCTGCGCAGCCCCATCGAGGCCAGGAAGGTGACATCGCCGAGATCGACCACCACCGCCTTGTTGCTGGCTGTCACGGCTGCGAATTGCAGGTCGATCCGCGCAGCACCCTGGATATCGAGCCGCCCCGCCAGGATGATCAGCATCACGCCCGAGGGACGTGTTTCGAAGCGCATTTCCATCACGTGGCGTCCTTGTGGTCGTGGCCGAGGCATAGCATGGCGGCGGACAAGTTCAAGCATTGTCAAATGACAGTGCTGGCGCATTCCGCCGGGGCGGATTATCTCCGGGCCGATGCGGCGCCGCCCCCTACGTTTTCGTCCTCTCCGCCTGGTCCTGGGCTGGTTGCTGGGGCTCAGCCTTGCCGTGGCGGCGGGGCTTGGCCTCGCCGTCCGGGCCACCCTGCCGGAGGCCAATGAGCAGCGGCAATTGGTCGGGCTGTCCGGGCCGGTCGGCATCAGCCTCGATGCGGTCGGCGTGCCGCGCATCACCGCGCGCAGCGAGCGGGATGCCGCCATGGCCATGGGTTGGCTGCATGCCCGCGACCGGATGTTCCAGATGGAACTCATGCGCCGCGGCGCGCAGGGCCGGCTGGCCGAGATCGCAGGCAGCGCCGCCCTGCGGGCCGACCGCTTCACCCGCACGCTGGGCCTGGCCGACCGCGCGGCGGAGGATCTGGGCGGGCTCTCGGCCGAGACCCGCGCCATCCTCGACGCCTATGCCGCCGGCGTGAATGCCCGCATCGCCGAGCGCGGGCGCTTCATCGCACCGGAATTCCTCGCACTCGGCACGCCGGAGCCCTGGCGGCCCGAGCATTCCCTGCTCTGGGGCAAGGTGATGGGGCTGTGGCTCTCCGGCAATTGGCGCACCGAGATCGAGCGCGCCGAACTGGCCCGCAACCTCGATGCCGAGCGGCTGTGGCAGCTCTGGCCGGCCGATGCCTCGGCCGGGCTGCCGGACCGGCTGGCCGATCTGTCGGGTCTGTTGCGGCAGATCCCGCGCTTTGGCGAGGACGCGCCACTGCCTGCCTCCGCCAGCAATGCCTGGGCGCTGAGTGCGCGGGCCAGCGGCAGCGGCGGCGCCATGCTGGCGGCCGACCCGCATCTGGGTTTTTCCGCGCCCGTGCTGTGGTATCTCGCGCGCATCGACCTGCCGGGCGGGCGGTTCCGCGCCGGCGCCACCAGCCCCGGCGTGCCCATGGTGGTGATCGGCCGCAATGAGAACATCGCCTGGGGCTTCACCACCACCCATGCCGATACCCAGGATGTCTTCATCGAGCGCGAGATCGATGACGAGCGCTATGCGACCGAGGATGGGCCGCGCAACTTCGACAGCCGCGACGAGCTGATCCGCGTGCGCGGCGCAGGCCCGCATGTCCTGCGCATCCGGCAGACCAGGCATGGGCCGGTGATCTCGGACCTCGACGAAACCCGCCGGCGCGACGGCACCGTGCTGGCCGTGGCCATGGCCAATCTGGCGCCGCAGGACAGTGCGGCGGAGGGGCTGGTGATGCTCAACCGCGCCGGCTCGGTGGCGGCGGCGGGTGAGGCGGCCGCGCGCATCACCAGCCCCTCGCAGAACCTGATGGTGGCCGAGCGGGCGGGCGGCATCGGCATGTTCATCACCGGGCGGATTCCGCGGCGGCGGGCGGGCGATGGATCGATGCCGGTGCCCGGCGAGGATGGCCGGCATGGCTGGGATGGTTTTCTGCCCTTCGCGGAACTGCCGCATCGCGTGGAACCCGAGAGCGGGCGGCTGGTGAATGCCAACAACCGCGTGGCGCCGCCCGATCATCCCGCCTTTCTCGGCCGGGACTGGCCGGGGGATTGGCGCTTCCGCCGCATCCATGAACTGCTAGACGCCAATCCGCGGCCGAATGCGGCGGTGATGGCGGGAATGCAGCTCGATGCCGTCTCGCCGCTCGCCCAGGCCAGCCTGCCGCTGCTGCGCGGGCTTGCGGTCAGCGGGCCGGCGATGATCGCGCGCGAGCTCTTCACCGCCTGGGAGGGCGAGATGGCGGCGGGCAAGCCGCAGCCGCTGATCTGGAATGCCTGGGCCCGGCATTTCCTGCTGCTTGCGCTGCGCGAGGGGGGGGCGCCGGAGAGCGCGGCCTCGCCCGAATTCCTGGGCTTCCTGCTAGCGGGCGAGGCGCCGCGGTGGTGCCGGCCGGATTGCGCGGCACTGGCCGCCCGCGCGCTGGAGGCCGCGATGGCGGAGCTGGCCGCGACCCATGGACCCGACCCCGCGGCCTGGAGCTGGGGGGTGGCGCATCCCGCGGTCTTCGAGCACCCGCTGCTGCGTTTCATCCCGCTGCTGCGGGACATGACGAGGCTTTCGGTGCCCAGCGCCGGGGATGGCCAGACGGTGCTGCGCGGCACGCCGCGCGGCGGCTTCGGCGGCAGCGCCGGCTATACCAATATGCATGGCGCGGGGCTGCGGCTGGTGGCCGACATGTCGGTGCCCGACGGGCTGCTGGCGGTGATCGGCACCGGCCAGTCCGGCCATCCCGTGTCGGCGCATTGGGGGGACATGCTGCCGCTGTGGCGGGATGGCACGATGCTGCGGCTCTCGCGCGAGGCGGCGACGGTGCTGGGCCGGATCGAGCTCAGGCCCTGATGCTGCAGCCCATTCTGCTCGGGCTGCTGGCGAGTTTTGTCGGCTTCACCTCCTCCTTCACCGTGGTGCTGCAGGGGTTTTCCGCGATGGGGGCGACGCCGGCCCAGGCCGCCTCGGGGCTGACCATCATCACCTTCGCCATGGGGGCGCTGGGGGCCTGGTTCAGCTTTCGCACCCGCATGCCGGTGGCCATCGCCTGGTCGACGCCCGGGGCGGCGCTGCTGGTGGCGACCGCGGCCCCCGAAGGCGGTTTTGCCGTGGCGGTGGGCGCCTTCATCGTCTCGGGCCTGCTGATCATGCTCGCCGGGCTGTGGCGGCCGCTGCTGCGGGCGGTGGAGGGAATACCCGCGCCGATCGCCAATGCCATGCTGGCGGGCGTGCTGCTCGACCTCTGCGTGGCGCCGGCCCGCGCGGTGGGGGTGGTGCCGGGCATAGCACTTCCGGTGGTGCTGGTCTGGCTGGTGATGCTGCGCCTGGCCAGGCTCTGGGCCGTGCCGGCGGCGGTGGGGGTGGCGGCGGTGCTGGTGGCGGTGCTGCTGCCCTGGCCCGAGGGGGGCATGGCCGGCGCCGCGCCGGGGCTGGTCTTCGTGGCACCACGCTTTGAGATCGGCGCCGTATTGGGCATCGGCGTGCCGCTCTTCCTGGTCACCATGGCGTCGCAGAACGTGCCGGGGATCGCGGTGCTGGGGGCCTTCGGCTATCGGCCGGATACAAGGGGCGTGTTCCTGGCGACCGGGGGGGCAAGCGCGCTGGGCGCGCTGGCGGGCGGGCAGATGATCAATTTCGCCGCCATCACGGCGGCGATGTGCGCGGGGCCGGAGGCGCATCCCGACCCCGCGCGGCGCTGGATAGCGGCCTGCGCCAATGGGTTCGGCTACATGGCCTGGGCGCTCTTCGCCGGCGTGGCGGCGGCGGCGGTGGCGCTGGCGCCCCCGGTGCTGATCCAGGCGGTGGCGGGGCTGGCTTTGCTGGGCAGCATGTCGGGCGCGCTGCAGGGGGCGGTGGCGGATGAGCGGCTGCGGGTGCCGGCGGTGCTGTGCTTCGTCACCTGCGCCTCGGGGCTGAGCGTGTTCGGCGTGGGCGCGGCGTTTTGGGGGTTGCTGGCGGGGCTGGGGGCGGCGGCGGTGCTCAGAACAGGAAATCGGCTGCGGTGAGGCTGCCCACGCCATAGACCAGCACCGCCGAATCGCCAAAGGCGGCCTGGCCATTGCCGCCGCCGGTGGTGAGCGTGAGCTGGGGGAAGGTGATGCTCGAGCCGCGGAAATCCAGCTTGGCGCCGCCCGCGCGGTCAAAGCCGGCGATCTGGTCGAAGCCCCAGCCGGGGGCGGCGTAGATGAAGCGGTCGGCGCCGCCATAACTATAGAGGATGTCGTTGCCGGCGCCCCCTGTCAGTGTATCGGCGAAGACCGAGCCATAAATCGTGTCATCGCCGCCCGCGCCATCGAGCCGGCTCGACACCGCATCGCCCACCAGCACATTGTCCAGGCCATTGCCGGTCAGCCGATTGGCCAGGCCGCTGAGATTGCCGCGCTCGGTGTTCGCGGCCAGGGTAAGATCGGTATTGGCGGCGAGGCCGACCCAGACCGTGTCATAGCCCTCGCCAAGCGCCTCGATGATGGTCACGGCAGCGTCCAGCACCACATACTGGTCATTGCCCAGGCCGCCGACATAGCGGTCGGCACCGCCCTGCCCCCGAAAGATATCATCGCCCGCGCCACCATCGAGCGTGTCGGCGAATTGGCTGCCCCAGAGCACGTCATTGCCGCCATTGCCGAAGAGGCTGCCGCCGAGCAGCGCATTGGCCACCAGATCCTCGCCGCCGCCCAAGCCCTGGAGCTGGGTGGCATCGCCGGAAAGGCGGCCGATCTCCACATTTCCCGCCATGACGTAGCCATTGACCGCGACCCAGGCGGTGTCGGTCCCCTCATTGGCGAGTTCGGTGATGAGCTGGTTCGCGTCCGAGATCACGTACTGGTCATTGCCCAGCCCACCGCGATACTGGTCCGCGCCACCCTGGCCATAGAAGGTGTCGTCGCCGGCGAGGCCTTCCAGGGTATCGGCGAAGCCACTGCCCCAGAACACATCCGCCCCTGCATGGCCGGTGAGGGTGGAAGCGAGGGCCGCGTTGGCGACGAGTTGCACGCCGGCATAATCCGTCTTCAGGCTGGTGCCCGAGCCGAACAGGCGGGCGATCTCAAAACCGGGGGGCACATACGTCAGGCGTGCCGAATCGCTCCAGATGGTATCGATCCCCGGACCGCCGTCGGAATCAAGTCTAAGTTGAGTGAAGGCGCAGACTTGGTCATCGCCAGCGCCGCCCAGAAACCTTTGCTGGGGGAAGAGGCTGCTGGGAGGTGTGCTGGCATAGAAAAGGTCATTGCCGTCGCCGCCCTCGATGGTCAGGAAGGAGCTAGCACCGCCGTGGTCGAAAATGATGTCGTCATAGGCGGTGGCAATCAGGCGTTCGATGAAACTGTAGACATCGAATTTGGCGTCGCCGGTGCTCAGGGCGGAGTCGCGCAGGTTGATGGTGATGCCGGCGGTGAGATAGGCAAAGCTCACTGTGTCGGTGCCTGTGCCGCCTGTTGTGCCGCCATCCAGCTGATCCCCGCCCGCCCCGCCGAAAAGCACGTCGTCGCCACCGCCGCCACGCAGTGTGTCATCGCCAGCCCCGCCGATCAGCGTGTCCTCGTATTCCTGGCCGACCAGCACGTTGGCCTCGGCGTTGCCGGTGATCAGGTTGTTCGCCGATGCGCCGCGAATTCCTTCAATATCGACGAATGTATCGCCTAGGGCGTCGCCATAACTGTTCGCCGCATTGATCATGTCAATGATAAATGTTACTCTACCCAATGGGGCAAAATAACTAACTATGTCATACCCGCTGCCACCGAAATAACTATCAGCACCTTGATCTGTGTAAAAAAAATCATCCCCGGCATCGCCAAACAAAGTATCGTTCCCGCGGCCACCCCGGAGGCGATCCCAACCTTGGCCGCCGGAGATGTAGTCATTGCCGTCGTCGCCATATAGGTCGTCTTCACCGTTATTGCCGAATAGGACATCGTTGCCATTATCGCCAAAGATGGTGTCCCAGTCGGAGCCGCCGCCGATCTGGTCATTGCCGTCAAGACCGAAAATGATGTCCCCAAAGTTGGTGACGACGCCTGTTACGCCGGCGGAGCTGGCACCGGGCACGATCAAGTCATTGCCGCTTGTGCCGGTGATGGTCGCCATGGCCCAAGCCCCCTTCTCGTTTCAAAAAAAGGTTACCAAGTGCCGCGCGATCTCGCCAGGACATATGGCGGCTGCGCGGTGATCGTCACCGGCCAGCAACCGCCTTGTGACGCCGTCCACAGCCATTCCCGCCTTTGCCGAGCCCCGCGCTGCCGTGGCCGATGAGAAGCCGCCGGTGCCGGCGGCGTTGTGCGTGATCACCTGCGCCTTCGGGCCTGCCGTGTTCGGGGTGGGGGGGGCGCGGCGAGGCACGTCGCCACGAAAGTCGCCCCCGGACCGACTGGGGGTTGCTGGCGGGGTTGGGGGCGGCGGCGGTGTTGCGCCTCAGATGAACCAGAGCAGGCCTTCCAACGCCAGCGGCGTGGGCAGGTCCGCCCGGGTCCGGCCGGACCAGGTCACCGAGGTCTCGATGCCGCCGATGCCATCGAGATCGGCATGCATGGTGACGCCGGTATAGCCCGGCGCGCCGGCCCCCTCGAACCAGGACATCGTGCTGATCCCGGGCTTGTAGCCGAAGACCGCGACCGTCTCGCCCGGCTGCCAGTCGGTGATGGTGGACCAGGAGCTGGTATAGCCGCGGCCGTCGAGAAAGAAGGTATCGACCCCCGTCCCGCCGGTGAGGAAGTTCGAGCCGGTGCCGCCATCGATCACGTCATTGCCGGCGCCGGCATCCACCGCGTCCACCCCGCCCAGGGTGTTGATGAAATCCGCCCGTCCGGTGCCCAGGACGGTCTCGCCGGTTTCCCTGCCCAGGAGCTGGTAGGCCAGGCCCGCCACCGGACCGTCATAGATCTCGCCGAGGCGGTAGTCGGTCGGCCCATTGGCCACGGCCTGGACGAAGAGTTGCTCCAGGAAGGGGCTGGATTGCAGGCTGGCGAGGGATGTCGCTGCCGCGCCACCGAATTTGAACAACTCGACCTCGCGGATCTGGTCCTCGCCTTCGAAGCCCTTGATGACGGTGACGCCATCGCGCATCCCGACGCGCTGGCCGGCCAGTTCGTAGAGGAATATGGCGGTATCGTTGCCTCCCCCGCCATGGATGGTGTCATTGCCGCCGGCGCCATACAGCCCGTCGTCCTTGACGTCTCCCCACAGCACTTCCTCGTGTATAAAGCCGTTCAACCTGCTGGCCACGAGCGGATTGGCAAAGAGCTGCTGGCCCTGACCGCTAGAGGACATGAAGTTGGCATCGCCATAGAGGCGGCCGAACTCGAAGTTGATTGGCAGGATGTACGACTTGTTGGCGGTGCCGCCCCAGACGGTATCGATCCCCGGACCGCCGTCGGATTGAATGTTGAATTCAGAGAAGGCGTAGACTTGGTCATCGCCAGCGCCGCCCAGAAATCTGGGCTGGGCGATATTGCCGGGCGTGCTGGCATAGAAAAGGTCATTGCCATCGCCGCCCTCGATGGTCTGGAAGTCGCTTGTAGCGCCGGGGTCGACGATGATGTCGTCATAGGCGGTGGCAATCAGGCGTTCGATCCCGCTGAAGTAATCGAATTTGGCGTCGCCGGTGCTCAGGGCGGAGTTGTTCAGGTTGATGGTGATGCCGGCGGTGAGATAGGCAAAGGTGACGGTATCGGACCCGGCGAGGCCATCGAGCCAATCGGCTCCGGCGCCGCCGATCAGCAGGTCGGCGGCGTCACCGCCCAGCAGCGTGTCGTTCCCCAGCCCACCCTTGAGGGTGTCATCACCGCCGCCGCCCAGGAGTTGGTTGGCCAATGCATCGCCGGTGATGCTGTCGGCACCATCGGTGCCGATGATCGCCTCGATCTCCTGGTAGAAGTCGCCGACGGCGTCGTAGGTGTTATTGGCGGGATTGGCCATGTCGACGACCACGCCGATTGTAAACTCGCGTCCCGAGACCAGATCGAAGATGAACCTCTCAAAATACTTGACGATGTCGAAGCCGCTGCCACCGACATAGCTGTCGACGCCGCCTTAGTCGTAAAAATAGTCGTGGCCATTGTTGCCGTAGAGCGTGTTGCTGCCGCTGCCGCCATAAATCGTATCGGGACCGGCGCCGCCGCCGATCTGGTCATTGCCGCCGAACCCGAAAATGACGTCGCCGAGATTGGTGAGGGCGCCGCCGGTCACGCCGGGCGACAGATAGCCCGGGACAATGAAATCATTGCCGCTGGTGCAGTTGATGGTCGCCATCGTCTGGTCCGCCCTTCCAACTCACAGTCGGTTTACTTTAACGGCGCCGGGTGCACGAGGCGAGGTCAAAATGGAAAGGCGGGACCGGGGGCTGTGATCCGCCGCTGGATGGCGCCGCCATGACGGTTCCCATCGCGCCGCCACCGGGCTTAAGCTCGCGCCACGCCATTCAGGAGAACGCCCATGAACATCCATGACACCAAAGCCGCCCGCGCCGCCCATGTCGCGAGCACCATCGACCGCATCCGCGCCATCGAGGCCGAAGGCGTGACGCCAGACAACCTCAGCCGCATCCGCGACGAATTGATGGGCCTGGCCGCGCAGGAACACCTCTTCCCCTCGGCCGAATTCCCGCCGCCGCCCAATGGCGAGAAGGGCGCCAACCGCTACCCCCTGCAGGAGGATGCGGGCGGCCGCTTCGCGCTCTACCTCAACGCGCTCAACCCCGGCAATGAGACCAAGCCGCATGACCACACCACCTGGGCCGTCGTCGTCGCCGTCGATGGGCAAGAGCTGAACCGGGTCTATCGCCGCCTCGACAACGGCCAGGACCCCGAGCATTGCGAGGTGGTGGAGGACCATCAGGTGATGGTCGAACCGGGGCGCGGCATCTGCCTGATGCCCGACGCCATCCATTCCATCCACACCACCGGCACGGTGCCGACACGCCACCTGCACATGTACGGCCTGGCGCTGGACCGGCTGGATGAGCGGCGCGCCTATGGGCTGGACGGGGTGATCGTCCCCTACAACAAGAACTTCATGAAGCCCTCGGCCGAAGCGAAGGCCTGAGCCGATGATCTCCCCCGCCACGCTGAAATCCTGGATCGGCGACGGTCGCGAACTCGCCATTCTCGATGCGCGCGAGGAGGGGGAGTTTGGCGCCGCCCACATCTTCTGGGCGGTGCCCTGCCCGCTCTCCCAGGCGCCGCTGCGGGCACCCGGGTTGCTGCCCAACCCGGCCACGCGGGTGGTCTGCGTCGATGGCGGCGGCGAGCATGCGGCCCGGCTGGCCGATGTGCTGCGCGCCATGGGCTGCACCGATGTGAACGTGCTGGCCGGCGGCACGCCGGCCTGGGGTGAGGCCGGCTACGTCGTCTTCTCCGGCGTGAACGTGCCCTCAAAGGCCTTCGGCGAATGGGCCGAGCACCACTACCACACCGAAAGCCTGGACCCTCCGGAGCTGCAAGCGCTCATCGACAGCGGCCAGGACATGGTCATCCTCGACAGCCGGCCGATGGATGAGTTTCATCGGATGACCATCCCAGGCGCGATCAACGTGCCGGGCGGCGAACTGGTCTATCGCATCGGCGACATCGCGCCCGACCCCGGCACCACCATCGTGGTGAATTGCGCGGGACGCACCCGCAGCATCATGGGCGCGGAAAGCCTGCGGCGCGCCGGTGTGCCCAACCGCATCGTGGCGCTGCGCAACGGCACCATGGGCTGGGAGCTGGCGGGTTTCACCTGCGAGCGCGGGCAGAGCCGCAGCTATGCGCCGGGCACGCCGGCCAGCGCCGATCTGGCGCTGAGCCGTGCCAACGCCTTCGCCGCCTCCACCGGGGTGCGGAGCCTGCCGGCATCGGCGCTCGCCGCGCTGCAGGCCGATACCAGCCGGACCACCTATTTCCTCGATGTCCGCGCGCCCGAGGAATATGCCGCCGGCCACCTCCCCGGCTTCCGCCATGCCCCCGGCGGCCAGCTCATCCAGGCCACCGACCAATGGGTGGCGGTGCGCCATGCCCGCATCATTCTCACCGATATGGGCAATACCGCGCGGGCAAAGATGTCGGCGGCCTGGCTGCGGCTGATGGGCGGCTGGGAGGTGCATGTGCTCGAAGGCGCATCCGGGCCGCTGGAAACCGGCATCCCCGCCGGCCCCGCGGTGACGCCGCAGCCCGGCGTCACGGTCGCCGAACTGGCGGCGGCGCAGAGCGGCCAGGGCGGGGCGGTGGTGATCGACCTCGCCCGCAGCGTGGATTTCCGCGCAGGGCATATCCCCGGCGCGATCTGGGGCGTGCGGACCCGCCTGCCCGCCCTGCCGCCCGAGGCCTCGCTGGTGGTGGTCACCGCACCCAACCCCGCCCTCGCCCATCTCGCCGTGCCCGAGCTGCGCGGGCTGACCGCCGCCCCGGTGCGGGTGCTCGAAGGCGGCACCGCGGCCTGGCGCGCGGCGGGCATGCCCATCGCGGCCGACCGGACCATCCCCGCCGATGCCGATTGCATCGACTTCTACCTCCGCCCCTATGATCGCAATTCGGGCGTGGAGGCGGCGATGCATGCCTATCTCTCCTGGGAGATCGACCTCGTGCACGAGGTCGCACGCGATGGCGATGCCCGGTTCGGGCAGCTCTGAGCGGCTGATCCAACCGGCCGCCCGGGCGCTGAAACGCCTGGGCGGTTTTCTGCTGAACACGGCGCTGCCGCCGCATTGCCTGACCTGCGATGGCGCGGTGTCCGACCAGGGCACGCTGTGCCTGGATTGCTTCCGCAAGCTGAACTTTATCGCCGATCCGGTCTGCGATGGCTGCGGGCTGCCGATGCCCTTCGCCGGGCTCGCCCGCTGCGAGGCCTGCGAGGCGCGGCCGCACCGCTTCGCCGCCGCCCGGGCGGCGCTGCTCTATGATGACGGCGCGCGCGCCCTGGTGCTGCCCTTCAAGCATGCCGACCGGACGGAGCTGGCCGCCCCGCTCGCCGCCCATATGGCCCGCGCCGGGGCGGGGTTGCTGGCGCGGGCGGATATTCTGGTGCCGGTGCCGCTGCATTGGCGCCGGCTGCTCAGCCGCCGCTACAACCAGGCCGCCCTGCTGGCCCGGCTGCTGGCGGCGCGGGCTGGAAAGCCGTGGGCGCCGGATGCGCTGCGCCGCGGCCGCCGCACCGCGCCGCTGGGCGAGCTGGGCGCGCAGGCCCGCCGCGCCGCGGTGGCCGGCGCCTTCCATGTCGCGCCCCGCCGCGCGGGGTTGCTGGCCGGCCGGCGGGTGCTGCTGATCGACGATGTGCTGACCTCGGGCGCCACCGCCGATGCCTGCACCGAGGCGCTGCTCGCCGCCGGCGCCGCGGCGGTGGAGGTGCTAGCGGCGGCGCGTGTCGCGGCACCGGGCCGGGCAAGGCCATGAAATTTCCCCGCCGCTTCAGCATTGGGCAAGGTGCGGCGGGCATGAAGGGGCCATGCCGCATTCCCGATTCACCCTCGATGACGAACGTCTCTTCCCCGACCATGCCCATGCCCCGGGGCATGAGCCGCGGCCGACCGACACGGCGGAGGCCGAGCCCGCGCCGATCCTCGGCCCGGCCGAACTCGCCCGCTTCGCCGGCGCGGCCCTGCTGCTGCTGGCCGGGCTGGGGCTGATATCGGCGCTGCTCATGCGGGCCTGAACCGTGGGGTGGGCTTGACGGGGTGGGCTGGCGAAGCCAATTCGCGGGTCATGGCCAGCGTCGAAATCTACACCCAGAATTTCTGCCCCTATTGCGACCGCGCGATGGCGCTGCTGGCGAAGAAGGGCGCTGATGTGACCGAGCATAACGCGCCCAATGGCAGCGAGGCGCGGCGGCAGGCCCATGCCCGCTCGGGCGGTCGCACCTCGGTGCCGCAGATTTTCATCGATGGCCGGCATATCGGCGGCTGCGACGATTTGATGGCGCTCGACCGCGCCGGCAAGCTGGACCCCTTGCTGGCCGGCTAAGCGCCCTATTGGGCGCGCAGCCCGGCGCGCTCCAACACGCCCGCCATGCGCGGGATTTCGGAACGGATGAGGGCGGCGAATTGCTCCGGCGTGCTGCCCACCAGCTGCACCCCCAGATCGCTCAGCCGCGCCGCGACATCGGGCTGGGCCATCGCCGCCGCCATGTCGCGCTGTATCCGCGCGAGCACATCGGCCGGCGTGCCGGCGCGGGCGATGAGGCCGAGCCAGGCCACGGCGTTGAAGCCGGGGAAGCCCTGCTCGGCGATGGTCGGGATCTCGGGCAGCGAGGGGATGCGCTCGGGGCTGGAAACCCCCAGCGCACGGAAACTGCCGTCGCGCAGCCGCGGCACCGCGGTCACGACATTGGCGAAGGTCATCGTCGCCCGGCCGGCGATCACATCCTGCAACTGCGCGCCGCCGTCATTATAGGCGACGCCGGTCAGCTCGATGCCGGCCAGCTGGTTCAGCAATTCGCCGCCGATATGCTGTGAGGTGCCGGCGCCGATATGGGCGAAGCTGAGCGTGCCGGGGCGCGCGCGCGCCGCCTCCACCACCTGCGCCAGGCTTGTATATGGGGTGGCATTGCTGACCACCAGGATATTGGGCGTGCGGCCGAGCTGGGAGATCGGTGCCAGATCGGTCAGCGGGTCATAGGGCGGCCGCGGGCTCATCGAGACCCGCACCACGATCGCGGCATCGGCGGTCAGCGCCAGGGTCAGCCCGTCCGGCGCGCTTTTGGCAACACGATCCACGCCGATGGTGCCGGCGGCGCCGACCACATTATTCACCACCACCGTCTGGCCCCAGGCGCGGCTGAGATGCGGCGCGGTCAGCCGGGCGATGACGTCATTGGCCGAGCCCGGGCCGAAGGGCACCACCAGGTTGATGCTGCGCTCGGGCCAGGCCGCATGGGCATGGCCGGCGAGCAGGAGGGCGGGCGCGGCCAGGGCTGCGCGGCGGCTGAACGACATGAAGGTTTCCTCGTTTGTCTTTGCCGCAGGATGAGAGGAGACGCCGCCATCCCGCAAGCCTCAAACCGGCAGGTCGATCCAGGAGAGATGCCCGCCCTTGCCCGCGCCGGTGTCGAGGAACACCACCTCCCCCCCGGCGCGGCCCTGCATGCGCAGCGGGCGGCCATCGGTGCTGCGCACGTCATGGCCGCAATAGGTGGTGATGCCGGCGGGGATGGTATCGACCCAATGCAGCAGTCGCTCGGGAAAACCATCGCGCTGGAGCCCGGCGGCGACCTGGCCGTAGAGGGCGCGGGTCACCGGCGGCTCCGGCTTGCGCGCGCCGGCATCGGGCGGCGGCGCGGTGTGCAGCATGGCCGGGTGGAAGGCGGCATGAACGAAGACGGCCTGGCCACGGCGCAGCCAGGCCGGCGCGCGGGCCACCTCATCCAAAGCGCGGGCCTTGAGTGCCGCGCCGTCGGGTGCTGCGGCCAGCTGGTCCAGCGTGCGGTCGAGCCCCTCCGAGGGGCCGCGCAGCCGGGTGCCGGTCAGCGCGCGGCGCAGCTTGTGCTCGTGATTGCCGAGCAGGAAGAGCCCGGCGCCGTCATCGATCAGCCCGAAGATGCGGCGGAGCACGCCGGGGCTGTCCGGCCCGCCATCGGTCAGGTCGCCCAATTGCAGCAGGAAGAATTTTTGCGCATGCGCACCCGCGGCCGCCGCCTCGAAGGCGCGGGCATCGCCATGCACGTCGCCCACCACCCGCAGCCCGGCATAGCCACGCTCACGCAGGCGAAGCGGGTCGGTGTGGAGCATTCAGGCGGCCTGCCGCAGCGCCGCATAGGCGGCGAGCGCGCGGGCGCGGCCGGCGGCATGCTCGATGACGGGGCGGGGATAGCCGGCCGGCGGCCGGGGCGCATTCCAGGGCTGGTGCAGGAATTTCGCCGGCAGCCCCGCCACCTCCGGCACCCAGGCGCGGGTATAGGCGCCGTCGGCGTCGAATTTCTCGCCCTGCAGCACCGGGTTGAACACGCGGAAATACGGCGCGGCATCGGCCCCGCAGCCCGCCACCCATTGCCAGGAGGCGCTGTTGGCGGCGAGGTCGCCATCCACCAGCGTGTCCCAGAACCAGGCCTCGCCATCCTGCCAGGGTTGCAGCAGGTGCTTGACCAGAAAACTCGCGGTGATCATCCGCACCCGGTTGTGCATCCAGCCGGTGGCCCAGAGCTGGCGCATGCCGGCATCGACGATGGGATAGCCGGTCTCGCCCCGCTGCCAGGCCCGCAGGAAGCGCGCATCGGGCTGCCAGGGGAAGTGTTCGAAGCTTTTTTGCAGCGGCGCCTCGGGCATTTCCGGGCGGTGCCAGAGCAGGTGATGGGCGAATTCGCGCCAGAGGATTTCCTTGAGAAAAGTGTGCGGCCCCGCGGCGCCTGCAGCGCGGGCGGCGTGCCAGACCTGGCGGGGCGAGATGTCGCCGAAGCGCAGATGCGGCGACAGGCCCGAGGTGCCGCCGGGCTGTCCGGGCAGGTTGCGGTCATGGTCGTAGGCGGCGAGCGCGGGGGCGGAAAACCGCGCGAGGCGGGCGGCGGCGCCGACCTCGCCCGGGCTCCAATGGCCAGGGAAACCATCGGCCCAATCGCGGCGCGGCAGCAGTTCCAGCGCCTCCAGCGCCAGGCCCGCCTGGCGCGGGGCGGCGGTGAGGGCGGGCACCGGCAGCGGCGGCGGCGGTTCGCCCAGCGCAAAAATTGCGCGGGAAAAGGGCGTATAGACGGCATAGGGATTGCCCTGGCCGGTGCGGATGCGGTGCGGCTCGTGCAACAGCGCGCCGCTGTGCAGGCTCAGGCGGCAACCCGGCGGCAGCGCCTCCGCCAGACGCGCGTCGCGGCTGCGCGCCCATGGCTCGTAGAGCCGGGCGGCATGGATCGCCCCTGCACCGCTGCGGGCGGCGAGATCGGCCAGCAGCGCCACCGCATCGCCCTTCAGCAGCAGCAGCTCCAGCCCGCGCGCGCGCAGCCCGGCCAGCAGTGCCGCCAGCGAATGATACAACCACCAGCGCTGCGCCGCACCATGCGCCCAGGCGCCGGCGGCCGCGTCGTCGCGGATGAAAACCGGCAGGACCGGGCCGGACGCGGCCGCATGCAGGGCGGGGTTGTCGGCCAGGCGCAGATCCTGCCGGAACCACAGGATGTTGAGGGTCATCCCGGTTCTTTAGGCCAGCCCGTCGCTTCCCCCAAGCCGGAGCATGGCCTTCATGCGGAGCATGGACCCCGTGCGGAGCATGGAAAGCTCGCAACCCGTGGCGGTGCCGGGCGTTCCAGCGCCATCGCAACACACATGGGAATTCCGATCATGGCCCTTCGCCGCACCATCCTAGCCACCGCCGCCCTCTCACTCGCGACGCCTGCCATCCTGCGGGCACAGGTGGCCGCACCGGAGCCCAATGCCGCGATCCCTGACGCCATGACGGCCGATGGCCGATTTGGCAGCTTCTTGGTGCTGCTGCAGCGCAGCGCGGCGCTCAACCTGCTTCGCGGTGCCGGCCAGTTCACCGTCTTTGCGCCAACCGATGCGGGGGTGGACACCATCCCCGCCAATCTGCGGGCCGAGTTGAGCGCAGCGCCGACATTCTCGACCCCCGCCGCCAGCAATCCGGTTGGCCTCGCCGCGCTGGTCAACCTGCATATCGTCGATGGCATTCATCCGCCGGCCAGCTTCACCGCGCCGCGCACGCTGCTGCGCAGCCGCAACGGCACCGGGCTGAAGGTCGAACGCTCGGCGCAGAACACGCTGCAGGTGACGCTGGCCGACCAGGAAGGCCCCGGCGTCGGCGGGCTCAACCTGCCGCGCCCGGCCACGATCCTGACGCCGATGGTGCTGGCCTCGAACGGGATCATCCTGCCCATCGATGTGGCGCTGCTCAAATAGCCACGGCCCGGTTGGGGCCGACCGGCGCGGAGTGCAGCCGGTCGCGCCCCAGCAGGAACACGCGCCCGCCGCGGGGCGCGAAGCCGGCCATGGCGGGGTCACGCACGTCGAGCCCGCCGGTGAAGGCGCCGAAGGCCGGCAGCACCACCCGGCGCGGCTCGGCCAGGAAACAGGGCCGGGAGATCGGGCCGGCGCGGGTCTGCAGGCTGGCCTTGGGATGGTAGTGGCCGCTGATCTCGGCCTCGCCATGGCGGGCCAGCGCCGCGCCGCCGATATGGCGGAAGGTGATCGGGCCGAGCGTCAGGCTCTCCAGCGCCTCACCCGGAAGCTGCGCGGGCAGCACAGGGTCGTGATTGCCCAGCACCCAGACCACCTCCAACCCCTTGAGCGCGCGCGCCAGCAGGGCGGCATCCTCCGGCGCCATGCGGTTCGCCGCGGCGGCGTCATGGAAGCTGTCGCCCAGCAGGACCACCCGGGCGGGCGCGTGCCGGCGCAGCGCCTGGGCGAGCCGGGCCAGGGTTTCGCGCGTGTCGTAGGGCGGCAGCATGCGGCCGCGGGCGGCGTGGTGGCTGCCCTTCTCCAGATGCAGGTCGGCCACCGCCAAAAGGCGCCGGGCCGGCCAGAGCAGCACGCCGGAGGGGCAGAGCATCAGCCGCTCGCCGGCGATGTGCAGGGGCGCTGCGATCATGGGGCGGCGCCGTGGAGAGGGCCCTGCCCTCCCCACACCCCTCCCGCAAAGGGCCGAAAGGCCCTTTGATCCCGGGTGTTATGGGAAGTTGGGGGGAGGGGCGGGGCGGGAGCGCTGGCGGCGCGGGCGCTCCTGGCCCCTCCCCCCAACTTCCCATGAATTGGTTTCCAAAGGCCTTTCGGCCTTTGGTGGGTGGGGTGCGGGGAGGGCAAAGCCCTCCCTGCGGCGCGAACCATCATCGCCGTGCAGCCTTGGGCGCCGCGCGGATGAACCGGTTGCGCCGCGGCGCCTTCGGCGTGTCGCGGTGGCGCTTGGGCATATGGTCCTCGGTCACCTCGGCCAGCAATTCGGAAAACATCTCGGCGCCATCGGTCGCGTCATGCACCAGGGCCGCGGCTTCGGCCAGCAGCGCATCCTCGGCGCCGCCGGCGACCCATTCGCGGCCCTCCTCGATCAGCGCGGGGACCGCGAGCGGCGAGACACGGTCGAGCCGGACATGGCGGATGTTTTTCCGCACCCGCGCCAGCAGGGCGGCGATGCGGCCGATATCGGTCAGCCCCGCGGCCGCTTCGGCGCGGGTGGCGCGGAGCAGGATGTGGTCGGGCTCGTGCCGGCGCAGCACGTCGTAGATCAGGTCGGCATTCACGGTCATGGCCTTACCGGATTTCTCCAGCCCCGGATGATGCTTTTCGATGAGCCCTGCGATGGTGGCGATATTGCGAAACGTGCGGCGGAGCATGGAGCTTTCATTGATCCATTCCTCCAGCTCCTCGCCCAGGATGTCCTCCTCGAAGAGCGGGTTCACATCGGTGGGCTCGAAGGCACTCCACACCGCCAGCACGTAATCGGTGCCGACATAGCCGAGCGGGCCGTAGCCGAGTTTCTCCATGCGCTTGGTGATCAGCATGCCCAGGGTCTGGTGCGCGAGCCGCCCCTCGAAGCAATAGGCGACGAGGAAGAATTTTTCGCCGCGCGGAAAGACCTCCACCAGCAATTCATCGGGCGCGGGGAGCACGCTGCGCAGCGCCTGCATGGCCAGCCATTCCCGCACCTCATCGGGCAGCGCGTGCCAGCGGGACTGATCGTGCAGGATGGCCCGCACCTCGGCGGCGAGATAGGTGGTGAGCGGCATGCGGCTGCCGGCATAGGCGGGCACGCGGGGCTGGCCCTCGGCCCCGCGCGACACCACGGCGGCGGTCGCCTCCATCGCCTCGAAGCGCAGCACCTGGCCGGCGAAGAGAAAATTGTCGCCGGCGCGCAGGGTGGAGATGAACCATTCCTCCACCTCGCCGAGATAGGGGCCGCCGCGCATGCGCACCTTCACGAGTGGCGTCTCCACGATGGTGCCGAGGTTCATCCGCAGCTGCCGGGCGACGGCGGGGCCGCGGATATGCACCAGGCCCTCGGCGTCGCGGAAGAGTTTGGCGAAGCGCTCGTAGCTGCGCAGGGCGTAGCCGCCATCCTCGACGAAGCGCAGCGTGTCGTCGAAATCGCGCCGCGACAGGTCATGATAGGGTGCCGCGCGAGTCACCTCGGCATAGAGGATATCGGGGTGGAAGGGCGCGTGGCAGGCCATGGCCAGGATATGCTGGGCCAGCACGTCGAGCCCGCCCGGGCGTGGCGCCTCACCATCCTGCTTGCCGGCGGCCACGGCCTCGATGGAGGCCATGCATTCGATCACCTCGAAGCGATTGGCCGGTACCAGCATGGCCATGGAGGGTTCGTCCATGCGGTGATTGGCGCGGCCCACCCGTTGCAGCAGCCGCGAGACGCCCTTGGGCGCGCCGACCTGGACGACCTGGTCCACATCGCCCCAGTCGATGCCGAGGTCGAGCGAGGCGGTGGCGACCACGCCGCGCAGTTTTCCGGCGGCCATCGCGGCCTCGACCTTGCGGCGCTGTTCGACGGTCAGGCTGCCGTGATGCAGCGCGATGGGCAGGCCGTCCTCGTTCAACTTCCACAGAGCCGCAAACACCAGCTCGGCCTGGGCGCGGGTATTGACGAAGACGATGGTCACGCCGGCGGCGGCGATGCGGCGATAGATCTCCGGTGCCGAGGCCAGGCCCATATGGCCGCCCCAGGGCAGCCGGCCTTCGGGGAGCTGGATGGTGATGTCGGGCGCGGCGCCGCCCTGGACTTCGATGAGACGGACGCTTTCAGACCGACCATCGCGCGCGACATGGGCGCGCAGGGCCTGCGGATGGGCCACGGTGGCGGAGAGGCCGACATGGCGTGCGCCTGGCGCGAGGGTGGTGAGCCGGGACAGGCACAGGAAAAGCTGGTCGCCGCGCTTGGTGCCGGCCAGCGCGTGGATCTCATCCAGCACGACGCAGCGCAGGCTCGCGAACATCGTATCGGCATCGGCCAGGCTGAGCAACAGGGTCAGCGATTCCGGCGTGGTGAGGAGGATGTTTGGCGGATGCTCGCGCTGCCGGGCGCGGCGATTGGCGGGGGTGTCGCCGGTGCGGGTCTCGATGGTGATGGGCAGGCCCATCTCATCGACCGGCGCCATGAGGTTGCGGGCGATGTCGACGGCCAGCGCCTTGAGCGGCGAGATGTAGAGGGTGTGCAGGCCCTCGCAGGGGTTTTCCGAGAGCTCCACCAGGGATGGCAAAAACCCCGCCAGCGTCTTGCCGCCGCCGGTCGGCGCGATCAGCAGGGCGGAGGTGCCGTCGCGCGCGGCGCCCAGCATGGCCAATTGGTGCGGGCGGGGTTGCCATCCGCGCGCGATGAACCAATTCTGGAAGCGTTCCGGCAATGTTCTCACAACGTGGTTGTGGATCACTCATCCACTCGCGTCCAGGGATGGCTTGGATTAGTTTATCGCAAGCATGGCCGCGAGGAGCGCCACCAGATGACGGATCAACAGGATGATGTGACGGACCGGATCATTGTCGGCCTTGCACAGGCGCCGGAATTCTTCGTGGAAGGGTATCGCGGGGCAATACTGCGCGGCGGGGTGGTCAAACTGAATTTATTCGCCAACCGCCTGGAACCGACGGATGGCTCCATCGTCAAGCATGCCGTCTGCGTCCTGACCATCCCACTGGCAGACCTGAGGGACGTCCTGCCCGCGCTCAACCAATTCATCGAGCAGGTCGACACCCAACCATCCATGTCGACGGGAGCAACCAGCCCATGATCGGTGGTCAGGCGACGCTTGCGATGCCAAAATCCGGTGGCGGCGCCAATATGGCGCTGTCGACCAACCGTGCCGCGCGGCACATGCCTCTCGAGCGCGTCGTGAGCCGCAGCGGGGCTGGCGGGGGTTTCCAGCCGCAGCGCGACAATCCCCTGGACATATCGGTTCTGGATGCGCTGCGCCGGGAAATGATCGCCAAGGCCATTCCATTGATGTCGCTGGAGGAGATCAACGAGGGCTTGGCCGATATGCGTGGTGTTGACTGAGCGGGAACGTGCTCACCTATCTCGATTCCGGCGTCATCATCGCCTTCGCACAATCGCAGGACAGTGCGTTCGAAGCAGCCCGAAATCTCCTCGCCGACAGGAAGCGTCGCTTCGTGACATCGGATATGGCCTGGCTCGAAACCTATCCCGGAACCCGGGAGGCTTTGGTGCGGGCCGCCTATGACTGGTATTTCGCGGGCGCCACCCGGATTGCCCTGGACGCCTCTCTCATCGGCAAAGCCTGCGAGCTCGCGCGTCGTTCGGGGGTGAAGGGCGCCGACGCGATCCACGCCGCGGCGGCGCTGCGCGCGGGTGCTGCGGAATTCGTCACCACGGAAAAGTCCAGCAAGCCGTTATTCCGGGTCGAAGGCATGCGCGTGGTCCGGCTCGCCTGATGCCGCCCCATCCGCAAACCTGGCTGCGCGTGACCGAGGCCGGGCTGTTCTGCGAGCCCGGCGGTTTCTTCATCGACCCCGGCCGCGCCGTGGACCGCGCCATCATCACCCATGGCCACAGCGACCACGCCCGCCCCGGCCACGCCGCCGTCCTCGCCACGGCCGAGACCCTCGCAGTGATGCGCGCCCGCATGGGCGAGGAGCGCGCGGGCACCACCCAGCAGGCCCTGGCCTATGGGCTGACCCTCCAGCTCAACGGCGTGGCGGTCACGCTGCGCCCGGCCGGCCATGTGCTCGGCAGCGCCCAGGTGGTGATGGAATGGCAAGGCGCCCGCGCCGTGGTCAGCGGCGACTACAAGCGCCGCCACGACCCCACCTGCCCCGCCTTCGAGCCCGTGCCCTGCGACGTCTTCGTCACCGAGGCGACTTTTGCGCTCCCCGTCTTCACCCACCCCCCAGCCCTGGCCGAGGCCCAGAAGCTGCTGGACAGCGTGGCGCTTTTCCCCGAGCGCACGCATGTCATCGGCGCCTATTCGCTGGGCAAGGCGCAGCGGATGATCGCGATAATCCGCGCCCTGGGCTGGGACGCGCCGATCTACCTGCATGGCGCGCTGGCGCCGCTCTGCGCGCTCTATGAGGAATTCGGCGTGAAGCTCGGCCCGCTGCTGCCGGCGACGGTGGCCAATAAATCAGCGCTGATCGGCGCCATCGTCCTGGGCCCGCCCAGCGCGGTGGCAGACAAATGGGCGCGGCGGCTGAACGACCCCGTGCTCTGCATGGCCTCCGGTTGGATGCGGCTGCGCCAACGCGCCAAGCAGGGCGGCGTGGAACTGCCCATGGTGATCTCCGACCATGCCGATTGGCCCGAACTGCTGGCCACCGCGCGCGACGTCCAGGCGCCCGAGATCTGGATCACCCATGGGCGGGAGGATGCGCTGATCCATGCCCTGGCCGGCATGGGGATCAGGGGCCGCGCGCTGCACCTCGTCGGCCGCGAGGATGAGGCCGAGTGAGCATCCCCGCCTTCGCCACGCTGCTGGAACGCCTGCTGTTCAGCCCGGGGCGGCACGCCAAGCTCGCCCTGCTCAGGCAATGGTTCGACACCCAGCCCGACCCCGATCGTGGCATCGGCCTGGCCGCCATCGCGGGCGAGCTGTCCTTCCGCACCGCCAAGCCCGGTGTCTTCCGCGCGCTGATCGCCGAGCGCACCGACCCCACGCTCTTCGCCATGAGCTACGATTATGTCGGCGACCTGGCCGAGACGATTTCGCTGCTCTGGCCCGATGATGCCCGCGCCAATGCCCCGCCCCCGGGCCTGGCCGAGGTGGTGGAAACCCTGGAACTGGCGGCGCGCGGCGAAGTGCCGGCCATTCTCGCCCGCTGGCTCGACGCGCTCGATGCCGGCGCCCGGCTGGCGCTCATCAAGCTCGTCACCGGCGGCTTGCGCGTCGGCGCCTCCGCCCGCCTGGCCAAGACCGCGCTGGCGGAATGGTCGGGCCAGCCCGTCAGCGAGATCGAGGAAGTCTGGCACGGCGTGCCGCCGCCCTATCTTTCGCTCTTCGCCTGGCTGGAGGGGCGCGGCCCCCGGCCAGACCCCGAAGGCCAGCCGATTTTCCGGCCCCTGATGCTCGCCCATCCGCTGGAGGAGGCGGATCTGGCCGCGCTCGACCCCGCCGAATGGGCGGCGGAGTGGAAATGGGACGGCATCCGCGTCCAGCTCACCGCCGGCCCTGGCGGCCGTCGGCTCTGGTCGCGCGGGGCCGAGGATATTTCCGGCAGCTTCCCCGAGATCATCCAGGCGATGGATTTCCATGGCGTGGCCGATGGCGAGTTGCTGGTGATGCGCGGGGGTGCCGTGGCACCGTTTTCCGACCTGCAGCAGCGCCTCAACCGCAAAGCACCGGGCGGAAAGATGATGGCGGATTACCCCGTGGCGGTGCGGCTTTACGACCTGCTCTTCGATGGCGCCGAGGATTTGCGGCCACTGCCCTTCGAAACAAGGCGCGCGCGTCTGGAGAGCTGGTATGCCCGCACCAAGCCGGCGCGGATGGATCTCTCCGAGATGCTCGCCTTCGAAAGCTTCGACGCACTGGCGCAGATGCGTGCCGGTGCCCGCGCCGCGGCCATGGAAGGCCTCATGCTCAAGCGCCGCGACAGCGCCTATGAGGCCGGCCGCACCCGCGGCACATGGTGGAAATGGAAGCGCGGCACCCAGAATGTCGACGCCGTGCTGATGTATGCCCAGCGCGGCCACGGCAAGCGCTCCAGCTTCTATTCCGACTACACTTTCGGTCTATGGCGCGATGACGGCGAATTGGTGCCGGTGGGAAAAGCCTATTCCGGCTTCACCGACCAGGAACTGCTCTTCCTCGACAAATGGGTGCGCGAGCACACCACCAACCGCTTCGGCCCGGTGCGCGAGGTGGCGCGCGGCCTGGTGCTGGAGGTGGAGTTCGACGCGGCGCAACGCTCCGCGCGGCACAAATCCGGCGTGGCCATGCGCTTCCCGCGCATCGCGCGCATCCGGCGCGACAAGCCGGCCGAGGAGGCCGACCGGCTGGAGACCCTGCTTGCGATGATCCCGCCCCAGGGCTGACCCGGCGCCCGCGCGGTTTGCCGGCCCTGGCCGGGCATGGTAGGGTAGACGCCGCATGTGGGGTCGGCAGAAGGCGCCCGCCGATACCAGCAAGAGGGTCCAGCACGCCATGCCCGCAACCGTCCACTACGTTGATTTCGTGACCAATTTCGGCGAAATCGTGATCGAGCTCTTTGACGGCATCGCGCCCCTCACCACAGCCAATTTCCTCACCTATGCCGGCAACACCGCCCAGGGCGCGGGCTATGGCGGCAGCTTCCTGCACCGTCTCGTGCCGGGCTTCGTGCTGCAGGGCGGCGGCTATTATTTCGACGGCTCGGTGGCGCGCGCCATCACCGCCGCGGCCCCGGTGCAGAATGAGTTCAACCTCTCCAACACCCGCTATACCGTGGCCATGGCCAAGCTCGGGGGCGATCCGAATTCCGCCACCAACCAGTTCTTCATCAACCTCGCCGACAATTCCTCCAACCTGAACAACCAGAATGGCGGCTTCACCGTCTTCGGCGCGGTGGTGGCGCAGAGCCGGCCGGTGGTCGATGCCATCGCCGGGCTCTCCACCGTCAATGCCGGTTCGCCCTTCGACGCGTTGCCGGTGACCAGCGGCACGGGCGCCATCGGCACCAGGCTCGTCACCATCAGCGCCGTCAGCGTCTCCGAGGGCGCTGCGAATGCCAATTTCATCGGCACCGCGGCCGGCAACCTCTTTGCCGGCACCGACGCGGCCGATATCGCGGTCGGCCTGGGGGGCAACGACACGCTGAGCGGCGGCGCGGGCAATGACGCGCTCTATGGCGGCGATGGCGATGACCAGCTGCGCGGCGGTACGGGCGATGACACGCTGATGGGCGGCGCGGGCAATGACGTGCTCTATGGCGATGCCGGGCAGGACCAGATGGCCGGCGGCACAGGCGATGACACCTATGTCGTCGACCAGGCCGGCGACACCGTCACGGAGGCGGCGGGCGAGGGCAATGACGCCGTCTTCGTGGTCTCCGGCGCCTGGGTCGCGGGGCCCCATATCGAGACCATCTACCTCTATGACACCGCCGCGGTGCTCAGCATCGGCACAGCCCTCGCCCCCGTCACCCATGGCGTGGCGGTGGCGGCGAATGCCGTGCTGTCGAGCTTCATCACCGGCGGGCAGGGTAGCGACGCGCTGTGGGGCCAGGCTGGCCACGACACGCTGATCGGCGGTGCGGGCGATGACGTGATCCGCGGCGGCGGCGGCAATGACAGCATGGTCGGCGGCACCGGCAACGACACCTCTGTGGTGGACCAGCTGGGCGATGTGGTGGTCGAGGCGACGGCCGAAGGCAGCGACACCGTCTTCGTCACCGTCAGCGGCTGGGTGGCGCCGGCCAATATCGAGACGATCTATGTCTCCAACGGCGCCACCGCCGTCAGCATCGGCACGGCCCTCACGCCGGTCACGACGCCGGTCGCGGTCGCGGCCAATCTGCTGCTCTCCACCAGCATCACCGGCGGCGCCGGGGATGACCAGCTCTGGGGCCAGAACGGCGATGACACGCTGCTGGGCGGCGAAGGGGATGACGTGCTGCGTGGTGGCGCGGGCAATGACTCCATGGCGGGCGGCATCGGCAATGACGCCTATGTGGTCGATCAGCCCGGCGATGTGGTGACCGAGGCCGCCGGCGAGGGCTTCGACACCGTCTACCTCACCACCAACGATTGGACGATGCGGCCCAATATCGAGGTGGTGTATCTCTCCGGCGCCGCCACCACGCTCGACATGCTGAACGTGGCGACGGGCACCGCCATCGTCGCCAACCCCGTGCTCAATTCGATGGTGATCGGCGGTACGGGCCATGACAGTCTCTGGGGCGGTGCGGGCAATGACACGCTCTCGGGCGGCGCGGGGGATGACGTGCTGCGGGCCCAGGGCGGGCTGGCCAATGTGCTGACCGGGGGGGCGGGCAATGACATTCTGGTCGGATCCGCGGTCTTCACGCTGCCGAGCGGGTTCAATCAATTCCCCGCAGATGTCTTTCGCTACCCCAGCGCCGATTGGGGGGTGGACCAGATCTTCAACTGGTCGAACCTGCCCTCATACCAGCAGACGACCTCGATCGGCGACCGGATCGACTTCACCGGCAGCGGGCTGACCTTCGCCGCGCTCAGCCTGCAGACCATCGGGGCCAACGCCATCATCTCCTTTGGCGCCTCGCAGATCATCGTCTATGGCGGCGGCTTCATGAGCGAGCGCGACTTCATCTTCGGCTGAAGCGGCGGCGCATCCGCGCCATGTTTTGTATATCATTCGCGTGGCCCGCATCCGGCGCGACAAGCCGGCCCGCGGGGCGGACCGGCTGGAGAGGTTGCCCGTCATGATCCCCGGGCGTTGAATGGGGGTGAGAGGAAACATCCATGCCCATCACCCCCAATCACACCCTGGATAGGCTCCGGGCGGGTCAGCGCGCCATCGGCTTCGGGGTGCATCACCTGCGCGGCCCGGCGGTCGGCGCGCTGGCGGCCGCTTCCGGCTTCGACTGGATTTTTGTCGACATGGAGCACGGCGCCATGTCGGTCGACCAGGCCACTGCCATCTGCATCGCCGCCCAGGGCCAGGGCGTCACCCCCATCGTGCGCTGCTGCCGCGACGCGCTGTTCGAGGGCACGCGCTGCCTGGACAATGGCGCCATGGGCGTGGTCGTCCCCCATATCGACACGCCGGAGGACGCGGCCGAGATGGTCCGCGCCTTCCGCTTCCCGCCCCTGGGCATGCGCAGCTGGGGCGGCCCGCCCATCCAGTACGGCTATCGCGCGCCTGAGGTGGCGACGGCGCAGGCCGAAACCAACGCGGCGGTGCTGCTCTGCGCCATGATCGAAACGCCCGAGGCGGTGGCCAATGTCGAGGCGATCGCGGCCACCCCGGGCCTGGACAGCCTGATGATCGGCACCTCGGACCTGACGGCAACCATGGGCATCGCCGGCCAGATCGGCCACCCCGATGTGCAGGCGGCCTATGCCCGCGTCGCCGCAGCCTGCGCCCGGCATGGCCTGTCGCTTGGCATGGGCGGTGTCTATGACGAGGTCTGGGCGCCGAAATACGCCGCACTCGGCGCGCGCTTCATCCTCGGCGGGTCGGACCATGTCTTCATCATGGCCGGTGCCTCCGCGCGCGCAAAATTCCTGGCCGGAATTTGACCTGACGGAAATTGAAACCCTCGCGGTGCCGAAAGGCTCCTAGGCTGAGGGCGCCTTCCAGGAGCATGACCATGTTGCGAAGCCTGATCCTCTGCGTCGTGGCCAGCCTGCCCGCGCTGGCGCAGCCCGACCCGATCGCGGCCCCGGACGGGGCGCGGCTGCGGCTGACACTGGGCGCCGATGGCGTGCAGATCTACCGCTGCACGGCCGAGGCCGCGGGCCCGCGCTGGGCCTTCGAGGGGCCGGAAGCGGCGCTGTTCGACCAGCAGGGCCGCCAGGTGGGCACGCATGGCGCGGGCCCGTTCTGGCGCCTTGCCGATGGCAGCCTGGTGCGCGGCACGGTGGCGGCACAGCGCCCGGCGCCGGCCGTGGGCGCCATACCCTGGCTGCTGCTGCGGGTATCGGCGCGGGAGGGCGAGGGCTTGCTGACGCCCATCACCGAAATCCGCCGCATCGACACGGTGGCCGGCACCGCGCCCGCCGGCGGCTGCGACGCGGCCAGTGTGGGGCAGCAGCTGCGGATGCGCTATTCAGCGAACTACCTGTTCTACGGAAATTAGAGCGTTTTCAAGCCTTGCGGCTTCGCAAGGCGACTCGGAAAACGCGCCCAAACAATGAGCTGGAGCCGTTTCACCGTCTTCACTTCCGGTGAAACGGCTCTAGTCCGCAATCGCCCTGACACAGTCAGGCCGATTTGAGTCCAAGCGGAAACCCTTTTGGCGGCGGCGCCCCGCGGGCAAGGGAGCCTCGCCGGCCGGCAGCATTTGCGAACGCTTCGCAGATCACTTGCGAATGCTTCTCAACCGCGCTACATCATCGGCCATACCCCGGAGCCGATCATGCAACGCCGCCACCTCCTCGCCCTCCCCACCCTCCTTGCCGCCCCCGCACTCGCCCAGGACCGCGTCGTCAATATCTACTCCGCCCGCCACTACGACACCGACCGTGAGCTGTGGGAGGGTTTCACCCGCCAAACCGGCATCCGCGTGCGGGTGATCGAGGCCAATATCGACCAGCTTCTCGAGCGCATCCGCGCCGAGGGCGCCAATTCGCCCGCCGATATCCTGATCACCGTCGATATCGGCCGCCTGGCGCGGGCCAAGGATGCCGGCATCTTCCAGCCCACCCGCAACGCCATGCTGGAGGCCCGCATCCCCGCCCATCTGCGCGACCCCGACGGCAACTGGTTCGGCTTCACCACCCGCGCCCGCGTCGTGATGTTCGACAAGACCCGCGGCCTGCCGGCCGGCCTCTCCCGCTATGAGGACCTGGCCCGCCCGGAATTCGCCAATGCCGTGCTCGTCCGCAGCTCGGGCTACATTTACAATATCGGCCTGACCGCGAGCGTCCTGGCCGCCGATGGGCAGGAAGCGACCGAGGCCTGGGCGCGCGGCATCGCCGCCAACCTCGCCCGCCCGCCCTCGGGCGGCGATCGTGACCAGATCCGCGCCATGGCCGCCGGCCAGGGCCGCCTGGCCATCGCCAATACCTATTACCTCGGCCTGCTCGCCATCTCCCCGCGCGCCGAGGAGCGGGAACTGGCCGAGCGTATCGGCGTGCTCTTCCCCAACCAGCCCACGCGCGAAGGCGCGCATCGCAACGATCGCGGCACGCATATGAATGTCTCGGGTGCGGGCATGGTGCGCACCGCGCCGAACCGCGCGGCGGCGGAGGTCTTTCTCGAATACATGTCCGGCCCCGCGGCCCAGGCGCTCTTCGCCGGCAGCAACATGGAATATCCGGTGGTGGCCGATGCGGTGGTCCATCCCTTCCTGCGGGGCCTGGGCGCGTTCCGCCAGGACCCGATCAGCGCCAACCAGCTGGCGGCGAACATGCCCGAAGCCCTGCGCCTCATGCAGCGGGCGGGCTGGCGCTGAACGGGCATGGTTGAACCCGGCCGTGCTTCGTGGTTAAGCCGCGACGCAACTCGGAGCCCGCCATGAACCTCGACGCCATCCCCATCGGCAAGAACCCGCCCGACGACCTCAACGTCATCATCGAGGTGGGCATCGGCGGCGAGCCCATCAAATACGAGATGAACAAGGAAGCCGGCACTCTCTTCGTCGACCGCTTCCTGCACACGCCGATGCGCTACCCCGGCAATTACGGCTTCGTGCCCCATACGCTGAGCGAGGATGGCGACCCGATCGACGTGCTGGTGGCCAATACCCGCCCGATCGCGCCCGGCGCCGTCATCAATGTCCGCCCCGTCGGCGTGCTGATGATGGAGGATGATGGCGGGCACGACGAAAAGATCATCGCCGTCCCCAGCCCCAAGCTCACCAAGCGCTACGTCAATGTGCATGAGGTGACCGATCTGCCGCAGATCACGCTGGACCAGATCCGTCACTTCTTCGAGCACTACAAGGATCTCGAGCCCGGCAAATGGGTGAAGGTGATCGGCTGGGGCGACGCGGCGAAGGCGCGCGAACTGATCCTGATCGCGATCGAACGGGCGAAGAACGCCAAGGACTGAGGCTGGCGGAATGGGGCTGGCCGCCGCGCCAGCCCGCAATCGCTCTGGGTGGAAACACCCAGAGCACCTATTGCCGGGCCAAGCAAAGCTGGACTTAAATCGCCCTGACAGTGTCGGGGCGATTTAAGTCCAGCCCCTGACCCGACAGTGACATCACGCCCGGTGGAGACGCCTCGGAGCGCTCGATACCAACGGCATCACGGCCCAGCCAAAGCTCAGGCCGCCCGCCCCTCCACCCGCGTCAACACGCCGATGAGCCATTCGATCCGCTCATCAAGGCTATCCCCGCCCACCTTCGGCACCGCGCGCACCAGATAGGCCGTGGCATCGAGCGGCGGGTGCGAGAGGTTGGCCGCGCGCGCCATCCGCGGCAGCATGGCATTGACCAGCAGGGTGATTTTGCGGCGGCGGGGCACGATGGCCCGGGTCGTCACCGGGTCAAAACCCTCGCTCCGCACCATGCGGCCGATCTCGGCATAAATCCGCCCCGCGGCACGGATCGAGGAGCGGCAATCCGACGGCAGGGCCGAGATCCCCGCCTCGGACCGGGCATAGAGCATATCGGCATTGGCCAGCATGCGATGGGTGATCTCGCGCAGCGCGGGGCTGTATACGGGATTGCGCAGCCAGGCCTGCGGGTCGATGCCGGCCTCGCGCATCCAGTCCAGCGGCAGGTAGATGCGGCCATTGCGGGCATCCTCGCCGATGTCACGCGCGATGTTGGTGAGCTGCATGGCCACACCGAGGTCGCAGGCCCGCGCCAGCCGCGGCGCATCGCGCACCCCCATCAGCAGCGCCATCATCGCGCCCACCGTGCCGGCGACGCGGGCGCAATAGGCATGCAGCGCATCGAGCGTGTCGAAGCGCCGCTCCTCGGCATCCCATTCGAAACCCTCGATCAGCGCGCCGGGCAGTTCCTTGGGCATCTCGTATTCGGCGACGACGGCGGCGAAGGCGCGATCGGCGGGGTGATCGATGGGCTTGTTCAGGTAGATCGCATCCAGCCGCTGCCGCAGCCGGCGCACGCTGGCGCGCGGGTCGGCCTCGGTGTCCACCGCATCATCGGCGACGCGGCAGAAGGCATAGAGCGCCGTGGCCGGCGCCCGCACCCGCTTCGGCAGGATGCGCGCAGCGGTGGCGAAGCTTTTCGAACCCACCACGAGCGCGGCACGGCAGGCTGCCAGATCCTCGGGGCGCATGGGATCCGCCTCGAAGGGCGCCAGCTGCGGCAGGGTGGATGACATGGCTTCCCGGGGATGATTTGTTACGCCAGCAGATTGGAACGCTGCGGGCAGGCCCGTCAATCATCTTCCCGCAATGCGAGCTTCCGCCTGGCACGATGCAGGCCCCAGGCCACGAAACCGGCGGCGATGGGAATGGCGCCGGCGGTGATCCAGTCCGGATCGATGTTCCAATAGGGGCCGAGCCCCTTCGCCGCATAACCCGCCAGCCCCACGATGTAATAGGTGATGGCGGCGATGGAGAGGCCCTCCACCGTCTGCTGCAGGCGCAGCTGCTGCCGGGCGCGGCGGTTCATCGACACCAGGACGGCGCCATTCTGCGCCTCACGCGTGATATCCACGCGGGTCTGCAGCAATTGGGTGACGCGCAGCACGCGGCGCGACAGCGCTTCCTGCCGGGCGGTGGTGGATTGGCAGGTGTCCATCGCCGGTGCCAGGCGGCGTTCGGTGAATTCCTGGAAGGTCTGCATCGCCTCCATCCGCTCCTCACGCAGCTCGGCGATGCGGCGCTGGACCAGGGCGTAATAGGCGGCGGCGGCGGAGAAGCGGTAGCGCGTCGCGGCCTCCTGGCTTTCGATCTCGCTGGCCAGGCGGGTGAGGCGGTTGAGCAGCACCGGCTCGTCATCCGGGCTCGCGCGCGTGAGTGCCGAGGCGATCTCGGCCAGCTCCTGCTCCCATCGCGTGAGCTGGGGCGCCAACGCGCGCGCCACCGGCAGGGCGAGGAGCGCCATCATCCGGTAGGTGTCGATCTCCAGCAGGCGCTGGACGTTGCGGCCGGCAATGTTGGCCGACATGCTGCCCGCCATCACCAGGAACTTGCCGAAACCATTGCCGCTGATCAGGAAATCGGTGAAGGCGAGGCCCCGGCCGCCGATCACTGAGCCCACGAGCTGCTGCCCGCCGAAAATCTCCTGCGGCAGGTTCTCCTCGGCATCGAGGAGGAGTTCGAGGTCGGCGGCGACGATCAGCTCGCCCGGCAGCGCGGCCACCCAATCGGCGGGGACGAAGGTGATGGCGGGCTCGGAGAAGGGTTTCTCCGGCGCGCCGTCGCGAATGAACATCACCCGGTGGAATTCCGTGTGCTGCTCCCAGCGCACGCGGAAGACGCCGAGATCGGCCGACCAGTGGCTGGCGCCCTCCGCCGGCGGCACCACGCCGAAGCGCAGGGCCAGGGTGCGCATCGCCGCCAGCGCCGCCTCGCGCGGGCCCTCGCCGCGCAGCATGGCGAGGTAGGAGATGCGCAGCGGCCCGGCCAGCGCATCGGGCGGCCTGGCATGCACCTCGTAATTCAGCTCGGCACGCAGGCGGTGTTCAGGCGGCAGGGTCAAGCGGGCACCATGAGTTCGGCCAGCAACGCTGCCAGCAGGGCGGGGTCTTCCTCATGCGCGAGATGGCCAAGCCTTGGCCAATCGACAAGGGAGGCGGCGGGGAGCATCGCCTTCACCCGGCGCGCGGTCTCGGGGCTGATGGTCAGGTCGCCCAGCGCGGAGACCAGGGTGAGCGGCACGGTCAGCTTCGCCAGGTCGCGCGAAAAGCCCGGCAGGTCCCAGGCCGCCATCATCGCCAGCGTGCCGGCGACATGGCCCGCGCGGCGGAACAGCTTCGCATAGAGATCGAGCCCGCGCGCATCGAGCCGCGAGCCGGTCTGGCGCAGCAGCTTTTCCACCGTCGCCCGGTCCGCCGCCCGCCAGGCGACCAGCCAGGGCACGAAGGGCAGGCCCACCAGCGCGCGGGCCAGCGGCGAGAAGATCTGCCCCGCCACCCCGCCGAGCGGCAGCAGCGCGCCATTGAGGCTGACGATATGGCGCGGCGCCACCCGCCCATCGAGCGCCATGCGGATGGCGATGGCGGCCCCGGCGGAATGGCCGATGATGATGTCGGGCTGCACGCCCTCGGCCTCCAGCAGCGCGCCGACATGGGCGGCCATGCCGGGCAGGCCCATCGTGCCCCCGGCCGGCGTGCCGGTGAAGCCATGGCCGGGAAGATCCACGGCGAGCACGCTGAAATGCGGCGCCAGCAACGGCATCACGTCGCGCCAGGAATGGGTGGCGGCGCCGGTGCCGTGCAGCAGCAGCACCGCCGGCCCCTGGCTGCCCATGCGCTGGACATGCCAGTCGATCCCGCCCGCGCGGCGAAAATGGCTGGCGGCGGCATTCGGCCAGTCCCGGCCGTCCCAGCGCCAGAGCGGCTTGTCGGTCATGGCGCCAGGCGCTGGGCGGCGGCCCCGGCGGCGCGGGCCATGCGCTGGGCATCGGCCATCGGCATGGGCAGGTAGATCGCCGCCGCGGCCTCGGCCAGGGCGCGGGCGGCGGGTTGGGGGCGCGGCGCGGTGTCGAGCAGGATGCAGGAGATGCCGGCGGCGCGCAGCGTGCGGGCGGCGTCCAGCGCATCGGCCTGGGCGCGGGCATGGCCGGGCGTGCCATCGCGGGCGATATTGCCCCGCCCATCGGTCATCAGCACCACCAGCGGCGAGCGGCCGGCACGGCGCTCACCCAGCGCCAGCGCGCGGGCGGTGTCGAGGCCGGAGGCGAGCGGCGTGGGCCCGCCGCCGGGCAATCCGGCGAGGCTGCGCTTGGCACGGGCCAGCGCCTGGGTGGGGGGCAAGAGCACCTCCGCCTGCTTGCCGCGAAAGGCAATGAGCGCCACGCGGTCCCGCCTGACATAGCATTCCGCGAGCAGCAACTCCACAGCGCCCTTGGCCTCGGCCAGGCGGTTCATCGCCGAGGAGCCGGAGGCATCGACCGCGAAAATCGCGGTGACCTCATTCCTCTGCTTGTAGCGCCTGATGCGGAAATCCTCGCGCCGGATGGCGATGCGGGCGTGGTCGGGCTTGGTGCGGATGGCCTGCCAGGGGGCGGCGGCGCGCAGCGTGTCGAGCACCGCCATGCGGGCATCGCCGCGCGGCTCACCCACACGGCTGCCGATCGGGCGGCCGCGCCTGGCCTGGGCGCGGGTCTCGCCGGCGCGGCCGCCGCCCCGGCCGGCCAGCGCCGCGAGCTTCGCCTGGTCGAGCAATTCCGGCGGCAGGTTGGCGGCGGCGGCGGCGAGCAGCAGCTCTTCCAGCTCCTTAGGCTCGGGCATCGGCGCCTTGTCGTCGGGTGGCGGCGGTTCCTGATCCGGCGGTGGGGGGGGCGGCGCCTGCTCCTCATCCGGGGGCGGCGGGGCCTGGGTGGCGCGCGGCGCGAGCACGAGGCGCGCGGCCAGCTCGGCATCGACCTTTTCCACCGCATCGCGTCCGTCGAGCGCCGCCGCGGCACGGGCGGCATTGAGCGCCAACAGCACGGCGCGGGGCGAGGCGATGCCCAGCGCCATGGCGGCACCGGTCAGCGCCTCCAGAAACTCGTCGGCGATAGTGACGCTCGGCAGCAGCGCACGCGCCTCGGCCAGGTCGAGATCGGGCGGCGCCTCGGCCTCGGTGATGTGGAAGGCCAGCCGGTCGAGCAGCGCCGCGGGGGCGCGCTCATCCGCCTCGATCCCCTCATCGAGCAGCAGGGTGCAGAAGCGGCTATCGGCGTTGAAGGCGACACCCTCGCGCTCGATAACGACGGCATGGGCATCCATCACCGCGCCGATGCGCGCCGCCGTGCCGCCGGGCATGCGCTCGGCCATGGCGATGACCAGCGTGCCGCCATCCACCGCCGCCAGCACGCCCGATTCGGCCACGGGGCGACCCAAGGCCAGGGTCGCCGTCAAATCCAGCCCGCCGAGCAACCGGTTGTCTGGCAGGTCGGGCGGGATGCGCCGCCACGGCGCGCCGTTCATCAGCCTGCGAAACCCGGCGAGCCAGGCATCGCGCTGCGGCCCGGCTGCGCTGCGAAGTGCCACCCCACCGAGGCCCACCGGGTCCACGGCGCAGAGCAGCGCGGCTTCCACGCTCATGATGCGGCCGGTTCGTCGCCCCAGCTTTCCGCAACCGCCCGCGCGACGCGGCTGGTGGAGGAGCTGTCATCGAGGGGATTGCGGCGCAGCCGGTGGCGCAAGGCCGGCAAGGCGACGCGGCGGAGATGGCTGATGGTGACCTCGGACGAAGCCTCCAGCGCGGCGAGCGCGCGCGCGGCACGCAACAGTGTCAGCTCGCCGCGCAAACCATCGGTGCCGAGCGCCATGCAGAGTTTTGCCGCTTCTTCCAGAATGCCGTCGGGCACCGTGACATCGGGCAGCAGGGCGCGGCCGGCGAGGATGCGGGCGCGGGTCGTGGCCTCCTCCCCGGCATAGCGGGCGCAGAAGGCGGCGGGGTCGCGCTCGAAGGCGTCGCGGCGCTTGACCACCTCGACCCGGGTCGCGAGGTCCTGCGGCGTGCGCAACTCGATGGCCAGGCCGAAACGGTCGAGCAGCTGCGGACGCAGTTCGCCCTCCTCGGGGTTGCCGGAGCCGATGAGGACGAAGCGCGCGGGGTGGCGCAGCGAGATGCCCTCGCGCTCCACGACATTCTCGCCGGAGGCCGCGACGTCCAGCAGCAGGTCCACCAGGTGGTCCTCCAGCAGGTTCACCTCGTCGATGTAGAGAAAGCCACGATGGGCGCGGGCCAGCAGCCCGGGCTCGAAGGCCTTCTCGCCACGCGTCAGCGCGCGCTCAAGGTCGAGCGCGCCGACAAGGCGGTCCTCTGAGGCACCCAGCGGCAGATCCACCACAGGCACCGGAACGGCGGCGCTGCCGGTGGCGGAACAATCTCCGGGCATGGCGCAGCCGCGCGCGGGATCGCAATTGTAACGGCAGCCCGGCACCACAGCCATGTCCGGCAGCAATTGCGCCAGGGCGCGCACGGCGGTGGATTTGCCGGTGCCCCGGTCACCCAGCGCCAGCACGCCGCCGAGCATCGGCTCGACCGCGGCCAGCAGGAGGGCGAGGACCATCTCCTCCTGCGCCACGATGGCGGTGAAGGGGAAGACCGGTTTTTTTACGCGGGGCGGGCTCAATGCCATCACCCCTGCCCCATCCATCATGCCGCGCGCTGCAGCGCCAGGCTGGACCAGACCTCGGCCAGGGCCGCGATGAGGTGATCGATATCGGTGTCGCTGTGCAGCGGGCTGGGCGTGAAGCGCAGGCGTTCGGTGCCGCGCGGCACGGTGGGGTAGTTGATGGGCTGCACATAGATGCCGTGCTGCTCCAGCAGCGTGTCGGAGATGCGCTTGCAGGCCACCGGGCAGCCGACCATCACGGGGACGATATGGCTGGGGTTGGACAGATGCGGAATGCCGATGGAATCGAGCCGGGCGCGCAGCTGGGCCACGCGGTCATGCATCGCCACACGCTCCGCATCGCTCTCTTTCAGATGGCGAATGGAGGCGGCGGCGCCGGCGGCCACGGCGGGCGGCAGGGCGGTGGAGAAGATGAAGCCCGAAGCGAAGCTGCGGACGAAATCGATCATGCTGGCGGAGCCGGCGATATAGCCGCCGATCACGCCGAAGGCTTTCGCCAGGGTTCCCTCGATGACGGTGAGGCGATGGGCCACGCCGTCGCGCTCCGACACGCCGCCGCCGCGCGGGCCATACATGCCGACAGCATGCACCTCGTCCAGATAGGTCATGGCGTTGTACTTGTCGGCCAGGTCGCAGATCGCACCGATGGGGGCGACGTCGCCATCCATCGAATAGACGCTCTCGAAGGCGATGAGCTTGGGCGTCTCCAGCGGAATGGCGGCCAGCTTGGCCTCCAGGTCTTCCAGGTCATTGTGCTTCCAGACCACGCATTTGGCGCGGCTGTGGCGGATGCCCTCGATCATCGAGGCATGGTTCAGCGCATCCGACAGCACCACGCAATCGGGCATCTGCGACGCCAGGGTCGAGAGCGTGGCGAGGTTGGACATATAGCCGGAATTGAACAGCAGGGCGGCTTCCGTGCCGTGCAGATCGGCCAGCTCGCGCTCAAGCCGGATATGGTCGGTGTTGGTGCCGCCGATGTTGCGGGTGCCGCCGGCCCCTGCCCCGCTGCGGTCCAGCGCCTCATGCATGGCGCCCAGCACCTTCGGGTGCTGGCCCATGCCGAGATAGTCATTCGAACACCACACCGTCACCGGCGCCTTGTTGGCCGAGCCGTGGTTGGTGGCGGTGGGGAATTTGCCGCGGTGCCGCTCCAGCTCGGCGAAGACGCGATAGCGGCCTTCCTCGTGAAGGCTCGCGATCCTGGACTGGAAGAATGCTTCGTAATTCATGGTGCCTCCATCGGGCCATTCATTGTTGTCTTGCGGCTCCAGGTCCACAGCGCCTCCGAGCGGATCGGCAGCACGAGGAAAAGGTGCTCGATCACCGCCAGGACCGCCAGCGTCGCCAGCATCGACTTCTCGGCGACCTCGAAGGGGCTGGCGCCGGGGGCGCGCACCGCGTCGATCAACCACCAGCTCACCGCCACGCAGACCGCCAGCGAGAAGGGGAAGAAGGCGTTCATCCGGCGCTGGCGGAAAAAGCTGCGCAGGTGGGAGAGATGGGCGGGCATCATCGCCTCACCCAGGTTGAGCACGCCGAAATACAGGTTCAGCTTGGTCGACAACCGGGCGAAATACAGCACCGCCCAGGTCCAAAGCCCGGTCTGGTTCGGCTGGTCCCAGCTGACCAGCAGCACGCCGGCACCCAGCACCAGAAGTGCTATCTCATGGTGCAGAATGGCCGCCACCGCGGCCCGCAGCCGGGGCCAGCCCGTGGCCCCCAGCGGCAGCGGACAGGCGGAAACACCCATCACCCGGCCGGTGAGGAAGCCCATCTCGGCCCAGGCCCAGATCAGAATCGCGCAGAGGAAGCCGTGATAGGGACCACCCGGCCCGACATCGCCCACCGTCAGCAGCAGACCCGTGAAGCCTGCCCCCAGCACCGCCGAGGCGCCCAGCATGCTCCAGCCGAAGGTCTTCGGGTCGAGCTGGTTGAGCAGATAGACGATGCCGGTGCCGAACCACCACACGAAGACCGTGAAGAGGATGGGCAGCACCGGTGCGGGCAGGGATTCGAGCATGCCTACCAGGCCGGCGCCATGCGGACATCGGCGGGCAGTTCCGCCTTCTTGCCGCGCATGAAATACAGCCTGGCAAAGGCCAGCCCGGCCTGAGCCTGCAGCCCGAGCCGCCGCGCCCGACCACCCAGGCCGGTGGCGCCGCGCGCCTCATCCAGCTTGTTGGAGATCGCGAGCAGCCGCTTCAGACCCGCCATGAAGGCCGGATTGTCGATATCGAGCGTCACCGGGAAGACCTGCTTGCAGATATCGGTGGTGATGCGGAAGACCCGCATGTCGTAGTCATCGGGCTGCAGGCCGAGCGCCTTGTGGAATTCCGGTCGTGCATGATCGCGCACAAACATGGTGGCGAAGACCGCGAGCTGGAAGAACTTCGCCCAGTAGACATTGCCGCCGGTGAGCAACTTGGGGTTGGCGCGCATCAGCAAAGCGAAAGCTTCGCCATGGCGGAACTCGTCATTGCACCACTTCTCGAACCACTGAAAGATCGGGTGGAAGCGCAGCTCGGGATGCTTCTCGAACTGGCGGAAGATGGTGATGTAACGGGCATAGCCGATCTTCTCCGACAGGTAGGTCGCGTAGAAGATGAATTTCGGCGTGAAGTAGTGATACTTCTTCGCGCGGGTCAGGAAGCCGAGATCGACGCCAATGCCCAGATCCTTCAGCGCATCATTGATGAAGCCGGCATGGCGGGCCTCGTCACGGCTCATGAAGCCGAAAAGGTCCTTCATGTCGGGGTTCTTCACCCGCTTGCGGATTTCGGCATAGAGCACGCAGCCGGAGAATTCGGCGGTCACCGAACTGACCAGGAAGTCCACAACCTCTTTCTGCAGCGCGGGCGGCAGGTCATCGAGCCTGAACTTGTCGAAATCGCTGTTGCGGACGAAGTGGCCCTTGTTGGGGTCGCGGCGGAACTCGTCCATCAGCGCGTCCCATTGGGCGCGGATGGGGTTCACGTCCATCGCGTCCATCGCCGCGAAATCGGTGGTGTAGAATCGCGGCGAGAGGACGGTGTCCGTCGTCGCCATCTGGGTGGTTTCGTTCAGCCCGCGCGCGGGTGGAAGATCGATGGTGTTCATGCTGCCTCCTGAACCTCCAGGTGGCCCTTGGGCTCGAAGCCGCAATGGTAGAGCTCGGTGAGCTCCGCGATGGCCGAAAGTTCGGTCCACAGCCGCGTCAGCGGGCCGGCGCGCAGCACGGTGGCGCGGGTCTGGTAGGTGCGAACCTCGCCATATTCCACATGCCCGGGCGCATTGTGCACGATCACCCGGTCGCCCGGACGCAAAATCACGCCCTCGGGAATGGCGTGGGCATGGAAACTGTCAAAACTCTGTTCGATTTCAACGGTGCAGGGCACCTCAAAACTGCGGGGAGCAAACCATCCCCCACGAACCTCCCGGTCCTCCATCATCCTCTTGCTTCCTTCTCGCTCAACCAACGGATGAAGATCTCGCCGTTAGTGGGACCGAACGCCCGCAGATCAATCAGGCGGCCGGTGGCGGTATCTGTCATCGTAACACGATAATCCTGCCATGCCTCGATACGGAATGGCATTGAAATCGTCGCATCCGTGCGTTGAACATCACGACGGATCACCCGGATCATCGTGCGAAGGAAGCCATTCTCACCTTCCGCGAGGTGGGCGAACTCGCGGCCGGTCGTCGTCTCGACGACGGAAAGCCCGCCATCGGGTTGCTCGATGAAGCGCACGACCAGGCTGGTGCGCGGCACTTCCGTGCTTTGCACCGGGGCCTCCCGCCACCAACCCGCGGTGCCGACGATGACGAGTGTGGCCATGACCACGCCGGCAACCGCCAGGATGAACAGCCGCGAGATGTAGTCAGGGGGCGTCTGGGTTTGCGCTTGCGGCATGTCTCGCTCCTGTCAGAGGTTCAGGCGGCCACGGCCGCTGTGCCGGGCCGCGTCGTCGATTCGGCGGTCGCCGCCAGGGGCTGGACCGCAACGCCGGCGCTGGCCGCAATGGCCCGGGCCAGAATTTGCGCCGCCCCCTGCTCCTTGGCCAGGGCGCGCAGCATGGGCTGGGGATGCAGGATGGAGGTGCCGCGAACATGCGGCCACAATGCAATCCAGGAAATCCGCGCCGGCTTCATGATCCGCAGCACCACATCCTCGGTGCCATCGGCGTGTTCCAGGCGGGCCACGCTCTCGATCACCGCGAAGGGGATGTTGATGATCATCGGCAGCGCGATGCCCACCCGCATCACCACCCGTTGGTCGGTGATGGTGTAGATAGCGCCGCGCGCCGCGGCCCGGCCGATGGACCACAGTAGGCCCAGGCAGACCAGCCCGATGACGCAGGAAATCACGAGCCCGCCGCCGATCTGAACCGTGCCCGCCCCCTGGGACAGGCCATAGCCGGTCTGCACCACCAGAAGTGCTGCGAAGTACCAGGCAATGGGCTTCAGGCCGAGGGCCCGGGCGGTGAGGCCACGCCCCGCCGGCCGGCCTTGCCAGAGCATGCTCTCACCCGCCGGCAGGCGTTCCGGCAGGCCGGGAATCGGCTCGCCATCATGCTCGGGGATATCGGGTGAGAGGTGGTAGTGCTTGGGCTCGCTCACAGGAACGGCTCGCTGCGCTCAGGCTTCGCGAAGAGCTGACCGGAGGCGAAATAGGCCTGGATCTGGTCTTCCTCACGCAGCGTGATCTGGTCGAGGAACTTGGTGATCGGCGCCGTCTCGAAGTGGCGGGCCAACAGCGTGTTCACCTTGACCTGACCGGCCTCCTCATCCACGCGCACCAATGGCGCGGGTGCGAGAACCCGGCGGCCCATCGGGGTTTGCACCTCGAAGAACCGGGCCAGATACTCGGCGCGGTCGACCCAGACATCGATCACGGTGCCGGCCACTTCGCCATCGGCGTCGAGCACGGTCATGCCGCGGGGGTCGGGATCATCCTCGGACAAATAGAAGCCCGGGGCAGCGCGCAGCGGGACGATCGAAGGCAGGTGATCGTCGTAGCAGAGATGCGGATGATCCGCGCGCTGGGCGAAGGCGGCCGGGCCGAGGCCCAGCTGCATCGGATCACCCATCGGCTCGATCGGGTCGCCCGAACCCCTGGTGGGGTGGATGGCAAGCACCTCGGGGGCCTCTGGCCGTGGCGCCATCACCGTGCCGCCACCATGGGGCAGGATGAAGGTCTTTGGCGAGGGCATGCCGGTCCAGCCTTCATCGACCGGGCGGCCGGTGACATCGGAGACCAGCGGATAGCCTTCCCGCTTGCTCTCGCGATTGAGGTAGATCACCAGGCCCAGAAAGAACGCCCAGAACAGGTAAAGGGCGATCAGGCTGATATCGAAATTCAAGAAGAAATTGCCGCTGAACATGACGCAGCTCCAGGGGTTCAGGGTTGCAGGGAAGGCACTGAAATCAGACCAACTCGCCGAGCGACGATGGCTTCGCCATCGCGCCGGGTTGCAGGGAAGGCACGGCACGCGCCAAGGCAGAGGGGCGCACGAGCGGTCCGACTGCAATAAGCGTCGCAAAGAGAAGCGCGATCTCAAGGGAGTAGACCACGCCATATCCGGTCGCGGCATGCACCAGGCCAGGCCCGAGCCCGCCATCGAGCGCAAATACCGAGACGATGTCGCGCAACGCGCCGCCCACGCCGATGGCCACACCGGCGGAGGTGGCTTGCACCGCCCCCCAGATGCCCAGCGCCAGGCCAGCCTGGCCGGCGGGTGCGGCCTGCATGCAGGCCGTCAAGGTCGCATGGGTGAAGAGCCCGGCGCCGAAGCCGATCAGCACCGTGCCGCAGGAGAGCAGGAGCTGCGACTTCATCGGCGCCGCGAAGATGATGAACGAAAAGGCGAAGATCCCGATCAACGCGCCGAAGCCGGCCACGCGATGGGGGTCATGCCCATTCACCAGGCGGCGCGCCGCCACCACGAAGCCCACGATGCCGCCCGCGGCCAGCATGGCGGTCAGCAGGGTGGTGGCCGCAACCGACAGGCCGAGCATCTGCGCGCCGTAAGGCTCCAGCAGGATATCCTGCATCGTGAAGGCCGCGGTGCCGAGGCCCACGCCGACCAGGCGCCGCACCCAGGGCCCCTGGCGCCGCATCGCCCCCCAGGCTTCGGAAAAGCTCTCCGCCACCGGCACGATAGTGTGCGAGGCGCCGCGGATTTCCTGCCGCCACAGCGCGGCCGTGGTCAGCAGCAGGCAAACCACGGCGCAGCCCTGGATGGTCTGGATCAACTTGATCTGGCTGAAATCGGCCAGGATCGCGCCGAAGACCAGCGAACCGCCGAGCATGCCCAGCAGCAGCAGCACCGAGAGGAAGGCCACGACCTGCGGCTGCTTTTCCGGCGGCGTCAGGTCGGTGGCCAAGGCCAGCCCGGCCGTCTGGACGGTATGAATGCCGATGCCCACGACCAGGAAGGCCACCGCGGCCGAAGCCGGCCCGGCCCATTCCGGCCCCTGGCTGTCGCCCGAGAGGATGATCAGCGCGAAGGGCATGATCGACAGGCCGGAGAACATGATCACGGCCCCCTTCCACACATAGGGGAAGCGGCGCCAACCCAGCGATGATTGATGCTTGTCGGAATTGAAGCCGATCAGCGCGCGGAAGGGCGCGAAGAGCACCGGGATCGCCAGCATCACCGCCACCAGCCCGGCCGGCACGTTCAGCTCCACGATCATCACCCGGTTCAGCGTGCCGATCAGCAGCACCGAACACAGCCCGACCGAAACCTGGAACAGCGACAGCCTGAGCAGCCGCGACATCGGCAGGCTCTCGCTGCCCGCATCCGCGAAGGGCAGGTAGGCCGGCGCCATCCGCATCCATGTGCGGGAGGGTTGCGGAAGGCGGAACCTCATGCGCGGGTGATCTCCTGCGCGTGGGAAATGTAGAAGGCGCGGCTGATCCGCTGGTCGCGGCCGAGCGCCATGCCTCGGTCGCGCCCCAACAGGCGCTTCAGCTTGCCATGCCCCGTCGGCTGGATGGCCGGCGAACGGTCGCTGCGCGGAAACAGCTTTCCGACGGCCCACATGGTGTTCAGCAGCGGCGTGGCGGGGGCGAAGGTGAAGGCGACCGAGCGGTTGGCCCGCGCGGCCAAGCCCTCCAGCGCATGGGCCACGTCTTCCGCGCGGTAATGGATCAGGCTGTCCATCGCCACGATATGGTCGAAGCGACCCAAGCCCGGGTCCAGCATGTCGCCCACGCGGAAATCGAGGCGCGGATGGCCGGCGCTGCGCTCGGCCGCGAGACCGACGAGCGTGGGCGAGATGTCGATGGCGGTGACATGGGCACCGCGCCGCGCCGCTTCGAGCGCCAGCGCACCAGTGCCGCAGCCGGCATCGAGCAGGGTGAGCCCCGACATATCCTCCGGCAACCAGGAGAGCAGCGTGTCACGCATCGCATTGCGCCCCGCCCGCACCTTGGCCCGCACTCCGGAGACCGGCGCCTCGGAGGTCAGCCGCGCCCAGGTATCGGCGGCCGTGCGATCAAAATACTGCTCGAGTTCGCCGCGGCGTTTGGCGTAGCTGCTCATCAGTCGAACCCCAGCAGGTCGAAGATGTCGCGGTCGCGCATCGGCACGGTCGGCAGCGGGGTGGTGCCGGCCCAAAGGCTCTCCGCCAGCCGCATATAGCCCTCGCGCACGGCGTTCAGCTCCGGGCTGTCCTCCATCTCGAACAGCACCGCCTTCTTCAGCCGCGAGCGGCGGATGACGTCGAGATCGGGGAAATGCGCCAGGGTCTTGAGGCCTGTCGCGGCATTGAACTTGTCGATCTGATCGGTGCCGGCGCTGCGGTTCACGATCACGCCGCCCAGGCGCACGTCGTAGTTCTTCGACTTCGCCGCGATCGCCTGCACGATGCGGTTCATCGCGAAGATGCTGTCGAAATCATTGGCGGCGACGATCACCGCGCGCTCGGCATGCTGCAGCGGCGCGGCGAAGCCACCGCAGACCACGTCGCCCAGCACGTCGAAGATCACCACGTCGGTCTCTTCCAGCAGATGATGCTCCTTCAGCAGCTTCACCGTCTGGCCCACGACATAGCCGCCGCAACCCGTGCCTGCCGGGGGACCACCCGCTTCGACGCACATCACGCCGTTATAGCCTTCGAAGATGAAGTCTTCCGGCTTCAGTTCCTCGGAGTGGAAATTCACCGTCTCCAGGATGTCGATCACCGTGGGGATCAGCTTCTTGGTGAGGGTGAAGGTGCTGTCGTGCTTCGGGTCGCAGCCGATCTGCAGCACGCGCTTGCCGAGCTTGCTGAAAGCGGCGGAAAGGTTGGAGCTCGTCGTGCTCTTGCCGATTCCCCCCTTGCCATAGACGGCGAAAACCTTCGCCCCCTCGATCTGCAGGGAGGGGTCGAGTGCCACCTGCAGCGAGCCTTCTCCATCCAGACGGCGGGGAATGGCGCCGCGCAGGGTTTCATGTCGGGTAATCACGGTCATGCGGCCATCTCCGGTGTAATGCCTTCCAGGCGGTCTTCTAGTTCTTGGCCGGCGGCGCGCAGCGCCTCCAGCGTGGCTTCGTCGGGCTGCCAGTAGTTGCGCTCATTCGCCTCCAGCAGCCGGTTGGCGATCTTCGCCGAGGCGGTGGGGTTGAGCTCCGCCAGGCGCGCGCGCATGGCGGGGTCGAGCATGTAGGTCTGCGCCAGCTGGGTATAGACCCAAGGGCTGACCTGGCCGGTGGTGGCGGACCAGCCCAGCGTGTTGCTGACCTGCTCCTCGATCTGGCGCACGCCTTCATAGCCGTGGCTGAGCAGCGCCTCGTACCATTTCGGGTTCAGGCCGCGGGTGCGGGTTTCCAGCGAGACCTGCTCGTTCAGCGAACGCACCTGCCCCGAACCCTTGGTCTGGTCCGAGATATAGACCGGCGCTGCCTTGCCGCGCGCCTTGGCCACGGCGCGGCTGATGCCGCCCAAACTATCAAAGTACTGGCTGATGGTGGTGACACCGGTCTCGACGCTGTCGAGGTTCTGATAGGCCAGGTCCACGCTGCCCAGCGTGTGGTTCAGCACCTTGTCCTGCCGCCTCGCCTTACCATCCACGCCATAAGCAAAACCCTTGCGGCTGGTATAGGTGGCGCCGAGTTCGTCCTCATCCTGCCATCCCGCATTATCGACCAGCATGTTGACATTGGCGCCATAGGCCCCTTCGGAATTGCCGAAGACGCGCAGTGCCGCGTCCTCCATCGAGCCACCATTCTTCGCCAGGTAATCCAGTGCATGGGCGCGGATGAAATTCATCGCCAGCGGCTCATCGGCCTGTGCCGCCAGCAGCGCGGCCTCGGCCAGCAGTTTTGTTTGTAGCGGCAGCAGGTCGCGGAAGATGCCGCTCAGGCTGACCATCACATCGATCCGCGGCCGGCCAAGTTCCTCCAGCGGCACGAGCTGGGCGCCGGTCAGGCGGCCGTAGCTGTCGTGGCGCGGCTTGGCGCCCATCAGCCACATCACCTGGGCGATAGGCCCGCCCTCGGCCTTGAGGTTGTCGGTGCCCCAGAGGACGACGGCCACCGTCTCGGGCAGCTTGCCTTCATCCTCGACATGGCGGGCGAGGACGCGCTCGGCCTGCGTCGCGCCATCGCGGCAGGCGAAGGCGGAGGGGATCTTGAAGGGGTCGAAGCCATGCAGGTTGCGGCCGGTGGGCAGCACATCGGGGCTGCGCAGGAGGTCGCCGCCGGGCACCGGGCGGATATAGCCCGCATCCAGCGCATGGATGATCGCCGGCAGCTCCGCATCCACCGCCAGCAGCGCGTCGATCCGGGCGCGCGCGGCGGGCTCATGGATATCGGCGGCGTTCAGCGTGTCCTCGCGCTCGGAGGGCGACAGACCCTTGCCGATGACATGCAGCCCGTTCGGGATCAGCGTGTATTCCAGCTCGAGCAGCGCGGCGCCGAGTTTTTGTACCCTGACGTCCCATTCGCCGGCACCCCAGAAGGGCTCGGCCTGCGCCAGATCAAGTTCAGCCGCCTGCACCTGGATGAGTTCCGCCAGCGTCTCGCGCGGCGCCCCCGGCTCCAGCGCGCGCCAGCGGTCGATCGATGCCTTCAACGACAGCAGCCCCTTGTACAGCCCGGCCGAGGCCACCGGCGGCGTGAGGTAGCTAATCAGCGTGGCGCCCGCGCGCCGCTTGGCCAGCATCCCCTCAGAGGGGTTGTTCGAGGCATAGAGATAGAAATTCGGCAGGTCGGAAATCAGCCGGTCCGGCCAGCATGTGTCGCTCATGCCGGTCTGCTTGCCGGGCATGAATTCGAGCGCGCCATGGGTCCCGAAATGCAGCACGGCGTCGGCTTTGAAATCCTCGCGCAGCCAGGTGTAGAAGGCGGCGAAGGCGTGGGTCGGGGCGAAACCGCTCTCGAAGAGCAGCCGCATCGGGTCGCCCTCATAGCCGAAGCCCGGCTGCACGCCGATGAAGGCGTTTTCGAAGGTCGCACCCAGCACATGGATGCTCGCGCCATCGGCCTGCTGCCGCCCGGGCGCCGGGCCCCAGGCCTTTTCAATCTCGGGCAGCCAGCGCTGGCGGCGCACATGCGTGTCGGTCGGGATGCGCGCGGCGACATTGGCCAGCGCGCCGTACCGCTCCGCATTGCCCTTGAGGATCTCGTCGCGCAGCGCGTCCACGCTCTCCGGCACGCGCACGGAATAGCCCGCGGCCTTGAGCGCACCCAGGGTGTTGTGCAGCGATTCGAACACCGCGAGGTACGCCGCGGTGCCGGTATTCCCGGCATTGGGCGGGAAGTTGAAGATGACGAGCGCGATCTTGCGCGCGGCCCGCGCGCGCCGGCGCAGCTCGACCAGCTTGGCCACGCGCGCGGCCAACATGGCGGCGCGCTCCATCTCGACCAGCATCCGCCCGCCGCAGCTCACGCCATCGCAGCCCGGGCAGGGCGTGGCGCCGCCCGAAACACCGCAACGGCCGCCGAAGGTGATGGGCGAAATCGCGCCATCCAACTCGGGGAGCGCCACCATCATGGTGGCTTCCACTGGCGTCAGCCCGCCCATGCTGGCGCGCCAGGTCGCGATGGTCTGGAACTCCAGCGGATGCGCCAGGAGGTAGGGCACATCAAGCCTGGCCAGGATCTCCTCGGCAGCCCTGCTGTCGTTGTAAGCCGGCCCGCCGACGAGAGAAAAGCCGGTGAGCGAGACCACCGCATCGACGGTCGGCACGCCATCCTTCATGAAGAATTTCTCGATCGCGGCGCGGCTGTCGAGGCCAGCCACGAAGGCCGGCACCACATTCATGCCGCGCGCCTCAAGGGCCGCGATGGCGCCATCATAGTGACCCGCATTGCCCGCCAGCACGTAGCTGCGCAGCAGCAGCACGCCCACGCGGCCGCCGCTCTGGAGCGCCGGAATATCCGACAGATTTTCCGTCACGCGCCCGGGCAGATCGGGGTGATAGAGGCCAACTTCCGGATACTCGACCGGCGCGGCCACCTTGATCTTGCCCGCGAGCTTCGCCCGGCTGCCGGTCGAATAGCGGTTCACCATCATGCGAACCATATTGGCGATATTGTCGGCGCTGCCGGAGAGCCAGTACTGCATCCCCAGGAAATACGCCCGCACATCCTGCGCCGTGCCCGGAATGAAGCGCAGCAGCTTCGGCAATTCGCGCAACACTCGCATCTGCCCCGCACCGGTGGAGGCGCCGGATTTGCCCTTGTTGCCGCGCAGCTTCTTCAGCAGCGCCATGGGGCCTTTCGCTTCGCGGCCCATGTCGAAGCGCCCGATCCGGGTGAGCTTCATCACCTCCGGGCAGCTCATCAGGTTGAGCATGGCGTCGCAATGCGGCCGGCGGGCGGCGAGCTGCGGCACGACCAGCTTCGCATGATCCTCGAGGAACAGCATGGTGCAGATGATGATGTCGGCGCTGGCGATGGCGGCATGGCAATGGGCCAGCTCCACATCGCAGGTCGCCCATTCATCGGCGGCATGCACGGCGAATTCCAGGCCGGGGATATCCCGGCGCAGCATATCCGTGGCCTCACGCGCGGCAGCACCCAGGTGACTGTCCATCGTGACCAGCACGACCTTCACGGGAGTGACTGTCTCAGCGTGCATAATGCGCCTTCGCGTCGTAGAGGGTTTCCAGCGTGATGCTGGCGATGCCTTTTTCGGCGGCATATTTTTCGGTGTTGCGGCGGGCCTTGCCGCGCACGAAGAACGGGATCTTTTTCAGCTCGGCCTCGGCATCGGCGGTCCAGCCGCGCACCTCGACCAGCACAGCCACATCACCCGCAGGTTCCGGCTCGGGCATTTTGCCGGCACCGAGATGGGAGGGTTTGACGCTGTCGTTGAACTCGCGGTCCTCGCGGAACATCGCCAGCAGATGTTCCTCAAGGCCCATCATCAGGGGATGGACCCAGGTGTCGAAGATGACATTCGCACCCTCGAAACCCATCTGCGGCGAGTAGCGCGCCGGGAAATCCTGCACATGGACGGGGGCGGAGATCACCGCGCAGGGCAGGCCCAGGCGCTTGGCGATGTTGCGCTCCATCTGGGTGCCGAGGACGAGCTCGCAGGCGGCCCCCTCGATGGCGGCTTCGACTTCCAGATAATCGTCGGTGATCAGCGCTTCGAGGCCGTAAAGGGCCGCCACCTCGCGCACGTCGCGCGCCTGCTCGCGGGAATAGGTGCCAAGGCCCACCACGGTGAAGCCCAGCTCCTTGGAGGCCACTCGCGCCGCGGCCACGGCATGCGTCGCGTCGCCGAAGATGAAGACGCGCTTGCCGGTGAGGTAGGTGCTGTCGACCGAGCGCGAGTACCAGGGCAGACGGCAGGCCTCGGTCACCACCGAAGCGTCAAGCCCGGCCAGCGCCGCCACTTCGGCGATGAACTCGCGGGTGGCGCCGACACCAATGGGAACCGTCTTCGTCGATTCCTGCTTCAGCGTGCGCTTGAGGAAGGACGCCGCGACGCCACCGATCTCGGGATAGAGCACCACGTTGAAATGGGCGTCGCCCAGTCGCGTGAGGTCGGATGGCGCGGCACCAAGCGGCGCCACGACATTGACGCGAATGCCCATGCCTTCCAGCAGGCCCACGATCTCGCGCACATCGTCGCGATGGCGAAAACCCAGCGCGGTCGGGCCGAGGATGTTGCAGGAGGCCTGCTCGGGCGCCGCCGCCGGCGCGCGGGCGAAGGCGCGGACGAGCTGGTAAAACGTCTCGGCGGCGCCCCAGTTTTCCTTCTTCTGATAGGCCGGCAATTCCACACCGACGACGGGAATGGGCAGGTTGATGGCGCGCGCCAAGCCACCGGGATCATCCTGCAGCAGCTCGGCCGTGCAGCTCGCACCCACCAGCAGCGCCTCGGGCTGGAAGCGCTCATAGGCGTCGCGCGCGGCTTCCTTGAACAGATCGGCGGTATCGGCGCCGAGGTCGCGCGCCTGGAAAGTGGTGTAGGTGACCGGCGGGCGCTTGTTGTCGCGCTCGATCATGGTGAAGAGCAAATCGGCATAGGTGTCGCCCTGCGGCGCGTGCAGCACGTAGTGCAGCCCCCGCATGCCGGTCGCGACCCGCATGGCACCGACATGCGGCGGGCCTTCATAGGTCCAGAAGGAGAGCTGCATGTCGTCAGACCTCCAGCAGCGCTTTGCGGCGCAGCGGGCGGGCGAACAATTCGGCCAAATCAGCGGCCTGATCGTAGCCCTGGATGGGGGTGAAGACGAGCTCGATGGCCCATTTCGTGGTCATCCCCTCGGCCTCCAGCGGATTGGCCAGGCCCAGGCCGCACACCGTCAAATCCGGCCGCGCCGCGCGCACGCGGTCCAGTTGCCGATCCACATGCTGGCCCTCGCTGAGGAAGGTTCCGGCGGGCAGCGCCTCCAGCTCCGGCGTCATATGGCCGCGATGCAGGAAGGGCGTGCCGACCTCCAACAACTCCATCCCCAGCTCATTGTGCAGGAAGCGGGCGAGCGGGATTTCCAGCTGGCTGTCCGGCATGAAGAAGATTCGCTTGCCGCCGAGTTCGGCGCGGCCGCGCTCCAGGGCCAGCCTGGCGCGGGTCTCGGGCATCTCGACCGCGTCGCGAATCCGCTCGGCCGGCACGCCCATGGCGGCGGCCCCGGCCGTCAGCCAGGCCGTCGTACCCTCGACGCCGAGCGGAAACAGCGCCGGGACATGCTGGGCGCCGCGCGACTCCAGCGCCCGCGCCGTATCGGCCAGGAAGGGTTGCGCCAGCAACATTTTTGTCTGTGCACCCACGCCCGGCATCTCGCTCGCGCGCCGCGGCGGCAGGAAGGCGACGCGGCCCAGCCCCATCGCGGCAAAAATGCGCAGGAACTGGTCCTCCACCACCTCGGCCAGGGCACCTACCACCAGCAATTGCGGCGCATCCTGGCGGGGCATTTGCGGCACCAGGGCGGCCAGGCAGGCATCCTCGCCCTGGGTGAAAGTGGTCTCGATTCCGCTGCCGGAATAGCTCAGCACCCGCACCCCGGCCGCCTTGTGCACGCCATCCAGGCGCTGCGCCGCGCGGCCGAGATCGAGCTTGATCACCTCCGACGGGCAGGAACCGACGAGGAAGAGCATGCGAATGTCGGGCCGGCGCTTCAGGAGCTTGGCGACGACGGCGTCGAGCTCGTCATGCGCATCGGCCAGCCCAGCCAGGTCGCGCTCTTCCATCAGGGCGGTGGCAAAGCGCGGTTCGGCGAAGATCATCACGCCGGCGGCGGATTGCAGCAGGTGGGCGCAGGTCCTGCTGCCGACCACCAGGAAGAAGGCGTCCTGGATTTTCCGATGCAGCCAGACAATGCCTGTCAGGCCGCAGAACACCTCGCGCTGTCCACGCTCACGCAGGACCGGCGCATCGCTGCAGCCGCGGGCGAGGGCGATGCTCATGTCGTGCGCGTATCCAGGCGCGCGGCGCGCAGCTTGAGGATGAATTGGGTGGCGTTGATGACATAGGCGGCATAGGCCGCGAGCGCCAACCACATCCTGAATTGCGCGTCACCAGCATCAGTCAGGAACGCCCAGACATAAGCGGTGTGCAGCGCGATCACCAACATGCTGAACATGTCTTCCCAGTAGAAGGCCGGGGCGAAGAGGTAGCGGCCGAAGACCTTCTTTTCCCAGATCGCGCCGGTCACCATGATCGTGTACAAAACCAGGGTCTTGACCACGATCGAAATCTCGGTCGCCAGCAGATACTCACCGGTCCCGAGATAGATAATGACCAGGCTGAGGCTGACCAGGAAAACCAGGAACTGGAACGGCGCCAGAAGGCCCTGCACCAGCGTCCATTTCGTGTTGTCGCGCCGAACCCGCTCCTCGGCAGTATAGAGCGGCTTGCGCAGGTTGGCTTGCACCGCGTGGTGCCGGGTACAGCGGCCGGACGCGCAGCCATGCGGACTGGCGTCGACGGCGGCGATCGCACGATCAAGCAGCGTGGATGAACTCATCGCTTGACAACTCCTCCTCCCAAGGCGTCCGCTGGCGATTGGTTCGAACAAGAAACTATCGCACTCAAAACCGAGTGTTTCAGTTGGTTTCTTGGACTGAACTCAGCGACCTGCCTTCTGGTGTGAATCGGAAGGTAGGGTGAGGGCACCGACAGTGTCAAGTTCGATTGACGTAAACTACGATTGACATCGTTGCCGAGCCGGGACGATAAAGTGGGAAGGAACGAGGACAAATGCTCAAGCAGCAGACAACCCCCGATGCGCGCGAGACCGACCCGATTCAGCCCCCGCTGGTTCGCACGGTCCAGCAACGCGTCATTCCACAATTGCTTGAACTCCACGGCGGGCAGGCCCCCCTGCCGGAGATGGCAGCGCTGATCGACGCGCTGCTGGTCGGCGGCAGCGGCATGGAGCAGGCCGGCGCCGCCCTCGCGCGCGGCGCCTCCTACGACGCCGTCATGCTGAACCTTCTGGCGCCCGCCGCCCGCGCAATGAACATGATGTGGGAGCAGGATCGCTGCTCCTTCGCCACCGTGACCCTGGCGATGTGGCGCATGCGCAGCCTGATGCGTCGCCTCGGCGAGGAAGTGCCGGCGCCGCTGGCCCGCCCCAGCGCCGCGCGCAGCATCATGATCACCACCCTGCCGGGCAGCCAGCATGATTTCGGCGCCGCCATGGTGTCGGAATTCTTTGCCCGCGACGGCTGGATGGCGCAGCACGCCAGGCCCGCCTCCATCGATGAGCTGGTCGCCGAAGTGCGCGCCATGTCGCCCGCCGTGCTCGGCCTTTCGATCGGGCGCAGCAGCGACCTGCCGCTGCTGCGTCAGACCATCCCGCCGCGCCATGCGCCGCGGCGCGCCGGCCATCCTGATCGGTGGCGCGGCGCTGAGCGTCGACCCCGAACTCATTGGCCGCTCCGGCGCCAATGGCCATGCGCTCGATGCCGCCTCGGCACTGCACGTTGCAGCCGGCCTGGTCGATGAGCGCGCCAATGCCTTCCCCGATGCAAGATCGGGCCAACCCCCGCGAAAGGACAGATTTGTCGGGCTTCCAATCCCCAGAAGGAGCGTTTCTGGGCTTGAATCCGCAAACCACCGCACATCTGGTCGCGGCCGCAGCTGACATCTCCTTCGTGCTGGGTGCCACCGGCATGATTGAGGATGTGGCATTCGGCTCCAGCGAACTGGCCCCCGCTTTGGCGGGGATGCGTGCATGGGTGGGACGGGATTGGGCCGAGACGACCGCCCCCGATAGCCATCAAAAGGCGCGAGAGCTCCTGGCCGAGGCCGGAAGCGGTGTGACCCGCGCGCGCCATGTGAACCAGCAGGCCCCCAATGGTCCGGCCGTCGCCCTGATGTGCACCGCAGCACCGGCGGCAGCGGGCCGTACCGTGGTGTTCGGCCGCGATCTTCGGCCGCTCAGTGGCCTGCAGCAGCAGCTCATGGAGGCGTTGCAGGCTGTCGAGCGGGATTATGGCCGGCTGCGCCAGATGGAAACCCGCTACCGCGTGCTGTTCCAGATGTCGGCCGAACCGGTTCTGCTGGCCGATGCCGCGACGCTCAGGATCACCGAAACCAACCTCGCCGCCGATCGCGGCATGGCGCTGCTGCCCGGCAATGCCGCCAACCGCACCCTGGCCGATCTCTTCGACCCCTCCGCCGCGGCGCGGCTGCAGGCGCTGCTCGGCCAGGCCCGCGCCGCCGGCCGGGCCGAGGATGTGCCGCTGCGACTGGCCGGCAGCGTGCGCGATGTTCTCGTCTCCGCCTCGCTGCTGCGATACGACGAGCGCAGCTTCTTCATGCTGCGCATCGCCACCGGCGAGGCGCCGGCGATCAGGCTGCCCGTCGGCCAGTCGCGACTCGCGGCCTTCCTGCAGGTCTCGCCCGATGGGCTGGTGATCACCAGCAGCGATGGCCGGATGCTCGCCGCCAACCCGGCCTTCCTCTCGCTGGCCGAGCTCAGCAGCCCCAACCAGGCCGAGGGTGAGCCGCTGAGCCGCTTCCTGGGTCGCCAGGAGGTGGAGCTCGAGGTGCTGATCGCCAATCTGCGCATGCGCGGCCCGGTCCGCCTGCTGCAGACCATGCTGCGCGGCGCGCTGGGCAGCGAGTCGCGCGTGGAGGTTTCGGCCGCCGAGGTGCCGGGCCAGGGCCAGCCGGCCTATGGCTTCGCGATTCGCGACATCGGCCCGCGCATCGGCGGCAGCGCCAAAAACAGTGGCGGCATGCCGCCGCCGGCCGCCAACCTGAGCGAGCTGGTCGGCCGCGTGCCGCTGCGCGAGCTGGTGCGCGACGCGACCGACGTGATCGAGAAGCTCGCCATCGAGGCGGCGCTCGAACTCTCCTCCGACAACCGCGCTTTGGCGGCCGAGATGCTCGGCCTGTCGCGGCAGTCGCTCTACGTGAAACTGCGCCGCTTCAATATCGGCGGCGCCGACCACAGTGAGGAAGAGGCGTGATGTCGGACCGCGCCTTGCCGCAGATGGCCCCTTCGGCCGTGCTCGAGCTGCTCAAGCCGGTCACCTGGTTCCCGCCATGCTGGGCGTTCCTCTGCGGCGTGGTCTCCGCCGGCGTGCCGCTGCACACCCATCCCGGCGAGATCGCGCTCGGCGTGCTGCTCTGCGGCCCCATGGTCTGCGCCACCTCCCAGGCGATCAATGACTGGCATGACCGCCATGTCGATGCGATCAACGAGCCGAACCGGCCGATTCCCTCCGGCCGTATCCCCGGCAAATGGGGGCTCTATATCTCCTGGATCTGGGCCGGGCTTTCCATGCTGGTCGCGGCCGCGCTGGGGCCGGTGGTGATGGCGGCGACCGCGCTGGGCCTGGTCTTCGCCTGGGCCTATAGCGCGCCGCCGCTGCGCCTGAAGCTCAATGGCTGGTTCGGCAATGCCGCCTGCGGCATCTGCTATGAGGGCCTGGCCTGGGTGACGGGTGCCGCCGTTATGCTGAACGGCGCGGTGCCCTCGGCAGAGGTGTTCTGGCTCGCCGGGCTCTACAGCGTGGCCACCATCGGCATCATGGTGCTCAATGATTTCAAGTCGATCGAGGGTGATCGGGTGATGGGCGTGGCCTCCCTGCCTGTCCAGCTCGGCCCCGAGCGCGCGGCGCGGGTGGCCTGCTGGTTCATGCTGGTGCCGCAGGCCGTGGTGGTGGGGCTGCTGATCGCCTGGGGCCTGCCCTGGGCAGCGCCGATCATCGTGGCGCTGATGGTGGCGCAGGTGGCCTGCATCCCGCGCCTGCTGCGCGACCCGCGCGGCCAGGCGCCCTGGTACAACGCCACCGGCGTGGGGCTTTCGGTCCTTGGCATGATGGTTTGCGCGGTGGCGCTGCGATGGCTGTGAAGATGCGCGCCACCGATTCAGACCTCCGCGCTGACGCGCTCCGGCCATCGGGGGCGGGTGGCCTCTCCTGGTTCGGCATCTTCCGGCTGGGCCTTGTGCAGACCGCGCTGGGTGGCGTGGTGGTGCTCTGCACCTCCACCATCAACCGCGCCATGGTGGTGGAGCTGGCCTTGCCGGCCACGCTGCCCGGGCTGCTGGTGGCGCTGCATTACGCCATGCAGATGCTGCGGCCGCGGATGGGCCATGGCTCGGATTCCGGTGGGCGCCGCACGCCCTGGATCATCGGCGGCATGGCCGTCCTCGCCCTGGGCGGCGCGGGGGCCGCGCTGGCCACCGGCGTGATGGTCGGGAATTTCTGGGCCGGCGTGGGTTTGGCCGTGCTGTCCTTCGTGATGATCGGCGCGGGGGTGGGTGCCGCCGGCACCTCGCTGCTGACGCTGTTGGCAGGTGAGGTCGCACCCGCCCGGCGGGCCGCGGCCGGCACCATCGTCTGGCTGATGATGATCGTGGGCTTCGCCATCACCGCGGGCATCGCCGGCAAGCTGCTGGATCCCTTTTCGCCAGAGCGGCTTTTCGCCGTGGTCGGGGGCTTAAGCGGCGGCGCTTTCCTGCTTGCCTGCGTCGCTGTCCTGGGCATCGAGCGCAGCGCGCCGCGCCCGCCGGCACGCCAGGTCGATTTCCGCGCCGCACTCGCCAGCGTCTGGGCCGAACCGGCGGCGCGGCAATTCACCATCTTCGTCTTCATCTCCATGCTGGCCTATAGCGCGGCCGATCTGATCCTCGAGCCCTTCGCCGGCGAGGTCTTTTCGCTCAGCATCGGCCAGTCGACATCGCTGGCCGGCCAGCAGAATGCCGGCACGGCTTTGGGCATGGTGCTGGTGGGGCTGATGGGCAGCCTCTTCGCCGGCCGGGCGCTGGGCTCGCTGCGCGGCTGGCGGGTGGCCGGATGCATCGCCTCGGCGGTGATGCTGGCGCTGCTCGCCGGCGCCCGGCCCGGTTTTCCGCTGGGTGCGGGCTTCTTCCTGCTGGGCGTCGGCAATGGCGTCTTCGCCGCCGCGGCCATCGCCTCGATGATGCAACTCGCGGGCCGCGAGGGCGAGGAACGCGCGGGCATGCGGATGGGCCTTTGGGGCGCGGCGCAGGCCATCGCCTTCGGCCTGGGCGGGCTGGCCGGCACCGTGCTCTGCGACATCGGCCGCGCCCTGACCGGCGATGCCGCCACCGCCTATGGGCTGGTCTTCGTCGTGGAGGCCCTCCTCTTTATCGCCTCGGCCATACTGGCCTGGCGCATCGGCGCGGCACCGCGCCCAATCATTGGCAAGGAAGCACAAGCATGATGGAAACCTTCGATGTCGTGGTCGTGGGCGGCGGCCCCTCGGGCGCCACGGCTGCTGATGACCTGGCGCGCAATGGCCGCCATGTCCTGCTCCTAGACCGGGCCGGGCGCATCAAGCCCTGCGGCGGGGCCATCCCGCCGCGCGCGATTCGCGACTTCCAGATCCCCGACGCGCAGATCGTGGCCCGCATCAACTGCGCCAGGATGTTCGCGCCCTCCAAGAAATGGGTCGATATGCCGGTCGAGAACGGCTTCGTCGGCATGGTAGATCGCGAGCATTTCGACGAATGGCTGCGCGAGCGCGCCGCCAGCAACGGCGCGGATTGGCGGCGGGGTAATTTCGAATCGATCACCCGCGATGCCGATGGCGTCTCGGTCATCGAATACACCCCCAAAGGCTCGGAAGAGACAGTGAAGGTGCGCGCGCGTTGCGTCATCGGCGCCGATGGCGCGCGCAGCAAGGTCGCCAAGCAGGCCCTGCCCGACCAGCCCGTGCCGAAATGCGTCTACGCCTATCACGAGATCGTCCAGGCACCGCAGGACAGCGACTGGGACGGCAAGCGCTGCGACGTGATCTATGAGGGCAAATACTCGCCCGATTTCTACTCCTGGGTCTTCCCGCATGGCACCACCGCCTCGATCGGCACGGGCAGCGCGAACAAGGGCTTCTCGCTGCGCGGCTCGATCGGCTCGCTGCGCGCCAGCATGGGCATGGATGGCTGGCACACCATCCGGCGCGAAGGCGCGCCGATCCCGCTCAAACCCCTGAAGAAATGGGACAATGGCCGCGACGTGGTGCTGGCCGGCGATGCCGCCGGCGTGGTCGCACCCGCCTCTGGCGAGGGCATCTATTACGCGATGCTGGGGGGGCGTTTGGCGGCAGTGGCGGCGGAAAAGCTGTTGGAGACCGGCGATGCCCGCGCGCTGCGCATGGCTCGGAAATTGTTCATGAAAGACCACGGCCAGGTGTTCTTGGTGCTTGGCATTATGCAGTTGTTTTGGTATCGTAATGACTGGACGCGGGAACGGTTTGTCAAAATGTGTAAAGACCCCGACGTCCAGCGCCTGACCTGGGAGGGATACATGAATAAGAAATTGGTCCGCAGAGACCCTCTGGCGCATGCCAAAATCTTCTTCAAGGACACCGCGCAACTGCTGGGGCTGACACGGGCATGAGCGAGACATCCGACCGGCCGCGCATCGCCGCGGCCACCCGCCACGACACCGGCTCGATGGTGCGCCCGCACCATCGCAGCCTGCCGATGATGGTGGGCACCCGCGCATCGCCGCTGGCACTCTACCAGACCCGGCATTTCCTCAGCCTGATCACCCGCTTCTGCCCGCTGATGCGCGGCCCGGAGGCGTTTCAGGAACACCAGATCATCACCTCGGGCGATGCGATCCAATCGCGCCGCCTGTCCGAGATCGGTGGCAAGGGCCTCTTCGCCAAGGAAATCCACGAGGCGCTGCTGGATGGCCGCTGCGATTTCGCCGTCCATTCGCTGAAGGACCTCGAAACCGAACTGCCGCCCGGCATCGTGCTGGCCTGCGTGCTGGAGCGCGAGGACCCGCGTGACGCCATCATCCTCGGCGCCGGCATGGAGGATGCGATCGATCCTTCCAACCCGCTCGCCGCCCTGCCCTATGGCGCGCTGATCGGCACCTCCTCGGTGCGCCGCCAGGCGCAGCTGCTGGCGGCGCGGCCGGACCTGCGGATCGGCATGCTGCGCGGCAATGTGCAGACCCGCCTCAGCCGCGTCCATGGCGGCCATGTCGGCGCCACCCTGCTCGCCATCGCCGGCCTGAAGCGGCTGGAGATGGAGCGCGAGGCCGATCTGGTGCTCGAGCCCGAGATCATGGTCCCCGCGGCCTGCCAGGGCATCATCGGCGTGACGGTGCGCGAGGATGATGACGAGCTGCGCGAGCTGCTCGGCGCCATCGAGCATCGGCCGTCGCGGATCGTGGCGGATGCCGAGCGCGCGCTGCTCGGCGCCCTGGATGGCTCCTGCCGCACGCCGATCGGCGCCTATGCCCGCCTGCTGCCCGACCAGCAGCTGCGGCTGACCGGCCTGATCGCCCGGGCGGATGGCAGCTTCGTGCTCAAGCGCGAGGTGGTGGGCCATGCGCGGGACGCCGCAAGGCTGGGCCGTGAACTCGGCCTGGAGCTGGGCGCCGACAGCCCGGCGGATGTGTTCGGCTGAAGCGGCCTGGCGGGGGCGCCAGCCGCCCCCGTCAACCCACCTCGGGCGCTACTCCAGCCTGATCCCATTGACCCGGATGATCTCCCCCCAACGCCGCGTCTCGGCAGCGATCCGCGCGGAAAAGGCCCCCGGGGCATTGGGCAGGTAGATCAGCCCCTGCTCGGCCAGGAAGCGCTGCATCCCCGGCTCCTGCGCCACCGCGGTATAGGCGTCATACAGCCGGCTCTGCACCGCGGCCGGCGTGCCCGCGGGCACGATCAGCGCATACCAGGTCGCCACATCCACATCGAAGCCCAGCTCCTTCATCGTCGGCACCGCCGGCAGGGCGGGCACGCGCTCGGGCGTGGTGACCGCAATCGCCCGGACCTGCCCGTCGCGCACCGGCCCCTGCATGCTCGGCAGCGTGTCGAACATCGCCTGCACATCGTTCTGGATCAGCGCGATCAGGCTGTCCTGCGTGCCGCGATAGGGCACGTGCTGCATGGGGATGCCGCCGGCCTGGCCGCGCAGCATCTCGAAGATGAGGTGCTGCGCGGTGCCCACGCCGACCGAGGCATAGTTGATGCCCCCCGCCCGGCCGCCGGAATAGGCCAGCAATTCCGAAGGCGTGCCCACCGGCAGGCCGTTATTGACCACCAGCACCAGCGGCGAGGCCGCGAACATCGCCACCGGCACCAGATCGCGCGCCACGTCATAGGGCGGGTTGCGGTCGAGATTGGGAAAGATCGTGAGCGGCCCGAGATTGCCCATGCCGATCGTATAGCCATCCGGCGCCGCCCGGACGATCTCGGCCACGCCGATCCGGCTGCCCGCACCGGGGCGGAAATCATTCACGATGCTCTGGCCGAGAAGCCGGGCGACGCGGTCGTTGAAGGCCCGCGCCACGACATCGTTCAGCCCGCCCGGCGGCCAGGGAATGACGAAGCGGATCGGGCGGGTGGGCCAGGCCTGCGCCAGCGCCGGGGTGGCGATCGGGGTGGCGATCAGGGCGGGGAGGGCGCGGCGGGCGATGTTCATGCCGCAGCTTCCCGCCCCGCCCCCACCGCCGTCAACGCCGCCAGGCGAGATTGGCCGAGAGGATGCAGCCCAGGATCACCATCGCCATCGGCAGGCCCGTGGAATCGTGCCACAGCCCCAGCACCGCCCCCGCCACGCCGCCCAGGCCAAATTGCAGGGTGCCCAGCAAAGCCGAGGCGGTGCCTGCCAGCGCCGCGAAATGCGCCATGCCCAGCACCGTTCCCAGCGGCAGCACCACCCCCAGCATCGCCACATAGATGAAAAGACAGAGGAAAATCACCGCGAAGGGCGCGCCGATCCAGGTCGCCAGGACCAGCGCCGCCGCCACCGCCGCCATCGCCCGCAGCGCGCGGGTCAATACCGCCTCGCGGCCCCATTTTTCCGCCAGCCAGCCGGAGATCTGGCTGCCGGCGATGATCCCCGCCGCATTGATGCCGAACCAGATGCCGTATTCCGCCGGCGCCACGCCATGCACCTCCATGAAGACGGCGGGCGAGCCGGCGATATAGGCGAACATCCCGGCGATCGCGAAACCCGAGGCCAGGGCCGGGCGCAGGAACCGGCCATCGCGCAGCAGCCCGGCATAGGCGCCGAGGACCTCGCCCGGCCGCTGCCGCAGCCGCCGCTCCGGCGGATGGCTCTCGGGCAGCAGCACCACCACCAGCAGCAGCGCGACGCCGGCGAAGAGTGCCAGGAAGACGAAGATCGAGCGCCATCCCAGCCAGCCCGCCAGCACCCCGCCCAGGAATGGCGCCAGGATCGGCGCCACCCCCATGATCAGCATCAGCCGCCCCATCAGCCGCACGGGGTCGCGCAAATGGGCCACATCGCGCACCACGGCGCGGGCCACCACCATGCCGGCGCAGCCGCCCAGCGCCTGCACGAAGCGCAAAGCCACCATCTCAGGCATGGTCTGCGCCAGGGCGCAGGCCAGCGAGGCGACCAGGAACAGCCCCACCCCCACGAAAAGCGGCGGCCGGCGGCCGAAACGGTCGGTCAGCGGGCCATAGATCAGCTGGCCCAGCCCCATGCCGACGAAGTAGCTGGCGATGGTGAGCTGCGCGCCGCCCGAATCGCTGCCCAGCGAAGTGGCCATATCGGGCAGCGCGGGCAGGTACATGTCGATGGCCAGCGGCGCGAAGGCCGCCAGCATGCCCAGGATGACCGGCAGCAGGCTCAACCCGCCATCAGCGCCAGCCCCTCCGCCACGGAGGTGAACTCGCCGCCGCCGGCCAGCCGCCCGGCCCCGAAGCGGGCCTCGAAGATCCGCCGCACCGCGGGGACATAGGCGGTGCCGCCGGTGAGGAAGACGTGGTCGATGCCGCCATCCGCCATGCCGGCCTCGGCCAGGGCGGCATCCACCGTGGCCGCGATGCGGTCGAGGTCGCGCGCGATCCAGCCCTCGAATTCGCCGCGCCCGATCGGGCGGTGGATGGCGAAGCCGCCATGGCGGAAATCCAGCACCGCCTCATCGGCAGATGAGAGTGCCGCCTTCACCGCCGCGACCGAACGGTACAGCGCCAGGCCCTGCTCATCCTCGATCAGCCGGATCAGCGCGGCGAGCTGCTCCGGCACGTCGGAGAGCCGGGCCACTTCGGCGATGTCGCGCAGCTGCCGCGGGCTGCGCATCTGCGCCAGGCGGTGCCAGCGGGCGAAGCCGGCGAAGAAGGCGATGGGCACCGGCAGGGCCTGTTCGATCACCCGGTAATGCCCGCCCTGCCCCAGCAGCGGTGCCACGGCATGGCGCAGGATGGCGGCGTCGAAATCATCGCCGGCGATGCCGATGCCGGCATGGCCCAGCGCCCGGGCAGGCTCCCCGGGGGCGAAACGCAGCACGGAGAAATCGCTGGTACCGCCGCCGAAATCGCCGACCAGCACATGCGCGGGCGCCGTCAGGCCCTGGGCGAAGCGATGCCCCGCCGCCTCGGGCTCGGGCACCAGGCGGAGGTCGGTGATGCCGGCCTTGGCGAAGGCCGCGCGCAGCCTGTGCTCGGCCAGCGCGTCATCCGCCCCCTCGCCCACGAAGCGCACCGGGCGGCCGGCCACGACGCGCGCCCCTGCCGGCACGCCGGCCTCGCGCAGGAGATGGCCGAGGAACAGCCCGACCAGATCCTCCAGCTCCAGCACCCGGCCGAAGACCAGCGTGTCGCGCAGGCTGCGCTGGCCGAGATGGCTCTTCAGCGACATCATCAGCCGGCAGGCGCCGGGATCGTCGAGATAGGCCTCCATCGCCGCCGGCCCCGCGGCATGGCTGCGGAAACTGCCGAGAAAACAGAGGATGGACCGGAACACCTCACCCGTCGCATGCCGCGCCACGACCACGCCGCCGGCCTGCGCGCGCGCGACCACGCTGTTGGTGGTGCCGAAATCAATTCCGAAGGCGGGTTCGCGCTGCATCGCAGCATGCTTGAGCATGCCGGCCGCGCCCTGTCGATGGCCGAAGGGGTTGCCGCTGGCCACCGCGGCATGCTGTCTCTGCCCGGATGCGAATCTACCTGGCCGGCCCGGACGTGTTCTACCCCGACGCGGCGCAGCGCGCCGTGGCGATGAAGGCGGCCTGCGCGCGACATGGCATGCAGGGCGTCTTCCCGCTCGACCCGCCGCCGGACGGGGTGGGCATCCCGGCCGAGGCCTCGCCATGGCTGCGCATTCACCTCGCCAATGAGGCGCATATCCGCGGCTGCGATGCGATGGTGGCCAATATCACGCCCTTCCGCGGCGCCGCGGCCGATCCCGGCACGGCCTGGGAGATGGGTTTCATGCGGGCGCTTGGGCGGCCGGTCGTGGCCTGGACGGAGGATTCCCGGGACTACGAGCAGCGCATTCCACCAGACGGCCTGATGGTGGAGAGCTTCGGGCTTGCAGACAATCTGATGCTCGAAGGCGGCATCGCGCTGTCGGGCGGCGCGGTGATGCGCGGAGAGACGGCATTCGAACGCTGCCTGGCCTGGCTGCTGGCGCGATGATCGCAATCCATCGGATTGTTCTCGACCGGGCCGATGAGCCACGCCGGCGCGCCGTCCCCAGGCGTCTCTCCGCCGGTTCCTGATGCGAGCGGAGATGCGCGAGCACCGGCATATCGGCATCCGGCAGTGTCGGTCCCGCCGCCCACCCCGCCGCCATTGTGATGTTTCCCGGGCATCTCCAACCCGGTCCTGTTGGTTCTAGACCATGCTGCGTTCACATGCGTTCACTGCGCATGGTCTAGCCGTTGCTGAGAGATGATTCAGCGTGTTCGGCGATTCCGCCTCAACGCATCATGCTCTATGGGCGCATCGAAACCCATGCTGCCCGGGGCGGCGATGTCAGCCCGGCATCGAAAACTCACGGTACCTGAACGCGCCATCGCCGGCCCCGGCCACCGCTTCGGCCAGGAGGTGATGATGTGGCGAGAGCGCGCAGGCGGGATCGGTCGCCCCGGCATCGCCGGTGAGAGCAAAGGCCTGGCAACGGCAGCCGCCCCAGTCGCGCTCGGCATGTTCGCAGCCCTGGCAGGGCCTGGGCATCCATTCGGTGCCGCGAAACGCCTGGAAGGCCGGGTCATCGGCCCAGATCGCCGCCAGCGGGGTGTCGCGCACATTGGCGAAGACCATGCCGGTGATGGATTCGGCGGCGTGGCAGGGCAGCACCCGCCCGGCGGGCGAAATCGCCAGGAAGCGCTGGCCCCAGCCGCCCATGCAGGGCTTCGGCCGGCTCGCATGGTAATCCGGCACGACATAGTCGATCACCAGCCTTCCCTGATGGGCGGCGCGGGCGGATTTGACGATGGCGGTGGCCGCGTCGAGCTGCTCGCGCGTCGGCAGCAGGCTGGCGCGGTTGGCGAGCGCCCAGCCGTAGTACTGGACATGGGCGACCTCGATGCGCGCGGCCCCCCAGCCGAGGGCGAGGTCGATCAGCGCCGGCAGGTTGTGCAGGTTCTGGCGATGGACGACGGCGTTCAGCGTCAGCGGCAGCCCCGCCTCGCGCACCAAGCGGGCGGCGATGGCCTTGCGGGCATGCGCACCCTTCATGCCGCCGATGCGCTCCGCCCCCGCCTCGTCGCTGTCCTGCACCGAGAGCTGGACATGGTCGAGACCGGCCGCCTTCAGCCGCGCCAGCAGCGCCGCATCGAGCAGCACGCCGGCGGTGATGAGGTTGGTGTAGAGGCCCGCTGCATGGGCGGCCGCGGTGATCTCCACGATGTCGCGCCGCGATGTCGGCTCGCCGCCCGAGAGATGGACCTGCAGGCAGCCCAGCGCCGCGGCCTCACGAAACACCCGCGCCCATTCCTCGGTGGTGAGCTCGGCGCTGGCGCGGGTGAGCTCGGCGGGGTTGGAGCAATAGGGGCAGCGCAGCGGGCAGCGATGGGTGAGCTCGGCCAGCAGCGCGAGGGGGGGTTGGGGAATCACTTCACCACCGCGCCGCGGTTGATCAGGTCATCGAGCATGGTGCGCACATCGGCGGCGACGACCGGGGCGGGAGCGGAGAATTTCTCCGAAAGCTCGGCCACGATGGTGATCTCGTCCCGCTCGCCATCGATCAGCCGCAGCACTTCCAGCGCGATCTCGTCGGGGATGAACATGCGCTCGGGCGCCATCACCACCCAGCGGTCGCGCGCCTGGTCGTGGTGCAGGCGCACGCCGGGGGCGAATTTCGGCGTCATCGCGCCCCCCCGGTCGACAGCAGCGCAAGCCCTTCCGGCCGATAGGCGCGAGGTGGCGGCATGCCCGGCTCGACATAGGCGAGATGCAGCGCGTCGAGCTGCGCCCAGAGCAGGTCGCATTTGAAGCGCAGCGCGGCGAGGCAGAGCGCCTGCTTCTCCGCCGTATCGGCGTATTCCTTCACATAGCCCAGCGCGAATTGCACATCGGCGGGAGCCTGGGTCAGCCGCGGTTTGAAATAGGCCAGCGTCGCCTCGGAGACGAAATCGTAATTGGCCAGCATGCCGGCCACGCGCTCGCGGATGATGTCGGTCGAGAACATCTCTGTGAGTGAGGAGGCGATGGCCTCCAGCACCGAACGCTCGCGCACGAAATGGACATAGGCATCCACGGCAAAGCGGGTGCCGGGCAGCAGCCCGTCGAGCGAGACGACATAGTCGCGGTCTATGCCCAACCCATCGGTCAGCGCCAGCCAACGCTCGACCCCGCCCGGGGCTTCGCCGGAGCCGTCATGATCCTCCAGCCGCCGCCGCCACTCGCGGCGCAGCGCCGTCGTCGGCAGGCGGGCCAAAAGGGAGGCGTCCTTCGCCGGGATGCAGGCCTGGTAGTAGTAGCGGTTCAGCGCCCAGGCCTGGACCTGCGGCTTGGACAGCTTCCCGCCATGCAGAAGGTGATGGAAGGGGTGATGGACGTGGTAGCGTTCGGCACCAATGGCGCGCAGGGCGGCCTCGAAGGCCTCAGGGGACATCACAGCGAAATCTCCATGCCGTCATAAGCCACTTCCCAGCCGGCGGCGGCGGCCTCGGCGCGCTCCGGGCTGTCATCGAGCAGCAGGGGGTTGGTGTTGTTGAGGTGGATCAGGATCCGGCGGGCCACGCCGAGCGATTCGAATTCCGCGATGGTGCCGCCGACGCCGCTGACCGGCATATGGCCCATCCGACGCCCGGTCTTGGGGCCGGCGCCGGCCAGGATCATCTCGTCATCGCGCCAGAGCGTGCCGTCGAACATCACGCAGGCGGCGCCGCGCAGAATTTCTCGCAAAGCGGGCGTCATCACCGCGCAGCCGGGGATGTAATGCAGGGCGGGCCCGCCGGCGGAGATGGCCAGGCCCAGCGCCTCCCCATCCTCGGCGATGGCCGGCGCCGCCGCGCCCTCGGCGAAGAGCGGCACTTTGCCGGGCACTATATAGGGCGTGATGGTCAGGCCGAGCGGCAGACCCGCCCCATCCACCGGCGCGAAGGGCGCGTCAGGGGTCATGGCGTGGCGGGTGACGAATTCGGAGTTCAGGGCGCGGAAGATCGGGTTGGCATCCAGCACCTCCAGCGTGGTGGGCGCGCCGTAGAGTGAAAACGCCTGCCGCTCGCGCAAATGCAGAAGGCCCGCGATGGCATCCACCTCGGCGCCGGTCAGCACGACCGAGGCGATGGGCGAATTGCGCAACGGCGCGGCGCGGGGTTGCAGCGCGGGGGTGAGGGCGATCTGGTCGCGCAGATCCGGCGCGGCATTGACCACCGCCCAGCGCAACCCGTCGGCCGAGACGGCGATGGATGCCTGGTGGCGAGGCCGCGCCAGCGGGTCGCCAGCGCGGGCACGGACACAGCCAGGACCGGCGGAGTTCCATTGCGGAAACCCACCGCCAGCCCCTGCACCCAGCACGATGACACGCATTGGGATCACCCCCATCACGGCCACCGGCATGAAGAAATGGCCCGGCTATGAGACCGGGCCGACGCCTCAGCCGACCTCGGCGCAGACGTAGCAGTTGATCTCGAGCGCGAGAGACACTTCGGTGATCTTCGGGGACTTCCAGGACATTGATGAACCTCCGGGTTACGGCGGCGACATGCCGACGGGGGGAAGATGGCGGGAGAAGGGGCGCGGATCAAGATGGGTTATTCCAACACGATTCCGCGCGCGCGGATGACGGCCCCCCAACGCGCGGCCTCGGCCGCCAGGCCCGCCTCGATGGCCGAAGCCTCGGCCGGCGGCAGCATGACAAGCCCGAGCGCACCGAATCGCGCCCGGAAACCCGGCTCGTTCTGCACATTGGCCAGGGCCGCGCGCAGCCTGGCCTCGATGGCCGGCGGCAAACCCCGCGGCGCGGCCACGCCAAACCAGGTGGTGGCCTGGTAGCCGGGAAAGCCGCTCTCGGCGATGGTGGGAATATCGGGGAGCACCGGCAGCCGCGCCGTGGTGGTCACCGCCAGCGCCCGCAACCGGCCCTCGCGGATAAAAGGCAGCGCGGTCAGCACCACGTCGAACATCACCTGGACGTCGCCGGCCAGCATCGCCGTCAGCGCCGGGGCGGAGCCGGGATAGACCACGTTCTGCATCTCGATGCCGGCGGCGGCGCGAAACAATTCGGCGGCGAGATGGATGGGGTTGCCCACGCCCACCGAGGCGGCATTGACCGGCCGGCGCCGCGCCAGCGCCACGAATTCCGCCACATCGCGCGCCTCCAGCGTGGCCGGTACGACCATCACCAGGGGGGTCTCCACCATCACCGCCATCGTGGTGAGGTCACGCGCCGGGTCATAGGGCAGGCGGCGATAGAGCAGCGGGTTGAGCACCATCGAGGCGCCGGAGGCCATCAGCAGGGTCAGCCCATCGGGCGCCGCCTGCGCCACCGCCTGGGAGCCGATGATGGTGTTGGCGCCGGGGCGGTTCTCCACCAGCACCGGCTGGCCCAGGTCGCGCGCCAGAAGTTCCGCCATTGCGCGGGCCAATTGGTCGGTGACGCCACCCGGCGCATAGGGGCAGATCAGCCGCAGCGGGCGGGCGGGCCAGGCCTGGGTCTGGCTCTGGGCAAGCGCGGGGCCGGGCAGCATGGCCGCAGCCAGGGCACGGCGGGGCATTTTGGGGGTCATGGCGTGTCCTCTTGCAATCGAGGCTAGGCCAGCCGCCCTGCCCTGCCCAGCCTCATCCCGCGAAGAGCCAGACGGCGTATTGGTAATAGAGCGGCAGGCCGAAGATGAGGTTGAAAGGCAGCGTCACCCCCAGCGAGGAGGTGAGGTAGATGCCCGGATTGGCCTCCGGCAGCGCGGCGCGGCAGGCCGCCGGGGCATCGATGAAGCTGGCCGAGGCGCAGATCGCGCCCATCACGAAGGCGCCACCCAGGCTCATCCCCGTCAACCAGCCCGCGGTCACGCCCAACACCCCGTTGAAGATGGGAAAGAGGATGCCGAAGGCGGTCATGAAGCCGCCAACGGCGGCAAAACCGCGGATCTGCCGCGCCGCCGTCATGCCCATCTCCAGCAGGAAGAGCATGAGGAAGCCGCGGAACATCCCCTCCCAGAAGGGCGCGATCTGGCGCCATTGCGGCTCCGTCGCCACCGCGCCGATCACCATGCCGCCGGTCAGCAGCAGGATGCCGCGCCCGCGCAGCGTGTCGAGGAAGAGGTCGAGCATGCGGAAATCCCGCCGCGCCCGGCCCATCGAGAAGCGCGCCAATGCGATGGAGTAGATCACGGCGAATTCCATCATCGCCACCAGGGCGGTGATGTAGCCCTCGGCCGGGGTGTCCATGGCGCGCGAGAAGGCCATGGAGGCAAAGAAGGTGGCGGTGGAGACCGAACCGTAATGCGCCGCCACCGCCCCCGCATTGGCGGCATCGAAGCGGCCGAGCGCGCGCAGGATCAGGAAGGCGATGGTGGGAATGGTAAGGGTGAGCAGCAGCGTCACCCCCAGCGTGTCGGCGATCTCGGAGAATTTCACCTGCGCCAATTCGCGCCCGCCGGTCAGGCCGATGCTGAAGAGCAGGATGATCGAGAGCAGCTTGATCACCGCCTCGGGCAGTTCCAGCTCGCTCTTCAGGAAGCCGGCGATCGCGCCCAGCACGAAGGTGAGGACGATGGGCTGGAGCAGATTGGTGGCCAGCAGATCGAGCCCGGACATGGATAACGAATTCCCGTCTAATTCATTACCGATTTATAATCTTCAACGGGAACTCACAAGCCGTCAGCGCCGGCGCCAGGCCAGGGCCAGCCATGCGAGATGCGCGGGCAGGGCCAGGCTCAACCACAGCGCCACCCACCACCAGGCCTGGCCCAGCAGCGCCGCGCGCAGTGCCAGTGCCAGAAAAGCCCCCGAGCCCAGGAAGGCCAGCAGCGGCCATGGCGGCACCCCCTGCCCCTTCCGCCACCACAGCCACAGCAGCGCCGCGCCCTCGATCGCCAGCACCAGAAGGAGCAGCGTGGCCACATGGCCGCCGGCGAACAAATCATTCATGCAAAGGGTCCGTTCAGCCGCACGATCGTCCAATTCAGCCAGCCGGCGAAGCCCACCCAGAGCAGATAAGGCAACAGAAACCACGGTGCGACGCGCGAGGGCCCGCGGCTGACCAGCATCATCAGCACCACCGAAAGCCACAGCGGCACCACCTCGATCAGCGCCCAATCCGGCCGCTGGAGGTAGAAGAACAGCACGCTCCAGAGCACGTTCAGCGCCCCGTTGAGCAGGTAGGCGCCCAGCACAAGGCCGCGCTCCCGCGCATCACGGGCGCCGCGCCAGGCGAGGACCCCGGCGATGGCGGTCAGGGTGAAAATCGTGGTCCAGGCCGGGCCGAAAAGCCAGTCCGGCGGCTGCCAGCCGGGCTTGATCAGCCCGTAATACCAAGGCCCGATCACGCTGAAAGTCCCGCCCGCCCCGGCCACCAGCATGACGATTGTGGCAGCCACCCAAACATCCCGCCTTAGGCCTGCCATGAAACCCTTCCTTAATGTCGTTGTTGCAGAGGCTTGACGTCGCCACGCCCAGTATAAATACCGGCATCTGAGTGACGTCCATCGGAGGAGTTTTCATGCGTTTCCCCATTCTCGCCTTTCTGGCTGCGGCGGTCTCCATGGCCCCGCTCATGCCCGCAGCCGCCCAGGAGGGCGATGCCGAGGCCGGCCGCCGCGTCTTCGCGCAGTGCCGCGCCTGCCACATCGTCGACGCCACGGCCCGCAACACTGTCGGCCCGAATCTGGGCGGCATGTGGGGCCGCCGCGCAGGCTCGCGCGAGGGTTTTCGTTATTCCGCCAATATGACCCAGCTCGGCTCCAACGGTCATGTCTGGAATGAGGAGAACCTGCGCGCCTACCTCACCGACCCCAAGGCCGTGGCGCCGCAGGGCTCGATGGCCTTCGCCGGCATCCGCAACCCGGAGCAGCTGACCAACCTCATCGCCTATCTGCGCGCGAACACCCAGCCGCAGTGATGTGAGCGCGCCAGCCCCCCGGGGCTGGCGCCAAAACGTTTGATTCGGGACGTTGATGCGGGCCACCGGTTTCCGGCCCGCCACTGTGCTGTCCCGTGGCGACGGGTCGCTGGTTCGGCTATCGGGGCGCCCGGATTCGAACCGAGGACCTTCTGCTCCCAAAGCAGACGCGCTACCAGACTGTGCTACGCCCCGAAGGCGGCCGCACCCTATGAGCGCTGCGGGTTCGGCGCAAGCGGCTTCGCAGCCTTCAGCCGGCGTAGAGCCGCGTGAGGTCGGGCCCGTAGCCGGCCAGCGGCCTTGCCCTGGGGGCGAGTGTCCCCTGCATGCCCACCAGGGCCGCCGCCAGACGCACAGCCGCCGCGGTGCCGTCGATCAGCGGCGTGGCCACCATGGGCTGCAAGGTGGCCGCCATGCCGGCCAGCGGGCCGCCGGCCAGGATCACCGCCTCGGCCCCATCGCGCTCGACGGATTGCCGCACCAGGTCCAGCAGCAGGTCCTGGCGCTCCTCGGCCACGGCGCTGGGGTCGCCGGCGAAGGCCGGGCCCATGCGGAAGCCGGCGCAACGCCCGCGCAGGCCGTGATGCTCCAGGCAATCCTCGAACATCGGCTGCAGCGCGGCGGTGAAGCTGACCACGCCGAAACGCCGGCCCAGCATGCAGGCGGCGTGAAAAGCCGCCTCGCTGATGCCCAGCACCGGCACACCCAGCAATTCCTTGGCCGCATCCAGCCCCGGATCGCCGAAACAGGCGATGACGGCGGCATCATACTCGCCCCGATGCGCCGCCAGCGCCGCCAGCGTCGCCGGCCCCGCCACCAGCCAATCCGCCCGGGTGACGATCAGCGGCAGGCCGAAGGGCGCGCTGATGGTGCGCACCTGCGCGCCTGGTGGACAGGCGGCCAGGGCGGAGGCGGCGATGCGCGCGGTCACCGCCTCGGTTGTGTTGCTGTTGACGATGAGAATCCTGACCATGCCCGAACTTCGCACCAAAGCGGCTTGTTGCCCACGCCCGTGGCCCTGTAGGTTCGCGCCATGGCTCCAGAAGCGCCCCATATGCCCAGCCAGGCCATCACGCTCGCCGGAGCAGCCGCGCAGCCCGGTCAAAAGGCCTCCGTGCTGGGCCGTATCGGCGTTCGCGCCTTCGCGATCATCCTGCTGATGCTGGCGGCGCTGGGCGGTCTGGCGGTGAATGGTTTGCAGGTGCTGGCGCGGCAGAACACCATCATCGAGGAGCTCGGCGTGCGCGACCGCGTCGCCATCGATGCCGAGCATGCCTTCTCCACCCCGGTGGCCGATTTCTCCTCGGCCTTTTCCGCGGTGATGGCCGGCGCCCTGCCGCCCACCGTCACCGCGCCGCGGATGCTGCGCAACGCGCAGGAGATCAGCCGCGGCTTCGAGGCGCTGGACAGGCTGCTCGGCAGCCGTCTCGACCCCGTGCTGATCGGCGGCGCGCGTGACATGGCCGGCCGGCTCGCGCCGCTGGGCGAGAATGTGCGCGATGCATTCACCCGCCGCGACCGCAGCGCCTACAACGCCCTGCAGGAGGAATGGCTGGACATCCTGGTCGCCTTCAACCGCGTCACCGCCTCGGTGCGGGACCTGGTGCGGGCCGACCAGCAGGCCAGCCTGACCCGCGCCCGCGACCTGGCCGAGGCCGGCCGGCAGACCACGCTGATCGCGGCCGGCGTGGGCGGCCTGGGCGTGCTGCTGACATGGCTGGTGCTGGTGCAGCTCACCGCCAGGCCGCTGACGCGGGTGGCACGCGCCATGCAGGGCCTCGCCCGCGGCGACGCCGCGACCGTGGTGCCGGAGACCATGCGCGCCGACCAGGTCGGCGAGATGGCGCGGGCGGTGGAGGTGTTCAAATCCAACCTCCTCGCCACCCGCGCCATGGCCGATCAGGCGCTGGATGGTGCGCGCCGCACCGCGCGCGCCACCTCCGAAGCCTCCCAGGCGATCGGCCAGGTCAGCGAGGGCGCGCTCTCCCAGCTCTCGGAATTGCGCGAGGTGGGTGCGGCACTCAGCCAGACCACCGCGGCCATCGGCGAGGTCAGCCGCACCACCACCACCGCCCAGATCCAGGCCGAGGAGGCCCGCCTGCTGGTGGTGGACAGCGTGGAGAAGGTGCGCGCCCTGACCGAGACGGTCGATGCCGTGGGCGAGGATACCGAGCGCGTCACCCGCATTGCCGGCACCATCGCCAAGATCGCGACGCAGACCAATATCCTGGCGATCAACGCCGCCATCGAGGCCGCGCGCGCCGGCGAGCATGGCCGCGGCCTCTCCGTGGTGGCCGAGGAAGTCCGTGCCCTGGCCGCCAATACCGAGACGCTGGCGCAGGAAATCGCCGATGTCGTGCTGCTGGCCGGCCGCCGCACCCGCGAGGGCGCGGGGGTTGCCGCCGCGGTGGGCGAATCGATGGATCAGCTGGAGGCGCTGGTCAGCGAATCCGCCCGCCTCGCCGGCGCCATCGCGGTGGCGATGGAAGAACAGCAGGCCACCGTCGGCAGCCTGGACGAACGCATGGCCACGCTCACGCGCATCGGCCAGGCCAGCGCAACCGCGGCCGAGGAGCTTACAGTCACCATGATCGATCTCAGCCGCATGGCCTCCGAGGCGCGCGGCGCCACCGAGAATCTGGCGCGTGGCAATGGTTGAAGCCTCGCTTCTGATCATCGACGACAGCGGCTTCAACCGGCTGCTGCTCAAACGGCGTCTGGCCGAGCTGGGCTATCCCGAGCCCGATATGGCCGAGGATGGCCGCCAGGGCCTCGATGCTATCGCCGCGAAGAAATTCGACTGCGTGCTGCTCGACCTGGAAATGCCGGTGCTGGACGGCATCGGCGTGCTGGAAGCGCTGCGGCTGATGCCCGATGCGCCGCCGGTGATCGTCATCTCGGCGCAGACCGAGATGAGCGGGGTGATCCGCTGCATCGAGCTGGGCGCCGAGGACTACCTGCCGAAAAGCTTCGATCCGCCGCTGCTCAAGGCGCGGCTTTCGGCGGTGCTGGAGAAGAAGCGGCTGCGGGACCTCGCGGCCGAGCGGCTGGTGGCGCTGGAGGCGGAGCTGGCCTCGGCGCGCAACGCCCAGCTCAGCCTGGTGCCGCGCAACCCCGCATCGCTGGGCCAGGGCCGGGTCACCCTGGCCGCCCATATGGAACCCGCCCGTCAGGTCGGCGGCGACCTCTTCGACATCCTGCGCATCGACGACCACACCCTGCTCTTCGCCGTCGCCGATGTCGCGGGAAAGGGCGCGCCGGCGGCGCTGACCATGGCGCGCACCGTGGGCCTGCTGCGCAGCGCGGCCAGGCTGGCGATGGCCGCGGGAACCCGGCCCGACCCCGCGGCCCTGCTGGGGCTGGCCAATGACGACCTGGCCGAGGACAACCCGGACATGACCTTCGTCACCGCGGTGATCGGCGTGATCGACAGCCAATCCGGCGAGGGCCGGCTGGCGCTGGCCGGGCATGACGCGCCCTATATCCTCTCCACCGCCGGCATCCGCCTGCCGGAGGGGCTGACGATCAGCCCGGCGCTGGGGGTGATGGACGGCATCGTCTACGCCGCCGCCGGCTTCACCCTGGCGCCGGGCGAGAGCATGGTGCTCTACACCGATGGTGTGCCCGAGGCCGAGGATGCGGAGCACGCCTTCTATGGCCGGACCCGCTTCGAGGCGGCGCTGCTGGCCGGGCGCGAGGCGCCGCCGGCCGAGATGCAGCGCCGCGTGCTGGACAGCCTGGCCGGCTTCACCCGGGGCGCCGCGCCGGCCGATGATGTGACGCTGATGGTGCTGCGCTTCGACTAGCCTGCGGCGCATCTCGTTCATGTTTCTTTGAATCAATGGGTTGTGTCCGCTGGAGGCCGTGGGTTCTGCCCCCTGCCAGACCGGCGACCCGTCGCTTTCCCTATCATTTTTTGCAACCCGTTATGGGATGCTTGGCCTTGGCTGAGAGGGAATAAACGACGCCCGCGAGGACGAGCCCTTGATCCCAGCCTCAATGATATCTATTTTCCGTAGATACCAACGAGGAGGTGCCTATGGACACCGCCAAGCTGTTCTGGACCGGCAGGTCACAGGCCGTCCGACTCCCCAAGGAATTCCGCTTCGAGGGCAGCGAGGTCCGCATCCGCCGCCAAGGCGGCGCGGTGATCCTGGAGCCCGTCGCGTCCGACTGGTCATGGCTCGACGCTGTCGCTGGCCAATTGGACAAGGACGCCGCTGACGCCGCCCGGGACCAGATTCGGCAGCAGGATCGCCCAGCGCTGGATGACCTGTTTCGCTGATGGCCTATCTGCTGGATACCAATGCCGTCATCGCCCTGCTCAAGGCGGCGGATACGCCGGTTGAACGCCGCGTGCGGGGCTGTGCCCCTGCCGAGGTGTTCGTCTCCGCGATCGTCCTGCACGAGCTCTTCTTCGGTGCCTTCAGGAGCGCGCGGACCGAGCGCAACCTGGCCCTCGTGGAGAGCCTGCGCTTTGGCGTCCTGGAGTTCAGCCGCGAGGATGCCCGCGCTGCGGGCGAGGTGCGGGCGCTGCTTGCGGCGAAGGGTAGGCCAATCGGCCCCTACGACGTGCTGATCGCCGGTCAGGCGCGGGCGCGTGGCATGGTGCTGGTCACGCACAACACGGACGAATTCTCACGGGTGCCTGGTTTGCTGGTTGAAGACTGGGAGACCGGCTGACCGTCGGCAAGCCAACCCGGTCGCGGGCGCGCAGGTCTGCCGCCTGCCCGCTTCCGAAGGCCATGGCCCAGAGACCGCTGGCAGCGGATCCCGGGGGTTTTCCACCCGCCGCAAAGGCTGGAGACGATCGGCCCGAAGCCGCCATGCCCCCGCGCAACCCGGCCTCACCGGCGTCAGCGGCCATGGCGGGGGCTACCGCCGTCACGCCATGCGCCTGCCCCTGAAACACGAAGGATTCGCAAACATGGCTTCCGCGCCGCCCCCGACGCGCGCTAGGCTGCCGCCATGCAACTCACCATGCCCGAGGAGATCATGCTCCTCCTCCTCGATGACCGCACCGGCCGCCCCGTGGGCCTGCCGCCGCCAGCCGCCGATTTCGCCATCGCCGGCGCGGTGTTGATGGAGTTGTCGCTCAGCGGCCATGTCGATACCGACCTGGAAACGCTCATGGTCACCAGCCACAAGCCGACCGGCGATGCCGTGCTGGACGAGGCGCTGACCATGATGGCCGGCAGTCCCGGCAAGGACAGCCGCTACTGGATCGGCGAAATCGGCTCCCGCGGCGAGCGGCTGCGCGACGCGCTTCTGAGCCGGCTGGTGCAGCAGGGCGTGCTGAAGCTGGAAGAGGGCCGCTTCCTCTGGGTCTTCCCAGACCGCCGCTACCCCAAGGCGGCGGAAGGCAGCGCCGAGGTGCGCGAGGTGCGCGGCCGCCTGCGCGACATCATCCTCTCCGGCGACATCCCCGAACCGCGCGACGCGCTGATGATCGGCCTGTGCCGCGCCACCGGCCTGGTGCCGCTGCTGCTGACCCCGCCGGAGCTGGAGGAGACGGTTGCCCGAGTCGACCAGATCGCCGATCTGGAGGAGTTGAACCGTTCGCTGGCGGAGGTGATTCGCCAGTTGCAGGCCTCCATGGTGGCCTTCACCGGCCTCGCTTGAGACCGATCCGCCGGGGCATCCCCGCCATGTTGCGTGGCGACGGGGCGACCGGGTTGTTGCGCGGCCGCATCACCGTGCCAAGGATGCCACAGCCGAGCAGGAAATCTTCGCTTTTCGGGTTGGCAGCCAGCGGCACTTGCCGCTAGATTTTCAGCACGGGCTCAGGCTTGGTGTCACAACGCCGGGTTGCGGTCTTTGGACATCCGCAGGAAATAGGAAGAATAACATGTCGAAGGCATCTCTCATCATCGCCCTCACGGCGGCAATCGGCCTCGCGGCCTGCACCAACGACGCAGAGCAGGCCGCTCAGCGCGCCAACCTGGTGCCGCTGCTCGACAACACCGGCATGCCCGTGATGTTCGTGCCGCTCTCCGCCACCCGCGGCGCCCCGGTCGGCACGCCCGTCACCGTCAACCGCAACGGCCAGATGCAGACCCTGACCCTGGGCGAGCGCCAGGGCGGCACCACCGCCGGCAACGTCACCATCGTTGGCGTCTCTGACGGCGCGCCGGTGATCGAGCGCATCGGTGGCGCCGGCACCCTGGCAGGCCCGGGTGCTGCGGTCGTGACCGGCACCACCGGCGGTGGCACCAATGTCACCACCCAGCGCGCCGCCGTCGGCACCGGCCTCAGCCGTCGCCAGCGCGCCGCCATCGAGCGCGCCCGCGCCGCGGAAGGCACCACGGCCACCCCGGCCGCCACGCCCGCCCGCTAAGCCAGCAGCCCGCAAGGGCGCAGGGCTTCTGAAAACCCGCCGCCAGCAATGGTGGCGGGTTTTTTTATGGCCCATCGCGGCACCGATCCCGCCGCTTTGGCGGGCAGCCTGTGCAAGTCACGGGCAACCGGCGGGCCGGCGGGCGGCGCGGCACGCCCCGCCGCAATTGACCCGCCCCACCACTTCCGCAACATGGCCCGTCACCCGAGGAACTCTCCATGCCCACCGATCACCGCATTCCCGCCACCCCCGAGACCATCCGCTGGGGCGCCTTCGATGCCAGCTTCAAGCCTGTGCTGGAGGTCGATAGCGGCGACCTCGTGGTGCTCGAATGCGTCTCCGGCGCGCCGGACGCCATGCCCGATCCCTCGACCGGCATGCTCATCCCGCCGGCGCTGGCGGCCATCCACGCCTCGCAGCCGCCGCGCCTCGGCCCGCATATCCTCACCGGCCCGGTTGCCGTGAAGGGCGCCATGCCCGGCGACGTGCTGCGGGTGGATATCGAGAAGATCGAGCTGGGCTGCGACTGGGGTTTTTGCGGGTTTCGCCCGCTCGGCGGCACCCTGCCGGAGGATTTCCCCTACAAGCGCATGCTGCACATCCCGGTGGATCGCGAGAAACGAATCGGCCATGTGCCGGTGGGCCCGGGCATTGCCCTGCCGCTGGCACCTTTCTTCGGCGTGATGGGCGTGGCGCCGCCGCCGGAATGGGGTGCAATCTCCACCAAGGAGCCGCGCGCCCATGGCGGCAATCTCGACAACAAGGAAATCGGCGAGGGGGCGACGCTGTTCCTGCCCGTGCATGTCCCTGGCGCGATGTTCTCGGCTGGCGACGGCCACGGCGTGCAGGGCGATGGCGAGGTCTGCATCAACGCGCTGGAAATGTGCCTGACCGGCCATTTCCGCTTCACCCTGCTGAAGGATGAGACGCTGCTCTATCCCCGCGCCGAGACGCCCACGCACTACATCACCATGGGGATGCATGAGGATCTCGACGAGGCGATGAAGAAGGCTCTGCGGGAGATGATCGGCTTCATCACCAGCCGCACCAACCTCTCGGCCGCCGATGCCTATCAGTTCTGCTCGCTGGCGGTGGATTTCCATGTCACCCAAACGGTGAATGGCGAAAAGGGCGTACACGGCCTGCTGAAGAAGGGCCTGTTGTTCTAATCCGAAGGCGGTCCAGGTGCCCCAGGCACCTGGTGGGGAAGGTCTGGAAGGGGCAAAGCCCCTTCCAGGGCCACAAGCGCCAGGTCAGCCCATCCCGCTACCGCGCCCGCTCCAACTCCTCCCGAAACCGCGGATCGTTGAAAGCAAACAGGAACGGATCGAACCGCATCCCGGTCTCGATCCGCGTCAGCGTCACCCGGGTGATGCGGCCTTGCGCGTCCAGCACCTCCCATTGCCGCAGCTGCATCGGATTTTCCTCCAGGATGAGGGTGATCCGGCCCTCGCCCGCCGCCGCGGTGCGGAAGACCGTGACCCGCAGCAGCCCGCCCGCCCGTTCCATGGCCGAGACCGTCACCTCGCCGGACAATCGCAAGGGGCTGCGCAGCAGCACCCCCAGGGGCGTCGAATTCACCGCCACCACCGTGGGCTGGCGCAGCTCCCGGTCCCAGTGGAAGAACTGGCCGTCGCCGGCGATCAGCAGGGTGGGCTCGGGCGGATCATATTCGAAGCGCATGCGCCCCGGGCGCCAGATCATCGCCGTGCCCTCGGCCGCGCCGCCATTCTGCGCGATCTGCAGAAAGCGGGCGCGGAAGGTTGTCATGGCGTTGAAATAGGCCTCGACGCGCTGCAAGGCGCCCTGGTCCAGCGTCTGGGCGGTGGCCGGGGCGGTGGCCAGGTTGGGTGCCGCAAGGGTGGCGGCGATGAGCTGACGACGGCGCATCAGCGCGGCACCGACCCAGGTGCGGTGATGCCGGGTGCGGCGATGCCGGGAGGCGGCAAGGCCGTGCCGCGGCCCGGGAAATTGCCGCCAGCGCCGGCAGCGGGCGCCCCCCCTTGGCTCCCCCCTTGGGCCGCGCCCGGGATCTGCATGTTCTGGTAGCCCTGCGGCCGGGCGAAACGCGCCCCGTCCTGCGCGGCGTAATCCACCGTCAGCGCCTCCAGCGTGCCGCGGCCCACCGCGCCGCCGCCGCTGGCCCGCAGCGTCACCCCATCGGCGGTGGTGCAGATCCGCGCGGTCTCGCCCCGGTCCTCGACGCGCCAGAGCGTGCAGGGCAGGTTCGCCACACGGTCGCTGCCTTCGCGGGTGAAACGGGCGGTTTCGCTGGCCTGGGTGAAGCGCGCGGCGGCACCGGCCTGGCCCGCCGGCATGTCCATGATCATGCGCATCTGCGGCATCACCATGAAGCCAGCGCCGGTCTGCTGGTTCACGATCATCGCGCCCTGGCCGCCCGGCATGTCCATCCGCATCAGGCGCTGCGCGGCGCTCCAGGCCATGCGCAGCTCGGCCGTCTGGCCCTCCGAGGTGGCGCGATAGGTCACCGCCACATCGCGGGTGGGGAAGATTTCGGGCCTGTCCTGCGCCAGCGCGGGCGTGGCCAGCCATGCGGCCAGAAGCGGCAGGGCGAGAGCCCTTCGGTGTGTCATTCAGCGTGTCCTTTGGCTGAGATATGGGGGCTCAGCGCGGCGTTTCGACCATGTCGTCGATGCTGATGGCGCGAAAGCCCGGCGGCACACGGAAACGTTCGGGATCCTGTTCGCGCTGGTCGACGAAGCTCGCCTCCAACACGACGCCGGCGGGGGTCTGGCGCCGCAGCAGCACGCCGCGCTGGCTGATGCAGGCATCGCCCAGCGCCGGCTCCGGCAGGCGCCAGGTGGTGCAGGGCAGGTTCGCCACCCGGCCCGTGCCCACCCGGCTGGCGCGGCCGGAGGCGAGCGCCACCTCCAGGTCGCGCAGCATATTGGCGCCGGCTTCGAGCTCCAGAAACGCCTCGCGGCTTTCCATCACCATCACCGCCCGATCCTGCCCGCGGCGGGCCAGGATATAGATCGGCGGCGCGCCATCCACGCTGGCCGATGGCTCGACGCGGAAACTGCCCGAGGCGAGGTGGAAGGCGATGCGCATGCCGCCCTGCGTGCCATCGGCGGCGGTGGTGATGTAGGTGACCGCGACATCGAGGCGTGGCGTGGGTTCGGGCCGCTCACCGCGCTGCGCGAAGGCCGGGCTGGCCAGCAGTGCCAGGAGGAGGAAAATCTGCATCACGCCCCGCCTCGGAACCCCGGCCTCGAACCTGCTCAAAGGAGCCGTTACGGAATGGTCGAAAGCACCCGCATCGCGCCCGCGAAGGCCGAGACCACGGGGTCACGGCTGACGTCGATCCGTGGCGCCGCATCGCGCCAGGACGGGGCCACCGTCGGCTGTAGCCGCGGCGCCGGCGTGGCGCCCGCAACCGTGCGGCCCGCAAGCGTGGCCGCGGGAGCCTCAGGTTGAGATACCTTCACCGTCAAATCCATCGTAGCGTCTCCAACTGCTCAACTGGCTCAGCGAAACACCGAGGAGCCGGGTGATCACGCGATAGCGCTCCAACACCCTCTCCTGCTGAAAATAGTCCCATAAATCAGCGCCCACGTCAAGCGTCAAGATGGCCACAGGCTCGGGGTCCTGCAAGGTCGCGGCGTCGCCCTGGCGGAACACGGGGGCGGCGAAGACAGTTACGGTGTCCGGCGGCAGCCTGGGTTCGGGCTCATGCGGCTCAGGCCGGCCGCCGACCACCAGCAGGCCGCGCGCCGCCGTCCAGATCACCGGCGCCTCGCTCGCCTGGGCGTGGCCGGCGATGCTGCGCGCCATGGTCAGGATGCTGCCGCGGGACATGCCACCGCGCGACCGGTGCTGGAAGCGCACCGTCAGGCAGGCCCGGCTGATGCGGGTGATGATGCTGGCCGAGACAGCCGGCGGCCGGGCTCCCCCCAGCCAGCGCTCCATCTCGGCCGGCTCGGTCATCACGATGGTGTCCAGCGCCTCCTCCATCTGCCGCCGCTGATTAATGAGCTGGCGCTGCAGGGTCCGGCGCGCACTGTCCCGCGCGCGCAGGAAGGTGCTGGCCGCCACCTCCGGCCGCACATCGAAATCGAGCATGTGCAGCGGCGCGCTGGGCACCGGGATCTCGCTGAGGTTGCGCACGCTGCGGCTGGCCAGGTTCTGGCCGCCGAAGATGGCGATGCCCAGGACCCGGGCACAGAACCGGAAAAAGCCCTCCCCCGCCGTGGCCTGGGCCGGCAGAGTGAAGGCCACGGTGTCACGGTCCGGGTTCAGGCTGCGCTCGTCATCGAACACCCAGACCGGCAGGTTGGACACCATGCCGCCATCGAGGAAGCGCGCGCTGCGCGGCGCCACCCGCCCATCGGCGGTGCGGCGCGAGAGCATGACCAACTTGGGCCGGAGCAGGCCAGGCACCGCGATCGAGGCCGCCACCGCGTCGGCCACCGGCATGTCCGGGCAGTTGCCGGCGTCGAAGACGACCGGCTCGCCACGCTCGATGTCGGTGGCGATGATGGCAAGGCGCGGGCATTTGGCATCGGCCATGTCGGCGAAGGTCACCCGCGGACCGCGGCCAGAGGGCGGGCCGGAGGGCCAGAGCTTCTTCGCCAGCATGCCGTCCAGCGCCGCCTCCATCGCCCCTGTGGGGAACAGGCCGCGGTGCCAGAGCAGCGGGAAGAACAGCGCGGCCAGCGCGGCCAGGCCGGCCATCAGCCCGAGCGGTGCGTAATGCAGCACCCATAGCGCGACGGCACCGAGCTCGCCCCGCTCCGACGCCGCCATGCCGCCGCTGATCAGCGCCGCCGCCGCCAGCAGACGCACCAGGGGCATGCCGGCGAGGCGAAACGCCCGCCGCGGCAGGGCCAGCCGGTACCAGCCGGGAAACAGCGCCGTGGGTCGCCGGCGCGTGATGGACTGGATGATGTTGGCGCCGGGATCATCGGGGTCGAACACCTCGGCGGGCCGTAGCCCTGCCGCCGCCAGGGTGGCGACGATGGCGCCGGCCGAGGTGCCGGCCACCGCCTCGAAGCCGATATCGAGATCGCATGCCGCCTGCCAGGCGCCGATATGGGCGATGCCGCGCGCGCCGCCGCCCTCAAATGCCGCCAGGACCTTGACCATCGGGGAGACGGGGATGGTGCTACGTTGCATCTGCTGGTCGCGAACGATGTAGCCGCGGCCCCAGACCGTGCCGATGAGATTGTCCGCGCCAGCGACCGCCAGCTTCTTCCGCAGCTTGCAGATGAAAACATCAATGATTTTGGCGTCCGGCTCGTCGATGCCGCCATAGAGGTGGTCGAGGAAGTTCTCCTTGCTCAGCACCGCGCCGCGGCGCAGTACGAGCAATTCGAGGATGGCGTATTCGTTCCTGGTCAGCGCGACGGGCAGGCCATCGACCGAGACCTCGCGCGCCGAGAGGTCCATGGTGATGCCGCCAACCTCGAGGCGGGAATCTGAGGAACCCTTGCTACGGCGGATAATGGCCTGCAAGCGAGCCACCAATTCCTGCTGGTCGAAGGGCTTGGCCAGGTAGTCGTCGGCGCCGCATTGCAGGCCCTTGATCTTCGATTCGGCTCGGGTCTGGGCGGAGAGCATCAGGATCGGCGCGTCGTTCTTGGTGGCGCGCAGGCGGCGCACGACGTCGAAGCCTTCACCATCGGGCAACATCACATCCATGATGATGGCGTCGTAGTCATAGAGCTTGGCGAGCTCTAGCGCCTCGGCCCCGGTCTCGGCCACATCGACCACCATGCGGGCCTGATGCAAGACGAAGCTGATGCCGCGGGCGATGGTCCGATCATCTTCAACGAGAAGGATGCGCATTGGGGGAAGGCCCTTTTTGGTTGCTGACCATCCTAAAGTGCTACCTATGCCTAGTATTGGCTGCCTTCACATCAAATTCCAAGCCCCGTGCCGCTCAATCCTCGCTGCGCCGCACCAGGATCTCGCGCTTGCCGACATGGTTGGCCGGGCTGACGATGCCCTCCTTTTCCATTTGCTCCACCAGCTTGGCCGCCTTGTTGTAGCCGATGGAGAGATGCCGCTGCACCAGCGAGACCGAGCATTTGCCCTCGCGCGCCACCATGTTCACCGCCTGGTCGAACAGCGATTTTTCCGAATCCGAGGCGCCGGCGATGCCGCTCATGGAGAGGCCGCCGCTCTCGTCATCCTCGGTGGGCTCGGTCACCTCGTCGATGTAATTGGGCTCGCCATGCTCGCGCAGCCAGTCGGCCACGCGCTGGACCTCCTCGTCGGAGACGAAAGGCCCATGCACCCGCACCACGCGGCCGCCGCCGGGCATGAAGAGCAGGTCGCCCTGGCCCAGCAGCTGCTCTGCCCCCTGCTCGCCCAGGATGGTGCGGCTGTCGATCTTGCTGGTGACCTGGAAGGAGATGCGGGACGGAAAGTTTGCCTTGATGGTGCCGGTGATCACATCCACCGAAGGCCGCTGCGTCGCCATGATCACATGGATGCCCGCGGCGCGCGCCATCTGCGCCAGGCGCTGCACCGCGGCCTCGATCTCCTTGCCGGCCACGATCATCAAATCGGCCATCTCGTCGATCACCACGACGATCATCGGCAGGGGTTCGAGGGCGAGGGTCTGGTCCTCGAACATCGGCTTGTTGGTCTCGGGGTCGAAGCCGGTCTGCACGCGGCGCGTCAGCACCTCGCCCTTCGCCCGCGCGGCCTCCACCTTCTCGTTGTAGCCGGCGATGTTGCGGACACCGATGGAGGACATGGCACGGTAGCGCCGCTCCATCTCCCGCACCGTCCATTTCAGCGCGCCGATGGCTTTCGGCGGCTCCGTCACCACCGGCGCCAGCAGATGCGGAATGCGGTCATAGACCGACAATTCCAGCATCTTCGGGTCGATCATGATGAAGCGGCATTCCTCCGGCCCGAAGCGGTAGAGCAGCGAGAGGATCATCGTGTTGATGCCCACCGACTTGCCCGAGCCGGTGGTGCCCGCGATCAGCAGATGCGGCATGCGGGCGAGGTCGGTCACCACCGGCTCGCCGCCGATATTCTTGCCCAGTGCCAGGGGAAGCCGGGCGGTGTTCTTCGCCCAGGCCTCGCTGCCCATCATCTCGGAGAAATACACCGTCTCGCGCTTGGCATTGGGCAGTTCGATGCCCATCACCGTGCGGCCGGGGACGGTGGCGATGCGCACGGCGACGACGCTCATGTTGCGCGCGATGTCGTCGGCCAGACCGATGATCCGGCTGGATTTCACGCCAGGTGCGGGCTCCAGCTCATACAGCGTGACGACGGGGCCGGGGCGGATTTCGATGATCTGGCCGCTGACGCCGAAATCGGCCAGCACTTGCTCCAGCCGCCTGGCATTGGCCTGCAGCGCCTCGGCATCGGGGCCCATCTGGGTGCGCGGCGGCGCCTCGCGCAGCAGTTCCAGGGGCGGGGTGGTGAGCAGCCCCTCGGGCGCCATGTCGAAGGCGGCCTGGCGCGGCTTTTCGACCGGCCGGGCGATGGGGTTGGCGACGCGCGGCGCGGGCTTGGACATCGCGGGCGAGAGCACGGGCTCACGCCGCGGCGCCTCCCGCTCGGCCGCCTCGTCGGCGGCGCGCAGCAGGCTGGAGAGATCGGCGCCCGGCTTCACCCCGCGGCCCCGGCCGCGGCCGAACAGCCAGAGGATGAAACGCCCCACAGCACCCAGCGCCCGCCAGACGAGATGGCGCCGGGCCGCCCCCGCACGGGCGACATTCGCGGTGGCATCCGCCGTGGCCACCGCGGCGCGGCGCCATTCCGCCGGCGCGAAGCCCAGCGCGCCCAGCAGCACCAGGGCGCAGGCCAGGGCCACGAGCCCATGCGCCACCAGCGCGCCGAAAGGCCCGAAGCCCGATTGCAGCCAGCCCGTGGCCGCCTGCGCCATCAGCGGCCCGAAGGCGCCACCCGGCCCGGCCAGCACCGGCGCCGCAGGCGGCAGCGGCAGGGCGGAGAAGCCTGCGGCCAGCACCGGCATGCCCAGCAGCAGCGCCATCAGCCGCGCCGGCAGCAGGGCCACGCCGCGCTCGGTGAAGAGGCGCCAGGCCCAGGCCAGCAGGGTGATGGCGGGCAGGAAGGCGGCGAAGCCGAAGGCCTGCAACAGCGTGTCCGACACCGCGGCCCCGGTGGGCCCGGCCAGATTGGTCGCGGCCCGCGCCGTCGCGGTGGAACCCGATGGGTCGGCCGGATCATGGCTGAGCAGGGCAACCAACAGGGCCAGGCCCAGGAAGGCGCAGCCCAAGCCCGCCACCTGGGCGCCGCTGCGCGCGAATGCCGCGCGCACGGCCGGCGAGGCCAGCCGGCTCCCCCCCTCATCATTTGCCGCGGTTTCGACACGCGCCATGGCTCTGACCTTCAAGGGCAGGTTGCGGAACCGGGGGGATTTGGAGTGTAGCGGCGGTGGCGCCGATCGGGAAGGGGCGCCGGGCGGGCGGGCCAAGGCCCGCCCGCCCGGGCCGAGCCGGTATCAGAACTTGAAGGTCAGGCTGCCGAAGGCACGCGCGCCGCAGACATCCTGGCCGCGGCCATTGAGCGGCGCACAATCCGCGCGGTCGATGGAGGTCTGGTAGTAGCCGACCAGGCCGCTGATCGTGCCCACGCCATCGATGACGAAATCACGCGACGCCGTGAGCCCCCACCAGGCGTAGTCCGGCGTGCCGAAGCGCGGATTGCGCTCGATGGACTTGTACGCGAGGCGCCCGCCCAGGACGATGTCCTGGAACCCGGTGCGCCAATCCACCCCGCCTTCCAAATAGATGGTGGTGCCGGAGGAGCCGAAGTAATTGGGCGAACCCGCCAGCAGGCCGGTCAGGGTGACCTGGCCGATTTCGCGCGTCACCTTCAGGATGCCCTCTGCGTAGTTCAGGCCGTACTGGCCGAGGGCGGTGTTGTATCCGGGATAGGTGTACCAGACGCCGCCGATATCGACGTTGAAATCGGCGAGGGTGAAGCGGTAGCCCGCCAGAAAATCGATCTCCTGCCGGGCATCCGTGCCGGCGAACCGCACATTGGACACGAAGGCGCCGACATAGACGCCGCTGGTGTGGTTCAGCTCCAGATTGGTCTGGTAGGCCACGCGTGAGCGGGTCTGGCTGATGCCGCGGAAGAGATAGTCGGACGCGACCAACGCATTGCCGGTGAAGCTGATGCCGGTCTCGCCAATGGCGATCTGGGCCGAGGCGGGGCCTGCCGGGGCCATCGCTGCCATGGAACCGCCGGCCAGAAGCATCGTCCGAATGAGAAATTTACCCCACATGATATCATCGCCCCTGCTGTGAACCGATTGAAATCTAGCAGAAATTTGACTGCCCCATTCGGGGCAACGGGGCGATCATTGCGATTTATGGCACGCGTTCCGGGCATTGCGCCTTATAATCGGCACAATTGCTTCATTTTTTAGCAACAAACTCTGGCGGCCGGGTTGGGCGGCGATCCATCCGAGGACGATGCCCCAGAACGAGACATGGCGGGCCGAAGCCCGCCATTCCCAGTTTACCCCTGCCTGGGCAGGATAATTTTCCGTCGCTGCTTCGTCAGCCCAAACGCTCGCCATGCTGGGTGACGTCGAGGCCTTCACGCTCCTCCTCCTCGGAGACGCGCAGGCCGACCATCACATCGACGATCTTGAGCAGGATGAAGGTGGCCACCCCGGAATAGGCCATGGTCGCGACCACCGACTTGGCCTGGATCAGCAGCATGTCCGAATTGCCGGCCAGCCAGCCGGAATAGACCATCGCCTTCTCCGCATTGCCGTCGGTGACATAGAGCGTGCCCACCGCGAAGACGCCGGTGAGCATCGCGCCCACGATGCCGCCCACGCCATGCACGCCCCAGGCGTCCAGGCTGTCATCATAGCCCAGCGCCTTCTTCAGGCTGGTCGCCGCCCAGAAGCAGACGATACCGGCCACGGCACCGATCACCAGCGCAGGCCCCGGAAACACCCAGCCCGAGGCCGGGGTGATGGCGACAAGGCCCGCCACCGCGCCGGAAATCGCGCCCAGCGCCGAAGGCTTGCCCTTCACCACGCTCTCGGCCAGCAGCCAGGCCAGGGTGCCGGTGGCGGCGGCGATCATCGTCACCGTCATGGCCATGCCGGCCCGCGCATCGGCGGCCAGCGCCGAACCGGCATTGAAGCCGAACCAGCCCACCCAGAGCAGGCAGGCGCCGATCATGGCCAGGCCCAGATTGTGCGGCGCCATATTGTCATGGCCATAGCCCACCCGCTTGCCCAGCACATAGGCGGCGACCAGACCGGCCACGCCGGCATTGATGTGCACCACCGTGCCGCCGGCGAAATCCAGCGCGCCCCAGGCCCAGATGATCCCGGCCGGATGCCACACCGCATGCGCGATCGGGCTATAGACCAGCAGCGACCAGGGCACGATGAACAGGCACATGGCGGAGAACTTCATCCGGTCGGCCACCGCGCCGGTGATCAGGGCGGCGGTGATGATGGCGAAGGTCATCTGGAACATCATGAACACGGTCTCGGGGATCGTGGTCGCGACCTCGCTCTCGCCGCCCATGCCCGCACCCAGGATGAACGGGCCGTCCCAATTGATGCCGTTCAGCATGAATTTGGACAGGTCGCCGATATAGGCATTGCCATTGCCGAAGGCGAGGGAATAGCCGGCCACCACCCAGGTCACCGCCACCAGGGCGCAGATGGTGAAGCTCTGCATCATCGTGCCCAGCACGTTCTTCTTGCGGACCATGCCGGCATAGAAGAAGGCGACGCCGGGGATGGTCATCATCAGCACCAGCACGGTGGCGACGAGCATCCAGGCGGTATTGCCGGCATCCAGCGCCGGTTCCGCCGCCAGGGCGGGGCCGGCCAGCAGCAGCGCCGGCAGGATAAGGGCGGCGCGCGAGATCATTGTCATCATGAGGGGTTCCCTGTTCGTCCAGTGCGGGTCACAGCGCCGAATTGTCGGTCTCCCCGGTGCGGATGCGCAGCGCGCGCTCCACATCGAGGACGAAGATCTTGCCGTCGCCGATCTTGCCCGTCTTGGCCGCCGCGGCGATCGCCTCGATCACCGCATCGACGAGCTCGGCCGGTACGGCCACCTCGATTTTCAGCTTGGGCAGAAAGCTGACCTGATATTCGGCACCGCGGTAGATTTCGGTCTGGCCTTTCTGGCGCCCGAAACCCTTCACCTCGGTCACCGTCAAACCCTGTACCCCGAGCGGTGTGAGGGCATCGCGCACCTCATCCAGCTTGAAGGGCTTGATGACGGCCATGACCAGCTTCATCGATGCCTCCTGCAAAATTCCATGCGTCGCCATTGACGCTGTTCAGTTTCGTGCCACGGGCGCCGCAGCGATGCGAGGGGGGCGCGGGACCCGCCCAAGCCTGACAAGACACCGAATGCACAGTTGTTGTGCAGGGAGCCGGCGACCGCTCAAGACATGCAGGCAGGGGCTAGCCCTTCGGCGCCCAGCGGCCACATAACGGCGCATGGCCAAGACCCTGAATGTGACCGTGGCGATCGTGGGTGCCGGACCGGTGGGCGCAACACTCGCCGCCGCCCTGGCAGCCGCCGACATCCCCTGCGCGGTGATCGACGCCGCCCCCCTGCCGCCGATGGAAATGCCCGCCTTCGATGGCCGCTGCTATGCCGTGGCCGCGGGCTCCCGCCCGGTGCTGGAGGCGGCCGGCATCTGGGCGCGGCTGCCCGAGGCGCCCTGCCCGATCGAGCGCATCCTGGTGGCCGATGGCGAGCCGGGCCGGCCGCCCTCGCCGCTCAGCCTCACCTTTCGGGCCGCCGAGACCGGGCAGGAGGCCTTCGGCTGGATGGTGGAGGCGCGCAGCCTGCGGGTGGCGCTGAACGCCCGCCTGCCGCATCTGCCCGCCCTCTCCGTCTTCGCCCCCACCACCGCCGAGGTGTTGTCGCGCGGGCCGGATGGCGTGACCCTGCAACTCTCCAGCGGAGAATTGGTGGAGGCGCGGCTGCTGGTCGCCGCCGAAGGCCGCCGCAGCCCGCTGCGGGCCGGGGCCGGCATCCGCACCACCGGCCTGGACTACCGGCAGATCGGCATGGTCGGCGCCTTCGCCCATGCGCGGCCGCATGGCAACCAGGCGCTGGAGATGTTCCTGGCCAATGGCCCCTTCGCCCAATTGCCGCTGTCCCGGGCGCCCGAGGGCGCGCCCTACCCCCACGCCTCCGCCTTCGTCTGGAGCGACCGGACGGCCATCGCCAAGCGCATGCTGGCGCTCGATGATGACGCGTTCTCCCGCGAATTGGCCCGGCGGAGCGGCGGGCTGCTGGGCGAGGTGCGGGTGATCGGCCAGCGCTGGTCCTACCCGCTCACCGCCATGGCGGCCGAGCGCTACACCGCCGAGCGGCTGGCACTGGTCGGCGACGCCGCGCATGGCATCCACCCCATCGCCGGGCAGGGGCTGAACCTGGGCTTCCGCGACGTGGCGGCGCTGGCCGAATTGGTGACCGAGGCGGTGGCGGCGGGCGAGGACCCGGGCGGTGCGCGGCTGCTCGCGCGCTACCAGGCGGCGCGCCGCCCGGCGGCGATGCTGATGCTGGGCGCCACCCACGTGCTGGAACGCCTTTTCGGCAATGCCTTCCCGCCCTTGCGCGCGGCCCGCCGCCTGGGAATCGCCGCGGTGGACAGGATCGGGCCGCTGAAGCGGGCCTTTGCCCGGCAGGCCATGGGGCTGGGGTAACGTTTTGGCACAGGTCGGGCGTCGATTCCGCCCTTCCCGCCGCCCGAGCAGAGGCCCTATGGCAGAGAGATGAGCGAAGCCCGCCGCAAGAACGGACTGCCGCGATTCGCGGCGCACAGGCGAGGCATGGGCAGCCGGCGGGATCCCTTGCCCCCGCAGGCACGCCCGCGCGCGGCGCGCGAGCCCCGGCCCGAGGCGCCGTGGTTTCCCCGCCGCCGGCGGGACGAGGCTTTGCTGCCCTGGGGTGTCCCGGTCTCACTCCTGCTCCACGCGATGGTGCTGGCGGTCTTGCTGCTCGATCTCTCGCCGCGCCGCGTTGAGGAGGCGGCACCACCAACGACGCCGATCGAGGTGGTCTTCGACCAATCCCGGTTCGAGCCCGAGGCCAGCGGCACCCCCGAAGGCGGCGCTCCCGAAGCGCTGGAAAGACCGAGCGCGGCTGAGGCACCGCCAGCCCCTCCCCCGCCACCGAACCAGCCGCAACCGCCCGCGCCACCGCCTCAGCCCCAGCAATTGGCCGTTCCGTTGCCACCAGCGCCGCCGTTGGCACCGCCACCGCCGCCCCCGCCGCCATCGCCCCCCGAACAGCCGGGCGCCGCACCGCCGCCGCCGGCACCGCCCCTCGCACAAACGCCGCAGCCGCCTGCCGCGCCCCCTCCCCCACCCTTGCCCGCGCTGGCCGAGTTGCCGCCGCGACTGCCGGAACCGGTGCCCAGGCTATCGGCCGAGATCCCGCCGCCCGAGATACCGGCCGACCTGCTGAGCGAACCCACGCCGCTTCGGATCAACCCACCGCGCATCCAGACAGAGCGGCAGCCGGCGCAACCCCGCCCGACCCCACCGCCACGCCCAACCCAGCAGGCCCAGCCCAGCCCAAGGCTGCCGGGTATGGTGCTGCCAGATGGCTTCACACTGTCTCAGCCGCGCCCCACACCGGGACGCGAGGGCGGTCGCCGCGGGGGGCTCGACCTCAGCGTCGACCAGCGGCTGCTGGAGGGCCGTAGCACGGCTCGATGCGTCCTGCAGGTCCAGTCCGGTGCCCAGATCACCCAGGCATGGAAGGAGGCCTGTGATCGCTGGCTGGATCGGAACCTCTCCTATCCACCAAGAGCTGCCCAGGAAGGCGATCAAGGTTCGGTGAGGGTCCGTATTGTCGCCAGCCCCGACGGAACCGTGCGCCAGGTGCGGCTGATCGTCCCGTCGGCTTCGCCATGGCTGAACTCCGGCACCACGATGGCCTTCGCCGGCGCCCGACTGCCACCTTTTCCCCCGGGGGCGGACCCGAATGGCGTGGTGTTGGAGTTAACGGTGAACTACATCCTCATCCGGCGGTGAGGTACCCTTGCCAAACCGCCGGCCCAGCCCCTACTCCCAGCCCATGGTGACACGCGCGGAGATCCTTATCCTGGGCCTGACGGCAGGGGTGCTTGGCAGCCTGGTCGGCGGCCTCATGCTCGGCGTGGGCCTGGGGCTCGCGGTCAATGGCGCGCATGTGGGCTGGCTGCTGGTCTTGCCCGCGGCCCCCGTCTCGGGCCTGCTGGGCTATGCGCTGGCGCGGCGGCTGGCGCGGCAATTGCCGGGCTGAAGGCTCACAGCAGCCCGCCGCGCAGCCGGTGCTCGGCCGCGCTGAGGTCGGGCGGCGTCGAGAGGTGGAACCACACGCCGTCATGCACCAGCCCGAACAAGCGGCCCGCCGCCGCCGCCCGGTCATAGCAGCGGTTGAGCGAGAAGCGGGCCAGGGGTTCGGGCGCCACCAGCTCCGGCCGAAGGATCTGAATGCCTGAAAAGATATAGGGTGCGATGATATGCGTGGGCGGGCGCGACAGCCTGCCCCAGCCATCCATCAGGAAATCCCCCCGCCCGACCACGCCATCGACCTGCGTCGTGCGCACCAGCAGCAGCAGCGCGTCCATCACGGCGGGGTCGAAGGCCCGGGCCAGCCGGGTCAGCGCCGGCGTCGCGCCATCCAGCCAATAGGCATCGCCATTGACGACATAGAACGGCGCCTCCCCCAACAATGGCAGGGCCAGGCGCACGCCGCCGCCGGTCTCCAGCAATTCCGGCTCGAGTTGCAAGCGCACCCGCGGCGCGGCGCGGCCGGCCATGGCGGCCACCACGCGCTCGGCCTTCCAATGCGCATTCACCACGGCCTGGTCGACGCCGGCATCCCCCAGCCGGTCCAGCGCGTGGTCGAGCAGGCTGCGGCCACGCAGGGTGAGCAGCGGCTTGGCGGTGTTGCTGGTCAGCGGCCGCATCCGCTGCCCGAGCCCCGCCGCGAGCACCATCGCCCTCATGCCGGGTTGCCCCGCAGGGACAGGGGAACATGCGCGTCGAGAAAGCCCCGCAGCGGCGCCGTCGCGGGGTGTTCCAGCGCGCGGCCGAGCAGCGCCCAGCAGCGCGGCCCATGGGCGAGGTAATGCGGCCTGCCATCCCGCCGGGCCAGCCGCACCCACAGCGCCGCCACCCGCAAATGCCGCTGCGCCGCATGCACCGCCATCGCCGCCTCCAGCCCCCGCAGGCCGGACAGCGCCTGGTAGCGCGCAATGGCCGCCGCCCGCACCCCGGGTGCGACATCCCGCCGCGCATCCTCCACCAGGGAGACCAGGTCATAGGCGGGGTGGCCCAGCGCGCCATCCTGGAAATCCAGCAGCCCCATGCCGCCGGCCATCGGCATCAGATTGGCGGGGAAGAAGTCGCGATGCACGAAGCCCGCGGCGGCGAAGGGCGCCAGCATGGCCGCCAGCGCGCCATCCAGCCCGGCGCGCAGGGCGTCATCGGCCGGCCCGCCCATCGCCGCGGGCCACCACCAATCCAGGAAGGTGGCGGCGGTGGCGCGCTGCATCTCGGCCACGCCCCAGCGCGGCAGGCCGGGCAGCACCGGGGCCGCGTGCAGCGCCGCCAGCGCCTCGGCCGCGGCGAGGTAGAGCGGCTCGGCCGGCAGGCCGGCATCGAGCGCCTCAGCCATGGTGCGCGGGCCCAGATCCTGCACGATCAGCAGCCCCGCCTGGGCATCCTCGCCCAGGATGCGCGGCACCGCGATGCCGGCGGCGCCGAGATGCCGGGCGATGGCGCTGAAGGGGCGGACATCCTCGGGCGGCGGCGCATGCATCAGCAGGGCGGGCTCGGGCCCGCCATGCAGCCTTGTGTAGCGCCGGAAGCTGGCATCGGCCGGCAGGGCCTCGGCCCGGGCCGCGCCAAAACCATGCCGGGCCAGGAAATCGGCGCTCACAGCCGGCCCGCCCAGCCGGTGATGGCCACCTCGCGCGCATCGTCATCGATCGGGCTGAGGGCGATATGCAGCGCCCCGGGCGGCACCTCGCCGCCCAGCCGTTCCGGCCATTCCACCACCACGATCTCCTCCAGCGCCTCGAACCAGCCCAGCTCCCAGATATCGGCGGGGCCGGAGAGGCGGTAGAGGTCGAAATGATGGGCCTGGCCTCCACCGGGAAGCGGATAGCTCTGCACCAGCGTGTAACTGGGCGAGGGCACCTCCAGCACCGGGTCCTGCGCCAGGGCGCGCAGGAAGGCCCGTGCGAAGGCGGATTTCCCGGCGCCCAGCGGGCCGCTGAGCAGCAGCGCATCGCCCCGCCGCGCGAGGTGGGCGAGGCGGGCGGCGAGGGCTTCGGTGGCGGCGAGGTCAGGCAGGATCATCGGCCCGTGCAATCTGCCGCGCCAGGCCGCGCAGCGCCAGCGCGGCAGCGGCGCGCCCGGCGCAGAATTCGCGCGGCGGGTTCATTCAATTCGCGGCGGTCCGGCGCTATCCTCGCGCCATGGACCATGACAAAGCCCAGCGCGCGCTGGCCCGCATCGCGCTGTTCAAGCCCATCATCAAGGCGGTCGGCCCCTGCGCCATGGTGGTGACGCCGCGCGAACCCTATGAGGCGCTGGTCCGCGCCATCGCCCATCAGCAGGTGCATGGCCGCGCGGCGGAGGCGATGCTGGGGCGGCTGCTCGCCCTGCATGCGCGGTGCGAATTCCCGCCGCCGCGTTTCATCCTCGACCTTCCGGCCGAGGCTTTGCGCGGCTGCGGCTTCTCCGGCAGCAAGGTCGCGGCCATCCGCGACATCGCCGAGAAAGCCATGGGCGGCCTGGTGCCCAGCCTGGCCGAGGCCACGACCATCGAGGATGAGCGGCTGATCGAACGCCTCGTCGCCATCCGCGGCGTCGGCCGCTGGACGGTGGAGATGCTGCTGATGTCCACCCTGGGCCGCCCCGATGTGCTGCCGGTGGATGATTTTGGCGTGCGCGAGGGCTATCGGCTGGCGGCCGGGCTGGAGGAACAGCCCAGGCCCCGCGCGCTGGCCGAGATCGGCCAGGCCTGGGCGCCGCATCGCTCGATCGCCGCCTGGTATCTCTGGCGCCGCGCCGATATGGCCAAGAAGATCAAGCCGGCGGCGGGCTGAAGCCGAAGCGGCACCCCAATACCCATACAGCTCTTCATGTGTTCACTCTTAACACGTTGAGATTGCGATATTTTCTCTTGCATGCCGACCAGCGACGGCTATCAATGGCGCATGCTGCATCGCCTCCTCCTGCTGGTCGCCTTCCTGGCTGCGCCCGGCCTCCACCCGGCCCGGGCCGGCGCGAATGACGAGCTCCTCGCGGCTTTGCGCGGGGGTGGCCTCGTCATCTTCCTCCGCCATGCCGAGACCGGCAGCGCGGCGCCCGACCAGGCCCATGCCGTGCTCGGCGATTGCACCACGCAGCGCAATCTCGATGCCACCGGCCGCGCCCAGGCCCTGGAGATCGGCACCGCCCTGCAACGGCTGGGCATCCCGGTCGGCCGCGTGCTGGCCAGCCCCTTCTGCCGCGCGATGGAGACCGCCGCCCTCGCCTTCGGCCGGGCCGAGCCGGAGATCGCACTCTCCCTGCCCCGCCATGTCGATGCCGCCGCCCATGTCGCGATGGGCGAGGCCTTGCGCGGCCTGCTGCCGGACGGGCCGATCGCCGGCGGCAACTGGGTCATGGTCGGCCATTCCTATCACATCATCGCCGCCGGCGGCCCGGCGCCCCGGCCACAGGGTGCCGCGGTGATCCTGCGGCCGGAGGGTGCGGGTCGCTTCACCACCCTGGCCATGCTGCCGCCCGGGGCATGGGCCGGGCTGGAAACCCTGCGGCTGGCGCGAGCGCCGTGATGCCGGCGACCGCGCCCTATGCCGCGCTGCTGCTGCGGGTGACGATGGGGCTGCTCTTCCTGGCGCATGCCATCATCTGGAAGCTCTGGACGGCGGGGATGGTCCATGTCGTCCCCTGGTTCGTGTCGCAGGGCTATCCCGGCTGGTTCGCCTGGTTTGTCACGGCGATGGAGGCGCTGGGCGGGCTCGCGCTCATCCTGGGCTGGCGGGTGCGCTGGGTGGCGCTGGCCATGGCGATGCTGATGGCGGGGATCATCCGGCAGCAATTCCCCAACGGCTGGATCTACACCTCGACCCATGGCGGCTGGGAATACCCGGCCTTCTGGACGGTGGCGCTGCTGGCGCAGGCGATGCTGGGGCCGGGTGCGCTGGCCTGGCGCGGGCTGCCGCGGCGGGCGAATGCCATGACGAAAGCCTGACAGGTCGAAGAAGACAGGCCTGGCGGCGGGCTGACACCCCTTCCCCGCCACGCCGGGAATGGGCAGGGTCGCCGCATGCGCATCATCGCCTGCCTCCTGCCGCTGCTTCTCGCCGCCTGCTCGCTGGAGCGCACCATCGGCAGCCACGCCATCGGCTACAACCGCAGCGTCGAACAGGCGACGGATACGCTGATGGTGCTGAACATCCTGCGCGCGCGCGATCAGGCGCCGCTGCATTTCACCACCATCGGCAATATCCGCGGCGGTTTCTCGCTGGGCGGCTCGCTCGGCTATGACGGCTCGACCGGCCTGGGCAATGGCCTGCTGCCGAGCCTCTTCGGCAGCAGCAATCCTGGCTTCGACATCGGCCCGCTCGACCGGCAGGAATTCGCCCGCGGCCTGACCCGCCCGCTCGACCCCGCGCTGTTCCGGGTCTTGTGGGACCGCAACATGCCCGACCAGCTGCTGATCTACCTTCTCGTCTCGCGCTTCGAGGAGGGGCCGGGCGGCCGGCGGGCGATCAATGACCCGGGATTTCGCAACAGTCTCAGCCCCGCCGAGCGCGCGGCCTGCGCCGCCCGGGGGCTCGATGCCCAGCCACCCTGCGACAGGTTCCAGGCGGTGGTGGACCAGCTCACCGCCAATGGCCCCATCCTGTTCAATGGCTATACCCGCCTCATCCCGATCGGGCCGCGGCTGAGCCAGGCGCAGGCCGCCGCCCCCGAGCTGCTCGCCGCCCTGCGCGAGCCGGGCATCAGCCTGCGGGCCGATGGAACGGGCTTTCGCCTGATGCGCGCGGTGGACCAGATGGCGATCTGCCTGCCCGGCCCGGCCGATGCCAATGGCCGGCGCGTCTATACCGCCGCCGCCGTGGATCGCGAGCCGCCGCAGGTCTCCGCCATGCCGCAGGATGGCGACCCATGCCGCGCCGATGAGGTGGTGGAGCAGCCCACCGGCATCACCGGCCGCCCGGCGGCGCCCGGCATCGCCTGGTATCTGCGCTCGGTGGAGGAGGTGCTGCAATATCTCGGCGCGGTGCAGCGGCGTGAGGAGGCGGGGGTGCCTTACCGCATCCATGTCCGCGGCGATGTCGGCCGCGCCGGCGATCCCAGGCTGTTCCGGCTCTGGCAGCAACGCCCGCCGCAGCCCCGCTTCGCCACGCCCTATCGCGGCGCCGAATGGTGGGTGGCCGAGCATGACGACGAGGAGGATTTCACCCTGCGGGTGCTGGCGCTGGCGACGCAGTTGCTGAACCTGCAAAAGGCGGCGGGCGATATCGCCTCCTCCAACACGCTGCGGCTGGCGCGCTGAGCGGCGAGGCGCCCCCCCCCAACCCCCCGGGGCGATTCAGCCCCGGTCGCTCGTGGGCGGAAGCTTCAGCACGCCAAAGCCCGCGGCCTCGGCCACCACGGTGAAGAGCCGCTCCATGGCATGGGCCGTCGTGCCATCGACCTGGCCCAGCTCGGGCTCGAACAGGCCGGCCGCGTCGTCGAGGCGGGCGCAGGCCGCCAGCGCCTCGGGCCGGAACCAGAACATCGTGCCGGCGAAGAAGCCGCTCATCCGCGGGTTCTCCAGGCCCAGGGGGGCCATCAGCCCGGCCATGCGGGTTTCGCAGCGGGCGAAGTGCTGGCGCTCGGCCAGCGACAGCCAGGCCGATCCGGCGCCGGCGATGCCAAGCTGGGGGTCGGCGAAGAACCCCTCGGCCAGCCGCGCCAGCATGGCCTCGCCCAGCAGGCCATCGATCAATTCGCGCCGCCACTGCGCGCCGCTGCCCAGATGGGTCGATTTCTTCGAATGGATCTTGCAGGCCAGCGGGTAGCCGCGCCGCCGCACCTCGCGCAGCGCGGCCAGGAAGGGCGCCACATCACGCCCACGATTGGGGCAGACCAGGACATGCACCGGGCCCATGGCCGCGATCAGCGCCTCCAGCCTGGCCACCGGCCAGCCCTGCGGCACCGAGACGATGACATCGAGCGGCATGACCCGCCGCGCCGCCGCCAGCACGGCGGCGAACTCCTCGATCAGGTCGGCATAGAAGATGTGCAGGCAGACCACCGCATCGGCCGCGCGCCCGGGGGAGGCCGCATTGTGCCGCGCGGCATGCTCCTGCAGCGCGGTCGCATCCAGCGACGCCTCGGCCACCACATCGGCCACAGCGGCGAGGAAACCATAGCCGTAGCGCCGCTCGGGCTCGAGATGCGCACCCTCCCCCCAGCCGTTCCAGGCATTGACGAAGACCAGGCGCTCGCCGGGCGGGAAATGCGCCTGGGCATGCAGCGCCGCGCCGCGCAGCCAGCGATGGAAGGAAGCGGGCGTGGCGCCCGCGAAGCTGTTGCCACGGCCCGGCCGCAGCGCCTCGTCATCGAAGCCGGGCATCACCGCGGGGTGGCGCGGGCCGGGTCCGGCCGGGGGCTTGGCGAGCCGCAACAGCTCCGCCGCCACCGCCTGATCATAGGAATAGACCTGCCCGGAATGGTCGGGGTTGAGGCGGCCCAGGCCTTGCGTGGTGGGGCTGAGGTCCAGCCCCTCGGGCGGCATGTCCACCACGCCATCGAGGCCGAGCAGGGAGGGCTCGGCGATCCCGGCGCCCGAGGCGGCCAGCACATGCAGCCCCGGCAGACCGGCCTCGCGCGCGAGGTCCCGCCACAGCGCCAGCATCGCAGGACAATCGGGGATGGCCGATGGGCGGGCCAGCAGCACCACCGGCGCGCCACCCAGGCGGAGGTGGCGCGGGTCGCGCAGCGCCGGCAGCAGCGCCGCGAAAGCCGGGCGATGCCATTCCGCCCGCCACTCCTGCGCGATGAGGACATGGCGGGCGGAGCGCTCCCAGTCGCGCGTCCAGGGCTCATGCGCCCAGCAGAGCAGGAAGGGCATGTCGATCGTGGGGTCGGCCAGCAGATGGGCCAGCGGCTGCGGCAGCAGGGTCTGGCCATTGAACCAATGGTGCTGGAAGCAGAAGGCGTGCAGCCCGTAGAGCTTCGCCAGCGCGACCTGGCGGCGCAGCGTCATGGGGTCGGCCTGGTCGTAGAAGCCGAGCTCCCCGGGCAGGCGGGGCTGCTGGTGGCCGGCATATTGCGGCATCGCCGCGGCCACATCCGTCCATTCCGTATAGCCCAGGCCACGCCAGGCATCGCTCAGCGCCGAGCGCTGCATGCGGGGCTGGTAGAAGGCGATGACCTGGAGCGCCGCGGGATCGCCGGGCGGGGCCACCGCCGCGCGGGCGCCGTATTCCGCCGCATGGCCATCCTCGGTCAGCGCGAAGCCGGCCCGCCAGGCATCGGCGTAGAGCGCCGCGCGCGGGTCGGGCGCAGCCTCGGTGCCGGCCAGGGTGAGCGCGGTGAAGCCCGGGTCCAGCGCCTCGGGGAATTCGGCCTCCAGGACGCCGCGCAGCAGGCGGGACGCGGCGTCACCGCCCGGCGCCTCGGCGGAGAAGCGACGCAGGGCGTCGCCGAGCGCCGCCGCCGTGTCGCGCAGTTCCTCGGGCGGGGCCGCCGGCGCTTCGAAGCGCAGCAGCCGCAGCCGCAGCAGCGCGAAGCTCACCGCATTGTCGGCCGGGTCGAAGCGCAGCTGGCGGACGGGGCGGGAGGTGGCGAATTCGCGGAACCAGAGCGGCCCGGCCAGCCGGCGCAGCAGCACCGCGCCGGCCTCGGAATAACCTTCGCCCTCATCGATGTAGAGCGTGGGCTCGCCCTCGAAGCCGCTGGCATCGGCAACCTCGAAGAGCAGGCCATAGGTGCCCGCGGGCAGTGGCCAGCCCGGGCCATCCGCCGCCAGCTCCATCTGCGGATCGGGCCCCTCGCCGATATAGCAGGGCAGGCCATGGGCGCGTTCGAGGCGCATCCGCTCGCCCGGCAGGGCGATCAGCGGCACCTCGGTGAAGGGCCGGCCGCGCGATGTCGTGGCGGATTCGAGCAGCGGCGTGCGGGCGAGGCGGCGGCCCAGCATGGCGGCGATCTCGCGCCTGGCATGCGGGTTGTCGGGCTCGACGCCCAGGCAGGCGAGATAGGCCTCGCGGGCCTCGGTCAGCAGGCCGCGCAGCTTCAGCAGATGGCCGATCTGCAGATGGATGTCGCCATCGGGCGCCGCCATCTGCGCCAGCGCGTTGCGATAGGCCGATTCGGCGCCATCCAGCAGCCCCTGCTCCTTCAGGGCATGGCCGTATTGCACCCAGATGGCGGTGAGGAGGGGATCGATCGCCAGGGCATCGGCATAGGCGCGCGCGGCCTCGGGCCATTGCCGCCTGCGGTTGGCGGAATCGCCCTCGGCGACCATGCGCGAGACCTCGCCCAGGTCGCGCAGCGCCTGGCGGGCGGCCTCCAGCGCGGGGTCCAGCCGCAGCGCCATGCGGGCCTGCCGGATCGCCTCCGCGGCCTGCCCAGCGGCCTGGGCGGCGAGGCAGGCTTCCAGCGCGATGCGGGACGCGGCGCGGGGGTCGAGGCCGGATATCGGTGGTTCGGTCATGGTTGCTCCCCCTCGCCGGCCCGCTCGGCCACCAATGTCAGGCCAAGATCACCCCAGCTGCGGAAGGCATGGCTGACCCGCCAGCCGAAATGGCCGACGAGGCGCCGCAGCGCGGCCTCGGTGTGGAACCAGTTCCACATCCCCTCCCAGGTCGCGATGCCATTGGGCGCGATGTGGTCGGGCGGGCGGGCGAACTGATCCAGCGCCACGCCGCGCGCCTCCAGAACCTGCCGCACCGCGGCGAGGCGCGGATCATCCGGCGAATACCCCGCCACGGCATCCCCCTCCGCCAGACCTTCCGGGATCACCACCGAGGTCACGATGAGATGGCGCCGGGCATGCCGGTCGAGCCGCGCGAGAAGCAGGTAGGGATCGCGCTCATGAAACAGCTGGGTGACATGGATGGCATCGATGAAGCCCAGGCGGCGGGCCAGCGCGTGAGGATCGCAGGGGTCCTGGGTCATCGCGGTGAAACGCTGGCCATGCGGCGCGCAGGCCGCCTGCAGCGCGGCCCAGGCCTCGGCCGGGCGCGGGACGGGTTCCATCTGGATCGCGCTGGCGGCCCCGGCCCGCAGCGCCTGGGGCACATGCGCAAGCCCGGGATTGCCCAGCCCGCCGAGTTGCAGATAGCTGCGGCCGGCGGCATGCGCGGCCAGCCAATCCGCCAATTCCTGCATCGCCTCCCCGTTCATGGCCAAGCCCCTTGCGCGCCCGGCGCGACCTCATGGGCGCCCGGCGCCAGGCCATGCGCGCCCAGCGCCAGGCGCCACGCCTGGGCCGGCCCGGCGGGCAGCGGCGGCCAGGCACGGGCCTCGCGCAGGGCCGGCGGGCAGCTTGCATGCGCCAGGGCCAGCGCCGCGAGAAAGCCCGGAGCGGCATGCAGCAGCGGCAGCAATGGTGCGAGCCGGTTGACAGCCTCTGGCCCATGGCCATCGCGCGCCATGGCCTCGGCCTCGCGCGCCAGCGCCTCGGGGAACTCGCCCAGCGCCCCGATCCCGTGCCGGGCGATGAAGGCGGCGAGGCCCGCCAAATCCGCCACCCGGCCGTGTCGGCGGAGCGCATGCCAGGCATGGCGGGTCCAGGTCTCGCCATCATCATTGTCGCGGGCCAGCAGCGCGTCCCAGGCATCGGCGGCGGCGGCGTGCTGGCCGGCGGCGTCCAGGAACCTGCCGGTGAGCTTGAGGTAATGCGCGCTGTCGCGATTGGCCCGGGCCATGGCCTCCTCCGTCGGGTCCTGGCGGGGCGGGCTGGCCGCGTAGAACAGCGCCATGGCGGGCACGCCGGCCAAATGCCGCGGCAGGCCGGCGAGCGGCGGCGGCGCGACGGGCGCGGGCGGCGCTGCCGCATCGGCCAAGACCTGCGGCAGCAGCAGGACGCCGCCGCTGTCCTCGGCGATCAGGCCCGCGAAGCTGGCGCTGCCCGCGGCGGCCAGGCTGCGGCCGCCCAGCGCGCGCAACGCCGGCAGGTCGAGCAGCACGAGATGGCCGAGGGTGGAACCGGGGCAGAGCAGCGCCAGCTCCGCGCCGCCGCCCAGCGGTTGGCTCGCGCTGTCCCAGCAGGTGATGGCGGGCATGGCGCTGACCAGCGCGGCATGGCGGAGCGCGCGCAGCGCGGCCGGGCGCAGCGCCCGGGCCTCGCCGGTCAGCACCGCGAAGCGCGTGGTGCAGGCCGCCAGCGCCGCGGGCAGGCCATCCGGCCCTTCGGCGCGCAGCCGCAAGGGCCGGGCGGCGGGTGGGCGAGGTGCTGCGCCCATTGCCTGGCCGCAGAGGATTTCGGTCGCGAAGCTCGCCAGTTCCTGGGCGTCGAGGCTGGCGAGCAGCCCTGGCCGGGCGGCGCAAAACACCGTCAGGTCGGGCGTCGCGGGCGCCGAGATTGCGGCCAGCAGCCGCGCCGGTGAAGCCGGCTGATGGGTCAGCGCCGGCGGCGACGCGGCGACAGGCACCGCCTGGCCTCCAGCCTGCGGCGGCAAGACCGGCAGCGCGGCCAGAACGGCGGCGAAACCACGCTCCGCCCGGGGCGCCACATGGATGATGCCGGGCCAGCGCGAAGCCGCCTCCCGCGTCTCGGCATTGTCGGTCGCCAGGGCGGGGATGCCGGCCTGGCCGCAGAATTCCAGCCATTCCGGCGGCGTGCCGCGCGCGCCGGTGAACAGCGCCAGCCGCCCGGGCTGGGCGAGATACCGGCAGGCCTGCTGCGGGGTCTCCAGCGGCAGAAGCCGCCATTGCAACCGGGTTTCCAGGGCGCCCAGCCCGGCCAGCGCCTGGGCGGCGGTGCCGATGGTCACCGCCGCCGGCTGGCCCAGGAAGGTGACGGGCAGCGGAAAGGGCCGGCGCTGGGCGGCGCGCGCCAGGGCGGCCAGGGCGAATTCCAGCCCGGCCTCGCTGCCCAGCGGCAGGGGGAAGACCAGCTCGGTGATCGGCGAGGCCGGCCTGGCCTGCGCGGGCAAGTCCGGCGCGGGCCAGATCACCGGCGCGGCCAGGACAGCGCCCGGGCAGGCCAGCGCCAGCGACGGCCCGGCGGCGATGATGCCATCGGCCAGACGCATCGCCTGGCGTTCCATCTCATCGGCCCGCAGGGCCTCGGTATCGGCGATGAAGGCGCAGGCCTCCTCCATCTGGTACAGGGTGCCGCCGCGGGCATGCAGGACGAAGCTGGTGTCGGGATGCGCCAGCCCACCGGCGCGGCGGCCCAGCGCCACCAGGGCCAGCCCCAGCCGCTCCGGCGCATGCACGATATCGGGGGCGAGTGCGGCCAGGGCGGCATCCACCGCCTCGGCGCGGGCCATGGCCTCGGCGTCGCTGGCGATGGCCAGTTCGATGCCGCGCGCCGCCAGGGCCTGGCCGAGCGCTGTCTCGGCCGCTGGCGTCAGGCATGGCGCCGCCATGGCGAGCAGAAGCGTCGTCCTGGCGCCATCGCGGAGGAGCTGGTCGAGCAGCGGCTCGGCCCAGATCGCCAGCATGCGATCCTGGCCCGGCATCCAGCCGAAATCCGGCGCGACATGCCAGGACAGCACCACGGCGTGCCTTCCGGTGCCCTGCCCCATCCGCTGCGGGCGGCGCTGGCCTGGCCAGGCATAGGGCGTGGCGGGTTTCATGGCCCGGGCTCCGGCAGCAAAGCGGCAAGCTCATCCAGCCCGGCCTCAACCCAATCCCGGGCGCGCTCGGCCTCGCCACGCCGCAGCAGGGCGCGCGCCACATCCCCGGCAAAGCCGGTGCCGCAGGCCTGGTCGGCCACCAGAAGGCGGCCGCGCAACACCGCGTCATCGGGCAGCAGCAGCGCCAGCGCGCCGAGCGCCCGGGCCAGCCTTGCATCCTCCCGCCCACGGCCGGCCAGGGGCAGCAGGATGTCCCGCGCGGCGGGGCCATGGCCGGCCTCGATCGCCGCCAGCGCGACGTGGAGGAGAAAATCATCGCCCGCCGACCCGGGCCCGGTGATGTCATATTCCGGCCGGTCGCGATGGAAGGCGCGGCCGGCCCAGTAGCTCCAGCCCTGGCCCTGCTGCTGCGCGTGTTCGGCGCCATGGGTGAAGGCGAGCAGCCTGGCCAGGGCCGGGTCCAGCCCCTCCAGCCCGGGGCGCAGCGCTGCCAGCGCGGGGCGCAGCGGGCGCCGGTGGCTCCAGTACAGCCGCTCGTTGCTCATCCCCTTGGCCATGTTCACGCTGGAGAAGCGGTAGAGGTACAGCGCCTCAGGGATGATGATCAGCCGCCGGCCATCGCGCGCCAGGGCGGCGCCGATCTCGTAATCCTCGCAGCCCAGTTCCAGCGCCTCGGTATAGCCGCCGACCGCCTCGAAGGCCTCGCGCCGGAACATCACATTCACATCGCCATAGATGTTCCAGACCACGCCGACATCGGCGGGGCCGCCGGTGGGGAAGAACTCCACCCGGTCCGGCCGCTCATCGGTCAGCGCGTCATGATCGCCCTCGAACAGCGCCTGATGGGCGCCCACCGCATCGGCGCCGGTGGCCAGCAGGGCGCGGACCATGGTCTCGATCTCATGCGGCCGGGCCAGGTTGTCGTCATCCATCACCAGGATGAAGGCGCCACGGGCGGCGCGGGCGGCGGTGTTGCGGCTGATGGCCTGCCATTGCTCGGTGGCGTTGCGGATGATCCGCCAGCCGCGGGCGGCGAAATCCGCCTCCTGGGAGGCCAGGAATGCGGTGGCCTCGCCCGGCGGGCTGGCATCATCGACCAGCACGACCTCCACCGCGGGCCAGGTCTGCGCGCGCAGGCTGTCCAGCGTCTGCGCCAGCAGCTTCGGCCGGTTGAAATGCGAGATGCAGACGGAGACCAGCGGCGCGGGCTGGGGGATGGACCAGACCGGCGCCTTGGGCGCGACCTGGGCGCGCAGGAAGGGCAGCAGCGGCGCCCAGGCCTCGGGCGCGGGCGGGGCGGGCAGCGCCAGGGCGCGTTGCAGCAGGCCCGCCTCGGGCGGCAGCACGGCAATCCCGGCGGCCCGCGCATCGACGGCGAGCGGCGCCGCGGCACCGCCGCCGGGCGGCCGCAGCAGCACCTCGCCCGCCACGAAGCGCGAGGCCGCGAAACCCGGCCCCGGCCCGATCTCCAGCGCGAGCGGCGGCCCATCCCCGCCCAGCGCGGCGACGAGCGCGGCCAGAGGGTCCTCCTGCCCGGTATCGCCGGCGGGCGGCAGCGGCATACGCAGGATCGGCTGCGGATCGGGCAGGTCGCGCAGCAGCGCCGCCAGCGCGCGCGCCGCGCCGGCATCGGCTAGGCCCTCGGTCAGGCGCAGCCCGGTTGTGGGGGTCGGGGCATCGATCACCCCCAGGCCGAGCCCGCCCAGGACGCGGCATGGCCTGTCGCCGGGGGCGCAGGATTCGCGGAGCGCCGCATCGGCGAAGAGCAGGAAATCGGCGCCCGCCATTGCCTCGTTTTCGAGATGGCGTCGCAGCATGCGGGTCGGCGATGCGGCCGGCGAGAGCCCGCCCCGCGCGGCATCGGGGCCACTGACGACCACGCCGATCGGCACGCCCTGCAGGGCCAGGCCGATGCGCCGTGCCAGGATCACGCCGGCACCGAGGCCGCGGCTGTCCATCGCCAGCAGCAGGTCGGGTGCGGGATGCCGGCGCAACCATTCCAGCACGCGGTAGCCCAGCATCGCATCGGCGCCATCCTCCAGCGGCAGGATATGCAGCCCCACCCCGTGACCTGCGCTGACCTGCCACCAATGGGCATGCGGCCATTGCGGACCGGCGATGCGCGGCACCAGCAATTCCACCACCGCCCCTTCGGCGACCAGCCGCTGTGCCAGCCGCAACGCGACATGGCCGGCCGCGGTGCAGGCATGCGGCCCCGGCATGTCGGGGCTGAGCAGCACGATTCGCGGCGAAGCCCCGTCGGTCATCGCGACCTCATCCAGCATGCTCCTTCCTGCCCGAGGCTGTTATCCGACGCGAGGCTTTACTTTAAACTGAGTCGCCATGGAACATGCCGGGCCGATGGCCGATGGGCGGCGGGCTTGTGGCACGCCCGCCCTCCGGGCTACGCGGCATGAGACGTCTAAATCGCAAGGCAATTCCCGTGACCTTCAGCGCCAGCTTCCTTGCCGAAACGCAAACCATCGTGGCGGCGCTCGACCCGGCGCGGATCGAGGCGCTGGCCACCACCCTGGCCGGGGTGCGCGATGGCGGCGGCCGGCTGTTCATCCTGGGCGTGGGTGGCTCGGCCGGGCATGCCGGGCATGCCGTGAATGATTTCCGCAAGCTCTGCGGCTTCGAGGCCTATGCGCCGACCGACAATGTCAGCGAGCTCACCGCGCGGACCAATGACGAGGGCTGGGAAACCACGTTTTCGGCCTTTCTGCGCGGCAGCCGGATCCGCGCCGGGGATGGCCTGCTGGTCTTCTCGGTGGGCGGTGGCGACCGGCAGAAGAACATCTCGGCCAATATCGTGGCCGCCATCGAGGTGGCGAAATCGGTCGGCGCCCGGGTCTGCGGCATCGTCGGCCGGCAGGGTGGATACACCGCCGAGGCGGGCGATGCCGTGGTGGTCATCCCGCCGCTCTTCCCCGACCATGTCACGCCGCATACCGAGGGGCTTTGCGCCGTCGTGTGGCACCTCCTGGTCTCCCACCCCGCGCTGAAGACCATGCCCACCAAATGGGAATCGGCGGCGCGCTAAGCCCGATGCGCCCGGCCATTTTTCTCGACCGTGACGGCGTGCTGAACGCGGCGCTGCGCGATGCCGCGGGCCGGCCGCTGCCGCCGCGCTCGGCGGCGGAGCTGGTGATCCTGCCCGGCGTGGCCGAGAGCTGCGGCCTGCTCCGGGAAGCGGGTTTCCGGCTGATCGGCTGCACCAACCAGCCCGACATCGCCCGGGGGACGACGCCCGCGGGTTTCGTGGATTGGGTCAATGCCCAGGTCGTGGCCGCGGCCGGGCTCGACGAGATGCGGTTATGCCCGCATGACGACGGCGATGGCTGCGATTGCCGCAAGCCCAAGCCGGGCATGCTGCTGGCCGCCGCCGCCCTGCATGGCATCGATCTGAGTGCCAGCTGGATGGTGGGCGACCGGTTCCGTGACATCGAAGCCGGCCAGGCGGCGGGCTGCAGGACATTGTTCATCGATTACGGCTACCCCGAGCGGGCGCCGGCCCACCCACCCACCGCCATCGCCGCCAGCCTGGCCGATGGCATGCGCTTTCTGCTGCCGAATAAGGGATCTCCGCGATGACCATCACCGCCGCTGGCCTGAGGGTCAAAATCTACGCCGATGGCGCGGACCGCGCGGGGCTGCTGGCCATCGCGGCCAATCCGCTGATCCGGGGCTTCACCACCAACCCCACCCTGATGCGCAAGGCCGGGATTTCCGACTATGCCGGCTTCGCCCGCGACATCCTGGCCGAAATCCGCGACCGTCCCATCAGCTTCGAGGTGTTTTCCGATGAATTCGACGAGATGCAGCGGCAGGCCGAGACCATCGCGGGCTGGGGCGAGAATGTCTATGTGAAGGTGCCGATCACCAATACGCGCGGCGAGAGCATCATCCCGCTGCTGACCCGCATGGCGCCCTCCGGCGTGAAGTTCAACGTGACCGCGCTCTTCACCGAGGCGCAGGTGCAGGCGGCCTCGGACGCGCTGGCCGATGCGGCGCCCTGCAACATCTCGGTCTTCGCCGGCCGCGTGGCCGATGCGGGGATGGACCCGCTGCCGCTGATGAAGCGCGCGCTGGAGATCATGGCGCCCCGCCCGCAGCAGGAGCTGATCTGGGCCAGCCCGCGCGAAATCTTCAATGTGGTCCAGGCGCATCACATCGGCTGCCACATCATCACCGTGACCAATGATATCCTGGCCAAGCTGCCGGGGCTGGGGAAGGACCTCGAGCAGTTCAGCCTGGAAACCGTGAAAATGTTTCGCAATGACGCCGTGGCGGCGGGTTTCTCTCTGTGAGGCTGTTTGTCACCGGCGCCGCCGGCTTCATCGGCAGCACCTTGTGCGATGCGCTGCTGGCGCGCGGCGATGAGGTGGTGGGCTACGACAATTTCTCCACCGGGCAGGAGCCGTTCCTGGCCGGGGCGCGGGCGCAGCCCCGCTTCACCCTGCTGCGCGGCGATGTGCTGGACGAGGCGGCGCTGACCGCCGCCATGGCCGGCTGCGACGCCGTCTTCCACCTCGCCGCCAATGCCGATGTGCGCTTCGGCACCCACCACCCCCGCCGCGATCTCGAGCAGAACACCGTCGCCACCTACAATGTGCTGGAGGCGATGCGGGCCAATGGCATCAAACGCATCCTCTTCTCCTCCACCGGCAGCGTCTACGGCGAGGCGCGCGTGATCCCGACACCCGAGGACGCGCCCTTCCCGGTGCAGACCTCGCTCTACGGCGCCAGCAAGATCGCCGGCGAAGGGCTGATCTCCGCCTATGCCGAGGGTTTCGGCTTTCACGGCACGGTGTTTCGCTTCGTGAGCATCCTGGGGCCGCGCTACACCCATGGCCATGTCTTCGATTTCTACCGGAAACTGCTGGCCGACCCGTCGCGACTGGAAATCCTGGGCAATGGCCTGCAGCGCAAATCCTACCTGCATGTCGATGACTGCGTGGCCGCGCTGCTGCTGGCGCTGGAGCGGGCGCCCGGGCCGTTCCAGGTCTACAACCTCGGCCAGAATGAATACTGCCAGGTGAATGACAGTGTGGGCTGGATCTGCGACGAGCTCGGCCTCGCGCCGCGGCTGGACTACACCGGCGGCGACCGCGGCTGGATCGGCGACAATCCTTTCATCTTTCTTGAGGCCGCGAAGATGCGGGCCTTGGGCTGGCAGCCCCTGCATGGCATCGAGCAGGGGGTGCGGCTGACGCTGCGCTGGCTGCGGGAGAACCGCTGGGTGCTGGAGAGCCGGGCATGAGCGACAGCCGCGCGCTGGTCGAACACGCGCTGGACCCCGCGCGGGCCAGGGATTTCACCGAAGCGACCGTGGCCGCGATCCGCGAGGCCGCGGCCACCGGCCGCCTGCTGGTGGTGGGTGCCGCCGCCCTGCCCCGCAAGCTCGCCCGCGCGGTGGCCGAGGCCGGCGGCCAGGTCATGGCCCATGTCGAATACGAGGCGCGCTTCTGGGATGGCGAGGCCGATGGCGTGCCTGTCGTCAGCCTCGACGACGCGCTGGAGATCACTGGCCCCGACCCGCTGGTCATCGTGGGCATCTGGTCGCCCAACCATATCTTTGCGCGCACCAGGGCCTGGCTGGAATCGCGTGGCGTGACGCGCATCCTGCCCGTCCAGGCCGGCTTCTGGGCCTATGGCGCGCTGATCGGGCCGCATTACCAGTTCGGCGCGCCGGAGGTGTATCTGCAGGGCGCCGAGACCATCCTGCGCGTCCACGACGCCCTGGCCGATGCCGAGAGCCAGCGCCAATTCGCCGGCGCCCTGGCCTGGCGCCTGCTGCTCGACCCCACGCTGATCCCGGCACCCGAACCGCGGCGGATCTATTTCGACCCCAGGCTGAGCCGCCTGCCCGATGACGCGGTGGTGGCCGATATCGGCGCCTATGCGGGCGACACGCTGGACGTGTTTCTGCTCTGGCAGGGCCGCCGCTTCGCCCGCTTCCTGGCCTACGAGCCCGATCCGCTGAGCTTCGCCGCCCTCGAAAAATTCCGCGCCCGCCTGCCCGCCGATGTCGCGGCGCGCATCACCTGCCGCAATATCGGCATCGGCGCCGAGCCCGGCGTGCTCCGCCTCAACCCCACCGGCACGCCGGGCACGATGAGCGAGGCCACCGGCGCCTTCGAAGTCCCCTGCATGACGCTGGACCAGGCGCTGGATGGCGGCCGGGTGGACTACATCAAGGTCGATGTCGAGGGCTTCGAGCCGCAGGTGTTGCGGGGTGCCGAGGCCTCCATCGCCCGCTGCCGCCCCTCCATCGGCCTGTCGATCTACCACGCGCCGGAGGATATCTTTGCCCTCCCCGCCTGGGTGATGGACCGGGTGACGGATTATTCCTTTCATGTCCGCGCGCATGATCATGACGGGATCGACCTGATTTTTTATGCCATCCCGGCGGAACACCGGCCGTGATCATCACAAGGTCGCCCTTGCGCATTTCGATCGGCGGCGGCGGCACCGACCTGCCGAGCTATTACCTGGAGCGCGAGGGCTTCCTCATCGCCATGGCGATCCAGAAGCATGTCTATGTCTCGCTGCAACGCACGCTCGACCCCGGGCTGCTGCTGAAATATTCGCAGCTGGAAAGGCCCGAGGCGGTGACGGCCATCCGCCACCCCATCATCCGCGAATCGCTGCTGGCGCTGGGGCTGGACCGGGAATCGGCGCTGGAAATCACCTCGGTCGCCGATATCCCGGCCGGCACCGGCCTGGGCTCGTCGGGCAGTTTCGCCACCGCTTTGCTCAAGGCGCTGCATATCCTCACGCGGCGGCATATCGACCCGGGCGCCCTGGCCGAGCTCGCCTGCCATATCGAGCTGGACCGGCTGGGCGAGCCGATCGGCAAGCAGGACCAGTATATCGCGGCCTTCGGCGGCCTCACCGCCTTCCGCTTCGGCCGCGATGGGCGGGTGGAGGCCGAAAGCCTCGCCGTCTCCGCCGCCACCATGGAAGACCTCCAGGACAATACCCTGATGTTCTTCACCGGCCGCACCCGCAGCGCCGGCGCCATCCTGGCCGAGCAGGACCAGAAATCCCGTGAGGCCGACCCCGCCATGCTGGCCAATCTCGACCGGGTGAAGGCGCTGGGCTTCGAGACCCGCGACGCCTTCCTGGCCGGGAAACTCGGCCGCTGGGGGGAGATCATGCGCGAGCATTGGGAGGCGAAAAAACGCCGCTCCGCCGGCATGTCCAGCCCGCAGATCGATGAATGGTATGAGCTGGCCATGCGCTCGGGCGCCATCGGCGGCAAGCTGGTGGGGGCGGGCGGCGGCGGTTTTTTGTTGTTTTACGCCGAGGATGCGAAGCGGCTGCGTCGGGCCATGACGGAGGCCGGCCTCGCCGAAGTGCGGCTGCATGTCGACCCCGAGGGCACCAAGGTGCTGGATCGGTGAGCCTGCCTCCGGTCGCGATCCTGGCCGGCGGCCTGGCCACCCGGCTGCGCCCCATCACCGAGACGATCCCCAAAATTCTGGTGCCGGTGAATGGCGAGCCGTTTTTGGCGCATCAACTGCGGCTGGCGAAGCGCCAGGGGTTTTCGCGCGTCGTGCTGTGCATCGGCCATCTCGGCGGGCAGGTGGAGGATTTCGTCGCCGCGCGGGGGGGTGAATTCGGCCTGGAGATCGGCTTCAGCCATGAGGGCGAGGCCCGCCGCGGCACCGGCGGCGCGCTGCGCCACGCCCTGCCCGCGCTGGGCGGGCATTTCTTCACGCTTTATGGCGACAGCTACCTCGATGTCGCGGCCGCGCCGATCCATGCGGCCTTCCTCGCCGCCGGCCAGCCGGCCCTGATGAGCGTGCTGCACAACCGGAACCGCTGGGACGCCTCCAACGTCATCTTCGAAGCCGGCATGGTGCGGGCGCATGACAAGACCCTCCGCGGCAGCCCAGGCGTGGAATGGATCGATTACGGCTTTTCCGTCTTCACCGCGGCGGTGATCGCGGCCTGGCCGGAGCCTGACCCTTGGGACCTGTCGGCGCTCACCGGCAGCCTGGCGCGCGAAGGCCGGCTGGCCGGCCATGCCGTGACCCAGCGCTTCTTCGAGATCGGCAAGCCGGAAGGGCTGGCGGAGACCGAGGCCTATCTCGCGGCGCGGTGAGGCGCGGCGTCAGCGATGATAGAGTTGCTCCGGCGTCACCAGCGGGGCTGCGATCTCGCTCAGCGCGCCGTCGCGCAGCGCCAGGAAAAAGCAGTTCCGCCGCCCGGTGTGGCAGGCCACGCCCTCCTGATGCACCAGGGCGAGCAGCGTATCGCCATCGCAATCCACCCGCAGGTCATGCAGCGTCTGGACCTGGCCCGATGTCTCGCCCTTGCGCCACAGCCCGCCGCGCGAGCGGCTGAAATAGCAGACCCGGCCGGTGGCCAGGGTCTCCTCCACCGCGGCGCGGTTCATCCAGGCCATCATCAGCACCTCGCCCGTGTCATGCTGCTGGGCGATGCAGGGAACCAGGCCATCGGCATTGAAGCGGATGGCACCGAGAAGCGCGTTTTCCATCGCCGTGCTATACCACGGCCATGGCCGAACACACCCACCCGTCAGAGCCCCTCGACGCCATGCTCGATCGGGCCGCCGCACTCTGCGCCGGCCGGGCGGCGCAGCTGACCGATCTGCGCCGCCAGGTCCTGGGCCTGGTGCTGGCGGCGGAGCAGCCGCTGGGCGCCTATGCGCTGCTCGACCAGCTCAAGGCCACCCGCGCCGGGGCGGCGCCACCCACCATCTACCGCGCGCTGGATTTCCTGCTGGAACAGGGACTTATTCATCGGATCGAGCGGCTGAATGCCTTTGTCGGCTGCGTCTCGGCCGGCCATGCCCATGCCCATCAGTTCCTGATCTGCCGGCAATGCGGCCATGCGGCGGAGCTGCATGACCACGCCGTGGAACACGCGCTGGAGGATGCCGCGCGGCGGATCGGCTTCACCCCCGCCCGGATGACGGTGGAAATGGAGGGGCTTTGCGCGGGTTGCGCTGGCGCGCGCTGACGGTGCAAGCGGTCCTGGCGAGGGCGCCGCCCTCGCCGAGCTTCCCTGTCCGACACTGTCGTATCGGCCACCCCTGTCGAGCGCCCTGCACCCCCAGCCAGCGCCTGCCGTCCAAGACGTGCGACCAGTCCGGATCGCTGGTAGACCATGCTGCGTTCACATGCGTTCACTGCGCATGGTCTAGCCGTCGCTGAGAGATGATTCAGCGTGTTCGGCGATTCCGCCTCAACGCATCATGCTCTAACATTGGCCGCATGAGCCTTGCCAACCTGACAGCGCTGCGCAACGGGGCCTTGGCCGGAGCCCGAGCGCTCAGTCTCGCCGGCTGTGGACTGAAGGAGTTCCCATCCGAGATCTTCTCGCTGTCCGACACGCTGGAGGTGCTGGACCTCGGCTTCAACGCCTTGAGCAGCCTGCCCAATGATCTCGGGCGCTTACGCCGCCTGCGCGTGCTCTTCTGTTCGGGCAATCACTTCGAACGCCTGCCGCCCGCGCTCGGTGACTGCGCTGCGTTGAGCCAGATCGGTTTTCGCGGCACGGGGATGCGCGACATCCCGTCTGAGGCACTGCCAAGGCATCTTCGTTGGCTCACCCTGACCGATAACCGGATCGAGACCCTGCCGGACACGCTCGGCCAACGGCCCTGCCTGCGCAAGCTTATGCTCTCCGGCAATCGCCTGCGGGCGCTTCCCGAGAGCCTGGCTGATGCGCCAGCGCTTGAGCTGCTGCGGATCGCGGCCAACCGCTTCGACGCGCTGCCATCCTGGCTGCACCGGCACGCGACATTGGCCTGGGTGGGGTGGGCCGGCAATCACTTCGACCGGATCGAGGCGCCGGTCGCGAGACCGGTGCCATGGCTAGACCTGGACATCGGCACGGTGCTTGGCCAGGGCGCATCTGGCGTGGTGCATCAGGCGGTCTGGCGGCGGCCACCCATGGCGGATCGGCAGGCGGTCGCCGTCAAATTGTTCAAGGGGGCGATGACCAGTGATGGTCTGCCGCGGCATGAGATGGCGGCCTGCCTGGCCGCCGGCGGGCACCCGCACCTCGTTGGCGCACTCGGCCGCCTGAGCGGCCACCCCGAGGGCCAGGAAGGCCTGGTGATGCCCTTGATTCCGGCGCATTGGCGCGTCCTGGCAGGGCCGCCCAGCCTGGAGAGCTGCACGCGCGACGTCTACGATCCGGGTTTTCGCCTGACGCCATCGGCGGCCATCCGGATCGCCCATCGGATTGCCCAGGCCCTTGCCCATATGCATGACAGGGGATTGCTGCATGGCGACCTCTACGCGCACAATATTCTGTGGGATGGATCACGGGGTGACGCCGTTCTCAGCGATTTCGGGGCCGCCTGCTTCCTGCCCGATGCATCCGATGGGCGATTGATGGGCATCGAGGTCCGGGCCTTCGGGCTGCTCATCGGCGAGTTGCTGGCGGCCAGCGCCGAAAATGCCGACGACACCACGTGCCTGTCGGATATCCAGGGACAATGCCTTCAGCCGGAGGTGACGCAGCGGCCGATGATGGCAGGGATCGTCGATGCGTTGGCGCGGGCTGATCGCGATTGAACGATGCTGTGCCAGGGTTTATCCATGCGGTGGTGCGCTCCGGCCGGCCCAGGGCTACCCCGCTCCGCCAAACCCGCCTGCAATAGGCCGAAAGCACCCACAAATGGCCAGCGTCCTTGGGCGGATGGGCTGGGGCACATCCGCCGGCGATTTGCCGCACAAACCGCCTGCCGGCAACATCGCGGTCCCGGATGTCTACAGACCCTGGCAGGCCGCAGAAAAGCTGGACGGGTCGGCTTGGCGGTGCCTTTCCGCGCAGGATTCGTTCGTCCCTTGCCAGGATGCAGCAGCATCCCGTCGGCGGGCCGGCCTTTACTGCACGAAAATTCCCTCGCCAATCCTCAACCGCCAGCTTTTCCGCAGCCTGCTACGGCGAAAAGCTGAGCAGCAAAAAGGTCCCGAAGATCATCAGGTGAACCGCCCCCTGCAACACGGTGGAGCGGCCCGTCGCCAGCGTCAGCATGCTGACCATGAAGGTCAGCAGCAGCAGCACCATCCCCGAGGGGTCGAGCCCGAGTTGCAACGGCGCGCCTGAGATCAGTGAAAACGCCGCGACCGCCGGAATGGTCAGACCGATGCAGGCCAGCACCGAGCCGAGCGAGAGGTTGAGCGACATCTGCAATTGGTTGCGCGCCGCCGCCCGCAGCGCGGAGACACCCTCGGGCATCAGCACCAGGGCCGCGATCACCACGCCAGAGAGGCTCTTGGGCGCCTGCAGCCAGCTCACGCCGGCCTCCAGCGCCGGCGCCATCTTCTTCGCCAGCAGCACCACCGCCGTCAGCGCGAGGACCATCAGCACGAAGGCCACCACCGCGCGGGCGACCGGCGGCCGCTCGCCATGCGGGTCGATGCCATGGCCGTGCAGGAAGTCGCCGCGATGGCGCACCGTCATGACGAACAGAAAGACGCCATAGGTGATCAACGCCATGGTCGCGACGAAGATGAGTTGCCGGGACGAGAAATAGGGCCCCTCCGTGGTGGTGGTGTAGTTCGGCAGGATCAGGCAGAGCACGGCGATGGTCATCACCACGGTCAGGAAGGCCGAGGCGCCGCGCGCGGCGAAACCCTGCTCGAAATGCCTGGCCCCGCCCAGCACCAGCGACAGGCCGACAATCCCGTTCAGCGCAATCATGATCGAGGCGAAGACTGAATCGCGGGCGAGTTCGGGATGCTCGCCATCCGACATCAGGGAAATGATCAGGCCGGTTTCGATCACCGTGACGGCGAGGGCGAGCACCAGCGTGCCATAGGGCTCGCCCAGCCTGGCCGCCACCACCTCGGCATGCAGCACGGCGGCGAAGACGCTGACGCCGAGCACCACGGCCATCACCGCCCCCACCGGCGAGAGCGCCGGCGCGCCCGCCAGCACCAGGCACAGCCCAAGCCCGGGGAAGACCCAGGCCCACCAGGGCGTCTTGTCATGTACCGGCGCTGCCATGATCACCACTGGGAGTTCGGGGTTGCGAATCGCGCCGGAATCACCGCACGAAGGGGGAACGCTCTTGTGGTCCATCACGCGGGCCGGACACAAGCCCTTGTTGTCCGCCGCTGCCTTTTTGCGTCAGCGATTCGTTCCTGCGACTCGGGAAAACCGTTTGATTCGGCGTGATTTTATGTTCTCCGGTCAGCACTGTCGTTCTGGTTGTGTTCCAGGACCAGTGACGCTCAGCCACCAACCCAGCGCCAGCAATGCCAGCGCCACCCAGATGAAGGCCAGGGTTGAGCCAACCACCGCCAGTGCGAGTCCCATCAGGGCCGGCCCCATGGTTTGCCCGATGAAAAATGAAAATGAATGCATCGCCAGGCCCGAAGCACGGGCCGTCGGCGAGATTTCCGAGGCACGGACCTGAATGGTGTTGTGGATCATGAAAAAGCCGGTGCCCAGGACCAGGGCAGCGCCGATGAACAGCTCCGCCGTCCAGGCGAAGGCCATGCCCAGCATCGCCAAAGCCGCGATAAATCCGCCCAGCCTGACCATGTTGTGCTGGCCGATCCGGCGCAGCAGCACCCCCACGATGGCGGCATATAGAAACCCGCCGCAACCAAAGGCGGCCAGGGCCAGGCCGGCCTCGGCCGTGCCGCCCAGGCCCCGCCCGGCCAGCAGCGGCGCGAAATGCGGGAAAGAACCGAAAACCAGCCCGCCCTCGATCGCCACCGCCGCATAGAGCACCCGCGCCGCGGGCAGCCGGAACAGCCCGGCATAGCGCTGCAAGGCCAAAACGGGCTGGAAAGGCTGGGTGGGTGACGGCGCCGCGCGCCGCTGCGCCCAGAACAGCACGCAGGCCGCCATGGCCGAAAGGCCTGCGCAAATCCACAACACGCCGCGCCAGCCCAGGCTCGGCTCCACCACCGCGGCCAGCGCGCCGCCGGCCACGCCGCCGATGATGGTGAAGACCAGAAAGCGGCTGATCGCGACCTGGCGCCGGGCGAGCGGCACCTCATCACCGAACACCGCCAGCGTGAGCGGCATGGTGCCGCCGGCCGCGGCCCCCGCCAGCGCGCGGAACACCAGCAGGGTGCCGAAATCCGGCGCCAGGGCCGCGCCCACCACCATCAGGCTCAGCAGGATCTGGCAGACCAGGATCACCCGGCGCTTGCCCAGCGCATCGCCCACCGGCCCCAGAAAGGGCTGGATCAGCGCGAAAGGCAGCGCGAAGGAGGAGGCCAGCAGCGCCACCGTGCCGACAGGCGTGGCCAGATCCTCGGCAATCACGGCAACAAGGGGGTCCGTCACGCGCACGATCAGCGATGAGGTGAAGCCGGTGAGGGCGAACATCGCGATCAATCGCCGGATGCGTTGCGCTTCGGGGTCGGTCGCTGCCATCTCGGTGGATTGTGCGCCGCAGCAGCGCCGCGGGCAATGCGCCGGTTGCGCCCCATCCGCATCTCGGGCACCAAACGCCGCATGAGCCAGTCCATTTCCACCGATGTCGCCATCATCGGCGCCGGGCCTGCCGGCCTCTTCGCCGTCTTCGAATGCGGCATGCTGAAAATGCGCTGCGTGCTGATCGACACGCTGGAGTCGACGGGCGGGCAATGCGCCGCACTCTACCCCGAAAAACCGATCTATGACGTGCCGGCCTATCCCTCGATTCTCGCCGGCGACCTGATCGAGCGGCTGGAGGCCCAGGCCGCGCCCTTCGCGCCGCAGAAGTTGCTGGGGCAACGGGTGGACCGGCTGGCGCGCGAGGGCGAGGGGTTTTCGCTGACCACCAGCGCCGGCCATACCGTGCAGGCGAAGGCCGTGCTGATCGCCGCCGGCGCCGGCGCCTTCGGCCCCAACCGGCCGCCGCTGGAGGGCCTGGCGGCGTTGGAGGCGAGTGGCGCGGTGCGCTACATGGTGACCAGGCGCGAGGAATTTCGCGGCAAGCGGGTGGTGATCGCCGGCGGCGGCGACAGCGCGGTGGATTGGGCCTTGTCGCTGAAGGATATTTGTCAGGTCACCATGGTGCACCGCCGGCCGAAATTCCGCGCGGCGCCGGAGAGTGCGGCGCAGCTGGAAGCGGCCGCGGCGCGGGGCGAGATCGAGATGGCCATCCCCTACCAGCTGCATGGGCTGGAGGGCGCCGCGGGCCGGCTCGACGCCGTGGTGCTGGCAACGCTGAAAGGCGAGGAAAAGCGCGTGCCGGCGGACCATCTGCTGGCGTTTTTCGGGCTTTCGATGGAACTCGGGCCTATCGCGGAATGGGGGCTGGGGCTGAGCCATAGCCACATCACGGTCGAGCCCGCGACGCTGGAGACGAATATTCCGGGGGTGCATGCGATTGGCGACATCGCGACCTATCCGGGGAAGCTGAAACTGATCCTGCAGGGGTTTTCGGAGGCGGCCATGGCGGCGCATGCGATGCACCCCAGGGTGTTTCCGGGGGTGGCGCTGCATTTTGAGTATTCTACGAGCAAGGGTGTGGTGGCTTAGGGCGTGAAATCCGAGGGGCTCTTCCCCTCGGGCACCCCGGCAGGAAACTCAGTTTCCTGCACCTTCGCATTTCCGGGCAAGGGCCTTTCGGCCCTTGCCCGGTGGGTTTGGAAGGGCAGCGCCCTCCCAAGGGCTGGCAGCGTCACAAAACCCCCGCCCACTCCCGGAGAACGCTCACGCTCTCCCTCAACCCCTGCGCATCCATCCGCACCAGCAGTTCCTCCGCCGTCAGCGCCGGTCGTTGAAACCGCAGCCGCATCCGCCGCAATGCCGCCGCCGCGCGCCCCGGGTCCAGTGCCATGGAATCGGCGATGAAGGCATCGGCCGAGCGTGCCTCCAGGTTCAGTTCGGCCAGGAAGGCCGGCGGAAAGTCGCGCAAATTGTCGGTCACGATCACCGCGGCCTGGGTCTTCAGCGCCGCGGCCACCACATGCGCGTCGTCCGGATCGGCCAGGCGCCCTTCGCAGAGCGGCATCATGTCCTCATGCCCCAGCACCATCGCGTCCTCGAAGGCGGTTTGCAGCATATGGCGTGCCCGGGCGGCCTGGGCCTGCGCATCGCCGGCACCGCGCGCGGCTAGGATCCCGGCGATCGCCGCCTCGGTTTCGTCCAGGATCGGCACCGACCAGCGGATTTGGAAGAATTCCGCCTCGGCCAGCGAGCAGAGCAGGTTTCGCTTCAGCGCGCCGGCCAGCACGCAGGCATCGACCAGCGCGGTGAAGCGGTTGGCGACCACCGCTACAGCAGGTCCGCATCCTGTTCCGCCAGGGCTGCCAGTGCCGCATCGCGCCTGATGTCGCGCCGCTGCTTGTAGGCGAGGAGGTGCTCCGCCTTCACCCTGCGGTGCCGGCCGGCCATCTCGAAGGGCATTTCACCTTTCTCCAGCAACCCAATCAGGAAGGGGCGGGAGACGTTGAGGATATCGGCCGCCTGTTGGGTGGTGAGCATCCGGCTGACCGGCAGGATCGTCACGGCGTCGCCGCTGCCGATATGGCTGAGCATATCCAGCAGCGCCTGGGTCAGGCCGGGGGTGAGCTCGATCTCGCCGGGCTCGCCCTGGAAGCGCAGGCGGCGGTTGCCGGCGATGATGCTGCGGAGCTGGTTGGCGGCGTCCCGCTCGCATTCCTGATGCAGGCGGCTGGCCGGGCTGGTGGCGAAGGCGTGCATGGTCATGGTTTGAGCTCCGGTGGCCACCGGTTGGTAGCTCAGAACCAGTCTAAACGCAATAAACGAAACGAAATACGCGGCGCGTGCCGAACTTGATCCCACGACTGGAACATTTTCCTTGATACTATGATAAAAATATTCCTAATTTCCACCCGCCAAAGCGGAGCCCCCCATGCGCGCCCAAAACCCCCTCCGCCACATCGGCTCCGCCCCCTGGTTCCACCGCTACCGCCTCACCAAGCCCGCCCCCTGGCGCCCCCTCACCGACGCGGAATGGGAGCAGATCCGCCCCCTCATCGTCGATCCCACCGCTCCAGGCCCACAAATGGTCAACCCGCGTGGTCGCCTCGATGCCTGCCTGCACGGCGCCTGCATGCCAGGCGCCTGGGATACGCTCCCAGAAAAATTCGGCCGCGCCGACACCGTCGCCCGCACCTTCCGCCGCTGGGCGCATCGCGGCGTCTGGGACAATCTTCTGATCTGGGCCTCGTCGGGCCGCTTCTTCACCCCGCAGCTCGAATACATGATCTGCCGCGCCTTTCGCCGCGCCTGGCGCATTCTGGGCCTGGCCGGCTTGAGGCTGGCGCGCCGCGCCGGGCTGCTCACCGCCTTCCGGGCGCCGCCGCATTGGCTGCCCGATCCCGATCTGTCCGAATTCCTGCACAAGCAGGTTTTGCGCCCGGCGCTGGACAGTCCCGCCGGCCAATACCCCCTCACCAGGGCGGCGTGTGGGCTGTGGAAGACGCTCTACAGCCTGTGCATCGGCCGAAGCCGCATCCCGCCAGGCTCGGCCCCGGCATGACCGCGCCCCTACCCCCCGGCCAGCGCCCGCGCAAAGACCGCGGGATCGGCATTCCCGCCACTGACCACGACGCCGATCGCCTGGCCCCGGACCTTCCCCGCCAGCACGGCCGCCAGCGCCACCGCGCCGCCAGGCTCGACCACGATCTTGAGATGCTCGAAGGCAAAGCGCATGGCGAAAAACACCTCGGCCGGCGTGACGGAAACCCCGCCGGCCACGCGCGGCGCATTCACCGCGAAGGTGATCTCGCCCGGCGCCTTCGACAGCAGGGCGTCGCAGAGCCCATCGCCCTGCCCGTCATTCTCCAGCCGATGCCCCGCGCGCAGCGAGCGGCCGTAATCATCCCAGCCCTCCGGCTCCACCGCCCAGACGCGGGCCTGCGGCGCCAGCTCGGCCATCACCAGCGCGCAGCCGCCCAGCAGCCCGCCGCCACCGGTGCAGACCGCCAGCGCGTCGAGCGCCTCCCCCGCATCCTCCAGCAGCTCCAGCGCCAACGTGCCCTGCCCCGCGATCACGTCCGGGTGGTCGAAGGGCGGCACATGAGCGGCGCCGCGCTCCGCGGCCAGGCGCGCGGCCAGGGCGTGGCGGTCGGTGCTGTGGCGGTCGAAGAAGGTGATCTCCGCACCCCAGCGGCGGGTGGCGTCCACCTTCACCGCCGGCGCGTCGGCCGGCATGGCGATCAGCGCCGGCATGCCCAAAGCGGCCGCCGCGCAGGCGGTGGCCTGGCCATGATTGCCGGAGCTGTGGGTGACCACGCCGCGCGGCCGCAGCGAGGGCTCGATCAGCATGAGCGCATTGGTGGCCCCGCGCAGCTTGAAGCTGCCGGTGCGTTGCAGGGGCTCGGGCTTGATGAAGACCCGCGCCCCCGCGGCGGCATCCAGCGCGGGGTGGCGCAGCACCGGGGTGCGGCGGATATGCGGCGCGATGCGTGCGGCGGCGGCCAGCACATCCTGGTAGGTCGGGTTCACGCCGCGAACCGCAGCGGCGAGACCATGGGCACCGCCGCCGCCATGCTCTCCGGCACCGCCACGCCCCTGATCTGCGCCGCCAGAAACATCCCCGCCCCCGGCGCGGTCTGGATGCCATACCCGCCCTGGCCGCACATCCAGAAGAAGCCCGGGCTTTGCCCCGGCCCGATCACCAGCGAACGGTCGGGCGCGAAGCTGCGCAACCCGGCCCAGCTGTGCTCGACCCGCCTCACCTCGATCTCCAGCGCCTGGCTCATGCGGTCCACCGCCACGGCCACATCATATTCATCGGGTTGCGCATCCATGGGATCGCTGTCGGTCTCATCGGCCGGGCTGAGCATGAGCTTCGTGCGCGCCTCGGGCCTGGCGTACCAGCTGTGGCCGACATCGCCGACCAGCGGCCAGTCGCGCACGGCAAAGGGTGCTGGGTCGATGATCACGCCGGTGCGGCGCTTGGGTTGCAGGCCGATCTTCGGCTCGCCGGCGAGTGCGGCCACCACATCGCCCCAGGCGCCGGCCGCGTTCACCAGTACCGGTGCCGCGAAGGCATCACCGGCCGAGGTCTCGCAGTGCCAGGCGCCGGCCTCGTGCCAGATTTTCCCGGCGCGGTGGCGCAGCGCGAGCTGGCCGCCGAGACGGCGCAGCATCTTGAGGTATCCCGCATGAAGCGCTGCCACCTCGATGTCGAAACAATCGGTCTCCAGCGCCGCGTCCACGGCAAACCCCGGACGCAGCGCCGGCACCATCGCCTTGGCGCAGGCCACGCCGATGCGCTCGATCATCGCCCCGCCTGCCAGCAGGGCCTCCAGCGCCGGCATTTGATCGGGGGGGGCGAGATGCAGCACGGGGCGGTCATGCGCCAGCGGCGTCTCCGAAAAACCCTCGGGCGGCGACTTGAAGAAATCCTTCGAGGCCGCGGTCAGGATGCGGACATCTGTCGCGCCGTAATTGCGGATCCAGATGGCGGCACTCCGCCCCGTGGCGTGAAAACCCGCGCTGTCCTCGGCCTCCAGCAGCACCACGCGATGGGTATTGGCCAGGTTTGCGGCAACGGTCGCGCCCGCCATGCCCGCGCCGATAATGATGGCATCCGTCGAGGTGATCTGCATGGCATCCAGATTGCCCGCCGCCCGCGGGGTGGCAAGGGGTTCATCACATCACCTGTTGCGCCGGGCCGCGTTGGATGCCTAACCTTCATCCAACGGCCTTCATGTGCCGGCAAAAAAATGGGAGTTCTGCATGTCCAATGAGGTCACCCCCACCGGGGGCATTTCCCGTCGCGCCACCCTCGCCGCCTCGGCCGCCGCCGCCACGGCCCTGCCGCTGGTCAATGTCCATGCGCAAGGCACCGCCGGCACGCTGCGCTGCGCCTTCTGGGACCATTGGGTGCCCACCGGCAACAACGCGATGCGCGAGCTCTGCGGCCGCTGGGGCGAGCAGAACCGGGTCAACGTCACGCTCGACTTCATCAACACCACCGGCAACCAGCTGCAGCTCACCGCCGCGGCGCAGAGCCAGTCGCGCTCGGGCCACGACATCATCTCGCTCGCGCCCTGGGATGTCGGCACCTATTCCGACCTGCTGGAGCCCGTCGATGACGTGATCGGCCGCCTCAGCGCAAAATACGGCCCGCCCAACGCGGCGGCCGAATTCCTGGCCAAGCAGGGCGGCCGCTGGAAGGCCGTGCCCGCCACCTCCGGCACCCAGAACAAGCCGGCCTGCGTGCGCTTCGACCTGATGAAGGAGCATGCCGGCATCGACGTGCAGGCGATGTGGCCGGCGCGCAACGAGCGCGGCCCGGGCGCCGACCAATGGACCTGGGAAACCTTCGCCCAGGCCGCGGAGAAGTGCCAGCGCGCGGGCGTGCCCTTCGGCCTGCCCATGGGCCAGTTCACCGATGCGGTGGATTGGGTGGGCGCGCTCTTCGCCAGCTACGGCGCCTTCATGACCGACGCCCGCGGCACCCCCACCATCCGTGGCAATGCCAAGCTGCGCACGGCCATTGAGATGACAGTGCGCATCTCCCGCTTCCTGCCCAATGACGTCTGGGCCTGGGACGACGCGTCGAACAACCGCGCGCTCATCTCCGGCCGCTCGGCGCTGGTGTTCAACCCGCCCTCCGCCTGGGCGGTGGCCAAGCGCGATGCGCCGCAGGTCGCCGAGAAATGCTGGACCATCCCGATGCCGGCCGGCCCCGAGGGCCGCTTCATCGCCTATCTGCCGTGGAATTCCGGCATCTGGGCCTTCGGCCGCAACAAGACCGCGGCCAAGGCGCTGCTGGAATTCCTCAGCGAACGCGAAAGCGCGGAGCACACCACCAACACCTCCGGCGGCTATGACATCCCGCCCTTCGACACGATGAGCAATTTCTCCGTGTGGGAGCGCGAGGGGCCGCCGGTCGGCACCATCTTCAACTACCCCAACAAGCCGCACCACCAGGCCCGCGCCTCCATCGCCTTCGCCCCGGCGCCGCCGGAGCTGGCGACGCAGATGTACATCCAGGCGCTGAACACCAAGGTCGTCGCCCGCATCGCCCAGGGTGGCGACAGCGTCGACACAGCCCTGGGTTGGCTGGAGCGCGAAATCAACACCATGCGCCGGGGCTGAGACTTGCCCTCGGACATGGCGATGGGGGCGGCGGTGGCCCGCCGCCCCGGAGGTTCGCTCCGCCGCTTCGCCCGCGCGCGCTCCACCATCGCCTTCCTGATGACGCTGCCGCTGATCCTGATCATCGGCGGCCTCGTGGTCTGGCCAGCGGCCTATGCCATGCACCTCGCCACGCTGAACCGGCGGATGACCACCTTCATCGGACTCGAGAACTTCGCGATATTGCTGGAGAACGACACCTTCAGGATGGTGATCTTCCAGTCCTGCTTCTTCGCGGTGACGGCGGTGATCCTGAAAGCTTTGATCGGCTTCTGGCTCGCGCATATGCTGCACGACATTCCGGCGAAGGGTCAGCGCAAATGGCGCGGCATGCTGCTGGTGCCCTGGGTCATCCCGCCCGCGCTGTCGACGCTGGGCTGGTGGTGGATGTTCGAGCCCAGCTATTCCTCGATCAACTTTCTGATCAACGCGGTGGGCTTTCCCTCCGTGCCGTGGCTGGGCAGCCCGTGGTGGGCGCGGATTTCCATCATCATCGTCAATGTCTGGTACGGCGCGCCCTTCTTCATGATCATGTACCTGGCGGCGCTGAAATCGGTGCCCGAACAACTCTATGAGGCGGCGGCGATCGATGGCGCCACGGGCTGGCAGCGCCTCGCCTACGTCACCCTGCCGATGATGCGAAATATCATCTCGATTACAGTGCTGTTCAGCCTGATCGTGACCTTCGCCAATTATGACATCGTGCGCGTGTTGACCAATGGCGGCCCGCGCGACCTCACCCATGTCTTTGCCAGCTATGCGTTCCAGGTCGGCGTGCTGAGCGGCAATATCCCGCGTGGCGCGGCGGTGTCGCTGTTCATGTTCCCGCTGCTGGCGGTGGTCGCCTTCTTCATGCTCAGGGGCATCAACCAACGCAACAAGGAAATGGCATGAGCGCTACCTTCGTGCCCGTGGTTCGGGCCTATGGCTCGCTGCGCGCGGAACGCCGCTGGGCGCTGATCATCGCCTATATCTCGCTGGTCTTCGCCGCCATCGTGATGCTGGCGCCGCCCTTCTACATGCTGATCACCAGCCTGAAGGGCTCGGCGGAGATCGCCGATCTCGGCCGCAATCCCTGGCTGCTGCGCAACCCCACCCTGGAGAACTACGCCGCCCTGCTGAGCAGCCCGATGTTCCTTGGCTTCTTCTGGAACAGCATCAAGGTCACCGTGATGGTGGTGACCATCACCATGGTGGTCTCGGTGCTCGCCGCCTTCGCGCTGGCGCGGATGAAATTCTGGGGCAGCGGATTTCTCGCCACCGGCGTCTTCCTCACCTACCTGGTGCCGGACACGCTGCTCTTCCTGCCGCTCTACCAGATCGTGGGCGGGCTGGGGCTGCTGGACAGCACCTGGGGGCTGGTGCTGGTCTACCCCACGCTGACCGTGCCGTTCTGCACATGGATCATGATCGGCTACTTCGCCTCCATCCCCAAGGAACTCGACGAGGCCGCCCTGATCGATGGCGCGAACTGGATGCAGATGCTGGTGAAGATCTTCATCCCCGTAGCACTGCCGGGCATCATTGCCGCCACCATCTTCGCCTTCACGGTGAGCTGGGCGGCCTTCGTCTACCCCACTGCCTTCATCACCCGGCCGGACGAGATGCCGCTGACCATTGGCGTGGTGTCGCAGCTTATCCGCGGCGATACCTTCGCCTGGGGGCAACTGATGGCCGGGGCGCTGCTGGCGGCGCTGCCGCCGGTGGTCGTCTACGCCTTCCTGATGGATTACTACATCGCAGGCCTCACGGCCGGGGCGACCAAGGGTTGAGGTTGCTCTCCGAGGCCCTTGAGAGGGCATCGGTGAGCTTCGCTCCCCGATCCTCTCAAACTCTCCCGCCGAGGGTCTTAAACCCTCGGGCTCCCATGAATTGGGTTGGAGGGGGTGGGGGCTCGGCCACGCCAGCCTGCCAGCCCGCGCTTGCTCAGCCCCCACCCCCTCCAACCCGAAACTCCACGGCGGGGTCCGGGGGGATACGATCCCCCCGGCGGGGGAGCGCGAGGGGGCAGCGCCCCCTCGTGAGCCACACAGAACCACCTACCCAAGGACTCAGCGCATGGCGCAGGTAACGCTCCGGAAGATCGTGAAGGAATACGAGGGTGGCGTGCAGGCGGTGAAGGGCATTGACCTCGACATCGCCGACCATGAATTCGTGGTGTTGGTTGGGCCGTCGGGCTGCGGCAAATCCACCACCTTGCGCATGATCGCGGGACTCGAGGAGATCTCCGGCGGCGACATCATGATCGGTGGCACCGTCGTGAACGACGTGCCGCCGCGCGACCGTGACATCGCCATGGTGTTCCAGAATTACGCGCTGTATCCGCACATGTCAGTCTTCGACAACATGGCCTTCGGGCTGATGCTCAGGAAATTCCCCAAGGACGAGATCAAGCGCCGCGTCGACAATGCCGCGCGGATTCTCGACATCGTGCCTTTGTTGGAGCGCAAGCCCAAGGCGCTCTCGGGCGGGCAAAGGCAGCGCGTGGCCATGGGCCGCGCCATCGTGCGCGACCCGAAGGTGTTTCTGTTCGACGAGCCGCTGTCCAACCTCGACGCCAAGCTGCGCGTGCAGATGCGCACCGAGATCAAGAAGGTGCATCAGACGGTGAAGACCACCACCATCTACGTCACCCACGATCAGGTCGAGGCGATGACGCTGGCCGACCGCGTGGTGGTGATGAACCATGGCATCATCGAGCAGGTCGGCCCGCCGCAGGAGCTGTATCACAACCCCGCCACCCGCTTCGTGGCTGGCTTCATCGGCTCGCCGGCGATGAATTTCCTGCCGGCACGGGTGCGCGACGGCGCGGTATACCTCGCCGACGACACCTTCCTGCCCATCCCCGAGGCGCGCCGCGAGCGCTATGCCAGCGCCGAGGGCCGCGACCTGCTTTTCGGCATTCGCCCCGAACACCTCACGGACCATCGCCTGGGCCTGCCCAACCGCGCCGACATCTGGATCACGCCCGAGGTGATCGAGCCGATGGGCATGGAGACGCTGGTGCATTTCCACCTTGGCGAGGCGCGGGATTGTTGCGCGCGCATCGAGCCCACGGTGTACGCGGCACCGGGCGAGAGGCTGTTGCTGACCGCCGACATGAACAACATGCACCTGCTGGATGCCGCGACGGGGCGGGTGTTGTAGGCCGCCGCCTTTCGCGGTGAGCGTCAGGCGCTATTGGACGCGCCCGCCGCCGCGCAGCAGTCTTGCACCGGAAATAAGGACCAAGACATGCGCATCCCCACCTTGCCAGCCTGGCCGCCTGCATCGCCCTCGCCAGGCCCGTGAGATGCCCTCAGCGCGAGGGCGGCAGGCTGCGCAGATAGGCCACAAGCTCCGCCATCTGCGCCGGCGGGATGGTTGCGTAATAGGCAAAACCCATGGGCGGCCGCAGCGCGCGGCCATCGCGCGAGATCCCCTGGGTGATCGCCCGGGTGATCTCGGCATCGCTCCAGGCGCCGAGATGTGTGGGCGTCAGGTCCGGCGGCACGACCACCCCGGCCGGCCCGGTCATCGGCGGCCCACCCCAGCCCGTGCGCGTCCAGTCCCGCCCGCCGGAGGCCAGCGGCGGCGAATGGCATTCGGTGCAGTGGCCGAGCGGCCCGGCCAGATAGGCGCCGCGCGCCACCGCATTGTCGACCGGCCCCGCCACCACGCCCAGCGGCGGGCCATAGGCCGGCGGCAGCGGGAAGCTGTAGCTGGAGGCCGGCACCACGTTGCGCACCGGCGGCACGCTGCGCAGATACGCCACCATCGCCGCGGCGTCCTCATCGGAGATGTGGCGATACAGCTCGATCGGCATGATCGGCCCCAGCACCCGGCCATCCGGCCGCACCCCCTCGCGTATCGCGCGGATCACCTGTGCGTCGGTCCAGCGGCCGATGCCGGTTTCGGGGTCGGGCGTGATGTTGCTGGGGTAGATGCGGAACAGGCCAGGCTCCTCCAGCAGCATGCCGCCGGCATAGCCCATGCCGGGCAGGTCGCCCTGCGGGCCCTTGGGGGTATGGCAATTGCCGCAGGCGGCGATGCCCTCCACCAGGGCGCGGCCGCGCTCAACGGGCGTGGGTTGCGCCAGGGCGGTGCCGCAGAGCGCGAGCAGGAACAGGAAGAAGCGGGTCATTGCGTCGCTCCTCCAGCGCTCATCCTTCAACGCGAAGGCCAAGCGCGCAAGCAGGCTGTCTATCGCCGCGATCGGTTTTGCTGAATGGACCGGGCTGCCGCCGCCCTGCATCATTCCCTCACGCCGCCGAGAGGCGCGAACAACATCGGAGAGAGAGACAACACCATGCGCAAGACCCTCACCGCCGCCACGCTGCTGCTGGCTGCCCTGGCCAGCCAGCCCGCCCAAGCCCAATCCGCCTACACCTGGCAGGGGCCCACGCTGCAATCGGCCGGCCTCAACACCAATGGCTGCAACCTGCGGGTGCCCAGCGCCACGCATAGCGGCAGCCTGGGCCTGAGCAATATCTTCGTCACCGTGCAGAACCGTGGCACCGGCGCGGTGCGGATCACCGGCGATGTCGAGCTCTCCGGCAACAACAGCCGCAAGACCGGCTCGATCAGCGGCATCGTCCAGGGCAATTCGCAGACCGCCTCGATGCAGGCCATGACACCCGGCGGCTCGACGCGGGACGGCACCACGCTGCGGGTCCGCATCACCACCTGCGTGCCCTATACCCCCTGAGCCCCTGGACGGCGCCCGGCCATGCCGCCACAAAGTGGCATGGCCAGCACCGATCTCCTCATCCCCGCCACCACGCTCGAAGACGTGGTGAACCGCATCTTCCTCGCCACCGGATGTTCCGGGACCGAGGCAAGGCGCATCGCCACCCACCTCCTCGGCGCCAATCTCGCCGGGCATGACAGCCACGGCGTGGTCCGCGTGCCACGTTATGTGGAGTGGCAGGAGGCAGGCCATGTGCTGGCCGGCCAGCAGGCCAGCATCATCGCCGATGGCGGCGCCTTCGTGCTGCTCGATGGCCATTACGGCTTCGGCCAGACCGTGGCGGAACAGGCGGTGCGGCTGGCCATCGCGCGGGCGGAGAAAAACGGCTCCTGCATCATGGGCCTCCGCAACGCCGGCCATATCGGCCGCGTCGGCGATTATGCCGAGATGGCGATCGAAGCCGGGCTGATCTCCGTCCATTTCGTCAACGTCGCCGGCTCCGTCCTGGTCGCGCCCTTCGGCGGCACCGAGCGGCGGTTTTCCACCGCCCCCTTCTGTGTGGGCGTGCCTTTGCCGGAAGGCCCGGTGCTGCTGGATTTCGCCACGAGTTTCGTGGCCGAGGGCAAGGTGCTGGTCGCGAGCAATGGCGGCAAGCCGCTGCCCGAGGGCGCGCTGATCGAACCCGACGGCCGGCTTTCCACCGACCCGCACACGCTCTACGGCCCCTATGACCCGGTGGGACCGCGAAACCCCTCGCTGGGCGCCGGCGCCATCCGCGCCTTTGGCGACCACAAGGGCTCCGGCCTGGCGATGATGTGCGAATTGCTGGCCGGCGCGCTGACCGGCGGCGGCACCTCCGGCCCAGTGGGTGCGCGCGGGCGCATCACCAACGGCATGTTCTCGATGTTCTTCTCGCCCGCCCATTTCGGCGACCTCGCGACCTTCCACGCCACCGCGCGCGACTATGTCGCCTGGGTGAAGGGCTGCGCCCCGGCCAGCGCGGAGGCCCCCGTGCTGGTCCCCGGCGAGCCCGAGGCCGCCCGCCGCGCCGACCGGCTGGCGAATGGCGTGCCCCTGCCGGCCGAGACCTGGGCCAATATCGCCGCCACCGCCCATCGCCTCAACGTCGTGGTGCCAAACCAGCTGTGAGCGATATCGCCGACAACCCGCTCTACCAGGGCTATGCCGCCGCCCGCGGCGCCATCCTCACCGGCGCATCCAAGCGGATCCCCGCCGCCTCGGCCGCGTCCCAGGCGCGCGCGCTGGGGCTCTGGGATGGCAAGAACCCGGCCGTGTCCACCGATGCGCAATTGGCGCTGCTGCTCGATCTGGGTGTCTTCGACCCGGTGGGCGGCCATTCCCGGGCGCTCGACCGGGAGGCGAGGATGAACCCGCCGCCGCCCGGCAGCGAGGCGGCGCTGGTGCTCGACGCCCTGCACCACACCCGCATCACACTCTTCCGCGTCGTCGGCCCGCACCCCCAGGGCGGTGTCTGGATCGATGATCTGCTACGGGGCATGCAGGTGCATCTGTGGGATGCGGGCCTCGCGCGCGAGGGATTTGTCGGCGTGGGCTTCGGCGGCAGGCTGATGCCGATGGGCGATTATGAGATGACCTGCGGCGTGCTGGCGCCGCTGCTGGACAGCGCGATCGACCTGCTGCTGGGCTACCCGCTGCCGCCCACCCCGATCCCCGCGACCATGCCGCCGCTCACCCCGCCGCCGCCCGGGGATATCGCCATCCTGCGCGAAAAAGCCGCCCAACCGGACTTCCTGGTGAACCTCTACAGGGCCGCACTGCAATCGGGGGCGATGGGTTCCATCCCGGAACGCTGATCTTCACCGCTGTGCCACGGCGCTGTCATTGCAGCGCAACCCGGGCGGGCGAGGCAGGGGCATGTTCCGACGCTCGCTCCTCGCCCTCCTCCCTTCCGCCGCGCTGGCCTTCCCCGAGCGGGCCATCACCCTGGTGGTGCCCTTCGCCGCCGGCGGCTCCACCGACATCGCGGCCAGGCTGCTGGCAGAGCGGCTGACGGCGCTGCTCGCCGCCCGCGTGGTGGTGGAGAACCGCACCGGGGCCGGCGGCGCCGTGGGCAGCGAGGCCGCCCGCCGCGCCACCCCCGATGGCCATACCCTGCTCTTTGCCTCGGCCTCCTCGCATGGCGCCAACCCCGCGGTGTTCCGCGACCTGCCCTATGACGCGCTGGCCGATTTCGCGCCTGTTGCGCTGACCGGCGTGACACCCCTGGCGCTGGCCGTGCCGCCGCGCGGCCCGGCCGATGTCGCCGCCCTGCGCGCCCAGCTCGCCGATGGCCGTGGCGCCTATGGCTCGGCCGGCGCCGGCAGCCTGACGCATCTTTCGGCCGAGCTCTTCCTGCAACGCGCCGGGCTGCGGGCCGAGCACATCCCCTATCGCGGCGGCGCCCCGGCGCTGGAGGCCCTGGCGCGCGGCGAGGTGCCCTTCGCCATGGACACGCTGGCCGGCGTCTCGGCGCTCGCCGCCGATGGCCGCATCCGGCTGCTGGCGGTGGGCACCGCCCGCCCCGCACCCTCGCACCCCAACCTGCCCACGCTGGAATCACTCGGCCTCGCGCCCTATGACCTCTCGACCTGGAACGCCATGCTGGCGCCGGCCGGAACCCCGCCCGAACGCGTGGCGCTTCTGGCCCGCGCGGTGCACGCGGCACTGGCCGAGCCGGCCCTGGCCGCCCGCCTGGCCGGGTTGGGCGTCGATGTGCCCGAACCCACCGGCCCCGCCGCCACCCTCGCCTTCATCGCCGCCGAGATCGAAAAATTCCGCGCGGTGGCGCAGGCCGCGGGGCTGCGCATGGAACGCCCCTGAAGGCGGTTGCGGCGCCCCCCCGCTTGCTGCTTTCCTGCGGGCAAGAAACAAGGGGGACATCGTCTCATGCTGCGCCGCCAATTTTCCGCGGGCCTCGGGCTGCTTGCCATGCCGGCCCTGGCACCTCTCGCTTCGGCCCAGAGCTGGCCGGAACGCCCGATCACCCTGGTGAGCGGCTTCGCGCCCGGCGGCTCGACCGACATCGCCTGCCGGCTGATCGCCGACCGCTTCGCCCACCATATCGGCGGCTCGGCCCGGGTGGTGGTGGAAAACCGGCCCGGCGCCTCGGGCACCGTCGCCGCCGACTGGCTGCGCCGCCAGGCGCCCGACGGCCATACCCTCATGCTCATCGAGGTCTCCTCCCACGCCATCGCCCCCGCGGCCCTGGCGGGCGGCACGCCCTTCGACCCGATGGGCGATTTCACCCAGGTCGGCATGGTCGGCACGGCACCCATGGTGTTCATCGCCTCGCCCCGCTTCCCCGCCAACAACGCGGCCGAGGCCATCGCCCGGCTGCGCGAGGCGCCGCCCGATACCTTTACCTACGCCACCTCCGGCGTCGGCAGCATCCCGCAGCTCGGCGCCGAGATGATCGCGCTGCGCCTGGGCACCCGCTTCACCCACCTGCCCTATCGCTCGGGCGGGCTGATGCTGACTTCGATCTTCCAGAATGAGGGCAATTTCGGCGTGGCCGTGCTGGCCAGTGCTGCTGCGCAGGTTCGCGACGGCCTGGTGAAGGGCCTGGCGGTGACCAGCCGCGAACGCTTCCCCACCTTCCCCGACATCCCCACTTTGGCCGAAGCCGCGCTGCCGGATTTCGAGCTGACGACCTGGAACATGATCATCGCCCCGCCGCGCATGCCGCCCGCCGTGCTGGCCCGGCTGAACGCCGCCCTGAACCTCGCCGTGGCCGAACCACCCCTGGCCGAGCGTTTCCTGACCGCCGGCGTGGTGATGTGGAACCGGCCGAACACGCCGGAGACCACCCGCGCCTTCCTGCAATCCGAGATCGAGAAATACCGGGACCTGGTGGCCCGCACCGGCCTCAGGCTCGAGCGATGATCCGCGCCCTCGCCCTCAGCCTGATGCTGGCCTGGCCGGCAGCGGCGCAGGTCCTCAACCTGGGCAGCGCCTCCGCCGTCACCAGCATCGACCCGCATTTCCACAATCTCGGGCCGAACAATGCGCTGACCATGCATATCTTCGACCGGCTGGTGGAACGCGATGGCAGGGCGAGGACCCACCCAGGGCTTGCCACCTCCTGGCGCGCCATCACCGACACGGAATGGGAATTCACGCTCCGGCAGGGCGTGACCTGGCATGACGGCCGGCCCTTCGATGCCGGGGACGTCACCTTCACCTTCTCCCGCGTGCCGAATGTGGCGAACAGCCCAGGCAGCTTCGGCGGCTTCCTGCGCGAGGTCGCCCGCGTCGAGGTGCTGAACCCGCATCTCATCCGCATCCACACCCGCCAGCCGCATCCGCTGCTGCCGCTCGACCTCGCCTCGGTGTCGATCATCTCGGCCCTGGCGGCGGAGGGCGCGGGCACCGAGGATTTCAACAGCGGCCGCGCCGCGATCGGCACCGGCCCCTACCGGCTGGCATCCTATCGCCCGGGCGACAGGGTGGAGCTGGTCCGCAACGACAGCTTCTGGGGCGAGCGGGAGCCCTGGGCGCGGGTGAATTACCGCATGATCCTCAATGATGGCTCACGCACCGCGGCGCTGCTGGCCGGCGATCTCGACCTGATCGAGCAGATCCCGACCTCGGACCTGGCACGGCTGCGGCGCGACCCCAGGTTGCGGGTGACCGAAATCGCCAGCCTGCGCACCGTCTACATGACACCCGACTATTCCCGCACAGGTCCCAGCCCCTTCGTCACCGACAATGCCGGCACGCCGCTGCCGCAAAACCCCTTCCATGAGCTCAATGTCCGCCGGGCGCTGTCGATGGCGATCAACCGCGACGCGCTGGTCGAGCGGGTGATGGAAAATGCGGCGACCGCCACCGCGCAATGGCTGCCCGAAGGCGCCTTCGGCCACAACCCCGCCATCCGGCCGATGCCCTTCGACCCCGAAGGCGCGCGCCGGCTGCTGGCCGAGGCCGGCTACCCCGAAGGCTTCCGCCTGACCGTCCATTCGCCCAATGACCGCTGGCCGAATGATGCGCGCATCACCCAGGCGGTGGCGCAGATGTGGACACGGATCGGCGTGCGGGTCACTGTCGACGCCATGCCCTTCGCCGCCTTCGTGCCGCGCCGTGCCCGGCAGGAATTCGCCATGCAGCTCGGCGCCTGGGGCAGCTCCACCGGCGAGGCCTCGAACTTCATGGTCAATGTGGTCGCGAGCTACGACCGCACCCGCCTGACCGGCGCCAACAACAATGGCCGCCACAGCAACGCCTGGTTCGACAGCATGACCGCCCGCGCCACAGGCACGATGGATGACGCGGCGCGCGAGGAACTCTGGCGCGCGGCAGTGGCGCGCTTCTCGGAAACCGTGCCAACCATCCAATTGCTGCAACTCACCAATACATGGGCGATGCGGCGCAATCTGGTGCATGAACCCCGCATGGATGAGCGGACCGTGGCCATGGGCGTGCGGCCGGGGGGGTGAGGGTGGCGCGGGTGGCTCGTCAGGGGGCTTTGCCCCCCGACACCCCCCACCAGGGGCGACCCGCCCCTGGACCGTGATGGGCTAAAGCCGGGTGAGGGAGGGGGGCAGACAGGGCGAGCCGATAGCGCGCGCTTGCTGCCCCCCTCCCTCACCCGGCTTTCTCATGGGGTTCAGCACCGGAGGTGATGAACGGGGCCTTTCGGCCCTTGCTGGGGGGTGCAGGGGGGCAAAGCCCCCCTGCTGGCCGCCCCCGCAACCCTCACTCCCCGGGCACAAGCTCAGCCCCGGGTGCCACGTCCAGAGCGTCGTTGAATTCGTTGACGTTGTCGAGTTCGGTGCCCATGGCGATGTTGGTGACGCGTTCGAGGATGAATTCGATCACCACCGGCACCTGGTGCTCGGCCATCAGGGCGCGGGCATCGGCGAAGGCCTGCTTGAACTCGTTCGGGCTTTTGACGCGGATGGCCTTGCAGCCGAGACCCTCGGCCACCGCCACATGGTCCACGCCATAGCCGGCCAGGTCGTCGCCCTCGCCATCCATGTTGATGTTCTTGAAGTCGAGCGAGACCTCGAAATCCATCTCGAAGCCGCGCTGCGCCTGGCGGATGAGGCCGAGATAGGCGTTGTTCACCACGACGTGGAGGTAGGGCAGCTTGTGTTGCGCGCCGACGGCGAGTTCCTCGATGAGGAACTGGAAGTCGTAATCGCCGGACAGCGCCACGATTTCCTTTTCCGGCAGGGCCGCGCGCACGCCGAGTGCGGCGGGGAGTGTCCAGCCGAGCGGGCCGGCCTGGCCGCAATTGATCCAGTTGCGCGGGTTGTAGACCTTGAGGTGTTGCGCGCCGGCGATCTGGCTGATGCCGATGGTGGTGACGTAGCAGGTGTCGCGGCCGAAGGCCTCGTTCATTTCCTGATAGACGCGTTGCGGCTTCAGCGGCACCTGGTCGAAGTGGGTCTTGCGCAGCATGGTCTGTTTGCGGCCCAGGCATTCGGCGGCCCAGGCCGAGCGGTCGCGCAGCTTGCCGGCCGCCTTCCATTCCAGCGCCACGAGGACGAAGAGGTCGAGCGCCGCGCGGGCGTCGGAGACGATGCCGTAATCGGGGGCGAAGACGCGGCCGATCTGAGTGCCTTCGATATCGACATGGACGAATTTGCGGCCGGCGGTGAATTTGTCGATGCTGCCGGTGTGGCGGTTGGCCCAGCGGTTGCCGATGCCCAGCACGAAGTCGGCGGCGAGCATATTGGCATTGCCGCAGCGGTGGCTGGTCTGCAGCCCGCACATGCCGGCCATCAGGTCGTGGTCATCGGGGATGGTGCCCCAGCCCATCAGGGTGGGGATGACGGGGATGCCGGTGATTTCGGCGAAGTCGATGAGTTCGTCCGAGGCATCGGCGTTGATGATGCCGCCGCCGGCGACGATGAGCGGGCGGTCGCTCGCGTTCAGCATGGCCATCGCCTTCTCCACCTGGGCGCGGGTGGCGGCGGGCTTGTAGACCGGCAGGGGTGCGTAGGTGTCGATGTCGAACTCGATCTCGGCCACCTGCACATCCACCGGCAGGTCGATCAGCACGGGGCCGGGCCGGCCCGAGCGCATGAGGTGAAACGCCTTCTGGAAGGCCATGGGCACCAGGTAGGGTTCCATCACCGTCACCGCCCATTTGGTGACGGGGGCTGCGATGGCGGCGATGTCGACGGCCTGGAAATCCTCCTTCTGCAGGCGGGCGCGCGGCGCCTGGCCGGTGACGCAGAGGATGGGGATGCTGTCGGCCTGGGCGGAATAGAGGCCGGTGATCATGTCGGTGCCGGCGGGGCCGGAGGTGCCGATGCATAGCCCGATATTGCCGGCTTTCGCGCGGGTATAGCCTTCGGCCATATGCGAAGCGCCCTCGACATGGCGGGCCAGGATGTGGCGCATCTTCCCGTGCTTCTTCATCGCCGAGTAGAACGGGTTGATGGCGGCGCCGGGCACCCCGAAGGCGCAATCCACGCCCTCCTTTTCGAGCACGAGAATCGCTGCATCCACTGCGCGCATCTTGGCCATAGGCGTGGTCTCCTTGGGGTTGCTTCCTGCCCCGGGAGATGACAGCCGCCACGATCTGGTGCAATTTTTTCGAAATTTTTTTTTGCATTGCAAAAAATTTACAATAACCCACTGATCGCAATGGGTATTACTTTTTCCAGCCGCGATTTGGTTTTCCAGGGAGCAAAAAATAATTCCATGAAAACGCCGATATCAGGCGAAAAACGCGCCCGCGGGCGGCCGCGCAACGCGGCCCCCGCCCCCGAACAGGCCTCGGTCCAGTCGCTCGACCGCGCCATCGCGCTGCTGCGGCTGGTGGCCGAGGGCAACGGCCTGGCGCTGAGCGAGGTCGCCCAGGCTTCCGGCCTGCCGCCTTCGACCGCCTATCGCATGCTCACCACGCTGGCGGCGCATGGGATGGTGGAGTTCAACGAGACCGACCAGCTCTGGTTCATCGGCATCGAGACCTTTCGCATCGGCAGCGCCTTCCTGCGCCGCCGCAAGCTGGCCGAGCAGGGCCGCCCCATCATCCAGGCCCTCATGATGACCTCGGGCGAGACCGCCAACCTCGCCGTCGCCGACACCGATTGCGTGGTTTTCGTCAGCCAGGTCGAGACGCATGAGGCGATCCGCGCCTTCTTTCGCCCCGGCACCCGCAGCCCGCTGCATTGCTCGGGAATCGGCAAGGCGATCCTGGCCCATGCCGAGCCCCGCGCGCGGGACGCGCTGCTCAAGCGGCTGAAGCTGGAACGCTTCACCGACAAGACCCTGACCACCCGGAGCGCCCTGCTGGCCGATCTCGAGGCGATCCGCGCCCGCGGCTATTCCATCGATGACGAGGAGCGCAATGCCGGCATGCGCTGCGTCGCGGCGGCCGTTTTCAACGAGTTCGGCGAGGCGGTGGGCGGCGTGTCGGTCTCAGGCCCCACGGTGCGGGTGACCGATGCGCGGATCGAGAGCTTCGGCCCCGCCGTGCGCGCCGCCGCGGCGCGCTTGACGGAAGCGATGGGCGGCGTCTGGCCGGGCTGAATCAGGCCGGAGCGCGGGTGAGCGCGCCACTCATCGCGAGGCGGCAGGTGCCCCAGCAGACCCGCAGCACGATCGCGCTGGCCACGGCCAGGGCCACGGCCGAGATCGCGATGCCGGCCCAGCCCAGCCGCGCCGGCAGCACTTCCATCAGCACCACGGCATAGGCGCAGGCCGGAAAGGTGAAGCTCCACCAGGCCAGGCCGAAGCCCGCCTGCGTCATATGGCCGGCCATCAGCGCCAGCGCCGCGGCGAGGAGGGTGGCGAGGCCGGCACAGGCCAGGGCGCCCGGGCCGACCTGCCCCTCCAGCGCGATCAGCGCCAGCGCCAACACCGAAGGCGGCGCCAGCAGGATCATCACCGAAGGGCGCATCGCCAGAGGCAGCGGCGGCCCGGCCAGCAGGCGGTGCAGCAGCAGCGTCTGCAAGGGCAGCCAGAACAGCAGACCGATGCCCAGCATGGCCCAGGACAATTCGGGATGGCCGAGCGGCCCGCCGAACAGCGCGGCCAGGATCGTGGCGACGAAGGGGATGATCAGCGGCGGCGCCATGAGCGCGGGATCGGCGGCACCGCGCAGCCAGCGCGACAGCAGGATGGCGCCCAGTGCAAGCTGGATGATGACCGACACCTCCCAGAGCAGGCGCGCGAGCGCCGGCCAATAGGGCGTCATCGTCGCCGCCACCAGCAGCCCGCCGATGCTGAAGATGGAGAAGAAGGGCGCCAGCGCGGGGTTGGCGAATTCCGCCCGCACATCGCCGGGGTGGCGCGCGGCGCGCAGCCCGTGCAGCGCGGTGAGAGCGACGAATATCAGGCTCATCAGGCCCAAAGCTATCTCGCCGATCCAGCCGGGCATGCCGAGTTCGCGCGCCGCCACGCGCCACATCAGGCCGAGACCGCCCAGGCCGAGCACGCTGCCCAAAAGCGGCAGTGGCAGGTGCCGCATGGTCAAGCCCGCAGCGTCACCGAATGATCCAGCGGGCCATGCCCGGCGCCATAGCCCGGCGCCGCCAGCATGGCCGCGCGGACGTAATCGCGCGCGCGGGCCACCGCATCCTCGATGGCCATGCCCTGCGCCAGCCCCGCCGCGAGGGCGCTGGCCAGGGTGCAGCCGGTGCCATGGGTGTGGCGGGTCATGATCCGCGCGCTCTCGAAGCGGCGGGTGCCGGCGGCGGTGGCCAGCAGGTCGACCAGCACATCGCCCTCCATATGGCCGCCCTTGAGCAGCACCGCGGGGACACCGAGGCTGAGCAGCCGGGCGCAGGCGGCGTGCATGTCGGCCTCCGAGCGGATGGCCATGCCAGCCAGCACCTCGGCCTCGGGAATATTGGGGGTGATGATGGTGGCCAGGGGCAGCAGCTCGGCCATCAGGGTCGCCACCGCATCCTCGGCCAGCAGGCGATGGCCGCCCTTGGCCACCATCACCGGGTCCGCCACCAGCGGCACGGTGGGGGCGAGGGCACGGATGTCCTCGCACACCGCCAGGATGGTGGGCACGTCGTGCAACATGCCGGTCTTGATCGCATCCGCGCCAATATCCTCCAGCACGACGCGGATCTGCTGCCGCAGGAAAGGTGTCGAGACCGCCTCGATGCCATGCACACCCAGCGTGTTCTGCGCGGTGAGCGCGGTGATGGCGGTGGCGGCGAAGGCGCCCATGGCGGTGACGGATTTGATGTCGGCCTGGATGCCGGCACCGCCGCCGGAATCGCTGCCGGCAATGATCAGGACGCGGCCCTTCATGCTGCCGTCGCGCGGCGGATGGTGGCGACAAGACGCTCCATGGTGGCCTCCAGCAGGGCTTCGTCCTCGGCCTCGGCCATGACGCGGATGACGGGCTCGGTGCCGCTGGCGCGGATGAGGACGCGGCCGCGGCTGCCCAGCGCGGTCTCCTCGGCGGCGATGGCCTCCAGCACATCGGGCCGGCGATGCGGCGCGCCGCCGGCATGGCGGATATTGACCAGTTTTTGGGGCAGGGCTTCGAAACGGCGCAGCGCTGCCGAGGCGGGGCGGCTTTCCTCCACCAGCACGGCCAGCACCTGGAGCGCCGCGACCAGGCCATCGCCGGTGGTGCCGAAATCGCTCATGATCATGTGGCCGGATTGCTCGCCGCCGAGGTTGCAGCCGGCCTCGCGCATGCGTTCGCCGACATAGCGGTCACCCACCGCGGTGCGGTGCAGGGCGAGGTTTTTCGCCGCCAGATGCCGCTCCAGCCCCATATTGGACATCACCGTAGCGACGACGGCGCCGCCGGTGAGCCGGCCCTCGGCCGACCACCGATCGGCGATCAGCGCCAGGATCTGGTCGCCATCGACCACGGTGCCGAGCTCATCGACCAGCACGAGGCGGTCGGCATCGCCATCGAGCGCGATGCCCAGATCGGCGCGGCGTTCGCGCACGACCTCGACCAAGGGGCCAGTATGGGTGGAGCCGAAGCCCTTGTTGATGTTGAAGCCATCGGGCGAGACGCCGATGGCGACCACCTCGGCGCCGAGTTCCCACAGCACGGTGGGGGCGACCTTATAGGCCGCGCCATGGGCGCAATCGACCACGATGCGCAGCCCCTCCAGCGTGCGGCCACGCGGAAAACTTTGCTTCACCGCTTCGATATAGCGACCGGGGGCATCCTCGAGCCGGCTGGCGCGGCCGAGTTTCTGCGGTCCGGCATGGGCCGAGGAGAGGTCGCCGGCCATCAGCGCCTCGATCTCGGCCTCATCGGAATCCGACAGCTTCAGCCCTTCGGGGCCGAAGAGCTTGATGCCGTTATCCTCAAAGGGGTTGTGGCTGGCCGAGATCATCACGCCGAGATCGGCGCGCATGGAGCGCGCGAGGAGTGCGATGGCCGGCGTGGGCAGCGGGCCGACCAGCACGACATCGATTCCCGCCGAGACGAAGCCCGCGGTCAGCGCAGGCTCGAGCATATAGCCCGAGAGCCGGGTGTCCTTGCCGATGATGACGCGGTGGCGATGGTTGCCGCGGTTGAAAAAGCGGCCGGCCGCCTGGCCCAGGCGCAGCGCGGTGGCGGGGTCCATCGGGGCGCGGTTGGCGGTGCCGCGTATGCCGTCGGTGCCGAAAAGTTTTCGCGGGCTCATTGACCGTCTTTAAGCGATTTTGCCGGTGCCGTGAATGGCGCCCCAGACCGCCAGCGCCTGACGGGTCTCGGCCACATCATGCACCCGCAGCCAGGCGATTCCGGCGGCGGCGCCGGCCAGGGCGGCGGCAAGGCTCCCCGGCAGCCGGGCCTCGACCGGGGCGGGCGAGACGCCGGCGATGAAGGATTTGCGCGAAGCGCCGAGCAGCACGGGAAACCCATGTGACGCCAGGGCCGGCAAGGCGCGCAGCAGGGCAAGGTTCTGGGCGAGCGTCTTGCCGAAGCCGATGCCGGGATCGAGGCAGATCTCGGCCAGGCCGGCCGCGCGCAGGGTGGCGGCGCGGGCGAGGAGGAAAGCGGTCACCTCGGCCACCACATCGCTGTAGCCGGTTTGCGCCTGCATGGTTCGGGGGTCGGTGCCCGACATGTGCATGATGATAACGGGGCAGCCCGCCCGCGCCACCACCTCCAGCGCCGCCGGGTCGTGCCGCAGGGCGGTGACGTCATTGATCACCCGCGCCCCCGCCTGCAGCGCGGCGGCCATGGTAGCGGCGTGGCGGGTGTCGATGCTGATGGGAATGCGCGGCGCCAGCGCTTCGATGACGGGAACAATGCGCCGGATTTCGTCCTGCGGCGAGACCGGCAAGGCCCCCGGCCGGGTGGATTCGCCGCCGATATCCAGCATCTCCGCCCCCGCGGCGATGAGGGCCTCACCACGCAAAATGGCCGCCTCATCGAGGCGGCCATCGCCGGAAAAGCTATCCGGTGTGACGTTCAGGATACCCATCACCCGGGGCGGGAGCGCGCCCCAGGGGAAGCCAGCGAAGATCAACCGCCGGAGGGCTGCGGCGCGAAGCCGCCGGTATCCGGGCGGGGATTTGGCCGGCCCGAGCTCGGCACCGAACCGCGGCCCTGGTTGGTCGGCTCATCGGGACGGTTGCGAACCACCGGTTCGCCGCGCAGCACCGTGCGGATTTCATCGCCCGAGAGCGTCTCGTATTCGAGCAGGCCCTGCGCGAGCATCTCCAGCTCGTGCTTGTTGTCGGTCAGGATTTGCGTGGCACGGGCATAGGCACCGTCGATGATGCTGCGGATCTCGCTGTCGATCGCGCGCGCGGTTTCCTCCGACAGGTTCTTGGTCTGCGTCACGCTATGGCCCAGGAAGACCTCCTGGCTGTTGTCGCCATAGGCGACCATGCCGAGCTTGTCCGACATGCCCCATTCCGTGACCATCATGCGGGCCATGGAGGTGGCCATCTTGATGTCGCCCGAAGCGCCGTTGCTCACCTTGTCGGAACCGAAGATCACTTCCTCGGCGACGCGGCCGCCCATGGCCATGGCCAGCTCGGCCTTCATCTTGGACTTGTGCTTGGAGTAGCGGTCGCCCGGCGGCAGGCTCATCACCAGGCCCAGCGCGCGGCCGCGCGGGATGATGGTGGCCTTGTGAACGGGGTCGCACTCTTCCTCATGCATGGCAACGAGGGCATGGCCGGCCTCGTGATAGGCGGTCATGCGCTTCTCATCCTCGGACATGACGAGGGAGCGGCGTTCGGCGCCCATCATCACCTTGTCCTTGGCATGCTCGAACTCGGCCATGCCGACGGTGCGGCGACCGGTGCGCGCGGCCAGCAACGCAGCCTCATTCACCAGATTGGCGAGATCGGCGCCGGAGAAGCCAGGGGTGCCGCGGGCGATCACCTTCGGGTCGACGTCGGACGCCAGGGGCACCTTGCGCATGTGGACGCGAAGAATCTTCTCGCGGCCATTCACGTCCGGGTTCGGCACCACGACCTGACGGTCGAAGCGGCCGGGACGCAGCAGCGCGGGGTCAAGCACATCGGGCCGGTTGGTGGCGGCGATGATGATGACGCCCTCATTGGATTCGAAGCCGTCCATCTCGACCAGCATCTGGTTCAGCGTCTGCTCACGCTCATCATTGCCACCGCCGAGGCCAGCGCCGCGATGGCGACCGACGGCGTCGATTTCGTCGATGAAGATGATGCAGGGCGCGTTCTTCTTGCCCTGCTCGAACATGTCGCGCACGCGCGACGCGCCGACACCGACGAACATCTCGACGAAGTCCGAGCCCGAGATGGTGAAGAACGGCACGTTGGCCTCGCCGGCGATGGCGCGCGCCAGCAGCGTCTTGCCGGTGCCCGGCGGGCCGACCAGCAGCACGCCCTTGGGGATCTTGCCGCCCAGGCGCTGGAACTTTTGGGGGTCGCGCAGGAACTCGACAATCTCTTCCAGCTCGGACTTTGCTTCCTCGATACCCGCCACATCCTCAAAGGTGACGCGGCCCGACTTCTCCGTCAGCAGCTTGGCCTTGGACTTGCCAAAACCCATGGCCCGCCCGCCGCCGCCCTGCATCTGGCGCATGAAGAAGACCCAGACGCCGATCAGCAGCAGCATCGGGAACCAGGAGATGAGGATCTGGAAGAGCGGGTTCACATCGCTCTCGATCGGCCGGGCCACGACGCGCACGCCCTTTTCCGTCAGCCGGCCGACGAGGCCGGGGTCGGACGGGGCGAAGGTCGTGAAGCTGCGGCCATCGGTCAGGCTGCCGGAAATGTTCGGCCCCTGGATCGTCACGTCACGCACATGGCCCGCGCCGACTTCATTGAGGAAGTCGCTGTAGGCGACCTGCATCTGCGCACGGCTGGCGGTGCCGCCGGAGGGCTGGAACAGGTTGAACAGCGCCACCAGCAGCAAAGCCACGATGACCCACAAGGCAAGATTCCGGCCGAAATTGCTCACAGCTTCAGGTTTCCTATCGCCCACATGACGCGGGCATTTCACATAACATAGGTCGGATTGCCGCCGGGTGAATGCCCCAAATGCGCGAAAGCCGCGAAAACCGCGCCCACCGGGCCGCCTTGAGGACGAAAAACCAATGACGGCAAGGCCTTCCCTATTCCCAGATGGGGTGCCGCGATGAGTTCACCATCCCGCCACAGCGCCGGCAAGCCGGACCGCAGCGCCGCGGGAAGGGACGAATGCGCCCTCACACCCCCGCCCAGCGCCCCCAGAAGACATCCCGGCATCGCCTCGGCGAGGTGAAACCGCCCATCCCACAGCGCGCCGGCCCTGGCCTCGACCGGCGGCGCCACCAGCGCCGGCTCGCGCAGCAGCCAGCCATCGCGCCGCCACCAGGCGCCGCCCAATGTGCCGGCGCCGGCGGCGAGCAGGCGGTTCACATTCGGGTGAGACGGGGCATGGGCCGCGCCGCTCACCGCCCGCAGCAGCCGGGCGAGCAGTTCCAGCGCCACCCCGTCCCGCCCCAGCCGCGCCCGATCGATCCGCGCCGCGCCACAGGGCAGCAGCGCCACCGCCGCAGCCATCCGGTCCAGAAGCGCTTGCTCCAGCCGGGCGCGGCGGGCGGCGAAGGCCGCGGCGGCATCGGCCAGGGCGCCGGCCGCCGGCCCCGCGCCGCCCGGATCGGCCAGCCGCTTGCGGGCACGAATCCTGGCGAAGGCCGGATTGTCGTTGCTGGGGTCGCGCACCGGGGTCAGGCCCGCGGCCGCGCACACCGCCTCCAGCGCCGCGGGCGGCGTGCCCAGCAGCGGGCGCAACAGCAGCGCCTCGGCGAGAGGACGCAGGGCGGGCATGCCGGCCAGGCCGGCCTGGCCTTCGCCCCGGCCGGCCCGCAGCAGCAGGGTCTCGGCCTGGTCAAGGCGGTGATGGCCGAGCAGCAGCCAGGGTGCGCGCCATTCCCGGCATGCCGCCAGCAGCGCCGCCAGCCTGGCCTCCCGCGCGCGGGCCTGCATCGCCCCGCCACCGGCCAGGCCCAGGGGGATGACTTCGCAGACGATGCCTTGTGACGTCAGCATGGCCGCCACCGCGGCGGCTTCGGCGGCGCTTTCCGCGCGCAGGCCATGCTCCGCCACCAGGGCGCGCAGGGCCACGCCGCGCGGCGCGGCCCAGGCCTGGGCCAGCAGGGCCAGTGCCAGGGAATGCGGCCCGCCGGAGACCGCGACCGCCACCCGTGCAGGCGCGGGGCCGAAGCCCGCCATGGCGGCGGCGAAGGTGTCGGGGTTCATCCCCGGCCGTATTCGCCCAGCGCCGGCGAGGGCGCGACGATCGCGGGCCTGACGCCGTCGAAGGACAGCGGCATGGCGACGAGGCGATAATCGGTGCCCGGCACGTCCTGCAGCAGGCCCAGCGCCGCGGTCTGTGGGTCCGCCGCCAATTCGGGGATGGTGTTGATGGGCGCGCAGGGCACGCCCGCCGCCTCCAGCGCCGCCAGCCATTCCTGCCGCGCGCGCCGCAGCATCAGCGCCTGGATCTGTGGCAGGAGTTCGCCCTGGTTGGCGAGCCTGGCCCGGTTGGTGGCGAAGCGGGGCTCGGCCACCCAATCCGGCCGGCCCAGCAGGCGGGCGAATTTTTCGAACAAACGGTCATTGCCGCAGCAGACCAGGACGGGCGCATCGGCCGTGTCAAAGCCCTGATACGGCACGAAAGCGGGGTGGCCCGAGGCATGCTTCTGGGGCAATTCGCCCTGGTTGACGAAGGCTGACAACTTCTGGCCGGCCCACATCACCGCGGTTTCATACAGGCTGGTGTTCACCACGCCGCCGTGCCCGGTGCGGGCGCGCTCGGCCAATGCCGAGAGGGCGCCGATCACCGTCCACATGCCCGTGCCCTGGTCGACCACCGAGGCGCCCATGCGGGTGGGCGGGCCGTCCGGCGCGCCGGTGATGGCGGAGAGGCCACAATAGGCCTGCAGCAGCGGCTCATAGCCCGGCCGGCCGGCCAGCGGCCCCTTGTGGCCGAAGGCGCCCATCTCGCAATAGATCAGCCGGGGATGGCGGGCGGTGACGGCGGCGCCGCCCAGGCCCAGGCTTTCCGCCGCTCCGGGGCGCAGATTGTGCAGCATGATGTCGGCGTCGGTCAGCTCGGCATGCAGCGCCGCCACGCCGGCCGGGGATTTCAGGTCCAGCACCAGGCTGCGCTTGGCCCGGTTGAAATCCTTGAAGATCAGCGCGTCGCCATCGCGGAATTCCACGCCCATCTGGCGCGCGTCATCGCCGCCATCGGGCTTTTCCACCTTGATCACGGTGGCGCCGAGATCGGCGAAGATGGCGCCGGCGAAGGGCCCGGCCAGGACCTGGCCCAGCTCGACGACCTTGATGCCGGCGAGCGGCTTTGCGGAAAATGTCATCCCGTCAGGCTCCGGCGCGGCGGCGCCGCGGTCAACCCGCGCGGAGGCGCCTCAGCGGCACTGCGCCCGTGCCCGCACCGCATTCGCCCGCTCCTGCATCGCCGGCGCGATATTGGGGTGATTGGAGCGCAGATCGGCCAAGGTGTCGCAGGCCTCGCGCCGGCTGCCCAACCCCTGGAAGGCATTGGCCAGGCCGATCAACGCCTCGGGCGCGCGGGGCGAGTTTCGGGCGCGGGTATAGGCCTCGTTATAGGCAATGGCGGCATTGCCCCAGTCGCGCCGGCCGGCCAGGGCATCGCCGAGCAGAAGCTGCGCATTGGCCTGCTGGGCACCGCCACGGGCGGCGAGGGCCTCACGCGCCGCGGCTTCGGCGCCGGCAAAGTCCCGCCGGGCCAGGGCAGCCTGGCCTTCCGACAGCGCGCGTTCCGGCGGGCGCGGCCCGGCCACCGGTGCCGGGGGGGCCACACCGGGCGGGGTGGGCGCCGCCGGGCGGGGCACTGCCGGCGCCGCCGCAGGGCGGCCGGCGGGGGCCGCAGCGGCGCCGCCCTCCACCCGCTGCAGCCGGAATTCCATGTCGTCGTTCAGTTTCTGCAGATCGGCCGCGAGCCGGCGGTTGCGGTTGTCCAGCTCATCCACCCGGCCACGCAGGCGCCGGGTTTCCTCTTCCATGTTGTTCACACGGTCGAGCAGCTGACCGACCATTTCATTGCCCGCGCCGGACCGACCGCTGGCGGCCGGGGCTGGGCCGGAGCCGCCGCGGGCGCGCAGCTGCTCCAGCTCCTGCCGCAATTGCAGAAGCTGGTTCTGCAATGCGATCCCTTCACGCGATTCAATCTGGGCGCGCGACGGTGAGGGCAGGCCCGCAAGGGCCAGTGCCATCAGCCATGCCGCGACAGCCCTGCGCATCAGCGGACGACCGTCACCGCGCGGCGGTTCTGCGCCCATGCCGTCTCATCCGAACCCAGGGCTTCCGGGCGGTCCTTGCCGTAGCTCACGGTCTGGATGCGGCTGCCGGCAACGCCGGAGGCCACCAGCACGTCGCGCGCCGCATTGGCGCGGCGCTGGCCGAGGGCGAGGTTGTATTCACGGGTGCCGCGCTCATCGGCATGGCCCTCGATGGTGACCTGGTTCTGCGCGAACTGGCCGAGCCAGCGGGCCTGGCGCTCCAGCACCGGGCGCTGGTCGCCCTGGATGGTGCTGCGGTCGGTGGCGAAGAAGACGCGGTCGCCAACATTGGCGCGCAGGTCTTCCTGGCTGCCCGGGCGGACGGCGCCGGCATTGGCATTGCCGCCGCCCGCGCCGGTGGCGGCGGCGGTCTCGGGCTCGGAAGCGCAGGCGGAGAGGAGTGCGGCGGCGGCAAAGGCTGCCAGAAACTTGGGTGCGGTCATGGGAAATCTCCGTTGGGCCGGGCCGGCTGGGCTCGGCCGATGGTGCACTGCACACTGGGGTACAGGCTCGGCATGGCGCAATCAAGGCAAGCGGCTGTCACGTATTGCAACCCTGCTCTGCGACAGGGCGCCGGCCCGGGGGGACCCCGGGCCGGGCTCGGTCATCACGCGCTCTCGTAAAGCCTGGTCAGCGAGAATTCGCGGTGACCGAGCAGTTCGGCCGCGGTGAGTTCGCCATCCGCGGTGCGCAGCATGCAATCCAGCAGCGCCTCGCCAGCATCGTCCATGTTCATGGTCTTCTGGAGAAGGCCGGTCACATCCACGTCCATGTGTTCGCTCATGGTGCGCTGGGTGCGCGGATTCGCCGTCAGCTTGATCACCGGCAGGATGGGGTTGCCGATCACATTGCCCTGGCCTGTGGGGAAGAAGTGCACGGCATAGCCGGAGGCCGCGCAGAGCGTGACCATCTCGGCCGCGGCCGAGGAGCTGTCCATGAACCACAGCCCGGAATGGGTGGGGTCCTCGGCCTTGTCCAGCACGCCATCGACCACGCAGTGCTTGCCGATTTTCTGGATATTGCCCAGCGCCTTTTCCTCGATGGTGGTCAGGCCACCCTCGATATTGCCCTTGGTCGGCTGGCTGTCGGAAAGGTCACTCGTCTTGTTCTTCTCGATCAGCGCCTGATAGCGGTCGAACATGAACATGAAGCGGTCGCGGATTTCCGGGGTGCGGCAGCGCGCCGCCACCAGATGCTCACCGCCGGTGATCTCCGAGGTTTCGCCGAAGACCAGCGTATTGCCATTGGCCCACAGCTTGTCGAAGGCATTGCCCACAGTGGGGCAACTCGCCAGGCCCGAGGTCGTATCGCTCTCGCCGCACTTGGTGGAGACCCAAAGCTCGACGATGTCGGTCTTCGTCTTCTTCAGCCGCGAGGCATGCTTCACCAACCGATAGGCCGCGCGCGAAGCACTCGCGATCGTGTTGATGTCGCCATTCTGCTCGATGGCGAAACCCTCGACCGGCTTGCCGGATTTGGCGATGCCCTCGACGATCGTGCCGGTCCAGCCCGGCTCGATGCCGATAACGATGACGCCGGCCACATTCGGGTTGCAGCCGGTGCCGATCAGGGTGCGGAAATGCAGGTCCAGATCGGCGCCGAATTGCAGCCGACCATAGGAATGCGGGATGGCCATCGCACCCTTGATGTTGTTCGCCACCGCCTCGGCGGCCGCATTCGACAGATCGTCGACGGGCAGGATGATGACGTGGTTGCGCACGCCCATCCGGCCATTCTCGCGGCGCCAGCCCTCGAAGGCGGCACCTTTCAGGTTGATTCCCATGGTGTCGTTCCCCCTACCAGCGCTTGGTCTTGACGTTGTGGACGTGCAGGTGCTCGCCCGGCGCGATATCCGCGATGGCGCGCCCGATATCCACCCCGTATTTGATGATGGTGTCGCCGGCCTTGATCGCCTTGATGGCGAGCTTGTGGCCGATGGGGATGTCGGACTTCGCGTCGAAGTCGATCATCTTGTCCTGGTCCATCACCCAGCCCTGGATGCGGTTGGAGGCGGTCAGCCCCTCGACGACGACGACGCCCACGCTGTCGCCCTCGTCATGCACGACGAAATGGATTGTCATCATTCCCTCCTGTTGAATGAACGCAGGCTAGGCCCCCATTGAACCCAGGTCAACTATATGACCTAGATGTTTCCATGAATGCGGAGATCCCGATCTGGCGCCAGGTGCGCGCCGCCGTCGTGGCGGAGATCGCCCGGGGCGAATTCCCCCCCGGCACGCCGCTGCCGGCGGAAAAGCTGCTGGCTGAGCGCTTCGGCTGCGCCATAGGCACCATCAGGCGGGCCACCGACGGGCTGGTGGCCGAGGGCGCGCTGACCCGCCGGCAGGGCCGCGGCACCTTCGTGGCCGGGCATACGCCGGAGCGGAGTTTCCGCTTCTTCCATCTGCGCCCCGCCGATGGCCGGCCTGTGCTGCCCGACACGCGATTCCTCGATTTCAGCCGCCGGAAGGCCACGGCGCCGCAGGCCCGCACCCTGGGCCTTGCCCCCGGCGCCGCCCTGCTGCGCGCCCGCCACCTCCAGCACCTCGCCGGCCGCCCCGCCATGCTGGAGGAGCTCTGGCTGCCCGAAACCCTCTTCCCCGGGTTGGACGGCGCGCGCTTCGCCGGCCGCACCGGCACGGTCTATGACCTCTACCAACGCGAATTCGGCCTGAGCGTGACCCGCATCGAGGAACAATTGCGCGCGATCGCCGCCCCCGCGCAGGTCGCCTCCCGCCTCGGCCTGGCCGCGGCCGCGCCGGTGCTGATGATCGCGCGCGTGGCCTTCGCCGTGGATGGCAAGCCGGTGGAACTCCGCCAGGCCTGGGCCGACACGCGCGACCTCGCCTACTTCAACAGCCGCGCCTGACGTGGCACACCCAAAGCCCTGACAGGGAGGCATCACATGGCAGGCGTCTATTGGTATGGCGGCGAATGGTTTTCCGAGGAGCCCAAGGTGCTGGGCCCGATGGACCATGCCTTCTGGCTCGGCTCGGTGATCTTCGACGGCGCGCGCGCCATCCGCGGCTACGCGCCCGACCTTGAACTGCATTGCGCCCGCGCCATCCGCTCGGCGCTGGCGCTGAACATGCACCCCACCCGCACGGCCGAGGAGATCGAGACCCTGTGCCGAGAGGGCATTCGCCGCATGGGGCCGGATGCCGAGCTTTATGTCCGGCCGATGTTCTTCATCCGCCGCGGCCTCGGCGCCGCGCGGCCCGACCCCACCAGCACCGATTTCATCCTGGCGATCTATGACGCGCCGCTGCCGCCCTGGAGCGGTTTTTCGGCGATGATGGCGCCCTTCCGCCGCGCCGCACTCGATATGGCGCCGACCGATGCCAAGGCCAGCTGCCTCTATCCCAATGGCTCGCGCGCGGCGGCCTGGGTGCAGGCGCGCGGCGCCGACAATGCGGTGATGTGCGACCCGGCGGGCAATGTGGCGGAATTCGCCTCGGCCAATATCTGGTTCGGCAGGAATGGCGTGGCCATCACCCCGGTGGCCAACCACACCTTCCTGGCCGGCATCACCCGCCGGCGCGTGATGACCCTGTTCCGCGAGGCCGGCGTGCCGGTCGAGGAACGCGCCGTCTCGCCCGCCGAGCTCGACGAGGCGGATGAGATCTTCTCCACCGGCAATTACGCCAAGGTGCAGCCCTGCACCCGCTACAATGGCCGCGACATGCAGATCGGCCCGCTCACGACCCGTGCGCGGGAGCTCTACTTCAACTGGATGGAAACCACGCCGAAGCTGGTGTGACTCCCACAATCCTCTTCCAGTCCGACACCGCGCTGGTGATCGACAAGCCGGCCGGCCTCGCGGTGCATCGCGGGCCGCGGGGTGGCGCGAGCCTGGAGGATTTTCTGCCGGCGCTGCAGATGGGCAAGCGGCATTTGCCGCAGCCCGCGCATCGGCTAGACCAGGACACGGCGGGCTGCCTGGTGCTCGGTCGCACCAAGCCGGCGATGGCGGAATTGGGCGGGTTCTTCGCCCGGGGCGAGGCCCGCAAAACCTATTGGGCTATCCTGGCCGGCGCGTTGCCCGGCGAAAGTGGCGAGATCGACGCGGCCCTGTCGAAGATCAGCTCGGCCAAGGCGGGCTGGCGCATGGTGGTGGACCCCAAGGGTCAGGCCGCCCGCACCCGCTGGCGCGTGCTGGGCCGCGGCACGGCCACCACCTGGGTGGAGTTCCAGCCGCTCACCGGGCGCACCCATCAGCTGCGCGCCCATGCCGCCCATCTCGGCCATCCCATCCTGGGCGATGCGCGCTATGGCGGCGGTGAGGGTGCGATGCAGCTGCTGGCCCGGCGCATCGTCCTGCCCGGCCCCGTCGATGTCATCGCGCCGGTGCCGGGCCATATGCTGCGGGCGATCAGCGCATGTGGTGGCTGATGCTTCTGGCGCTGGCCGGCCCTGCCGCGGCGCAACGCCCCTTCTGTGATTTCGGCGAGGGCGTGACCGGGTTGCGCGGCGCCCAGCAGCGCCTGGCCTCGCCGGCCGCGGGCCTGCTGGCCGGGCGGGCGGCGGCGAGCGACGCCGCCGCCATGCTGGCCCGCGCGGAGACCAGTTTCGGCCGCTGCCACTGCCCCCGCCTGGCCGAACTCACAGGCGAGGCGGCGCGCTGGGCCGAGATCGCAGCCTCCCAGGCCACCGCGGCGGAGGTCTCGGCCAGCATGGGCCAGGCCGGCTTCCGCGCCGGGCTGGCCAGGCAGGCGATGGACCGTGACGGCTGCCGTTAGGCCCGCAGCCGCCTGCCCTATCGCAGAATCACCGTCGGCGGTGCCACCGGCTGGGTGGTGATGACGGTGGGCGGGGCGGGCGGATTGTTCACGGTGCAGGCGGCCAGGCCAAGGGCCGCAAGAACTGGCAAGATCATCTGGATGCGCATCGGGGTTTCTCCTGTTTTCAACAGCAGGGAAACGCGACACGGGTGGGATGGTTGCGCGGGCTTCACGCCCGCCCGGCGGCCCCGCTCAGCAGCAGCGGGTCGATCCGCAGCTTGGCCAGCGCCTGGCGCCAGGCATCCTCGGGCGGGGTGAGGTAGAGCAGCGTGTCATCGGACTCGACGCTCAGCCAGGAATTGGCGGCGATCTCGGCCTCGAGCTGGCCCGCCCCCCAGCCGGCATAGCCCAGCGCCAGCAGGCAGTCGCGCGGGCCACCGCCGCCGGCGACAGCCTTCAACACCTCGATCGAGGAGGTCAGGCTGATCCGGCCATCCACCGCCACGCTGCCCTCGGTCGACCAGTCCCCGCTGTGCAGCACGAAGCCCCGGCCGCCATCGACCGGCCCGCCCGAGACCATGCGAATGCTGCGCGCCGGCGGCACCGGCTCGACCCCGAGCTGCTTGAGCAGCGCATTGAAGCTCAGCTTCTGCAATGGCCGGTTCAGCACCAGCCCCATCGCCCCATCTTCCGAATGGGCGCAGAGGCAGACCACGCTGCCGGCGAAATTCGGGTCGCGCAGGCTGGGCATGGCGATCAGCAATTGGCCGGTCAGCCAGGCATCCTGGACGGCCGCGCGAGGGGGAGAGGATTTCCTGGCCATGACAGGGAGATGGCAGCGCCGCTCCCCCGGCGCAAGGATGACAGCCGCGCCACGCTTCGCTACACCCCGCTCATCACCCAGAGGAGATTTCCCATGAGCATCCAGGTCGGCGACAGCATCCCCAGCATGAGCCTCATGCAGGGCACGGCCGAGGGCCCGAAGGAGATCAGCACCGAGGCGCTGTTCGGTGGCAAGACCGTGGTCGTCTTCGGCGTGCCCGGTGCCTTCACGCCGACCTGCTCGGCCAAGCACCTGCCCGGCTTCGTCCAGCATGCGGCGGCCTTCAAGGCCAAGGGGGTGGACGCCATCGTCTGCCTCTCGGTCAATGACGCCTTCGTCATGGGCGCCTGGGGCGCCGACCAGGGCGTGGGCGAGGATGTGGTGATGCTGGCCGATGGCTCGGCCGCCTTCACCAAGGCCCTCGGCCTGGAGCTGGACCTGACGGCGCGCGGCCTGGGCGTGCGCTGCCAGCGCTTCGCCATGGTGGTGGTGGCTGGCAAGGTGAGCCATATCGCCGTCGAGGCGCCCGGCGCTTTCGACGTGAGCAAGGCCGAGACGGTCCTGGCGGCCCTCTGAGCGAGCCCAGCTTCGGGGCCGCGGCGCCCTGGATCCTGGAAATCTCCCGCCTGCTCGCCTCCGCCCGCCGCGGGCGGCCGAGCGGGATGGAGCGGGTTGAGCTGGCCTATGCCAGGGCGGTGCTGGCCAGGCCGGGCGGGGTGTTCTGCGGCACCGACCCCTTTGGTCGCTTCGCGCTCATTCCGCGCGGCGACGTCTCGGCGCTGCTGGCGCCGGGGGCGGATATGCCGGGCCTGGCAGCCCGCATGCAGCGCCGGGTGATGCTGGGCGGGCATGCCGCCCTGCTGGCCGAGGCGGCGAGGCCGGGTGCCGTCTTCAGCATCGTCTCGCATCACGGGCTGCATCGCAGGCGGGCGATCGCTGCGGTGCGGCGCAGTGGCGCCCGTTTCGTGCCAGCGGTGCACGACATCATCCCGCTGGAGCACCCCCAGACCACGCGCTGGCTGCAGCGCCGCATGACCCGCGCCCGCATGCTCGGCGTGGGGCATGAGGCCGATGGCGTGGTGCTGTTCAGCCAGAGCGTGCGCGGCGCGCTGCGGGCCTGGCTGGCCGGCCAGGGCCTGGCGATGCCGCCCGCGGTGGTGGCGCCGCTCGGGCTTGATCTTCGCGCTGCCGGGCCGGTGGCCGGCGATATGCCGCCCTATTTCATCTGCATCGCCACCATCGAGCGGCGAAAGAACCACCGCCTGCTGCTCGATGTCTGGCGCGGGCTGGGGCCGGGGGCGCCACGGCTGATCCTGGTCGGCCGCCGCAGCTTCGGCGCCGGGCAGGACCTGGCACTGCTCGATTCCGGCGCGCTGGGCGACCGGGTGGAGGAACGCGGCCATGCCAGCGATGCGGAACTGGCCGAACTGCTCGCCGGTGCCCGCGCCCTGCTGCTGCCCACCCTGGCCGAGGGTTTCGGCATCCCCGTCATCGAGGCGCTGGCGGCGGGCGTGCCGGTGATCTGCTCGGACATCCCAGCATTGCGCGAGGTGGGCGGCGGCGTGCCGGAATACCTCTCACCCCAGGACCCCGCGGCGTGGCAAGCGATGATCGCAGCCTATGCCGCGCCCGAAAGCCCGGCGCGGGCGGCGCAGATGGTCCGGTTGGCCGGCTGGCGCCCGCCCGCCTGGCCCGCGCATTTCGCCGCCGTCGAGGCGTTTCTGGCGGGGCTCCCGCCAGGCCCGGCCGGGGTCAGGCCCATACAATAGGTGGCGGCCTAGACCATGCTGCGTTCACCTGCGTTCACTCCGCATGGTCTAACCGTTGCTGAGAGATGATTCAGCGTTTCCGGCGATTCCGCCTCAACGCATCATGCTCTACAGCCCGCCGATCAGCCGCCGCCGCAGCCGCCCCGAGATCCAGTCGATCAGCATCACCATCACCACCATCATAATGATGATGAAGGCCACCTCGTCCCAGTGGCGCACGCGAATCCGCTCGGCGATCTGCAGCCCGATGCCGCCCGCGCCGACCACCCCCAGGATGGTGGCCGAACGCGTGTTGCTCTCGAAGAAATACAGCGCATGGCCGAGCATGATGGGGGCGACCTGCGGCAGGATGCCGAAGCGCATGACCAGCGTGGGCGAGCCGCCGGCGGCGGCAATGCCCTCGGCCTGCTTCTTCTCGGCATTCTCGATGGCTTCGGCATAGAGCTTGGCCAGCACCGCGATATCGGCGGTGGCGATGGCCAGCACGCCGGCCAGCGGCCCCAGCCCCACGGCGCGGACATAGGCCAGCGCCCAGATCAGCTGGTCGATGCCGCGCATGCCGTCGAAGAACCGCCGCAGCGAAAAGCGGAAGATCAGGCTGGTGGCAACGTTGCGGGCGCCCAGAAAACCCAGCGGGATGGCGATGGTGGCGGCGATGGCGGTGCCGAGAAACGCCATGGCCAGGCTCTCGGCCAGGCCCTGGAGGATTTCCACCCATTGCTCGCCGGGGCTGGGCGGCACCATCAGCCGGACGATCACGCCCAGGCCCTGCAGCCCGTTCCAGATCCGGGCGGGGCTGACATCAAACCACCACAAGGTGACGCCGAGCCAGGCCAGGAACCCCGCCACGCCCATCCAGCGCCAGAACCGCGCGGCGCCTGTCAGCCCGAAGGCCGAGGGCATGCGCGCCTGCCATGCCGCGACCTCGGCCGGGCTGAGATTGTGGCCACCGGGCTGCATGGCGGCGCTCACGACACCGCCTCGATCAGCCGGCGCCGCAGTTTTTCCGACACGAGGTCGATGCAGACCACGGCCAGGATCACCAGCACGATGATGGCGCTGATCTCCTCGTAGTAATTGAAGCTGATCACCTTGTAGAGTTCCTCGCCAATGCCGCCGGCGCCGACGAAACCGACGACGCTGGCCGCGCGCAGATTGATCTCGAAGCGGAGCATGGCGTAGCTCAGCAGATCGGGGGCCGAGGCCGGCAGCACGGCATAGCGGCAGGCCTGGAACCACGACCCGCCCGAGGCGCGAACGCCCTCCCAGGGGCGCATCTCGATATTCTCCATCGCATCGGCGAAGAGTTTTCCGAGCGCGCCGGCGGTGTGCAGGGCGATGGCCAGGATGCCCGCCAGGGCGCCCACGCCAAAGGCCCAGACGAAAATCAGCGCGAAGACGATTTCGGGCACCGTGCGGGTGGCTTCGAGCAGGCGGCGGGCGGTGGCGCTCATCCAGCCCGGCAGGCCGAGGTTGCGGGCGGCCGGGAATGCAAGAAGCAACGCCACGCCCGCCCCCATCAGGGTGGCCAGGGCGGCCATCTGCGCCGTCTCGAACAACAGCAGCCCCCAGGCATCCAGCCGGTACATCCAGAAGGCGAGCGAGCCTTCCGTCGTTGTGCTGGCGAAGAGCTTGTCCCATTCCAGCGCGGGCGTGATGCGGACAAAATACTCACCGATGCGCGGCAGGCCGGCGAGCAGGCTGGAGGGGTAGAATTCGCTGACCCAGCCCGAGGTCAGCAGGCAGGCCAGGAAGATGGCGCCGCCAAGCAGCGTGGCGCTCCGCCTTTGCCGGCGCAACAACTGGAAGGCGGCCTCCTGCGCCACCACCCGCGGATTGGCCAGGACGCCACTCATGAGCGGCGCCGGCGCGCCGCCGCTTCCTCGCGCCGCATCTCGATGAAGATCTCGTAGTCGGCGTGCCGCGCCTCGCGGAAGCCCGCGCCGGTGCCGCGCGCCACCTGTTCGAAGACGGCGGGGTGGGCGATGGGCAATGCGAGGTAGAAGCGGGTCAGGTCGTCGCGGAATTCGCGCGGCAGGTCGGTGCGGATGGTCATCGGGCCATTGAGGATGGGCTGGCTGGTCCAGATGATGCGGATATCGGCCATCCGCAGCATGCCCTTCTCGACCATCGCGCGCAGATTGCCGCGGGAATAGCCTTCCGACACCTCGCCCACGCCCGAGGCCCAGGTCATCGCCGCGTCGTACTGGCGCTGGAGCATGGCGACGACCGCCTGCTCATGGCCGCCGCCGAAGCCGGTGCGGCCGAAGAACTGGCCGGGCTCCACGCCGACACCCTCGCGCCGGAGCTGGAAGCGCGGGATGAGGAAGCCCGAGGCGCTGTTCGGGTCGGCCCAGGCCAGGGAGCGGCCGCGCATCTGCTCCAGGCTGGTGATGCCGCTATCGGCGCGGGTCACCATGACCGAGACATAGGAGATGCTGCCATCGATCTGCTCGATGGTGAGGAAGGGTTCGACCCCGCCATTGGTGTCGATCCAGGTGGCGGCGTAGATGCTGGGGCCGAGCGCCGAGAAATCGATCTGCCGGGCGGAGAAGGCCTGCAGGATGCCGGCATAGTCGGAGGCGGCAAAGATCCGAACCGGCACCTCGAAGGTCGTCTCCAGCAGCCGGCGCAGCCCATCGAAGCGGACCAGCCGGTCGGCCTCGTTCTCGCCGCCCATCAGGCCCAGGCGGATGACCGGCACTTGCTCGGCCCAGGCGCGGCGGCCGGGGGAGGGCATCGGGTGCGGGCCTTCGGCGGTGCGGCGGGGGCGCCATTCGCCCGGGGCGGCCGGGCCTTGGGCCTGCGCGGCGGTGGCCATGGCAAGGGCAGCGGCGAGGCTGGCGCGACGGGTGGCGGGCATGTGGTTCGTCCGGCTGTCCCCGGTGGGGGGGTGCCGGGGCGGCCGGCTTGCCGCCCCGGTTCTGGGTGTCCGTCGGCGGTGCCGCCGACGGTGTTCGCTCAGGAACGCCGACGGCGTCCGCTCAGGAACGCCGACGGCGTTCGGCGGCCTCTTCGCGGCGCATGTCGACCAGGAAGCCGAACTGCTCATGCGTCACCGTGCGGTAACCGGTGCCGCCGCCGCGCTCGATCTGCTGGTAGATCTGCGGATGGGTCACGGGCAGCGCCAGGTGGAAGTTGGTGATGTCGTCCTTGAACGCCTGCGGCAATTCGCGGCGCACCGTCAGCGGGCCGTTGATGATCGGGTCCGACGTCCAGATGATCCGCAGGTCGCGCATGTTCAGCATGCCCTTCTCGACCATGGCGCGCAGGTTGCCGCGCGTATGGCCCTCATTCACGTCGCCCTGGCCCGAGGTCCAGGTCACCGCGGCGTCGAACTGCCGTTGCAGCAGCGCCACGATCGCCTGCTCATGGCCGCCGCCGAAGCCGGTGCGGGAGAAGTACTGGCCGCTCTCGGGGTTGATGTTCTGCCGGCGCAGCGCGAAGCGCGGCACCAGGTAGCCCGAGGTGGAGTTGGCATCGGCCCAGGCCAGGCTGCGGCCGCGCATGCCGGCCAGGTCGGTGATGCCGCTATCGGCGCGCACCACCATCACCGCGACATAGGAAATCGAGCCGTCGCGCTCCTCGGGCACCAGCATCGGCTCGACGCCGCCATTGGTGTCGATCCAGGCGCCGGCATAGCCCGAGGGCCCCAGGCTCGCCATTTCGATCTGCCGGGCCGAGAAGGCCTGCAGCACGCCGGCATAGTCGGAGGCCGGGAAGAGCCGCACGGGGATGTCGAAATGCGACGCCAGCAGCGCCTGGTAGGCGCCGAAGCGGCCGAGGCGGTCGGCCTCGTTCTCGCCGCCGAGCAAGCCGATGCGCAGCTGCGGCACCTGGGCGGCCCAGGCCTTGCGGCCGGCGGGCGGCATGGCGGTGGCGGCGTCGGCTGTCCGGCGAGCGCCGGGGGCGACGGGTTGCGCCCATGCGGGGGAAAGGGCGGCGGGGGTGAGGGCGGCACCGGCAAGGCCGGCGCCGAGGATACGGCGGGTGAACATGGCGTTCTCCTGTGTGGGGTGGTTCAGGCTAGTGCGCCGGCGGGCATCGGCGTGCCCGGCTCGACGAGAGGTTCCGCCTGGCCGTGGAATTCGGCCTCGCTCACCCCATAGATCATGGCGACGCGTTCGGCGGTGAGTTCGGACGGCAGACCGTCGAAGGCGACCTGGCCCTTCTGCATGGCGATGATGCGGTCGCAATAGGCGCGCGCGGTGTCGAGATGGTGCAGGTTGACCAGCACCGTCAGCCCATCCTGACGGTTCACCTGACGCAGGGCGTCCATCACCACCCGGGCATTTTGCGGGTCGAGCGAGGCAATGGGCTCATCGGCCAGCAGGATGCGCGGCTGCTGCATCAGGGCGCGGCAGATCGCCACGCGCTGCTGCTGGCCGCCCGAGAGCGTATCGGCGCGCTGCAGGGCGGTGGAGAGCAGGTCGAAACGGTCGAGCGTGGCGAGCGCCATCGCCCGCTCCGCGGCCGAGAATTGCGCGAACAGCGAGCCGAGATGGGCCAGCATGCCGCGGCGGTGGTTGAGCCGGCCGATCAGCACATTGGTGAGCACATCCAGGCGCTGCACCAGGTTGAATTGCTGGAAGATCATGGCGCAGCCGGTGCGCCAGTCGCGCAGCTCCTGGCCTTTCAGCTGGCTGACCTCACGCCCGCCGAAGCGGATGCTGCCCGCCGTGGGTTCGGAAAGACGATTGATCAGCCGCAGCAGGGTGGATTTGCCGGCGCCCGAACGGCCGATGACACCCACCATCTGGCCATCGGGGATTCGCAGGGAAACGTTGTCGACAGCGCGCACCGCGCCGAATTGCCGCGTCAGTCCCTCGATTTCCAGCATGGCCTCACCTTGATTGTGGGGGGGGCGATAGACGCCCGAGGTTTCAATGCGATGACGGTTTGACGAAAGACTTATGGCAGTCCCCGCGACGAGGGTTCAAGCTTCCCATTGCCGGCAGGCCAGCCCGGCGGCGCGTGACGAGGGGCCAGTTTTGTGTTACGTCCCTTTTGCGCGAAGGGTTTTTGCCCAGAGGTTTCCGCTTTGTTCAGGCGTTGGTCTGCATGCTTGCCGGCGGCTCGCTTTGCCACACGGCGATGGGGGCGCGGCCCGGGCCTTGGGGTTTCGGGGGCCTTGGGGTTTCGGGGGCCTGGGCTTTCGGGGCCTTGGGGGTTCGGGGCCCTTGGCGCGCCCGGGGCGTGGCACCGGGCCACAACGCCAAGCGACCGCGGCAATGCCAGGCGCGGTGAATGAAAGGTTTGCTCCATGTCCAGCGCAACCCGGTCCAGTGCCTCGCGTGCCGCCAAGCCTGAGCAAGGCGCACCGGCCGGCACCCCGCAGCCGGCCCCCGCGAAACGGGCGTCGGCGGTGGATCGGGGCAAGCCGGGGGCGCCAACCAAGCCCGTGACCGCGAAACCTGGTCTGGTGAAGCCGGCGCCAGCCAAGCCCGTGACGGCAAAGCAGGTTGCGGCACCACCCGCGCCGAAAACCTCGGCCAGGCCGCTTGCCCCGAAGCCTGTGACTCCGCCCAAGACCATCGCAACACCGGCCGCCATGAAGGCGGCCACACCAACATCCGCCGCCGCCAAACCCGGCAAGCCGGCCAGCAAAGCCGCCCCGGCCGCTGACCCGAAGGCAACCCGCCCAACGGCGCCGACCTCATTGAAAGCCACCGTGACCCAAACCGCCAAGCCCGCCGCGAAATCCAGCCCCAAGACCGCAGCAAAACCCCCCGTGGCAGCCGACGCGACGGAGGCCAAGCCGCAGCCCGCGCCGCGCAAGGCCATGACCAATGCCGCCGCCACCCAGGCGCTGATGGCCTCGGCCGCCGCCAGCAAGGAAGCCGCGGTGCGCAACGCGGCCCGCGCCGCGGCCGACAAGGCCACCGCGGAAAAGGCCATCGCCGACAAGGCGGCGGCGGCCGCCGCGGCGCCGCCGGTGCAGGTGATTTCACCACCCATCGCCTCCCGCCCCGGCATGTCGCGCCCGGGCATGCCCGGCATGCGGCCGGCTTTCAGCATCACGCCACGTATGCCGATGGGTGCACTTCGCAGCGGAGGTATGGCAGAAACCCAGGCCGGGGCACCCAACGCCCCCAAAGGGCCGCCTGTGAAAGTCGATTTCAGGACCGGTGACATGGTGGTCTACCCGACCCATGGGGTGGGAACCGTCCAGGGCATCGAGGATGTCAATGTCGCGGGGATTTCCCTGCAGGTGATCACCGTCACCTTCGAGGAAAACCGCATGACCCTGCGGGTGCCGACCAACAAGGCGGCCAGCGCCGGCCTGCGAAAGCTCGCCGGCCCCGCGCTGGTGAAGCTGGCGCTGGATACGCTGAAGGGCCGTGCCCGCATCAAGCGCACGATGTGGTCGCGCCGCGCCCAAGAATACGAGGCGAAGATCAATTCGGGCGACCCGGTGGCGATCGCCGAGGTGGTGCGCGACCTCTTCCGCAACGCCGGCCAGCCCGACCAGTCCTTCTCCGAGCGCCAGATCTACGAGCAGGCGCTGGACCGCCTGGCGATGGAATTCGCCGCGATCGAGAAGACCGACAAGCCGACCGCGATCGAGCGCCTGATCGCCCATATGCGCAGCGCCGAAAAACCCGGCGCCAAGCCGGTCGAGGAACCGATCGAGGAGGATTGAGCCAAGCGCCCGGGTCGCGCCGCGCAACCTGTGGTTGTCAGGACGGCGCGCCCCGGCTTAGCATTGCGACGCCGTCAGGAGCCATTCGCCTTGCCTCGATCAACCAACCCGCCGAGGCCTCGCCACGCCTGGGCCATGGCCTTGTGCGGCGGCCTCGCGCTGGTCGGATGCGCGGCGCCCAATGCGCTCTCGCTGCATGTCAACCAATGCATGGCCGGTGGCCACGCGCCGGGCTCGCCAGGCTTTGCGCTGTGCATGTCGCGGGCCGAACCTGCGATGGTCAGCGCCTCGGACGAGGAGCGGGAACGCCGGCGCTGGGAGGCACGGCTGGAACGCGAACGCGTGGCGGCGGAACGCCGCGTGCGCGATGAGCAACGCTCGGTCATCGGGATGAACCGGTAGAGCATGATGCGTTGAGGCGGAAACGCCGAAAACGCTGAATCATCCTCTCAGCAACGACTGGACCATGCGCAGTGAACGCAGGTGAACGCAGCATGGTCCAGGGGGGAAAGGAAGCCCCCGTGGCCGGCGGCAGGCCCCCTACCCCGCCAGCGCCCGCTTCGCCGCTTCGGCCAGAAAGCCCGAGGCATAGGGCAATACGTCGTCGCAGAAATCATAGCCGGCATTGTGCAGCTCGCGCCCGCCCTCGGCCGGCCCATTGCCTATCCAGACGAAGGCGCCGGGCACCTCGGCCAGGAACCAGGAGAAATCCTCCCCCGTCATCGCCGGCGGCATGTCGCGCCGCAGCGGCGCCACCGCGGCCGCGGCACCGGCTGCGATCTCCCGCTCGGCGGCGGAATTGGCCGTCACCGGCACGCCGCGCCTGAACTGCGCGGCTGCGGAAAGGCCAAAGCTCGCGGCGACACCCGCTGCCACCTCGCGGATGCGGTGTTCGATGAAGTCGCCGACGGCGTCATCGAGCCAGCGCGCGGTGCCCAGCAGCTCCGCCCTGTCGGCGATCTGGTTCTGCGCCTCGCCGGCGCGGGCGATGGTGACGCTGACCACGCCGCTCGCCAGCGGGTCGACGCCGCGCGCCACGATGCTCTGCAGGGCCACGATGGCATGGCCGAGGCCCAGCATGGGGTCGCGCGTCATATGCGGCAGCGCGGCATGGCCGGAATGGCCCTCGAAGGTGATGCCGAAGCGCGCGCCGGCCGCCATCACCGCCCGCTCATGCACCGCGATGGTGCCGACCGGCAGGCCCGGCCAATTGTGCCAGCCGAAGATGCGATCCATCGGGAAACGCTGGAACAGCCCGTCGGCGATCATCGACCGCGCGCCGCCGCCGCCCTCCTCGGCGGGCTGGAAGACCAGCTGCACCGTGCCCGACCAGGAGGTGTCGTCCAGCAGCAGCCGCGCCGCGCCGAGCAGCGCGGTGGTATGGCCATCATGGCCGCAGGCATGCATGACGCCCGCAATGGTGCTGGACCAGGGGAGCGAGGTGTTGGTCTCCTGGATCGGCAGCGCGTCCATGTCGGCGCGCAGGCCCACGGCCCGGTTGGCGCCCTGCCCGCTGCCCCGCCGCAGCGTGGCCACCACGCCATGGCCACCCACGCCCGGGGTGATCTCGCTCACCCCCAGCTCACGCAATTTTTCGACCACGAAGGCAGCGGTGTCCTGCTCATGCAGGGTCAGGCCGGGATGGCCGTGGAGATGTCGTCGCCATTGGGTCAGGCGCTGATGCAGGGCAATGTCCATCCCGGAGACGATAGGAGGGGGCGGGGCCGTTGCCCAGGGGCAAAGGGCGCTCCCTGGCAAGGGCTTGTTCAGCTTTTGCCGTCACTCTGCCCTGGCCACCCCAGGAAGCGGATTCTCCATGGCAGCGTCTCTGCCTCACAGCCCTCACAACACCCTGCCGATGGTGACGGCGCTGGCCCATGCCCGCGCGGCCTTCGGCTCCATCCAGAGCCATGGGCTGGCGCCGGTGCCCTGCCATTACGCGGTGTGGTTCGAACATCACTCGGGCGGGCGGCCCGAATTGACGGCGGCGCTGCAAGCCGCCGTCGCCGCGGGCACGGTGGATGAGGCGCTGATGCGCGACCTCCACGCCCGCTTCCTCGAAGCCATGCCCGAATTCTCCGCGCTGAGCGATGCGCTGACCCGGCTGAGCGGCACCCTGAGCGAGGCCATGGGCACCATGGCCAGCCACGGCGCCGATACCGCGGCCTTCGGTGACGCGCTGGATGAGCTCTCGGCCGCCCCGGTTCACGATTCGCAGCGCCTGCGCGCGGCCCTGTCCCACCTCGCCGACAAGGCGCGGGAGATGACGCGGCGCAGCCTGGCCATGGGCAATCGTCTGGCCGATTCGACCCATCAGATCGAAAACCTGCGGGCCGAATTGCATGACGCCAGGCGCGACGCGCTGACCGATGCGCTGACCAGCCTGCCCAATCGCCGCGCCTTCGACGAAAGGCTGGAGGCGATGGCTGCCACCGCGAGCGATGAGCCGCTGACGCTGGTCCTCGTCGATATCGACCATTTCAAACGGGTGAACGACCAGTTCGGCCACCCCGTGGGCGACGCGCTGCTGCGCCGCACCGCCGCCACCATCCGGGGCTGTCTGCCCGCGACCGGGATGGCCGCCCGTTTCGGCGGCGAGGAATTCGCGGTGCTGTTGCCATCGACGCCCCCGGCCGCCGGCTTCGACCAAGCCGAGAAGACCCGGCTTGCGGTCGCCGCCCAGCGCCTGGCCCTGCGCAGCAGTGGCGAAAGGTTGAGCGACGTCACCGTGTCGCTCGGCGTGGCGACATTGCTGCCCGGCGAGAGCGTCACCGAGATGGTGGCGCGTGCCGATGCCGCGCTCTACCGCGCCAAGCAGGAAGGCCGGAACCGGGTCTGCAGCAGCGACGCCGTCACACCCGCCATGCCGGCGCCGGGCTGCCGGGCCGGCGCCGGCAGGCTGGCCAAAGTCTGGTCCTGACCAGCACGCGCGGGGACATGGCGCCGCGGTTTACAGGCCGCTTCTGGCGACCCGTTCGATCTCCGCGCGAACCGAGCGCTCGACAATGCCGGGCAGGTGGGTGTCCAGCCACTCCTTCAGCATCGGTCGAATCGTCTCGCGCACCACATCCTCGATGGTGGGGCCGCCGCGGCTGATGGCGGTGCTGCGCTCCTGGGTGACGGCGCGCAGCAGTTGGTTCATCGAGGCCGCTGCCGCGGCGGCGGCGGCCGGTGCCACAAGCTCCGACCCCGCCATGGCCGAAGCCGGCACGGCCGGCGGCTCGGGCATGGCGGCCGGGCGCTGTTCCGGCGGCGGGGCGACGATCTGCAAGCCCGGCGGCGGTGTGGGCAGTGCCACCGGCGCCGCCATGGTCGGGGGGGGCTCGGGCATCGAGGCGGGCGCGGGCTGGGCGATAACGGGCACAGGTGCAACAGGCGCGGGTGCAACAGGCACGGGTGCAACTGGCTGGGGCGCAGCGGGTTCAGGTGCCACGGCTGCGGGCACTTGCGGCTCGGGCACCATCATCTCCTCCGTGAGCATCAGCGGTTCGCTCGGCGGCTCGGGGATGGTGGCGGGCGCGCCGGGGGCGTCGTCCTCGTTCAGGATCTTCCGGATCGAGGCCAGGATGTCATCCATCGAGGGCTCGGTGCCTGCCTTGGTGCTGTCGGCTCCGCTCATCGCATTGTCTCCCTCAGCGCACGACGGCCGCGGCGGAGCGGGAATAGTCACCCAGCCCCACCCAGCGGTCGCGCACGGCGTTGTAATAGGCCCGCATGTCGTAGAATTCGACGGGGAGGCCAAGATCCTGCGCCGTCAGCCGCCCCACCGCCGAGGCCACGCTGTAGGAGGCGTTGATGTTGTCCGCCAGCGCCCGCACCAGCGACACGCGGGCGTTGAGCAATTCCTGCTCGGCGTTCAGCACGTCGAGCGTGGTGCGGCTGCCCACGATGGCCTCGCGCTGCACGCCATCGAGGGCGATTTCCTGCGCCCGGATCTGGGCGCGCACGCTCTCCACCTGGGCGCGGGTGCTGCGCAGGGTTTCCCAGGCGCTGGTCGCCTGCTGCACCGCCACCGCGCGGGCATCGCTCACCAGGGCGCGGCTCTGCTGCGCCTGCTGGCGGGCCTGGCGGACCTGGCTGTGCTCCGCGCCGCCCTGGAACAGCGGCACGGAGAGGTTGGCGGTGACCTGGCCACCGGTGACGCGGCTGTGCGGGCCGCCGGAATTGTCGTTGCGGAAGGCCTGGCTGGTCACGCTGACCTGAGGCATCAGGACCGAGAGTTGCACATCGATATTGTCGCGCGCCGCGGCCTCGTCGAACAGCGCGGCGACGACGTTGGGGTTGTTGTTGGCCGCCTGCTCCTGCGCCTGCTGGCCGCTGCGCACCGCTGCCTGCAGCGGCTGGGGCGCGACGAGGCGCTGCGGCGGCGCGCCGACCAGGCGCTGATAGGTGGCGCGCGAGGTTTCCAGCTGGCCCTCGGCCTGGGCGCGGGCGGCGCGCGCGCCGGCGAGGCGCGACTCGGCCTGCGCCACGTCGGTGCGGGTGATCTCGCCCACCCGGAAGCGCTCATTGGTCGCCTGCAGCTGGCGGGTCAGCACCTGCTCGTTGTTGATGTTCAGCCGGACCTCTTCCTGGGTGCGGATGACGGCGATGTAGGAGGTCGCGGTGTCGGACATCACCTGCTGCTCGGTGCCGTAGAGACGGGCACGCTGGGCCAGCACGCGGTTCTCGGCCTGGCGCACGCTGGCGACGGTGCGGCCGCCACGGAAGATCGGCTGGGTCAGGGTGATATTGGCGCCGGCCGGGGTGCGCTCCTGCCGCTGGGTGGTGGAGATGAAGCCCGCGGCGCCGGCCAACCCTGTCTCACGGCTGATGATATTCGACTGCGGGTCGCGGAAGAAATTGCTGTTGTCGTTGCGGAAGACCTGCGACTGGCTGCGGGTGCGCTGGTCGGCCGCGCCGACATTGCCATTGACCACCACAGTGGGCCGCCAGCCGGAGAGCGCCTGCGGCACGCCCTCATCCACCGCGCGCAGCTGGGCGCGCGCCGCCAGCAGCGTGGTGTTGTTGGCATAGGCCTGGGCAAGCGCCTCGTGCAGCGGCTGCGCCGAAGCCTGCGCGCCGATGGTCAGGAGACCGGCGGTGATCACGGCGGCAGTGCAGGAGCGGTGTGTCGGCTTGCGCATCATGTCATCCTCAGTTGGTCGGCACGGCGGCTGTTGCGCCCAGGGTTCGGTATGGCAGCGTCGCTTTCCGGGAATGAAGGCTTTCCCCCCACCGACAAGCCAGTCGCGCCAGGCTTGTTGATATCCGATCCGCGGAGAGGCCGCCACCTCGCCCACATTCCGACTTAAAAGACAAATCCCGGCGCGCGCGCAAAACCAGGCAATGTTGGCGCAGCGGCGTCCATGATGGGCGTCAGAAACAGCTGGCCTTGCAGCTTGCGGCCCAACATGGCCCGCGCCACCGCAGCCTCGCGTGATTGGACCATGGCGATTCGGCCGCCCTCGGCCAGTTGGGCCGTGATCGCGTCGGGCAGAGTCGCTACGGCGCCATCGAACAGGATGATGTCATACGGCGCCGTCGCGGCATGGCCCATGGCGAGCGGCCCCTGCACCGCCAGCGGCACGGCGCCAGGCAGCGCCATCGGCCAGGCGAGGCGGGCGGCCGCGAGCAGGGCCGCATCCTCCTCCAACGCGGTGACGACGACGCCGAGATCGGCCAGCACCGCGGCCGCGTAACCTTGGCCCGAACCCACCACCAACGCCGATTCGCCCAGCCGGGGCATCAGCGCCTGCACCAGCCGGGCCAGCACCATCGGCGCCATCATGGCGCGGCCGGGCGCGAGCGGCACCGGCTCATCGGCATAGGCGCGCGCTGTGGCGGCTGGCGGCACGAAAGCTTCGCGCGGCAGCCGGGCCATGGCGGCGAGGACCAGCGGGTCCGTCACCTTGTTCGGCCGAAGCTGCCCATCGACCATGAATTTGCGCGCCGCCGCGTATGCCATGCCGCCCCTGCAAAACAATGAGGTCGCGTTATACCGGGACCGGGCCGCGCTTGACCATGGGCAGCAGGCACCCGATAGAAGGGTTGTGGGGTCCGATGGCCGAGTGGTCAGGCATGGGACTGCAAATCCCCCTACGGCGGTTCGATTCCGCCTCGGACCTCCACCTGCGCTTTTTCAACTGCGCTTTCCATCGGCCGCTACCCCGCTTCGAAGAACTTGCACGACCGGGGCTTTGCAGCGCGGCGCGTGGTTGTTATACGCGCCCCTCGGCTGATCCGGCGTGGCGCAGCGGTAGCGCAGCGGACTGTTAATCCGTTGGTCGTAGGTTCGAATCCTACCGCCGGAGCCAGTTTTTCACGACAAGCCTCCCCTCGGATGAAGAAAACGACATGGCAGCCACCCGCTGATCGGGCAGCCGACGCCTGTACAAATCGCCCCACATTACCTAATCCCCCGCCATGCCTTCCTATAAACCCGACAATTTCGCAGACCGTCAGGCTGCAGCCGCGAAAGCCCGCCAGGCCGCCACCGCAAAATTCCAGGCCATGCCGAAGCCCGATGACCCCGCGGTCATCGCCCGCGTCGCCGCGCAAAAGGCGGTGGCCGAAGCGCGCGAGGCCCGCCGGGTCGAGCGCGAGGAGGCCCGCCGCATCGAAGCCGCCCGCCTCGCCGCCGAAGCCGCAGCTAAAGCCGCCGAGGCCCAGCGGCTCGCAGCACTCGAGCGCCAGCGCGCCATCGCCCTTGCGGCCGAGGAGGCCGAGGCCGCCCGCCTCGCCGCCATCGAGGCCATGGAGCGCGACAACCGCGCCGCCATGCTCGATGACGACAAGCGTCGCCGCGCCCTGGCACTGGCCGCCGAGCAGCAGGCGCTGCGAGACGCCCGCTACGCCGCGCGCAAAAACCGCAAGAAGTAGCCCGGCGCGCTCATTTTTGAGTGCGTCACGCGCATGTTGATTGCGTCAGGACGGCCCATCGTTCTTCGATGGCGCCATGATGCCCCCTGGCCCGCCCTCGATCGATCCGGACATCCCGCCCCATCGCGCCTATGCGCCGGGGTGGGAGCCCAGGGCTTGCACACCCCTGCCCGCGCGGACCTCGATTTTTGACGTCATCGCGAAGATCCGTTTCGCCGAGGCTTCCGTCCTCGTCGTGATGGTCAATGCGGTGGTGGCAGGGCTGTTGCTGGGCCCTTAATTTCCTGCCGGCCTGTCTGTGTCGTGCCAGCGCGCCCCGCTCAATCCGCCCGCGCGCCGGAACTGCGCACCGCATCGCCCCAGCGCGCCCGCTCCACCGCCAGGAAGGCCGCCATCGCCGGACCGGTGCGCAGCATCACGCTCACGCCCTGGCGGCCCAGCGACTCGGCAAAGCCGGTGTTGGCGACAATGGTGGAAACCTCCCGCGCCAGCCGATCGATGATCGGCTGGGGTGTGCCCGATGGGGCCATCAGCGCCCACCAGGCCGTCATCTCATGCCCGGCCACGCCGGCCTCGGCCATGGTCGGCACCATCGGCAGGGCCGGGCTTCGCGCGGCGCTCGAGACGGCCAGGCAGCGCAGCGCGCCGCTCTGTACATGCGGCAGCGACGCCTGCACCGGGTCGAACATCACCGGCAGGTAGCCGCCCACCAGATCCTGAATCGCCGGCGCGCTGCCGCGATAGGGCACATGGTTCAGCCCGGCGCCGGTGATGGCGGCGAAACTCGCCCCCGCGAGATGCCCGGGCGAGCCGGCGCCAGCGGTGCCATAGGGCTGCGCCGATTGCCGCGTCCAGGCAATGAACTCCGCCACATCGCGCGCCGGCACCGCGGCATGGACCAGCAGCGCGACGGGCGCGCCGGCCACCACCGCGATCGGCGCGAAATCCCGCGCCGGATCGAAGGGCAGGCTGGCATAGAGCCAGGGGTTGATCGCCAGCACGCCGACATTGGAGAGCAACAGCGTATGGCCATCGGGCGCGGCCTTGGCCACCGCATCGGCGCCCAGATTGCCGCCCGCGCCGCCGCGATTATCGGCCAGCACGGCGCGGCCCAGAACCTCGGACAGGCGCTGCGCCAGGGGGCGCGCGACGAGATCGGTCGGCCCGCCCGGCGGGAAGGGCACGATCATGCGGATCGGGCGTTCCGGCCAGCCGCCCTGCGCCCGGGCCGCGCCCGCCCCCGCGCCCGCCGCGGCCATGCCGGCCAGCCATGCGCGACGGCCGCTCATGCCGCAGCCCGCCGCAGCACTTCGACGACCCGCCGCGCGGGGTCCACCCGCACCCAGTCGCCATTGCCGATCACCTCGCGCGGGTCGACCGACCAGCCCTCGGTGATGGGAATGCCGGCCAGCACCGCGCCCTGCACCATGACCGGATTGGTCACGCCGAAGATGAAGGCTTTCGGCGAAATCCCCTTGGCCTTGATGTCATAAAAAGCCCAGCCGGCGGCGATGCCGCCCTTGGCGGTGGGGAAGAAGCAGATTCGGTCGCGAATGTTCTGGCCCTCCAGTTTGTGGCCGGGCTTGGTGATCAGCCCGCTCCAGCGGTCGAGATCATAGCGCGGCGAAAACCCCTCCTCGGAGACCAGGGCGGCGCCCTCCACCACCGGGCCGAAGGCGCGGGTGAGGCTGATGCTGGCGAGAACCGCGCTCACGACAGCCGCCCCGTGCAGGCGATGTCCACGCAATCGGCGGTGCGGCGCAGGATGGTGCGGAATTTGTGGGCGCCGATGATGTTCACGATCTTCGCCGAATTCGACACCATGTGCCGCCAGCCATTTTTCTCCCGCATCGCCGAGAGGTTTTGCAGGATGTAGAAGCAGACTCCTTCCAGCACCGCCACGCCGGCATCTTCCAGCGGCTTGAGATAGCCCAGCTTGTCCGCCGCGCTGATCACGCCATTGCTGGTGGTGACGAAGCACATGCTGCCCGGCGCCACGCGGCGGCCGGCGAACAGCTCGGAGAGCGATTTCATCTCGAAGAGCGAGAGCTGCGGGCCGGAGAAGACGACCAGCCTGGCCTCGCCATCGCCGGTGTCATAGCCGGCATAGACCGCCTCGATCGCGGCATCGTCGATCACCATGCGCTCGACATCGGACGGGATCGCGCCATGGAAGGCGGCCTCCAGGCTCGGCGCCTCGGGTGTGACGCCCGGCATGTGGAACATGCCCATCGAGCCGTAGGAGGCCAGCGCGCAGCCGAGTTGCTTCAGCTCATCGGCCAGCGGCGGCCGGCGCAGCCCGGTGAAGACCGGCACGGAATAGTAGTTCTGGTGCCCCTCCCCCACCAGCCTGCCGATGGCGCCCCAATCCGCCAGGTCGGCCAGGGTCGCGCCGGAGAGATCGACGATGAAGGAGCCGCGGCGGTGGCGGTCGAGCTGGAAGCCGTATTCCGGTGTGCGGCCGGTGATGGCGGCGGCCATGGCGGCCGGCCCGCTCTCAAAATTCGTGCGCGCGCCAAAGACGCTATTGGCGTAGATGCAGGTGCCGGTATCGCCCCAGGCCACCCGCTCGCCGAGATGCGGCTGGTAGAGCGTCTGGTAATTGATACAGGTGTCGGTGGTCATCACGTTCATCGCCTGGAGGGCTGCGATGATCTCCCGCTCCTTGGCGCATTCGGTGGCGTCCTGGCCGAGCCGTTCGGCCCAGGCGAAATCGACGCAGCGGGCATTGGTGGTGATGGGAATGCGGGCCCGGGCACCGGCGGCCTGGAACTCCCGCAGCAGGGCCAGGCCGGCATCGCCCATCACCTCGATATCGCCCATCATATGGGCGTTGGTGACGGGCACGAAGCGCTCGGCGCCGAAGAAGCGGCCGACTTCGAGTTGGAAGTCCAGCGCGCGGCGGGCGGCCTCGCCGTCACTTCCCGCAAGGATCGCCTGCTCTTCGTTGGTCAGTTGCAATGCCTGCCTCCCGCTTGTCGCGGCAGGCTAGCGCCTGGCGACGGGCGGGGTCAAAGCGCTCAGCGCATCCCCTCGCAAAACCGCTTGATCCGCGTGCAGGCCTCGCGCAGCGCCTCGTCCGAGGTCGCGTAGCTGATCCGGAAATGGCCGGGATAGATGAAGGCGTCGCCATGCACCGTGGCGACCCCCTCCTCCTCCAGCAGGGCCTCGACGAAATCCTTGTCGGTGGTGATCAGCCGGCCACCCTTGGTGGTCTTGCCGACGCAGCCATTCATGTCCGGGAAGACGTAGAAGGCACCCTCGGGCTTGTGGCAGCGCAGGCCCGGCGCCTGGTTCAGCATCTCCACCACCATGTTCCGCCGGCGCTTATAGACCTCGACCATGCCGCCGATGCTCTCCTGCGGGCCGTTCAGCGCCTCGACGGCGGCGGCCTGGGAGATGCTCGATGTGTTGGAGGTGCTCTGCCCCTGCAGCTTGTCCATCGCCTTGATCAAGGCCAGCGGCGCGCCGGCGAAACCGATGCGCCAGCCCGTCATGGCATAGCCCTTGGAGCAGCCATTCATGGTGATGGTGCGGTCACGCAGCTTCGGCTCGACCTGCACGATGGTGGCCGGGGTGAAGCCGTCATAGGCCAGCTTCTCGTAGATGTCGTCGGTGAAAATCCAGACATCGGGGTGGCGCAGCAGCACGTCGGTGAGCTGCTTCAGCTCCGCCGCATTGTAGGCGGCGCCGGTGGGGTTGGAGGGGTTGTTCAGGATGAACCACTTCGTCTTGGGCGTGATGGCGGCTTCCAGCTGCTCGCCGGTCATCTTGAAGCCGGCATTCTGGCCGCAGGGCACAAAGACGGGCACGCCCTCGGCCAGCGTCACGATATCGGGGTAGCTCACCCAGCAGGGGGTGGGGATGATCGCCTCGTCACCCGCATTGATGGTGGCGAGCATGGCGTTGAAAATCACCTGCTTGCCGCCGGTGGCGATGATGATTTCCTCCGGCTTGTAGTCGATGCCGGAATCCCGCTTGAACTTGGCCGCCACGGCCTGGCGCAGCGCCGGCGTGCCGGCCACGTCGGTGTATTTCGTCTGCCCGTCCTGGATCGCCTTGATGGCGGCATCCTTGATGTTCTGCGGCGTGTCGAAATCCGGCTCGCCGCTGGAGAGCCCGATCACATCGCGGCCGGCGGCTTTCAGCGCGCGGGCCTTGGCCGTGACGGTGATGGTCTGGCTGGGCGCGATACGGTCCAGACGGTCGGCGACGAGGTTCATGACGGGCCTTCACAGATACGAAACAGCGAGATCAAGCTAATCCTGCAAATCGCGCGCAACAACCCGGAGACACCCATGCCGAGACCAGAAAACCCCCAGGGGGAGCCATGGGAATGGCCGGAGGAGACCTGGCGGCACATCACCGGCCGGGCGCGGGCCGGCCGCTCGCTGGCGCCGACGCATTGGCCCAATGGGGCGCGCTGCGCCGTTTCGCTGTCCTTCGACGCCGATCACGACACCATCCCGCTGCGCGATTCCGACGAAAGCCCGATGCGCATCAGCCAGGGGCAATATGGCAACCGCCAGGGCGTGCCGCGCATCCGAAAACTCCTGGCACGGCATGGCGTGAAGGCGAGTTTTTTCTACCCAGCCGTCTCGGCCCTGCTCTATCCCGACGAAATTCGCGCGGTGGCCGATGAGGGCCACGAAATCGGCATCCACAGCTGGATCCATGAGGCCAATACCAAGCTGCCGCCGGGGGTGGAGCGCGACCTCACGCTGCGCGCGCGCGATACGCTGGAGAAGGTTTCGGGCCAGACCCCGGTGGGCATTCGCACCGCGAGCTGGGATTTCTCGGTCGATACGATGGACATCATCCGCGAGATGGGCCTGCTCTACGACAGCTCGCTGATGGCCGATGACGATGCCTATGAGCTGGAGGTGCAGGGCGTGCCCACCGGCATCGTGGAGCTGCCGCCGGAATGGATCCGCGACGATGCGGTGTATTTCAACATGCTGCGCTTCGCCGGGCTGCGACCCTACACGCCCCCCTCCGCGGTGGAGGAGATTTTCCGCGCCGAATTCGAGGGCGCGCTGGCCGAGGGCGGGCTGTTTCTGCTCACCATGCACCCCCACCATATCGGCCACCGCTCGCGCGTGGTGCTGCTCGACCGGCTGATCCGCGACATGAAGGCCACGGGGCAATGCTGGTTCGCGAGCCATGCGGAGGTGGCAGCGTGGTGCCGCGACCATGCGGCGTCAAACCCGCAATAGGCCCTCTTCGGTGGCGATGGCGTGCAGCGGCATGTCGGTGGGGCCCACGGGCACCGCCGGCACGCGCTGCGCGGCATAGGCGATACCGAGGCGAAACGCGTGGGGAAGCCCAGGCAGCGTGCGGTCATAATAGCCACCACCATAGCCCAGGCGGTGGCCCCGATCGTCGAAGGCCAGCAGCGGGACGAGCAGCCATCCCGGCGTGACGGTTTCCGGCGTTGCGGGGTGCGCGGTACCGAAGCGCCCGGCCACCATGGCGCAGCCGGGCTGCCAGGGCCGAAAGCTGAGCGGCTGGCCACGCGGCGGCGTGACCGGCAGGAGGACGCGGTGCCCGGCCGCGTGCAGCGCATGCAGGCTGGGGCGGGTATCGATCTCCTCGCCCATCGGCCAGAAGCCCGCGACGACGGTCGGCCGGGGCGGCGCCGCGGCCAGGACATGGCGGGCCAGCGCGGCACCCGCGCCGGGCAGCGCCAAGCCGGCGCGGGCGGCCGATGAAGCGGCCCGCATCGCGGCCTTTTCGGCGAGGAGGGCCGCCTCGTTCATAAAGAAACTGCGAAGCCGGCACAGCCGCTGGCGTTGCATGCTCCCAAGGCCTGCCGAAACAGGTGGGCACCAGATAACAGGACCACGATCCTGCCAGAGCCAGCTCCCGGGAGTTGCTTATTGGCCCTGGGCATGACTTGCCTGGCGTGAAGGCCAGCCTCGCGGGGTGAACATAGGGCCGTGGCCGCGCCGTTACCAGTCAGGGCCGCTCAAGGTTCGTCGCGATCCCCTCGATCCGCTCGGCAATGCGCGACAGGCGCTCGGCCAGGCGCGGGTCGGTCTGCGGCGGCGGGATGGTCGCGCCCTCCTCATGCTGGGCGCGGACCATCTCGATCTTCAGATCGCCCAGCTCATCGGCCAGCAGCAGGGCGACGTGCAGCAGCATCCGGCTTTCCGAAAACTGCCCGCCCATCTGCTGGATGAGCTTCACCTTGCCCTCGATGACGGCGATGAGGTCGCGCACATGCGATTCCTCGCCATCGCGGCAGCCGATGGTGTGGCTGTAGCCGTTCACGCGGACGGTGACCTGGCCCATTCAACGCGGCTCCTGTTCTTCGGCTTGGGCGTCCTCATCGAGCATCGCCATGCGCAGCTGCGCCATCGCCTGGTCGAGCCGGGCGGAGAGCGCCACGACCTCGGCCCGCGGCACACTCTCGGCCGCGGCAGCCTGGGCGGCGGCCTGCATCTGGGCGAATTTCCGCTCGATGGCGACGGCCAGCTTTTCCACCGCGAGCTCCAGCCGCTGGGCGGCCTGAAGGGCGCGGTCGGTTGTCAATTCCACGCCTGCGACTCCCCTGCCATGTTGCCGCGTTGCATAATGGAAGGGTTGGCATGCAGGCGCCGGGGTTGCAAGGGCCGCTGGGCCAAGGGCCTGAGGTTTCAAGGGCGTTCGTGGTGCATGGCGCGGGGGATGTGCGCGCGGTGCTCGGCCTGGGCTGCGCCCTGCTCTCGGCGCCGGGTGCCGCGGGGTATCTCGGCCATCACGGCTTCCTGGCGATGCTGCGGGGCGGCGGCTGGCGAGGGAGGGAGGCCGCGATCCTCGATTGCGGCGCCGATGCCGGATGGGCCTGGGCGGCGCTGCGCGATGGCATGCCCGTGGTGGTGCTGAAAGATGACGGCGATGCCGCGCGCGCCTTCCCGGGGCGGGTGCTGCTGGAGGCGCCGCCGGCACGGGATATGCGGCTCTGGGTGGAGCCGCGTGGCCGGGGGTGGTTGGAGGAATGGGCGGCTGGGGTGGAACCGGGAGGGCTCTGCCCTCCCGGGCCCACCCGCAAGGTGCCAGGGGCACCTTGACCGCCTTGGAATAAAGCCAGCAGAGCCCTTCCGGTGCAGCCCCCCTCAGTCGAACAGCATCGCAGCCGCCAGCGGGGCCATGCCGGCATTGGAATGGCCTACGCCGGGCACGAAGGCCATGCGCCAGCCGAAGGGCACGCCAAGCCTGGCCGCCGCCTCGCGCGCCGCGGCGAAGAAGGCCTGGCCGCGGGCGAAGCGGTGCGGGCCTTGCAGCATCGCCTCGGTGCTCTGGCGCAGGTCGGGGTCGGTGGTGTCGAGGTCCTGCTCGCCCAGCAGCACCACCGCGGGCCGCGCCAGCCCGGCGCGCAGCGCCGCCTCGCCGGCCGCGGTGCCGCCCAGGCCATAGGGGAAGGTCTGGTCCAGCGCCGGCCAGGTGTAGAAACCGGCATTGGCGAAGACCATGCGCTCCACCCCCTCGGCATCGCAGAGCCAGTTGTAGCGGTGGGAAAACTGCGAGCCGGCGGAATGGCCATAGAGCCGGAAACGCCCGGCCCCATCCTCCCCCGCCGCGCGCCTTGCCGCCGCCACCGCCCGCGGCAGCGCCCAATAATTCCAGCCCTCCCGCGCGCGGCCGACGCTGCCGCCATCATTATAGGCGGCCGAGCCGGGATAGGCGGCGCGGGAAAATTCCGGGCAGACCAGCAGGAAATTCCGCGCCTCGGCATGCGGCGCCCAGGCATCGCGGTAGCCCCGCGCGGTCCGGCTTGCGCCATGCAACACCGCCACCACCGGCCCGCCGGGGCGCCAGCCGGCCGGTCGATGCAGCCAGAGCGGCATCTCGCCCTGCGCGGTGGGCTCGGCGAAGGTGATGCGCGATGACCCCTCGGCCAAGGCCGCCTGGGCTATGGCCGGGGTGGCGATGGTGGCCAAAATGGCGCGGCGTTCGATGCTCATGCCGCCATCACGCCACCACCCTGCCCTGCGGTCGAGCCTCGATCACCCGGCGTCGAGTTGCAGCCCCTCGCGCCGGATCACCTCGCCCCAGCGCGCCGCCTCCTGCCGCACGAAGGCGGAAAATTCATCCGGCGTATTGGGGAAGGCCATGCCGCCGAGCTCGGCGAAGCGCGCCTGCGTCGCCGGCAGCTCCAGCAGGGCGCGGATATCGGCATTGATGGAGCGCACCGCCTCGGCCGGCAGGCCCTGGGGGACGAAGATGCCGAACCAGGTGTTCACGTCAAAGCTGGCCAGCTCGCCACCCACCTCGCGCAGCGCGGGGATGTCGGGCAGCTGCGGGCTGCGGGCGGCCGAGGTCACGGCCAGCCCGCGCACCCGGCCCGAGCGCACCAGCTCGATCACCCCGGTCAGGTTGTCGATGGCGAATTGCACGGTGCCCGCCAGCAGGTCGGTCTGCATCGGTGCGCTGCCGCGGAAGGGCACGTGGATGGCCTCCGCCCCCAGCAATTGCAGCATCCAGACCGGGGTGAGATGGGTGGATTGCCCCACCCCCGTCGAGCCGAAACTGGCGCGGCCGCGCTGGGCGCGCACCCAGGTGATGAATTCCGGCAGCGTCCTGGCCGGCACGTCATTGTTGCAGATCAGCACATTGGGGCCGCGGATGGTGCCGATGACCGGCTGCTGCTGGGCGATGGTGTAGGGCAGGTTGCGGAACAGCGAATAGGCGATGGCCTGGCTGCCGATATTGCCCGAGAGCAGCGTGGTGCCATCCGGCCGGGCCCGCGCCATTTCGGCCGAGCCGATGGTGCCGCCCGCGCCGGGGCGGTTTTCCACCACCACAGGCCCACCCCAGACGGTCTGGAGGTGCTGCGCCACGATGCGGCCGATGATGTCGGTGGTGCCGCCCGGCGCCACGGGCACGATGATCCGCACCGCTCCTGGCGGCCGCCAGGACTGGGCCTGCGCCGGCGAGGCCAGGAAAGGGGTGGCCAGGAAAGGGGTGGCGAGAAGCGCGCGGCGTTGCATCACGAAACATCCATCTGCAGGCCCTCGCGCTGGATCACGCCGCGCCACTTGGCGATTTCGGCTTGCACGAAGGCGGAAAAATCATCGGGGGAGCCCGGCATCGCCACGCCGCCCATCTGGGCGAAGCGGGCCTGGGTTTCGGGCGTGTTCAGCAGGGCATTGATCTCGCGGTTCAGCACCCGGATCGCGGCGGGCGGGGTATTGCCATGGGCGAACATGCCGAACCATGTGTTCACCTCGTAATTGGCCAGCTCGGGCATCGTCTCGCGCAGCGGCGGCAGGTCCGGCAATTGCGCGTTGCGGTCGGCCGAGGTCACCGCCAGCGCCCGCACCTGCCCTGCCCTGATCTGCTGCACGGAGGTGGTGAGGTTGTCGAAGCTGAACTGGATGTTGCCGGCGATGAGATCCAGCATCAGCGGCCCGGCCCCGCGGAACGGCACATGCGTGGCCTCGGTGCCGGTCAATTGGGTGAACCACACGCCCGAGAGATGCGGCGACTGACCGACGCCCGAACTGCCATAGGCCAGCCGGCCCGGATTGGCCTTCAGATGGGCCACGAATTCCGGCACCGTGCGCGCCGGGATGCTCGGGTGCAGCAGCAGCGCATTTGGCCCGCGGATCATGTTGCCCACCGGCGCCAGGCTGTCCGGCCGGTATTGCAGGTTGCGGAACAGCGAATAGGCAATGCTCTGCGGCCCGATATTGCCCGACAGCAGGGTCAGCCCGTCAGCGGGTGCGCGCAGCACATCCATCGTGCCGATGGTGCCGCCGCCGCCGGAGCGGTTGTCGGCCACCACATTCACCCCGAATCGCTGCTGCAGATGCTGCGCCAGCATGCGCGCCATGATGTCGGTCGTCCCACCCGGGGCGGCGGGGGCGACGATGCGCATGGGCTGGGTGGGGCGCCATTCCGCCGCATCGCCCTGGGCGCGGGCGATGACGGGCAGGGCCAGCGGCGCCAGGATGGCGGTTCGGCGGTTGAGCATGGGCGGTTTCCTCGTTTCTTGATCTTCTGCCGCCGTTGTGCCGCAAGGGATGGCTGAGGAAAAGGGTTTTGCCCGGCGTGGAATTCACATGCCTCAGAAACCACGGGGGTGGTCCTCCGAATTCACTGGGCTGGTGTTGCAATTTTGGGTTTGATCCTGTGCCCAATGGGGCGTAAGGGACCCCCCCGTCATGATAATGCCACGCGCCACCACACCGCCAAAACCCGCCACAACGCCTCGACTTGCGCCGCTTGCCGCTGCCGCGGCGTCGGCGGGTTCGGCCATTTCCCAAGGGAGGTCGGGGCAATCCGCCCTGAATTCACCACTGAGCGACACAATTTCCCCAGTCTCGATCGCCAAGAAGCTCGGATTCAAGCCGGGCATGGTCTGCGCCGTCATCGATCCGCCGAATGGCATGAAGCATGGCCTGCCGGCCTCCACCGCCTCGGAGCCCGAGCTGATCCTGGCCTTCGCGCCCGACCGCGCCAACCTTGCCCGCGCCGCCGCCCGTGCGCTCGATCTCTATGGCGTGGGTGGCCGGCTGTGGTTCGCCTACCCGAAAAAGGGTGGCCCGATCCGGTCGGACCTGGACCGCGACCATGGCTGGGAGCCGCTGACCCAGGCCGGGCTGCTGCCCGTGACCCAGGTGGCGCTCGACAGCACATGGGTGGCGCTTCGCTTCCGCCTGCGTGAGGAAGTGCCGACGCTGACCCGCAAGGTCTGAACGGCTTGCGGCGCCGGGCCTTCTGGCCTGGCCACCCGCGGGGCCATGGGTGGCAGCTGTTTTGGCCTTGCCTTTCTCGGCTAAAAATCCTATTGATGTTGGGTGCCGTTGTTTGACAACCGCATCCCGCCCCTGCCCTGGCCCGGCCGCTCCTCCGTCGGAACAGCATTTTGTCCGAAAACCGCAATTTCGCGCGTGAATCGGCGCCGTGTTACCGCAGTTTCGGCATTTGTCCGAATGCCGCCAAGTCTGCGGTTTGCAGGGTAAATCACTGAAAAATAAATCTAACTTTCAGGCTGAATGCCCTGACGCCGAATCAGTTGTCCCCAGCGCGCCGCCTCCTCGGCGATAAAGCTGCGGAAGGCCGGTGCGTCGCTCGCGGTGACCTGGAAGCCGGCATTCTCCATGCGCGCACGTGAATCAGGCCGCGCGAGGGCACGCTGCGCCTCGGTCGAAAGCCTGGCGACGCGTTCGGCCGGCAGGCTGGACGGGCCGATCAGCCCGATCCAGGCATAGGAATCCGCGCCCGCCAGCCCGCTTTCCACCAGCGTCGGCACATCGGGCAGTTGCGGCACCCGCTCGGCCGCCGTCACCGCCAGGGCCCGGGCCAGCCCCTCCCGCAGCTGCGGCAGAATGCCCGAGACGATGATCACAATGGCCTGGATGCGCCCGGCCACCAGATCGACCACCGCCTGGGGAAAGCCCCGATAGGGCACATGCACCATCTCGGTGCCGGTGCGCGCCATCAGATCGACCATGGCGAGATGCCCGCCCGAACCCGCCCCCACCGAGCCGAAGGCGATGCGCCCGGGATTGGCCCGGGCATAGGCCACGAACTCGGCAAAGCTTCGGGCCGGCACCGCGGGGTGCACCGCCAGGACCTGGCCGGTGCGCACCAGCAGCGAAATCGGCGCGATGTCGCGCACCGGGTCATAGCCGAGATTGGGAAAGAGCGCCGGCGCGGTCGCCAGCGGGCCGTTGATCGAGACGCCCAGCGTATGCCCGTCCGTCGCCTTGGCCACCGCATCGGTGCCGATATTGCCGCCGGCGCCGGCGCGGTTCTCCACCACGAAGGGCTGCCCGAACACCTCGGTGAAATGCGGCAGAAGGATGCGCGCCGCGGTATCGGGGGTGGAGCCCCCGGGGAATGGCACGATGATGCGCACCGGCCGCTCCGGCCAGCTGGCCTGGGCCTGGGCCGCGATGGGTGCGAGGCCCAGCATCAGGGCTGCGCGACGGGCGATGGGCTGCATGTCTGTCTCCTCGGTCTTCGCGCCGGCATAGCGCGAAGGCCCAGTCCAACGCCAGCGCGAGCGCCAGCTACGCCGCAACCTCGACCGAGACGATCCGCCAGGCCCAGTCCTCGCCATCCGGCCCGCGCGTCAGCACCGTCTCGCCAGGGCGGATGGTGGTGGGGAAACCGATGGCCCAGAGGCTGGCATCATCCACCGCATGCTCGCCCTCCGGCAGGCGGAGGTGCCAGCCGAAATCGGGGTCATGCTGGATGTCACCGCGCCGGTCGGGCGCATCGGGGGCATCGAGCCAGGCGGCCCAGGGTGCCGGATCCTCCGCCCAGGCCTCGGTGCTGGCCCCGCCCTGGGGGTCGAGGCTGAGCTGGATGCGGATCCTGCGGCCGGCATCGCCCATCGGGCGACCCGGGCCGGAAAGCAAGGTCATGGTGATCTCGTGCATGGCCCCTCTTAGCGCATCAACCCCCCTAGGGGTTGCAGAGCTTACCGGAAGTTGACCAGCGCCCCGCATGGGCTGCCCAGCAGCGTGTCGTCGCGCATCGCGACATGGCCACGGACGATCGTGGCGACCGGCCAGCCATGGCAGAGATGGCCGGCGAAGGGCGTCCAGCCACAGGGGCTGGCGATCCAGCTCTCCTCGATCCGGCGCTCGGCCTTCATGTCCACGAGGGTGATGTCGGCATCGTATCCCAATGCGAGCCGGCCCTTGCCCACCGCGCCATAGACCCGCGCAGGCCCGGCGCCCATCACATCGACCAGACGCGTCAGGCTGAGCCGGCCGGCCGAGACATGGTCGAGCATCAGCGGCAGAATGGTCTGCACCCCGGTCAGCCCCGCGGCGGTGGCGGGCCAGGGTCGCTCCTTGGCGGCGCGCGAATGCGGCGCGTGGTCGCTGCCCACCACGTCGATCGTGCCATTGGCCATGGCCGCCCAGGCCGCCGCCATGTGCCGCGCATCGCGGATCGGCGGGTTCATCACGGCATAGCCGCCCAGACGGTCATAGGCCTCGTCGGTCTGGGTGAGGTGGTTGAGCAGGACTTCCACGCTGGCGATGTCGCGGCATTCGCCCAGGAATTCCAGTTCCTCGGCGGTGGAGACGTGAAGGATATGCGCCGGCCGGCCAGTCTTGCGGGCCAGGCCGACCAGGCGCCTGGTGCCGATCATGGCGCAATCGACATCGCGCCACTCAGCATGCAGCCGGTGCGGCCCGCCGCCCTCATAAGCGGGCTTGCGGGCCTGCAGCCGGTACTCGTCCTCGGAGTGATAGGCGATGGGCCGGCGGCCGGAGCGCATGGCGCGTTCCAGCGACACGTCATCCTCCACCAGCAGATCGCCGGTCGAGGACCCCGCAAAGATCTTCACCGCGCAGACATTGGGCTCGACCTCGAGCCGAGCGAGATCGTCGAGGTTGGACTTGGCGCCGCCGACATAGAAGCCGATATCGCACCAGGCGCGGCCCTGGGCATAGCCGCGCTTCCATTCCAGCTGCTCGGAGGAGGTGATGGAGGGCGTGGTATTGGGCATGTCGAAGACGGTGGCGATGCCGCCCAAAAGGGCCGCCCTGGTGCCGGCCTCCAGCGTCTCGACCGAGGCGTCGCCGGGGTCGCGCAAATGCACATGGGCATCGATCATGCCGGGCAGGACATGGAGATGGGCGCAGTCGATGCTTTCCCCGGCGCTGGCCAGCCGGAGGTCGCCTATCGCGGCGATCTTGCCGGCGCGAAGCCCGACATCGGCGCGCACCTCACCCCAGGGCAGCACACAGGTGCCGTTCTTCAGGACAAGGTCGAAATGCGGCTGCGGCATGGCGGGCTCCTTCTACCCCGCCAAGCTGCGACGCCGGGCGCGAAAAATCCACCCGCCTGCCGACAAACGGCTTCGCCCCACGATCAGGCCTGGTCGAGATTTTCGGCGATATAGGGCGGGAGGTGGAAGCAGGAGGCGTGGATTTCCGGCGACCAGTAGCGCGTGAGACCCAGGATCCCGGCCTTCTCCGCCCGGGCGCGGATCTCGCCCGCGGGTATGGCGCGGTGGCCGAGCGCCTTGGCCGACCAGCCCAGCGTCATGAAGCCGCCGACATAGGTCGGCACGGCCGCGACATAGGCCGAGACCTCCTTGAAGAAGCTGGCACGGCGAAGCGAGGTTTCCCGCAATTCATCGGCCTGCATGAAGGGCACGCCGCACTGGTTCACGATCAGCCCCTTCGCGGAGAGGATGCGCGCGGCGTTCTGATAGAACTCGTCGGTGAAGAGCACCTCGCCCACGCCGATGGGATCGGTGCTGTCGACGATGATGACATCGAAGCTGGCATCCGGCGCGCGTCGGACATAGTCGATGCCGTCGCCCACGATCACCTCCCCACGCGGGTTGGTCCAGGCATCGCCGGCGATGTCGGCCATATGCTCCTTGCAGAGACGGATCACCTCACCGTCGATCTCGACCATGACGGCTTTTTCAACATTGGCATGCTGCAGGACGCGCCTGAGAACGCCGCCATCGCCGGCGCCGATGATCAGCACCCGCTTCGCATCGCCATGCGCCAGAAGCGGAACATGGGTGAGCATTTCCTGATAGACGAACTCGTCGCGCTCAGTGATCTGGATCACGCCATCCAGCACCATGACGCGGCCATGCGAAAAGCTTTCAAAGATGACGATGTCCTGGAATTCGGACTGCGCGCGGGCAAGCTCGCGCTTGACCAGAAAGCGCTGGCCCCAATCGGGGTAAAGGGTTTCGTTGATCCAGGAATCGGTCGCCATGGGGGCACTCCACAATGATACGGGGCGGAGCCTTACGGCCCCGCCCCGCGACAGTCACACGACAGAATTATTTCAGCCGATCAGGCCGCGCTTGTGCTCGGAGAGCTGGATGCGCTCGGCCAGGAAACCCGTCTTCAGGTGCGGAATGGCCTTGTAGGGGTCGCATTCGCCGCAGACGAAGATGTCGAGCGCCGCATAGTCACGCTCCGGCCAGGTGTGGATCGAGACATGGCTTTCGGCCAGCACGAGCACGCCGGAGACGCCGCCATTGGGCGAGAAGTGATGGAAATGGCCATGCAGGATCGTCGCACCGGAGGCGATGGCGGCATCGCGCAGGACCGTGTCGATATGCGCGGGGTCGTCGAGATTCGTCGCCCCCCACAGATCGATGATCAGATGCGTGCCGGCGTAGCGCACGCCGTTGCGCTCCACGAAGTAGTCCTTCGCTTCGCTGATGTGGGTGACGGAATCTTGGGTATTGCTCGAGAGCATCCCCAGCGGGAGAGCGTCCATAGTGGGCACCTTTCCAACCAGAAGATGACCAGTTTCGGCTGTGCGGCCCCAGCGGCCGTCGGTTCGATCAGGTCCAGGGCGCCGCATATGCGGCAAGTGAGAGGGGGGCGCAAGTGAAATCTGACCCCCGACCGAAAAAAATTGCGGAAGACCCCCGGGGGGGACGCGGAAGTCACCGCGCCGAGGCGCTTGCGGTCCGCAACCGATCCAGCCTGGCTGGCAATACCCGGAAGAGTTCCAGTTCGTTCTGCAGCCTTGGGAGATCGGTCAGGCCCCGCACGGGGTCGGTGGTCAGTAGCTGAAATGGTCCTTCGCCGGGGCCACCGGTCAGCATGGCACCACGGGTGGCGCGAAGGCTGGACAGCGCAGCCGCGTCACCGGCCAGCGCAAAGAGTGCGGCCTGGCGCACCAGGCCGCGCACCAGGGCGGGTGCCAGTGGTGCTGCCTTGCCGGCAAGCGCCCGATCGAGATGGCGGCCCAGAGCGGCCGCGGCGCCGGCGAAATCGCGCCTGTCGGCCAAAAACTCCGCCAGGGCCTCGTCGCCATCCGGTCCCAGCGCGGCGAGGGCACCAGCTTCACCCTGGCCCTGTTGGGAGCGGGCCCGGGCGGCGAGCAGGGCGCGTTCACGTTGCAGCGCAGGCGGCAGCTCGGGCGCAGCACTCTCGGCCAGGGCTGCCAAGGCGCGCAGGGCGTCGCGTTCGCCCAGATGCAGCGCGGCCAGCCGAGCCCCGGCGGAAGCCCGCGCCTCACCCGGGGCGGCGCGCGCCATGGCCTGGCCCAAAAGGGCGACCGCGCGGTCCGCGAGGTCGAGCGCGATCAGCCGCTCGGCCAGAAGGGACAAGGCCGCCGCGCCATCCGCGCCGCCGGGCATGAGCTCGGGATGGGCATCATGCAGCGCCACCGCGTTCAGCGGCGTCTCACGCGCCAATGCTGCCAGAAAGGCGCCGCCGATCAGGGGCTGCAGCGTGGCCTGGCGGTCGGGGAACAGCGCCGCCGCCTCGCGCAGCAATGCCAGCGCCCCAGTCGCGTCGCCCCCGGCCTGGCGCAGCGCCGCGATCCGGGTGCGGGCCGCGAATTCATCGCCATCGTCGCGCCAGGCGAAAAGCGTCTGCTCCAGGTTGCGCGACGCGGTGAGCGCGTCGATCTCGTTGCGGGCGAGCCGCAGCTCGGTGCCGCGGCGCATGGCTTCAGCCCGCATCCGCCGGTCGCGGCCTGCCATGATGGCGTCATAGGCCGCGAGCGCGCCCTCGCCCTCGCCCTGCTGTTCGGCCAGGACGGCGCGGGCCAGTTCCAGACCTGGAACGCCATCAACCCCATCGAGAAGTGCGCGTGCAGCCTCGGGCTGGCGGGCGCTGCCCAGCGCCTCGGCCACCGGGGGAAGCAGGCGCCGCAGCAGCGGTTCGGGGTAGGTGCGCAGCAGCGCCCGGCCGGCGGTGATGGCAGGCGCGGCCTGCTCGGCCTGACCACGCAGGGAGAGATACAGGCCACGCCACAGCGCCCCCTCGCTGGAGACAGGTTCCGTATCGAGCACGGCGGCCTCATCCAGCCGGCCGGCAGCGAGGGCCGCGGCGCCAAGCAGAAGGGTCGATCTCGACTGGCCGGCCACCACAGGGTCTTCCTGCCTGGCCAGCTGAACCATGGTCTGCGCCTCCTGCGGCTGGCCCAGCGCCAGAAGGGTTTCCGCCGCGGCAAGCCGCTGCGTGCCACGCGCCAGCGGCGCCATTTGCGCCAGCCCCGCCTGCTGCGCGCGCAGGCGGGCAGCCAGCTCGGCAGGGGTTCCATGCGGCATGTCTAGGCTGCGGGTCACGCTGTCAGGCAGGATGGCGGTGGCCTGCTGGGCCAGCGTCACGGGCGCACCGAGGGTGAGCCTGGATCCACCTTCGGCACCGAGCACGAAGCGATCCGCCGCGGCGCGCATGACCAGCGCGTCAGAGCGCGCGACAACCGCCACACCGACAGCGGTTTCCAGGATGTGCATGTCAACCAATTGTCGGGCGAGCGCGATTCTGGCCCGGTCCTGCCGGAGCGTGCCGACAAGGATGGGCATGCCCGTTTGCGGATCCTGGATCGACAGCACGCGCTGCGCCCCGGTGACGGCCATGACCAGGCTGGCCTGGCCGTCATGCGTTGCGAAGATAGGCGTCGTTTCGCCATCGCCTTCCGATGCCGACGCGGTCGAGAGCACCCAGCGCGGCCCGACGCGCCGCAGCATGGGCGTGGCCGAGCCGGCCTCCAGCGTGAGCAAGGCGCCACCGGGAAGCGCCTGGTAACGCATCCCGGGGCGCGGGAACTCCGCCAATGGCAGTTCGGGCGCGGTGTCGAGAATGATCAGCCATTCGGATCCGCGGCGCAGCATGGCAGCGCCGGCCTCGGGCGGAAATGGCAGCGGCATGGGCCTGGCAGCCTCATCCGGCCGCGGCGCCATGGGCAGCCTGGATGGGGCTTGGCTGGTGACCGGTGCGGCGACCATCTCAGGCGCGGCCGCCTGCGCGGTGGGCGGCGCGGCGGGCGCTGCCAGCGGCAATGCCACGGCGGGGGCGGTCGGTGCGGGCGGTGGCGCCATCGCCATCGGGCGCGGCGCCATGACAGGCGGCGGGGCTGGCTCGCGAATCTCCATGGGAACCGGCGGCGGGGCTGCGCTCCTGGCCGGCGTGGCGGCCGGGACCCTGGCCGGTGCGGCCGGGCGCGCCGCTTCGGCCGGCGGGTCCTGCGCATCCAGAACGAGCTTCGGGCCGATGCGAAAATGCCGCAGCCGGGCGCCGGGACGCAGTGTCAGCTCCACACCCCGCTCCACCGCCCGTAGCGATACGACATTGCGCGGCAGGCGCCGCACCGCCTCCAGATCGGGATTGCTGCCGCGCGGCAGCCGGACCAGGTGGGTGTCGCCCTGGCTCTCGACGGAATAGGCCGGCGGCGCCGGCCAGTCGAACACGATGCGCCCATAGCCGGCATGGTCGCCGGCGCGGACCGGGATGCGCGCCGTGGCGGCAGCCCGGCTCTCCGCCGGCGGGTTGGCGCTGACTGCAGTCTGCGCCGAGGCCGCGCCGCACACCAGAAAAGCCAGCAGCAGGCAGGGCAGAAGGCGCATCAGTCGAAGCTCGCGAGGAGACTGTCGATATCGGCCTGCGATGTGCCGCCGCCGGGCATCTGCGGGCCATTGGCCAGGGCCCGCCCCTCTGTCACCGGCGTCACCTCCACCGCCTCATCGGCCAGCGGCGCGGTGTGGCCGCCGTAGCGATCGCTGATGCGCTGCAGCCTGGCCTCGATGCTCTTCAACGCGGTCACGACCTTGGCGATTCGCTGGCCGGTGATGTCCTGGAAGGAACAGGCCTCATAGATGCGGGTGACCGCGGCATTCACCGTCGCCGCCGGTCCGGGCGGCAGGGTCGCACCGAGCGTCTCCAGCGCCTCGCAGCAATCCAGGATCTCGTTCGTCGCCTCGGCGGTGTGGTCGAGCACGGCGTCCAGTTCATCCGTGGCGCCTGGAATATGCTTGGCGTTGATGTCCTGCACCTGAAGCGCTGCCATCTCGCGCTTGGCGCGCGCGATTTCCTGCGCCAGCGCATCCAGCTCGGACAGAAGAAGCGTCTCGGTCGAGGTCAGATCCCCCGACATGCTGCCCAGCACCTGGCGCACCGCATCCTCGATGGCGTCGCGGCCAGGCGTGACCGACCTCGGACCCATGGGCAGGGTATCAGGCATGAACGGACACCTTCTCGATTTTCTCGCGCAGGGTTTCCGCGTTGAACGGCTTGACGATGTAGTTCGACACGCCGGCCTGCTTGGCGGCGATCACGTTCTCGGTCTTGCTCTCGGCGGTGATCATGATGAAGGGCAGGTCCTTCAGCCGCGCATCGGCCCGCACCTCCTTGAGCAGGTCGAGCCCGGTCATCGGCGCCATGTTCCAGTCGCTGATGACGAGGCCGAAATGGCCGGCGCGCAGCTTGGCCAGGGCCTCGCTGCCATCGGATGCCTCTTCGACATTGTCAAAATCGAGCTGCTTCAGAAGGTTGCGGATGATCCGCAGCATGGTCTTGTAGTCATCGACGATGAGGATGTTGGTGTTCTTGTCCATCGGCGGGTCCTTTGCGGCGATCAGGGATTGTTGGGGCGGCTGCGCAGGCGGCTCAGCTCGGCGGTCGCGGCCCTGGCCCGTTCCGGGCGCATCGCCGCCAGGACCGGCGCGGCCTTCGCCTCGCGCATTCGATCCAGCACTTGCAGCAATATCGGCATGTCGAGGTCATCCAGGATCGCGGCGGCATCGCGCGGCCGCATCACTTCATAGACCCGAACAAGTTGACGAATTCCTGCCTCCTCGCGCTCATCGCGCGTGCGGACCTCGCCCTCGAGCCGGGCTTGCAGGGCGCGCAATTCGTTCAGCCGGTCACCAATCCGGCGTTCGGCGGCACTCAGCAGCAACTCACGTTGGACCAGCTCCTCGGCCTGGCGCTCCAGCTCCTGCCGACGTGCCCGAAGGCGCTCCAGCAACGCGCGCTCGGCCAGCTCCTCTGGCGTTGGCGTTGGCGCGGGCGGCGGCGGCGCGGCAGGCGGCGGGGCTGCGGCCGGGGCGGGCGGCGGGCCGGCCGCCTGCGCCTCCGGCATACGGGCCGCTCCGGCGCCCAGAACCCGCTCCAGCTTGACCACCACCAGAACCGCCATGGCGGCCAGTGCCAGCGGCAAAAGCCGTAGCGGCCGGAACCAATCCGCCCAGACCCGGGTCAGTCTTTCGCGCATCACGCCCGCCCAGCCAGGGCCTGCAGCAATTGCCGCTCGGCCGCGCTGCGGGGCTCCATCGCGCGGGGGGCCGCCGGGGCTGGCGTGGCCTCATTTGGCGCCAGGCCCGCGCTCGCCTCATGTGTGAAGGGCCGGGCACTGCGCACGCCGTGTTCCAGGCGGTCGGCCAGGCTCTCCGCCCGCTCGGCCAGGTATCGCAGATCCTCCCGCAGCGTCTCGGCCACGGCACTGCGCTCGGCCAGTTGGCGGCCGGCCTGTTCGGCGCTGGCGCGCAGGCGGGCCAGCGCGGCCTCCGCGGCCCTGGTCGCCTCCGCCAGCCCTTCGGCGCTGGCGGTCACCGCATCACGCTCCGCACGCAGCGCGCCCAGGGCCAGTTGCAGGCGCCAGGCGACCGGAATCGCAAGGCCGAGCAGAAGGATCACGAGTGCCTGCGCCAGCCATTCCAGCGTCGTCATGGCGCGGGGCCGGCGGCGACCGCCTCGCCGATTCGCACCGATGGCCGGCCATCGATCGCGCCGAGTTCGGCGATGAACAGCGGCACATGGCCGCATTGCAGCTTCACCGGCGCATTGGCCTTGTTGTTCAGCACCAGCATGTCACCGGGCTTGAGCGACAGGATGCTGGACAGCGGCATGACCTGCTGGTCCAGCACCACATCCAACGCCACCCGCGTGTGGCGCAATTCCTCGGCGAGGTGGATTTCCCAGATACTGTCGCGGCCGAATTTCTCGCCCATGAACTGCTGCAGCAGCAATTCGCGCACCGGCTCCAGCGTGGCATAGGGCATCAGCATCTCGATCTTGCCGCCACGATCCTCCATCTCGACCCGTAGCCGGGCCAGGACGCAGGCATTGGCCTGGCGGCTGATCATGGCGAAGCGGGGATTCACCTCCAGCCGGTCGAACTCGAAATGCACATGGGCCACGGGGGCGAAGGCATCGCTGATATCGGCCAGCACCAACTTCAGCAGACGCTCGACCAGCGTGCGCTCGATCGTGGTATAGGGCCGTCCCTCCACCCGCATGGCCGAGGTGCCGCGCCGGCCGCCCAGCAACACGTCCACCACCGAATAAATCATGGCGCTGTCCACCACGATCAGGCCGTAATTATCCCACTCCTGAACCTTGAACACCGCCAGCATTGCGGGCAATGGCACGGAATTCAGGTAATCGCCGAAGCGCTGCGATGCGATGCTGTCGATCGACACTTCGACATTGTCGGAGGTGAAGTTGCGAAGGCTGGTGGACATGATGCGCACCAGCCGGTCGAAAATGATTTCGAGCATCGGCAGACGCTCATAAGAGACCAGACCGGAGCTGATGATCCGCTCCATCCCGCTCTGCGCGTCATCGACATTCCCGCCACCGCCAAAGCCCATCAGGCTGTCGATCTCGGACTGGTTCAGCACCCGCGCGGCGGTGCCGTCATCGGGTGCGGCGGCCCCATCATCCAGCGCGCCGGTCACGGAATCCTCGAGCGCAGCACCCCAGGCCGCCGCCATCTCAGCCTCTTCATCCTCGGAGGCGCTCATTGCACCAAGATCTCCTGGAACAGCACATCGGTGACGCGGGCGGGGTGCGCCGCGATATTGGCGCGCGCGATCAATTCCTCGCGCAGGCGGTGGGTACCGGCCGAGCCACGCAGCTCCTCGGGCCGCATTTCGCGCAGATAGACGGTGAAAAGGTCGACCAGCCGCGGCAGCGCCGCCGTCAGCGCTGCTGCATCCTCCTGGCCCAGAACCTCGATCTGACTGCGCAGCTTGATGAAGGTGGCGCGGCGGCCCGGTGCGTTGAGGTTGGCTGTGATCTCGGGCATCTGCACGAAGGCCGGCACGCGCGGCGGCGGTGGCGGCGCCTCGGCCGTGCCGGCGGCGGGCGGCGGCGGCGGCCCCATCCCCAGCAGCCCGGGCAGGATCCCGGAGAACCAAAGCCCCGCCACCACACCAAGCAGCAGCACCGGCACGGCCAGCAGGATCAGCTTCTTCTTCTTCCCGCCCTTGGCCGGCGCATCCTCCGCTCCGGCAGCAGGTTCGGGAGCAGGCTTCTTCGCCGCCATGGGCCGACCATTCCTTGTGTCAAAGCGCGTGGTGATCTCTGCCATGCCGGGGTTAACAGACCGTTGCGTTCGCTCGCCCCGGGGCAGCCCGTGCAGCCCGCCCGGCCATTCCTGGATGGCTGCGGGCAATTCCTGCCGGGCATCGCGGCCCAATCTCATGGCACGCGGCTTGCCCCAACATGGCGACGACACAAGGCGGAAGCACAGCATGGACAGCCCGGGCTACATCATCCTCAGCCGCATGAACGCGCAGCTGCGCAGCCAGAGCCTGGCCGCGCACAACCTCGCCAATGCCGATACCCCAGGCTATCGCGCCACCCGCCCGGTCTTTGCCGAGCACCCGGCCCTGCAACGGGACACCCGCCGCATCCCCGGCTCGCGCGAGGTGGACTATACCTGGGACCGCGCGACCTGGCGCGACGAGACCGCCGGCCCCATCACCCGCACCGGCAACCCACTCGATGTCGCGATCTCGGGCGAGGGCTATTTCGCCGTCGACACGCCGCGCGGCGAGCGCTTCACCCGTGCCGGCCGCTTCACCATTTCACCCGACGGCCGCCTGGTCGATCAGGCCGGCCATGCCGTGATGAATGATGCGGGCAACCCCATCGCGATCTCGCCGGGCGACACCCGCATCGAGATCCGCGGCGATGGTTCCATCCGCTCCGAGAATGGCGAGATCGGCAGGCTCCGGGTGGTGCGCTTCGGCAACAACCAGAGCCTGCGCAGCGAGGGCGACCGGCTGTTCGACGCCGCCGGCCAGCAGCCCGATCCCATCGCCCGGCCCGCATTGATGCAGGGCGCGGTGGAGGGCAGCAATGTGCAATCGGTCATCGAGCTCACCCGGATGATGGCCGAGGTGCGCGAATTCCAGCTCGCCACCCAATTCTCCGAGCGCGAGGGCGAGCGGCTGCAAACCGCCGTCGAACGCATCCTGCGCAAGCGCTGATCACCCATAGAAACCCACGCCAGGAAAGACCGACCGACCCATGCGAAGCCTTCACATCGCGGCCACCGGCATGCTGGCCCAGCAGACCAATGTCGAGGTCACCTCGAACAACCTCGCGAACATGACGACCACCGGCTACAAGCGGCGCCGCGCCGAATTCCAGGATCTCATCTATCAGAACCTGCGCCGGGTGGGCTCGCAGAGCTCGGACACCGGCTCGGTGCTGCCATCGGGCGCGCAGGTCGGCCTGGGCGTGCGCACGGCGGCGATCTACCGGATCAGCGAGCAGGGCAACCTGCAGCAGACCGAGAACCGCTTTGACCTCGCCATCCGCGGCAACGGCTTCTTTCAGATCGCCCTGCCCTCGGGCGAGGTGGCCTATAGCCGCGACGGCACCTTCGCCCTTTCGCCCGAAGGCACGCTGGTGACGGCCGAGGGCTATGTGGTGCAGCCCGGCATCACCATCCCCGCCGCGGCGCGCGACGTCACCATCAACACCTCGGGCGAGGTGCTGGCCAGGCTCGACGGACAGGTGGCACCGCAGAATGTCGGCCAGCTGCAGACCGCGATCTTCGCCAATGAGGGCGGGCTGGAGGCGGTGGGCGACAACCTCTTCTTGGCCACCCCCGCCTCCGGCCAGCCGCAGGCCGCGGCCCCCGGCCAGCCCGGCCATGGCACGGTGATGCAGGGCTTCATCGAGACATCGAACGTGAACACGGTGCAGGAGATCACGGCGCTTATCACTGCCCAGCGCGCCTATGAGATGAACAGCCGCGTCATCACCGCGTCCGACGAAATGCTCTCGACGCTCACGAGGCTGAAGTGATGCGCGCGCTGGTTTTTCTGCTGCTCTGCGCCGCCCCCGCCATGGCGCAGGAGATGGCGTTCCTCCGTTCCCAGGCCGTCATCGAGGACCAGGTCATCAGGGTGCAGGATCTGTGGGACAATCCCGGCGCGCGGGGTGCGGCCACGCTCGGCTCGGCGCCGGCGCCGGGGCGGCGCATGGTGATCGAGGCCGCGCAGCTCGCCGCCATCGCCCGCAGCTATGGCGTGAACTGGCGGCCGATGTCGCAGAACGACCGCGTGGTGGTGGAACGCCCCGGCCGCGCGATGCCGCGCAGCGAGGTCGAGGCGTTGCTGCGCGAGGAGTTTTCCCGGGTCGGCCTCGATGCCGCCACCGAATTGGAGATCAACGGCTGGACGCCCCCCATGCTGCCGACGGCCGCGCTGCATCAGGCGACGCTGGAGGGCGCGGCGCTGGAGAGCCCGGGCAACCGCTTCGCCGCCACCCTGGTGGTGATGGCCGATGGCATGGCCACCCAGCGGCTGCGCATCACCGGCCGCGCCGTGCCCACCCTGCCGGTGGTGATCGCCACCCGCCGCATCGCGCTGGGCGAGGTGATCCGCGCCGCCGATGCGCGGGAAATTCGGCTGCGGGCCGAGCGCGTGCGGCCAGGCATGGCAAGCCGGCTGGACCAGGTGGTGGGGCAGGAAACCCACCGGCCTCTGGCCCTGGAGGGGATGTTCGCGCTGGTCGATCTCGGCCCGCCCAGCCTGGTCGGGCGCAACCAGCCCGTCACCCTGCTGCTCGATGCGCCGGGCATCACGCTGACCGCGGCCGGACGGGCGCTGGAAGCGGCGCCACGCGGCGCGATGGTGCCGGTGATGAACCTCGCCTCGCGCGCGGTGCTGGAAGGGCAGGTGATCGGCCCGGGCCGGGTTCGGGTGGCGCTGGGCACCGTGCCCAGCCAGGGGGCTGGGCGGAACTGATGCGCCGCGCCCTCCTCCTCCTCCCGCTCGCGCTCGGCGCCTGCGGCCAGGCCGACCGGCTGTCCCGGGTGGGCCGCCCGCCGCCGCTCTCGCCCATCACCAACCCCGCCGCCGATCCGGCCTGGCGGCCGGTCTCGATGCCCACGCCGGCGCCGCAGGAGGCGGCGGCACCCTCCAACTCGCTCTGGCGCCAGGGCAGCCGCACCTTCCTGCGCGACCAGCGCGCCGCCCAGGTCGGCGATCTCGTGACCATCCTGGTGGCCGTGGCCGACGACGCCCAGCTGCAGAACCGCACCCAGAGCACCCGCACCAATACGCAGAGCCTGGGCACGCCCAACCTGCTGGGGCTGGAGGCCAGCACCGGCCGCATCCTGCCCGAAAGCGTCAACCCGTCCACCCTGCTCAACACCAACAGCAGCAATGTGGGCAATGGCCAGGGCGAGGTGCGGCGCAATGAGGCGATCAACCTGCGCGTTGCCGCGACCGTGATGCAGAGCCTGCCCAACGGCAATCTCGTCATCGCCGGCCGGCAGGAGGTGCGGGTCAACAATGAGCTGCGCGAATTGTCCATCCAGGGCGTGCTGCGACCGCAGGACATCGCCTCGGACAATACCGTGCGACATGACAGGCTGGCCGAGGCCAGGATCGCCTATGGCGGCCGGGGCGCGCTCAGTGATGTGCAGCAGCCGCGCATCGGCACGCAGATCCTGGATATTCTCCTGCCCTTCTGAGGGCCGGACGATGGCAGGTGCGCATCAGCCTTCCAGCATCGCCTCCAGCCCGGCCTGGGCGCGGGTCGCCGCGTCGAGCAGCAGCGCGAAGCCCAGGGCCAAAGCCTCGCGCCCGACATCATGGGCGACGGCCTCGAGTTCAGCCGCGTGCCTGGCAAGCGCATCCGCGCCCATATTGCCGGCCAGGCCACGGATGGCATGCGCGGAGGCCTGGACACCCGCGCGATCATCGCCTCGCAATGCATCATCGAGCATTGTCAGGCGCAGCCCGAGATCCTTTGCGAAGAGCTGAACGAGGTGCTGGAAATCATCCGGGCTCATCGTGTCACGCAGCGGCCCAAGCCGTTCGGGGTCAAAGCCAGAACTTGTCATATCGCCGAAAATACAACCTTCACGCGAATGATGCAGCGAAAATTCGCGCGTTACAGCCAACCCTTGCGCTTGAAGAACAGCACCGGGAGCACGCCGGTGCCGATCATCAACAGCAGCGCCAGCGGGTAGCCGATGGTCCATTCCAGCTCCGGCATGTGCTGAAAGTTCATACCGTAAATGCTGGCGATGAGGGTGGGCGGCATCAGTGCCACCGAGACAACGGTGAAAGTCTTGATGATACCGTTCTGCTCGACATTGATGATGCCCAGCACCGCATCGAGCAGGAAGGTCGCGCGGGAGTTCAGAAAATTCGCGTGTTCCACCAGCGAGCGCACATCGCGCACCAGGGTCTTGATGGTGCCCTGGTTCTCCTTGCGGATGGCCGTGCTTTTCTCGGCGCCGACGAAGGTGAGAATGCGGTTCAGCCCGAGCAGCGTTTCCGAGGCGCGGGTGGTGACTTCGCCGACCTGGCCGAGCGTGATCAGCACCTCCTTCAGCGCCCGGCTGCGCTGGTTCACCTTCATGTCGCCGCGCGCGGCCTGGAAGGATTTGGTGCTGGCGCGGTCCATGTCGCCGCCGATGCGCTCCAGGATATCGGCCAGCCGGTCCACGATCTGCTCGAAGAGATGCAACATCACGCCATCGGCGCTGTGCAGCATCATCGGTGCCTTCTGGCAGCGCGCGGCGAAGGTGGGGAAGGCCTTGGGCGTGGCGTAGCGCACGGTGATCAGGGTGGTGTTGGTCAGCACGAAGGAAATCGCCGTGGAGCCGAATTCGCCGGCATCCATGCCGTAGAGGAAATTCGCGGTCAGGAAGAGGTCATCGGCCTCCTTGTAGAGCCGCGAGGAGCTTTCGATCTCCTGCATTTCCTCGCGCGTCGGCACCTCGACCCGCAGCGCGTCCTGCACCGCGTGCTCCTCGGCCGTGGTCGGGTTCAGCAGGTCGATCCAGACCGCGGCGCGCAGCTCGGCCGCCGTGGGCAGACCCTCGCGCAGCACCATGTGCCCGTTCTCGACATTATAGGCCTGGATCATGTGGCTGCTCCGCGTGGCGGCTGGGCGCTTCTAGACCGCAATCGCTCTGGGTGGAAACACCCAGAGCGCCAATTGCCGGGCCAAGCAAAGCTAGACTCACAACGCCCTGACACAGTCAGGGCGTTGTGAGTCTAGACCGTGTTGCGCCGGAATGTCACCCGTCCTGCTGCAATGCGAAGTCGCGCGCCACCTCGCTGAAGTCCCGCGCACGCGGATGGCGGCTGCCGGGCTTCGTGCCATCCTCCGGCCGGACGAGCTGGCAGCAGCGCATCCCGGCATCCCCCGCGGCATCGAGCTCCTCGGTCACGTCGGAGAGGAAAAGGATATCGGCCGGCGGCAATTCCAGTTCGGCCGCGATGCGCAGATAGCTCGCCGCCTCACGCTTCATGCCCATCCTGGTGTCGAAGAAACCGTCGAACAGCGGCGCCAGATCCCCTGCCTCGGAGAAGCCGAAGAGCAGCCGCTGCGCCTCCTCGCTGCCCGACGAATAGACCGCGAGCCGCGTGCCGGCGGCGTGCCAGGCCCGCAGCGCCGGCGCCACGTCGGGCCAGAGATGGCCGCGCAGCCGGCCATCGGCATAGCCCTGGCGCCACATGATGCCCTGCAGCGCCTTGAGCGGCGTGACCTTGGCATCCCCAGCCATCCAACCCTGAAGCGTGGCCAGCGGCGGCCGCGCCGGTTCCGCCGCTGAGACATCGGCCAGCACAGCCGCCACCTCCGGCACATCCTGATGCAACGCCAGGAATTCCGGCAGGGCCTGGGCCACGAAGGGGAACAGCGTGTTGTGGACGAAGGCGATGGCCGTCGTGGTGCCCTCGATATCGGTGAGCACCAGTTTCGGCGGCATCACTCCGCGATCGCGGGGAAGCGCTCTGCGAGGTCGGAGCCGGTGTAGTGCGGCGTCCAGCCCGTGGTGTCGGTGAAGACGCGCAACACGGTGAAGTTCGGCTCGGTGCCGGCATCGAACCAATGGGTGACATTGGCGGGCACCGAAATCAGGTCGCCCGCGGTGCAATGCGCGTCATAGACCCGGCCACCGATATGGAGGACGAAATTGCCCGCACCCTCATGGAAGAAGCGCACCTCATCCTCAGTATGGGTGTGCTCGGAGAGAAATTTCTGGCGCATCGCATCCTTCATGGGATGCGAGGGATCGAGCTTGATGACGTCGGCGGTGCCGGCGCCGGTCTCGCCCATGAACGCGTCCAGCCGCGGCCTGTAGGCGGCCAGCACGGCATCGGCATCGGCGCCGGTGGGCAGCGGCGTCACGCCCCAGCGTTCGAAACGCACGCCGAGGCCGCCCAGCACTTCGGCGATCTCCACCACGTCATCGGTGCGCAGCTCTTCCTCGCCGGTGGTGGCGTGGCGGATTGTCAACAGGCTCATCGCAGCCTCCTCTGTTCGAGTTCGCATTCCAGCATGAATTCCAGGGCTTCGAGGCGCAGCATCGCCTGCGGCATGTCCCGACCCCATACATATATGCCATGACCGCGGATGAGGTAGCCCGGCAGCGGCGATGCCTGCCCCGCCCAAAGCGCATCGAGCCCGCGCTGCATGCGCGCGATATCCTGGTCATTGTCCACAACGGGCAGCGCGATGCTGGCTTCATGGCTGGGCAGGCCGGGAAAGGCCTTCAGCAATTCATAGCCGCACAGCATGATGCTGGGCCCGGCCAGGCGCGAGAGCACGGTGCAAGGCACGGAATGGCCATGCAGCGCGGCGCCGGCCTCGGGGAAGCGGCGATATATGCCGCAATGCAGGCCGGTTTCGGCCGAGGGGCGGGCATTGCTGTCCTCGGCGGCGCCCTGCTCATCGACGACCATAAGGCTTTCGGGCGTCAGGAACCCCTTGTGAAAGCCCGAGCGCGTGATGGCGATGCGGCCCGCGCCCAGGCGCATAGAGAAATTGCCCGCCGTCGCCGGAACCCAGCCACGAGCGTCCATCCTGCGGCCGGCCTCGACGATCGCGGCGGCGACGGCACCCGGTATGGCCTCCGGGTGGGTCCCGGGGGCGCCCGTGGTCACGTCGGTCTCAGGCGGCCGGGCGGGAGGTGCCGGCAGCCTGCGCGGGGGCGGGCTGCGCGGCGGCGGGCTGCGCGGTGGCCGGCTGCGCGGTCGCACCCTGCGGTCCCTGGATGGAACCGGTGGCCGCCGCGGGCGGCGCTGCCTCGGCCGCCATCGAGGCGTCCTTCTCGTCTTCCTTGATGTTCGCCTTGAAGGATTTGATGCCCTTCGCCAGGTCGCCCATCAGGCCGCTGATCTTGTTGCCGCCGAAAAGCAGCAGCACGACCAGCAGCACAACCAACCAATGCCAGATGCTGAACGAACCCATGGCGTAGCCTCGACCTCGAATGTTGATGCCGGCGGGCATGAAACCAACCGGTGCCCCAGGGGCGTGTGGGCGGAACCTAGTGCGCCGGCCCCCGGATCGGAAGCCCTGCGATGCGGAACGGCGAAAAGAAAGCGTTCCACTTGGATTTAAAATTGCATTCGATCCACGTTTCGTCCATACGACCACGGTCCGGGCCCCTCTGATGCCCCAGCGGTACATTCACGCACCGCCGGCATGATGTCGGACATCCGCAGAACCAGCCGCCGGTCCAAGCCGGCCCGGTGGCGCGCAGAGACGAGGATTGGACGATATGGAATTCCTGACCGCCGAGTGGATCGGCAAACCCATCTGGATGTGGGTGGCATTTCTGGCGGTGGTGGGCGCCTTGCTCGCCTTCGACCTGGGCGTGCTGAACAAGACCGACAAGGAGATGGGCATCCGCGAGAGCCTCGTGCTCTCCGCCTTCTATATCGGCTTCTCGATGGTCTTCGGCGCCGTCATCTGGCTGGCCTATGATGCCGGCTGGATCACCACCGAGGATGGCGAGCATGCCGGTCTCACCTATTTCACCGGTTTCTTCATCGAGAAGGCGCTGTCGATCGACAATGTCTTCGTCATCAGCCTGATCTTCGGCTATTTCGCGATCCCGCGGAAATATCAGTACCGCGCGCTGGTCTGGGGCATCGTGGCCGTGATCATCCTGCGTGGCCTGATGATCGGCGTGGGTGCGGCGCTGGTGCAGGAATATGACTGGATCCTGTATTTCTTCGGCGCCTTCCTCATCGCCACCGGCATCAAGATGCTGGTGGTGCCCGAGGGCGACACCGATGTTTCGAAAAACCCGGTGGTCAAGTTCATGACCAAGCGGATGCGGGTGACGCAGGAACTGCACGGCGAAAAATTCTTCATCCGCCAGGCCGATCCGGTCAGCGGCAAGATCGTGCTCTGGGCCACGCCGCTGTTCCTGGCGCTGGTGATCATCAACATCGCCGACCTGGTCTTCGCGGTGGACAGCGTGCCGGCGATCTTCGCCATCACCACCGACACCTTCGTGGTCTATACCGCCAATATCATGGCCATTCTGGGCCTGCGGGCGCTGTATTTCGCACTGGCGGCGATGGTGCACCGCTTCGAATACCTGAAATACGCACTCGCCATGGTGCTGGTCTTCATCGGCCTGAAGATCTTCTGGAACAACATCGTGGGCAAGCTCAACCCTGCCATCTCGCTCAGCGTGACGCTGGCGCTGATCGCGGGCGGCATCCTCTACTCGCTGTGGCGCACCCGCGGCCACGAACCGGCGCCGGCGAAGAACTGACGCCGGCATGGAGAACCGGCGGAGGGTCGCCCCGCCGCCGGTTCATCCGCGCTCTCCCCCGCGCCGGACCGCCCGCGGGATTGGGGCAGTCGGGCGGGCCTTGAAGTGTTCGCGGGGGCGCGCCTCAAACCCCGGTCGCCCGGGGTATGGGCCTCACCGCATCGCGGCGATGTCGATCACCTCGGCGCCGCGCGGCAGGGTCACATTGCCGCGGGCGGTCAGCGCGCCGGTCATGACATCGAGCGTGTGCAGCGTCGCACCCGCCATGACGAAGCCGGTATTGGCCGTGCCATCGCTGAGGATATCCATCGCCACGCCGGCCGGGACCTGCGCCGAGAGACGGGCGCGCGGGCTCTGCACGCCGTCATTGGGGGGGTTCTGCACATTCAGCGCGTTCTGGCTGGTATCGATCGTCAGCAGCATGGTGGCGGTCGCACCCGCGACGCTGTTGGTATAGGCGCCGGCGACGATGCGCGGCATCACCTCGCCCAGGGCGCCGGCGACATTCTTCAGCCGGCCATCGGTCACCGCCTCGCCGGTTTCCACATTCACCCGCAGGTTCTGGCCGTCCAGGCTCATGACACGCACGCGGTTGGCGACGGGGTTGAAGTCGAACACCGCGCGGCCGGCGGGCTGGAAGCTGGTGTTGAGGCGCGAGACCTGCGTCGCGCGGCCATTGGCCGGATCGATGGTGATGATCTGGCCGGTGGCGGTGATGCCATAGAGCCGGCCATCCTGCGGCCGCTGGTCGATGCCCACCACCTGGCCATCGGCGCCGGTGATGCGCCTGGCCGGCATGGCGCGGCGGGTTTCACTGTCGATGCTGATGAGCTGGCTGTCGGCGGTGAGCGCGACAATGGTCGCGGCCTGGGCAGCCTGGGCTGCGAGAATGGCGGCGGAGGCCATCAGCGCCAGGCGGAGGGTTTTGGTCATGGGGAATGCTCCGAACGGGTTGGCGCGAGGCCCAACCGGCCCCGCTGCCTGCCATACGGGCGCCGCCCGATACCGGATGCGCGCGCAGGATTACCTTTCGGCCATCACCAGCCTTGGCGAGATGAAGCCATGCGCGGCGAAGACGGTGTTGCCAAAATCCTGGATCGGCGGGAACCAGACCCGCAAGGCCGACCAGTCATTGGCGCCAGACACGTCGAGCACCGGCTGATCCTCGGACACCCGGCCTCGGCCCTGGCCGCCGGCCTCGGCCCAATTGGCGTGGTCGACCCGGATCTCGCGCCGGCCGGTGACGCGACGCACCACCGAGACATGACCCTGCGGCAGCCGCCTGGTGCGGCCGAAGACCAGGACATGGCCCGCGGCCGGGCTCCGGCCGCGCTGATAGCGGCCAGCCGCGGCATCCCACCATTCCCAGGCATCGCCGCGCAGTTCGATGCCGGTGCGCGCCCGGGCAAAGGGCACGCAGGACATCGCCGCGCCGCCCTGATAGCTGCCAACGCCGGCCACGCGCGGCGCCCGGGTGGCACCACCGCCACCGCAGCCGGACACCAGCGCTGCCACGAACAACCCCAGGGGCGGCAGCGCCCTGCGGGTGAAAAACTCCGTCATGCACATCCCCCATGCATGTCATTCCAAGCCGCACCTCCCCCGAGGTGCGGCGCAACCTATCACAAGGCGCGCATCATACATGCAATTTTTGCGGCAGCAGCAAGGCGCTCAGGCGCACGCTCAGCATCTCCGCGGTGACCGGCTTGCGCAGCACCGCCATCGGTCCCGCCTCCGCTGCCTGCTCCAGCACATCCTCCGCCTCGGCCACGAAACCGGTGACCAGCACGGCCGGCAGGCCAGGGCGCAGCCGGCGCACCTCCTCGATCAGCTTCAGCCCGTCGATCCCGGGCATCGACAGATCGGTCACCAGCAACTCGATAGACGGATCGGCGGCGAAGGCACCCAGCGCCTCCAGCCCTCCGCCGGCCGCGACCACGCTGTGGCCATGCTCGCGCAGCCCGGCCGCCAGCACCGCCAGCACCTCGGGCTCGTCATCCACCAGCATGACATGGCAGCGCCGCTGATTGCCCACGCTCCTGGCGCCCACCGGCTGCAGCACCGAACTGAGCGCCGGCGCCTGCGGCAGCCACAGCGTCACCCGGGTGCCCTGCCCCTGCACGCTGCGGATATCCAGCATGCCGCCGGATTGCTCGCAAAAACCCTGCGCCATGGCGAGGCCGAGGCCGGTGCCCTGGCCCTTGTCCTTGGTCGTGAAAAAGGGCTCGGTGGCGCGGCGCAGGGTCTCGGCATCCATGCCGCAGCCGGTATCGCTGACCGAGAGCCGGACATAGGCGCCTGGCGCCAAGCGCCCGGCATGGCGGGCCGAGACGATGTCGGGCGCGGCGCCGATCTCCAGCGTGCCACCCAGGGGCATCATGGCATCGCGCGCATTGATCGCGAGGTTGACCAGCACCGTCTCCAACTGCGGCCTGTCGGCCAGCACATTCGGCACGCCGGGCGCAACCCGCAGCCGGACATGCACCGCAGCCCCCAGGGTATGGGCCAGCACCTCGCGCACCCCCTCCAGCAGCGGCTGCACCGCCAGCGATTCGGCCTCCAGACTGTCGCGCCGGGCGAAGGCGAGCAGCCGCCGGGTCACCGCGCCGCCGCGCTCGGCCGCCTCGCTCACCAGCAACGCCAGGCGATGCACGCCCTGGTCCTGGCTGCGCTTGACGATCAGCCGCGCGCCGCCGAGCACCGCCTGCAGCACATTGTTGATGTCATGCGCGACGCCGCCGGCAAGCCGGCCCAGCGCCTCCATGCGCTGGCCCTGCGCGAGGGATTCCAGCGCCGCCTCCCGCTCCGCCCGCGCGGTGTCCAGCGCCGCGCGATTGCGCCAGCGCTCGGCGAAGAGCACGCCCAGCATCAGCCCCGCACCCGTCAGCAGGGTGATCACGCTGGCGGCGACGAAGGCCGCGTTGCGCAGCCCATGCACCGCCGCCAGCTCGCGCGTCGCATCGAGCGCCACCACCACCACCAGCGGCGCGGTGCGCAGCGCGCGGTAACCGATCAGCTCGGGCCTTCCGTCATCGGGATTGGCGATCTCGAGCTGTCCGCCGCGCGACAGGCGGATGGCGCCGAAGACGGGATGGGTCGGTTGGGCGCGCTGGGTGCGGCCGGCCAGTTCATCGGGTGAGCGCGCCAGCATCGCGCCGTCACGCCGCAGCAGCAGGGCGATGCCATTGGCGCCGATCCCCACCTCGGTCAGCCGCCGCGACAGGGCGACAGGATCGACCGAGACCAATGCGACCCCCACGATCTCACCGGCGCGATCGCGGATGGCGCGTGAGAACACCATGGTCCAGCGCCCGTTGAACCGGCTTTGCATCTGCTCGGACACGAAGAGATCAGGCAGCCCCGCGCGCGGCACACGGAAATACTCCCGATCACCGACATAGACCAGGGACGCATTGCCGCTGGACGATGCGGTCCAGCGGATATTCCCATCCAACCCCGCCAATGCGACCTGGCTGAACTCGCCCACCCGCCGACGAAGCTGGCTCTGGAGCTGCGCCTCCAGCGCCATCTGCGCCGCCTGGTCAGCCGCCTCCAGGCTGCGCTGGCGATTGGCCATCAGGTCGAAGATGCCCTCCACCTGGTCGACCACACGAAGCATATGCTGCTCAAGCGCCTCGGCACCCAGATTGGCCCGGGCCAGGGCGATCGTCGTCGCCGAACGCTCCTCGCGCTGGACCCAGGCGGCGGTGGCGAACCAGATCGCCGCCGCCATGCCCAGGGCGACAGCGAAGGCCGATACCAGCAATGCGAGGCGGCGATTGTTCGGCGTCACACCGAATTTATGCCATGCCGGGGCGGCTGATGGCCACAATTCCGTCATTGCGTTTCGGGGCGTGACGTCACCGCCCCTCGCGTGGCACAAGCCTTCCATGCCCGAAGATGTCGACCCCGAGGATCTTTTTGTCACCGATGACGCCTATGTCGCGGGGCGGCGCGCCTTTGCCGAGGGATATTCGGTGCTGCAAAACCCGATGGCGCATACCGGTGACTGGGGAAAAGCGTGGTTTTCCGGATGGTTGGACGCGCTGGCGGATGCCGTGACCGGGCATGACCGGCAGAGCGGCGCATTTCGCCTGCTGCTGCGTCGCGACCGCGCCGATCCTTTCTGAACCATTTTCACTTTAGCTTGAGGCCACACGCGCGAGCGCACGCCACACAACCTCTGGTTGCGCCGGCATGTCGATCCAGGTCACGCCCCGCGGCGCCAGCGCATCGAGCATGGCCGCCATCACAACCTGCGGTGCCGCAATGGCGCCGGCCTGCCCCACCCCCTTCACCCCCAGCGGATTGACGCTCGCCGGGCTGCCGGGCTGCAGGTGCACCTCCAGGTCAGGAAGGTCCGCCGCCCGCGGCAGGGCGTAATCCATGAAGGTTGCGCTGATCATCTGGGCCGCCTCGTCATAGACGATGCGCTCCATCAGCGCCTGGCCGATGCCCTGGGCCAGGCCACCCTGGACCTGGCCGATCGTCAGCATGGGGTTCACCAGCCGGCCATAATCATCGCAGGCGATGTAGCGGGTGAGGCTGGTCTCGCCGGTCTCGGGGTCGATCTCGACCTCGGCGATCTGCGCGCCATGGGGGAAGGTGCAGAGCGCGCTGTCATGCTCGGCCTCGGCCTCCAATGGGCCGAGTGCGGTCAGCGCGACCGTGGCACCGCTGGGGGCGCGAAATTTTCCGGCATCGAACACCACGCTCTCGGCCTGGAGCAGCTTTGCGGCCAGCGGGCGGGCTTTATCGATCAGCGCATCCATTGCCTCGACCATCGCGCGGCCGCCCTGGTGCAGGCTGCGCGCGCCGCCATGGCCCTGGCCCTTCACAATGCGCGAGGTGTCGCCCTGGACATAGGAAAACGCCTCCATCGGCAGGCCCAGATGGTCGGCGGCGATCTGACAAAAACTGGTCTCATGGCCCTGGCCGTTGGAATGGCTGCCCAGCGCCAGCTCCACCCGCCCCTCCACATCCAGCCGAACCCGGGCCCATTCGCCGAAGGCGCCGCGCGCCGTCTCCATGAAGCAGGCGAGGCCCAGGCCGCGCAGCCTGCCCAGCGCCGCGCTGGCGGCGCGGCGGGCGGCAAAGCCCTCCCGGTCGGCCAGCGCCTCGGCGGCGGCCAGGTTTTTCGGGAATTGCCCGTCGGCGATCACCATGCCCATCGCCGTATTGTGCGGATGGGAGTCGACCAGATTCCTCGCCCGCAGCGCGCCTGCATCAAAACCATGCTCGCGCGCCGCCGCCTCGATCAGCATCTCGATGATGTGGTTGGCCTCGGGTTTGCCGGCGCCGCGATAGGCCTCCAGCGGCGCGGTGTTGGTATAGGCCCCCTGCATCCGCACATGGATGGCCGGGATGGCATAGCAGCCGCCATAGGCGGTGCCGGCCGCATTGGTCGCGCAGGAGGGGCCATGCGGCGAGAGATAGGCGCCCATCTCCGACACGCCATCGACGCGCAGCGCCAGAATGCGGCCCTCGCCATCCAGCGCCAGCCAGGCCTGGCTGTGCATGCCGCGGCCATGCGCCGAGCCGGAAAATTCCTCGCTCTGCTCGGCCACCCAGCGCACCGGCCGACCCAGCAGGCGCGCGGCGTGCAGAAGGCCGACATGCTCCGGAAAGGGGACGTTCTTCACACCGAATCCGCCGCCGACATCGGGGACGATGAGATGCAGCGCCTCCTCCGCCAGGCCCATGCATGTCGCGATCTGCCTGCGCATGCCGTGCACCGCCTGGCCGTTGCAGACCAGCCTGCCATCGGGGAAGGCGATGGCGGCGCGCGTCTCGATGGGGGCGCAGGTGACGCGCTGATTGGTGATGGCGAGATGGGTGGTGAAGGCGGCGGCGGCGAAACCCGCTTCCACGGCCGCGATGTCGCCCTTCTGCCAGACGAAAGCGCGGTTGTCCGGCGCCTGGGCGTGCAGCGGAGGCGCGGCGAAGGCGGCCAGCGGGTCGGCATTGGCCGGCAGGCCTTCGTAATCCACGACGATCCGCTCGGCCGCGTCGCGCGCCGCCTGGGCGGTCTCAGCGAAGGCGAAGGCCACCGCTTCGCCGACATGGCGCACCATGCCCTCGGCCAGGACCGGACGCTCCGCCATGGCGATAGGCACGCCGATCTGCGCCGTGCATGGCAGCCGGCCGATGCCAGCCCCGGCCAGATCGGCCGCCGTCAGCACGAAGGCCCCGGCCGCCGAGACGTCGATGCCAGTGACCCGCGCATGGGCATGCGGGCTGCGCAGCACCGACATGTGCAGCGCGCCTTCCGCCGGCATATCCGCCACGTACCGGCCCTGGCCGGTGAGGAAACGCGCATCCTCGAAGCGCCTGACCGAACGGCCGATGAATGCCATGGCGAGGCCCTCCCTGTTCCAGCCACCAGTCTCGCGGTTATGCTGCGTCCATGGAAGATGTCGATGTCGTTGTGGTGGGTGCCGGCGTGGTCGGGCTCGCGGTGGCCCGGGCGCTGGCGCTGGCCGGGCGCGAGGTGATCGTGCTGGAGGCCGCCGAGGGCATCGGCACCGAGACCAGCTCCCGCAATTCCGAGGTGATACACGCAGGCATCTACTATCCCGCGGGCAGCCTGATGGCGAAGCACTGCGTCCAGGGCAAGCATATGCTCTACGATTACTGCCGCGAGCGTGGCTTGCCGCATGAGAACTGCACCAAGCTCATCGTCGCCACCAGCGAGGAGGAAGCGGGCCGGCTCGCCTCCATCCAGGCCCGCGCCGCGGCCAATGGCGTGCCGGACCTGGCGTTCCTGTCTCGCGCCGAGGCGCAGGCGATGGAGCCGGCGCTGGAATGCACCGCGGCCCTGCTCAGCCCTTCCACCGGCATCATCGACAGCCATTCCTACATGGTCTCGCTGCAGGGCGATGCCGAGGCCGCCGGGGCGGTGCTGGTCTTCCATTCGCCGGTGCTGGGCGGGCGGCTGACCGAGGATGGCGCCATCATCGATGTCGGCGGCGCCGATCCCATGACGCTGCGGGCGCGGCTGCTGGTGAACAGCGCCGGGCTGCACGCGCCGAAACTCGCAGCGAAATTGCAGGGCATGCCCAGCCAGCTCACGCCGCGCGCCTATTACGCCAAGGGCAGCTATTTCTCGCTGGTGGGCGTTCGGAACCCCTTCTCGCGCCTGATCTATCCGGTGCCGGTGGCGGGTGGGCTGGGCACGCATCTGACGATCGACCTCGGCGGCCAGGCGCGCTTCGGGCCGGATGTCGAATGGGTGGATGAGATCGACTACGAGGTGGACCCCGCGCGCTGCGAGGGGTTTTACGCCGCCATCCGCCGCTATTGGCCTGACCTGCCGGACGGGTCGCTGGCGCCCGGCTATTCCGGCATTCGCCCCAAGATCGTGCCGCCGGCGATTGCCAGCCAGGATTTCACCGTCCAGGGGCCGGCGGTGCATGGGCAGGGCTGCCTGATCAATCTCTTCGGCATCGAGAGCCCGGGGCTGACGGCTTCGATGTCGGTGGCGGCCGCGGTGGCGGAACTCGCGGCTTGACCCGGCCGGGGGTCACCCCGCATATCTCCGTCATGACAAGGCGCCGCACAGCACGAATTCGTCGCCCGGCCTTCTGACGAAGGTCGGGTCAGCACCGCGCGCCACCGCTTCCGGGCCAAACGCCCACGGAAAACCCCATGAACGACATGCCTGAGACCCGCGATTATCGCAGCACGGTCTTCCTGCCCAACACGCCCTTCCCGATGCGCGGCGATCTGCCGAAGCGCGAGCCCGCCATGCTCGCCCGCTGGGCCGAAATGGGGATGTATGAGCGCCTGCGCGAAGCGGCCAAGGAACGCCCGCCCTTCGTCCTGCATGACGGCCCGCCCTATGCCAATGGCCCGCTGCATATCGGCCACGCGCTGAACAAGATCCTGAAGGATGTGATCAACCGCGCGGCACAGATGGCCGGCTTCAATGCCGATTACGTGCCGGGCTGGGACTGCCACGGGTTGCCGATCGAATGGAAGGTCGAGGAGGAATACCGCGCCCGCAAGCAGGACAAGGACGCCGTGCCGGTGCTGGATTTTCGGGCCGAATGCCGGGCCTATGCGGCGAAATGGCTGGATTTCCAGCGCGAGGAGTTTCGCCGTCTGGGCGTCGAGGGCGACTGGGCCGGGCGCTACGCCACGATGGATTTTCGGTCGGAGGCGATCATCGCCGGGGAGATCGGGCGGTTTTTGATGAATGGCTCGCTGTATCGCGGCCTAAGGCCGGTGATGTGGAGCCCGACGGAGAAGACGGCGCTGGCCGAAGCCGAGATCGAGTATCACGACCACAAGTCGGCGATCCTCTACGCGCTATTCGAGATGCTGCGCGGGCCGGCCGATATGGTCGGCGCATCGGTCGTGATCTGGACGACCACGCCCTGGACCATCCCGGCCAACCGGGCGCTGGCCTATAAGAGCGACATCGAATACGCGCTGGTGCATGTGGAGGGCGTGGCCGAGGGCTCACTGGTCAAGCCCGGCGCGCGGCTGCTGGTGGCGCTGAAACTGCTGCCCGAGGTCACCGCCGCCTGCGGCATCGCGGCCCATACCCTGGTGCGGGTTTTTCCTGGGGCCGAGCTGGCCGGTGCCGTCTGCGCCGCGCCCCTGCGCGGCTTTGACGATGCCTATAATTACGAGGCGCCGCTGCTCGATGGCGACTACGTCACCGACGATGCCGGCACCGGCTTCGTCCACATCGCCCCCAGCCATGGCGAGGAGGATTTTGCCCTGGCCCGTGCCCATGGCATCGCCGTGCCGGAATGCGTGGGGGATGACGGCACCTATACCGTCCAGGCCCCCGGCTTCACTGGCCTGCATGTCTTCAAGGCGCACGAGAAAGTCTGGGCGGCGCTGGAAGTGCTTGGCACCTTGGCCGGCAAAGGCTTCATCAACCACCCCTACCCGCATAGCTGGCGCTCCAAAAAGCCGGTCATCTACCGCGCCACGCCGCAATGGTTCATCGCGATGGACGATTCCAACGCCATCCGCGACAAGGCGATGGCCGCCATCGCCGCCACCCATTTCGTGCCCGATGCCGGACGCAACCGAATCGGCGGCATGGTCGCCACGCGGCCGGACTGGTGCATCAGCCGCCAGCGCGCCTGGGGCGTGCCCATCGCCGTCTTCGTCGACAAATCGACCGGCCACCCCCTGCGCGACCAGGATGTGCTGAACCGCGTCATCGCTGCCTTCTCCGAGGAAGGTGCCGACGCCTGGTACAAGCCCGGCGCCGCGCAGCGCTTCCTCGGCGAAACCCGCGACCCCGCCGATTACGAGCAGGTGATGGACATCGTGGATGTCTGGTTCGAGTCCGGCTCGACCCACGCCTTCGTCCTCGCCCCGCGCAACCTGCCCTTCCCGGCCGATCTCTATCTCGAGGGCTCGGACCAGCATCGCGGCTGGTTCCATTCCTCGCTGCTCGAGAGCATCGGCACCCGCGGCGTGGCCCCCTTCAAGGCCATCCTGACGCATGGCTTCGTGCTCGATGAGCAGGGCCGGAAGATGTCCAAATCCACCGGCAATGTCACGGCGCCGCAGGAGGTGCTCCGCGACTACGGCGCCGATATCCTGCGCCTCTGGGTGATGAATTCAGACACCACGCAGGATCTGCGCATCGGCAAGGAAATCCTGAAGCAGCAGGCCGAAATCTACCGCCGCATCCGCAACACGCTGCGCTGGCTGCTGGGCAGCCTGGAGGGTTTCTCCGACGCCGAGGCCCTGCCCCTGGCCGAGCTGCCGGAGCTGGAACGCTGGGTTCTGCATCGCCTCGCCGAGCTCGACACCCGCATCCGCAAGGCGGTGCGCGATTACGACTGGACCGGCGTGATCCCCGAGCTGCATGGTTTTTGCAACAACGATCTCAGCGCCTTCTATTTCGACATCCGCAAGGACGCACTCTATTGCGACGCGCCGGACAGCGCCCGCCGCCGCGCCGCGCGCACGGTGCTGGACCATCTGCATCGCTGCCTGACCACCTGGCTCGCGCCGGTGCTGTGCTTCACCGCGGAGGAGGCCTGGCTGGCGCGCTTCCCGGGCGAGGATTCCTCAGTGCATCTCCAGCTTTTCCCCACCATCCCTGGGGAATGGCGGGATGAGGCGCTGGCGGAGAAGTGGGCGCGTATTCGCGAAATCAGGCGCAGCGTGACCACCGCGATCGAGCAGCAGCGCAACACGGGCGCGATAGGCTCATCCCTTCAGGCTCATGTGAAGATCTGGCTGGAGAACAGCGCGGACCGGGAACTCCTGAGCGCCGATGGTTGGAGCGAACTCTGCATCGTGAGCAAGGCTGAGACGACCGGCGACATCCTGGAAATGCCGGACGGATCGACGGGCCGGGAACTTCACGTCATCGCCCAGGTGACCGCGGCCAGCGGCCAAAAATGCGACCGCTGCTGGCGGGTGCTGGAGGAAGTCGGTGGCTCCCCGGCCCACCCCACCCTCTGCCTGCGCTGCGAGGCCGTGGTCGCCTGATGCAAGCCGCACGCCCCGGCCTCATCCTGGCCGCCATCATCCTGGTCCTCGACCAGCTCAGCAAATGGTGGATCCTGGAGGTGCTCGACCTGCCGGCGCGGCGCAGCGTCGTCATCCTCGAGGCGGGGCCCTTCGCGCTCGACCTCACCATGGTCTGGAACCGCGGCGTCACCTTCGGGCTGTTCTCGGGCGAGAGCGCCTGGAACCCGATCATGCTGGCCGGCCTCGCCGCCATCATCGTGGCCGTTCTGCTGCGCTGGCTCTGGCGCGCCGAGACGGTCTGGGTCGCCCTGGCCCTTGGCATGGTCGTGGGTGGCGCCATCGGCAATGTGATCGACCGCTTCCGCTACGGCGCCGTCGTCGACTTCGTCGATGCCTCCGCATGGGGCTGGCATTGGTACGTCTTCAACCTCGCCGATGCCGCGATCGTGGTGGGCGTGATCATCCTCGTCGCCGACGCCTTGTTTCGGCCCCAAGGCAAGAGTAGGCATTCGGCATGAGCATCAAGTCCTCCTCCAGGCTCCTCCCCCTGGTCGCCCTGACCGCTCCGCTCTGGCTGACGGCCTGCGGCGGCGACACCGCGCGCACCTTCGGATTCACCCGCGACGCGCCGGACGAATTCCAGGTCACCACCCGCGCGCCGCTCTCCATGCCGCCATCGCTGGGCAACCTGCCCACCCCGCGGCCGGGTGCGTCACGGCCGCAGGAAATCTCGATCCGCGATCAGGCCGAGGCGACGCTGGCGCCGGGCGCCCTGCTCGGCGGCCGCGGCACCCGCAGCGCCACCTCCTCCTCCGGTGAGCAGGCCCTGCTGGCCGCCACCGGCCGCGCCGCGCCCGCCGATATCCGCCAGCGCATCGATGACGAAAGCCTCCGCCTCAATGCGCCCGACCGCAATCTGGCCGAGCGACTGATGTTCTGGCGCGACCCGGGCCAGCCCGGCACGCCCGTGGACCCCGAGCGCGAAGCCCAGCGCCTGCGCGAGAATGCAGCCCTGGGCCGGCAGGCCACGGAGGGCGAGACGCCGGTCATCCAGCGCCCGCGCGGCAATACCTTCCTCGGCGGCTTGCGCCTGTTCTGAGCTAGAGCATGATGCGTTGAGGCGAAATCGCCGAAATCGCTGAATCATCTCTTAGCAACGGCCAGGGCATGCGCAGTGAACGCATGTGAACGCAGCATGGCCTAGAGCATGATGCGTTGAGGCGGAATCGCCGAACACGCTGAATCATCTCTCAGCAATGGCTAGACCATGCGCAGTGAACGCATGTGAACGCAGCATGGTCTAGCGGCCATGGCCGGCGACGAATTCCGCCACCCGCCGCAACGCATCACGCCGGGCCGTGTGGTCGGTACCATAGGTGGCCCGACCACTGGGCGTGTTGAGGCCCGATCGCTCGGTCAGCGCCGTGCCCGGCGCGTCGAAGCCGTGATGCGCGCCGGGGTAGCTGTGGAAGCGGACCATCGCCTGGTTGCGCCCGGCGAGTTCCTGGCAGGGCCGCGCCGGCGTCCAGTCATCCGCCTCGCCGATCAGCAGCAGCATGGGCGCCGCACTGCGCCAGCCCGCGCTGCGGTTGGGCAGGAAGCAGCCGGGATACATCGCGATATAGGCGCGGATCGGCGCCGCCTCCGGGAAGGCCGCGGTCCACAGCACGGTGGAGCCGCCATGCGACCAGCCCATGGCCACCACGCCGCCCGGCGCGGCGAAGGGTTGCGCCGCCAGCCAGTTCGCCGCCGCAATGGCGTCCTGCCGGCGTTCGCGCCCCGGGCGGATCTGGCTGTCGCGCACCGTGCATTGCTCGCCCTGGCCGCGCGACGCAAAACTGTCGGGCAGCAGCACGGCCTGGCCGCGGCTGGTGAATTCCGCGGCCCAGGCCTGGTAGAGCGCCGTGATCTGCCCATCGCGCCGGCGAAAACCCGAGCAGCCATGCAGCGCCAGGATCGCCGGGCCGCGCGGCGGTCCCTCGGGCAGGAAAAGCTCGGCCTGCAGGCGCAGGCCATCGGGCCCCGGAATGGTCAGGCTCTGCCGGCCCGTGGCGCAGGCCGGGAGGGCGAGGACAAGGACGAGAAGGGCGATGAGAGCGCGCATGGCAAAACCCTGCGCCCGGCGCGCGGGCCCCGCAAGGCGCTTCCTTCCGCGGCGCAGCGATGGCAGGCTGCCGGCCAAGCAGGAGGACGCCCCATCATGGCCTATACCAACCCCGAAACCATCGCGCTGCATGGTGGCTCCCACCGCGCCGACCCCACGACCGGCAGCGTGGCGGTGCCGATTCACCAGACCACGGCCTTCCAGTTCCAGGACACCGGCCATGCCGCGCGCCTCTTCGGCCTGGCCGAGATGGGCAATATTTACACCCGCATCATGAACCCGACCTGCGATGCGCTGGAGACCCGCATCGCCCAACTGGAGGGTGGCGTGGCCGCGCTGGCCGTGGGCTCGGGCCAGGCCGCGACGGCGTTCTGCGTGCTGAACCTTTGCGCGGCCGGCGACAATATCGTCTCCTCGACCGACCTCTATGGCGGCACCTGGAACCTCTTCGCCAACACCATGAAGCAATTCGGCATCGAGGTGCGTTTCGTCGACCCCGCCGACCCCGAGAATTTCCGCAGGGCCACCGATGCCCGCACCCGATGCTATTATGCCGAGACCCTGCCCAACCCGAAGCTGCAGGTCTTCCCCATCGCCGAGGTGGCGGCCATCGGCCGCGAGATCGGCGTGCCCCTGATCATGGACAACACCGCCGCCCCGGTGATCTGCAAGCCGCTGACCCTGGGTGCGGCCGTGGTGATGCATTCCACCACCAAATGGATCGGCGGCCATGGCACGAGCATCGGCGGCATCATCGTCGATGGCGGCAATTTCGATTGGGAGGCCTGGGGCGACCGCTTCCCCACGCTGAACCAGCCCGACCCCTCCTATCACGGCGCCGTCTGGACCCAGGCGGTGAAGCCCATGGGCCCCGTGGCCTATATCATCCGCATGCGCACCTGCCTGCTGCGCGACCTGGGTGCGGCGATGTCGCCCTTCAACGCCTTCATGTTCCTCCAGGGGCTGGAGACGCTGCCGCTGCGCATGGAGCGGCATTGCGAGAATGCGACGAAGGTGGCGGCCTGGCTCGCCACCCACCCCAAGGTCGCCAGCGTCAACCATCCCAGCCTCTTCACCGGTGATGCGGCGCGGCGGGCTTCCATCCTCAAGGGCGGCTTCGGCTCGCTGTTGGGCTTCGAGCTGAAGGCGGGGGCGGAGGCCGGCAAATCCTTCATCGAACACCTCAAGATGTTCTACCACGTCGCCAATATCGGCGATGCGCGGTCGCTGGCGATCCATCCCGCCACCACCACCCACAGCCAGCTCTCGCTGGAGGAGCAGGCGATGTCCGGCGTCACACCCGGCTATGTCAGGCTCTCCATCGGCATCGAGCATATCGACGACATCATCGCCGATCTGTCGCAGGCGCTTGAGGCATGAAAACCACCGATTCAGCCTTCCGCGCGACAAGCGCGCTTCAGCCATCGGGGGTCGCGTGAACTTCGCCGGCTCCTTCCCCAGCACGCGCATGCGGCGCAACCGCTACGATGACTGGAACCGCCGCCTGGTGGCGGAGAACACGCTCTCGCCCGCCGACCTGATCTGGCCGATCTTCCTCTGCAGGGGGGTGGGGCAGCGCATCCCCGTGGCCTCGATGCCCGGCGTGGTGCGGGTCAGCGCCGATCTGGCGGCGGAGCATGTGGCGGAGGCGGTGGCGCTCGGCATCCCCGCCGTCGCCCTCTTCCCCTACACGCCGATCGGCGAGCGCGACGAGGATGGCACCGAGGCGCTGGACCCCGACAATGTCCTCAATCGCGCGGCCCGCGCGCTGAAGGCGGCGCATCCGAACCTCGGCCTGATTGGCGATGTGGCGCTGGACACCTACACAACCCATGGCCATGACGGGGTGATCCGTGACGACTACGTGGACAATGAGGAAACCGTGACAATCCTCTGCCGCATGGCCGTGCTGATGGCGCAGGCGGGGGTGGATGTGGTGGCGCCCTCGGATATGATGGATGGCCGGATCGGCACCATTCGTGCCGCGCTGGACGCCGAGGGGCTGATCCACACCAGGATCATGAGCTACGCGGCGAAATACGCCTCCGGCCTCTACGCCCCCTTCCGCGACGCGGTGGGCAGCGAGGCGCTGACGGGCAGCGTCCGGCTGCGCGACAAGAAGACCTACCAGATGGACCCCGCCAATTCCGACGAGGCGCTGCGCGAGGTGGCACTCGACATCGCCGAGGGCGCCGACATGGTCATGGTCAAGCCCGGCCTGCCCTATCTCGACATCGTCCGCCGCGTGCGCGACACCTTCGGCATGCCGACCTACGCCTATCAGGTCAGCGGCGAGTATTCGATGATGATGGCGGCGGTCGAGCGGGGATGGCTGGACCATGACCGCGCCATGATGGAGACGCTGATGGCCTTCAAGCGCGCGGGCTGCCACGGCGTGCTGAGCTATTTCGCCGTCAGCGCCGCCCGCCTGCTCAAGGCGGGCTGAGGCCGCTCACTCCTCCACGGTGAAGCCGGTCTGCCGCACCAGGCCAGCGAAGCCTGCACTTTCCTCACGCAGCCGCGCGGCCGTCCCATCGGGACCCAGGATGTTGGGGGTGACATTCAGCCGGGCCAGGCCCTCCAGCAGGGCCGGGCTACGGCCGGCTTCGACCACCGCCGCGTGCAGCCCCTCCACCACTGGGCGCGGCGCGCCCTTGGGCAGAAGCAGGATGGTGGCCTCATCCTGCGGCAAACCCGGAAAGCCGCTTTCGGCGAAGGTCGGCGTCTCGGGCAGCCAGGATAGGCGGCGCGGCGTGCTGACCGCCAGCGCCCGCATCCGCCCGGCGCGCAAATGTTCCGCTACATCGCCCAATTGGTTGATTGCGCTGTCGATCCGCCCCGCCAGCAGGTCGGGATGCGCCAGCACGGCGCCGCGATAGGAGATGGCGGTGAGCCGCACACCGGCCCGTGCGGCGATGGAAAGGCCCATGAGGTGCTGCGGCGTGCCGACGACATTGGGGGCGAAATTGCCTTCACGCCCCGCCAGCCCGTCGAGAAAGCCGCGCAGGTCGCGCGCCGGGTGCTCGGCCCGCACCACCCAGACAAAGGGCATCAAGCCCAGCGTCGCCACCGGGGTGAAATCGGTGAAGGGATCGTAGCGCGTGGTGCGGGGCATGACGTGGGGGAAGAGCGTGAGGGTCGGCATCGGGCTCAGGTTCATCACGCTGCCATCGGCGGCGGCGCCGCGCAGCGCCTCCAACCCCAGCCGGCTGCTGGCGCCGGGCCTGTTCTCCACCTGGATCAACGGCGCGAAGCGGCCGCGCAGTTCGGCCGCCAGCAGGCGGGCGGTGGTGTCGGTGGCGCCGCCCGGGGCGGAGCCCAGAATCATCCGCGCCGGGCGGTCCAGCATGGCATGGGCAGGGGCGGCAAGGCCGAGCGACAAGGCGGCAAGGTGACGGCGGGTGGTTCACATGGGGGTTCTCCTTCGCGGGAGAACCTGCAGCATGGCCGACCGGAAAGTCCTGAAACTGGCCCGAAATCGCTCCGAAATCAGCCCGCCAGCCGGGCCCGCAGCGCCGCCACCGGCGCGGCCAGCCGTGGCACCGCCGCCAGGCCTTCGGCATGTTCTTCCAGTTCGAGCCTGGCCTCCGGCATTCGGCCCAAGGCCAGGAGCGCGTCGATCCGCCACAGCCGCCCCTCCTGCCACATCGGCGCCTCGGCCAAGGCGCGGTCGAGCTGCACCAGCGCCTCCTCGGCCCGCCCCAGGCGCAGCAGCGCCGCGCCGAGTGCCGTGAGCGCCGAGGGGTTCTTGCCATCCTGCGCCACCGCGCGCTGGGCATGGGCCAGCGCCTCGGCATCGCGGCCCAGCGCCAGCAGGGTCAGCGCCGCCTCGGTTGGCGCCTGAGAATCGGCGCGTCCGGGCGGCAGGGCAGGCGCCAGCTCGGCCAGGGCGGCCTGGGGGTCGCCGCGGTCGCGCAGGATCTGCGCGATGCCGACATGGATGAAGGCGGCGGTGGGCAGCAGGCCCTGCACACGGCGCATCTCGGCCATGGCTTCGTCCAGCCGCCCGAGTTCGCGCAGCGCGCGGGCGCGGCCGAACAGCGCGTTGGGGTAGAGCGGCTGCTCGGCCAGCAGGGCGGTGGTGATCTCCAGCGCCTCGGCCGCGCGGCCGGTGCGAATCAGGGTGCGGCTGAGCAGCAGGCGCAGGGTGCGGCTTTCCATCGTCGTCATCTCGGGCTCGGCCAGCATGCTGCGCAGGCTGCCCTGCACCGCGCTCTCGCTCGGCGCCGTCTCGGCCAGCCACCAGGCATAGAGCGTGGACTGGGTGGCCTTGACGATGAAGGGCGCCGCGCGGTCGATCAGCGCATAGGGGTCGGCCGCGTATTCATCGGCGATCACCCCCTCGCCCGTCAGCCGCAGGCGGATGCGCAGCGCATCGCCATCCACCGTCACCTCGCCCGAAACCCGGGACTCGGCGATGCCGAAGAGGTTGCGGATCACCTGCGCCACGGAACGCAGCGAGATGCCGGCGATCGGCACCGTGAAATCGGGCTGGCTGCCCGCCACCTCGGCGCCGGCGCGGCGCTGCGGCTCACCGCGGACGGTGTTCTCGACCCGGGACACCCCATCGAGCAGGCGCAGCGCCACCACCTCGGGCGTCAGACCGGCCTCGGCCAGCCTGGCCGGCACGCCGATGGGCATGACCTCGACCACGTCCCGGCGCAGCTCGTTCACGATCAGCGCCAGCACGAACAGCCCGGCCGTCGCCGGGAGCAGCGGCGGCACAAGGGACCATATCCGGAACAGCAGCGGGGGGCGGAGCATGCCGCAGCCTTCCCGCGCGGCCATGCGCCGGTCAAGCGCCTTAACTGATGATGATGGTACCGGTCATCCCGTGCTCCGCATGGCTGCGGCCATCGGGCGCGCAGATACCGCATCGCAGATCGGTGAAGCGGCCGGCCTGGACCGGCACGAACCACCATTCGGCGGCGAAGCCGGGATCGACCTCGATCTCACGGATCGCGCCCTTGATCTCGGCCATAAGCCGCGACCGCCCATCGGGGCCGTCGGTGGTGACCTGCGTCCTGCGCGTCCAGACCGAGGCGGCGAGCCAGTCGGAGGTGAAGTCGTGCGGCGCCTGGCTGACATTGCGCAGGATCAGCCGGTACAGCAGGCCAGTGCGCAGCGCGATCGTGTCCGGCCGGAAATGATGGTGGCCATCGGCGGTGCCGAGTTCCACGACGAGGTCAACGGGCGTCTGACGCGACAGGTCGCCTCCGCCCGCATTGGCCGGCGCGGTCTGCGCCAGTGCGGTGCCCGCGGCCCCGGCAAGGGCCAGGGTGGCGCCAGCGGTGGCCCGGCGATAAAGGCCTTCGGTGGTGAGGCTCAAGTGCATCCCTTACCGCGTCATCCGCATGGCTGCACAGATGTTGTTATGCAAAACTGTTTATATTAATTCTTAATTTCAATATCTTAAGTATAAATCGGCATCCTGTCGAGGGGGCCGCCTTTCCGAACCCGCACCAGGCGTGGCAGATGGCGGCATGGAAGCTTTCGATGTCGTGGTGCTGGGTGCGGGCGCGGCCGGCCTGTTCTGCGCCATGCGTGCAGGCCAACGCGGCCGGCGGGTGCTGCTGCTCGACCATGCCGAGGCGGCGGGCAAGAAGATCCTGATCTCCGGCGGCGGCCGCTGCAACTTCACCAACCTGCATTGCACGGCGGAGAATTTCATTTCCGCCAACCCGCATTTCGCAAAAAGCGCGCTGGCAGGCTTCCGGCCGGCGGATTTCATCGCCCTGGTGCAGCGCCACGGCATCGCCTTTCATGAAAAGACCCTGGGGCAATTGTTCTGCGACGGCTCGGCGCGCGAGATCGTCGCCATGCTGCTGGCGGAATGCGCCGCCGTGGGCGTCGAGATCCGGCTGAAGCAGAGCATCGGCGCGATCAGCCATGGCCCCGGGTTCCGGGTGGAAACGCCGCGCGGGACGGTGCAGGCGGCATCCCTCGTGCTGGCCACCGGCGGGCTCTCCATCCCCAAGATGGGCGCCACCAACCTGGCCCATCGCACCGCCCGGCAATTCGGGCTGGGCGTGGTGGAAACCAGGCCCGGCCTGGTGCCGTTGACCTTCGGGGCCGATGAGCTGGCGCTGATGCAACCCCTCGCCGGCGTCTCGCTGCCCGTGGTGGCCAGCGCCGGCAAACGCCGCTTCGAGGAGGGCATGCTGTTCACCCATCGCGGCCTCTCCGGCCCGGCCATCCTGCAGATCTCCTCCTATTGGCGGCAGGGCGAGGCCATCGCGCTGAACCTGCTGCCGGGGCAGGACGGGGCGGCCGCGCTGCTGGCCGCCAAGCGCGAAAGGCCCCGCGCCGAAGCCCGCACCGCCCTGGCCCAGCTGTTTCCCGCCCGCCTGGCCCAGGCCCTGGCCGAGCGCCACCTGCCCGCCCGGCCCTTGGGCGATACCCCAGACCGCGCGCTCGCCGCATTGGCCGAGATCACCAAGCACTGGCGCCTCACGCCCATGGGCAGCGAGGGGTATGCCAAGGCCGAGGTGACATTGGGCGGCATCGCCACCGATGAGTTGCACGCGCGCGACTGCCAGGCCCGCGCCGTGCCCGGCCTATTCGCCATCGGCGAGGCGGTGGACGTCACGGGCTGGCTCGGTGGCTACAATTTCCAATGGGCCTGGGCCTCCGGCTGGGCCGCGGGCGGCGCGGCTTGATCGGCGGAGGGGTGGCGGGTGCGGTCGGGCGGCGGCCGAGCAAACGAGAGCCTCGCCTTGCGCGGGGCCTTTCACTGCAGGCGAAAAGCTGAGCCTTGACCCGCCCGGCATCGCTCCGGCCGCTCAGGCGTTGGAACTGGCGACAAACCGGGGCCGTTCACAGCAGACATTCCGATGCGCCTTGTGCGCAACCAGCACCCGCGGTATAGCCCGCGCCTTGTCGCGCAGCGCCGCGAAACACTGCTTTGTTCGAGATGTTCCCATGAAGCCAGATACCCATCCCGCCTACCACACGATCAACATCGTGATGACCGACGGCACCGCCTTCACCACGCGTTCCTGCATGGGCAAGCCGGGCGACACGCTGCGCCTGGACATCGACCCGAAGAGCCATCCGGCCTGGACGGGCGTGCAGCGCATTCTCGACACCGGCGGCCAGGTCGCAAAGTTCAACAAGAAGTTCGCCGGCATTGGCCTGCGCACGGGCACCTGATTCTCCCTGGCTTCCTCCAGTTCGATCGGCTGTGACCTGAACCGTCCCGCCCGATTGTTCGGAAGCATTGCCGGGGCCAGGCCGGGCAGGTTTATCGCAGGTTGCGGTGGCTCTTCAGAGCTTGCCCCGTTTCTATGGGCGGGTTTCCCGTTTGCGAGCGAGGTGTGCGCTGTGCTGCCTCGGGTGTGGGGCGGCGCAAATCCTTAGAGCGGGCGCGATGGGTTGCACCGGCCCGCGATGTCTCCCGGGCTTCGGCGTGTCGGCGAAAACCGCTCAAACCCGCCTTCACCGGGTTTGAGATCGCGCAACCGCATTGCCGGTCCAATCAATACAGAAATCATCCGTATTTCTGATTGGACTCGATCTCCACGACAACATTGCCCATGGCGCTGCCCTGCTCCACCGCCTGATGCGCGGCAACAATGTCGTCCAGCGGCAGGCGCGCCGCCACAGCGTGCTGGAGCAGCCCGGCCCGCGCCCAGGCATTCAGCGCACCCACCGCCCGCGCCCGGTCGGCCTCATTCAACTCATAGACGATGAAAAAGCGGTAACCGATGCCCAGCATGATGTTGGGAAAGAAGGCCAACGACGCATCTGGCTTGTTTGAACCATAGACCGCGACGAAGCCGCCCGGCGCCAGCATCCCCGGCAGGGCTGCGGCATTGCCGGCCAATTCCATCTCGATCACCCGCTCCACCCCGCGCCCCCCGGTCAGGGCCTGGACGCGCGCCACCACATCCTCGGAGCGGTAGTTGATCGTGGCATCCGCCCCGGCGGCCATGGCATGGGCGGCTTTTTCAGGCCCGCTGACCGTGGCCAGCACCTGCCTCGCCCCCAGAAGCCGGGCGAACTGGATGGCATAATGCCCCACTGCCCCGGCACCGCCCTGCACCAGCACGCTCTGGCCCGCAACGCCGCCATCAGTCAGTGCCGCATGCAGCGCCGTCAGCGCGGGAATGCCAAAGCAGGCGCCGGCGGCGAAATCCGTGTTCTCCGGCAATTCCACCGCCTGGCCGGCGGGGGCACAAAAATATTCGGCGGCGGTGCCGAAGGCGCGCTTCCAGGCGCCATTCCACAGCCAGACGCGCTGGCCGATCCGCGAGGGAGCCACGCCCTCGCCAACCGCCTCGATCACCCCCGCGCCATCGCTATGCGGGATGATGCGTTCAAAGGCGGGCGGGCGGGCGGCGCGGAACTTCACGTCGGAGGGGTTCACCCCGCTGGCCATCACCCGCACCAGCACCTCGCCCGGGCCCGGGCTGGGCGTGGGCATGTCGCCCAGAACCAGCACCTCGGCCGCCGGGCCGTTCCGCTCCCACCATGCCGCGCGCATCAGCCGCGGCCCATCGGGTTGGCTGGACATCCGGGAATGGTCTGCATGGGCGTCGCCTCCTCCGCGCTGGCCGGTTGTTCCGGGCATCGGATCCGTTTGATGCACCGGCCGGACCTTTGCGTCGAGTATCCCGCCGGCAGGGTATGGACGCGGGGCCGCGCAGGGGTTTGAAGTGATTTGCAACAAAGTAATCCCATGGCCGGCATTCCCATTCCGGAAGCGCCCCCCCATCTCCCAGGAATGCCGAAACTGACCCGACGCGCCTCCTTCGCCGCAGCCCTTGCCCTTCCCGCCGCCCGCGCCCTGCCCGTGGCGGCACAGACCGCGCCCCCCCGGGACCGGCCGCTCTTCGGCGCCAAGACCTGGGTGCTGGGCAATGGCCTGAAGGTCGTGCTGGCCGAGAACCGCCGGGCCCCTGTGGTCGCCCATTACGTCTTCTATGGCGCCGGCTCCGGCGAGGACCCGCACGGGCTCTCCGGCATCGCGCATTTCATGGAACACATGATGTTCAAGGGCTCGGGGAATGTCCCTTCGGGCGATTTCTCGCGGCTTGTGGCGCGCGAAGGCGGGCAGGATAATGCCTTCACCTCGCGCGACACCACAGCCTATTTCCAGCATGTCGAAAGCTCGCGCCTGGCATTGATGATGCGCATGGAGGCCGACCGGATGGCCGGCCCCGCCTTCAACCCCGATGAATTCGAGGCCGAGCGCTCGGTCGTGCTGGAGGAGCGCCGCCAGGTCGTCGAAAGCCAGCCGCGCTCCATCTTCCAGGAGGAATTCGATGCCGCGATGTGGGGCCGCCAGCATTGGCGCGGCCGCCCTATCATCGGCTGGCCGGAGGAAATCCGCGCCATCTCCCGGCAGGACATGCTGGATTTCTTCGCAGCCCGCTATTCGCCCGCGAACGCCACGCTGATCCTGGCCGGCGACGTGACCGAGGCCCGCGCCCGTGAACTGGCCGAGGCCACCTACGGCCTGGTGCCCGCCCGCCCCTTCACCCCCCGCGCCCGAAACGCAGCGCCCGCCACCGCGGTGGAAGACAGGGTCGAGCGCCGCGAGCCCGCCACGCGCGAGGCGGTGCTGGTGCGCGCCATCGCCGCACCCTCGATGACCTGGGGCGAGACCCGGCACGCCCATCCTCTGGAAATCCTGGCCCATATCCTGGGCGGCGGCACCGGCTCGCGCCTGCATCGCGCGCTGGTGGAGGGCGGCCTCGCGGTCAGCGCCAGCGCCGGCTATGATGGGGAGACCGCGGGGGCCGCGAATTTCGCCGTCTATGCCACCCTGCGCGCGCCCACGACGCGTGAGGCGCTGGAGGCCGCGGTGATGACCGAAATCAAAAAGCTGCTGGATGACGGCGTGACGGAGGCCGAGACCACGCGTGCCATCCGCCAGCAAACGGCCGGCGCCCTGCTCGCGCTCGACGGCATCGGCGCCGCGCCGCGCATGCTGGGCGGCACCCTCACGCTGGGGCTGCCGATCGAGGAGGCGGAGTATTGGCCCGCGAGGCTGCGGGCGGTGACCCAGCCGCAGGTCAATGAGGCGGCGCGCGCGGTGCTGTCCAACCCGCTCGCCACCACCGGCTGGCTGCTGCCGGTATGATCCCCAACGCCACCTCGCTGGCCGATCTGCCGCCGCGCGCGCCCTTCGCCCTGCCCATCACCATCATCGAGGAGGCCGGCATCACCGCCTGGCTCGTCGAGGATCCTTCCGTCCCGGTCGTCTCGATGAACTGGGCCTGGCGCGGCGGCTCCGCCTTCGACCCCGTGGGCCATGAGGGCATGATGGCGCTCGCCGCCGCCATGCTGACCGAGGGCGCCGGCGACCTCGATAATGTCGGCTTTGCCGATGCCGCGCGCGATGCCGGCGTCTCGGTCAGCTTCGGCGTGGGGCGCGATTCCACCTCCGGCAGCCTGCGCGCGCTCAGCGACGCATTGCCCGAGGCCATCCGCCTGGCGCGACTGGCTATGACCGAACCCAGGCTTGAGGCGCGGGACCTCGACCGGGTGCGGGCGCGTGCCATCGTCGGCGCCCGGCAGGCGATCGAGACGCCGCGCGGCAACGCCAGCCGCGCCTTCTGGGCCGCGGGCTTCCCGGGCCACCCCGCCGGGCGCTCCTCCAGCCCGGAGAGCTTCGCCGCCATTCCCGCCACGGGGCTGACCGAATCCCTCGCCCGGCAATTCCGCAGCGAAGGGCTGCTGATCGCCGCCGCCGGCGCCATCACCGCGGCTGAATTGCGCGCGGCGATCCAGACGCTGTTCGGCGGCCTGCCGCGCGGCGCGCCGCCGGCCCTGCCCGAGCTGCCGGCGCTGGCGCAATTCGGCCGCCGGGTGGTGGAAAAAGCCGCGCCGCAATCCGCCGTGCAATTCGGCCAGAACGCCCCCCTGCCCACGGATGCGAGCTGGGAGCCCACGCAGGTGGCGCTGCGCATCCTGGGCGGCGGTGGTTTTTCATCGCGCCTGATGAAGCTGATCCGCGAGGAGCGCGGCCTGACCTATGGCATCGGCGCCGGCATGGATGTCCTGTTCGGCCGCGGCGTGATCGTCGGCCAGGCCAGCACCGACAACCGCAACGCGCCCGACATGCTGGCGCTGCTGGAGCAGAGCTGGCGCGCCATGGCCAATGACGGCCCCACGAATGATGAACTTTCCGAGGCGGTGGATTTCCTCAACGGCTCCCTGCCCCTGCAATTCAGCGACAGCCGGCGCATTGCCGGCGGGCTGTTGAGCCTGATGCAGAACAACAGAACCCCGGCCTGGCTGGCCGGCCGCCCCGCCAGGCTTTCCGCGCTGACGCGCGGGGATGTCGCGCAGGCGGCCAGGGCATTTGGCGAAACGCCCCTCTCGATCGTGGTAGCCGGACAGCCGATTGGGCTGTAGAAGGCTGATATGAGTGACAAGTCGATAGAAGCATGGTCAGCCGTGATGGCCGCGGGGCAGAGACAGCGTGCCGATGGCACGGCCCCGAACACGATACGGCCGCTTTTCGCGGCCGATCCCGAACGTTTTCAACGGCTCTCCTTCCGGGCCGACAACATGCTGCTCGACATCAGCAAGACAGCCATCGACGGCCGGGCGATGGCGGCATTGCTCGGCCTCGCCCGCGCCTCGGGCGTGGAAGCACGGCGCGACGCGATCGCCGCCGGCGAGCATGTCAATGAGACTGAGAACCGCCGCGCCCTGCACATGGCGCTGCGCGCGCCGGTGGGTGCCAGCCGTGCCTCCGGCGGTGCGGCCGTCGCGGCAGAGGTGCATTCCACCCTCAGCCGGATGCATGCCTTCACCCAGGCCGTGCATGGCGGCGCCCTTCGCGGGGCCACCGGCCAGCGCTTCACCCATGTGCTGAATATCGGCATCGGCGGCAGCGATCTCGGCCCGGTCATGGCGGTGCGAGCGCTGATCAACCCGGCCTCTCCGATGCAGGCGCTGCATCTGGGCAATGTCGATGGCCATGGCTGGCGCGCCCTTCTCGCCACCCTCGACCCCACGCGCACCCTGGTGCTGGTCGCCAGCAAGACCTTCACCACCCAGGAAACCATGGCCAATGCCGTGCTGGTCAAGGGCTGGCTGGCGGAGACGCTGGGCGAGGACAAGGCCGCGTCGCATATGGCGGCGCTGTCGACCAACCTGTCGGCCTGCGCGGAATTCGGCATCCCCTCCGAGCGGGTGTTTCCCTTCGGCGATTACGTCGGTGGGCGCTTCTCGATGTGGTCGGCCATCGGGCTATCGCTGGCGCTGGCGCTGGGCTGGGACAGCTTCGAGCGGATGCTCGAGGGTGCCAGGGCAATGGACCTGCATTTCCTCCGCGCGCCGCTTGAGGAGAACCTGCCCGTTCTGCTGGCGCTGACCGAGGTGTGGCACGTCAACGCGCTGGGGCTGAACCGGCGCGCCGTGCTGCCCTATGATGAGCGCCTGCGCCGCCTGCCCGCGCATCTCCAGCAGCTGGAAATGGAAAGCCTGGGCAAGCGGGTCACGATGCAGGGCGAGCCGGTGCCGCGCGCCACCGGGCCTGTGGTATTCGGCGAGCCTGGCTCCTCCGCCCAGCACAGCTTCATGCAGCTCGTACATCAGAGCCCCGAGCCTGTGCCGGTCGATTTCATCCTGGTGGCCCGCCCGGACCATCCCTGGACGCAGAACCACCGCATCCTCCTCGCCCATGGCCTGGCCCAGGCCGAGGGCCTGCTGGCCGGCAAGGACGCGGACGCCGTGCGCGCCGAGATGCGGGTCGCTGGCACCGATGAGGCGGCGATCGAGAAATTGGTCCAGCACCGCGTCTTCCCGGGCGACCGGCCGAGTACGACCATCCTGCTGCCCAGGCTGGAGCCATTCACCTTCGGCCAGCTCATCGCGCTCTACGAGCACAAAGTCGCCGTGCTCGGCGCGCTGTGGAACATCAACCCTTTCGACCAATGGGGCGTGGAGCTGGGCAAGCAGCTCGCCAATCCGCTGCTGGCCGAGCTGGAGGAGCGCGCGGTGGCACCGGGCCAGCATGACGGCAGCACGACAGGGCTGCTGCGCGAGATCCTGCGGCTGCGCGCCGAAGCCTGAGGCGGCATCCCGGCACAGCCATGGCCATCAGTGGCTGAACAACACCGGCACCGTCATCTCGTGCAGCAGGCTGCGCGTGACCCCGCCCAGCACCATCTCACGCAGCCGCGAATGGCCGTAGCCACCGATGACGATGAGGTCCGCGCCGCGATCGGCCGCGGCATTGAGCAGCAGGTTCGCCGGATCGGCGTCGGCGCCACTCACCCGAGCCAGTGACACCACCACGCCGTGGCGGGCGAGGTGCTGCGCGATATCGGCGCCCGGCACGGCATCGGGGCTGGATGTGTCGCCGGGGCCGGCGGCAAGCACGGCCACGCTCTCCGCCTTGCGCAGCAGCGGCATCGCGTCATGCACCGCGCGGGTGGCCTCGCGGCTGGCGTTCCAGCCGATGAGGATATGCCGGCCGGGAGGGGCGTATTCGCCGACCCTGGGCACCACCAGCACGGGGCGGCCGGAGCGGAACAGCAGCTCCTCCACCAGCCGGTCATCGCCATGGGGCTGCCCCGCCACCACGAGATCAGCCAGCCGCGCCTGGGCCGGGGCGTGGTTCCAGGCCGCGGCCTCGATAAACCGCCATTCGCCCGGCACATTCTCGATCCGCAGCCGCTCGCGGAAGGCCGCCTCCAGCAGGCCGGCCTCGGCGCGCGCCTTCACCCGCAGCTCCTCCAGAAGGTCGGCGACCATCAGCCCGGCCGAAGGATCGGCATACATCATCACCGGCGCCAGAGGATCGCTGCAGCGCAGGCCGATGATCCGGGCCTCGTGCCTGGCCGCCAGGCCGCAGGCGAGGGTGAGGTTCGCCGCGTCGCGCGCGGTGCCGTCGACGATGACGAGGATGTCGCGGATGGCCATGATTGTCTCCCGTGTTGAGGGAGCATGGGATCACCGCGGGGGCGGTCTGTCCTTGCGCTGGGTCAAATCCGCTTCGCTGCCATGACCGCCGCCTTCGACCCGGCATCGACCATCCAGGTCCAGCTTTTCAGGGCCAGGCTGGGCGGTGAATCGGCCAGGCCACGCGCCTCGTCGCGGTGATGCACCTCCTCCTCCTGGCACTGCGCCAGCATGGCGCGCAGGGCGGGGAAGCCCGCTTCTGCATCCAGCCGGTCGATCTGCTGCTGGTAGTGATGGTCGACAAAGCTCTCCACCGCATCGATGGTGGCGAAGATGGCGCGCGGGCCGAACAGGGCGGGAATCGCCCCCGTCAGCCAACCCGCGACGCGCCAGATCGGCAGGAGGCGGGAATGTTTTTCGGGCGGCAAGACCTGCTCGATCAGCCGGAGATGGCCGGCCTCGGTCGCCATATGGCGCTCAGCGAATTCGCGCGTGGCCCGGTCACGGCTCACGGCCAGAATGCCGCGATAGATCATGACCGCACCGGTCTCGCCGGCATGGTCGGACCGCAACTCGGCCTCCAGCCAGGCCGGCATGCTGTGGAGAGGAAGGGCGGCGATGTGGTTCATGCGCGGGACATGGCATGCTGGCGCGCAGACGCAAGCGCCCCATATCCGCGCCATGACACAGACAACGGTCTATTACGACGGCGCCTGCCCCGTCTGCTCGCGCGAGATCGCGCAGTACCGGCGCGCCCGCGGCGCGGAAAACCTGCAATTCATCGATGTGACGGCATGCGACGTCTCCGCACTCGGCGATGACCTGACCCGAGAACAGGCCCTGGCCGCCATGCATGTCCGCCGGCCCGATGGCACGCTGGTGCAGGGCGCGCGCGCCTTTGGCGACATCTGGGCGGCCCTGCCCGCCTTCCGGCCGCTGGCCTGGGCGATGCGAGTACCGGGCGCAGGGTGGGTGGCGGATTTGGGCTATGCAGGGTTTCTGCGGGTGCGGCGGATGTGGCGGTAGTGGGCTGCGCGCGTTGCCCCTGAGGAAGCCTCCGCCTTCCCCAGACCCCATCCGCAAAGGGCCTAAAGGCCCCTTGAACCCGTGAGATGGTCCGGGTGATGGAGGGGGGCCGCCAGCATTTCGCCCGCGGCTCGCGCAGCCCGCCCACCTTGGCTTTATTCCACGGCGGTCCAGGGGCGGCTCGCCCCTGGCGGGGAGGGTCTGGGAGGGGCAGAGCCCCTACCAGGGGGCACCCGTCTCACAGCCCCTTGGCCGCCTCCAGCACCGCCGCCGCATGGGCCTCCGGTTTCACCTTCCGCCAGACCTGCGCGATCTTGCCGTCCGCCCCGACCAGGAAGCTCGACCGTTCCATGCCCATATAGGTCTTGCCGTACATCGATTTCTCCACCCACACGCCATAGGCCTTCGCGGTAACCTGCTCGGGATCGGACGCCAGCGGAAATTCCAGATTGTATTTCTTGGCGAATTTCTCGATCGGCGGCATCGCGTCGGGCGAGACGCCGATCACGGTGAGCTTGAGCTTGCCCAGCGCCGGCAGCGCTTCCTGGATGCCGCAGGCCTGCTTGGTGCAGCCCGGCGTATCCGCCTTGGGGTAGAAGTACAGCAGGTAGGGCTGGCCCTTCAGCGCGGCCGAGGAGACGGTGCGTCCGCCGCTCGCCGCCATCTCGAATTCAGGGGCCTCGTCACCGGGGTTGGGTCCGCTCATCCATTCTCTCCTGCTGTGTGGCGGCCGATATGGCGCAGGAAGGCCTCCCGCACCGCGCCGGCATGGCTGTCGATCTGTGCGCGCAGGGCGGCCGCGTCAACCGGCGCCTCGCCCAGCGCCAGGCCCGCACCGCGCAGCAGCACCGCCTCGGCCGAGCGGGAGAGCTCGTTGTCCATCGGCCTTGCCATCATCAGCCGCCGCAGGCCGAGCAGGCTGCGCCACAGCCGCTCCGCCCGGACCAGCGTCCCGGCCTCGGGCAGCAGCCCGGCCGCGCCCAGCGCCGCCAGTGCCGCGGCGGTGTTGTGGCGCAGCAATTCGGGCCGGTGCGGCGCGTGTTCCAGCAGCAGTCCCTGTGCGATGAACTCCACCTCGATCATGCCGCCGGGCATGGCCTTGAGGTCCCAGGGCCCTTCCGGCGGCAGCTCGCGCAGCAGGCGCGCGCGCATGGCTGCGGCATCGTGCAGCGCGCGGCCCAGCGCCAGCGGCCGCAACTGCGCCACCCGCAGCGCCTGGCCCACCCGCCGGCGAAAGGCCACAGGCCCCGCCACCACCCGGGCGCGCATCAGCGCCATGCGCTCCCAGCTCCACGCCTCCTCGGCCTGGTAGCGCTCGAAACTGGCGAGGCGTGTCGCCACCGGGCCCTTGTTGCCGGTGGGCCGCAGCCGCATGTCCACCGCGAAGAGCTGCCCCTCCGCCCCGGGCGAGGAGAGCGCGGCCACGATCTGGTGCGACAGGCGGATGAAGTAGTCGCTGGGGGCCAGAGACCTGGTCCCGCCCTGGCTGGCCTCTGCGTCGGCGGCGTGGTCGTAGAGCAGCACGATATCGAGATCACTGCCCGGCAGCATCTCCTGCCCACCCAGCTTGCCCATCGCCAGCACCGCCAGCGACCCTCCGGCCACGCGGCCGTGGCGCCCGGCGAATTCGGCCGCCACGCGCGGGATCACCGCACCCATCACATCCTCGGCCAGGGCCGAGCGCAGGAGCCCGGCCTGATCGGCCGAAAGCCGGCCTTCCAGCAGCGCCGCGTCGATCTCGAAGCGCCGCTCGGTCGCGAGCCTGCGGGCGGCATCCAGCGCCTCCTCCAGGTGCCGGGCCTCGCGCACGCGGGCCAGCATGGGCAGCGACGCCGCGGGATCGCTGCTCAACAGCCCCTCAAAGGCGGCGGGGAAATGCGCGAGGTGGTCGGCAAAGGGCGGGGCGGCGCCCAGGATGATGGCGATGCGCTTGAGCAGGGCGGGGTTGCGTTGGATCATCGAGAGGATCTGCACCCCCACCGGCAGGCGCGACAGCATGGCATCGAAGCGCGCCAGCACCGCATCCGGCTCGGCCTCGGCGGCGAGGGTCTCCAGCAGGCCGGGCAGCAGGCCGGCCAGCAGGGCACGGGCGCGCTCGCTGCGGGTCGCCCGCACCCGCCCCTGTTGCCAGCCCCGCAGCATGCCGAGCGCCGAGGCGGCGTCGCGAAAGCCCATCGCCTCCAGCGCGGCCAGCGCCTCGGGCGCATCCTCCGGCCCCTCGGGCATGACGAAGCCGCCATCGGGCAGCTCACCCACAATGCCCTCGAAGACGTGCAGGTAATGGCCCTCCACGCAGCGCATGCTGGTGGTCAGCCGCTCGACCAGCGCTTCGCTGCCGGTCATGCCGAGAAAGCTGGCGATGCGGGCGAGGCCCGGCCCGTCCTGCGGCATCCGGTGGGTCTGCCGGTCCTCCACCATCTGCAGCCGGTGCTCGACCTGCCGCAGCAGCAGATAGGCGTCCGACAGCTCGCCGAGCGCCAGCCGGTCCAGCCGCCCCGCCGCCACCAGCGCGGTCAGCGCACCCATGGTGGTGGCCGCGCGCAGCCCGGGGTCCCGCCCGCCCCAGAGCAATTGCAGCGCCTGGGCGGAGAATTCGATCTCGCGAATGCCACCGCGGCCGAGCTTCACATCATGGCCGGGCACGGTGATGCCCTCGCCGAGACCCTTCTGCTGGTTGATCTGCCGCTTGATCGCATGGATATCGGCCATGGCCGAGAAATCGAGGGAGCGGCGCCAGATGAACGGCCGGATCTCGCGCAGGAACGCCTCGCCGGCGGCGATGTCGCCGGCCACCGGCCGGGCCTTGATCATCGCCGCCCGCTCCCAGGTCGCGCCCATGCTCTCGTAATAGGTGATGGCGGCGGGGATGGAGACGGCGAGCGGGGTCGCCGCCGGATCGGGCCGCAGCCGCAGATCGGTGCGGAAGACATAGCCATCCGCCGTGCGCTCCTCCATCAGCTTCACCAGCTCGCGCGCGATACGAACGTAGCAGCCCTGAGCCTCCTCCGGGTCGGTTGCGGCGGCGGGGTCGAACATCAGGATGAGGTCGATGTCGGAGGAATAGTTCAGCTCCGCGGCACCCAGCTTGCCCATGCCGAGCACCACCAGCCCGCAGCCCTTTCCGGCGCGGGCGGCGGCGCGCTTCAGCTCGCCGCGCTCGACCGCCGCGCGCAGGAGATGGCGCAGCGCCGCGTCCAGCGCCGCCTCTGCCAGGCTGGTCAGCGCGCCCGTGACGCGCTCCAGCGGCCAGAGCCCGCCGATATCGGCCGCCGCGATCACCAGCGCAGCGCGGCGCTTCACCTGGCGCAGCAGCATCGCCAGCGCCGGGCGCGAGGTCGCGGGGTCGGCGCGGGCGAGCGGTGCGACGGCGAGCTGGAACGCGTCGTCCGGCCCTTTCTCCAGCAGGCGCAGCAGGCTGCCCGGCTCCCGCGCGATGAGATCGGCGAGATAGGTGCTGTGGCCGGCCAGCGCGGCCAGCCAGGGCGCCCCCTGCGGATGGGCCAGCAGCGCCTGCGCGGTGGCATCGCCCTCCTCCAGGGTGGCGCGCAGGCGCATCACCGCAGCAGAATCGAAGGCCTCGGGCAGGATGGGGTTGCGTGACATCAGGCGGGATGGGAAGCGGGTCGGGATGGAAGGTCAAGTCAATCGGGCCAGGGCGGGGTTGCGGCGGGCCGGCATGGCGGCGGCAAGCCTCGGCCGGCGGGCAATGCGCGGCACCCCGGCGCTGGTTCACATCAGCCTGCGGCACTGGCGGCACCGCGCCTGGGGCGGGAGCCTGCGGCTGCTCGCCCGCACCGTGCTGGGCCTGGCGATGCTGGTCGGGCTCGCCGCGGGCGTGCTGTCGTGGCGCCTGGCGCAGGGCCCGCTGGAGCTGACCTGGCTGGACGGCCGGGTCCGCCAGGGCGTGGCGCTGGACAGCGCGACGACGCTGCGCGCCGAGACGATCGCGCTGGCCTGGGATGGCTGGCGCCACGGCGCCAGCGCGCTGCCCGCGATCCGCCTCGATGGCGTGCGCATCACCGGCCCGGGACTCGATGCCCAGGCCACCACGCTGCTGGTGCATCTCTCGCTCGCCGCCCTGCTGCGGGGCGAGCTGGCGCCCACGCTGCTCGAACTCGATGGGCCGCGCCTGCGCCTGGAGGCTGCCGCCGGCGGCGATGACGACATGGATGTCGCGGCCGAGGCGATGCCCGACACGCTCCGCCCCTGGTTCGCGGCGCCCGATGAGCGGCGGCGCCACATGGCCTTGCGCGGCCTGCGGGTGCGCGATGGCGGCATTACCCTGCCTGGCGCCGGTGCCCGCCCGGGCCTGGTGCTGTCCGGCATCAACCTCTTCGCCCAGCGCGACCGCGACGGCCTGCGCGCCGATGGCGGTGGCGAGCTGCGGATGGCGGGCATGGCCATGCCGCTCACGGTCCAGGCCATGGGGGGCCTCACCGGCAGCGAGCTGGTGGTGCGCGCCCTGGGCCTGCGGCCGGAAGAGCTGGCCGCGCTGCTGCCCGAGCTGGCGCCGATGGCCACCATGGAGACGAGCCTCGCCGCCACCATCGCGGTGCAGCTCGATGCCGGGCTCGTGCCGCGCGGCATGGTGCTCGACCTGGATGCCGGGCCGGGCCGGCTGCGCCATGGTGACAATTCCTGGCCCTTGCAGGGCTTCACCCTGCGCGCCGAGCTGCGGCGCGAGGCGCTCGACCTGCCGCATGCCGAGCTGCGGCTGGGCGAGGAAGGCGACCGGCCGCTCGCCCAACTCACCGCTCAGGGCCGCGCCTGGCGCGAGGACGGCCAGTGGCGGGGCGAGGCGCAGACCCGGCTCGCGGCGCTGGACCTCGGCGACATCGCGGCGCTATGGCCCGAGGGGCTGGCACCGGCCCTTCGCGCCCAGGCGCTGGCCACGGCCGCCACCGGGCAGGTCCGTGACGCCGAAGCCGGCATCGTCATGCGCCTGACACCGCAGGGCCCGGCGCTGGTCAATGCCCGCCTGAGCCTGCCGCTGCGCGAGGCGAGGCTCGGCCTGGGCCGCGGCCTCGACGTCACCGAGGCGCTGGTGGTCGCGCATGGCACGGGCGAGGCGATCCGGCTGGAGACGCTGCGCCTCGTGCTGCCCTCGCCGCGCGCCGGCGCCCAGCCCAGTATCATCGGCGCGCAGGCCGATATCCGGCGCGAGGCCGGGGCCTGGCAATTGGCCGGCGAGATCGGCCTCGACCAGCTCGCCTTCGCCGACCTGCCGGCGCTCTGGCCCGAGGGCCTGGCGCCGCACCCGCGCAAATGGATGGTCGAGAACATGCTGGCCGGCCTGGCGCAGCAGGGGCAGTGGCGCATCGAGCTGGCGCTGCCCGATGGGCAGGAGCCGCAACTCATCGCGCTCTCCGGCCGGGCCCTGGCCAGCGGGGTGACAGTGCAGTGGCTGGCCCCCATGCCGCCGGCCATCGGCGTCTCGGGCGAGGCGATCTTCAGCGCCGATGCCATCACGATCAATGCCACCGGCGGGCGCCAGGCCCGGGCCGATGGCAGCGCCTCGGGCATCGAGATCACCGGCGGGACGCTGCGCTTCGTCGATCTTCAGCAGACGGTGCAGCGCGCCGACATCCAGCTGCAACTGCAGGGCTCGGTGCCCGACATGATGATGGTGCTGCGCCACCCCCGGCTGCATCTCTTCGACCGCCGGCCGCTCGAACTCACCGTGGCCGAGGGTAGCCATGTCAGCCGCCTCGCGCTCGGATTTCCCCTGCTGGAGGATATTCCCAATGACGCCATCCGGGTGCGGGTCGATGGCCGGCTGAGCAACCTTCGGGTGGCTCGCGCATTGCTCGGCCGCGACCTCACCCAGGGGCAGGCCGAGCTGGTGGTGGACCAGGACCGGCTGCGCCTGCAGGGCACCGCCAGCCTGCTCGGCGCGCCGCTCAGGCTGCTGACCGAGATGGATTTCCGCGCCGGCCCCGCGACCGGCATCTTTTCGCGCGAATCGGTGCAGGGGACGGTGAGTGCGGCGCAGCTCGCCCAGCTTGGCTTCGACCTCGGCGATGTGCTGGGCGGCTCGGTCGCCATCGATGCGCGGACCGAGCGGCGGCGCAACGGCCAGGCCACGGTCACCCTGCGTGGTGACCTCGCGCCGGCAACGCTGGCCCTGCCGGCGGCGCGCTGGCGCAAGGCGGTGGGCAGCCCAGGCCATGCCGAGGCCGTGCTGCGCCTGCAGGGCGACACGCTGCTGGCCGTGGATAATGGCCGGGTCGACGTGCTCGAACTGTCCCTGCGCGGCCGCGCCATCGTCAATCGCGGCCGGATCGAACGCTATGAGATCGCCGAGAGCCTGTTCGGCGGCAGCCGTTTCCAGGGCGATGTCAGGCCGCCGGGCCAGCCCGGCGCGCCCTGGCAGACCACGCTGCGCGGGCCGCTGCTCGACCTGCGGCCGATCATGGCCGAGCGGCAACCGGCCGAGCGGTCGGATCCCGGTACCACGCCGCCCCTGGTGCTGGAGGCGCGCTTCGACCGGGTGACGCTGGGCGACAGGCGGGAATTGCTGGGCGTGCAGGGCCGCGCGGTGGTGGACGAGCATTCCGTCCTCCGCCAGGGTTTTCTGCGCGGCCGCACCGCGGCGGCGGGCGGCGGGTTCGAGCTGGTGGTGGCGCCGCGCGGTGCCGGCCGCTCGCTGCGCATCACCGCCGAGAATGGCGGCGCGGTGCTGCGGGCGCTCGATGGCATCAACGCGATCGAGGGCGGCAGGCTGACCCTCAATGGCGGCTGGGCCAGCAACGCGGTCAATGCCCCGCTCACCGGCACGGCGGAGATGGAGGATTTCGTGGTGCGCGGCGCGCCGGCCATCGGCAAGGTGCTGCAGGCGATGACCCTGTTCGGCCTGGTCGATGCGCTGCAGGGGCCGGGGCTGAACTTCAGCCGCGCCAGCGTGCCCTTCACCGTCAACCGCGAGGTGCTGACGCTGAACGACGCGCGCGCCTTCTCTCCCAGCCTGGGCCTGACCGCGCGGGGGCGGATCCTGCGTGAGGCGGATATCCTGGACCTCGAGGGCACCATCGTGCCGGCCTATATCTTCAACACGCTGTTGGGCAATCTGCCGCTGGTCGGGCGGCTGTTCAGCCCCGAGCCGGGCGGGGGGGTGTTTGCCACGGCTTTTCGGGTGCAGGGGGCGGCGGGCGACCCGCAGGTCCAGGTCAACCCGCTCTCGACCATCACGCCGGGGTTCTTGCGCGGGTTGTTTGGGTTGGGGCAGGAACCGGCGAGCACCAGCCAGCAGGCGCCGGGGCGGCGTTAGCAGGCTGCGGAAATTCGTCTTCCCAAATTGGTTGTGAGGTGATTCGCTTCTG
>CAYNBM010000004.1:0-175241 GCA_964395305.1 uncultured Rubritepida sp.
GTCTAAAACGCTACTTCTTAACTTCCATGAAAAACCGATGCGGTTTTAAAACAACAACTCCGACAGGCAATGCCAAAGTCCTTTCGGACTTTGGCCGAACCTAACACCCGAAAGGGTTGCCGGAGACTCCGCCTCTGACTGGCAGGGTGGCGACACTATCGGGTCCAACCCTTGGTGTCAACATCAACCTGCAGCCCGCTGCGGTGAAGGGGCTTCTACGGGGCAGCCTCGAACCTGTCAAACCCCCATGCGCGAAAAATCCACAAATCTTTGTTCAGCTATCCGCGCGGATGTCGTTCGCGCGGATCACCCGGCCCCATTTCTCGATCTCGCCGAGCATGAACTCCCGCGCCTGGTCGGGTGTGCTGGCCACGATGTCACAGCCCTGGTCCTCGATGCGGGTCTTCACCGCGGGCTCGTTCAGGACCTGCACCAGCGCCTCGTTCATCTGGCGCACCAAGGGGGCCGGCGTTCCGGTGCGGGTGAGCATGGCCCACCAGGTCGGCGCCTCGAAATCGCCAAAGCCCTGCTGCGCGAAGCTTTGCGTGCCAGGGACATGGCGGCTTTCGCCACGCGTGGTCACCCCCAGCGGCCGCAGCAAGCCGGCGCGGATGTGCTGGCTCACAATCACCACATTGGTCATGAACAGCGGCACATGGCCCGCCAGCGCGTCCTGCACGGCGGGGCCACCGCCGCGATAGGGCACATGCACCATGCGGAAATTGCCCTGCTGCTGCAGCAGCGTGGTCGAGACATGCGCCAGGCCGCCCACGCCGGAGGTCGCGAAATTCACCGTATCCGGCGCCCGCTTCGCCGCGTCCACCACATCCTGGAATGTTCGGAACGGCGTGCTGTGATGCGCGACCATCGCCAGCGGCCCGGAGGCGACATGGCTGACGGGAATAAAAGCCTCCATACTCCGGAATGGCAGGCGCATCAGCGTCTCATTCGTCGCCTGGGTGTCGTAGACGAAGGTCCAGACGCTGCCATCATTGGGCGCCCGGCTGGCCTCGATCGCGCCGGTCGCGCCCGAGGCGCCGCCACGATTGTCGATGATGATGGCCCGGCCCAGCACCTCGGCCAGGCGCGGCTGGAAGATGCGGGCGATGGTGTCGGTCGAACCGCCCGGCGCCCAGGGCACGATCAGCCGAAGAGGCCGATCGGGAAAGCCCGCGCCCAGGCCCTGGGCATGCAGAATCGCGGGCGTGGCCAGCCCCGCCGTGGCGAGGCCGATGAAAAATCGCCGGTTCATGGCGTTGCTCCCGTGTGACGTGTGCAAGACAAGTTCTGCCGACATGCCGCAATCAGCCTTGCCCGCGCAAGCCCCGCGGTGCGGCTCAGCTTTCCGCGCGGATGTTGTTCGCGCGGACCACCTCACCCCATCTGGCGATCTCGGCGCGGATGAAGGCGGTCGCCTGCTCGGGCGTATTGGCCATGATTTCAGCGCCCTGATCGGCCATGCGGGCCTGCACCGCGGGCTCGGACAGCACCTGCCGCAGCGCCTGCTGCATCCTCGCTGTGATCGCGGGCGGAATGCCGGCGGGGCCCACCATCACCCAATAGGTCAGCGCCTCGAAGCCCGGGAAGCCCTGATCGGCGAAGGGCACCACGCCGGGCAGGAAGCGGCTGGCAGCGGCTTGCGAGACACCCAGGGCAATCAGCCGCCCCTCGCGAATATGGTTCAGGATGATGACGATGTTCGACATGAACAACGGCACATGGCCGCCCAGGGCATCCTGAAGCGCCGGTCCGCCGCCGCGATAGGGCACGTGGCTCAGGCGAAAATTCCCACGGTTCTGCAGCAGCACCGCGGCGATATGGGCGAGCGAGCCGACGCCCGTGGTGGCGTAGCCCAGCGTCTCCGGCGCCGCCTGCGCCGCGGCGATGACCTGGCCGAGGCTGCGGAAGGGCGTGCTGGGATGGGCGGTCAGCGCATAGGGGCAGGTGCCGAGCACCGAGCAGAAGGTGAAGGCCTCCATCACCCGGTAGGGCAGGCTCATCAGCGTGTCGTTATTGGCCAGCGTGTCATTGGCCAGCAGCCAGGTATTGCCATCGGGCGCGGCACGGGCTGTCTCGGTGGAGCCCACCGCGCCCGAGGCGCCGGCGCGGTTGTCGACCAGGATGGTCCGGCCCAGGATTTCCGCCAGGCGGGGCTGGATGATGCGCGCCACGGTGTCGTTCGAACCGCCGGGCGGGAAGGGGACGATGATGCGCAGCGGCCGCTCGCCCGCGGTCTGGGCCAGGGCCGGTGTCGTGAGGGGCGCGGTGAGCAAGGCGCCGCCCGTGAGCAAACTCGTCCTTCGCAGCATCGCTTGCGTCCCCCTGAATATCCCTGGGTGACATTTGCGCAAGCTTGCGCCTCGCCGCAAGGCCCGGCATCAAGGTTTTCCCATGTCGAACCCCTCCCGCGCCGGCGCGCGCCTGCGCCCCAATGCCGCCCTGGCCTTCATGCCCGAGGGCTATTCCACCCAGCACGGCAAGCTGATGGGACGGCAATCCGCCACCGAGGGTTTTCTGCGCGCGATGATCCGCCATGCCGGGGTGGACCGGCACGTCGCCTATGCCATGGCGCCCCAGGCCATGGCGGCCTTCGAGCCGATGGCGCGCGCGCTGGGTGCGCGGGGGCCGGTCGGCGTCATCGCGCCGCAGCACATCGCCGAGGTCGCGGGGCTCGGCGCCATGCTGCTGCCCGGGCCCAATATCGGTGCGCTGGCGGGGCTGCGGGCGCTGGCGCGGGCGGAGCGTGGTTTCAGCATCACCGGCATCACCTATACGATGTCATCGCGCGCGGTGATGTCGGGGGTGGCGGAGCTGGTCAGCCAGCCGGTGCAGGATTGGGATGCCGTGGTCTGCATCTCGGAATCGGCCAGGCGGATGATGGAGGCGATGCTGGGCGCGGAGGAGCAGCGGCTGGCCCAGCGGCTCGGCGCCACGCGCTTCACCCGGCCGCGCCTGCCGGTCATTCCGCTGGGCATCGACACCGCCGCCTTCACCTTCGCCCCCGCCATGCGGGCGGAGTGGCGGGCCAGGATCGGCGCAGCGCCGGATGATTTCGTGCTGTTGCACCACGGCCGGGTGAGCTGGCACGCCAAGGCGCATCACTGGCCGATGCTGGCCGCGCTCGGCCGGGTCTCGGCCGCCATGCCTGCAGGACGCAAGCTGCACCTGCTGGTTGCGGGTTGGAGTGCCAATGAGGGGCAGGAGGCCGCGCTGCGGGCCCAGGCCGCGGCACTCTGCCCCCAGGTCGCGCTGCACCGCGCGGGCGGGCTGGAGCCCGAGCGCCGGCCGGGCGTCTGGGCAGCGGGCGATGCCTTCACCCTGCTGTCCGACAATATCCAGGAGACCTATGGCCTGGCGGTGGTCGAGGCCATGGCGGCGGGCCTGCCCGTGCTGGTCAGCGACTGGGACGGGTTTCGCGACACCGTGCGCGACGGCCGCGACGGGTTTCGCATCGCCAGCCTGATGGCAGCCCCCGGCACCGCGCCGGATCTGGCCATGGCGCATGGCGCGGGGGCGATGGATTACGATCATTTTCTGGCGGCGACGACGCAGCTCGTGGCGATCGATGTCGCGGCCACGGCGGCGGCCCTGGAAAAGCTGGTGATGGATGTGCCGGCGCGGCGCGCGATGGGCTCGGCCGCCCAGGCGCGTGCGCGGGGCGATTTCGACTGGGCGCGGATCATGCCGCGCTGGCAGGCGCTGTGGGATGAGCTGCGTGCGGTGCGGCAGCGCGCGGAGGAGGCGCCGGCACGGGCCTGGCCGCAGCCCTCGCTGGTCGACCCAACGCAGCTCTTCGCGGATTGGCCGAGTGCGGTCCTGCAGCCCGCGACGCTGCTGGCGCGCGACCCCGCGGCGCCGGCGATCGGCCTGGCAGCGGCGCTGGGCCTGCCGGCGGCGATCCACCCCAAGCCCGATGCTGCGGTGGCCACGCGGCTGGGCCGGCTGCTGGCGGCGGTGCCGGAGGCGGGGAGCATCAGCGCGGCGGCGCTGGAGGAGGCGATGGGGGAGGCTGATCGCGCGGCGGCGGGGCGGGGGATGCTCTGGCTGCTGAAGACGGGGTTTTTGCGGGTGGTGCCGCCGGCGGGTTGAATGGCCGCCGCGCGGGATGCCTGCTTTATGGCTGGTGATCCGTGGCGAATGCGGTAGAATGCATCAACCGCAGTGGACAGGTTTTTGCCCCAACAGAATACTCTTACCGAGACGCTGTCCCATCCCGCGGCGGAGCCGCTATCCCATCCCGCGACCGGGATGCCGCAAGGCCTCGCCCTCTACAACCTCAAGGCCCGCGACCCAAGCCGGCTGATGCATCCCAGCGATGGCGGGCGCTACCGCTGCGTCTGGCTGGAGCGCAGCATCACCCTGCATTCCGATGGCAATGTCACCTGCGGGCTCGATGACCCCTATGGGCTGCGCAGCTTCGGCAATGTCCATCGCCAATCCGTGGCAGAGATCTTCGCCAATCCCGAATATGCGGCGATTCAGCAGAAGCTGTGGGATGGCCATCGCTGCATCGACTGCCACCTCTCCCAGCCGGCGGCGGAGGATGCGCCGCCCGAGCGGCCGGCCGGGCCCACCACCCTGGTGGTCGAGACCACGGTGCGCTGCAACCTGCGCTGCCCGCAGCCCGCCTGCATCCCCAACAATGACCGGGAGACCCGCACCCGCGACGCCGATTTCCTGACGGTGGAAGCGCTGCGGGGCGTGGCGGAGCAGACCGCGGGCGATCTCAGCCATGTCTTCTTCTACAATTACGGCGACCCCTTCGTGCATGCCGGCGCGGAGGAGATGCTGGGCCATCTGCGCCGCACCTCGCCGGCGGCGCATATCGTCACCAGCACCAATGGCATCCCGCTGGCCAATCCCGAACGGGCGACAAAGCTGGTAGCGACCGAAGGGCTGGACCGCATCGTCTTCACCATCAGCGGCGTGACGCAGGAGAGCTACGCCCGCTACCACGTCCGCGGCCGGCTGGAGTTGGCCCTGCGCGGCATGCTGAATGTGATGCGGGCGAAGAAGGCATTGGGACTCACCAGGCCGCTGGTGCATTGGCGCTACATCGTCTTCAACTGGAATGACCGGGTGGAGGAGATCGACGCGGCGATCCGCCTCGCCGAGGAATTCGGCGTCGACGAGTTCAGCCTGCACCTCACGCATATCCCGGCCAGCGGGGCGTCGCGCCGCTTCGCGCCGGGCAGCCCGCATTTCATGCGCTACCGCCGCCATATCGAGAACTGCAAGGGCTATACCGCCGAATCGCCGGTGCCGGATGAGAACGGTTTCTATGAGCTGGAGCAGACCGCGATCGGACCTGCGCGATGGTCGGGCTGGCAGGCGCGCAAGCGGCTGGCGGTGCGCGGCCGGCACGCCCGCATTGCACTGTCCACCAGTCGCCCCGGCTCGCGCGAGCGGGTGAACCACGCCTTCATCCTCACGCCCTGGCAGAAGCTGAAGGTGCCGCTGCTGCCCGATGCCTGGCAGGAGGTGGAACTGACCATCCCCGAGGGCCTGCATCCCGACAGCATTGAGGTGGAGATCGTGACCTTCGAGCATTGGTTCCCGGCGGAGGAGAATGGCAGCACCGATCTGCGCTGCCTGGGCGTTCTGGTGCGCTGGGATGCGATCTGGGCAGGGGCGGCCTGGCAGGGGCATGTGCCGATTGAGGCGGCGGAGATCGAGCGGCTTGCCGCCTTCCGCTTTCAGTCGCCGGGCGCGCTGGTGGATTGGTGACTTAGGTCAATATTCCTTGGCTGTCGCCTGTGGGGATGGTAATGTCGTCCCGCCAACACGGGGACCCGCAGAAATTTGTCCACGCTGGCGCGGGTCAGCCCTCCCCGGCACGGGGGCCGAGTGAGCGTGGCCGGCATGGCCAGAAGAATGCGGTGCATGGGGCCAGCCATCGGGACCACGAATGTTTACAATCTCGACCCTTCTGCCATAGGGAGACCCAGGGAACTCGCAGGCACGCAACGAACCATTTTTCGGAGGCTCATTGCCTGTGCTGACCCGTCGCGCCCTTCCCCTGCTGGCCCTGCCGGCCCTGGCTTCCGCCCAGCCGATCCCCGGCGGCACCATCCGCATCGTGGTGCCCTACAACCCCGGCGGCATCACCGATGTGCTGGCCCGCGCCATTTCGGGGCCGATGACCGCCTTCCTCGGCAATACCGTGGTGGTGGAGAACCGGGCCGGCGCCAATGGCAGCATCGGCGCCGCCCTGGTCGCCCGCGCCACGCCCGATGGCATGACCTTGCTGCTGGGCGTGACCGACACCCATGCGGTGAACCCCGCCGCCATGCGCAACATCCCCTATGACGCCAACCGGGATTTCTCGCCGATCAGCAACATCACCAATGTGCCCCTGGTGCTGGCGGTGGGGCCGAGCCAGCGCGGCGTGGCCGATCTCGCGGGCTTCATCGCCGCCGCGAAGGCGCGGCCCGAGGCGCTGACCCATTCCAGCTGGGGTGTCGGCAGCGTGTCGCAGATCGCCATGCTGCGGATTGGCGAGGCGGCGGGTTTCCAGCTCCTGCACGTGCCCTTCACCGGCGCCGCACCCGCGGTGCAGGCGCTGGCGGCGGGGCAGGTCGACAGCATGGTGGTGCCGGCGGGTGCGGCCGAAGCGCTGGCGCGCGACGGCGGCGTGCGCATTCTGGCCGCGCTCTCGCCCGCCAGACTCGCGCTGCTGCCCAATGTACCGACGCTGCTGGAGCAGGGGGTGAACCTCACCACCTCGATCTTCCAGGCTGTCTTCGCGCCGCCGCGCATGCCCGAGCCCATCGTGGCGCGGCTGAATGCGGCGGTGGCGGCGGGGCTTGCCGCGCCGGCCATGCTGGAGGTGCTGCGCGGCCAGGCGGCGCTGCCCGACCACACCACGCCCGAGGGCCTGGCCGCCCTGGTGCTGTCCGAGCAGGCGGCCTGGGGCGACATCATCCGCAGCGCCAATATCCGCCTCGACTGACCCGCAGCGGAGCGGGTGACATCGGCCATCCGCTCCGCCTAGACTTCGCCCAGTTGAGGCTGGTTCCCGCAAGCAGGAGAGAAAGCGATGGATTTGCGCAGACGCGACGTGCTGGCTGCCGCGCCCGTTTTGATGACCCTGGCCGAGGCCCGGGCCCAGGGCGTGACCCCGCGCCGCGGCGGCACGCTGACCACCATGCTCACCCCTGAGCCCGGCCTCTTGCAGATCGGCGTGAACAACCAGGGGCCGACCATCGTCAGCGGCTCGAAGATGTTCCAGGGGCTGCTGACCTTCTCGCCCAGCCTGCAGCCCATTCCGGTGCTGGCGAAGAGCTGGACCATCAGCCCGGATGGACGGGAATACACCTTCAGGCTGCAGGAGAACGTGAAGTTCCACGATGGAAGGCCGATGACGGCCGATGACGTGATCTTCTCCATCACCAAATTCTATCCCGAGGTGGCGCCCCGCGCGCGGGCCATTTTCGCACTGATCGACAGCGCCGAGGCGCCGGATGCGCACACCGTGGTCTTCAAGCTGAAGCAGGCCTTCGAGCCCTTCCTGCTGATGTTCGACGTCTCCGCCTCGGGCATCGTGCCCAAGCATCTCTTCGATGGGCTGGATTACCGCACGGCGCCGGTGGTGCAGCGACCGATCGGCACCGGGCCGTTCCGGCTGGTGGAATGGCAGCGCGGCAATTTCATCCGCCTCGAGCGCTTCGAGGAATATTGGAAGCCGGGCCAGCCCTATCTGGACGGCATCATCTACCGCATCGTGCCGGACAGCCAGAGCCGGCGCCTGGCCATCGAGACGGGGCAGGCGCAGCTCACCCAGGCCAATGACATCGAGCCCTTCGACGTGCCCGCGCTGCGTGCCCGGCCGAACCTCGAGGTCAATACCGCGGGCTGGGAGTATTTCTCGCCGGTCTCCTGGGTGGAGATCAATCATCGCGTGGCGCCGCTGGGCGACCCGCGGGTGCGCCAGGCCATGAGCATGGCGATCGACCGCAATTTCATCGCGCAGCGGCTGTGGTTCGGCGTGGGCAGGCCGGCGACCAACCCCATCGCCTCGACCACCAAGTTCCACGACCGCAATGTGCGCATCGCGGGCTATGATGTGCGCGCTGCCAATGCGCTGCTCGATGCCGCGGGGCATCGCGCCAATGCGCAAGGCGTGCGCTTCACCCTGAAACACCTCGTGCTGCCCTATGGCGAGGTGTGGTCGCGGCTCGCCGAGTATCTCCGGCAATCGCTGCGCCAGGTCGGCATCGTGCTGGAACTGGAAAGCACGGATGCCGGCAGCTGGGCGCGGCGCATCGGCAATTGGGAATATGAGACCAGCGTGAATTTCGTCTATCAGTTCGGCGACCCCACGCTGGGCGTCGAGCGGACCTATGTGACGAGCAACATCCAGCGCGTGACCTTCACCAACACCGGCGGCTATTCCAATCCGCGGGTGGATGCGCTCTTCGCCACCGCCCGCACGGTGGCCGACGCGGCGGCGCGGCAGGCCGCCTTCACGGACGTGCAAAAGATCCTCTGCGAGGAGGTGCCGCAGCTCTGGCTGATGGAAATGGCCTTCCCCACCATCCATGACCGCCGGCTGCGCAATGTGGTGACCACGGGCCTGGGCGTGCACACCAGCTTCGACGACGTCTTCCTCGCCTCCTGATGGAGCTTGGTAAACTCCTGCCCTTCCTGGGCGGGCGGCTGGTGAAGGCGGTGGCCGTGGTGCTGGCCATCGTGGTCTGCAATTTCTTCCTGGTGCATGCCGCGCCGGGTGACCCGGCGAGTGTGATGGCCGGGCAATCCGGCGCCGCCGACCCGCTGTTCCTGGAACAGTTGCGCCGGCAATTCGGCCTGGACCAGCCGCTGCATGTCCAGCTCTGGCTCTATCTGAAAAGCGTGGTGATGCTTGATCTCGGCTTCTCGCATCGCCAGCAGGCGCCGGTGGCGATCCTGATCTGGGAGAGGCTGCCGGCCACGCTGCTGCTGACCGGGGCGGCCTTCAGCTTTGCCGTGGTGGCGGGTGTCACCTTGGGCGCCCTGGCGGCGCAGCGGGTGGGGCGCTGGGCGGATAGCGTGATCACCATCCTGGCGCTGACCTTCTACGCGACGCCGCTGTTCTGGGTGGGGCTGATGCTGGTGCTGGTGTTTTCGGTCTGGCTGGAATGGCTGCCGAGCTTCGGCATGTCCAGCGTGGGCGCTGACCTCACCGGCATGGCGGCGGTGTTCGATGTGGCGCAGCACCTGCTGTTGCCGGCCCTCACGCTCGGGCTGTTCTACATGGCGGTCTATGCCCGTCTGACGCGCGCCACCATGCTGGAGGTGCAGGGCCAGGATTTCGTGAAGACCGCCCGCGCCAAGGGCGTGCCGGAGGGCCGCATCACCCGCGCCCATGTCCTGCGCAACGCGCTGCTGCCGGTCATCACCTTCGCCGGCATCCAGGCCGGGCAGTTGATCGGCGGCTCCATCCTGGTGGAGACGGTCTTCGCCTGGCCCGGCATCGGCCGGCTTGCCTTCGAGGCGCTGCTGGCCCGCGACTATGCCGTTTTGCTCGGGGTGTTCTTCTGCACTTCGGTGATCGTGGTGCTGTTCAACCTGATGACCGACCTTCTCTACGCGCTGATCGACCCCAGGGTTGAGGTCGGCGGATGAGGGATTTCTGGCGGCGCTACCGCCGCAACAAGGGGGCCGTGGTCGGCCTCGTCGGCCTCGCTCTGGTGCTGGTGGTGGCGGCCACGGCCCCGTGGCTCTTCCCCGGCAGCCCCTGGGACATGGCGGGCGCGCCCTTCATGCCGCCGGGCGAGATGGGGATGTGGCTGGGCAGCGACAGCCTGGGGCGCGACGTGGCGGCGGGCATCGCCCATGGCGCGCGGATTTCCTTGATGGTGGGCGCGGTCTCCACCGTGGCCGCGCTCTCCGTCGGCGTCACGCTGGGCGCCATCGCGGGGTATTTCGGCGGGCTGGTGGATGATGTGGTGATGCGCTTCACCGAGTTCTTCCAGACCATCCCCTCCTTCGTGCTGGCCATCCTGCTGGTGGCGATCTTCACGCCCTCCATCACCTCGGTGGTCGGCGCCATCGCCATCGTCTCCTGGCCGCCGGTGGCGCGGGTGGTCCGGGCGGAATTCCTCTCGCTCCGTGGCCGCGAATTCGTCCAGGCGGCCGAGGTGCTGGGCAAGTCGCGCATGGCCATCGTGCTGGGCGATATCCTGCCCAATGCGCTCTCGCCCATCATCGTGCTGGCCTCGCTGATGGTGGCCACCGCGATCCTGCTGGAGAGCGCGCTGTCCTTCCTGGGGCTGGGTGACCCCAACCTGATGACCTGGGGTTTTCTCATCGGCTCGGGGCGTTCGGTCATCCGCATCGCCTGGTGGATGAGTGTGTTTCCGGGGCTTGCGATCTTCGTCACCGTGCTGTCGCTGAACCTGGTCGGCGAGGGGCTGTCGGATGCGCTGAACCCGCGGCTCGCCCGGGGGCGGGGATGAGCCTGCTTCGGATCGAGGATTTGACGGTGGCGCTGCCACCCGGCGCCGACCGGGCGCATGCGGTGGAGGGGATTTCATTGACCCTCGATGCCGGCGAAATCCTCTGCGTGGTCGGCGAAAGCGGCTCCGGCAAATCCATCACCGCCAATGCGGTGATGGGGCTGTTGCCGAAGGGGCTGCCGGTGACATCGGGCGGCATCACGCTGCTGGGCCAGGAATTGCGCGCGCTGGCCCCCGAGGCCCTGCGAAAGCTGCGCGGCGACCGCATGGCGATGATCTTCCAGGAGCCGATGACCGCGCTGAACCCGCTGATGCGGGTGGGCGACCAGATCGCCGAGGCGTTTCAGGTCCATGGCCAGTCCGGCGTCGCACGGGCCCGGGTGATGGCGCTGCTCGAGGCGGTGCGGCTGCCCGACCCCGCCGCCATCGCCCGCAGCCATCCCTTCCGGCTCTCCGGCGGGCAGCGGCAGCGGGTGATGATCGCCATGGCGCTCGCGCTCGAACCCGCGCTGCTCATCGCCGATGAGCCGACCACCGCACTCGATGTGACGACGCAGATGCAAATCCTGCGGCTGATCCGCGAGATCCAGTCGCGCCGCGGCACTGGCGTCTTGTTCATCACCCATGATTTCGGCGTGGTGGCCGAGATCGCGGACCGGGTGGCGGTGATGCAGCATGGCCGCATCGTCGAGCAGGGGCCGGCCGCGCAGGTGCTCAACGCGCCCTGCCACCCCTATACCCGCGCGCTGATCGCCGCCGTCCCGCATGGCGCGGCCGCGCGGCCGGCGCTGGCGCCGGCGCTGGATATCCTGCAGGTCAGTGGCCTTCGGAAAACCTATAGCCGGGGCGGCTTTTTCAGCCGGCGCGTCGTGGTGCCGGCGGTGGCCGCGGCCGATTTCACCCTGGCGCGGGGCGAGACCCTGGGCGTGGTGGGCGAGAGCGGCTCGGGCAAATCGACGCTGGCGCGCTGCATCGTCAAGCTGGTGGTGCCCGAGGCCGGCAAGATCATGTTCGAGGGCACCGATCTTCGCCCCCTCTCACGCGCGGCGCAAAAACCCTTCCGCGCCGGGGTGCAGATGATCTTCCAGGACCCCTATGCCTCGCTCAACCCGCGCCGCCTGGTGGGCGAGGCGATCGCCGAAGGGCCGATCACCCATGGCGTGCCGCGCGCCGAGGCAATGTCCCGCGCGCGGGAGTTGCTGGCGCTGGTGCAGCTCGACCCCTCGGCCATGACCCGCTACCCGCATGAATTCTCGGGCGGGCAGCGCCAGCGCATCGGCATTGCCCGGGCGCTGGCGATGCGGCCGCGGCTGCTGATCGCCGATGAGCCGGTGAGCGCGCTCGATGTCTCGGTGCAGGCGCAGGTGCTGGCCTTGCTGGCCGATATCCGGGCGCGTTTCGGGCTCAGCATGCTGTTCATCACCCATGACCTTCGGGTGGCGGCGCAGATCTGCGACCGGGTGGCGGTGATGCAGCGCGGACGGATCGTGGAAATGGGGCCGACGGCCCAGGTCTTCGCCGCCCCCGCGCATGACTACACGCGCGCGCTGCTGGCCAGCATTCCGGGGCAGAATTGGACGCCGCCGGGCGCGGTGGCGTGACGGGTCCGGCTGAAAAACGGGGCCGGCATCGCGCCGGCCCCGTCTTCTTCAGGCCGCGGCGCGGGCCGGCACGGCGGGGAAATCCACCACGGTGCCGGCGACCTCGTTGATGTAGTTCGTCAGGGTGTTGAGCGCGACATGGAGAACGATCTCCACGATCTCGGCATCACCGAAGCCCGCCTCGCGCACCGCGCGCAGCTGCGCATCGCCGACATGGCCACGGGCGTTCACCACCTGCACCGCGAAGCGCACCGCGGCATCCGCCTTGGGGTCGTTCGAGGCGCCGTTGCGGTTGGCGGTGATCTCGGCGTCATCCAGCTTGGCCAGGTTGCGGCCGATATAGGTGTGGGCCGAGAGGCAATAGGCGCAGCCATTCACCTCGGCCACGGCAAGCGCGATCCGCTCGCGGGTCTTGGCGTCGAGCGCGCCCTTGGCCAGCGCGCCGTTGAGGCCGAGATAACCCTCCAGCGCCGCCGGGCTATTGGCCACGACGCGGAACAGGTTGGGGACGGAGCCGAGCTGCTTCTGCACGGCGGCCAGCAGCGGCTGGGCGGCGGCGGGAGCGGCCTCGGCGGTGGCGAAAGTGTTGATGCGGGACATGGGGTGGTTCCTGTTCTGAACCGGCCGGTTTGGCCGTGACCCCGATCTAGGCCCTTCCGAATTCGCGCCATATCCGGCATGTTCAGGAAGTCATCTCCCGAAAAACGGAACGCTGATGGACCGGCTGGAATCCATGGCCGCCTTCGTGGCGGTGGTCGAGCATGGCGGCTTCTCGGCCGCCTCGCGCCAGCTGCGCATGCCGCTGGCCACGATCAGCCGCAAGGTGGGCGAGCTGGAGGAGCATTTGCGGGTGAAACTTCTCACCCGCAGCCCCCGGCAGGTCTCGCCCACCGATGCGGGGCGGGACTATTTCGCCAGCGCGCGGCGGCTGCTGGAGGAGGTGGCGGAGGCCGAGCGCATCGCCTCGGGCGAATTCCGCGCGCCGCAGGGCGAGCTGGTGATCAGCGCGCCGCTGGCCTTCGGGCGGCTCCATGTCGCACCGCTGGTGGCGGCGTTTCTGCGCGCCTATCCCGATGTCTCGGTGCGGCTGATGCTGGCCGACAGGGTGGTGAACCTCGTCGAGGAGCATGTCGACCTGGCGCTGCGCATCGGCCATCTCGCCGAGAGCAACATGGTGGCGGTCAGGGCGGGCGCGATCCGCTACGTCACCTGCGCCAGCCCGGATTACCTGGCGGCGCGGGGCGAGCCCGAGCATCCCAGCGCGCTGGAGGGGCATGACTGCGTGACCTTCACCAACCTGCAATCGGCGCGGGAATGGGAGTATCGGGGCGAGCGCTACCCCGTGCGCAGCAGGCTCGCGGTCACCAGCGGCGAGGCGGCGGGGGAGGCGGCGGCGCTGGGCGCGGGCATCACCCGCGTGCTGTGCTACCAGGTCGCCGATGCGGTGGCGGCGGGGCGGCTGCGCGTGGTGCTGGGTGGGTTCGAGCCGGCGCCGATGCCGCTGCATCTCGTCCATGTCGGCGGGCGGCTGGTGCCGCTGAAGCTGCGGGCCTTCATCGATTTCGCCCTGCCGCGGTTGCGGCCGCGGCTGGTGTTTGCGGGTTAGCAGGCCGCCCGAACCCGCGCCGGCCTGGCCGGCTGGTCCGGCACCGCGCGCCCGGGATGGGCAATGGCGTCGTTGATCGCATTCACCACGGCGGCCGGCGGCCGGTTTGGTCGCATCAGGGCAATCGGGTGAACGACGTCGCGGCAGGCAAGGCAAGGCCGGGGAGAAAGTATTCTCCCCGGACCCCTCATCTGTTTTTGTGAGATTCCGCGCTGCCCGACTTGCCCAGGCCAATGCTTTTTGTGGCTTCCACAGCTGATGCCGGAGCAAAACGGGACAGCGAATGGCGCGCAACGAAGTGACAACTTCCGCAGAGTGATGCTTGACAATACAATAATTTTTTGTCATTTATTTCACGGTTTCGTTGACGCACGAAGCCATTCCGCCTGCGTCGTGCGTCGGCTTGCGGCAAAGGGAGCAGAGAGGCATCCGAACCCGCCCGCTTCGCGGGCTACCGCTGCATGTAGAGACTTCGTTACCGCCTGAACGCAGGGTTGGCACCGAGACGGGCCGATCGGGCGTTTTCCCGCCCATCGCCGCCAATGGATATCGCCATGCCCAGGATTGCAAACCTCACCTCCAATGTGGCCTTCCGCACCGCCGATGCGACGGCAAACGCGCAACTCCTCGATGCGAATGTCACCTTCAGCACCACCACCTCGCTGAATGGGGGCCGGCTGATCGTGTCCGGCCTGCGGCCGGATGATCGGGTTTCCATCCTCTATCAGGCTCAGGGGCCGGGGCAGATCAGCTTCGACTCCGTGGGGGGCGGCCTCTTCGGGGGTGGGTTGTCCTACACGCCCACCGCGCCGGGTGCTTTGACGTTGCCCTTCGGCACCGTCAGTGGCGGCGATGGCAACGACTTGATCGTCGAATTCTACTCGACGGCCAGTGCCGAGGCCGTGGAGGCGCTGATCCAGCGCCTGGCCTTCCGCAACACCGCCGGCACGCCCACCGCCGAGCGCACGCTGACGCTGAATGTGGTGGATGGCGCGGGCGTGGGCCTGGGCGGCATCGGCACGCTGACCGAGGTGACCGGCACCGCCAATCCCTTCGACGGTTTCGATGTCGGAAGCCAAAGCGTGCCTGCCTTCGTGGATCTGGATGGCGACGGCGATCTCGACCTCGTCTCAGGCGGCTACGACGGCAGCTTCCAGGCATGGAGCAATACCGGCCCGGCCTCGGCGCCAGTCTTCACCGCGCTGACCGGCACCGCCAATCCTTTCGACGGCTTCGATGTCGGGTCACGCAGCACGCCGACCTTCGTGGATCTGGACGGCGATTTCGACTTCGATCTTGTCTCAGGCGCTGCCGACGGCACGTTCAGGGTCTGGAGCAATGTCGGCGACCGGTTCACAGCGAGCTTTGCACCACTCACCGGCACGGCCAGTCCCTTCAACGGCTTCGACGTCGGTAACTTTAGCGCGCCGGTGTTCGTGGATTTGGACCGGGATGGCGATCTGGACCTCGTGTCCTCGGAGCGATCAGAGGTTCCTAGTGACCACCGGGCTTGGATCAATGTCGGTGGTGACGCGGCACCCGTTTTCAACGCTATTGGCTTGAATAATGTTAATGGAGTTTTTACACAATTTCTTTATATAATCCGTAGCATGTCCAGTGATGCAGGAGCAGTCGCAATTACCGATACATTTACTCGGCCTGGTTTCGTTGACGTTGATAACAATGGGCAGATCGAAATTATCACGCGCCAAGGAGTTATCGTTACAGCGTTCAGTTCCCTGAACCGTGAGAATTTTGACAACCCAGCCATTAATCCTGCTATCAATGCTCCGTTCGCGTCTCTCAACGTGGGCAATGCCCGCTCCCCGGTCTTCGTGGATGTGGACGGCGATGGCGATCTCGACATGGTCTCGGGCACCACGGACGGCACCATCAGGGTCTGGAGCAACACGCCCACCCTGCCCAGCATCAAAGTCACCCTCGCGGAGCCGTTGAACAGCGGCGGCGCCCCGGGAAACGAAAATCTGACCGGCACGCCCCTCGACGACTCCATCGGCGGCGCCGGGGGCAATGACACCATCGATGGCGGGCTCGGCAATGACACGCTCGATGGCGGGGCGGATACCGACTACCTGAGCTACATGTCGGCCACAGGCGCGGTGACGGTCAATCTCGCCACCGGGGTGACCAGCGGCGGCGGCGGCATCGACAGCATCAGCAACTTCGAGAACCTCCAGGGCGGCGCCGGCAATGACAGCCTGACCGGCGACGACAACGCCAACATCATCATCGGCCTCGCCGGCGATGACACCATCGAAGGCGGGCTCGGCAATGACACGCTCTTCGGCGGCGGGATTTTCGGTGGTTCGGGCACCGACACGCTGAGCTATGCCTCGGCCACGGGGGGGGTGACGGTCAATCTCGAGACCGGCTTGACCACGAGTAACGCCGCCGGCAATGACACCTTCACCGGTTTCGCGAACCTCATTGGCGGCGCGGGCAATGACGGCCTGTTCGGCGATGGGTCGGACAATGTCATCATCGGCGACGCCGGCAATGACTTCATCTCCAGCGGCGGTGGCAATGACATCATCCGCGGCGGTTCGGGCTTCGATAGTCTTTTTGGCGGCCAGGGCGATGACATCATCGATGGCGGGCCGAACGCCGATGATCTTAACGGCGGCGAGGGCACCGATACGCTGAGCTTCGCCTCCGCGGCGACCGACGTGGTGGCCAATCTGAGCACCGGCGCGGTCAGTGGCGGCGGCGGCAATGACACCGCCGCAGGCTTCGAGAACCTGACCGGCGGTGCGGGCAATGACAACCTCACCGGCTCCGTCGCTGCCAACGTCATCACCGGCGGTGCCGGCTTCGACACCATCCGGGGTGGCGAAGGTAATGACACCGTCGATGGCGGAGAGGGCAATGACACCGTTCAATGGTTCATCGGCGATGGCAACGACATCGTCGCCCTGGGCGCCGGCAACAACACGCTCTTTTTGGAGAACTACCCAAGCGGGGATTGGAGCTTTGCCGATAATGGCGCCGCCCGCACCTTCACCCATACCTCCGGAGGAAGCGTCAACGTCATCGATTGGACCACCGGCACCAACACCGTGATCTGCTTCTACCCCGGCACGATGATCGCGACGCCGCAGGGCGAGCGGGCCGTGGAAACCCTGGCGATCGGCGACCTGGTGCTGACCCTGGAGGGCGAGGCGCGGCCGGTGCGCTGGATGGGCCGGCAGACGGTATCCACGCGCTTCGCCAATCCGATGCGTGTGCTGCCCATCCGCATCCAGGCCGGCGCCCTGGCCGAGGGCGTGCCGTCGCGCGACCTGCTGGTCTCGCCCGACCACGCGATCCTGGTCGAGGACATACTGGTGCAGGCCGGCGCGCTGGTGAACGGCGTCACCATCACCCGCGAAACCCGGGTGCCGGAACGCTTCACCTATCACCACGTCGAACTGGCCGATCACAGCCTGATCCTGGCCGAGAACACCCCGGCCGAGACCTTCGTGGACAATGTGGACCGCATGGCCTTCGACAATTGGGATGAGCACGAGGCGCTCTACGGCCACCTGCCGGGCATCGTGGAAATGGACCGGCCGCGGGCCAAGTCGCACCGCCAGGTGCCGATGGCGCTGCGCGCGGTGCTCGCGGCCAGGGCGGCCTAGCCGGCGGCCCCGCGGGAAAGCAAAAAAAGGCGGGTTGGGGTTCGGGGAAGGGAGGTCTCTCCCTTCCCCGAGCTGCCTTGCCTCGCCCTATCAAGATACGGGGATGCTTGAGCGCTTCACCCGATGGCCAGGTTTGCCGGCATGCCAGTCTATTCCCCCCGCAACGAAACTGGTTCTACTGTTGAGTCGTAGGGTCGCCGCCCCGGCTGAATGCGCGGCGAAGGAAGCGTTGCAATGGATATCGGCCCGCCCAAGAGCCTGCCCGCCGATGCGCGGCCGGCGCCTTCGGGCGAAGAACTGACCGGACGAAGGCGATGGCGGGGCCTGCTGCGGATGGCCGCATTCGCCCTGGTCCTGCTGATCGCCCTGGGTGGCGCCGCGCGTTGGCTGCACTGGCAATTCACCCATATCGTGCTGGATGATGCCCGCGTCGCGGGTGACATGGTGGTATTGGCCAGCCGGGTGCCGGGCTGGGTGCAGGCGCTGCCGGTCAGCGCCGGCGACAGGCTGGAGCAGGGCATGCTGCTGGTGCAGGTGGATGCGCGCGAGGCGGCACTCGCCGTCACCGAGCTGGAGGCACGCATCGGGGCCATCACCGCGCGCCAGGCGGAATTGCAGGCCCGCCTGGGTATGGTCGATCGGCAGAGCGAGAGCCAGCATGCCGCCGCCGCCGCGCGCCTCGAATCCGCCCGCGCCACCCTCAGCGGCGCCGAGGCTGAACGCGCCTTCGCCGAGGCCGAATTCTTGCGCGCCGACCGCCTCGTCGCCACCGGCGCCGGGACGCCGCAGCGGGTCGAGCAGCTGCGCGCGTTGCGCGAATTGGGCCGGCAGCGGGTGATCGGCGCCGGCGCCGAAATCCGCCAGGCCGAGGCGCTGATGGCCGTGGCCCTGGCCGCGCGCGAGGAGATGGGCGTCATCGCCCGGCAGATCGAGGGCCTTGTCCATCAGGCGCGCGAATTGACCGCCACCCGCGACCGCGCGGCGCTGGACATGGCCGACCGCACCATCCGCATGCCCTTCCCCGGCGTGGTGGACCGCATCTTCGTCGACCCCGGCGAATATGTGCTGGCGGGCCAGCGGATATTGCTGGTGCACAACCCCGAGGAGATCCGCATCGAGGCCAATGTGAAGGAGACGGATATCCGCTTCTTCCAGATCGGCACGCCGGTGCGGGTGACGGTGGATGCCTGGCCGGGGCGGGTTTTCGAGGGGCGGGTGGACCGGCTGGTGCAATCCGCCACCAGCGAATTCGCGCTTCTCCCCAGTCCGAACCCCTCGGGCAATTTCACCCGCATCACCCAGCGCCTGCCGCTGCGGGTGCGGCTCGACCCCGCGTCGCCGCCGGGGTTGCTGCGGCCGGGAATGCTGGTGAAGGTCGAGGCTCAGGCGCGTGAATGACGGCCCCTCCATCGCGGCGATGTTCGACCGCTTCGGGCCGGCCTATCGCTGGTGGGTGACGCTGACCGCGCTGACCGGCACCATCTCCTGCATCCTCTCCTCGACCATCGTGGTGGTGGCGCAGCCCGATATCGTCGGCGCGCTGGGCATGGGGCATGAGGAGGGGCAGCTGCTCTCCACCGGTTTCCTGGCGGCCAATACCGGCTTCATGCTGCTCAATGCCTGGGCGGTGGAGCGCTTCGGCTTCCGGCGGACCTATGTGGTCTCGATCGCGGTGTTCCTGCTGGCCTCGGTGGTGGCGGGGCTGACCAATTCGGCGGGCGTGATGGTGGCGGCCAGGGTGGCGCAGGGCGGCTCGGCCGGGCTGTTGCAACCGCTCTCCATGCAACTGATCTTCCTGGTCTTCCCGCCGGAGCGGCGGGGCACCGCGATGGGCATGTTCAGCTTTGGCGTGGTGATGGCGCCGGCCACCGGCCCCGCCCTGGGCGGCGTGCTGGTGGACAGTTTTTCCTGGCACGCCGTGTTCTGGCTCAGCCTGCCCACCGCGGCGCTGGGGCTGGTCATGGGGCTGATCTTCATGCCCGGCCGGGTCACGGGCCGGGCGGCGCGGGCCTTTGACTGGGCCGGCGCGGTGCTGCTGGCACTCGCCATCGGGCTGCTGCTCTCGGGGCTGACGGATGGGCAGCATCATGGCTGGGGGGCGGACCGGGTGGTGGCGCAGCTCGCCGGTGCCGCGGCGGCCACGCTGGGCTTCGTGGTGTGGCAGGGTGTCGGGCCCTCGCCATTGCTGGACCTGCGGGTGTTCCGGCATGGCGGGTTTGTCGCGGCCTGCCTGGTGGCCTTCATCTATGGTGGGGCGATCTTCGGCTCGACCTATCTGCTGCCGCTGCTGGTGCAGGGGGTGCAGGGCTATACGCCCACCCGTTCGGGGCTGATCCTGATGCCGGCGGGGATGGCGGTGGCGGTGGTGTTTCTCATCGCCGGCCGGCTGGCCGATATCGTGGCGCCCTGGCTGCCGGTCTGCACCGGGTTGGCGCTGTTTGCCTGGTCGAGCTGGCTGATCGCGGGCGTGGGCACGGATACCGCGTTCTGGAGCCTGGCCTGGTGCATCCTGCTCGGCCGCATCGGGCTGGGGCTGACCCTGCCCAACATGAATGTCGGCGGCATGCGCGCCCTGCCGCCCACGCTGTTCGGCCAGGGGGCGGGGGCGATCAATTTCTTCCGCATGCTCGGCGGCGCCTTTGGCACCAGCCTGCTGGCGGTGTTCCTGGAGCGCCGCACCCAGCTGCATGCCGAGATGCTGAACGCCCAGGTGGATGGCGGCAGCGCATCGCTGGAAGCCAGGCGGTTGCTGGAAAACCTCTACACCCAGGGCGGGCTGCCGGAGGTGATCCGGCGCGACGCGGCGCATGATTTCCTCACCCGCATCATCGAGGCGCAGGCGGGGCTGATGGGGTTCCGCGATGCCTTTGTGGTGGTGGCGGTGGTGTGCCTGCTGGCGATCCTGCCGGGGCTGTCGCTGCGGCAGCGGCCGCGGTAGCGCGGCTGGCGCTTGCGGGGTGGCGCGGCGCGTCGGTTTCGCAACCCTGATGTCGAGGCCGGGTCGGCCCTGTTGTCGAGGTCCGGCGGCGAGGTCAGCCCCGCGCCTCGCGCATCACCGCCACGAAAGCCTGCGCGCTGTCGCCCAGCCGCGCGCCCAGGCGCCTCGCCCGCGGGTTCAGCGCTGAGACCACCCCGCTCTGCCAGCAGGACAGGCCCTCGCCGATATGCGCGGTCCAGGCCGAGACGGTGCCGGCCGCGATGCCCTGGGCTTCGAGCGCCGGCAACCGGGTGTATCCCGCGCCATCCAGCCCGCCATCGGCATCGTTGTAGAGGGCGGCGAAGACCGGGTATTTCGCCGCCGTCTCCGGCCGGCCACCAAGCAGCCCGCCATGGCTGCCGATCAGCGCGATGGCGCCGGCATCGCCGGGCATGAGCAGGGAGGCGCTGTCGATGGCGATGCAGCCCGGCAGGTCGTGGCGGCTTTCGGTGGCCGGCGGCGGGGGCAGGCAGGGTGGCAGGCCGGCGAGCAGCGGCAGGGCCTGCGCCCCGGTCATGCCCTCGCGCAGACCGTGTTCGCGGGCGGCGGCGTTGAGGGCGGAGATCACGCCGCGGGTCGCGGTGTCCCCGCCATGGCCGATGCGCGCGCTGCGGTGCGAGACGGCGGCGGCCGGCACCCCCAGCACTTGCAGCAATTCCAGCCCGCCGATGCCGGCCTGGTCGAGCCCGAAGCCGGCATCATTGAGCAGCACCGCGGCGACGCCGGCCCGGGCGCAGAGGGTGGCGGCATAAAGCCCGGCATGCGAGCCGCCGGCCACCACGGCGCCGCGCGCCTCGGGCCCGAAGCGGGTGACGCTGTCGATGATGATGGGTGGCATGGGCCTGTCTTCCCCCGATGGTGTGTGGGGGAGGATAGCGATGGGCTCTTCCCAAGGGCAATTGTTCGCTTTATGTTCTCACTCATGCCGCAGCCTTCCCCCCGACTTCCCGATCCGGTGGCAGCCCTTCGCGCCAGGATCGCCAGCCTGGAGCGTGATGGCCGCGCCGTGGCCCATGGACCCCACCCCTTCGGCCATGCCGCGCTGGATGCCGCCCTGCCACAGGGCGGGCTGGCGCGCGGCGCGTTGCATGAGGCGGCGGGGCGCGGGCCGGAGGTGGAGCACGGCACGGCGGCGGCGCTGTTCATCGCCGGCTGCATGGCGCGGCTCGGCGGGCCCATCCTCTGGGCGATGGAGCGGTGTGACCTCTTCGCGCCCGGCCTTGCCCTGGCCGGGCTGCCGCCCGACCGGCTGCTCTATGCCGAGGCCGGGCGGGCGGAGGCGGTGCTGCAGGTGATGGAGGAGGGGCTGCGCGAACCCGCCCTGGCCGGGGTGGTGGGCGAGGTGACGGGGCGGCTGTCGCTCAGCGCCACCCGCCGCCTCAGCCTGGCGGCCGAGCGTGGCGGGGGCCTGGCCTTCATCCTGCGCCGCAGCCGCAGGGCCGATGACCCGGCGCTGGCGGAACCCTGTTCGGCCCATACCCGCTGGCGGGTGGCGGCGCTGCCCAGCAGGCCGCCCCCGCGATCGATGCCCAGGGTGCCCGGACTGGCCCGGGCGCGGTGGCGGCTGGAGTTGATGCGCTGTCGGGGTGCCGAGCCCGGCGAATGGGATGTGGAGGCTTGCGATGCGACGGGTCATCTCGGTGTGGTTGCCGACATTGTCGACCGATCGGCTGGCGCCGGCACCCTTGCCGGTGCCCTTGCGGGAGCCGTGGCCGAGCTTGAATACGAATATGAACCCGAGCCGGAATATGCATCCGCGCTCATACAGGCCCCTGGCCGGGCCAAAGCGCGCCGTCGCGCCTGACACTGTCGCGGCGCCGGCCGAGGGGCCTTGCGTCACCCGCGCGCATGATGGCCGGCGCCAGGCGGTGGCGGCGGCCAATGCCGCGGCCCAGGTGCTGGGCATCCGCCCCGGCATGCCACTGGCCGAGGCCCAGGCCCGGCTGCCCGGCCTGGCCGTGTATGAGGCGACGCCCGAGGCCGACCAGGCGGCGCTGGAGACACTCGGCGCCTGGTGCCTGCGCTATACCCCCTTGCTGGCCGCGCCCGCCGAGGCCGGGCTGCTGCTGGATGTGACGGGCTGCGACCATCTCTGGGGTGGCGAGGCGGCGTTGCTCGCAGATCTGCTGCGCGAATTGCAGGTGGCCGGCTATGCCGCGCGGGCCGCTTTGGCCGGCACGCCGGGGGCGGCCTGGGCGCTGGCCCGCTTCGGCCAAGGCACGACCATCGTGCCCGAGGGGGAGGAGGCGGCGGCGCTCGCCCCCCTGCCGCTGGCCGCCCTGCGCCTGGCGCCGGAGACGGTGCAGGGCCTGGGCCTGCTGGGGCTGGAGCATATCGGCCAGCTCGCCGGGATGCCGCGCGCGCCGCTCACCCGTCGCTTCGGCGCTGGGCTGCACCGGGCGCTGGACCTGGCCTTGCAGGGCGAGCCCATCACCCCCTGGCTGCCCGAGGCGGTGGTGCGGCAGCGCGCAGCCTTCCTCGAACCCCTGCTCACTGCCGAGGCGCTGGCCATCGCCATTCAGCGCCTGGTGGCGGAGGTCTGCGACGAACTCGCCCGCATCGACCGCGGCGCGCGCATGCTGGATGTGCATTTCGAACGGGTGGACGGCACCATCCAGTCGCTGCGGGTGGGCACGGCCAAACCCTCGCGCGCGCCGCTGCACCTCGCCCGCATGCTGTGCGAGAAGCTCGACACCGTGGCGCCGGGCTTCGGCATCGAGGCGATATGCGTGGTGGTGCCGCTGGCCGAGCCCTTGCGCCCGCAACAATCCGGCGTGGCCTTCGGCGAGGCGCCGGCGGGCGATATCGCGGGGCTGGTGGACCGGCTGAGCAACCGGCTGGGGGCGGCGCGGGTCTTTCGCATGGCGCCCACCCCTTCCGACGTGCCGGAGCGTTCGGCGCGCCGGGTGGGCCCGCTCAGCGCGCCGCGCGCGGGCTGGCCGGCCGACCTGCCGCGCCCGGTGCGCGTCTTCACGCCGCCCTTTCCGGTCGATGCCATCGCGGCGCTGCCCGATGGCCCGCCGGCGGCCTTCACCTGGCGCCAGCAGCGCCGCCGGGTCAGCCGCGCCGATGGGCCGGAGCGCATCCACGCCGAATGGTGGCGGCACGAGGCCGAGACCACGGCATTGCGCGACTACTGGCAGGTCGAGGATGAGGCCGGCCGTCGCTACTGGCTGTTCCGCCGCGGCGATGGCCAGGACATGGCGACGGGCGATCTCAGCTGGTTCCTGCATGGGCTGTTCTGAATGACCGAAACGCTGCGCCCCGCCACCGAGGAGGAGATCGCCGCCACCCTCGCTCATGGCCTGCGCTATGAGGGCCGCCGGCGGGTGCATGACGCCGATACCGCCATGGCGCGGGTGACCGCCGAGCGGCTGGTGCGGCATCTGCGCGCCAGTGGCTTCGTGCTGATGAAGCGGCCCGATATCGCGGCGCCCAGCACGACGGAGCATATCGCGCGGTGAGCCATGCCGAACTTCAGGTCACCACCAATTATTCCTTCCTGCGCGGCGCCAGCCACCCCGCCGAGCTGTTTGCGGAGGCCGCGCGCCTCGGCATCCCCGCACTCGGCGTGGTGGACCGCAATTCGCTCGCCGGCATGGTGCGCGCCTGGGACGCCGCGAAATCCACCGGCGTGCGGCTGGTGGCGGGCTGCCATCTCGACCTCGACGACGCGCCCCCGCTGCTGCTCTACCCGCAGGACCGCGCGGCCTGGTCGCGGCTGTGCCGGTTGCTCACGCTCGGCCGCGCGCGGGGCGGGCATCGGGGGTTTTCGCTGGCTTGGCGCGACATCGACCCCACGGGCTTCATCGCCATCCAGCTTCCAGGCGAAAAGCTCGACCTGCACCGGCTGCGCGAGATGTTCTCCGACCGCGCCTATCTGGCGCTGACGCTGCGCCGCCGCCCCGGCGATGCGCAGCGCCTGGCCGGCCTGGCCGAGGCCGCGCAGGCCGCGCGTGTCGCCGCTGTCGCCACCGGCAATGTGCTCTACCACGCGCCCGAACGCCGCATTCTGCAGGATGTCGTCACCTGCATCCGGGAGGGCTGCACCATCGACAACGCCGGCCATCGGCTGGAACGCCATGCCGGCCGCCACCTGCTGCCGCCCGCCGAGACCGCCCGCCTTTTCGCCCGCCACCCCGAGGCGGTGGCCCGCAGCCTCGACATCGTGCGCCGCTGCGACTTCGACCTGGGCCAGCTGCAATACCAATACCCCGACGAGACCGAACACGCCCACGAAACCGCCCAGGCCACGCTGGAACGCCTGACCTGGGAGGGTGCCGCCAGCCGCTACCCCGAGGGGCTGGACGAAAAAACCCGCGCCCAGCTCAACCATGAACTGCGCCTGATCGCGCAGCTCGACTACGCGCCCTATTTCCTCACCGTGAACACCATCGTGCGCTATGCGCGGGGCCAGGGGATTCTCTGCCAGGGCCGGGGTTCGGCGGCCAATTCGGCGGTCTGCTACGTGCTGGGCATCACCAGCATCGACCCCACGCGCTCGGGCCTGCTGTTCGAGCGCTTCGTCTCGGCCGAGCGGCGCGAGCCGCCCGATATCGACGTCGATTTCGAACATGAGCGGCGCGAGGAGGTGATCCAGTGGATCTACGAGCATTACGGCCGCGAGCGGGCGGCGCTGTGCTGCACGGTGATGCGGTTTCGCAGCCGCGGCGCCGTGCGCGATGTCGGCAAGGCCATGGGCCTGCCCGAGGATGTGACGGCCGCTCTGGCCGCCCAGGTCTGGGCCTGGAGCGATGAGGGGGTGGAGGAGGAGCACGCGGCCGCACTCAACCTCAACATGGAGGATCGCCGGCTGCGGCTCACCCTGGACCTTGCCCGCCAGCTCATCGGCTTCCCGCGCCAGCTCGGCACCCACCCCGGCGGCTTCGTGCTCACACGCGACCGGCTCGATGACCTCGTGCCCATCGCGCCGGCCGCCATGGCCGATCGCCAGGTCATCGAATGGGACAAGGACGATGCCGATTCCCTGAAGATGATGAAGGTGGATGTGCTGGGCCTGGGCATGCTGGGCTGCCTGCGCCGGTGTTTTTCCTTGCTGGAGCAACATCACGGGTTGCGGCTGGACATGGCCACCATCCCCCCGGAGGACCCCGAAACCTACCGCATGATCACAAGAGCCGACACCATTGGCACCTTCCAGATCGAAAGCCGGGCGCAGATGTCCATGCTGCCCCGCATGAAGCCCCGCACCTTCTATGACCTCGTCATCCAGGTCGCCATCGTCCGGCCGGGGCCGATCCAGGGCGACATGGTGCACCCCTATCTGCGCCGCCGCGAGGGCCGCGAGCCCGTCACCTTCCCCACCGAGGCGCTCAGGCGCGTCCTGGGCAAAACCCTGGGCGTGCCGCTCTTTCAGGAACAGGCCATGCAGGTCGCCATCGTCTGCGCCGGCTTCACCGCCGGCGAGGCCGACCAGCTCCGCCGCGCCATGGCCACCTTCAAGATGACCGGCGGCGTCACCCATTTCCGCGACAAGCTGATCCAGGGCATGGTCGCCAATGGCTATGAGGAAGATTTCGCTGCCCGCACCTTCAGCCAGATCGAGGGCTTCGGCTCCTATGGCTTCCCGGAAAGCCATGCCGCGAGTTTCGCCCTCATCGCCTATGCCAGCGCCTGGCTGAAATGCCACCACCCCGCGGTGTTCTGCGCCGCGCTGCTGAACAGCCAGCCCATGGGCTTCTACGCCCCCGCGCAGCTCGTGCGCGACGCGAAGGAGCATGGTGTGGAGGTGCGCCCGGTCTGCATCAATCGTAGCGCATGGGATTGCACGCTGGAGGGGCCGGCCATCCGGCTCGGCCTGCGCATGGCGCGCGGCCTGGATTTCAACCATGCCCAGCGCCTGGTGGGCGCGCGCGACCGCCCCTATGCCGCGCCGGCCGATCTGCATCGCAGGGCCGCCATTCCCGCCGCCGCCCTGGTGCGGCTGGCCGAGGCGGATGGTTTTGCCGGCCTCGGCCTCAACCGGCGCGCGGCCCTCTGGGCCATCCGCGGGCTGGAGGATGCGCCCCTGCCACTCTTCGCCGAGCCCCTGGCCGATGCGCCCGTGGCGCTGCCCACCATGGCGGAGGGTGGCGAGGTGGTGCAGGATTACCGCAGCACCGGCCTCTCGCTGCGCCGCCACCCCGTGGCCTTCCTGCGCGAGGAGCTGGCGGCACGCGGCATGCTGCCGACCGATGGTCTGGCCCGGCTGCGCCGCGGCCGCCGCGCCGAGGTGGCCGGCCTCGTGCTGGTGCGCCAGAAACCGGGCAGCGCCAAGGGCGTGATGTTCATCACGCTGGAGGATGAAACCGGCGTGGCCAATATCATCGTCTGGCCCGCCATCTTCGAGCGCCAGCGCCGCCTCATTCTCTCAGCGCGCATGATGGCCGTGCGCGGCCAGGTGCAGCATGAGAGCGGCGTGCTGCACCTCATCGCCGAGGAGCTGTCGGACCTCACCCCCCTGCTCGACAGCGTGGGCAGCCGCGGCGAAGATTTTCCCCTGCCATATGGCCGTGGCGACGAGGCGCGCACGGGCGGCGCGCCCGACCACCGCAGCACCATCCGCGTCGCCACGCGCGATTTCCGCTGACACCATCCGGCCCTTCGCGCGTTGCACCCGCAGCAACCGGGGACAACCACATGGCCGACATCGAACTGGGCATCAGCCCGCTGATCATCGCCGAGATGATCGACATCATCCGCGAGGCCACCGAGCTGGACGAGGACGCGACCGGCGAGGACATGCAGGAAAAACAGACCCCCGAGGATGATCCCGAAAGCCTCGGCACCACGCTGCCTGCCATGCTCGGCGACCTCAACACCGACGAGCAGGCCGAACTCATCGCCCTGATGTGGCTGGGCCGCGGCGACTACACCGCCCTGGAATGGCCGCAGGCCCTGGCCCTGGCGCGCCAGCGCAACGCCGATGGCTCGGCGCCGGCCTATCTGTTGGATACCGACATGCTGGCCGATCTCATCTCCGAGGGGATGGCGATGATCGGCCAGCCGGTCGAGGAGATCGCCCGCTGATCAGGATTTCTTCGCCGGCAGCGATGCCGGCTTGGTGCTGGCGAAATCTTCCAGCTGCGTCTCGCTCATCGACGCTTCCATCTCCTTCGAGGCGCCGAACAGCTTGCTCTTCGGCGCCTCGCCACGCTTGGCGGCCAGCGCCGCCCCCGCCGCCCTCTGCTGCGCCTTGGATTTGGCCGGCATGGCTCAGACCTCCCTCAGCCGCTGCGGCATGATACCGGGTGGCGGTGGCGGCTCGACCATCGGCGGCGCCGGCGGGTCGAGTTCAGGCGGATTGGCCGGCGGCGGGGTCTCCGCCGGCGGGATGGGGTCGGAGACCGGCGGGTTGGACGGCTCGATCTCCGGCAGCCCCGGCGGGGGCATGGGAGGCGGGCCGGGCTGGTCGGGCGCGCCCGACGACATCACGCCTCGTCCCGCATCGCCCGCCCGCGCGCTTCCTGCGCCGGCAGGTTCAGCTTCACCATGTCGTGTTCCACCGCCGCCACCATGTCGAGGCTGAGGGAATGATGGTGATGCCCACCATCCGGGTCGTCATTCCTCGACAGCTTGATGCGGCCATCCCGCATGTGGTCGACGGTGCCGATATGCAGCCCGTCGCTGCCCACGACGGTCATATGCGCGGTGATCTGGTGGGCTGGATCGGGCATCGTCTTTCTCCGTGTTGGGTTGAAGGGATGAAACGACAGCATCGACCCACGGTTGCCTGCCGCGGCACTCGCGCGCCATCATCGCGCAAAGCCCGGTTCGAGGGCCGAGGAGGAGACCCAATGTTGCAGCGCCGCGCCTTGTTCGCCGCAGGCCTGGCCATGCCCGCTGTGGCGCAAACCTGGCCCGACCGGCCGGTGCGCCTGCTGGTGGGCTTCCCACCGGGAGGGCCCACGGATTATGTCGCCCGCCTCGTGGCGCCCTACCTTTCCGCCGCCTGGGGGATGCAGGTCATCATCGAGAACCGCGGCGGCGCCAATGGCACGCTGGCCACCGATGCGGTGGCGAAATCCGCGCCCGACGGGCACACGCTGCTGTTCAGTGGCAACAACATCGTGATGAACACCGGCCTCTACCGGCTGCCCTATGACATGACACGCGATTTCGCGCCCATCGGCATGATCGCCTTCTCGCCCAATGTGCTGTGGACCGGACCGAACCAGCCCATCGCTGACCTGGCAGCCCTGGTGGCCGCCGCCCGCGCCCGGCCGGGCGAACTCGCCTATGCCTCAACCGGCAATGGCGGCAACGGCCATTTCGGCGGCGAGACGCTGAAGCGGGCACTCGGCATCGACCTCACCCATATCCCCTATCGCGGCACCGCGCCGGCGCTGACCGATGTGCTGGCCGGCCGCGTGGCACTGTTCATGCAGACCATCGTGGGCGCAATCGGCCCCTATCAGAATGGCCAGCTCCGCCCGCTCGTGGCCTTCGGCAACCGCCGCGTGCGCGAGATCCCCGATGTGCCGACCCTGGCGGAACTGGGCCATGACGTGCCCGATTCCGGCACCTGGTACGGCGTGCTGGCCGCCGCCGGCACGCCCGCCCCCCTGGTGGCGCGCATGGCCGCCGACCTGCAGGCGGTGACGCGCGACGCCGAATTCCAGGCCCGCCTCGCCACCCAGGCCACCGTGCCGGACTGGCTGGGGCCCGAGGATTTCGCCACCCGCATCCGCGCCGAGGTGCCGGCCTGGGCCGAGGTCGCGCGTGCTGCCAATATGCGCGCCGAGTGAACAGCCAAACCGGGAGACAACACCACATGGCCAAGAGCGAGAACTGGGAAAAGGGCAGCGCCGTGCGCCGCCAATTGCTGGGCGAGGGCGCCGTCCAGGCGATGTCCAAGGACGTCTACAACGACCCCATCATGGAGAAATTCGGCGATTACGCGCGTGAGGCGGTGTTTGGCATGCTCTGGACCCGCCCCGGTCTGGACATGAAGACCCGCGCGCTGATCTGCATCGTCTCCGACACCGCGATCCATGCCTGGCCGGAGCTGGCCGTGCATCTGCGCATGGCCAGGCGCATGGGCTGGAGCGAGGATGAGCTGATCGAGGCGCTGATGCACATGAACGGCTATGTCGGCCTGCCCACGGTGCGCGAGGCGATGATCGTGGCGCGCGACCTCTTCGTGAAGATGCGGGCCGAGCCCGATGGTGGCCTGGCCGCCTGACGATTGCCAAAGGCCTTTCGGCCCGAGCCAGGGGGCGCCTGAGGGGGATAGGCTCACCCTCTACCCCAGCCGCCAGCGCCCCCGTTCCACCGTCGAGAAGAAATCCTGCACGGCGCGATTGAACGCCGCCGGCTCCTCCAGGTTGATGGCGTGGCCGGTGCGCGGGTGCATCCACAGCCCGCAATTCGGCAGGTGCCGCTTGAGGAAGATATTGGGTTCGATGCAGGGCTCATCCTCATCGCCGACGGCGAGAAGGGTGGGGATCTGCATGTCGCGCAGCGCGGCTTCCCAGGCCTGCACCGGGTCGCGCTCGCCCTGGTAATGCGCCTGGGTGAAGGCGGAACCCTGGGCCGAGTGCTGCCGCAGATGCGCCACGAACTCCTCCCAGCCGCGCGGGTCCTTGTGGCGGAGCTGGATGCGGGTCGGGCTGTTGCCGGCCTCCAGCGCCAGATCCTGCCAGCCCTCCGCCCGCAGCTGGGCGGCGCGACCCTGCTGCGCCGCGCGAAACGCCGTGAGCTCGGCCAGGTTCGACCCCGACCCCACGCCCGCCACCACCAGCGCCGTCGCCCGGTCGGGGTGGCGGATGCCGAAGAGCAGCGTGGCAAAGGCGCCCATCGAAAGGCCCACGACATGCGCCTTGGCGATGGCCAGATGGTCCATCACCGCCAGCACATCGCCCACCGCGAAATCCTGGCCGTAGAGGCTGCCATCCGCCGGCACGTCCGAGGGCGGATAGCCGCGCGCGGCAAAAGTGACGCAGCGGTACTCGCGCGAGAAAAAGCGGACCTGCTGTTCCCATTCGCGGTGATCGGCGCCGAATTCATGGACGAAGATGATGGGGTGGCCGGTGCCGGTCTCCTCGTAATGGAGGCGGGCACCCTGGGCCTGTGCGAAGGGCATGGCGTTCATTCTCCCTGGATATTGCCGCGGCGGATCACCTCGCCCCATTTCATCAGTTCGGCGGCGATGAAGGCCGCGAATTCGGCGCGGGAATTGCCGCCGGGCACGGCGCCCTGGTCGTTGAGGATCCGCGCCACCTCCGGGTCGAGCAGCGCGCCGGCGGCGGCGCGGTGCAGGGCCACCAGGATGGGCTCCGGCACCCGCGCGGGGGCCACGATGCCATGCCAGTTCGAGGCATCGACCGAGGGCAGGCCAAGCTCCGCCATCGTCGGCACATCGGGGATCCAGGGCAGGCGGGCGGGCGAGCCCACGGCCAATGCCCGCAGCGTGCCGGCGCGGATATGCGGCAGCAGGATCGGCAAATCCGCGAAACCCAGCTGCGCCTCGTTCTGCAGCACCGCCATGGCCAGCGGCGCGCCGCCGCGATAGGCGATATGGGTGAGCTCGATGCCGGCCGCGGCCTGCAGCTGCTCGGCCGCCAGATGCGGCATGCTGCCGGGGCCGGAGGAGGCGTAGTTCAGCGCGCCGGGCCGGGCGCGGGCGGCGGCGATCAGCTCGGCCAGGCTGCGATGGGGCGACACCGCCGGCACCACCACCGGCTCGGGCACCAGCACGCCCAGCGTGATGGCGGCCAGATCCCGCAGCGGGTCATAGGGCGTGCCGCGCGGCAGGCGGGGCGAAATCGCCAGCGCGCCGGCCGAAGCGATGGCGATGGTATAGCCATCCGGCGCGGCGCGCGCCAGAACCTCCACCCCCGTCACGCCGCCCGCGCCCACCCGGTTTTCCACCACCACAGGCTGGCCGAGTGTGGCCTGCATGCGCGGCGCCATGATGCGGGCGACGATGTCGGACGGCCCGCCCGGCGCGAAGGGGACGATGAAGCGGATGGGCCGGGTCGGGAAATTGTCCTGGGCCAGAGTTTGGGCCCACGCCGGAACGCCGGGCAATAGCGCCAAAACCGCCAGCAGGGCTGGGAATGCGATGCGCCACATGGGACAATTCCTCCATGGCCGGGTTTCATCACCGCGGCCTTGCCGCCAGTATCGGCCAGCGGCGGCCAGGCCGGAAGGGTGGGAACAGGCATGAAAATCACGCGTATCGAGAGCCGGATCCAGCGCAGCAGCTTCACCTATGGCGCGGGCGGCGGGGGCGTGGGCGGCAATCTGCACCTGCGCGGCATGGACACGTTGGTGGTGCGCGTGGAAACCGAGGACGGGCGGCATGGCTGGGGCGAGGGCTTCGGCTTCAACCTGGTCGACACCACGAAGGATGCGCTGGACCGGTTGGTCGCGCCGGCCGCGATCGGCCAGGACGCGACCCGCCCGGCGGCGCTGTCGCTGATGTTGCAGCGGCGCTTCCAAAATTTCGGCCGCAGCGGGCCGGTCACCTTCGCGATCTCGGCCATCGACATCGCGCTGTGGGACCTCGCGGGCAAGCGGGCGGGCAAGCCGCTGCATGCTCTGCTGGGCTCGGCGGCGCGCCCCAGGGTGGAGGCCTATGCCAGCCTGCTGCGCTATGGCGTGCCCGGGGATGTCGCCCGCAACACGGCCGAGGCGGTGGCGCGCGGCTACAAGCGCATCAAGCTGCATGAGGTCGACCTCGCCTGCATCCGCGCCGCCCGTGCCGCCGCCCCGCCCGACATTCCCCTGATGCTCGACATCAATTGCGCCTGGGGCAGCGAGGCCGAGGCGCTGGATTTCTGCCGCGCGGTGGAGGGCATGAACATCGCCTGGGTGGAGGAGCCGATCTGGCCGCCCGAGGATTTTTTGGCAATCGCCGCCGTGCGGCGTGCGGCGCTTTGCCCGATCGCGGGCGGCGAGAATATTGGCATGCCGGAGGAATTCGGCCGCTTCTTCGCCGCAGGCGCGTTGGATGTGGCGCAGCCCAGCGTGACCAAGATCGGCGGCGTCACCGGGCTGCTCCAGGTGGCGGAGCTGGCGCGGCTGGCCGGCGTGGAGCTGGTGCCGCATTGCCCCTATTTCGGCCCCGGGCTGCTGGCCAGCCTGCATTTTCTGGCCGCCGCCGAGGAGCCGCAGCCGGTCGAGATCTATTATGCCGAGTTGGCGGATGCGCCCTATGGGAAGGCGCTGGACCCGGTGGACGGGCAGATCGCGCTGCCCGCTGGGCCGGGGCTGGGGCTGGAGCCGCGCTGGTGAGCCTGGGGCGCGCGTTCAGACCGCCAGCCGGTAGAACCGCGCCGCCGAACCGAAGAACAGGTCATCGCGCTCCGCGGCACTGGCACCTTCGGCCAGGCGCTTGAAGGCGTTCCAGCCCACTGCATAGCTGTAGCCGCCCTTGTCCACCGGGAAATTGCTCTCGAACATGCAGCGCGCGGCGCCGAACAGCGACATGATCTCCGCCATCCAGGGGCGCCATGTCGCGGCCAGCAGGGCGGAGCCGGGCGCCACCGCTCCCTGTTCCAGGCCGAAGCCGGGCAGGCGCATGCCCAGACCGCCCAGCTTGACCATGACATTGGGGCAGGTCGCGAGCTCGGCCATGGCGGCCTGCCATTGTGAAAACACCTCGTCCCGCATGCCGGCGTAGCGGCCAATGCCCAGCACGCCGCCGCAATGGTTCAGCACGATGGGCACATGCGGGAAGGCGCGGGCCAGCGCCGTCAGCTCGGGGAGCTGGTGGAAATAGAGCCAGGCGTCGAAGCTCAGCCCCATCTCGCCCAGCACCGCGAAGCCCGCGCGGAAATCCTCGCGCGCCAGCATGCCCTGGGGCGGCCCATAGGCGGGGTTGAGCAGGCTGGGGTCGGGGTCCCAGCAGGCGATGTGGCGGATGCCGCGGAACCGCCCGCCGGCGGCCTGCGCATGCGCCTCCAGCACCGGGCGCACCGCGGCCCCCAGCATGAGATTGGCCTGGGAGACGATGCCGGCGCAGACCCGTACATCGCCGTAAAGCCCGCTGTCGCACATGGCGGCGACGCCGGCGGCGAATTCCGTCTCGCCCACGGGCCGCATCGCGGGGGCGCCCGCGGCGCGGGAGAAGGAGCGGCTGGACTGCACGAGGACAGTGGCGCGGACATCATGGCCCGAGCGGATATCGGCCAGCATCTCATCGAGCAGATAGCGCCAGCCATCGCGATGCCAGAGGTGGTGATGCGGGTCGATGATGCGCTGGCCGGGGTCGAGGATGTCCTCGCGCGTGGCGGCGAGCCAATCCTCGCGGATGGGGATCTGGTGCTGGTGGCCGCTCATCGGTCGCTCCTCTTTGCCGCAGCCTAGACCATGCTGCGTTCACATGCGTTCACTGCGCATGGTCTAGCCGTCGCTGAGAGATGATTCAGCGTGTTCGGCGATTCCGCCTCAACGCATCATGCTCTAGCAGGGCCGGGAGCGGGAAGGGGAGAGGGGTGGTTCGGCATAAATTCCTTGCGCCGCGGGCCGATTCCTGGCACCACCGCGGCATTATCGGGGCCCACCATGCCCGCCATCGCGGCCAGGGCGGCGAATTTGTCCGAATCGCTGCGTTCTGACGAAAGGTCACCCGCCCGCGCCGCCGGATCGCCGCCCTGGGCTGGCCTCGCGGCGCCGCCTGTGCTGATTTCCTGCGGTGAAAAAGCCCGCAAAATCAGCCCGGGTGGCCCCGGACCGGCCCGTCACGGGCAGGCCGGCGCCCGACCAGGGCCATCGCAGGCATGGCTGACATCGCCCCAACCATGGCCCTGACCATGGCCATGCTGTTCTTCGCCGGGCTGTTGCGCGGCTTCACCGGCTTCGGCTTCGCCATTGCCGCCATGCCGATGCTCAGCCTGCTCCATCCGCCGGTCGAGGTGGTGCCGGTGGTGCTGCTGCTCCAGCTCGGCATCAGCCTGCAGGGCCTGCGCGGCGCCTGGGCGGTGGCGGATCGGCGCTCGCTGGGGCTGCTCGCGCTCGGGGCGGCGCTGGCCACGCCGCTGGGGCTTTGGGCGCTGGCGGTGCTGCCGGCGGCGCCGGTGCGGCTGGTGATCGCAGGCCTTGTCGGGCTGACGGTGGCCGTGCTGGGCGGCGGGTTCCGCCTGGCCCATACCCCGCGCGGGCCGGCGGTGCTGGGCTTCGGCCTGCTGGCCGGGCTGTGCAACGGGCTGGCCGCCATGCCTGGGCCGCCGGTGATCGCGATGTACCTGGCCTCGCCGCTGCGGGCCGAGGCGGCGCGTGGCGCGATGATCGTGCTGTTCATGCTGACGGCGCTGGCCGGGCTGCTGCCCCTGGCGCTGCTGGGGCACATCGATGGCCAGGTGCTGCTGCTGGGCGTGGCGGGGCTGCCGGTGGTCTGGGCGGGCTCGGCGCTGGGGGCCAGGCTCTATGCCGGCAGCCCGGAGGCGCGCTACCGCCGCGTGGCGCTGTGGATGCTGGCGGCGACGGGCCTTGCAACCGCGGCCCGGGTGTTCTGGGGCTGAGCCGCTACGGCGCCAGCAGCGCATCGCCCAGCCGCACTTCACCGCCCTCCAGCACCCGCGCCGTGATGCCGCCATGGCCGCGCACCGCATTGTAGCCGCCGGGGCCGAATTCGGCCTCCATGCGGGAGCAGGGATGGCATTCGCCGCTGTATTCCAGCAGCGCATCGCCCAGGCGGAATTGCCTACCCTTCAGCGCCAGCAGGTTCACCCCCTGCACCACGATGTTGCGGCGCAGCCTTTCGGGGGCAAGCCTCTCCAGGCCCAGGAAATCCGCCACCGCATCGAGATGGGCCGCGGCCACCAGCGTCACCTGCCTCCCGCCATCGCGGCTGGTGCGGTAACGGTCGCCGGAGATGCCCTGGGCGGTGACCAGCATCGCCGTCTCGACCACCGCCATGGGCGCCCGGCGCTCCGGCCGCAGGCCGATCCATTGCACCACGCCCGGGCGCCACGGGGCGTCGAAGAGGGCCTGAAGCGGGGATGCCCCGGGCAGGGGCTGGTGTGTGCTGGGCATCGGCCATCTGCTACACACCGGGCATGAGCGACAACCCCAATCTGATCCTCAGCCTTGCCACCGCCACGCCCGGCGGCGGCTTTCCCGCCTATGGCACGGCGTTCGCGCAGGGGCTGCGTTCGGCCGACCCGCTGCTGGTGATCGAGCCGCGCAACACCCGCGGCAGCCTGGAGAATGTCGGGCTGCTGGCGCGCGGCGAGGTGGACCTCGCACTGGTCGCCGGAGACACCGCGACCGAGGCGCTGGCCGCGGGCCAGGGCACCACGCTGATGGCGGCGATGTATGCCCAGCCCGGGCTGTTCGGCGTGCTGCGCGACAGCCCCTTCACCACCCTGGCGCAGCTGCGCGGCCAGCGGCTGGCCTGGGGCGCGCGCAGCTCCGGCTTCATCGTGCTGGCCCGGCAGGTCATGGGCGGGCTCGGCCTGGATATCGAGCGGGATTTCGACGCGGTGTTTCTGGAACGCGCCGGCGATGGCCCGGCCATGGTCATGGACGGGCGGGTGGCCGCGCTGTGGGGCGGCGGCGCGGGCTGGCCGGGTTTCGCCGCCATCGCCGCCGGGCCGGGCGGCCTGCGGTTCATCGCCCCCGATGCGGCCGAGCGTGCCCGCATCCTCGCCGCCCAACCCAGCCTGCGGCCGATGGTGCTGCCCGCCGGCAGCTATCAGGGCCAGGTTGCCGCCGTGGAATCGGCGGGCAGCTGGAGCCTGGTGCTGGCGCGGCCCGGCCTGCCGGAGGAGGTGGGCCTGCGCATCGCCGCCGCCATCCGCGGCGGTGCCGCGAACATGACGGCCCTGCTGCCGCAGGCCGCGGAGACGACGCTGGAGAACACCGCCGCCGCGGTGGCCGATCAGGGCTTGATCCATCCGGGCATGCGGCGTTTCCTGCGCCAGGCCGGCCTGTTGCCGGGATAGGGAGGCACAGATGCATATCACCCGAAGGGCGCTGCCGGCGCTGCTGGCAACCCCCGCGCTGGCAACCCAAGCGCTGGCCCAGGGCTTTCCGGCCCGCAACGTCACCCTGATCGTCGGCGCGCCGCCCGGCGGCACGGCCGATGCGCTGGGCCGGCTGGTGGCGCGCGGCCTGTCCGAGGAATGGGGCGGCGCCACGGTGGTGGTGGAGAATCGCGGCAGCGCCGGCGGCCAGCTCGCCGCCGAGACCACCGCGCGGAGCGCGCCCGATGGTCACACGCTGATGCTCGCCAATACCAATGTGCTGGCCATCAACCACGCGCTCAGCCCGCGCCAGCCCTATGAGACGCTGCGGGACTTTGCTTTTGTGGGGCAGGTGGCGAACTGGCCGCTGGTGCTGGCCGTGCGGCCGGATCTGGGTGTCGCCACGGTGGCGGAGCTGATCGCCCGCGCCCGCGCCGAGCCGGGGAAGCTCAACGCGGCCTCGGCCGGCAATGGCACCGCGATGCATATGGCGCTCGCCCTGTTCAACCGGCTGGCCGGGGTCGATATCGTCCATGTCCCCTATCGCGGTAGCGGGCCGGCGATGAACGACATGCTGGCCGGGCAGGGCGTGCAGATGATCTTCGAGCCCACCGCCACGCTGCTGGGGCCGATCCAGGGTGGGCGGCTGAAGGGGCTTGCGGTGGCCAGCGCGCGGCGCGCCGCCGCGCTGCCCGAATTGCCGACCCTGGCCGAGGCCGGCCTCGCCGGCTATCTCGTCACCCAGTATCACGGGATCGTCGCCGCTGCCGGCACGCCCGAGCCGCTGGTCGCGCAGCTCAATGCCGCGCTGAACCGCGGCATGGCGCGCGCCGAGATCCGGGAGCGGCTGACCAATCTGGGCGCCGAGCCGGTGGCGACGACGCCGGCCGAATTCGCCGGCTTCGTGCGCGAGGAAATCCCGCGCTGGGCAACGCTGGTCCGGCTTTCCGGCGCGCAGGTGGATTGAACGATGGAAACCATCCCCGTCTGCCAGGGCCCCGATGAACATCCGCGCCCGCCCGCCTGGACCTTGCCGGCCGGCGCCTGCGACACCCACGCACATGTCTTCGACGCGAGCCGCTACCCCTACCAGGCCACCCGCGCCTATACGCCGCCCGACAATGGCGCGGCGCGGCTGCTGGCCTTGCATGACCGCCTGGGGATCGCCCGCGGCGTGGTCACCCAGGCCAGCGTGCACGGCACCGACAACCGCGCCGTGCTCGATGCGGCGGGGGAGCATCCCGACCGGTTGCGCGCCATCGTCTCGGTCAGCGAGGGCGTGACCGAGGCCGAGATCACGGCCATGCATGCCCGCGGCGCGCGCGGCATCCGGGTGAACCTGGTCGATCGCGGCGGCATGCCCTTCAAATCCATGGCCGCCGTCGCCGCCGTGGCCGACATGCTGCGGCCGCTGGGCTGGCATATCGAGCTGCTGGTCCATGTCGAGCAGAAGATCGCCGAGCTGCGGGAATTGGCGGCGGCGACGCGGCTGCCGATTTCGGTCGGCCATATCGGCTATGCCAAGCCGGCCTCGGGCGGGATGGCCCATCCGGGCTACCAGGAATTCCTGGGCCTGCTGGGCGATGGCCAGTTCTGGGTGAAGCTGACGGGGCTCTACCGGATCTCCGCCGAGACGGAATTTCCCTATGCCGACAGCCACGCCATGGCGCGCGCGGTGATCGCCGCGGCGCCCACGCGCATCCTCTGGGGCAGCGACTGGCCGCATGTCCATCACTACGGCGCCATGCCCAATGATGGCGACATGCTGGGGCTGCTGGCGGATTGGGCGCCGGAGGCGGCGCTGCGGCGCACCATCCTGGTGGACAATCCGGCGGCGCTCTACGGTTTTCCGGCATAGCGCTTGCAAGTCCCGCGGCATGACCGCCGCGCAAGGACCTCGCCCCGCATGATCGCCCGCCGAACGCTCTTCTCCAGCCTGGCACTGCCCGGGCTTGCGGCAAACATGCTTGCGGCACCCGCGCTGGCGCAGCCCGCCTGGCCGGCGCGCGCCATCACCATCGTGGTGCCCTATGTGCCGGGCGGGCCGTCCGATCTTCTGGCGCGGGCCTTGTCGGGGCCGCTTGCGGCGGCCACCGGGCAGTCGGTGGTGGTGGAGAACCGCACCGGGGCCAATGGCATCGTCGCCGCGCAATACGTCATCCGCCAGCCGGCGGATGGCTATACGCTGTTCGTCGCGGCCTCGGGGCTGATGACGGTCACGCCGGTGATCACCGCGCGGCCGCCTTTCGACCCGGTGGCTGATTTTTCCCCGCTGACGCTGGCCATCAGCGCGCCCAACCTGCTGGTGGTGAACCCCTCGGTGCCGGTGACGGACCTGGCCTCGCTGGTCGCCTGGTTGCGGGCCAACCCCACGGCGGCCTCCTTCGGCTCCTCGGGCATCGGCTCGTCGGAGCATCTCGGCATGGAGCTGTTCCGCCTGCGCACGGGCACCACGCCCACCCATATCCCCTATACCGGCAGCGGTGCGGCGGCGACGGACCTGCTGGGCGGGACCTTGCAGCTGGCGATGCTCAACATCGCGACCGTGGCGCTGCATGCCCAGGCCGGGCGGCTGCGCGCCATCGCGGTGGGCGGCAGCACACGGCACGCGCTGCTGCCCGATGTGCCGACCTTTGCGGAGGCCGGGATGGCCGATTTCACCTCCGGCAGCTGGCACAGCCTGGTCGCACCCCGCGGCATGGAGGCCGGCCTGCGGCAGCGTGTTCAGGACAGCCTGCGCGAGGCCCTGCGCAACCCGGAGATCGCAGCCCGCCTCGCCGCCACCGGCTTCACCGTGGAGGCAACCGACGGTGCCGCGCTGAGCGCTGTCATCACCGCCGACCTCACGCGCTGGCGCGAGGTGGCGCGCAGTGCCGCCATCGTGATGAACTGAGGCCAGCCGGGCTTGCCGCCGGCCACCGGGGGCCTGTAACACCCGCGGTCACAGCCCCTTTGGAGAGACCTCATGACTGACACCATCATCGGCACCGGCGCCGAGGCCAGCGCGGGGCAGCATATCAGCGTGCATTACACAGGCTGGCTGTTCGATGCGGCCGCGCCGGGGAACAAGGGCCGGAAGTTCGACAGCTCACGCGATCGGGGCGATCCCTTCCAGTTCACACTGGGTGTGGGCCAGGTGATCGGCGGCTGGGACCAGGGCTTTGCCGGCATGAAGGTGGGAGGCCACCGCACGCTGGTGATCCCGCCCGAGCTCGGCTACGGCGCGCGCGGCGCCGGCGGGGTGATCCCGCCCAATGCGACACTGCTCTTCGAGGTCGAACTGCTCGGCGTGGGCTGAGGCGCGGCAGCGGGGGGCCTGAGCCCCCCGGAGCCTCTCAGGCGCCGCGGCCGGCCAGCTTCGCCACCGTCTCGCCCAGCGCCTTGTCCAGCACCTCGATGAGCGTGTCGCATTCGCTGCGGGTGATCACCAGCGGCGGCGAGAGCACGATGGTGTTGGAATGCCGCGCCCCGCCGCCCGAGCGGCCGACGATCACGCCATGCGCCCGGCAGAAATCCACCACGCCGCCGACCAGCGCGCCATCGAGCTGCGTCCGGCTCTCGCGGTCCGTCACCAGCTCGACGCCCAGCAGCAGGCCCTTGCCGCGGATGTCGCCGGTGATGTGGTGGCGGAACAGCGCGGCCTTGAGGCCCTCCATCAGATAGGCGCCCATGCTTGCCGCCCGCTCGGGCAGTTTTTCTTCCAGCATGATCTCGATATTGCGCACCGCCACCGCGGCGGCCACCGGGTGCCCGCCATAGGTATTGACCTGCATCACCTGGCGCGACTCGGAAACCTCGCCCAGGAAACTCGCAAAAACATGGTTCTTCACCACCGTCGCCGCGATCGGCAGATAGGCCGAGACGATGCCCTTGGCGACCGCCATGATGTCCGGGCTCACGCCGTAATGCTGGTGGCCGAACATTTTTCCGGTGCGGCCGAAGCCATTGATCACCTCATCGACATGCAGCAGCAGATCGTATTTGCGGCAGATCGCCTCGACCATCGGCAGGTATTCAACGGGCGGCACGGCCACGCCGACGCCGGACATGATGGGCTCCACGATCACCTCGGCGACGCTCTGCGGCCCCTCGCCCAGGATGGTGGTCTCGATGGCTTTGGCGCAGGCCACGCCGCAGCTCGGATATTCCAGGCCGAGGGGGCAGCGGTAGCAGGTCGGTGCGGGGACATGGATGAACTCGCCGGCATAGGGCTCGAACTTGCCCTTTCGGTCGCCCATGCCGCCGGCGGCGAGCGTGGCCAGGGTGGTGCCGTGATAGGCGTAGTAGCGGCTGATCGTCTTGAAGCGGAAATCGCCGGGGAATTCGTGCTTGGCGTATTGCCGGGCGATCTTGAAGCCGGCCTCGTTTGCCTCGGAGCCCGAGTTCACGAAATAGGTATGGTAGCCGCCGCCCATCAGGTTGTTGATCTGCTCGCCCAGCTCGGCCGCCGGCAGGTTCATCGCGGTGTGCGGGTAATAGGCCATGGCCTGCATTTGCTCGGCCGCGACCTGCGCCAGCTCGGTGCGGCCATAGCCGATATTGACGCACCAGAGGCCTGCCATGGCGTCGAGATAGGTCGTGCCGTCCGCGTCCACGATGGTGGAGCCCTGGGCGCCGGTCACCACCATCTGCTTCTGTTCCAGCGCCTTATGCTGAACCAGCGGGTGCAGGACATTGTCGAGGTCCTGCTTCACCACGCGGGCGCGGGCTTCAGGATCGGGCTGGTTGGTGAGCGACATCGGGGCCTCGCGATCTGGGAAAATGAAGGCTACGCCTGAAATTCCGCCGCTGTCACCCCGATTGACCAAGCCGCCCGCGCATGCGGCACTGCCGACGCAAACAGGAGAGACGCCCGATGTATGTCGAGCAACGCATGTACACCGCCCATCCCGGCAAGCTGCCGGCCTGGATCAACCTCTACGCCACCCAGGGCAGCGGCCCGTCCAACCAGCACATGGGTCCGCTGATCGGCCATTTCACCGTCGAGGTCGGCCCGCTCAACCGCGTGGTCTTCCTGCGCGGCTTCGCCGATATCGATGACCGCGAGCGCGGCCTCGTCGCCCGCGCGGCCGACCCGGCCTGGAACAATTTCCTCGCCGAGGGCGCCAAGCTTGGCGCGTTGGCCGTGCAGGAGAACAAGCTGCTGAAGACGGTGCCCTTCAGCCCCATCCAGGCGCCAGGGCAGCCCTTCGAACGGAAGCTCCCCGGCGAGGGCCTGATCATCGACCACCGCACCTATGATTTTCATCCCGGCAAGATGAATGCCTGGCTGGAGATGTACGAGAAGATCGGCCTGCCGGTGCAGCAAAAACATCTCGGCCAGTTCCTGTTCATGGGCTTTGGCGAGTGCGGGCCGATCAACCAGGTGGTGTTCATGTGGGCCTATGGCGGGCTGGGCGACCGTGACCGCCGGCGCGCCGCCATGGCGGCCGACCCGGGCTGGGCGGAGTTCGGCAAGGCGACCGCGCAGGTCATGCCGCTGAAAACGCAGACGACGATGATCCTCAGGCCGACATCGATCTCGCCGATCAAGTGATCCTTTCGCATTTCGCGAGGTAGGCGGGGTCGATCTCGACCCCCAGGCCGGGCCCGGTGGGCAGCGGCATATGGCCATCCCGGATGCGCCCTTCGTAAGGCGCATCTACCATGGAAAGCCGGTCATCCTCCGGCCAGACCGGGAAGATTTCCTGGATCATGAAATTGGGGATGGCGAAGCTGAGCTGCACGCAGGCCGCGGTCGCCAGCGGCCCGCCGCAATTGTGCGGCTGGACATAGACCTGATGCGCCGCCGCCAGCGCGGCAATCGCCCGCACCCCCGTAAAGCCGCCCGCCACGCCCATATCGGGCTGCGCCAGCCACAGCGCGCGCGTCTCGAAAAACCGCCGGAAATCATGGCCACAGACCAGCCGCTCGCCGCCCGCGATGGCGATGCCGGTGGCCTGGCCGACCTCGCGCGCCCCCATCGCATCCTCGGCGTCGCAAACCTCCTCCATGGCCAGGGGCTGTGTATGGGCGATGGCCTGGCCGAAGCGGATGGCATCCATCGGCCACATATTGCCATGCAGCTCGCAGATATAGTCGGCATCGCCGATGGCGCGCCGCACCGCCTCCACCCGGGCGATGGCCAGGCGCTGCATCCAGGGCTCCAGCACCCGGTTGGGATGCGCGGAATGGCCCTGGGCATCGAGCTTCATCGGGTCGAATTTCATCGCGTCGAAACCGCGCGCCAGCACGCCCTGGGCGGCATCGATATAGGCCTCGGGGGCTGAAATCCCGCGATACCAGCCATTGCAGTAGAGGCGCAGCCTCTCCCGGCAGGCCCCGCCGAGGAGGGTGTGGATCGACAGGCCCAAAGCGCGGCCCTTGATGTCCCAAAGTGCTATGTCGATGGCACTGACCGCCGAGCCGAAAATCGCGCCGCGGTTCTGCCCCCAGAAGGTTTTTCGCGTCATCGCGTCGAAGATGGCTTCGCTGCGGAACGGGTCGCGCCCCACGACATAAGCCGCAGCCAGTTCAAGGGCGAGATGCGCGGCCGCCCGCCCGCCCGCGCCATAGGCCAGGCCGATCTCGCCCATCCCCTGCACGCCCTCATCGGTGGACAGCCGCACCACCAGCACGGCGTGCTTCGCGCCCTCGCCCATCGGCGCCATGTCGGCGCGGAACACCTCTATGCCAGTGACTTTCATGGCCATTCTCCCTCTCTTTGCGGCCAGCATGCCGCGGATGCTTTGGCGTCAGCTTGGCGCAGACCGACCGGCCCGCGATAGAGGGCGCCGTTGACGCGCCCGGGCCGCCCCGGTGTAGGCTTCGGTCCGAAGGGGCGAAGACCCCGAAGGAGAACCCCATGCGTCGCCGCCACCTGCCGGGCCTGCTCGCCGCCGCCGCCATTCTCCCGGCGCGCGCGCAAACCGTACCCAACGACATCCGCCTGATCGTCCCCTTCGCCGCCGGCGGCGCCACCGACCTGCTGGCGCGGCGCCTGCAGGCGCTGCTGGAACCCCAGGGTATCCGTGTGGCGGTGGAAAACCTCACCGGCGGCGGCTCCATGGTCGCCATGGCGCGGCTGTCGCAGTCCCGCCCCGATGGCCGCACCCTGGGCCTCGCCAGCCATGGGTTGATCGGCCAGATCGCCGCCGGAGAAATTCCGCTTCGGCTGGACCAGTTCGCGCCCCTGGTGCGCGTGGCGATCGACCCTTCGGTGATGGTGGTCGGCGCCCGCTCGCCCATCCGCAACCAGGCCGACATGCTGGCCGCGCTTCGCCGCCCGCCCGGCCCGACCATCGGCGCCGCCGGGCCGCTGGGCACGGTGGGACATTTGCGCGCGCTGGGCCTGGCGCAGGAGGCCAGGGGCGAATTCACCTATGTCGGCTATCCCGGCGCGGCGCGGGTGGCCAATGAACTGATCGGCGGCCATCTCGACCTCGGCCTGGTCAAGCCCAATGACGTCTTCGGCCAGATCCGCTCGGGCGAATTGCGCGTGGTCTCGGTGCTGGAAGACGCCCGGCTGCGCCAGATGCCCGATGTGCCGACCATCGCCGAGGCCGGCATCGCGCCCTATCCCTTCGGCCGCATGCAGCTCATGACCTATGCCACGGCGCCCGCCGGCATGGCGCCCGCGCTGCGCGAGGCGCTGACCACGCTGCTGCGCGAGACCGTGCTCTCCACCCCCTTCCAGGCCAAGGCCGAGGAGGATGGCTATATTGCCGATGCCGCGCATGGCGAGGCGCTGGCGGATGCCATCCAGAACACGCTGGAGGCGATCCGCGCGGCGCAGGCGCGGGCGGCGCGGGGTTAGAGCATGATGCGTTGAGGCGGAATCGCCGAAAACGCTGAATCATCTCTCAGCAATGGCTAGCCCATGCGGCGTAAACGCATGTGAACGCCGCATGGGCTAGCGCGGCGCCAGCTCCCGCCGCAGCCAATCCCCGGCCAGCGCCACCGACCGGTCCGCCGCCGCCACCGCGCCGCAGCTTCGCAGGAAACCATGGGTGACGCCGGGGAAGAGCTTTTGGTCCACCGCCACCCCGGCGGCCGCCAGCTTCTCCGCCATCGCCTCGCTCTCCGATGCCAGCACATCCAGCCCCGCCCAATGCAACAGGCAGGGCGGCAGCCCCGCCAGCTCCGCCCGCAAAGGCGAGGCCAGCGGGTTCAGCCGCGCCGCCGGATCGGGGCAATAGGCCCGCCAGTAAAAATCCATTTTCGCGAGTGTCAGGCCGTAGCCGTCCTCGAATTCGCGGTAGCTCGGCGTGTCCAGGCGGTGGTCGAAGACGCCGTAATTCAGCAGCAGGCCGCGCAGGGCAGGGGAGCCCGGCGTATCGCGGAACAGCAGGCCCAGCCCCGCGGCGAGATTGGCGCCGGCGCTGTCGCCACCCACTGCGATGCGCGTGCCGTCCAGCCCCAGATCAGCGCCATGCGCCGCGACCCAGCGGGTGACATCGGCGCATTCATGCAGGGCGTGGGGGAACATCACCTCGGGCGAGAGGGAATAATCCACCAGCAGCACGGCGCAACCCGCGGCCGCGGCATATTCCCGCGCCATGCGGTCATGGCTGTCGATGCTGCCCCAGACCCAGCCGCCGCCATGGAGATAGACCAGAACGGGCAGCAGGCCCTCGGTCGGCCGATGCAGCCGGCAGAGCAGGCGCCGGCCGCGAATCGGCAGCCAGATCTCGCGCGTCTGGGCCATCACCGGCCCGCCATCGCTCAGCGGCGCGCTTTGGAGGTCGTTGATCCGGCGCGGCTCGTCGAAGGGTTCTTTCCGCGGGTCGCTGGGCAGGGTGAAGCTGGGCAGGCCCTTCGCCCTTTCGGCGATCGCTGTCGTATAGGCTGCCATGTCGGCATCCATGCGCGGGTCCATGGCGGGTGTCCTTGTCATGGTGACATGCCAGCCTGAAGTGGGTGCTGGCGCAAGCCCCGCGGCGGCGGCCCTGCCACCGGCCATCATCGCGCTATGCGGGATGGCGGCCGGCCTTCCATACCCCGTGGATCCAAAGGCCCCGTCAGCCAGCGCTTGATTTTTCCGGTAATTATTCCTAAAAAACCCGGGTTGCCGCTGTTTTCAAAACCGCATCCGCGCCACCTAAGGGAGCAGCAAGGTCACACGAGCGGCCTATTTGTCCGAAACCCGCAAATCAGCGCGAAGGCATGAAATCCCGGCCTATTCGCCCGCCATCCGCAGCTGCGCCTGCGGCGTGCCGAAGCCGGTCACCGCCGAGATGTCAGCCGCCTTGTGCAGGTTCAACGTGGCATCGGCCAACTCCGCCGCCCGGGCCTCGCCCAGGATGGCATCGGCCAGGCCATGGAATTTTTGCCGAAGCTCGGCCTCGGAGAGGAAATTGCCCGGCTCGCCCTTGGGCACGGTCACCATTTTCACAAATTCCTGACCCCGCGCCCGAATCGTCAGCTTGCCCGCCATGTTGGTCGGGAATTCGGCCTCGACCTCGGCGTCGAATTCGCAATCGATCTTCGGCAGCAGCGCGCGGATCGCGGGATCCTGCAGCAGGGCATAACTGTCCCAGCCGAAATGGCCATAGGCCAGCGCATTGGCGACCACGAAGGGGCCGCTGAACTGGCCGTCCACCACGTTCTGCGGGTTCTGCTTATAGGCCAGCGGCGCGCCGACGAGCTTCATGCCCTTATGCGGCAGGCCCATCACGACGCTCTCGATCTCCTCGGGCTTGAGGCCGTGCTCGGCCCGCAGGGCCAGCGCCGCATCCACGCCCGCATGGCCATAGCGGCAGGAGGGATAGGGCTTCACGGCGGTTTCCATCAGCTCGAACACCACGCCGAGGTCCTGCACCGCACGGGCCGGCGTCGGGTTGGGCGCATAGGCCTGCAGGAAGCCGGCGCGGCCCTCGAAGGCCTCGGAGGCACCACGAAAACCCTCGCGCGCCAGCAGCGCCGCCGACAGCCCGTTCATCGCCGCCCAGCCGACCTGAAAACGCTTGGTCCAGGCGCCGTTGTGCAGGAAGGCGAGGCTGCCCGCGCATTGGCTCAGCGCGATGCCGAAGGCATTTTCCACGCCATCGGCATCGAGGCCCATCACCCTGGCCGCCGCCGCCGCCGCGCCGAAGGCGCCGCAGGTCGCGGTGGGGTGGAAGCCGCGGTCGTAATGGTCGCCGCCGGGCAGGGCGAGCGACAGACGGTTGGTCACCTCATAGCCGGCGACGATCGCGGCCAGCACATCGGCGCCGCTCGCCCCGGTCATTTCGGCGGCCGCGATGGCGGCGGGGATGACGGGCGCGCCGGGATGCAGCGTGGCGGCGGCATGGGTGTCGTCGAAATCCAGGCTATGGGCGAAGGCGCCGTTCAGCAGCGCGGCGCCATTGGGCGTCCAGCGGCTCTGCTCGCCGAAGACGGCGTGGTTGCCGGCGGCCAGGCCCATGGCCTTCGCCGCGCGCATCAGCGAGGCGCTGCTCTCGGCATCGTGACGTCCCCGCAGCATGTTGCCCAGCAGATCCAGCAGCAGGAAGCGCGTGCGCTCCTGCACCGCCTCAGGCAGGGCGCCGTATTGAATGCTGGCGGCGTATTCGGCGAAAATTCGGGTGACGGCGACCATGACATTGTCCTCGATGAATTTGCTCCAGCCTAATGCCAGCTTTCGTTTTTGGCCAATCCGCCATGCAAGCTTCGATTGCATCCCCTGGGGCGGCATGGCAGGCAGGGGGTCATGTTAACGCGCCGTTTACTGGCCGCCCGAGTCGCGGCGTTTTCGACCCTGCCGGCCGTGGGACTCGCCCAGGCAGCCGGCAGCTTCGATGCCTTTCTGACCGGCGTGCGGCGCGAGGCGCAGGGGGCCGGCGTGTCCGCCGCCACGCTCAACCGCGCCTTCGCCAATATCCGTCCCAATGACCGGGTGCTGGAGCTGGATCGGCGCCAGGCCGAATTCACCCTCACCTGGGAAGCCTACCGCGATGGCCGCCTCAGCGCCGCGCGCATCGATGCCGGCCGCCGCGCCTATGCCGATCATCGCGGCCTGCTGGCGCAGGTGCAGGCCCGCACCCGGGTCTCGGCCCGGGTGATCATGGGCATCTGGGGGCTGGAGACGAATTACGGCGGTTTCACCGGCAGTTTCAGCGTGGTGGAGGCCCTGGCGACCCTGGCCTGGGAGGGCCGCCGCGCCGCCTTCTTCCGCGCCGAGCTGCTGGCCGCGCTGCGCATCCTCGATGCCGGCCATATCACCCCCGAGCGCATGCGCGGCAGCCACGCCGGCGCCATGGGCCAGCCGCAATTCATGCCGAGCAGTTTTGAGCGTTTCGCGCTCGATTTCGACGGCGATGGCCGGCGCGACATCTGGGACAACCGTGCCGATGCGCTGGGCAGCATCGGCAATTACCTCGCCCGCAGCGGCTGGCGCGAGGGTGAGGCATGGGGTTTTGAGGTGGTGCTGCCCGCGGGCTTCGACCTCGGTCTGGCCGAACCCTCCCGCCCCCGCCCGGCCACGGAATGGCCTGCCCTGGAGCAATGGGCGCGGATGGGCCTGCGCCGTGCCAATGGCGCCGCGCTGGGCCAGGGTGTGGGTGGGCTAATCGTGCCGCAGAACCAGGAGCGCGGCTTCCAGGCTTTCATGGCGCTGCCGAATTTTCATGCGATACGGCGCTACAACCCTTCGAATTTCTACGCGCTGACGGTGGGGATGCTGGGCGACCGCGTCACCGCATGAGGTTTTTTCTCTGCCTGATGCTGGCGCTGACGGGCTGTTCGCGCCCGCCCGCGATCGCGCCGCAACCGCGCTACGAGGTGGGGCAGCCCTATCAATTGGGCGGTTTCTGGTCCTACCCGCGGGAAGAATTTTCGCGGGTGGAGACCGGGCTGGGCGTGGTGCTGGCCGAGGCCGGGCCGCGGCGCACCGGCAATGGCGAGGTGTGGGAGGGGGCGGCGATGCTGGCCAGCCATCGCACGCTGCAATTGCCGGCCATCGTGACGGTGACCAATCTGGAGAATGGCCGGGCGCTGAGCCTGCGGGTGAATGACCGCGGGCCGGAGCAGGCGGGGCGGATCGTTGGTGTCTCCCGCCGCGTCGGGGAATTGCTGGGGGTGGCGCCGGGGGCGGCGTTCCAGGCCAGGCTGGAGGTGCAGGGTGAATTGTCCCGCGCGCTGGCCGAGGGGCTGCCGGGGAATCGGCCGGTGCTCGCGCTGATCGCGGCGCCGGTGGGGCGGGTGGAGCGGGAAAGCCTGGCGCCGCCGGAAGGGGCCAGGGCCGGGGCGGTGCGCGCCGCGCCGGCCCGGGCGGCGGTGGCGGAGGTGACGGAGGCCACGGCCGCGAACCTGCCGCCGCTGCGGCTGGCAGAGGAGCTGCGGCAAGATGCGCCGGCGCCCGGGCGGCTGTTCCTGGATGCCGGGACCTATTTCACCCAGAGCCTGGCGCAGCGGCAGGCCGGGCGGATTGGCGGGCGGGCGGAGGCGGTGGGGCCAAGGTCTCGACAGCAGGAATTTCGGGTGCGGGCTGGGCCGTTTGCCTCGGTGGGCGAGGCGGATGCCGCCCTGGGAAGGGCCAGGGCTGCGGGGTTTCCGGAATTGCGGATTGTGGTGGAGTAGGGGGGCAGTTCGCGCTTGAGCCTCGCCCGGTAGCAGCGTAAGCCGCGCCATGGCTCAGCAAACCGAATCCCGCCGCGTCGTTCTCGCCCTGCCCATGCTTCTGCTGGCGCCCGCCGCCCAGGCGCAACAAAACCGCCCCGCCACCAATCGCCCCGGCGGCAATCGCCCCGCCCCCCGCCCCGCCGGCACCCCCGCCTCCTCCCCCCTCGGCCCGATCGACACCGCCGCCCGCCAGGCCCTCATCATCGATTTCGAGACCGACGCCGTTCTTCTCGAAAAAGCCGCCGATGAGCGCATGCCCCCCAGCTCCATGTCCAAGCTCATGACCATGTACATGGTCTTCGACCAGCTGAAGCAGGGCCGCATCCGCCTCGACCAGACCTTCACCGTCAGCGAAACCGCCTGGCGCATGGGCGGCTCCCGCATGTTCGTCGAAAACGGCTCCCAGGTGCCCATCGAGGCGCTCTGCCGCGGCGTCATCGTTCAATCCGGCAATGATGCCTGCATCGTCCTGGCCGAGGGCATTGCCGGCAGCGAGCGGCAATTCTCCGAGCTGATGAACCAGAAGGCGCGCGAGATCGGCCTCACCAACTCCAATTTCCGCAATTCCACCGGCTGGCCGGACCCCGAGCACCGCACCACCTGCCGTGACCTCGCCCGCCTCGCCAGCCGCATCATCCGCGACTTCCCGGAATATTACCGCTTCTATGGCGAGCGCAGCTTCCGTTGGAACAACGTCAGCCAGGACAACCGCAACCCGCTGCTGAGCCGCATGAACGGCGCCGATGGGCTGAAGACCGGCCATACTGAGGAAGCCGGCTTCGGCCTCACCGGCACCGTCAAGCAGGGCGAGCGGCGGCTGATCATCGTCACCAATGGCCTGCCCAGCATGGCCTCGCGCGCCGAGGAGAACGTCCGCCTGCTCGAATGGGGTTTCGGCAATTTCGAAAACGTCGTGCTGTTCCGCGCGGCGGATGCGATCGAGCAGGTGCCGGTGCATCTCGGCGCCACCCCCACCGTGCCGCTGGTCGGCGGGCGCGACGTCGTCGCCACCCTGCCGCGCACCTGGCGGCAGACCATGCAGGCCCGGCTGCGCTACGAGGCGCCGATCGAGGCCCCGGTGATCCGCGGGCAGGAGCTGGGCCGGCTGGAGATTTCCGGCCGTGGCGTGCCGCCGATGGAACTCCCCCTCTATGCCGGCGCCGATGTCGAACGCCTCGGCCTGCTGCCGCGTATCCCCGCGGTGATGGGGCGGCTGCTGGGCCGGGGCTGAGGCATGTTCATCACCCTCGAGGGTGGCGAGGGTGCGGGAAAATCCACCCAGGCCCGTCGCATCGCGGCGCATTACTGCGCTCGGGGCCGCCCGGTCTTCCTGACCCGCGAGCCCGGCGGGGCGGCGGGGGCCGAGGCGGTGCGCGGCCTCATCCTCTCCCGCGGCTGGGAAAAGGGGGCAGAGATGCTGCTGCATTTCGCCGCCCGGCGGGAGCATCTCGCCCGCGCCATCCGCCCCGCGCTGGCCGCCGGCGCGGTGGTGATTTCGGACCGTTTCGCCGACAGCACGCTGGCCTATCAGGTGGCGGGGCAGGGGGGGGACCGGGCGATGTGGCAGGGGCTGGTCGATCTCACCCTCGATGGCATCTGGCCGGACCGGACATTTCTGCTGGATCTGCCGCCTGAGGCCGGGCTGGCGCGGGCCGCCGCCCGCGGCGTGACCAATCGCTATGAGACACTGGGCCTGGCCTTTCACGGCCGCATCCGCGACGCCTTCCGCGCCCAGGCCCAGGCCGAGCCCGGGCGCTTCCGGATGATCGATGCCACGCAACCGATGGACGTCGTGACTGCCGCGATCACGGCGGCCTTGCCTTGAGCAGCCCGGCGCCACGGGAAAACCCCGAGCTGATCGGCCATGATACCGCCGAGGCGACGCTGGCTGAGGCCGCGCGCAGCGGCCGCCTGCACCACGCCTGGCTGCTCACCGGCCCGCCGGGCATCGGCAAGGCGACGCTGGCCTTCCGTTTCGCCCGCTGGCTTCTGGCGGGGATGCCGCCGGGGCAGGGGCTCTTCGTGCCCGAAGCCAACCCGGTGTTTCGACGCGTCGCGGCCGGCGGCCATGCGGACCTCCTGGCCCTCTCGCCAAACACCGGCGAGAAGGGGCGCAAAAACATGATCCGGGTCGATGAGGTGAGGGGCTTGCGCGGCTTCATGAGCCTGACCCCGGCCGAGGGCGGCTTTCGCGTCGTGGTGCTGGATGAGCCGGAGACCATGGATGCCGCCGGCCAGAACGCCATCCTGAAAACCCTGGAGGAGCCGCCGGCACGGGCCGTGCTCCTGCTGGCCTGCTCGGCGCCGGGCCGTCTGCTGCCGACCATCCGCAGCCGCGTGCGCCGGCTGGAACTGCAGCCCCTGCCCGAAGCCGCCATGACGCAATGGCTCTCCCAGGCAATGCCCGAGATGGCGGCGCCCGACCGCGCTATGCTCGCCCGCATCGCCGGCGGCGCACCCGGCCGCGCGCTGTCTCTCGCCGAGGGCGAGGGCCTGGCCATGGCGCGCCTCGCCGAGGAGGCGCTCGGGGGCGTCGCCGGCAGCCGCGCGCTGGCCCTGGCCGAGAGCGTGGCCGGGCGCGATGTCGGCCCCATGGTGACGTTTTTCGCCCTGCTCCGCGCGGCCCTGGCGGCGGGGGTGCGGGAGGCGGGGCGGGGCGGCGGCAGCGCGCCGGCATGGCTCGGCAGCCGGCCGATGGCGGAATGGGGCGAGATCTGGGGCAGGCTGGGCGGCCATGCGGCGGCGGCGGAAAAGCTCAGCCTGGACCGCAAGCAGGCGGTGCTGGTGGCGCTGGGCTGGTTGCGCTGATCGGGCTTGCAAAAATTGATTGGTTGGTCTAGTCAAACCGTCGTGGACACCAACCTCTATGAAGCCAAGACGCAGCTCTCCAGCCTCGTCACCCGCGCCCTTGCGGGGGAGGAGGTGGTGATCTGCCGTGCCGGCAAACCGCTGGTGCGGCTGGTTCCGGTGCAGGCTGCGGCGCCGCGCGCCCCGGGGCAACTCGTCGGCATGGCCGTGCCCGATGACGCTTTGGCCCCGATCAGCGAGGCCGAAGCCGCCCTTTGGGCATGATACTGCTGCTGGATACCCATGCGCTGGCCTGGTGGTGGGCCAATGACCCGCGGCTCGGCGGCCCGGCGCGGGCCCGCATCACCCATCCCGCGACCCGCGTGCTGGTCTCCGCCGCCTCGGCCTGGGAGATCGGCATCAAGCATGCCGCCGGCCGCTGGCCCGATGCACCGCGCATGCTCGAGCGATGGGACGCCCTGCTCGCCGCCGCCCGCTTCGAGTCCCTGGCGATTTCCGCCACCCATGCCATGCGCGCGGCCGCCCTCGCCTGGACCCACAAGGATCCCTTTGACCGCATGCTGGCCGCGCAGGCCGTGCTGGAAGGTGCGTGCCTCGTTACCGCCGACCCTGCCCTGCTGGCGCAGCTTCCCGATGCGCTGAACGCCGCCGAAGGGTAGCAACGCGGCCCGGCACGCGGCATATCCCCTCCATGCCCCGCTATTTCACCACGCCGATCTATTACGTGAACGACAAGCCGCATGTCGGCCACGCCTACACCACGCTCGCCGTGGATGTGCTGGCGCGCTGGCACCGCATGGCCGGCGAGGAGGTTTTCTTTCTGACCGGCACGGATGAGCACGGCCAGAAGGTCGAGAAAGCCGCCGCCGATGCCGGCATGCCGCCGCAGGCCTTTTGCGACCAGGTCAGCCAGGCCTTCCGCGAACTCACCGCGACGATGGGCATTTCCAATGATGGCTTCATCCGCACCACCGAAACCAGGCACCACGAAGCCTGCCAGGCGCTGTGGAGGACGCTGGAAGCGAACGGCCACATCTATCTCGGCCATTACGAGGGCTGGTACGCCGTGCGCGACGAGGCGTTTTATGGCGAGGATGAGCTGACCGAGCGCGACGGGCAAAAATACGCGCCGAGCGGCGCGCCGGTGGCCTGGGTGAAGGAGCCTTCCTATTTCTTCCGTCTCTCAGCCTGGGGTGACAAGCTGCTGAATTTCTACGAAAGTCACCCCGATTTCATCCTGCCGCCCAGCCGCCGCAATGAGGTCGTCAGCTTCGTCAAATCCGGCCTGCAGGATCTCAGCATCTCCCGCACCAGTTTTTCCTGGGGCGTGCCGGTGCCCGGCGACCCCGCGCATGTCATGTATGTCTGGCTCGACGCGCTGACAAATTACATCACGGCACTCGGCTATCCCGCTGATATTGAAAAATTCTGGCCGGCCGATGTGCATATGGTCGGCAAGGATATCCTGCGTTTTCACGCGATCTATTGGCCGGCCTTCCTCATGGCCGCCGATCTTGCGCCGCCCCGGCGGGTCTTCGCCCATGGCTGGTGGACGATCGAGGGCCAGAAGATGAGCAAATCCCTGGGCAACGCGATCGATCCTGTGAAATTGGTCGAGGAATTCGGGCTGGACGCCGTCCGCTTTTTCCTGCTGCGCGAGGTGCCCTTCGGCGGGGATGGCGATTTTTCCCGCCGGGCGCTGATCCAGCGGCTGAATTCGGAGCTGGCCGACAGCCTGGGCAACCTGGCCAACCGCACGCTCAGCTTGCTGCAGCGCAATTGTGATGCCACCCTGCCGGCAGCCGGCGCCCCGGACACGCTCTGGCTCGAACATATCGCGGCGCTGCCGGAGACCGTGGGCAAGCACATGGAATTGCAGCAATTCCATGTCGCGCTGGAGGCCATCTTCGCCGCCATCCGCGCCGCCAATGTGCATATCACCGAACAGGCCCCCTGGGCGCTGAAGAAGACCGATCCGGCCCGCGGCGTGGCGGTGCTGCGCGGGCTGCATGACGCGCTGCGGGTGATCGCAACCGTGCTGACGCCCTTCATGCCCACCACCATGGCGGAGATGCTCGACCAGCTCGGCGTGCCGGAAGACGCAAGAAACCTCGCCGCCCTGGCCACGCCGCTGCCCGCCGGCCTGGCGCTGCCGCCCCCCAGCCCATTGTTTCGCAAGCTGGAATTGCCGGCATGATCATCGACAGCCATTGCCACCTCGACCATTTCTCCGACGATGAGCAGGCGGAGGTCGTCGCCCGTGCCGAGCGGGCCGGCGTCGGGCGCATGGTGACCATTGGCACCCGGCTGCATCAGGCGCCGGTGCAGAAAGCGATCGCCGAGCGCTTTTCGCAGGTCTGGTGCACCGTGGGCGTCCACCCCCATCAATCAGGCGAGGGCGAAATGCCCACGGTCGAGCAGATCGTGGCGACCGCCGATCACCCGAAGGTCATCGGCATCGGCGAGAGCGGGCTGGATTATTTCTACGACAAATCGCCGCGCGACGTGCAGCAGGAGAATTTTCGGCGCCACATCCGCGCCGCCCGCGCAGCCGGCCTGCCGCTCTGCATCCACGCCCGCGATGCGGATGCCGATGTCGCGGCGATCCTGGAAGAGGAGCACAGGGCAGGGGGCTCCTTCGCCTTTCTGCTGCATTGCTTCTCCTCCGGCCGCGGCCTGGCCGAGGCGGCGCTCGCCTTGGGCGGCTTCCTCTCCTTCTCCGGCATCCTGACCTTCCCCAGAAGCGAGGAGAACCGCGCCATCGCCCGCGATGTGCCGCTGGACCGGCTGCTGGTCGAGACCGACAGCCCCTTCCTCGCCCCCGTGCCGCATCGCGGCAAGCGTTGCGAGCCCGCCTATACCGTGCACACCGCCCGCGTGCTGGCCGAGGTGAAGGGCCTGGCCGAGGCCGAGATGGCGCGGATCACCACCGGGAATTTTCACCGCCTCTACCCCAAGGCGGCATGAGTTTGCGAATCCGCCTGCTCGGCACCGGCCCATCGCCAGGCGTGCCCAATATCGGCGGCGAGGACGAGGCGGGGGATTGGGGGGATTGCGACCCGCGGGAGCCCCGCAACCGCCGCACCCGCACGGCCGCGCTGATCGAGGCGACCGACCGCACGCGGTTGCTGATCGACCCAGGCCCCGATATCCGCGCCCAGCTTCTGGCCGCCGGGGTGGCCCGGCTGGATGCGGTGCTCATCACCCATGCGCATGCCGATCATGTCATGGGCCTCGATGAACTGCGGGCGGTCAACCGCGCCACCGGCCGCGCCCTGGACCTGCATGCCATGCCGGAGACGCTGGCCGATCTGACCCATCGCTTCGGCTATGCCTTCCTCGAACCCACCCGCGGTTTCTTCCGCCCCGCCTTGGTGCCGCTGCCGGCCGAACCCGGCACGACGCTGCAGATCGGCCCACTCGCGCTGCGGTTGCTGGAGCAGGACCATGCCGTGATGCGCACGCTGGGCGTGCGGATCGGCAACTTCGCCTATTGCACCGATGTGGTGCGGCTGCCCGAGGAAAGCCTCGCGGCGCTGGCGGGCGTCGAGACCTGGGTGGTGGGCTGCTTCCAGCACCAGCCGCATCACGTGCATGCCCATGTCGGCCTGGTGCAGGAATGGGCCGCCAGGATTGGCGCGCGGCGCACGGTGTTGACGCATATGAGCAACAAGCTGGATTTCCGGACGCTTCAGGCCGAATTGCCGCCGGGTTTCGAGCCCGGCTTCGATGGCATGGAACTCCGCCTGGCCTGACAGCGCTGAGCGGCCGCGAGTTTTCCCCGACATATCCACCGGTCGATATTTTCCATAATATATCTTATGCGATAATTGGACCTGTGGAAATCGCGGTTTTCCGCGGCTTTCCGGCCGACGACACAACCACCCCCCTTTTGACCCTTTGTCGGTCCACGACATATCGCCGACGCGGGGCCTGTCCTCGCCCGACACTGGCCAGGTCGGCGCCCGACAAGGTCTGCGTCCTCGCCCGACATGACCGGTGTCGGCGCCCGACGCGACCCATGTCCTCGCCCGACGCGACCCATGTCCTCGCCCGACGCGACCCGCGTCCTCACCCGACATGACCTGCGTCGCTGACCGACCTGCACGCTGGCTTATCAATGATTTCAATGATTTGGGCGCGGCCCTGCCAAGCCGCCCGCCGCCATGCTATCGGCCGGCATGACCGACACGCCGCTCGACCGCCTGCTCGCCATCATGACAGCGCTGCGCGCGCCGGAATCGGGCTGCCCCTGGGACCAGGTGCAGGATTTCGCCTCGATCGCGCCCTATACCATTGAAGAGGCTTACGAAGTCTCCGACGCCATCGCCGCCGGGCCGGATCCCGCGCAGCTCAAGGACGAGCTCGGCGATCTGCTCTTCCAGGTCGTCTACCACGCTGAAATGGCTCGCGAACACGGCTGGTTCGGCTTCCAGGATGTGGCCGAGGCGATCACCCTGAAGATGATCCGCCGCCACCCCCATGTCTTCGGCGATGCCGCGGCGCGCGACGCGGGCGCGCAGACCGCGGCCTGGGAGGCACAAAAGGCCGAGGAGCGCGCCGCCCGGGCGGAAACCGGCACTTTGGCTGGGGTTCCCGGCGCCCTGCCCGCCCTGACCCGCGCCGAAAAGCTGACCAGACGCGCCGCCCGGGTTGGCTTCGACTGGCCCGATGCCGCCGCCGTGCTCGACAAGCTCGAGGAAGAAACGGCGGAACTTCGCGCCGAATTGCCCGATGCGAGGCCGGAGCGCCTGGCCGATGAGGTCGGCGACATGCTCTTCGTGCTGGCCAATCTCGCCCGCAAGCTCGGTCTCAACCCCGAGACGACCCTGCAAGCCGCCAACCAGAAATTCACCCGCCGCTTCGAATTCGTCGAGAAAGCCCTGGCCGCCCAGGGCCAGGCGCCGGCGGATGCGACATTGGCCGCGATGGAGGCGGCCTGGCGCGAGGCCAAGCTGGCCGGGCTGTAAAGTCTTTTCAGACGCAGGAGAACATCCGGACTCCCTTCGTTCGCCCGACGCCGTTCGAGTCGCTGGGTATTTTCCTATTTTAGGGCAAAGGTATAAATTCCACAGCATCATCGGCCACGACGGGAAAACGCCGTGCCGACCAATCCGCGCGGGCCTGTTCGATCCGCTCGCGGGAGGAGCTGACGAAATTCCAGAAGATGTGGCGCGGCCCATCCATCACGGCCCCGCCCAGCAGCAGCAGCCGCGCGCCGGCCGCGCCCGCCGTCAGCGTGATCGCGTCGGCGGGCCGGAAGACCAGCATCTGGCCTGCTCCGAAGTCCTGGCCGGCCACCGCCACCGAACCCTGCACGACATAGGCCCCGCGCTCCTCATGCTCGGCCGCCATCGGCAGGCTGGCCCCGGGCTGCAGCACGGCATCGGCATAGAACAACGGCCAGAGCGTCTTCACCGGCGCGCTGGCGCCCCAGCCCGTCCCCGCGATCAGCCGCAGCCGCGCGCCGCGATCCTCGAAGAGTGGCAGGCTGGCCGCCGGGTGATGGGCGAAGTCCGGCGCGCGCTCCTCCTCGGGCCGGGGCAGCGCCAGCCAGCTCTGGATGCCGTAGAGCGGATTGACCTGGCCGCGCAGCGCCGTGTCCGTCCGTTCGGAATGAACGATGCCGCGCCCTGCCGTCATCCAGTTCACATCGCCCGGGTTGATGGCCTGGCGCACGCCCAGGCTGTCGCGATGCAGGATCTGCCCCTCGAAAAGATAGGTGACGGTGGACAATCCGATATGCGGGTGCGGCCGCACATCCAGCCCCTGGCCGGTGAGGAACTCGCCGGGACCCATTTGATCGAAGAAGATGAAGGGGCCGATCATCTGGCGCTGCGCGCTCGGCAGCGCGCGGCGCACCTCGAAGCCGCCGATGTCATGGGCGCGCGGGATGATCAGGGTTTCAATGGCAGGGGGCAGCGTGGCCATGCGGGCATCCTTGGTTGTCGCTGCCCGCTGATATGGTGTGGTGGGGCGAACCCCGCCACAAGGCTCAGCGCTTGCGCAGGCTCAGCTGGTAGGTGCAGCCCTGTCGGCTGGCCTCGCCGGTCATCCGGCGGCCCTGGAAGGTGCCATTGGCCGCCATCACGCCATTGGCGAAGGTGATCATGCCATCGGAGGTGATCGTGCCCTCCAGGCTCTGGCCGGAACCGAAGCGCAGCGCGGCGCGGCCGCCATTGACCGTCATCGCCGCCGGCAGGCTGGCCGGGCGGCATTCGCGGCCCTGACCGGCCGCCAGGCGCGCCTGGCCGTTCCAGCGACCATCGAGGCCCGGGGGCGCCGCATTGATCGGCGAGGGTGTGGGCGTGGGCGCCACCAGGGCGACGGGCGCCGGCCGCGGCGCAGGCGTCGGTTCGCTGGCGCAGGCCGCCAGCAGGGCGGGCAGCGCGAGAAGGCTGGTGCGAAGAATGGTCCGGGGGCGCATGGCGAGGTCCTTGTTGGATGCCCTGCCCGAACGCTCCCCTGCCGGCAAAGGTTGCGTCAGAGCGTCCAGGCCGGTTTGCGCTTCTCCCGGAAGGCGGCGATGCCCTCCATGGCTTCGGGGCCCGCCGCGGTGCGGCCGAAGCTCTGCGCGCCGGCCTCGGCATAGCCCTCGGGTGCCACGGGGCCGAGCGCGGCCAGCAGGGCCTTGGTTTCCGCCAGCGCCTGCGGGCCGCCTTCGGCGATGAGCGCCACGCATTGCGCCACCATGGCGTCGAGCGCCGCCTTGTCGGCGGCGAGGCCATGCAGCAGGCCGATCTCCAGCGCCTCCGCGGCATCGAGCACGCGGCCCTCCAGGACCATGCGGGTGGCCTGGGCGCGACCCATGCGCCGCACCAGCCAGGGCAGGATCTGCGCCGGCACCAGGCCGCGCTTCACCTCGGGCGCGCAGAAGCGGGCCTCGGCTGAGGCGAAGGCGATATCGGCCGAGCAGACGAAGCCCAGGCCGCCGGCATGGGCCGAGCCCTCGATGCTCGCCACCACCACCTGCGGCAGGCGCGAGATCACCTCGAAGCGCTGGCCCACGCTGCGGTTGCGCGCCTGCTGGGCGGCCAGGCGCTGCTCAGGCGTGTCGCCGGCCGCGACCTCGGTGAGGTCGAGCCCGGCGCAGAAATGCCCGCCGCTGCCCGAGAGCACCACCACGCGGACCATACGGTCGGCGGCCAGGCTGGCGAGTGCCACATCCAGCGCCTCGCCCATGCCGCCGCCGATGGCGTTGCGTCGGGCTGGCCGGTTGAGGGTGATGCGGGCCACCGCGCCGTCCCGGTTGAAAAGAATAGGGGGCTGATCCATTCGACGTCTCCATCGCGGCTTGATTTCCACCGCTGCTGCCACGATGCTGCCACAGCTCTCATGACCATGCACCGCACCCGCAGGCCACAATTCTTCTACACCACGGCCCCGCTGCCGTGCCCCTATCTGGCTGGGCGGACGGAACGCAAGATCGTCACCGAATTGTCGGGGCCCGGGGCGGATTCCCTGCATGACAGGCTGTCGCGCGCGGGGTTCCGCCGCAGTCACAACATCGCCTATTCGCCGGTTTGCCCGGCCTGCCAGTCCTGCATCCCGATCCGGATCGTGGCCGATGAGTTTCGGCCGGGGCGGACGCAGCGCAAGCTGCTGCGCGCGCTGGCCGGCGTGACGGCGCATCGCATGCCCGCGCGTGCATCGGCCGAGCAGTTTGCGCTGTTCCAGCGCTATCAGCAGCGCCGCCATCGGGATGGTGACATGGCGGCGATGGGTTTCTACGATTACCGCGCCATGGTGGAGGATACGCCGATCTCCACTGGCATGGTGGAGTTTCGCGCGCCCGACGGCACCCTGCTGGGCGCCTGCCTGACGGATTGGCTGAATGACGGGCTTTCGGCGGTCTATAGTTTCTACGCGCCGGAGCTGGCGGGGTTGGGCACGCTGGCCATTTTATGGCTGGTGGAGGAGGCGCAGAGGACCGGCCAGCCCTATGTCTATCTCGGCTATTGGGTGCCGCAATCGCGCAAGATGGCCTATAAGGCCGCTTTCCGGCCGGCCGAGGTGCTGCGGGGCGGGGTTTGGCAGCGGTTGGATGAGGCTGGCGAGCCAGAACACGCCGCCTTGATGAGCATCGCCACGGGGTAGCGCCATTTCGCAAGTTTACCGGCGCGTGCCAGCGATCAATCCGTCATCACCCGTGGTTGGAGATGGACCCGGGTGCCAACCGCTGCCGCCTTCCCACCTTGGGCATCAAGCGAGCGCAGCCAGGAAGCGCGCCGCCTCGCCGCGCATCGCCGCCAGTTTTCCAGGGTCCATCTTGCGAAGATTGTTCAGCGGCATGGCCATGCGCGGATTGCCCCCGAATTTCTCCGCATGGCGCGCGATGAAATCCCAGTACAGAAAATTGAATGGGCAGGCCCGCGGCCCGGTCGCGGCCTTCACATCGTGCCAGCAGCCCCGGCAATGGTCGCTCATCCGGTTGATATAGGCGCCGCTCGCCGCATAGGGTTTGGAGGCCATGATCCCGCCATCCGCCCAGATCGCCATGCCATGGGTATTGGGCAATTCCACCCATTCATAGGCATCAGCATAGACCGCGAGATACCAGCGATTGATCTCGGCCGGCGCCACCCCCGCCAACAGTGAAAAATTGCCGGTCACCATCAGCCGCTGGATGTGGTGGGCATAGGCCAGCCTTTCGGTCTGGCCGATCGCGGCCGTCATGCAGGCCATGCTGGTGGGCCCGCCCCAATACACCGCCGGCAGCGGCCGGTCCGCCGCCAGCGCGTTCAGCCCGGCATAGCCCGGCATCTCAAGCCAGTAGAGGCCCCGCACATATTCCCGCCACCCCAGGATCTGCCTGACAAACCCCTCCACGGCATTGAGCGGCGCCTGGCCCTCCCGCCAGGCCGTTTCGGCCGCGGCGCAGACTTCGCCGGGCAGCAGCAGGCCCAGATTGAGGCTGGTGGAGAGCAGGGCGTGGAACAGCGTGTCCTGCCCCTCGGCCATGGCATCCTGGTAGTCGCCGAAAAGCGGCAGGCGATGGGTGATGAAATCCGCCAGCGCCGCCTTCGCCTCAACGGTGGTGACGGGCCAGCCAAAGCCATCCAGCCTGCCGAAATTGCGGCCGAAGCGTTCGGCCACCAGCGCCAGCACCTCGGTGGTGATGGCATCGGGGGTGAAGCGGCGCGGCGGCGGGGGCACAACGCCCTTGGCCAGCCGCTGCCGGTTCTGCGTGTCAAAATTCCATTGGCCGCCGGCCGGCTGGTCGCCATCCATCAGCAGGCCGGTGGCGCGGCGCATCTCGCGGTAGAAGAACTCCATGCGCAGCTGGCGGCGCCCGCCGGCCCATTGCCGGAACCAGGCGAGGGAGCAGAGGAAACGGCCATCGGGGCGGATTTCGACGGGCAGGCCCAGCGCCTTCTCCCAGCCCGCCATATCCTGCGCCACGCGCCATTCGCCCGGATCGGTCGCCACCACGGCAGCAGGCCGAAGTGCCGCCACCGCGCGCAAAACCTCGCCGGTCAGCGTGCCGGTATTGTCGGCGTCATCCAGCCGGACATGGCGCACCGCCACACCCGCGGCCGCAAGCGAGGCCGAAAAATGCCGCATGGCCGAAAGCACCAGCGCGATCTTCTGCGGGTGATGCGGGACGTATTCACACTCCCCCATCACCTCCATCAGCAGCACGGTGTCACGCGCGGGGTCGAGACCATCGAGCGCCGAGAGGCTTTCCGAGAGCTGGTCGCCCAGCACCACCCGCAGCACCCCGCTCATGCCGCGGCGTAGCTCACCGTCGAGCCATCATCGCCGATCACGCTATAAGCCACCCAGCGCCCCTCGGCCGAAAAGGCCAGCGTCGCATCCACCTCGCCCTGGCAGCGCCATTGCACCCCGCCGCCGGGCAGTGCGATGCGGCGCCAGCGCAACTCCATCAGCCGGCCGGTGGTGGTGCCGAAGATCGGCACGGCGCCGCCGAAGCGCTGCGGCTCCCACCAGGAAAGCGGCGCGGCATTGGCCGGCAGGCTCGCCCCCCCCTCCGGCCCGCGCACCGATACCCCCCCGGGGCCGGCATCGGCGCTGACCTCGACGACGGTGCCGTTGCGGTTCTGCCGCGAGCGCACGGAGACGAAGCGGCCACCGCGGGTCACTTCGGTATAGCGATGCTCGAAGCGATAGACGACGACGCCCAGGACGCGCGGCGCGATGCTGACATCGGACAGGGCGACCACCTCGCCGCCACGCTGGCTGAAACCGATGGTGTGGCTGCCGATCTCGCTGCCATTGCGCATCACCCGCCAATGGTAATCGACCGGCAGGCCGGGAACGGGCAGCGCTTCCGGCGGGGTTGCGGCCGGGGCGCGTCGGTCGCGTGGCTGGGTCTGCGCCGGTGCCGCCAATGGGGCCAGCAGAAGACATGCCGGAAAAAAACGTCTTGGGGTCATTACCCCCCTTTACCGCGCAGGGTGGACCTTCCGCCATCCACCGCCATGACCTGGCCGGTGATCCAGCCGGCATCGGGGCCGAGCAGGAATTCGGCCAGCGCCGCCACCTCATCCGCCTCGCCCAGGCGCGGGATGGGGTGGAGCTTCGCGATCGCCTCTGCCATGGCGATGTTCTTGGTCAAGGGCTCGGCGATGCGGGTGCGGGTCAGGCTGGGGGCGATGCAGTTCACCCGCACCGCGGGCGCGAGTTCGGCGGCGAGTGCCACGGTCAGCCCCTCCACCGCCGCCTTGGCCGCGCCGATCGCGGCATGCATGGCGAAACCGGCCCGGGCGGCGACGCTGCTGAACAGCACGACCGAGCCCTGCGCCTTCGCCAGTTCAGGCGCGGCCGCCTGCACCGCCATGGCCGCGGCCAGGGTATTGAGGCGGAAGGCGTCGAGGAAATCGGCCTCGCTGGTGCGGCCGAAGGGTTTCAGGACGATCGAACCCACGCAAAATGCGAGGCCGGTGAGCGGCCCGGCGAGGGCGGCGCGCAAGGCCGCGCTGTCGGTCACATCCACGGTGATGGCCTCGGCGCCGGGCAGCTCGGCCGTGAGTTGCGCGAGCCGAGCGCCGTCACGCGCCAGCAGCAGCGGCGTCGCCCCCCGGGCCGCGAGCCTGCGTGCCAGCGCCGAACCGATCCCGCCGGTCGCGCCCAGAATGGCCACCCTGCCCTGCATGCCAAGCCCCTTATCTATGGTCGCGAAATGGGGCCGCCTGCGGCAATGACAAGCCGGGCCGGTCCATGCCATGATCGCTCCAACGATGCGCCAGCTCCTCCTCCTCCGCCACGCCAAATCCGCCTGGGATGACCCGGCCTTGGCCGATCACGCCCGGCCGCTGAACAATCGCGGCAAGCTCGCGGCCAGGATGATGGCGGCGGAAATGCAGCGCCTGGGGCTGACGCCCGATGTGGTGCTGGTCAGCTCCGCCCGGCGCACCCTGCAAACGCTGGAGGCGCTGAAGCCGCTGGAGGGCAGCCCGATCGTCACCGTCAGCGACGAGCTCTACCTGGCGCCCTGGCAGAGCCTGATCGCGACGCTGAACAAGGTGCCGGAGACGGTGCGCTCGGTTCTGCTGGTCGGTCACAATCCGGGGCTGCATGAGCTGGCGCTGAACCTGCTGCAGCCAGGCATCGCCGCCTCGCCCATGCTGTTCCGCCTGCGCGATGGCTATCCGACCGGCGCCTTATGCGAATTCGCCATCGCCAAGCCCTGGCATGGGCTGACCGATGGCGGCGGCATGCTGATGGGCTTCACGGCGCCACGCGACCTGCCCGGCGCCGACCATCTGATCGAGGCGGAAGACGGCCACGCCTGATCCACCGCCGCACGACATCGCAAGGCGCCTTCCATTGGACATCGACATCCCGACCCCGCTGGTCAACCGCCTGATGCGGCACCCGGCGCTGCGTGCGCATGGGCCATCGCGCACGCCGTGGCAGGTGCTGGAGAGTGACCATGTCATCGGCCGGCAACGCCGTCTCAGCGCGCCGGAGGCCGGGCTGGACATCACCCTTCTCCAGGGCAGCCTGCAGGCGGGCGCGCTGGAGCAGCCGATGGCACGGCTGACGATCCTGGGCGTGGGCGCGGCGGAGCTGGGCGCCGCCCTGGCCACCACCCTGCCCCTGCTGCCGGCCACGACCAGCCTGGCCGATGAGGCCCTGCTGCTGGGCGGCGGCAAGCGGCCCGCCGCGGCCGGCATCGCCGGTCAGGCATCGACTGCCCCGGCGCTGGCGGTGGCGCTGCGCGAGGGCCTGTCGGCGCTGATGCGCCACGCGCCGAATTGCCGCGCCGATGCGCCGCCGCTGGGCGTGCATCAGTCACGGGTGGCCATCCGGCGGATGCGCTCGGTGCTGAAACTGTTCTACCCCGCCGTGATGCCGCATCTCATGCCCGGCGTGATGGGGGCTTTCGATGCAAGGCTGAAGGCGCTGGCCAGCGCCCTGGGCCCGGCGCGCGACCTCGATGTCTTCCTGGGCGGCATCGCTCAGCGTCTGCAGGCCGCGTTGCCGGACGATAAGCGGCTGCGGCCCCTGGTCGCGGCCGCCCGCCGCGCCCGGATCGATGCCTATCGGCCGCTGCCCGGGCTGCTCACCGGCCCGGCGTTCCGCGCCACGATCTGGATGGGCTTCACGCTGATCGAGCGGCTGGATGCGGTGCCGCCGCAGGATGACTTGATGGCTTTCGCCGGGCGGGTGCTGGCCCGGCGGCATCGTCGGCTGAAGCGCGGCGGCGAGATGATCGAATTGCTGCCGCCGCCGGAACTGCATGCCCTGCGGCTGGACGCCAAGCGCCTGCGCTACGCCGCCGAATTGCTGGTCCCGCTTTGGGGCGGGCAGGAGGCGCGGCGCTACCTGAAGCGGCTGATGGCCTTGCAGGAGGCGCTGGGCCTGGCCAATGACGCCGAGGTGGCGCGCGGCCTGGTGCGGGAGCTGGGCATCACCGGCTGGACCCTGGGCCTGGCCGAGGGCTTTGCGCTGGCCGGCGCCGCCGGCAGCCGTGACCAGGCGCTGGCGGCATGGGCGGGCTGGCGTGAGGCCAAACGCTTCTGGCAGATCGGTTGAAGCAGCGGCGGCAAGGCATTGCCGGATCAAACTTCCGAAATATGTCGTAACACACGGGGTTGCCAGCGGGCTTCAGGGCGGGTTAACCCTCGCCCCATGCGTCGTCGTCGCATCTTCAAGCCCGCACGTGATCAACGGCGCATGGGCAGGGCTTTCGCCCTTCTGGCCTCGCTGGGGATGGTCGCCGTGCTGACCGCGGTGCTGCGTCCCGGCAACCTGCTGGGCTCGGCACCCCGCACCCAGGACTGGCGCGCCCTGCCCATCGAGGTGCGCGTGGTGGATGGCGAAACGCTTCGCCTGGGTGAGCGCGTGTTGCGGCTCTATGGCGTGGCGGCGCCGGCGCGTGGCCAGGCCTGTGGCTCGGTGACGGATTGCGGCGGCATGGCGGCCAATGAACTCGCCCGCCTGGTGCGTGACCGCGCCCTCGAATGCCGCATTCAGGGCCAGGATCGCTTTGGCCGGGCATTGGGCACCTGCCGGGCCGGCGGCGTGGAGGTCAATGCCTCGCTCGTCGCGGCCGGCTGGGCCGCGGCCGATGAGCAGACGATGCCGAGCCTGATCCCGATCGAGGCGGCGGCGCGCGCTGCGCATCGCGGCATGTGGGCGCAAGCCCCGCGCTGAAGCTTGGCGCCGGCCGGCGGGGCGCCATTCTCTTTCCAAGATCGCAACAATTGCGGCATTGGCCACGACAGCGCGATGGACATCGACGAAGGCTGGATTAAGCTGCGCTGCAACATGAACACGCACCCGGCAACAGGGCGCGCCAGAGGATGGCAATGACGATGACAGTTCTCACCAAGACCGGCACCGTGACGGTAACCCTGGACGGCACCAATAAGAGCGCCAGCCTGCCCCTGCTCGAGGGCACGCTCGGCACACCGGTGGCCGATATCCGCAAGCTCTACAACGACCTCGGCGTCTTCACCTTCGACCCCGGCTATGGCGAGACGGCGAGCTGCGACAGCAAGATCACCTATATCGATGGCGATGCCGGGGTGCTGCTGTACCGCGGCTATCCCATCGAGCAGTTGGCTGAGCACAGCGATTTCGTCGAGATCTGCTACCTGCTGCTGAACGGTGACTTGCCCAACCCCGCGCAGCTCGCGGAATTCACCAAGGGCGTGACCTACCACACCATGGTGCATGAGCAGCTCCGCCGCTTCTATGACGGTTTCCGCCGCGATGCCCATCCAATGGCCATCATGTGCGGCGTGGTCGGCGCGATGGCCGCCTTCTACCATGAGAATGTGAACATCGCCGATCCGCGGCAGCGCGAGATCGCGGCCTTCCGTCTCATCGCCAAGGTGCCGACGATCGCGGCCATGGCGTATAAATACGCCCTCGGCCAGCCCTTCGTGTATCCCCGCAACGATTTGAGCTATGCCGGCAACTTCCTGCACATGCTCAATTCGGTGCCGGCCGAGCCCTATCATGTCAGCCCAGTGCTGGAGAAGGCGATGGATCGCATCCTGATCCTGCACGCCGATCACGAGCAGAACGCCTCGACCTCCACCGTGCGCCTCGCCGGCTCCACCGGCGCCAACCCCTTCGCCTGCATCGCGGCGGGCATCGCCGCCCTCTGGGGTCCCGCCCATGGCGGCGCCAATGAGGCGGTGCTGAAGATGCTGGGCGAAATCGGCACGCCCGACAAAATCCCCGCCTTCATCGCCGAGGTGAAGGACAAGAACAGCCACACCAAACTGATGGGCTTCGGCCACCGGGTCTACAAGAACTTCGATCCGCGCGCCAAGATCATGAAGGAAAGCTGCCACGAGGTGCTGGCCGAGCTTGGCATCAAGGACGAGCCGCTGCTGGACATGGCGATGGAGATGGAGCGGATCGCGCTGACGGACGACTATTTCGTCTCGCGCAAGCTGTATCCCAACGTGGATTTCTATTCCGGCATCATCCTCAAGGCGATGGGCATCCCGACCTCGATGTTCACCGTGATCTTCGCCGTGGCGCGCACCATCGGCTGGGTCAGCCAGTGGAAGGAAATGGTCGAAGACCCGACGCAGCGCATCGGCCGGCCGCGCCAGGTCTATACCGGCGCCGCGGTTCGGGATTATCAGCCCATCTCCGCACGCGGCTGAAAGCCTCTGATATTGCACGCGGGGCAGGTTTTGCCTCGCGTGCGGCTTTCCAACCTTTGCATTTGTTTTGAGTTCGCAAGGAATAATTCTTAAGGTTTGGGTAAAAAATCACTTGAGACGAACCGCGACCTCGTGTTCATTCCCGCATAGGTTGTATCGTTGAGGTGATGCTCTCCCGATGGGCGATTTCATGGCTCCCCCCGCCACCCCGTCCTGCGACGCCCGCGTGCGTCGCTCACTTGCGACATGGCCGCAACGGCCGCCAGGACTGCCCCGCAATGTCAAGCAGCCAGGAACCTGGCTGCGGGCCCGGCCGGATAGCTGGACGCGCGCGACCCAGCCATTCCTCAAGCTTCCGGGCAGCCGCAACCTTCGCACGCTGCCCGATGGGCTGTGGCTGCATTTCAGCGATGACCCCGCCGATCCCTATGCCGATATTCTGTGCATCGAGGCCTGCAGCACGTTGACCAACCTGCTGGACAAGCGCAGCCGCTTTGCCCCCAGCACGGGCTGTATGCAGGTTTATTGTCCGCATCCCTGGCTGCTGGAGCCCTCGACGCCGGAGACGACGGTGCCGCGCTGGCGCCTGATCGCGCTCTTCACCGCCGAGCCGGTGGGGCCGGTGGTGCTGCCGGTGCGCGACATCCGCGTCGTCTATGGCCTGCGCTCGGATCACTACCAGGGCTTCTGCGAGAGCCAGATGCCCGCCGCGCATGAGTTCTTCTGCCCGATGGAGGCGCTGATGCAGCCCGGCGGCGACCAGAACCCGGCGATGCGCGCGCTGATGGCCCGCACCAGCGCCGCGGCCAATTTCATGATGCTGCCCGAACCGCAGCCGGAGGCCGGGGCTGGCGGGGAGCAGGCCGCGCCGCCGGCGCGCAGCACGCTGCACTACAAGCGCCGGCGCAAGCCAAAGGGGCCCGAGACCTCGCCCTATGGCTTGGACAGCCTGTGCGGCTGAGCGAGGCCATCGCCGGGGGCGCTTGATGCGCCGCGCGGCACAGGGCAAACCCTGCTCGTCATGTTTCCCACCATCCTCCAGATCCTGCCGGCCCTGCATGCGGGCGGGGTGGAGCGCGGCACGCTGGAGATCGCCGCCGCCATCACCGCTTCCGGCGGCCGGGCGCTGGTGGCCAGCGCCGGCGGCAGGCTGGTGCCGGCGCTGGAGGCGCTGGGCGCGCGCCACTTCACCCTGCCGCTCGACCGCAAAGCGGCGATCTGGCGCAATGGCGCTGAGCTGGCGGCGCTGGCCCGGGCCGAGGGCGTGGATATCCTCCATGCCAGATCCCGGGCACCGGCCTGGTCGGCCCTGCGGGCGGCAAAGCTGACGGGCCTGCCGCTGGTGACGACCTGGCATGGCACCTACAATGAAAATCTTCCGGGCAAGCGGCTGTACAATTCGGTGATGGCGAGGGGGGACCGGGTGATCGCCATCAGCGATTTCATCGCAGCCCATATCCTGGCCCGCCACCCCGATGCGCGGCTGCGTCTGCGCCGGATTTTCCGCGGCGTGGACCCCATGCTCTTCGACCCCGAAGCGGTAGCACCCGCACGCGTCGCGGCGCAGCGCGCGGCCTGGGGGCTCGGGGGCGGACAGAAGGCGGTGCTGCTGCCCGGCCGGCTGACCCGATGGAAGGGCCAGGCCGTGCTGATCGAGGCGCTGGGCCGCCTGCCCGAACCGCCGCTGGCCGTGCTGCTGGGCGATGGCCGCCCGGGTTATGCCGCCGAGCTGCGCGCCATGGCGGCGGCCCGCGGCGTGCCGCTCACCCTGGCCGGCCATACCGCGGACATGCCCGCGGCGCTTCTGGCGGCCGATATCGTCATCCACGCCAGCACCGATGCCGAGGCCTTCGGCCGCGTGGTCATCGAGGCCCAGGCGATGCGCCGCCCGACCATAGCAGCCGACCTCGGCGGCCCGCGCGAGACGGTGATGCATGGCCAGACCGGTTGGCTGACGCCGCCGGGCGATGCCGCGGCCCTGGCAGAAACCCTGGCCGCGGTGCTGGCGATGCCCGATGAGGCGCGCGCCGCGATCGGCGCCGCCGCCCGGGCGGATGTGCTGGCCCGCTTCTCCACCGCCGCCATGCAGGCCGCGACGCTGGATGTCTACCGGGAGCTGGCATGACGCGGATCCTGGTCATCAAGCTCGGCGCGCTGGGCGATTTCGTACAGGGTTTTTCGCCGTTTGCCGCCATTCGGGCGCATCACCCGGGGGCGCATATCACGCTGCTCACCACGCGGCCCTTCGCGGGCCTCGCCCGGGCCAGCCCCTGGTTCGATGCGGTGTGGGATGATGGCAGGCCGTCCTGGCTCGATCTGCCGGCACTGGCGCGACTGGCGCGGCGGCTGCGCGCCGGGCGTTTCGGGCGGGTCTATGACCTGCAGACCTCGCCGCGCTCCTCGCGCTATCGGCTTTTCGTCGGCCGCGGCGCGGAGTGGTCGGGGGTGGTGGCCGGCGCCTCGCACCCCCACGCCAATCCGCAGCGCGATGCCATGCACACGGTGGAGCGCCAGCGCGACCAGCTGATGATGGCCGGCATAGACCATTTCCCGGCGCCCGCGCTGGATTGGCTGGATGGCGATCTGTCCGGTTTTGACCTGCCCCGGCGCTTCGCCCTGCTGCTGCCCGGCGCCTCGCCGCACCGGCCGGGCAAGCGTTGGCCGCTCCCGCATTTCGCCGCCTTCGCGGCCGCCCTGCCCTTTCCCGCCCTGGTCTGCGGTGGGCCGGCCGAGGCGGTGTTGGGGGCGGAGCTGGAGGCGTCCGGCCTGATCAACCTGGTCGGGCGGACCTCCCTGCCCCAGCTCGCCGCCATCGCCAGGCGGGCGGAATTCACCCTCGGCAATGACAGCGGCCCCACCCACCTCGCCGCCGTGGCGGGCTGCCCGACCTGGGCGCTGTTCGGCGCCGAGAGCGAGCCATTCCGCTGCGCCCCGCGCGGGCCGGCGGCGCATTGGCTGCGCCATGTGCCGCTGGCGGAACTGACGCCCGCTTCGGTGCTTCACTCGGTCGTGGGGGGCTCGGCCGCAGGCGGCGGCGGCGGCGGCAGCAACCATTCCTGACGCACCAGAAAGCCGCCCGCCGGGCCTTCCTGCCGCACGATGCCGCCGACCTGCGCCACCAGCGCATCGATCGAGCCGGTGCCACCCCAATCGCTCTCGCGCAGGGTCATGCCGGTGCGGCTGCGGATATGGGCGCCCAGCGCCGCGAGCGGCACCGGCCCCTGCGCCTCGGCCATGACCTCGGCCACCGCCGCCAGCACCTGCTCGCCGGCATCCTGGCCGAAGAGGGCTTCGTCGCGCGGGCTGGCCTCCCAGCCCAGGCCGCGGGCCAGGGCGTCGAGGCCGACCACCGCATCGGCCGCCGCCCGCACCACCCGGCCGGCATCGGGATGCGCCACCAGCTTAGTCCGCCGGTCGGCCGCGCGCAGGCGCAGCAGCAGCGGCACGAAATCCGAATCGGTGGACATCAGGATGAATTCATCGAAGCGGGTGGGGGCGGCCAGCGCGTCCATCACATCGAGCGCCATGCGCAGGTCGGCGCCGTTCTTCATCCGCGTCAGCGGCGGGCAATCCACCACCTCGAAGCCGAGCGACTGGAAGGCGCGGCGGAAGGCGCTGAAATAGGCCCGGTTGCCCTGCTCATCGAGCAGGAAGCCGGCCGGGTTCATGTAGCAGCGGCGGACCAGCACGCGCCTGGGCAGGTCGCCCGTCAGCCAGTCGAACCAGGGCTCGGGGTCGGTGGCGAAGCGATGGGCGACCGCGGGGCCGGCCCCCGTGGCAAGCCCGGAGACGACATTGTCGAAATCGAGATAGATGGCTGAGCGCAGCGCGTCGTTCTGGTGCATGGCCTCAACATGGCGGGCCGGGCAGCGCGGCTGCAAGGGCCTTGCGGCACTCTTGACCCTGCAAGGGCGCGCGGCGATGGTCCGCGCCATTTCCTTCGAGGACAACCATGCCTGCCATCACCCTGCCCGACGGTTCCCTTCGCCAGTTCGACGGCGCGGTGACGGGCACCGAGATTGCCGCCAGCATCGGCCCAGGGCTGCTGAAGGCGGCGCTGGTGATGGTGGTGGATGGCGTCCAGAAGGATCTTTCGGAGACCATCGACCAGGACGTGTCGTTGCGCTTCATCACCCGCAAGGACCCGGAGGCGCTGGAGATCATCCGCCACGACGCCGCCCATGTGCTGGCCGAGGCGGTGCAGGCGCTCTTCCCGGGCACGCAGGTGACGATCGGCCCCTCGATCGAGAACGGCTTCTATTACGACTTCGCCCGCAACGAGCCTTTCACGCCCGAGGATTTCCCGGCGATCGAGGCTGAGATGCGCAAGATCATCGCGCGCAACGCAGCGTTCGCGCGCGAGGTCTGGCCACGCGAACAGGCCATCGAATTCTTCAGGAACAGAGGCGAAGCCTATAAGGCTGAACTGATTTCTGATCTGCCGGTGGATGTGCCGATCTCGATCTACCGCCAGGGCGACTGGATCGACCTCTGCCGCGGGCCGCATGCGCCGACGGTGGGCGCCGTCGGCACCGCCTTCAAGCTGCAGAAAGTGGCCGGCGCCTATTGGCGGGGCGATCATCGCAACGCGATGCTCAGCCGGATCTACGCCACGGCTTGGCGCGACCAGAAGGAGCTGGACGCGCATCTCCACATGCTGGAGGAGGCGGAGAAGCGCGACCACCGCCGCATCGGCCGCGAAATGCACCTCTTTCACATGCAGGAGGAGGCGCAGGGGTCGGTCTTCTGGCACCCGCCGGGCTGGAAGCTGTATCGGACCGTGGAGGATTACATGCGCCGCCGCCTCGATGCGGCGGGCTATCAGGAGGTGAAGACGCCGCAGCTTGTGGACCGCAAGCTGTGGGAGGAATCCGGCCATTGGGAGAAATTCCGCTCGGCCATGTTCATCGCCACCGTCGAGGACCAGGACGAGGCGCATAAGATCCACGCGCTGAAGCCGATGAACTGCCCATGCCACGTCCAGATCTTCAACCAGGGCATCCGCAGCTACCGGGAGCTTCCCCTGCGTATGGCCGAGTTCGGCGCCTGCCATCGCTACGAACCCTCCGGCGCGCTGCACGGCATCATGCGGGTGCGCGCCTTCACCCAGGATGACGCCCATATCTTCTGCGAGGAACACCAGATCGCCGACGAGACGGTGAAGTTCGTGGCGCTGCTCTCCGACATCTATCGCGACCTTGGCTTCCCCGAATTTCGGGTGAAATTCTCAGACCGTCCCGACACCCGCGCCGGCGACGACGCCACCTGGGACCGGGCGGAGGGCGCGCTGAAGGAGGCCTGCCGCATTGCCGGCGTGGAATACGAGCTCAACCCGGGCGAGGGCGCCTTCTATGGCCCCAAGCTGGAATTCGTGCTGCGCGACGCCATCGGCCGCGACTGGCAATGCGGCACCCTGCAGGTGGATTTCGTGCTGCCCGAGCGGCTGGACGCGCTCTACACCGCCGAGGATGGCGGGCGAAAGCGCCCGGTCATGCTGCATCGCGCGATCCTGGGCAGCTTCGAGCGGTTCCTCGGCATGCTCATCGAGCAATATGCCGGCCGCTTCCCGCTCTGGCTGGCGCCGCGGCAGGTCGTGGTGGCCTCCATCGTCGATGACGCCGCCGATTACGCGCGCGAGGTGGTGGTGGCCCTCAAGGCCGCCGGCATTCGCGCCGAGGCCGATACGCGCAATGAGAAGATCAACCGCAAGGTGGTCGACCACATCGAGACCCGGGTGCCGGTGCTGGCCGTGGTCGGAAGGCGCGAGGCGGAAGAGCGCACGCTGGTGCTCCGCCGCCTGCCCGGGCGTGAGCAGGAAAGCCACAACCTGGCCGATGCGGTGAGAATTCTGGCGGCTGAGGCTACTCCGCCGGACCTTCGGCGGTGAAGGCATTGATTGCAATGCCATCGTGCCAGCGCCCATAATGTCGGATGCCATCCGTTCAACGCAGATCGCCGATGTCCAGCATCACCATTCGCGGCCTTGACCCCTCGATCAAGGAATCGCTGCGTTTGCGTGCGGCGGCGCGCGGCCACTCCATGGAAGCCGAGGCCCGTCTGCTGCTGTCGCTGGCGGTGGCTGAGGAGCCGCAGAGTGGCCTGGCGCTCTACGAGGCCATCCGCGCCCGCGTCGCCCCCCTGGGCGGCATGACGCTTGAAACGCCGCCCAGGGGGGCGACGCGCGAAGCCCTTCGTCCGCCACCGACATTCGAGTGATCCTGCTGCTCGACACCAACGTCTTGTCGGAACTCGTGCGACCCGTGCCGGAGCCCAGGGTCGTACGCTGGATGGCGCGCCAGGACAGGGCGATGCTGCACACCAGCACCGTGACGCTGGCGGAAATCCTCTCGGGTCTCGCGATGATGCCGCAGGGGCGACGACGGGCGGCGCTGGAGGAGGCGGTGATGGACATCTTCGCGAAGGACCTTGCTGGCCGTGTCCTGTCCTTCGGGCAGCGCGCGGCAGTCGCCTATGCGGATATCTCCGCCGCCAGGCGGCAGGCAGGGCTTGGCTTTACCGGCATGGACCTGATGATTGCCGCCATTGCACGAGCGCATGACGCCGCGGTGGTGACGCGCGACGCCGTGGGATTCGCCGCCTGCGGTGTGGCGCGGATCGATCCCTGGATGGATTGAGGCCCACATTCGCACCCCGCCAGACTTGTCAAGCAGCAACCCCGTTGCAGTTGACTGAGCGAATCGCCATAACTGCGCTGTCACACCAACAGGAGAATCTCCCATACCTCGTAGTCCCATGCCTTCTGCGCCCCAACTGCCCAGCCGAGACGGTCCGCGCGTGAACGAAGATATCCGTGTGCCGCAGGTCCGCCTGATCGATCAGAATGGCGAAATGCTGGGCGTGATGACCTCGCGCGATGCGCTGTATAAGGCCTATTCGGTGGGGCTCGACCTGCTGGAGATTTCGCCGAACGCCGTGCCGCCGGTGTGCAAGATCACTGATTACGGCAAGTTCAAGTACGAGCAGCAGAAGAAGGCGAACGAGGCCCGCAAGAAGCAGAAGGTCGTCGAAATCAAGGAAATCAAGGTTCGTCCGAACATTGATGACCATGACTACGACACCAAGATGAAGCAGATGAAGGGCTTCATTGCCGATGGGGACAAGGTGAAGGTCACGCTTCGGTTCCGCGGCCGTGAAATGGCGCACCAGGAACTCGGCGTGAAGGTGCTGGAGCGGGTGAAGACCGAGCTGGCCGAGCTGGCCAAGGTTGAATCCATGCCGCGCCTGGAAAACCGCCAGATGATCATGGTGCTCGCACCCAAATAGCGGCATGGCGGTGGGACGGCGTCCCACCCCTTTTGTCCGAGGCTTTCGGTCAGGCTGCCCTTATGCCGCCGGAAGTAAGCGCCTTCTCCAGTGCCTGGGAGGATCGCAGGTCCAGGCCGGCGAAGCGCAGCCGAAGGGTCCTGCCACCATCCCCTGCGTCGATGAGTTCGACTGGAAGGGCGATGCCCGGCAGCAGCGATGCCATGCGCAACTGGCCAGTACCGCCCATCACCGATACCTGGCCCTGAAGCAGCGCCACGGCGCAGCCGCCGGCAGAGATGTTCAGCACGGTCACAGCGCCAGGCCGCGATAGCCCGCAGCCGGAAAGCTCGCCGTCCAGCCGCACCGCGAAACGCGGCGCGGAGCGGCGATTCACTTCCGGTGCCGCCTCCCGTACCACCTTCACCAGGGTCTCGCGCAGGGCCACGATCGACTGACCCGCCTCCGCGCTGCCCTCGCGGACGAGCTGCGAGCGGGCGCCGGTTTGCCGCGCGCCATCGGAGACGACAGCGATCCGCTGCGCCACCTCGCGCGCCGCGGCCGCGGTCTGTGCGACCGCGCGCGCGATCTCCTGCGTGGCCGCGGCCTGCTCTTCCATCGCCGCCGCGATGGCGGCAGAGGATTGCGACATGTCGCCCACCGCATCCGCCATGTCGCCGATGATGGCGACGGCGCCATCGGTGGCCGTCACCATCTGACCGACCTGGCGGGAAATGTCCTCGGTCGCCTTCGCTGTCTGCGCGGCCAGCGATTTCACCTCGCCCGCCACGACCGCGAAGCCCTTGCCGGCGTCACCGGCGCGGGCGGCCTCGATCGTGGCGTTCAACGCCAGCAGGTTGGTCTGCCCGGCGATGCCCGCGATCAGCCGGGCGATGCCGCCGATGCGCTCCACCTCCGAGGCCAGTGCGGCGATCCTTGCCCGCCCCTCATCAGCCTTGGCGGCAGCCTGCCGCGTGGCGGTATCGGCGCTCGCCATCTGCTGAGTGATCTCCCGAATCGAGGCCCCCAGCTGCTCCGTCGCCGCGGCAACCGCCTCGATATTGCCGCGCGCCTGCTCCGCGGCCTCGGCCACCGACCGGCTGTCATCGGACATCGCCTCCGCCGTGCCGGCCATAACCAACGCGTCCGCCGCCATCCTCTCCATCCGCTTCTCGACGCCGCGCACGGCAGTGCCGGCCTCGCTCTCCACCTGGTTGGCCATGGCGCACAGCGCCGCGTTGCGGGCTTCATCCGCCGCCTCCCGCGCGTCAGCCGCCGCCTCGCGCTCCTGCTCGGCGCGGCGCAGGCCGGCCTGGAAAACGATGACGGCGCGGGCCAACATGCCCACCTCGTCGCCACGCTCGCCAAACGGCACGGCCACGGCCAGATCGTTGCGCGACAAGGTTTCGGTCGCTGCCGTCAGTCGCGCCATGGGGCGGGTGACGCGGGCGGTGATGCACAGGCCGGCACCCAGCAGCAGCAGCACGGTGATCCCGGCCAGGGCGTGCTGGGTCAGCCCCGCAACCTCGGCGCCCCCCGCAGCGCCGCCCACCCGCCGCTCGGCGGCCGCGATCTGTGCATCCAGCACAGCGCCGATGGCCTCCGTCAGCGGGTCGACCGCGGAATAGAGCCGCTGCAGGACAATGGCTTCCAGCATTGCGCGGTCCTCGCTCGCAATGGCGGCGGCGAGCTCTGCCAGCACCGCGTCCGCGGCGCTCTTGCGCGCCACGGCTTCGGCCATCAGTGGCAGCGCCTCCTCCGCAAGCCTGGCCGTGCGCAGCGCGTTCCAGGCGGTGTCGATGATCCTGGCGGCGTCACGCAGCGCAGCGCGGCCCTCCGGCCAGGCCATCCCGCCATTGCGCAGCTTGTGCGAGGCATCGACCACGCTGACCGCGAAGGCATCGGACAGCGCCTTCAGTCGGACCATCGAGGCCAGCTCCTCGGTCTCGATGCTGCGCAGCGCCTGCGCGGAGCGGGACAAGGCGAGTGCGCCATACAGCATGGAGCCAGTGCTCAGCAGCCCCACGGCCATCAACAGCCCCAGGATCACCGGCGCAATTTTCAGCTTCATGCAGCAAGCCCTTCAGAACATCCCATACGTGTCCGAACATGGGCCAACCCGGTTAACAGAGGTTTGCCAGGCTACCGCAGGCTGTAGAGCAGCCCCTTGAGATAGGCGCTCTCCGGCAACAAGGGATGGACGGGGTGATCCGCCCCTGCCCCACCCGAGAACACCAGCCGCCCCTCCCGCCGCGCGCGGAAAATGCCATGCGCCGTGGCATCGATGAACTCGCCGGGGCTGACATGGTGCGAACAGCTGGCGATGAACAGAAACCCGCCCGGATTCACCATCCCCGCGCAGAATCGCGCCAATTGGCCATAGGCCCGGAGCGCATTGGGATTGTCCTTTCGGGCCTTGGCGAAGGCCGGCGGGTCGGCCACCACCACGTCGAAACGGCGTCCCTCGCCATGCCATTTCTCCAGCGTGGCCATCGCCTCGCCGCGATGCACGGTGACCTGGCCGAGGCCATGCGCGGCGGCGGTGCGGCTGGCCAATTCCAGCGCGGGCTCGCTGCGGTCCAGCAGCGTGACATGCGCGGCGCCGGCGGCGGCGGCGGCCAGGCCGAATCCGCCGGTGTGGCAGAAGGCGTCCAGCACCACGGCGCCACCGCACAATGCGGCGACGCGCGCGCGGTTCTCGCGCTGGTCATGGAACCACCCCGTCTTCTGGCCGTTCAGCAGGTCGAGCTCGAAGCGCAGGCGGCCCTCCTCGACGAAGGCGGTGGCGTCATCGCCCAGCAACAGGCCGGTCTGCTCCTCCAGCCCCTCCAGCTTGCGGACGGGGCTGTCATTGCGCGCGACCACGCTGCGCGGCGCGATCAGGCCTTGCAGCGCGGCCAGGATCTGCGGCGTGGCGCGGTCCATCCCCGCGGTATTGGCCTGCAGCGCCAGCACATCGCCATAGCGGTCGATCACCAGGCCGGGCAGGCCATCGGCCTCGGCATGCACCAGGCGGTAATGCGGCGTGGCGAAAAGCTTTTGCCGCAAGGCGAGGGCCAGGCCGATGCGTGCCTCGAACCAGGCGGCGTCGGGCAGCGCTTCGGGGTTGCGGTCGAGCAGGCGGGCGGCCATCAGGCTGTGCGGGTTGAAATGCCAGACGCCGCGCCGCGCGCCATCATCGCCCTCGATCCGCACGGCGCTGCCCGGCGGCAGGCTGCGCACGGCGTGGTTCATCGCCACCTCGTTGGAGAAAATCCAGGGATGGCCGGTCTTGGCGCGGGCGTCGCGGCCGGGCAGCAATGTGACGGTGGGGAGCATCGGGGAAGATCAGCCTCATGACGGGTGGCACCGCGCAGCGATCCACCCGTCCTGAGATAAGCTGATCGTGCAAAGGCGAATAGGGCGAGGCCAGACCACGCTGTGTTCACATGCGTTCATGCCGCGTGGTCCAGCCTTTGTTGAGAGAATGATTCAGCGTTTTCGGCGATTACGCCTCAACGCATCATGTTCTAGCCGCGCGAAGCCAGCACCACGCCAGCCAGTGTCAGCAACAGCGCCGCCGTCTCCCGCAGGCCAAAGGGCTCGGCCAGGAAGATCGCCGCCCCCGCCACGCCCACCATTGGCGCCAGCAGCATGGCCACGGTGGCGAAGGTGGCGGGCACGCGCTTGATCGCCTCGAACCAGGTGAGATAGGCGAGGCCGAGCGGGATCACCGTCATCCAGCCCATGAAGAACCAGCCCTGATTCGACAGCGCGTCGAAGCGCCAGGTCTCGAAAGTCAGGCCAAGAAGCAGCAGCGGCAGGCTGCCCAGGCCCACCTGCCAGGCGACGGTGGCAACCGGCGGCATGGCGAGGACGTATCGCTTGCCCAGCACGGTGCCCAGCGCGAAGAGCAGGGGTGCCGCCGTCATCAGCGCATAGCCCGGCAGCTTTTCGAAGCCCAGATCCAGCCCCTGCCCGCCGAACAACAGCATCACGCCGGTGAGCGACAGGCCAAGCGCCACCAGCCGGCGCGGCGTCGGCCGCTCGCCCAGCACCGGCCAGGCAAAGATCGCGGTCCAGACCGGCACGGTATAGGCAACGATGGCGGCCTCGGCCGCGCCCAGCCAGGTCAGGCCATAGGTGGCAAGGCCCATCCAGGCCGTGACGTTCAGTATCGCAGCCAGCAGCAGCCGCGGCCACATCCCCACCGGTACACGGAGCGAAACGCCAAAGGCCAGCGCGCCGAGCGCGAAGCCCAGGCCCGCCGTCACCCCGGCCATGCCGCGGGCCTGGAGCGGCGCCACATCGGTGAGCAGGAGCTTCAACATCGGCCAATTGCTGCCCCAGCCGCAGGCCGTGACCACCAGCAGAAGGATCCCGGCGGCGCCTACGCGCTGAGAAGGTGGCATTCGGCGCCGTCCACCAGGGGCGGCGTCTCGACCGAGCAACGGGCGATGGCGACGGGGCAGCGGGGGTGAAAGCGGCAGCCCGGCGGGATATTCGCGGGGTCGGGCAGCACATCGCCCAGGCCGACGTCGGGCACGCCCAGCCCCGGCTCGGGCGTCAGCACCGAGGCCAGCAGGGCACGGGTATAGGGGTGGCGCGGTGCGGCGAAGAGCGCCTGCGCCCCCGCCTCCTCGACGATGCGGCCGAGATACATCACCGCGACAGTATCGGCGATGTGCTCCACCACCGCCAGATTGTGGCTGATGAAGATCGTGGTGAGGTTCAGGCTGCGGCGCAGCTCGGCCAGCAGGTTGAGGATTTGCGACTGCACCGAGACATCGAGGGCGGAGGTCGGCTCGTCGCAAAGCAATATCCGTGGCCGCAGCACCAGGGCGCGGGCGATGGCGATGCGCTGGCGCTGGCCGCCGGAGAGCTGGGCCGGGTAGCGCGTGGCCATGTCGGGCGCGATGCCGACCTGTTCCAGCATCTCTGCCACCCGGACGCGGATCTCGCCCGCCGCAATGCCCTGCGCCACCAGCGGCATGGCGACGATATCGCCGATCCGCCGGCGCGGGTTGAGCGAGGAGAAGGGGTCCTGGAAGACCGGCTGGATGAGGCGGGCGCGGGCGCGGCGGTCGAGGCGCGAGAGGTTCTGCCCTTCCACCAGCACCTCGCCCGCCGAGGGTGGCAGCAGGCCGAGGATGAGCCGGGCCAGAGTGGATTTGCCGCAACCGCTCTCACCCACGATGCCCAGCGTGGCACCTGTCGGGATGGACAGCGTCACCCCATCCACCGCGCGCACCTGCTTCACCGTGCCGAAAAGGCCCTGCTTCACCCGGAAATATTTTTGCAGGTTGCGGATTTCGATGGCGGGGATGTTGCTGCCCGGCCGATTCAGCTCTCCGCGCCTTTCGGCGCTGCGACCATCGGACGGGGGTGTGTTGCCCGGCCGAATCAGCTCTTCGCGCCTGTCGGCGCTGCGACCATCGGACGGGGGTGTGTTGCCCGGCCGAATCAGCTCTTCGCGCCTGTCGGCGCTGCGACCATCGGACGGGGGTGTGTTGCCCGGCCGATTCAGCTCTTCGCGCCTTTCGGCGCTGCGACCATCGGACGGGGTCATGCATCCACCACACAGCGGTAATGATGCGGGCTGCCGCGCATCGGCACCGGCGCCGCGCATTCCGCCCGGGCCAGCGAGCAGCGCGAGCGAAAGCCGCAGCCGGTGAACTCCGGCGTCAGCTTGGGCACCATGCCCGGAATGCTGCCCAGCGGCGCGCCCGGCGCCACCTTGCCGGGGATGGGCAGGCAATCCAGCAGGCCGCGCGTATAGGGGTGGCGCGGCGCGGCAAACAGGTCGGCGGTCGCCGCATTCTCCACCACCTCGCCGGCATACATCACCGAGACCTGGTGGGCGACGCGCGCGACGACGCCGAGGTCATGGGTGATCAGCAGCAGGGCCAGACCCAGATCGGCCTGCAACTGCGCCAACAACCGCAAAATCTGCGCCTGGATGGTGACGTCCAGCGCCGTCGTCGGCTCATCGGCGATGAGCAATTCGGGGTCGTTCATCAGCGCCATGGCGATCATCACCCGCTGCCGCAGCCCGCCCGAGAGCTGATGCGGGAATTGCCCCAGCCGCATGCCCGGCGCGGTGATGCCGACCCGGCCCAGCAACTCCGCCGCACGGTCCAGCGCCGCCTGCTTCGTGCCGCCGAGATGGCGGGTGCGCACCTCGGCCATCTGCGAACCCACGGTATAGGCCGGATTCAGGCTGGTCATCGGCTCCTGAAAGATCATCGCGATGCGATGGCCGCGCAGGCGTGACATCTCGCGCTCGGAGAGGCGAGAGATGTCCTTCCCGTCAAACTCCATCCTGCGCGCCCGCCGCGTGGCGCCGCGCGCCAGCAGCGCCATGATGGCCAGCGATGTGACGGATTTGCCGCAGCCGCTCTCGCCCACGATGCAATGCGTCTCGCCCCGCGCCACGGAAAAACTGGCGCCACGCACCGCCGCGGTCTGGCCGAATGTGACTTCCAGGCCTTCGATTTCCAGCAGACTCACGACGGCGCCGCCCCGAACAGGTCGCGCAACCCATCGCCCAGCAGGTTGATCGCCAGCACCAGCGTGAAGAGCGCGATGCCGGGGATCCAGATCACCCAGGCCGAGAAGAACATGAAGTCCCGCCCCTCGGCGATCATCAGGCCCCAGCTCGGCAGCGGCGGCGGCACGCCCAGGCCAAGGAAGGACAGCGCGGCTTCCAGCAGGATGGCCAGGGCCATTTCCAGCGTGCCGACCACGGCGAGGTGGGTCATGATATTGGGCAGCACCTCCGAGACCAGGATACGCGGCGTGGAGCTGCCGGCCGCCCAGGCGGCGGCGACATAATCGAGGTTTCGCACCTGCATGGTGGTGGAGCGCGCGACCACCGCGAAGCGGTCCCACAGCAGCAACCCCAGCACCATCACCACCAGCGTGGTGGAGGAGCCGAGCAGCCCGACCACGGCGAGTGCCACCAGCACCACCGGAATCGACAGCCGGCAGGTGATGAGGAACAGCACCACATCATCGACGCGACCGCCGAAGAAGCCGCCCAGCACGCCCAGCGTGATGCCGATGGCGCCAGACACCACCACCACCATGGCGCCGATCAGCAACGACACCCGGGCGCCATAGATCAGCCGCGAGAGATAGTCCCGGCCGAGCTGATCGGTGCCTAGCAGGTGTTCCGGCAAGGCGCCCTCCATCCAGAACGGCACGGCAAGCCGCCGGGTGAGGTCCTGCGCATAGGGATCATGCGGCGCCAGCCAGGGCGCGAAAAGCGCGGCCAGGGTCACGAGGGTGAGGATCGCGCCGCCAATCCAGATGCCAGAGCGTCTCATCCCCGCAGCCTGGGGTCGAGAATGGCGTTGAACAGATCGGCCAGCAAAGTGAGCACGACGTAGATCACCGCCAGCACCAGCACCACCGCCTGCACCACCGGAAAATCATTCTTGGTGATGCTCTCCCAGGCGAGAAAACCCACGCCGTGGAGTGCGAAGACCGTCTCGATCAGGATCGAGCCGCCCAGCATGAAGCCGAGCTGCACCGAGGCGATGGAGACCACCGGCAGCGCCGCATTGCGCAAGGCATGCTTGAACAGGATGGAAAACCGCGACAGCCCCTTGGCCCGCGCGGTGCGGATATAGTCGGAGGCCAGCGACTGGATCATGCCCGAGCGGGTCAGTCTGGTCAGCGCCGGAATGGCCGAGAAGGCCAGCACCGTGCCGGGCATGATGTAATGCTCCCACGACCCTGTGCCGCTGACCGGCAGCCAGCCCAACTGCAACCCGAAGAAGATCATCATGATCAGCGCCAGCCAGAAACTCGGCATGGCCTGGCCGATCATGGCGAAGAGCTGCACCAGCCGGTCCACCCAGGACCCCTCGCGCACCGCGGCCAGGATGCCGAGCGGGATGGAGACGGTGAGCGCGATGGCCAGGCCCACCAGCCCCAGCGTCAGGGTGATGGGCATGCGCTCGAAGATCAGGGTGGAGACCCGGGCCTTGAAGAAGAAGCTCTCGCCGAAATCCCCCACCGCGGCGCGGCCGACCCAGGCCAGGAATTGCTCGGGCAGCGGCCGGTCCAGCCCATAGGCGGCGCGGATGATCGCGACATCGGCATCGGTGGCCGAAGGCCCGGCGATGGAGATCGCGAGGTCGCCGGAGAGCCGGGTGAGCGTGAAGGCCAGCGTCAGCACGGTGAGTGCCACGCAGGCCGCCAGGATCAGGCGGCGGAGGAGGAAGGAAGCCATTGCGGTGAGCCTAGTCGGCGGGATGGTCGGTTGGAAATGGGCGCGGGGCGGAAATCGTTCCATCGCGCGTGCCGGCCTGCCCGCGCATCGGGCAGCGCCCCTTGGGCTTGCCGCGCAGGCGCGCCTGCCGGATATGTCGGGCAGGGAGAGCCAGGCCTTTGATCTTCGCCAGTTTCGAATTTCTGTTCCTGTTTCTGCCGGTGTTTTTCGCCGTCTATTTCCTCACGCCCATGTCCCTACGGAACTGGCCGATCCTGATCCTGTCCTGGGCCTTCTACGCCTGGTGGCGGGTGGATTTCCTGGCGCTGCTGGGGGGGGTGACGCTCTTCACCTTCTTCGTCGCGCTGAAGCTGGCCGCGGCGGGCGAGGCGGCCCGGCCGCGCTGGCTGGCCCTGGGGCTGATCGGCAATCTGGGCGTGCTCGGCTATTTCAAATACGCCAATTTCGGCGTGGCCAGCCTGAACGCCGCCATGGCAGCGGCCGGCTTCGCCACCCTGCCCTGGACCGAGATCCTGCTGCCGATCGGCCTGTCCTTCTACGTGCTGCAATCGGTCTCGTATCTCATCGACGTGCGTCGCGGCGACGTGCCGGTCTCGGAAAACTTCGTGAACTACGCCGCCTACAAGGCGATCTTTTCCCAGCTCATCGCCGGCCCCATCGTGCGCTATGCCGAGATCGACCTGGAGCTGAAACGGCGCGAGCATTCCCTGCAGATGTTCGGCGCCGGCGCCCGGCGCTTCATGACCGGCTTCGCGATGAAGGTGGTGATCGCCGACACGCTGGCACCGCTGGTGGACGCGGCCTATGCCCTGCCCGCGCCCAGCGCCGCCGATGCCTGGATCGCGGCGCTGGCCTATACCTTCCAGCTCTTCTTCGATTTCGCCGGCTATTCCGCCATGGCGATCGGCCTGGCGCTGATGATCGGCTTCCACTTCCCGGAGAATTTCTCGGCGCCCTATCTCGCCGGCTCGATCCAGGAATTCTGGCAACGCTGGCACATGACGCTCAGCCGCTTCCTGCGCGACTACCTCTACATTTCGCTGGGCGGCAACCGGCATGGCGCCTTTCGCACCTATCTCAACCTGATGGCCACCATGGTGATCGGCGGCTTCTGGCATGGCGCGAACTGGACCTTCGTGGCCTGGGGGTTCTGGCATGGTGGGCTCTTGGCGCTGCATCGCTTCTGGCGGGCCTCGGGCGGTGGCCCCCTGCCCTATGCGCTGGGCCTGCCCATCACCTTCCTCTGCGTCGTGCTGGGCTGGGTGGTGTTTCGCGCCCATGACGTGACCGAGGCCTGGCGGATCTACAGTGCCATGGCCGGCCAGCATGGCTGGGGGCTGAGCGATGGCCTGGCCTGGCAGATCCTGCCCGAGCAATGGTGGGTGATCGGCCTGGCCGGGCTGCTCTGCATCCTGCCCGGGCTTGGCAGCTGGCTGCCCTGGCAGCGCGACCCGCAGGCGATTCGCGGGGTGTGGCGGCTGGGCTGGCAGGCCGGGCCGTCGCTGGCCTTCCTGCTGGCGGTGGTGCTGCTCTACAGCCGCGCCGCCGTGCCTTTTCTGTATTTCCAGTTCTGAGGCGGACATGGCGTTTCTCGACATCGCAAGGGCGGGCGGGCGGCGGGCGGCGACGGCCCAGGGGCTCTTCGCGCTGGCCTGGCTGGGTTTCGGCGCCTGGCAGGGGGTGGCGGCGCTGCGCAGCCCCGCCGCCGAGGCGCGGCTGGCGCCCACGCTGAACACCGAGGCGTTTTGGGCCGGACGCACCGCCGCCGCCGTGAACCACGTGATGGCGCATGACCTGCCGGTCGACCCGGTGCTGCGCGGCGCGGGCGGGCTGCTTCGCTGGGGCGTCTTCGGCTCGGGTGGACCGCAGGCCCGGGTGGGCTGCAATGGTTGGCTCTACCTTACCGAGGAACTCAGGACCTGGGAGGGCGCGCAGGCCGCGATGGCCGAGCGCGCCCAAGGGCTTGCGCGGCTGCAACGGGAGATGGCGGCGCGGGGCATCACCCTGCTCATCGCCATCACGCCCGACAAGGCGCGCATCCATCAAGAGCAGCTCTGCGGCGCACCGCTCTCGGCGCAGGCGCGGGCCAGGCATGCCGGCTTCACCGCGATGCTGGCATCGGCCGGCGCGCGCCATGTCGAGACCCTGGAGCCCCTGCTGGCGGCGCGGCGCGAGGGCGAGCTTTGGCTGCGCACCGACACGCATTGGAACCAGCGCGGCGCGGCGCTCGTGGCCGGGCTGATCGCCACCGCCGCCCGCCCCCTGCCGCTCGAACGCCCCAACCATTTCCAGACCACCCGCGCCCGCGCCGCGCCCGTCCCGGGCGATCTGCTGCGGATCATGAACCTCGACATACTGCCCGACCCCTGGCGGCCCGCGCCCGACATGATCGCCCAGGCCCAGACCCGCGCGCCGGAGGCAGGCGGCGGGCTGCTCGATGATGCGCCGGCGCCCGAAATCGTGCTGCTGGGCTCGAGCTATTCGGTCAACGGCAATTTCCATGGCGCGCTGCAGCAGGCGCTGGGCGCGCCGGTGGCCAATTTCGCCCAGGCCGGGGGTGGCTTTGCCGGCAGCGCGCTGCGCTATTTCGCCAGCCCGGCCTGGCGCGAGAGCCCGCCCAGGCTGATCATCTGGGAGGTGCTAGAGCGCGGCCTGCCGCAGCCGCTTGCCGCCGCCGAGCGGGAATTGCTGCTGGGCGGTTGGCGGTAGCGGCACCGGCCCGGGACGGGTTCGGGCGACGAAGAATAATGGACGGATTGCAATTTTAACCCCGCTGCCATGGAAATCCGCGGCCCAGCCAATTATCTCGCCCACGAAGCGCCCCAGAGGCGCGAACACGCTGGAGCAGGGCTGAATCCCATGGATCGTCGCATGATATTGGCCGCCGGAACCGCCCTGGCCACGCTGCTCGCCAGCCCTGGCGGCCAGGCCCAGCCGGCCGCCGGCCATGGCGGCAATGTCATCTTCTTCCACCCCGACGGCTTCGGCGTGAATCACTGGGGTGCCACAAGGATGGTCACCGTCGGCCCCGATGGCCGGCTGAACTGGGACCGCCTGCCGCACACCGCGGTCTATCTCGGCCATATGCGCGATGCGCTGACCGGCACCTCGCATGGCGGCGCCACCACCCATGCCTATGGGGTGCGGGTGCAGGCCGACAGCTTCGGCCAGGATGGCGAGACCCGGATCGCCGCGCTCTCGGGCTTCCAGGGCTCCATCGCGCAGGAAGCAATGGCGCGGGGCAAGGCGGTCGGCCTGGTCAATTCCGGCGCCACCTACGAACCCGGCACCGCCGCCTTCGTCGCCTCCACCGCGCGGCGCAACAGCCTCCAGGACATCACCCGCCTGGTCGTTGAGAGCGACGTCGCGGTGCAGCTCGCCGGCGGCGAGCGCTGGTACCTCCCCGCTGGCACACAGGGCCGCTTCGGCCCGGGTGCCCGCACCGATGGCCGCAACCTGGTCGAGGAGCTGCGTGGCCGCGGCTATACGGTGGTCTTCACCCGCGAGGAGCTGGCCGCCGTGGCCCCGGGCACGCAGCGCCTCTGGGGCATCTTCGCCCATGACCACACCTTCCATGACCTGACCGAGGAAACCCAGCGCGAGCGCAACCTGCCGCATTACGTCGCGACGGCGCCCAGCGTGGCGGAGATGAGCCAGGCCGCCCTGGCCATCCTGGCCTCGGCACCCCGCGGCTTCCTGCTGGTGGCCGAGGAGGAGGGCACGGATAATTTCGGCAATAACAACAACGCCGCCGGCAGCCTGCTGGCCGGCCAGCGCGCCGATGCGGCGATCGGCCGCTTCGCCGAATTCGTTCGTGCCAACCCCAATACGCTGATGCTGACCACGGCGGATTCCGATGCGGGCGGCATGCAGGTGATCGGCCCGAACCGCAGCCAGCAATTCATCCGCGAGGGCCAGCCGCTGCCCGAGCGCGACCGCAACGGCGCGCCGGCCGATGGCCAGACCGGCACCGGGACCACCGCCTGGCTCTCGGCGCCCGACCGCAATGGCACCCGCCACCCCTTCGCCATCGTCTGGTCGACCTTGACCGATGTGTCCGGCGGCATTCTGGTGCGCGGCATGGGCCTCAATGCCGAGCAAATCAGCCAAGCCGGCACGATGGACAATGTCGACATCTACCGGATCATGCACCGCACGCTGTTCGGCGGCGCGATCAACTGAGCGGGCGGCTCGCGCTCAGGGCTCCGCCGCCGGTGGGATGAGCGGCAGCGCCGCGTCGTTGGACACAAGCTCCTCCCGCCTGGGCAGGTCGCCCAGCGACTTCAGGCCAAACTGTTCAAGAAAGCGCGGCGTGGTGCCCCAGAGCGTGGGGCGGCCCGGGACCTCTTTCTTGCCCCGGCTGGTGATCAGCGTCATGTCCAGCAGCGCGTCCAGCGTCGCCTGGCTCAGGGTCGCACCGCGGATCTCCTCGATCTCCGGCCGGGTGACGGGCTGGTGATAGGCGATGATCGCCAGCGTCTCCATCGCCACCCGCGGCAGGCGGCGGGGCACCTCGACCACGCGGGTGATGGCGGGGGCGAGGTCGAGTGCCGTGCGGAAGACGAAGCCGCCAGCGATCTCCACCAGCTCCACCGGCCGCCCGGCGCAGCGAGCCTGGAGCGCCGTCAGCACGGCCGGCGCATGCGCGCCCATTGGCAGTGCCATTTGCAGGCGTTCCGGCTTCACCGGGCGGTCGGAGGCGAAAATCAGCGCCTCGGCCACGCGCAGGGCGTGCTCGAAACTGGCCGCATCGGTGCCGGGCGCGGTGGTGGTGCCGGGCTCCTCATCGGGGGTGAGAATATCGGGGGCGGCATCAAGCGGCATGGTCATGGGCGTAACCCTCCATCCGGCGGATCATCAGGGGACCGAAGGCGTGGTCCTGGCGCAATTCGAGGCCACCGCCACGGGCCTCCTCTAGCGCCGCGATCAGCCCCGAGGCCAGGGCGGCGCGGCGTTCCAGCGGCGTGGTGATCGAGGCAGGAATGAAACCCTGCAGCACCGTCCAGCCCGGGCTCTGGCCCAGCAGCGCGCGCAGCCGGGCCAGCGCCTCGCCCACCGAGAAGAGCTTTCGCGGCTTGGGGGCATAGGGGGTGGCGGCCGTGGCGCGGCGCCGCGCGGTGGCATAGGCGCGCAGCAGCGCCGGCAGATCGGCCACGATGCCCGAGCGATCCTCCATGCGAAGGATTTCGGGAGCACCGCGGCCAAAGCTCTCGCGGCCGAGCTGCACCTGGCCGCCCAGCCAGAAGGCGGCATGGCGCATGCGGTCGAGCTCGGCCAGGCGTTCGGTGAGACGCCCGGCCAGGAGTTCCGCATCCTCCTCCGGCTCGATCTCATCGGGCAGCAGCAGGCGGGATTTCAGCCAGGTCAGCCAGGCCGCCATCACCAGCCAATCGGCGGCGATCTCCAGCCGCACCTTCTGCGCGCCTTCCAGCACGGCGATGTATTGGTCCACCAAGGCCACGATGCTGATCCGGCGGATATCCACCTTCTGGGCGCGGGCGAGGTCGAGCAGCAGGTCGAGCGGCCCCTCGAAACCGTCGAGGGTGAGGGCGAGGCCGCTCACACCGGGTGCCCCGCGGCGCGCAGCAGGAAGGTGAAGACCGGGGCCACGATCTCGCGCAGCGCCCAGCCCATGACGTCGAGCTCGGGCGACAGCCGCGGCGCGATGAACAGCAGGCCCAGCACGATCAACAGCCCGAAGCGCTCCAGCCCGGCATAGGGCCGGGCGAGCGAGAGCGGCAGCAGCGCGGTCACCACGCGGCCGCCGTCGAGCGGCGGGATGGGCAGCATGTTGAAGACGGCGAGCACCAGGTTCACCACCATGAAAAGTGCAACCGAGCGATACAGCAGCGCCGCGGAGTCGCCATCCAGCAGCCCGGCGAGATGGGCGCAGAGTGCCGCCACGAAGGCCAGCAGCACGTTCATCCCCGGCCCCGCCAGCGCCACCCACATCATGCCCCAGCGCGGGTTGTAGAGGCGGCGGATATCGACCGGCACCGGCTTGGCCCAGCCGAACATCGCCTCCACCCGGCCGATGGTCAGCAATTGCGTGACCAGCAATATTCCCGGCACCAGCAGCGTGCCCACCGGATCGACATGGCGCAGCGGGTTGAGCGAGACGCGGCCAAGCAGCCGCGCCGTGGGGTCGCCCAGCGCATCGGCGGCATAGCCATGCGCGGCCTCATGCAGGGTGATGGCGATGACCGCCGCCAGAACGGCGGCCAGGATGTCAGGGATCACGCGGCCTGCACCATCGCCGATTCGCGCAGCGCCATAAGGGCGGCGGGGTCGAGGTCCTCGCGATGGGTGTTGGTGGCGATGCGGGCCTGGGCGAGGCGGTCGATGGCGGCGTCGGTCAGCCGCGGGCAATTGGCCAGCAGCACGGCGGTTTCATCGATCTCGCCGGTGCAATGAAGCACCGCGTCGCAGCCGGCGGCCAGGCTGGCCTGGGCGAGGGCGGCGGGGCGGCCGACCAGCGCCTTCATCGCCAGATCATCGGAGATGAGAAAACCCTGGAAGCCGATGGCGCCGCGGATGACGCGGGCGATGACCTTGGGGGAGAGCGTGGCCGGCAATGCCGCATCCATCGCCTCATAGAGGATATGCGCGGTCATCGCCCAGGCGCCAAGGCCGGCGAGTGCTGCGAAGGGCACGCAATCCTGCGCCAGCTCCTCACGCGTCGCACTCACCCGCGGCAGTTCGAGATGGCTGTCGGCCAGCGCCCTGCCATGACCGGGAATGTGCTTGATGACCGGCACGCAGCCGGCGGCCTGGATGCCCCGGAGATATTCCCGGCCGAGGCGGGTGACCTCGGCCGGGTCGGCCGAAAAGGCGCGGTCGCCGATGACGCCATGCGCCTCGGGCAGTCGCAGGTCGAGCACCGGGGCGCAGACCACGTCGAGCCCCATGGCCCGGCATTCCAGCCCGATCAGCGCGGCATTGGCGAAGGCGTTGTGCGCCGGCCGGCCCTCGAAGCTGGCGGCGGCGGGGAAGGTCGGCCAATCCGGCGCGCGCAGCCGGGCGACGCGGCCGCCCTCCTGGTCGATGAGGATGGGCGTGTCCTCGCCCAGCGTCTCGCGGATGGCGGCGGTGAGGGCGCGCAGCTGCGCCGGTCGGCCGACATTGCGGGCGAAGAGGATGACGCCCAAGGGGGGCGTGTCGCGCAGCATCGCGGCCTCGGCGGCACTGAGATGGGTGCCGGCCAGGCCGATGATGGCGGCATGTCGTCTGCCCTGGGTCACCATGCCGAATCGCCCCTCCGTGGTCAGGCCCTGAGGGGTATCACACCGGCACGCATTGCGCATTCCTCGCGCGGACCTGTTCGCAGAGCGCGCGGGCGGCGGCGGCATCGGCGGTGGCGACGCGCAAGCGCCAGAGCGGGGCCTGGCCGTCCCGCTCGAAGCGGGTGATGCGCGGCTGCAGGGCGGCGAGTTCGGGCACGCGGCGCTTCAGGCGCTCCCATTCCGCGCGGGCGGCCTCCTCGGAGACGGCGGCGGTGAATTGCACCTGGGCGCGCGCGGCGGGTGCCGGCGTCGCGGATGCTGGCGTGGCGGGGCGCGCGGGCGGTGGCGGCGCGGCGGCCTGACGGGCGGCGGGGGGCGTGGCCGGGGCGCTTGCCGCTTGCCCTTGTCCTGCCGTGGGTGGGGCTGCCGTGGCTGGCGCCGGGGTGGCGGCGGCCGGGCTGGGCGGCGTGGCCTGCATCTGCTGGCGCAGCGCATCAGTGCGCGGCGCCTCGGGCGCGGGGGCCAGGCGGGCCTGTTCGGGGCGGGCCGGGCCGCGCTCGGGCATCACCGGCGCGCTGGGCTGCGGCGGCAGCGTCTCGGGCCGGACGCGGAAGGGCCGGCCATCGGCCTCGATCAGCGGCACGCTGCGCGGTCCCATGCGCGAGATGCCCCAGATGATGGTGGCGGCCAGCAGCACCGAGCCGGTGAGGCCGATGGCGATGATCAACACCCGTCGCGGCACATCGGGCAGCGCGCGGGCGCGCGGCGCGGGCCGGGCGCTGGCCATGCGCATGGGCCGGCGCGGCGCGAAGCCGTCATCCCCCGGGCCGGTGGGCCAGGACCGTTGCGCGTCGCTCATGCGCGGCCCCCATTGGTTGCAAAACCCGCGGTCCGATCACGGATCGGACGCGGCATCCCCTTTATTGTCATCACGCAACTCCTCGACAGGTGTCACCCCCATGACCCTGAGGCCGGAACGGAGAACCGCCCCCGTCGCCGCCACCAGCGCGAGTCGCGCCCGTGTGGCAACCGGTTCGTCCGCCCGGATGAAGCGCAATGTCGAATCGTCGCGCCCACGGTTCCATAATAGATGAAAGTCGCCGGCCAAGTCATTCAGAAAAAACGCCACGCGATGCGGTTCGCGGACCTGGGCGGCGGATTCGACGACGCGCGGCCAGGAGGCGATGCGGTGGATCAGCCCGGTTTCGGCGGGATCGACCAGGCCATCCAGCGGCGCATCCGCCAATTCGGCCAGCGACGGGTCGCCCGCTGCGCGCAGCACCGAGCGCGTCCGCGCATGCGCGTATTGGACGTAGAAGACCGGGTTGTCGCGCGATTGCTCGATGACCCGGTCGAGGTCGAATTCCATCTGCGCATCGGCGCGGCGGGTGAGCATGGTGAAGCGCACGGCATCGCGCCCCACCTCGTCGATGAGGTCGGCCAGGGTGATGTAGCTGCCGGCGCGCTTTGACATGCGCACGGGCTGGCCGTCCTTCAGCACATGGACGATCTGGGCGAGGACGACATCGAGGCTGACGCGGTTGTTGGTGAGCGCCGCTACGGCGGCCTTCATGCGCTTGACGTAGCCGCCGTGATCGGCGCCCCAGACATGGACGAGCTCGTCGAAGCCGCGCTCGACCTTGTTGAGGTGGTTGGCGATGTCATTGGCGAAATAGGTGCCGGTGCCGTCGGATTTGCGGAGTGCGCGGTCGGTGTCGTCGCCGAATTGCTTTGACGCGAAAAGGGTCTGCTCGCGCGGCTCCCAATCGTCGGGCGTCTTGCCTTTAGGGGCCTCCAGCACGCCCTGGTAGATCAGGTTTTGGGAGCGGAGGCGTTCCTCGGCGCGTTCCAGCATGCCGGCTTCGATGAGCGCGGCCTCACTGACAAAAACCTGGCCTTCGACGCCGAGGGCGGCGAGATCCTCGCGGATCGAGACCATCATGGCATCGACCGTGAAGCGGCGGATATCGGCCATGATCGCGTCATCGGGCGGGATCAGGGCGGCGCCGTGTTTCGCGAACAGCGCCTCGCCCACCGGCACCAGATATTCGCCGCCATATTGCAGGGTGGTGCCATAGGCCGCCTCCACAATGGCGCGGGCATCTGCGTGGTTTTCGCGCAAGGCGTCCAGCACCTCGCCGGGCGCGCCGCCACGCGCGGCGGCTTCGAGGTATCGCCAATAGGCCGCCCAAGCCAAAGCCTGCACCTGCGCGCCGGCGTCGTTGATGTAGTATTCCTTGGTGACGTCGTAGCCCGCCTTGGCCAGCAGATTGGCCAGCGCATCGCCCACCACCGCGCCGCGGCAATGGCCGACATGCATGGGGCCGGTGGGGTTGGCCGAGACATATTCCACATTCACCCGTCGGCCGCGGGCGGGGGCATCGCCATAGGCCTCGCCCAGGCGCAGTGCCGTGGCCAATTGGGCGCGAAGGAATTCCGGCGACAGGCGAATGTTCAGGAAGCCGGGGCCGGCGGGGGTTGCCTCGGCCACCTCGGGCAGGGCGGCCAGCTTGAGGGCCAGATCAGCCGCGAGTTTGGGTGGGGCAAGTTTCGCGGCCTTGGCCACCACCATGGCCGCGTTGGTCGCCATGTCGCCATGGGACGCATCCTTGGGTGGCTCCACGACCACACGCGAAAACGTCTCGGGGGGCATATCAGGAAAAACTTCGCCCAGCGCCGTCACCACCCGGGCGCGCATGGCGGCAAACATGTCATGCATTTTCAGAAATCCAGATCATCGTAATGCGAGGGCGGCGTCAGGCCGCTCACCCGCTCGGTCAAAAGGGGGCGGAAGGCGGGGCGGGATTTGATCCGCGCATACCATTCCCGCGCGGGCTGGTTGTATTTCCAGTCCACGTCATTGGCGTAGTCCAGCACCGAGAGATGTGCCGCGGCGGCGAAATCGGCCAGCGAGATATGCGGCCCGGCCAGCCAGGTCCGCGTCTCGGCCAGCCAGCCGATATGTTCGAGATGCGGCTTTATCGCGGCATAGCCCGCGCGGATATTCGCGGCATCGGGGTTGCCGCGGCCCATGGCGCGCTTGAGATGGCGCTCGTAGACTAGGTTCTGGGTGACCTCGATGCCGAATTTCAGGTCGAACCAGGCGACGAGGCGGCGCACCTCGGCCCGCTCGGCCAGGGTGCGTCCATAGAGGGATATGTCGGGATAGGCCTCGTCCAGGTATTCGCAGATGGCCGAGCTGTCGCAGATCGTCAGGCCGTTTTCTTCCACCAGCACCGGCACCATGCCGGCCGGGTTCATCGCCAGAAAATCCTCGCGCCGGTCCCAGACCTTCTCCAGCCGCAGCTCGAAGGGGATGCGCTTTTCGGCCAGCGCCAGCCGCACTTTGCGGGAATAGGGCGAAAGCGGCAGGTGATAGAGGATTCGCATGCCTGAGGTATGCCATCGGCGGGAGGGCGCGGGAATACGCGCAGCAACCATCTTCTGCGCATGCTATGGGCAGAACCGGCCGGGATTCGTGGTTTTCCCGCAGCCGGAGGTGTGGCGCGGCGGGTCGGGGCGCCGCACATCTGCGCCTCCCGACACCGTGGATTCCATCATGCCCGCACGCCGCAGCCTGCTCCTCGTCCCCGCCCTGCTCGCCGCCCCCGCCCGGGCGCAGGGCTGGGTCGCCGATCGCCCGATCCGCATCGTGGCTCCCTTCGCCCCCGGCGGCGCCTCGGATGTGATTTCGCGCATTTTGGCGGAGGAGCTCTCGCCGCTGCTCAACCAGCAGGTGATCGTGGAGAACCGCACCGGCGCCGGCGGCTCGGTCGGCACCGAATTCGTCGCCCGCTCGAGGCCCGATGGCTTCACGCTGCTGATGGCCAGCCAGGCGACGCATGGCGTGAACCCGGTGGTGCAGCGGCTGTCCTTCGACCCCGCCACGGATACCACGCCCATCGCGGCCCTGGCCGGCGTGCCGGCGGTGCTGATCGTGGGGCCGAATGCGCCAGTGGCCGATTTCGCCGGGTTTCTGGACTATGTGAAGGCGCGGCCGGGGCAGCTCGCCTATGGCTCCGCCGGGATCGGCAGCTCCACGCATATGACCTTCGCGCTGATGGCGTATCGGGCGGGGCTGGAGATGACCCATGTGCCCTATCGCGGCACGGCGCTGGTGCTGCCGGACCTTATCGCGGGGCGGGTGCTGGGGATGGCGGATACCATCAACACCTCGCTGCCCTTCATCCGCGATGGGCGGGTGCGGGCGCTGGCGGTCTCGACCCGCGAGCGGCTTTCGGTGCTGCCCGATGTGCCGGCCATCGCCGAGCGCATCCCGGGCTATGAGGTGTTGAACTGGTATGGGCTGAGCGGCCCGGCCGGGCTGCCGGCGCCGATTGTGGCGACCATCCATGCGGCGATGACGGCGCTGCTGGCGCGCCCGGCCTTCCAGCAGCGGCTGGCGAACCAGGGGATGTCGGCGCTGGCGATGAGCACCCCGGATTACGGCGCCTATATCGCCGAGGATCGGCGGCAATGGGCGGAGCTTGTGCGGGCGACGGGGATACGGGCGGATTAACCCGGCACACTCGGATCCGTCAGCCGTTTATACTCCTCCAGCGCAAAACGATCCGTCATCCCCGCGATATAGTCGCAGACCACCCTGGCCGCCCGCGGCGTGCCGGCGTCGCCTGCCCGCACCCGCCATTCATCGGGCAGCATCTGCGGGCCACCATGCAGCAGCGAAAACAGCATCTGCACCACCCGCCTGCTCTTCCCCACCGTGCGGTTCACCCGCCAGTGCCGGTACATCCGCTCGAACAGGAAACCGCGCACCGCCTTGTTCGCCTCGAACATCGCGGGCGAGAAGGCGATCACCGGTTTTCCGGCCGCACGGATGGCGTCGGCATCGGCCGGTGCCAGGGCCGCGATGCGCGCGCCGCTCTCGGCCACCACATCCTGGATCATCCGGCTGATCACCCGGCGGACCATCTCGGGGGCCAGGCGCTCGATCGCCATGCCGGGGTGCTCCAGCTTCACCTCATCCAGCGCCGCCCCGGGCAGCGGGAGCGAAGAAACCTCCTCCATGGTGAAGAGGCGGGCCCGCAGCCCGTCTTCCAGATCGTGGTTGTTGTAGGCGATGTCGTCCGCGATGGCCGCCACCTGGGCCTCGGCGCTGGCGTGGCTGGCCAGGTCCAGGCTGTGGCGAAAATCATATTCGGCGATGTACTGGGTGGGCTGGCGCACCGGGCCATTGTGCTTGGCCAGGCCCTCCAGCGTCTCCCAGGTCAGGTTCAACCCGTCGAAGGCGGCATAGCGGCGCTCCAGCATCGTCACATGCTTGAGCGACTGGGCGTTGTGGTCGAAGCCGCCATGGGTGCGCATGGCGGCGTCCAGCGCATCCTCGCCCGCGTGTCCAAAGGGCGGGTGACCGAGGTCATGGGCCAGCGCCAGCGCCTCGGCCAGATCCTCGTCCAGCCGCAGGCGGCGGGCGATGGAGCGGGCGATCTGCGCCACCTCGATCGAATGGGTCAGCCGCGTGCGGTAGTGATCGCCCTCATGAAATATGAAGACCTGCGTCTTGTATTGCAGCCGGCGGAAGGCGCGGGAATGCACGATCCGGTCGCGATCGCGCTGGAAGGGGCTGCGGGTACGGTCGGTTGGCTCAGCATGCAGCCTGCCGCGGCTGGCATCGGCCTGCACCGCGTAAGCGGCAAGACTGCGATGCGGCGTGAAGCTTTCGGCCATGCGGCCCCCCTGTGGAAATCTGGTGCGGCGGGCACTATGTTCCGTCTTCAGGAGATTCCACCATGCCCGACGGCCATATCCAGCCCGCCAGTTTCGCCGTGACGCCGCGCGCGGCAGCCGAGATCGCCGCCATCGCCGAGCGCCAGGGGCAAAAGGGGGCCGCCCTGCGGGTTTCCGTCTCGGCCGGTGGTTGCTCCGGCATGCAGTATGGCTTTGAACTGGCCGAGGCGCCGGACTCTGAAGACCTGGTGATCGAACAGGACGGCGTGCGCGTGCTGGTCGACAGTGTGAGCCTGGAATTCCTGGCCGGCTCGCGGCTCGATTGGCACGAGGCCCTGATGGGCAGCCATTTCAAGGTGGAAAACCCGCAGGCGGTCAGCGGCTGCGGCTGTGGGGTCTCCTTCGCCGTCTGAGACCTTGCCGGTACGGCCGGGCGCGTCCACAAACCCCGCATGCGCCTCGCCAGCTTCAACGTGAACTCCATCCGCCGCCGCGCGCAGCACCTCGCGCGCTTCCTGGCCCGCCACGCGCCCGATCTGGTCTTCCTGCAGGAAACCAAATGCAAGGCGGAGGAATTCCCGCACGCCGAACTCGCGGCCTCCGGCTACCAAATCCATCCGCTCGGCCAACATGGCGGCCGCAACGGCGTGGCAGTGCTGGCCCGCATCCCCTTCACCACAGTGCTCGAAGCCCTGCCTGGCGAGGACGACGACACCCAGGCCCGCTACATCGAAATCCAGGCCGAAGGCGCCCACTTCGCCGGCATCTACCTGCCCAATGGCAATTCCGGTGGCGACGAAGGCATGGCCTATAAATGGCGCTGGCAACAACGCCTCAACGCCCGCACCGCCCACCACCTCGACAACTTCACCCCATTCGCCATCCTGGGCGACTTCAACGTGGTGCCGACCGCCCGCGACATGGCCCCCGGCACCCTGCCGCCCACCGACGCCCTGGTCCACCCGAACTCCCGCGCCCATTTCCGCGCGCTGGAACACCTCGGCATGACCGAAGCCAGTGCCGCGCTCGGCCAACACAACTTCACCTACTGGGACTACGGCGCCGCCTTCGAAACCAACCGCGGCCTGCGCATCGACCACGCCATGCTCTCCCCCGAACTGGCCGAACGCCTGACCAGCTTCCACATCGACACCGAAGCCCGCGCCGAAGAACAACCGAGCGACCACGCACCGGTGTGGGTGGAGCTGAAGGGGTAGGTGGCGCGGGCGGGGGGCGACTGTCAGGGGCTTTGCCCCCGACACCCCCACCAGGGGCGACCCGCCCCTGGACCGTGATGGGTTAAAGCCAGGGTGAGGGAGGGGGGCGGGCTGCGCTTGCCGATCGCGTTCGCTTGTGGCCCCCCTCCCTCACCCTGGCTTTCCTATGGGGTGCAGGGGCCTTTCGGCCCTTGCTGGGGGGTGTCGGGGGGCAAAGCCCCCTGACGGACGCCCCCACCCGCGCCGCCTAACCCTTCAGCAGCTTCCGCACAGCCGGCGTCGCCGCGCGTTTGCCTTCGCCGGCGTAGGCTTCGTGGTGGTCTTCGATTTTGGCGGGGTCGTAGAGGTAGTTGACCATCAGGCCGGCGCTTTCGGACATGCCTTTGGCCGAGGTATCGGCGAGCCAGTTGATGCGTTCGACGCGGGCGCCGTTGGAGAGGTGGAAGTGGCCGACCGGGTCGCGGGCGCGTTTGGGGTTGCGGCCGCTTTCGGTCAGCAGGTAGCGGGCGCAGAGGCGGACCAGGATGGGTTCGAGGGTGGTGTTCAGCGTGGTCTCGCGCGGCCAGGTGCGGCGGGCGAGCAGCAGTGCCAGTGCCGCGGTGGGGTGGGTGGCGGGTGGAGTGGACGCGGCCTTGCGCAGGGCGGTGGCCTCGGCCTCGTTGAGCAGCGTGTCGTCGGCCGCCTGTTCCCGCTCCGTCAGCCAGCGCGCGAAGCCCGGGATGGGCGAGAGGGTGGCGAAGTTCTTCAGGCCACGCAATTCGCCACTCAGGGTATCGACCACCCGCTTGATGAGGAAGTTGCCGAAGGCGATGCCGTCCAGCCCGCGTTGGCAATTGTTGATGGAGTAGAAGATCGCCGTATCGGCGTCTTTCGGGTCCAGCACCGGGGCTTTCTGGTCGAGCAGGCGTTGCACGCTGTCGGCCAGGCCCTGGACGAGGGCGACTTCGACGAAGATCAGCGGCTCTTCCGGCATGCGGGGGTGGAAGAAGGCGTAGCAGCGGCGGTCGCTGTCGAGGCGGTTCTTCAGGTCACGCCAGGTCTTGATGCGGTGGACGGCCTCGTAATCGACCAGTTTTTCCAGCAGGGCCGCGGGGCTCGACCAGTCGATCCGGCGCAGTTCGAGGAAGCCGACATCGAACCAATTCGCCAGCAGGCCCTTCATGTCGGCTTCCAGCGCGCCGAGCAGCCCGTCGCCTTCGCCCAATTGCAGCAGATCGGCCCGCAGATCGACCAGGAATTTCATCCCGTCCGGAATGGTGGTGAATTGCGTCAGCAGGCGAAGGCGGGGCGGTTCCAGCGCGCGGCGCAGGCGCACCTTGGCGGCGGCGCGGGTTTCGAGGTCGGTGGCCGCGCCCAGCGCATCGGCCGCGTGAGCCACCGCCTGGGCGTCGGAGTCGAAACCGGCCAGGGTGCGCAGGAAGTTGCGGCGGCCGGCGGCGTCGGCCGCGACGTAGCTTTGTGCCAGGCCGGCGGCGCGGGCGCGGGCCGAGACCTCGCCACCGCGGGCGGCGAGGCAGACCCGCATCTGCTCGGCCAGGTCGGAGGTTTCCTCGGGGCCGGAAACACGGTCCGCCATGTCCCTCCAGAGGCTGGAGACGCGCCGCAGCGCGCGGTCGAGGAGGCCTTCATTGGGGATGGTGTCGGGCATTGCCGTTACTTTATCTGGAGCAACAACGGGAAACAATGCTCTCGTTGTATCCCCTCATCCGCCGAAGGGCAGGCCTGACGTTGCGCTGCGCCTTGTGCTAGGAAAAAGCAATTCAGAGGAGTGAAAAGCAATGACAAGCGCCAAGGAACGGTCCCTTTCCGAACTCTACGCCGCCGACCCCGAGCGCGCCGATGCGCTGGCCTGGAGCCGCCGCGGCGCCTTGCGTGGCGCGGCCCTGGCCAGCATGGGCGCCGCGCTGGGTGCGGCCATTCCCTTCGCCGCGCGCATGCCCGCGGGCCTGCTGCCCGCCGCATTGGCCCAGGACACGCCGATCCTGCGGATGGATGGCAAGGGCCCGCTGCTGATCCTGGGCGACCGCCCCCTGGTGGCTGAAACGCCCGAGAGCCTGCTGGATGAGCCGGTGACCTCGGCCACCAACCACTTCATTCGCAACAATGGCCAATTGCCGCCGGTGGCGGCCGAGCCCCAGGCCTGGCGGCTTGTGGTGGACGGCGAGGTGAACACGCCGCTCAACCTCTCGGTGGGCGAACTGGCTCAGCGTTTCGAGGTGGTGACGCGGCAATTGCAGATGGAATGCGGCGGCAATGGCCGCAGCCAGTTCACTCCGGCCACGCGCGGCAACCAGTGGGGCAATGGCGCGATCTCCAATGCCGAATGGACCGGCGTGCGGCTGCGCGACGTGCTGGCGGCGGCCGGGCTGAAGCCTTCGGCCGGCTTCACCGGGCATTTCGGCGCCGACCCGCATCTCTCGGGTGCGACCGATCGCGCCGCGATCAGCCGCGGCATGCCCATCGCCAAGGCGATGGATGAGGACACGCTGCTCTGCTTCCGGATGAACGGGCAGCCCATCCCGCATATTCATGGCGCGCCGCTGCGCCTGATCACGCCGGGCTGGCCCGGCAGCCTGAGCCAGAAATGGCTGAACCGCGTCTGGGTTCGTGACCGGCCGCATGATGGCGCGGGCATGGGCGGCACCAGCTACCGGGTGCCACGCAGCCCCATCGTGCCCGGCAGCGACAACAATGGCGCGAGCTTCGCCGACATGGCTGGCATGCCGGTCCGCTCGATCCTGAGCAGCCACGCGCATGGCGCGCGGATTGCGGCGGGCACCCGCGCGCTCGACCTGCGCGGCGCCGCCTGGGCCGGCGACGACACGGTGCGGGCGGTGCATGTCAGCGTCGATTTCGGCGCGACCTGGCAGGCGATGGCGGTGGCCGCGCCGGCCAACCGCCACGCCTGGCAGCGCTGGACCGGCCGCGTCGCCCTGCCCTCGGATGGTTATTTCGAGGTCTGGTACCGCGCCACCGACAGCCAGGGCCGGATGCAGCCGCATGCCGCGCCGAACTGGAACCCGCAGGGCTATGGCGCCAATGCCATCAGCCGTGCCGCGATTCTGGTGGGCTGATGCGGCGCCTGATTCTGGCCCTGGGCCTGTTCGCCGGCATGGCCACGGCGCAGGACCTCGCCACCGTCACCGCGGCGGCCGAGGATCCCTCCGTGATGCCCGATGGCGAGGGGCGCGATGAGGTCTTCTACGGCTGCACCGCCTGCCACAGCAGTGCGGTGATCCGCCGCTCCCGCCTCTCCCGCGGGCAATGGGAGAGCCTGATGGACTGGATGGCGGAACGCCATGGCATGCCGCCGCTGGAGGGGCAGGACCGGGCAATGATGGTGGATTACCTGGCCAGGAATTTCGGGCCGGCACAGGCGCCGGCGCGGGGGCGCAATCCGTTCCTGAATTGAGGGTTGCGCGGGTCGCCCGGCTCTAGCAGGCTGCGGAAAAGCTGGCGGTTGAGGATTGGCGAGGGAATTTTCGTGTAGGAAAGGCCGACCTGCCGCCAGGATGCTGTTGCATCCTGGCAAGGGGCGAACGAATCCTGCGCGGAAAGGCACCGCCAAGCCGACCCGTCCAGCTTTTCCGCAGCCTGCTAGAGCATGATGCGTTGAGGCGGAAACGCCGAAAACGCTGAATCATCCTCTCAGCAACGACTGGACCATGCGCAGTGAACGCATGTGAACGCAGCATGGTCTAGCCGCGCGCCCGATCCACCCGGATCACCCCCGGGCAGGCGCGCAATCCCGCCATGATATTGGCGAGGTGCCGCAGGTCGCGCACCTCCGCCTCCAGCGCCACATCGCATTCATCCTGCCGGCGGGTGATCCGCAGCGAGGCGATGGCGCCATCCTGCTTGGCGATGGCATTGGTGATGCCTGACAGCACGCCGGGTTCGTTGGCGGCGCAGAGCGACAGCTTCGCGGTATGCGCGCCGCTCTGCTGCGCCTCCCACCCCACCTCGAAAAACCGTTCGGGGGTGGAGGAAAACCCTTCCAGCGTGTGGCAGTCCCGCCGATGGATGGTGATGGCGCGGCCGGTGTTGATGATGCCCAGGATGGCATCGCCCGGCACGGGGTTGCAGCAGCCGGCGTAATGCAGCGGCGTGCCCGGCGGCAGGCCGGTGATGGCCATGGGGCCGGCGGCGGCGGCACTCTCGCCCCTGCCCTCTCCCCGACCCTCAACCCTGCCATCACCCCTGGCAGTGACCAGGGGGCCGCCGCCCAGCCTGCCGCGCGGGCGGCTGAGCATCATCGGCTCGACCGCCCGGGCCGGCGCGCGCAATTCCGGCACGGCGGCGAAGAGCACCTCGCGCGGGCCCAAAACGCCGCTGCCGACGGCCACGAACAGCTCCTCCAGCGAGGCCTGCTTCAGCGCCTTCAACGCCGGCTCGAGCATTTTTTCGGAGAAATCCAGCCCATCCTGCCGGAATGCCTTGGCGATGGAGGCCCGGCCTTCCTCGCGATGGGTGTCGCGCTCGGCGGCCTGGGCGAAGCGCCTGATCCTGGCCCGCGCCCGGCCGGTGGCGACGAATTTCAGCCAATCCGGGTTGGGCTTGCCGCCGCGGGCGGTGATGATCTCGACCTGGTCGCCATTGGAGAGGTGCTGGCGCAGCGGCATGACCTTGCCGTTGACCTTCGCGCCCACGCAGGTGTCGCCGACCTGGGAGTGGACCATATAGGCGAAGTCGATGGGCGTGCTGCCGCGCGGCAGCTCGAACAGCTCGCCCTTGGGGGTGAAGACGAAGACGCTTTCGAGGTGAAGCTGGAGCTTGGTGTTCTCCAGCACATCCTGCGGTTCCGAGGCGGTCTCGATGATCTCGAGCAGCGCCTTCATCCAGGGGTAGCGGCGGGTTTCCTGGTTTTCGCCCTGCTTGTAGACCCAATGCGCGGCGACGCCGTATTCGGCCACCTCATGCATCGCCCGCGTGCGGATCTGGATCTCGATCTTGGCGTGGCGCTTGACCGGCACCGTCACCCCAGTGTGCAGGCTTTGATAGCCATTGGCCTTGGGGGTGGAGATATAGTCCTTGAAGCGGCCGGGAATGGTCCGGTAGGCGTCATGCACGGCGCCCAAGGCCATGTAACACTGGGCTTTCTCGGGCAGGATCACCCGGAAGGCCATGACATCGGACAGCGCCTCGAAGGCGACGTTCTTCGCCTCCATCTTGCGCCAGATCGAATAGGGCGATTTTTCCCGGCCCAGCACCTCTTCGACGGCGACGTCATGGCGGCCCAGCACCTCGGCGATGTCGCGCTCGATCTCGCTGATGAGGTCGGCGGATTGACCGCGCAGAAAAGTCAGGCGGGCCTGGATGCCTTGCCAGGCCTCGGGGTTGAGCTCCCGAAAAGCCAGGGTTTCGAGCTCGGCCTTCAGGCGTTCCATGCCGATGCGCTCGGCGAGCGGCGCATAGATGTCGAGCGTCTCGCGCGCGGTCTGGGTGCGTTTCTCGGCTTTTGGCACGTGGTGCAGCGTGCGCATGTTGTGCAGCCGGTCGGCCAGCTTGACCAGCAGGACGCGAATATCCTCGCTGACCGCCATCAGCAGTTTTCGGAGATTCTCCGCCTGCTTGGTGCGCTCGGACTGCACCTCGATGCGGCTGAGTTTTGTCACCCCATCGACCAGCTTGGCGATCTCGGGGCCGAAGCGGCGGGTGATGTCGGCCAGGCTGGTGGGGGTGTCCTCCACCACATCATGCAGCAGGGCGGTGGCCAGAGTGGCGGTATCAAGCCGGTAGCCGGCCAGGATTTCGGCCACCGCGATGGGATGGATGATATAGGGCTCGCCATTGCGGCGGGTCTGGCTGGCATGGGCGGTGGCGGCCAGGCGGGCGGCTTCGGCCAGCACATAGCCGTCAAGCCTGCTATCGCCCTCGACGGCCTTGGTGACGAAGACCAGGGCATTGTCGAGGCCAGGGATGGGTGCGGCCATGCCCAGCCCCTCCGGCGCCTGCGGGGCCGGGTTTATGGTGGGGTTGGGCCCTTCGGCCAATCGCCTCTCTTACTCGTCGCCGAAGAGTTCGGCGCCGATGGCTGCTTCGATATCCACCGCATCCTCGGGGCCGTCGCCGCCCGGCATTTCCTCGTTGACGTCCATCACGCCGAAGATGTTCTCGTCGGTGGCGATGAGGTCCATCACCTCGTCCTCGACCGGCTCGGGCTCCGGCGCGCGGGACAGGCTCTTGACCAGATCGGCCTCGAGATTGGGGAGTTCCACGGTCTGCTCGGCGATTTCGCGCAGTGCGACGACCGGGTTCTTGTCATTGTCGCGGTCCAGCGTCAGGGTCTCGCCCCGGCTGATGTTGCGGGCGCGCTGGGCGGCATAGAGCACGAGGTCGAAGCGGTTGGGGACCTGAAGGATGCAGTCTTCGACGGTAACGCGGGCCATGGATACTCCTGACGACAGCAATGGGCGCGCACCCGAGAGGCGCACGGCGTAAACCTCCAGATAGCCATGGGCGGGCGGTGGCGCAAGGGTCGGCCCGCGCGACTGACGCGACAGATCAGGCGGTCCGGCGCGATCAAGCCGCGACAAAGCGGTGGCAATATCCTCTCACGACGCCGGGACAGGCCGGGCGGCACATCAACAGGATCACGACCATGCGCAAATTGCTCCTTGCCAGCAGCCTGCTCCTCGCCGCCTCGCCGGCCTTCGCCCAGGGCACGCGGGTGGCGATGTCCCGCCCGGTCACCGCCATGGCGCAGGGCTGCATGGCCGATTGCATGGCCGGCGCCGGCCCGGCCGCGGGTGCCGCCCCCTATGCCGCGCGCATCTGCCAGCTGCGCTGCGATGCCGGCCAGCGTTTCAACGCCGCCAGTGTCCAGCCGCCCCAGGCGACCCGTCGCGGCCGTCCCGCCCCGCAGCTGGTCAGCGCGGCCACAACCGCCCCGCTTTCCGCGGCTCCGGTCAGCGTGATCTTCACCAGCCGCGCCCCCTCCCGCGGGTTCGGCCTGGTCGCCGGCGAGCGCGACCGCCTCGGCGCCTTCCGCGAGGCCGATGACCAATGCCGGGTGAATGGCGCGGGCTGCCGCATCCTGATGGAGGCGCCGGCGGCCTGTGGTGCCGTCGCCCATGCGACCCGCCGGCACCAATACGCGCTGGTGATGACCACCGATTCCTCGACCTGGACGGTCACCAACATGGCCGGCGGCTTCGGTGCGACCCAGGCCGCTGCCGAGGCCGAGGCGATGGCCGATTGCCGCTCACGCGACCCCGGCGCCACCTGCCGGATCGTGGCGGCGCGCTGCGGCGCCAGCCGGTCGTGAGGGAGGTTGTCATGACCAGGATCGCCATCAACAAGCTCTCGCCGCAACAGCTCGACGCGTTGTGCGAAGCGCATATGCGCACGGGCCGCGACAACGACCCGTTCTTCTCGGCCCCGGCCACGCTGTGGTGGCTGTCCCTCGCCGCGCTGCTGGTAGCGCCGCTGCAATTTGCCGGCCTCTGGCTGGGGCTGGAGACAGAGGGCCTGATGGCCATGGCCTTCGCCTTCACCGCGGCATTGCTGCTGCAACTGGCCCGGCCGCTGGAAGCCCTGCTGGTCGCGGGGGCGGCCATCTATTGGGTGTGGAGCCTGCTGCACTTCGCCTCGCAGGGGGGGTGGATCATGGGCGAGGTCCGGGCGCTGCCGCTGCCGTTCTAGCGCCGGGTTTTGGGCGCTCCGCTCTGGGGCGCGGCCAGAAAGCTGGAGATCACAGCGGTCGGAGATCCTGCTCCGGTAGGCCGGCCAGCAGCGCCGCGGCGTCACCGAAGGCGGGGTGCCGCCAGCCCGACGCCACCTCCAGCAGCGGCCGCAGGACGAATTGCCGCAGATGCATGCGAGGATGTGGCAACAACGGCGCGGTTTCCCGCCGCAGCCCGCCCATCGCCAGCAGGTCGAGATCAAGCGTGCGCGGCGCGTTGGGATATGGACGCGCCCGGTCGAAGCGCGCCTCGATCGCGTGCAGCGCGGCCAGCAACGCCGCGGGCGCCATGTCGCCGGCCAGCCGCGCCACCCCGTTCACGAACCAGGGTGCGCCGGGCAGCGGTGGGATCGGCGCACTCTCCCACCAGCGCGACAGCGCCATCAGCCGCAGCCCTGGCAGGCCGTCGAGTGCAACGGCCGCCGCCCGGCATGTCGCCAGCGGCGCGCTGCCATCGGGGCCAGGCAGGTTCGCGCCGATTCCAACCAGAATGGGCCCGATCAGGATGGGTTCAGGCAGCGGGCACCGCCAGCGCGGCCTCGATGGCGCGAAGGAGTTGCGGCGCGCGCGGCTCCACCTGGGTCGAAAAGGCCGTCACCCGGATCCCATCACGCGCCACCAGGTATTTGTGGAAATTCCAGCGCGGTGGGCCGCCGGCCTGCGCCGCCAGCCATTGGTAGAGCGGCACGGCCCGGGGGCCGCGCACAGGCGAGAGCCCGGCCATGGGGAAGGTGATGCCGAACATCCCGTCGCAGAATTCCCGGATGCGGCGGTTGTCGGTGCTTTCCTGGTTGAAGTCATTGCTGGGCACGCCCAGCACGGTCAGGCCGCGCGGCTCGTAGCGATCATGCAGCGCCTGGAGTGCGGCGTATTGCTGGGTATAGCCGCAGAAGCTGGCGGTGTTCACCACCAGCACGACTCGGCCGGCGAATTCGCTGAGCGGCATATCGCCACCCTCCAGCCGGGTGAGCGAGAACCCCGTCAGGCCCGCGGCCCCCGCCTGCCCTGCCATCAGCGCCAGCCCCAGCAATGCCCTGCGATCAACCATAACGCTCCTCCGTCCAGGGATCGGCATTGTTGTGGTAGCCCCGCACCTCCCAGAACCCCGGGCGATCCTGGGCCACCAGCTCGATCCGGCTGATCCATTTGGCGGATTTCCAGAAATAGAGGTGCGGCACCACGGTGCGGGCCGGGCCACCATGCACCCGGTCCAATGCGGCGCCATTCCAATGCGTGGCGACGAGGTTCTCCGGCCTGGCCCAGGCCTCCAGCGGCAGGTTGGTGGTGTAGCCGTCATAGGAATGGAAGACGACATGGCTCGCCTCGGCCATGGGCTGCACGAGGTTGAGCAAGGTCAGCGCCCCAACCCCCGACCAGCGATTGTCATAGCGCGACCAGGCGGTGACGCAGTGGATGTCGTTCAGCCATTCCGCCTGCGGCAGCGCCTGGAAGGCGGACCAGTCGAGGATCAGCCGGTTCGCCACCAGCCCATCCACCCTGAGATGCCATTTGTCGCGCCCGATGGTCGGCTGCACGCCGAGATCGAGCACCGGGAAATCGGTGACCAGGCGCTGGCCGGGCGGCAGGCGGGTGGCGGGGTCGGCATGGATGCCGGTCAGCAGCCGGCCCTGGGCCGCCCATTCCTGCTTTTTCGCCACCAGCTTTTCGCGCCCGGCGGCGACGGGGTTTGCTGCGATATCGTCCATGGGATGCTCCGACATGATGCTTACGTGCCATTCGCCGTGCGGGATGCAAGGGTTTCGCGCTGGCCTGTCGGTGCGGGCATGGTAAAATACACCACCAGCAAGGATTGAACCATGCAGCGCCGCGCCCTTTTCGCCGTCAGCCTGGCCACGCCCGCCCTCGCCCAGGGCTGGGCACCCAGCCGGTCCATTCGCCTGATCGTCCCATTTCCTGCCGGCGGCAGCCCGGACATCCTGGCCCGCCTCACCGCGCCGCTGATGCAGGAGGCGTTGGGGCAGAATGTGGTGGTGGAAAACCGCACCGGCGCCGGCGCCACGGTGGGCAGCAACATCGTCGCACGCGAGGCGCCGGATGGCCATACCATCCTCGTCGCTGTCATCTCCTCGCTCACCGCGCCCCTGATGATGAACCCGGCGCCCTATGACCCGGTGCGGGACTTCCGGCCGGTGGCGCCGCTGGCCATCACGCCGACGGTGCTGGTGACGCGGCCGGATTTCCCCGCCCGCAACGTCGCGGAATGGCACCGCTTCGTGCAGGCCGCGCCGCGCGGCAGCCTGACCTTCGCCTCGGGCGGCGTGGGCAACCCCGCGCATCTCGCCGGCGAGTTGTACAAATCGCTGACCGGCGCCGACATCACCCATGTGCCCTTCCGCGGCAGCGCGCCGGGGCTGGTGGAGGTGCGCGCGGGGCGGGTGGATTTCTCGATCGTGGACCTGCCCTCGGCCGCCGGCATGATGGCCGACCGGTCGCTGCCCGCACTCGCCGTCGGCACCGCCAACCGCGTGCCCGCCTTTCCCGACCTGCCGACCATCGCCGAGACGGTGGTGCCGGGCTTCGAGGCCTATTCCTGGATCCATTGGTGGCTGCCCGCCAATACGCCCGATGCGGTGGCGACGCGGCTGAACACCCTGGCCAACACCATCCTGCGCAACCCCGATGTGGCGGCACGGGCCACCCAGAGCGGCTTCCTGCTGACCGGCGGCAGCGAGGCGGAGGCGCGGGACTTCGTGGCCCGTGAGGCGGAGAAATGGGGCCGGGTGATCCGCGAGCGGGCGATCCGCTTCGAGGGTTAACCCGCAATCGCCCTGGGTGGAAACACCCAGGGCGATTTGAGTCCAGGCGCTGCCCGCCCTTGCCGATCGTTAACGCCGCGCCGCCGTCGCGCCGCCCAGGCTGAGCAGGAAATCAGCCATCCGCGGCCCCCAGACGCGGCTGCCGCCATCGCCATAGAAGAAATAATGGCCGTCCTGTTCCCAGGGCGGCAGCATGGTCATCTCCGCCACGCCACCCGCGGCGACGAAGCTTTCGAACAACGCCCCCGCCAGGGTCGGCCCGAAGAACGTGTCATTGCCGGCATAAAGCCACAGCATGGGCACCCTGGCCGTGGCGCCGAATTCGGCGACATTCTCGACCAGCCGGTTCGCCGCGCAATTGGTGCGCGCCCGCCCGCCGGCCCAGCCGCCGCGCCCGCCCGCCACATTGATCACCGCCGCCACACCCCGGGGCCGCTGCGAGGCCAACGCGATGCTGCCCCAGCCGCCCGCGCTCTCGCCCAGGACCAGCGCACCCGAGGCACGGATGCCCGGCGAGCCCAGCAGGGCGGTCAGCGTGGCCTGGATGTCGCGCGCCGTCTCGCGCCCCACACGCATGAAATCAGGGTCGTCGCAGGGGCCGAAGCCTTCCACCCAGTCGCCGGTGCTGGCGCCGTGGCCGCGGCGCAGCACGGCCGCCACCGTATAGCCCTGGGCGAGGAACCAGCGCAGCGGCTCGGCCTCGCAGGGCGGGGTGAGCAGCAGCGGCCGGATTTCGGCGCGCGGCTGGGCGCCGTGGTTGATCAGCGCCAGCGGATGGTCACCCGCACCCGCCGCCGGGCAGATCCGCACCTGCAGCCGGCTGCCATCGGGGCCGTCGATGACGCGCAGCTCCCCCGCCATGGCCGGCAGCGCCAGCAGCGACAGCAAGGCCAGGAACCACCTCATGGCAGGAACCGCTCGATCAGCGGCCCCCAGGTCAGGCTGCCATGATGGCCGAAGAACAGGCTGTGGCCGTCGCGGCCCCAGGGGCCCAGGCGCTCCAGCCGCGCCTGGCCGCCGCCGGCGGTGAAGGCGGCATGCATCCGCGCCGCCAGCACGGGGTCAAAGAAGCTGTCATTTTCGGTGTAGATCCAGAGCATGGGCAGGCGGGCGGTCTTGCCGAATTGCCCCGCCGCCGCGACCAGCAGATCGGGCTCGCAATTGGTGCGCGGCATGTTCTGGTGCCAGCCGCCGCGGCCGCCGGCCATGTTGACCAGCGCCGCCACGCCGGGCGGGTTTTCCGCCGCCATCGCCACCGCCGCGAAGCCGCCGGCGGATTGCCCGACCACGATGGCGGGCAGCCTGGGGATATCCGGTCGCGCCGTCAGCACGGACAGCGCGGCAGTGATGTCGCGCGCCGATTCCCGGCCGGAGCGGACATAATCCGTCCGCGCGCAGACATTGCCCTCGACGAAGGCGCCGCCATTCTCGCCAAAGCCGCGGCGCAGCGGCAGGCCCACGGCATGGCCGCGGGCGAGGAACCAGCGCACCGCCTCCGACCCGCAGGCGGCCGGGGTGACCTGCGGCCGCTGCTCGGCGCGGGCTGGCGAGCCGTGGTTGATCAGCACCAGCGCCCTTGTGGCGCCGCCGGGCGGCAGGCAGAGCCGGGTGAAGATGGTGCCGCCATCGATGGGCACCATCACCCGGTGCTCCTCATGGCCGGCGGTGCTGGCGACCAGCCCCCCGGCCTGCGGCGCGCAGCCGGCCAAGGCCAGCAGGATGCCCAGCCATCTCATTCGCCACCCTTATTGCGCATGATCCGCGCCTTGTCGCGTTGCCAATCGCGGGCGGCGATGGTGGCGCGCTTGTCATGCGCCTGCTTGCCCTCGGCCAGGCCCAGCAGCACCTTGGCCATGCCGCGATCGTTGAAATGAATGTCGAGCGGCACCAGCGTGATGCCCTCGCGCGCCACCGAACCCGCGAGCGTGCTGACCTGTTTCTTGTGGAGAAGAAGCTTGCGCGGCCGGCGCGGCTCGAACTTCGCCATGAAGCTGCCGGCCTGCCATTCCGGGATGTAGCAGTTGAACAGCCACATTTCGCCATCCCGCTCGCCCGCCCAGGCCTCGGCCAGGGCGGCGCGGCCGGAGCGCAGCGACTTCACCTCCGGCCCGATGAGCTGGATGCCGGCCTCGATCTCCTCCATCACCTTGTAGTCGAAGCGCGCCTTGCGGTTTTGCGCTGCGATGCCGTGGCTGATGAGGCTCGATTTTTTCTTCTTGTCGCGGCTCAATTCAGCAAGCCCGCCCCCGTCATCGCGGCGCGCACCTTCGCCCTGGCCATGTCGCTGCAGGGCGCCATGGGCAGTCGGCAATGCGCGTCGGCCTTGCCTAGCAGCGAGGCGGCGAATTTCACCGGCGCGGGCGAGGTTTCGCAGAACATCGCGTCATGCACGGGCGTCAGCCGCTCCTGGATCGCCATGGCATCGGCCAGCCGGCCTTCGCGCCAGGCCAGGTGCATCTCCGCGCAAGCGCGCGGCGCGATATTGGCGGTGACCGAAATTGTGCCATGGCCGCCGGCGGCCATGAAGGCCAGCGCCGTGTGATCCTCGCCCGAGAGCTGGATGAAACCGGCGCCGCATTCGCGCCGCTGGTGCAGGGGCCGGGTCAGGTTGGCCGTCGCATCCTTCACGCCCTTGATGTTGCGGTGCCGTGCCAGCCTGCCCATCGTCTCGGGCGTCATGTCGACGACGCTGCGCGGCGGGATGTTGTAGATGAACAGCGGCAAATCGACCGCGTCGGCGATCGCCGAAAAATGCAGGAACATCCCCTCCTGCGTCGGCTTGTTGTAATAGGGCGTGACCACCAGCAGGCCGTCGGCACCCACGCTCTTCGCATGTTCGGCGAAGCCGATGGCCTCGGCCGTGCTGTTGCTGCCCGCACCCGCCATCACCGGCACCCGGCCGCGGGCGACCTCGACGCAGAGCTCCACCACCCGGCGGTGCTCATCATGGCTCAGCGTGGGGGATTCGCCTGTGGTGCCGACGGGGACCAGGCCCTCGGTGCCCTCGGCGATCTGCCATTCCACGAAATCGCAAAAGGCTTTCTCGTCGAGCGTTCCATCGGCATGCATCGGCGTGATCAACGCCACCATCGAACCCTGGAACATGACGGTAAACTCCCTTTCGAGCCGACATCAGTAACGCCTGCCACCCCCTGCAACAAGCATGCGCACCGCGCTACACACCCCTGATGCGCGCATGGTTCCTTGCTCTCCTGCTTCTCCTCCCCGCCATGGCGGGCGCCCAGGCGCCGCGCGAGGCCGGGCGGCTCGCCCTCGTCGCGGCCTCGCAGAACCGCTGGGCGGAGGCCGAGGTGGCGGCAGAGCGGGCCGATCCGCTGATCCGCAAGATGGTGCTGTGGCTGCGGCTGCAATCCCGCCAGGTCGTCGCCAGCGGCTTCGAATACGTGCAATTCGCCGAAAGCGGCGCGGATTGGCCGGCGATGGACGCGATCGGCCGCAATGCCGAGGCGGTGCTGGAGACCGATCCCGATGACGGGCTGGTGCTGCGCTGGTTCGCCACCCGCCCGGCCCGCAGCGTGGGCGGCGCCATGCGCCACGCCGATGCCCTGGCCCGCGCCGGCCGCGATCGCGAGGCGACGGAGGTGGCGCGGCGCGGCTGGTCGGAAGCCCCAGCCGATGGCCCCGACGAATCGCTGTTCCTTGAGCGCCACGCCGCCCGGCTGACCACCAACGAGCATTGGGCGCGCTTCAACCGCCTGGCCTTTGCCCGCGATTTCGGCGCCGCCGGCCGCAGCCTGCCCTATCTCGACGCCGCCCGCGCGCAGGCGGCGCAGCTGCGCCTGAGCTATGCCAGCGGCGGCGACGCCGGCAATGGGGCGGGTTTGGCCGCGCGCGATGCCGGCGCCACGCTGGAACGGGCCCGCGCGCTGCGGGTGGCCGGGCGCGATGCCGAGGCCGCGGCCGCATTCGCCGCCGGCGCCGCGGCGCAGACCGGCCTCTCCGCAGAGGCGGGCCGGGCGATCTGGACCGAGCGGCAATTGCAGTCCCGCCGCGCGCTGCGGCTGGGCGACGCGCCCGCGGCCTATCAGCTCGCCGCCCAGCACGGCCAGCCCGGCCCCGGCGAGCCCCGGCAGGAGGCCGAGTTCCTGGCCGGTTTCATCGCCCTGCGCTTTCTCAACAACCCAGGCGTGGCGGCCCGGCATTTCGCCGCGGTTGGCGAGGACAGCCGCAGCGCCATCACCCTGGCACGCAGCCATTTCTGGCGCGGATACGCACTGTCTGCTGCCGGCAATGCCGGGGGCGCGCGCGAGGCCTGGGGCATCGCCGCCGGCTACCCCGTGGCCTTCTACGGCCAGCTCGCCGGCCTGGCCCTGGGCGAGGGGCCGGAGCGGCTGGCCCAGCGCATCCGCGCCATCACCCAGCCCGGCGCCACGCCGGCCCAGGCCGCCGCATTCATGAACCGCGAGGTCGCCCGCATCATCCCCCTGCTGGCCGAGATGGGCGAGGGCCGCCGGGCACGCGCCTTCCTGCTGCGCATCGAGGAACTCTCCACCCAGCCCTTTGAACGCACGCTGCTCATGCAACTCGCCACCCGCAGCGGCAGGCCGGAAAACCCGGTCTGGGTCGCGCGCCGGGCCGGCGCCTCGGGTGCGATGCTGGTGCCCGATGGCTGGCCCAGCCCCTACCCCACCGAGAACCTGCCCATCGAGGCCGCCCTGGCCAATGCCATAACCCGGCAGGAGAGCAATTTCGATACCGAGGCGATTTCCTCGGCCAATGCGCGGGGCCTGATGCAGCTGCTGCCCGCCACGGCGCAGCAGGTGGCGCGCCGGCTGAACACACCGCATCAGCTGGCCTGGCTGCAATCCAACCCCGCCCACAATATGCGGCTGGGCTCGGCCTATCTCGACCAGATGATTTCTCGCTTCGGCGGCACCTGGCCCTATGCCATCGCGGCCTACAATGCCGGGCCGGGGCGGGTGGATGAGTGGCTGCAGACCTATGGCGACCCGCGCCAGGGCCGCCTGACCATGCTGGACTGGATGGAGCAGATCCCCTTTGCCGAGACCCGCAACTACGTCCAGCGGGTGATGGAGAATGTGGCGGTCTACCGCGCGCTGTCGGGCGTGGCGCAACCGCATCCCATGGCGGCGTGGCTGCGATGAAATGGGTGGTCTCGCTGGGCGGTGTGGGGTTCATGCGGCCGGCACCGGGGACATGGGGCAGCCTTGTGGTCCTGCCGGTGGTGTTTTTGGGGCCGGCAGCGGCGGCGGGGTTTTCGCTTCTGCTGCTGGGGCTGGGGCTCTGGGCGCTGAAGCGGCTGCCCGAGGCGCGGGATGATCCGGGCTGGGTGGTGATCGATGAGGGCGCCGGGCAGGCGCTGGCGCTGGCCGCCCTGCCCGGCTTCGGCTGGCTGGGGGTCGCGCTGGCCTTCGGGCTGTTCCGGCTTTTCGACATCTGGAAGCCCGGGCCGGTTCGCTGGCTGGACCGGCAGAAGACGCCCTCCGGCGTGATGGGCGATGACGTCATGGCCGGCGCCATGGCCGGTGGCGCGCTTCTGCTGCTGCAAGCACTCGGCGTTCCGCTATAGGGTGGCGCCATGCTGCATGCCCCGACCCCTGATGATTGCGCCGCCCTGCTGGAAGCCCTGCGGGCGAAAAACCTCACCATCGCCACGGCCGAGAGCTGCACCGGCGGGCTGATCGCGGCCGCGCTGACCGCCATTGCCGGCAGTTCGTCCAGCGTGCTGGGGGGCTTCGTGGTCTATTCCAACGCGATGAAGACCGCCCAACTCGGCGTGCCAGAGAGTGTGCTGGCCGCGGTGGGCGCGGTGAGCGAAGCGGTGGCCCGGGCGATGGCGGAGGGCGCGCTGGCGCGCAGCGGTGCCGATATCGCGCTGTCCTGCACAGGCATCGCGGGGCCGGGCGGCGCCACGCCGGGCAAGCCCGTGGGGCTTGTGCACATGGCGGCGGCGCGGCGGGGCGGGCCGACCATCCATCTCGAACGGGTGTTTCCGGGCGACCGGACGGAGGTGCGCGCGGCGACGGTGGATGCGGCGCTGGGGCTGGCCTGGCGGCTGCTGTGAGCGATTGCGGGAGGCTGCATGTCCTTGGCGCCAGCCGGTTCCACGCCGATGGCCGCGGGCCGGCCGTGACCAGGCGCCGGGTCGAGCCTTGGCTGCTCGCGCTCAGGCCAGTGCAGAATCTAGGCTGAAATTCCTTGTGCTGCGGACCGCCAGAGGCTAGCCTCGGCGGATCAACGGCATAGCCATGCCCGGCCCGTCCGGGCAATTTGTCCGAATACGACGCGTTTGAAAAACAACGCGTTTCTTATCCCCTGACCTGCCCCAGAGCGTGCAAGGCGCTGGCCACCGCGCCCTCCTGCCAGCCCGGCAGCTGGCTCAGCCAGTCACCGGCGAAATGCACCCTTCCCTCGGGGCTGGCCAGCAGGGCGTGGTGGCGGGCGCGGTGCTCCGGCGCCCATTCCGCCCAGGCGCCGCGCGCCCAGGGCATCCGGCCCCAGGCGACGGAGACGGGGTGGCGTGCCAGGGCCGGCAGCTCGGGGTGCAGAACAGCGGCCTCGGCCAGGGCCAGCGCCGCGCGCTCCCCGGGCAGGCGGGCGGCGAAGCGCTCGCCCCGCGCGCGGTCCCAGATATAGGCCAGAACCAGGACTCCCTCGGCCTCATGAAACCCCTCGGAGGGGTACCAGCTCTGGGTGATCTCGGCCTCGGGCAGCCAGGCGATGCCGCCATAGATGCCCTGGGCCTCCCAGAAGCGCGGGGCCTGGATGGCGAGCTTGGCGGCGGGCTCCTGGGCGATGCCGGCCAGGGCCTCGCGCCTTGCCGGGCTCAGCCCCTCCAGCCCCGCGGCCAGGGGCGCGGGCAGCGTGCAGACGACGACATCGCCGCGCTCCTCGCGCCCATCGGCCAGTCGCACCAGGCCCTCGGCCGGGGCCAGCCCGGTGGCAGCGGTGCCCAGGCGGATGCTGCCCGGCGGCAATGCAGCGGCCAGGGCGGTCGCGATACGGTCCATGCCGCCCTCGGGCGCCAGCATGGTGGCGGCGTAGTTCACGCCCTCGACGAAATCGGCGGCCTGCCAGAGTCCGGGGTCGAGCAGCGCCTCCAGCGCGAGGGGCGGGCGGCGGCGGCCTGGCTCCATGCCCGGCGGCTCGGCCCAGCCGGCGCGGGAGGTGCCGCGGTAGCGCCCCTGGGCATCGAGCGCGCCGAAATTGCGCAGCATGGCACGCAGCCGCAGCAGATCGGCCTCGCCCAGCGGGGTGTCGAGAAGCCCGGCCCCCAGCGCCTTGGTGGCAAGCTCGGCCACCACGCCGCGCAACCCGGCCCGGACCTGGCCGAGCGGCAGCCCGCCGACAGGCGCGGCGCGGTTCTCGTTCACCAGCACCCCGAGCGGCACGCCCAGCGCGCGGCAATAGCTTAGCAGGCCCTGGTGGTGATGCGGGATGCGGGCGGGGCCGGCGTTGAAATACAGATGCGGGGCAGCAGCGAAGCCGACGGTCCGGGACGGGCCATCCGCCTCGGCCACCGCATCGCCGCCGCGCAGCGTCAGGCTGCGGCCGCCCAGGCGGGGTGCGGCCTCCAGCACCAGGATTTCGGCCCCGGCGCGGTGCAGTTCCAGCGCGCAGACCAGGCCCGCGATGCCGGCGCCGATGATGGTGGCGCGGCGCCCGGCCAGCGGCGGCAGGGTGGGGCGCGGGCCGGCCGCCTGGGCCGGGGCCAGCGCGCCCAGCACCGCCTGGGCGGCCGCCGCGCCACCCGCCGCGGTGACGGCGGCGAGGAGGTCGCGCCGGTTCATGGCGGGCAGATCGGGCATCGCGCTGCGGCTCCTGGGGGTGGGGTCGAGATGGGGCGGTGCCGGGTCGCCGGCAAGCCATTCCCAAGGCGGCGGCTTGGCCGCAGGATGGGGGCGGAGGAACTCATCATGCAAGCAAACCGGCGCGCCGTCCTGGCCATGACTGCCCTCTCACTGCCCGGCCTGGCGGCCCCTGCCCTGGCCTCCGAGCCCACGACCTATCCCACCCGTCCGGTGCGGATGATCGTGCCCTTCCCGCCCGGCCAGGCGGCGGATGTCTTCGCCCGGATGGTGGCGGACCTGCTGTCACAACGCTGGCCGCAGCGGGTGGTGGTGGAGAACCGGGCCGGTGGTGCTGGCGCCATCGGCATGGAAGCGGCGGCGCGGGCGGCGCCGGACGGCTATACGCTGGGCATCGGCACCTCCGGCACGCTGGGGGTGAACCCGGGGGTGATGAGCCGGCTGCCCTATGATGCGGTGCGGGATTTCGCGGCCGTGACGAACATCTTCCTTGTTCCCCTGGTGGTGATCGCCCATCCCGCCTTCCCGCCGCAGAGCATGGCCGCGCTGGTGGCGCATATCCGTGCCCATCCCGGCCAGACCTTTGCCTCGGCCGGCCCGGCCACGGCGCAGCACATGACGGGCGAGATGTTCGCCCACCAGGCCGGGCTGAGCATGCAGCACGTGCCCTATCGCGGCTCGGGGCCCGCCATCGCCGACCTTATCGCCGGCAATGTGCAGTTGATGTTCGACAGCACGGCGAGTGCCATGCCGCATATCCAGTCCGGCCGGGTGCGGGCGCTGGGCATCACCACCGCCTATCGCATGGCGGCGCTGCCCGATGTGCCGACCCTGGCCGAGACGGTGCTGCCCGGCTTCGCGGCGGCGGGGTGGAGCGGCATCGTGGCGCCGGCGGGCACGCCCGAGGCGATCATCCGCCGGATCAACCGCGATGTCGTGGCCATTCTGCGCGAGCCTGCGGTGGTGGCGCGCATCACCGCGCTGGCCTCGATCCCCGACCCCACCACGCCGGAGGAATTCTCCGCCTTCATCCGGGCCGAGATCACGAAATGGGGTGAGGTGGCGCGCGTGGCCGGGGTGCGGCTGGAGGGGTGAGGAAGTATTTGGCTACGGTGAATGGAATATCTCTGGACTGCGTGTTTCCTGAAGGGCGACTGCTCAAGATTGGGGCGCCAATTTATTGGTGTGTATTCCAGTATTTATTAGAACAGGCGCAGTTTAATTTAGGGGATAGAATGATTAATTCAAATGAATGAAATTCGATAAATTTTAGATTAAAATTTTATTTTTGTTTTAAACTACTTGAGGTCAAAAAATTAAAACTCTCATTATCCCTTTCTGAACAGAATCGCTTCGTCATCACGAAGATGTTTCAGTGTGTGCTTTAGATGCAGTAAATCATTCAACGGCACAAAACTTCAACCGAACATGGCACAATTCCGCGATACGGCTGTGAAACAATACCTTGGCCAAGTTACGGGACAGAAAATACCCGGACATTTGGGATAGAATCCCTTTCACCAGAGCCGACACCAACAACCGAATTTGCCATGCGACAGAACGGAAAATTTCTGAGCAACACTCATAAATAAATTTTGTCGAAATGATATAAAAAAATTCAAATCAAAATACATAATAATTTTTATCAATCATGATGACAAAGGCATTGTAGTCGTTCAATCAAATATTTAGTTTCAGTTTTTTATCATTTTACTGTCGAAAATATCGCGACCAATTTTAGCATGCAGGACATCACAGGCAGCCACGCCATAGGTGGTTTTGCGATGAGAAATATTCGAGACATTAATTTCAGATAAAATCGATTTATTCATGGTATTCCATAGATGAAATATAACGGCGTCTGGGAAATCCACCAACCTATCAAATAAATCAACAGATGATTCAGGGTCAAAGCTTGGAATGAAAAAAGTTGTTTCTGGTTCGACGTCAATGAGATCTGGTGCGGCATCTGCCAAACGCTTCGGTGCCAGAACCGAAAATTCATTCCATTGATCGTTGTGAAAATTCTCGTAAAGCGCCAGCCAACGCCGCAAAAATTCTGAACCTGGAGGAGAAAAAATCACTGCATTACATAGACCAGACCCACCTTCGCGCCCCATGACTGGTCTCGATCGAAGGAAATTGTCAAACGATTTCAATGTTATCGTATCAGTGTCGAGATAAACCCCACCAAATTCGATGAGTAAATTCAAACGAAAAACATCCACTCGATGCTCAATTTGGACAATATCAATATCGAAGACTTTTTTCGGTAAAACTTCAATGTTTATTTGAACAAATGGCTTAAGTTCACTCCAGAAATCGCCAGCCGGCTCCATATTGCAATGAAAAATCACGGTATAGTCTGGATTTCGAATAATAGCAGATTTAATGGCGATATATTGAATAAAATTCAGTTGAAATTGCTCCAGAGAACAAGGCGTAAAATAAACAAAATGGATGACTTTCGGAGTCAAGCTCGTATTGGACATCGCGGGTCGCCCAGTTTATGCTATTTAGTTGCGTCGTAAATCAATAAAATCCGCAGCAATGGCGGAAAGCTACTTCCGCTCGATCAGCTCGATCTTGTAGCCGTCCGGATCCTCGACGAAGGCGATCAGCGTGGTGCCGAATTTCAGCGGCCCCGGCTCGCGGGTGATCTTGGCGCCGCCGGCGCGCAGCATGTCGCAGGTGCCGTAGAGGTCCGGCACGCCGATCGCGAGATGGCCGAAGGCGGTGCCGATCTCGTAGCTGTCCACGCCGTAATTGTAGGTCAGCTCCAGCATGCAATCGCGCGCCTCGTCGCCGTAACCCACGAAGACGATGGTGTACTTGCCCTCCGGCACGTCGCGCCGGCGGGTCTCCTTCATGCCGAGCAGCTCAGTGTAGAACTTCACGCTGCGCTCCAGGTCAGTCACGCGGATCATGGTGTGGAGCAGGCGAAAGCTGGCTTCGGTCATGGCGGGGTCTCCTTAAGGAACACTTCGGGGATGGTCGCTGCGGGGTCAAGACTGAGAATGAATAGCCCGTGTTGGATGGCGAGTGCCACGCAGGCCTCGCGCTCCGTCACCAGGGTGCGCTCTGCATCGATGGCGATGCCGGCGAGGCCGGCGGCGGCGGCTCTCTCAATGGTGACGGGGCCGATCGTGGGCATGTCGAGGCGCAGATCCTGCGACGGCTTGGCCAGCTTGACCATGACCCCGCCCGGCCCCTCGCGCCGCAGCTCGCCGGCGCGGGCCAGCATGGCGTCGGTGCCTTCGATCGCTTCCACAGCCAGCACCAGGCCCTGCTGCACCACCACGGCCTGGCCAACATCGACAGGGCCCATCGCCTGCAGCACCGCGATGCCGCGGCGGATATCGGCGGCCTGTCCGGCATCGGGTGCGGCGCCGGCGAGAAGCCCCTGCGGCGCCGTCAGGCCGGCCCGCACCTCATGCACGCCGCGCACGGAAAAACCCTCTTCCTCCAGCACCCGGGTGATGCCGCGCAGCAGGGTATCGTCGCCGCCGGTGAAGAAGCCGCGGCCGACGCGCGCCATCGCGGCGGCGGTCCAGGCATCGGGCAGCAGGGCGAGCAGCGAGGGGCGGCGGGCGCGGCCGAGCATGACGAGGTCGCGCACGCCGGCGGCGCGAAACGCCTCGATCAGCTGGCCAGCGGCGCCCAGCCGCACCAGCCGATGCGGCAGGCCGGCATAGCGCTCGGCCTCGGCGAATTCGCGGATGGCGACGATATAGACCGCCCGGCCGCTGGCCCGGACATCATCGGCCAGCCGCCGCGGCATAGCGCCGCCGGCGGCGATGATGCCAAGCGGGCCCAGCGGCGTGGCGTTTTCAGGCGTCGTCGTCATCATCGGCCGTCATGCGGCCCGGGCGGCACATCTCGCGCTTGCGCTCGGGCGAGGCGATGAAGCGCAGCACCTCCTGCACCAGGACGTCATCGGCATAGCGGCTCCGGGCGATGTCCAGCTTGTCGGCGAAGATGCCGGCGTCGCGGAAGAGCAGGCGGAAGGCCAGGCGCAGCGCGGCCAGGTTGTCCTTCGAGAAGCCGCGCCGCCGCAGGCCGATCACATTGAGCCCGACCAGCCGCGCGGGCAGGCCAAATACATTGCCGAAGGGTGGAATATCGTTTGTCACGCCGGCCATGCCGCCCACCATCGCGTGGCGGCCGATGCGCACGAGCTGGTGGATGGCGGCACCGCCGCCGATGAAGACCTGCTCGCCCACCTGGACATGGCCGCCCAGCATGACGTTGTTGGCCATGATAACCCGGTCACCGAGCTGGCAGTCATGGCCGACATGGCTGCAGGCCATGAGCATGCAATCGGCGCCGACCACCGTGTGCCCACGCCCCACACTGCCGCGATGGACGGTGACATGTTCGCGCAGCAGGGTGCGGGCGCCGACCTCGCAGCGGGTGGGCTCGCCCTTGTATTTCAAATCCTGCGGCGGCAGGCCGATGGAGGCATAGGGCGAGACCTGCACGCCCTCATGGAGGATCGTATGGCCCTCGATGGCGACATGGCTGGTCAGCGTCACGCCCGGCCGCAGCTCGACATCCCCGCCGATGGTGCAGAAGGGCCCGATGGTGACGCCATCCGCGATGCGCGCACCGGGGGCGATGATGGCCGAGGGGTGGATCTGGTTCATCGGTCGCGGATCATGGCGGCGAAGGTCGCCTCTGCCACGACCCGCCCGTCGACCGTTGCCTCGCCGCTGAATTTCCAGACGCTCATCCGTCGCTGCACCTTTGTGACCTTGATCAGCAGCTGGTCCCCCGGCACGACCGGCCGGCGGAATTTCGCGCTGTCGATGGACATGAAATAGACCAGCTTCCCCTGGCTCTCCGGCCCCAGCGTGGTGACGACCAGCACGGCGGAGGTCTGTGCCATGGCCTCGACGATGAGCACGCCGGGCATCACCGGTTCGGTCGGGAAATGGCCCTGGAAGAACTGGTCATTGATGGTGACGTTCTTGATGCCCACGCAGCTGTCATCGGGGCGCATCTCGACCACACGGTCGACCAGCAGGAAGGGGTAGCGATGCGGGATCGCCCGCATGATGGCGGCGATGTCGAGGGTCAGGTCAGTCATCAAGGCGGGCCTCAATCTTCCTTCTGGGATGCGGGCTGGGATTCGGGCTTGGATTCGGGCCTGGCAGCAGACCTGCTGGCAGGCTTGCTGGCCGCGGCGAGCCTGCGGATGGCCGCGACCTCGCGCAGCATGTCGCGCGCGGGCTGCGCTGGCGAGCCCAGCACATCAGCCCCCGCCGCGATATCGCGCATGACACCGGCCTGCGCGCCGATCCGCGCCTTGGCGCCAATGTGCAAATGCCCGGTGATGCCGGCCTGACCCGCCACCTGCACCCAATCCCCCAGCGTGGTGGAGCCCGAGATGCCGACCTGCGAGACCAGAACACAGCCCTGGCCAACACGCACGTTGTGGCCGAGCTGCACCAGATTGTCGATGCGCGACCCGCGGCCCACGACCGTATCGCCCAGCGCGCCACGGTCGATGCAGGCATTGGCGCCGACCTCGACCTCATCCTCCAGCACCACGCCGCCGAGCTGCGGCATGGTGACGAATCGCCCCTCCCGCGTCGGTGTGAAGCCGAAGCCCTCATTGCCGACCCGCGCGCCAGCATGCAGCACCACGCCCCGGCCGCAAAGGGCATGGCTGATGCTGGCATGGGGGTGAATGGTGCAATCCGCGCCCAGCACCACGCCGGCGCCGATCACGGCATGGGCGTGGATGACGCAGCCCTCGCCGATCTCGGCCCCGGCGCCGATGACGGCGAAGCACCCGACATCGGCACTGGCGGCCACCCGCGCCGACGGGTCGATCGCAGCACTGGGATGACGCCGGCCGCTGCCGCGCGGCGTGGGGTGGAAGACCGCGGCGATGCGGGAGAAGGCCAGCGCCGGCATCGCGTCGAGTATGGCGACACAGCCCGATGGCAGAAGATGCGCATCGGCCGGGCGCAACACCACAGCGCCGGCGCGGCTTTCGGTCAGGCCCTGATGGTGTTTGCTGGCCTCGAGGTAAGACACCTCATCCGGCCCGGCATCAGCCAGCGCCGCGACCCCGGTGAAGAGCCGCCCCTCGGCCACCCCGCCGCCCTCGGCCAGGCTGCTGCCGGAGGCGGCGAGAAGTTCGGCCAGCCTTTGCGGCCCGGTGCCGGGGAAGAAGCGTGAATGCGCGGCCATCGGGCCTCAGCGCTGCGGCGGGCGCGGCGGCGTCGGCGCCGGCGCCGGGCGTTGGGCGGAGGGCGCGCCTGCCGGCGCCGCCGGCGGGTTGCGGCCATCGCTCTCGGCCGGAATATTCACCCGCGGCAGGATGCGGTTGAACTGCTGCGCGATCTCCTCGGTGAGATCGAAGGGCGGCTCGTTCATGATCACCAGCGGGCGGGGCAGCACGAGGTTGACGCTGCGCGACTGCGCGACCTGGCGGATGACGGTGCCCAGCGCCTGCTCGATCTCGACGAGCGCCACCTGCGCCGCCTGTTCGATCGACTGGCTGCGGTTGCGGAAGATGCGCTGGCTGTCGGTGATTCGGTCCTGCAATTCGCGCTCGCGCAGGCGCAGCACCTCGGCCTGCAGCCCGGCACGCTCGCCGGCCAGGGACTGTTGGGCATCACGCCAGCCATTCTGCTCGCGCTGCAGGTCGTCATTGAGGCGGGTGCGGCGACGCTCGATCTCCTCGCGCACCTGGTTGAAGGCGGCGGAGACGCGCTGCACCTCGGGAATATCGACGATGCCGATCACGGCGGCGGGCGGCTGTTGGCCGGGGGGCAGCGGCGGCGGCGCCTCGGTGCGGGTGGGCGGGCGCGGCGCGTTGGCCGGCGGGCGCTGTTGCTGGCCCTGCTGGGGCCGCGGCGCCTGGCCCTGTGGCTGCCCCTGGGGCGGACGCCCACCGCCCTGGCCACCGGGGATGAAGAAGCCGGGGTCCTGCTGCGCCATGGCGTCGGACGCGCCGAACAGCGGCGCCGCGAGGGCCAGGGCCAGGGCTGCGCGGCCCAGGAAATGCGTCATCATCATTGTGTACCTATCTCGAATTCAGAACCGCGTGCCGAAGCCGAAGCGGAAGACCTGTGTCTCGTCCAAGCGCTCCTTCATCAATGCCTTGGCAAGATCGACGTTGATCAGGCCGAAGGGGCTGCGCCAGGACAGGCCAATGCCCGCGGACACGCGCGGGTTGCTGCTGTTGAAGATGCCGGGGCCCGTTGGCCCCTGGCTGAGCGCGCCGGCATCGACGAAGGCGCGGCCAAGAAGACCGAGCTCGCTGGGCACCGGCAGCGGATAGCGCATCTCCGCGCTGCTGGTCCACAGCAGGCGGCCGCCCAAGCTGTCAAGCGTGTTGATGTCGCGTGGGCCGACGCCGGCGATGGCGAAGCCGCGCAGATTTTCACCGCCGAGGAAGAAGCGGTCAACGATTCGGTCACGCTCGCCGCCCACGCCCAGCGCCGGGTTGAAGGGGCGGCGATCGTTGAAGGGGGCGAGGTGGCCGAAGCTGGCCGACAGGGTCAGGACATAGTCGGGGTCCCCGAACAGGCGCTCGAAGGGCAGGAAGAGCGCGCCGTCCACCCGGTTGCGCAGGTAGGAAACATCGCCACCCAGCCCCGCAAGATCGGCGCCCCAGCGCAGGAAATAGCCGCGCGAGGCCTGGATGATGCTGTCGCGCGTGTCATAGGTCAGGGTCTGCGAGATCTGGCTGAGCAGCGTGGCGCCGGCCTGTTCCCGAATATAGGGCGAGGCGGTGGATTGCACGTCGAAGACGTTGCGGTTGACCAGGGTGTAGGAGATGTTCTGACGCAGACGCTCGTTGAATTCATAGCCGGCGCGCAGAGCGAAGCCGTAGCGCCGTTCCTGGTAGCTGGCGATGTTGATCAGGTTGCGCTGCACCAGGAAGACGTCCGCGCCGACGGCGAGGTTGCGGTCCAGAAAGGCCGGATCGGTCACCGAGACATCCACCTGGCTGCGGCGCTGCGCCAGGGTGCCGTTGAGCCGGGCATCGACGCCGGTGCCCAGCAGGTTGCGCTCGCGCAGACCGAAATCGGCCAGGAAGCCGGCATCGGTTGAATAGCCGCCGCCGACGCTGACCTCACCCGTCGCGCGTTCCACGACCTGGGTGTTGACGATGGCGCGGTCGGGCGTGGAACCGGGCTGCGAGGTCAGCTGCACGTCGCCGAAATAGCCAAGGTTGCGGATGCGGTCGCGCGAGCGGCGAAGCTGCGCTGCGTTGAAGGCATCGCCCTCGGCCAGGCGGAATTCACGCCGGACGACGCGGTCCTGGGTGCGGACATTGCCGCTGATATCGATACGCTCGACGAAGACGCGCGGCGCCTCGGCCACGTTGAAGGTGATGGCGATGGTGTTGTCGTCGCGGTTGCGCTCGACCTGCGGCTGCACGTCGACGAATGGGAAGCCGCGCAGATTGGCGGCATCGGCCAGGTTCTGTGCCGTGCGCTCGACCAGGTCGCCATCATACCAGTCGCCGCTGCGCAGATCGAGCCGGCTGCGCAGCGCCGCCGTGTCGAGATTGGGGAAGGCGGAGGTGACGGTGACGGCGCCGAACCGGTAGCGCGGGCCTTCGGTCACGTTATAGGTGATGAAGAAGCTGGAGCGGTCCGGCGCCAGCTCGGCACTGGCATTGCCGATCTCGACATCGGCGAAGCCGTTGCGCAGGTAATAGCGGCGCAGCAATTCGCGGTCGAAGCTCAGCCGGTCTGGGTCGAAGGTGTCGGAGGTGCTGAAGAGGCGGTAAAAGGCCTGTTCGCGCGTCGCAACCACGTCGCGCAGACGGCTGTCGGAATAGGAACGGTTGCCGACGAAATTGATCCGGCCAACCAGCGCCGCATCGCCCTCGGTGATCTCATAGACCACGTCGACGCGGTTCTGATCGAGCTGGATGATCTTGGGTTCGACCCGCGCGGCGAAGCGGCCGCGGCGGGCGTAGAGATCGAGAATGCGCTGGCGGTCGGCCTGGGCGAGCTGGCTGGTGAAGACGCCGCGTGAGCGCATCTGCACCTCGGGGCGGATGGTATCGTCGGACAGCCGGCGATTGCCCTCGAAGGCGACGCGGTTCACCACCGGGTTCTCGACCACCGTGACCACGAGGCGCGAGCCGTCGCGCGCGATGCGGACATCGCCGAAAAGGCCGGTGGCGAAGAGGCTGCGCAGGCTGCGATCGGCGCGGTCGGGATCATAGGCGTCGCCGGGCTGGATGAGCATGTAGCTGCGCACGGTATCGGCATCGATGCGCTGGTTGCCGCGCACCTCGACGGCGGAGACGATGCCGCCCGCGCCATTCTCATAGGCCGCCGGCCGCCCGGCGGGGCGGCGCTGCTGGGCGTCCGCCACCACCGGCAGCAAGGGAACAAGGCAGGCGGAGGCCATGAGCAGGGTGCGAAGGGTCATGTTCAGGTTCCGCTTGTCCCGTCTTGGGCCAGAACGGCGCAATGGGCCGTGGCGATGGGCGAATGGTTCGGCGTGGCAGGTCGCTGGGCCGCGACTCCGGCCGGATTCCAACATAGAGGCTGCATTCTCAGCTCACCAGACCCACGACCCAACGGCCGATCGACCCATGGGCGATGTCGTTCCAGGTGGCGAAGACGAAAAGCCCGATGAGCAGCGCGAAGCCGGCGCGGAAGCCGTATTCCTGGGCACGCGGCGGCAGCGGGCGGCCGCGGATGGCTTCGGCGGCGTAGAACATCAGATGGCCACCATCGAGCAGCGGCACCGGGAACAGGTTCAGCAGGCCGAGCGAGACGGAAAGCAGCGCCATCAGGTTCACCAGCGGCACGATGCCCAGCGAGGCGGCCTCGCCACTCACCTCGGCGATCTTGATCGGTCCGCCCAGGTCGCGCGCGCTGCGCTGGCCGGTCAGCATTTCCCAGATGCCCACCAGGGTCTGGGCGCTGACATCGGCGGTCTGCGCCGCGCCGGCGATGAGGCCGGAGACAGGGTCCATGCGCTCGAACCGCACGCCGCCGCCCTGCACGCCCAGGATGCCCACCGGCGCGGCCTCGGTGCCCGGGCGGGTGCCGGGGGTGACGCGCAGGACCATCTCGCGGCCCTCGCGGCTGATGGCGACCGCCACCTCCTGCCCGGCGCGGGGCTGGATGTAGCGCTGCAGCTGGTCGAAGCGGGTGACGCGGTTGCCATCGAGGCTGACGATCTCATCGCCCGCCAGGAGCCCCGCGCGCTCGGCGGCCGAGCCGCCGGCCACGGCGCCGATCGCGGTCTGCCCCACGGGCTGGCCATGGAAGATGAACAGGCCGGCGAAGAGCAGGATGGCGAGCAGGAAATTGGCCAGGGGGCCGGCGATCACCACGATGGCGCGGTCGCGCACAGGCTTGTCGTGGAAGGTCTGGCCCGGGCGCAGCTTCGCCACTTCCTCGGGCGGCATCTCGCCCGCCTCCGCCTGGCCATGCAGCTTGACGTAGCCGCCCAGCGGAATCCAGGACAGGCGCCACTCCGTGCCGCGCCGGTCGGTCCATCTCGTCAGCGCCCGGCCGAAGCCGATCGAGAAGGCATCGACATGCACGCCCCGCCAGCGCGCGGCGAGGTAATGGCCGAGCTCATGGATGAAGACCAGCACGCCCAGCACCACCAGGAAGGCGAGAATCGTGCGGGCGAAATCGGGGATGAAATCCAACATGGCGCTTACCTAGGCCGCCGCCCTGCCCGCGGCAATGCGGGTTGCGTATGTCCGTGCCATGGCATCCATGGCCAGCACCGCGGCGAGGTCGGGCACCGCCTCGTGGCCCAGTGCCGCGAGGGTTTCCTCGACCACCGCCGCGATGTCGAGGAAGCCCAGCTTGCGGGCCAGGAACAGCGCCACCGCCACCTCATTGGCGGCGTTCAGCACGCAGGGGGCGGCGTGGCCGGCGACCAGCGCCTCGCGGCACAGGCGCAAGGCCGGGAAGCGCTGCGGGTCGGGGGCTGCGAATTCCAGCCTGGCCAGGGCCGCGAGGTCGAGCCTGGGCACATCGACATGCATGCGGGCCGGCCAGGCCAGGGCATGGGCGATGGGGGTGCGCATGTCCGGGCTGCCGAGCTGGGCCAGCAGCGAGCCGTCGCGATATTGCACCAGCCCATGCACCGCCGATTGCGGGTGGACCAGCACATCCAGCTGGTCCGGCGTGACGGGGAACAGCCGTGCCGCCTCGATCAGCTCGAGGCCCTTGTTGAACATCGAGGCGCTGTCGACCGAGATCTTCGCGCCCATCGACCAGACCGGGTGCTTGACCGCCTGTTCGGGGGTGGCGGCGCGCATCTCCGCCAGGCTCGCGTTGCGGAACGGCCCGCCGGAGGCGGTGAGGATGATCTTCTCGATGCTCTCCGGCGCAGCACCGTGCAGCGCCTGGAAGATCGCGTTGTGCTCGCTATCGACCGGCAGCAGGGTGGCGCCGGCGGCGCGCGCGGCGTCCAGCACGATGGGGCCGGCACAGACCAGGCTTTCCTTATTGGCAAGTGCCAGGGTGCCGCCGCGCTTCAGGGCGGCCAGGGTGGAGGCGAGGCCGGCGGCGCCGACGATGGCCGCCATGGTCCAGTCCACCGGTCGGGCGGCGGCTTCGAGCACTGCCGCCTCGCCCCCCGCGGCCTCGATGCCCGAGCCGGCCAACGCCTCGCGCAGCGCGGGCAGCGCCGCCTCATCGGCCACCACCGCGAGCCGCGCGCCCAATTTGCGCGCCTGGGCGGCCAATGCGGCGGCATCGCGCCCGGCCACCAGCGCCTCGACCACAAAGCTGCCGGGCGCCGCGGCCTCCAGCAATGCGGCCGTGCTGCGACCGATGCTGCCGGTGGCACCAAGCACCGTGATTGTACGACCTAACGCCACAGAAACTCTCCCGAACCCAAGACCATGCCCAAAGCCGCCGCGAGGGGGCTTGCCGCGAGAAATCCATCCAGCCGGTCCAGCAGGCCACCATGGCCGGGGATGAGCTGGGAGGAATCCTTCACCCCGAATCGCCGTTTGATGCCGCTTTCCAGCAGATCGCCAGCCTGGGATACCACCCCCAGCACGCCGGCCACCAGGGCTGCCCAAAGCGGCGCGGCCATGGGTGCCACCAGCACGGCCGCCAGCGCGCCGACCAGCATGGCGCCGAGCAGCCCGCCCATGGCGCCCGACCAGGTCTTGCCCGGCGAAACGGCGGGCCAAAGCTTCGGCCCGCCCATCGCCCGACCGGCGACATAGGCCGCGGTGTCACTCGCCCAGACCAGCAGGATGAGAAAGAAGAGATTGGCCCGCCCCACCTCGGGGTCGAGCCGCAGGGTGACGAACGCCACGCCGAAAAGCCCAATATACAGCACGCCCAGCGCCAGAAAGCGGCGCGGCAAGGCGCCCGCCATGCGCCAGAGCAGCGCGGCGCCCAGCACCAGCACGGCCAGGCCCGGCCAGGGCAGGCCAAGCCCCGCCAGCGCGCCCGCGAGCAGGACCACGCCCGGCATGGCGAGCCCGACCGCCCCGGTCGCCGCCCCGCCGCACAGCCGCACCCATTCCCAGGCCAGCCCTGCCAGGGTCACCGCCATCAGCGCCAGGAAATACATGCCCCCCAGCCAGATGCAGCCGAGCACCAGCGGCCCCAGCACCAGCGCCGTCACCAGCCTGGTGCGCAGGTCGCGCCATGGCCCGGCCGCGGCGGTGATCAAGGAAAACGCGCCCCGTAGCGCCGCTCGCGCGAGGCAAAGCTGTCGAGCGCGGCCTGGAAATGGCTTTCGTTGAAATCGGGCCAGAGCACCGGCTGAAAGATGAACTCGGCATAGGCGGCCTGCCAGAGCAGGAAGTTGGACAGCCGCTGCTCGCCCGAGGTCCGGATGATCAGGTCCGGGTCGGGCATGCCGGCAGTGGTGAGGTGGCGGGTGAAGGCGGCCTCGTCGATCTGCTCGGGGGTGATGTCGCCGCGCGCCGCGGCCGCGGCCAGGGCCCGGGCGGCGGCGAGGATCTCCGCGCGCGCGCCATAGCTCAGTGCCACGTTGAGGTTCAGCGCGGTGTTGTGCGCCGTCGCCTCCTCGGCATCGTCGATCAGGCGGCGCAGATCATCGCCGAAGCGTGCGCGGTCGCCGATGACGCGCAGCCGCACCCCCTCCCGCGCCAGAGCGCCGACCTCGTGGTTGAGGTAGAAGCGCAGCAGGGTGGTGAGCTCCTGCACCTCGTCGGAGGGCCGCTGCCAGTTCTCCGAGGAGAAGGCGAAGAGGGTGAGCCAGCGCACGCCGGCCTGGCCCGCGGCCTCGATGGCGCGGCGGGCGGCATCGGCGCCGGCCTTGTGGCCCAGCGCCACGGGCTGGCCACGGGCCTGTGCCCAACGGCGATTGCCGTCCATGATGATCGCGACATGGACGGGCGGCGGCGTGCCGGTCGCGGTCACTGTCGGCAGGGAATGGGTGCTGTCGGGCATCAGCAGGGGCTGCGCTGCGTCGCGCCGGCCGCGGGCCCCAGGCGGAATAGACCAGAATTCATCGCAATCCCTCTCGCACCGCCAACCCCGGATGTCCGGCCCGGCCACCTTTCCCGCCGATTGCGGCAAAAATCCGCTGAACCGTGCTCCAGCAGACAGGAGCATGGGCCGGACCTTGTCGCGAGCCCGCTTCACCGCCCCGGTGCCGCGACCTCGCCGGGTCATGCCCGCACATCAGACCGTGCGCATCAGACCGTGCGGATATCCTTGTCCTTCTCGGCGAAGGCCACATCGATCTTTTTCACATACTCGTCGGTCAGGGTCTGCATTTCTTTTTCGGCCCGCTTGGCCTCGTCTTCGGAAATCTCGCTCTTCTTCTTCCAGGCCTGGACCTGCTCCATGCCATCGCGGCGCACGCCGCGCAGCGCGACCTTGGCCCCCTCGGCATATTTGGCGGCCTGCTTGGAGAGGTCGTTGCGGCGCTCGGCGGTCAGCGGCGGCAGGGGGACGCGAATGGTCTGGCCCTCGGCCTGCGGGTTCAGGCCGAGGCCCGAGTCGCGGATCGCGATCTCGACCGCCTTGGTCTGGCTGCGGTCGAAGACCTGGACATTGAGCATGCCAGGCCCGCCCACCGAGATGTTGGCCACCTGGTTGAGCGGCGAGACGGCGCCATAGATCTCGACCCGGATGGGCTCCAGAAGTGCGGGGCTCGCGCGGCCGGTGCGCAGGCCCTGGAACTCCTTCTTCAGGGTCTCCATGGTGCTGTCCATGCGGCGCTTCATGTCGTCCTTCAGCGCCTTGGGGTCTGCCGGTGCGGCCATGGTGGGATACTCCTATTCGTCGCGGACGGTGGTGAAGCGACCATGGCCCAGCATGACCTCCTTGAAGGCGCCGGGCTCATGGATGCTGAAGACGATGATGGGCAGCTTGTTCTCGCGCGCGACTGAGATGGCGGCGGCATCCATCACCTGCAGGTCACGGGCCAGGACTTCGAGATAGGTGAGCTCCTGGTAGCGCTTGGCATCGGGGTTCTTGCGGGGATCGGCCGAATAGATGCCATCGACCTGGGTGCCCTTCAGCAGCGCGTCGCAACCCATTTCAGCCGCGCGGAGTGCCGCCGCCGTGTCGGTGGTGAAGAAGGGATTGCCGGTGCCGGCGGCGAAGATCACCACCCTGCCCTTCTCCATGTGCCGCATGGCGCGACGGCGGATATAGGGCTCGCAGATCGAGGACATGGAGATGGCGGATTGCACCCGGGTCTGCACACCCTGACGTTCGAGGGCCGACTGCATGCCCAGCGCGTTCATGACCGTGGCCAGCATGCCCATATAATCGGCCTGGGCACGGTCCATGCCCGAGGCCGCGCCGGCAATGCCGCGAAAGATGTTGCCGCCGCCGATGACAAGACAGACCTCGACGCCAAGTGCCACGACATCGCGGACATCCTCGGCAATGGCACGGACGGTGGCATTGTCCAGGCCGTAATCCCGCTCGCCCATCAAGGCCTCGCCGGAGATTTTCAGCAGGACGCGTTTATGGGTGGGCGTGTCGTTCATTGTGGGTCCGGGCCGGTGTGCGCGGCACATTAGACCGCATTCCGCCGCGGTGGAATCACCGCGGCCGGAAATTGCCCATGCCGGATATCCCAAAAGCCAAAACGGCAGGGCAGGACGGGATTTACCCCGTCCCGGCCGCGCCGGTTCAGGCCTTGGTGATGCCGGCGGCGGCGGCCACCTCGGCGGCGAAATCGCCGGTTTCCTTCTCGATACCCTCGCCGAGCTGGAAGCGTGCGAAGCCGTTCAGCTTGGCGCCGGCCTTCTTCACCACCTCGCGCACCCGGCTTTCGCCGTCATGCACCCAGACCTGCTCCAGCAGCACCACTTCCTCGTAAAACTTGCGGATGCGGCCCTCGACCATCTTCTCGATGACCGCGGGCGGCTTACCGGAGGCTGCGGCCTGTTCGGTCAGCACATTGCGCTCGCGCACCAGGGCGGAGGGGTCGACCGCGTCGATATCCAGCGCATCGGGGCGGGTGGCGGCAACGTGCATGCCGATCTGCCGGCCCAGCACCTGCAGCGCTTCCAGTTCCGATGTGCTCTCGACCGCGACCAGCACGCCGATCTTGCCGAGGCCCGGCTTCACCGCCTGGTGCATGTAGGTCGCGACCGTGCCCGCGGGCACGGTGAAGACGCGGGCGCGGCGGATGGTCATGTTCTCGCCAATGGTGGCGATCAGCCGGGTCAGTTCCTCGGCCACCGAATGCTGGGTGCCGGGGTAATGGGCGGATTTCAGCTTTTCGACATCCTCACCCACGCTCAGCGCCAGGCCGGCGACCTCGGCCACGAAATTCTGGAAGTTCTCGTTGCGGGCAACGAAGTCGGTCTCGGCATTCACTTCGACCATGGCGGCGATCTGCGGGCCGGTGGCCACACCCACCAGACCTTCTGCGGCGATGCGGCCGCTTTTCTTGGCGGCGGCGGCGAGGCCCTTCTTGCGCAGCCAGTCGACGGCCGCTTCCATATTGCCTTCGGCTTCAACGAGCGCCTTTTTGCAGTCCATCATGCCGGCGCCGCTGGTTTCGCGCAGTTCGCGGATCAGGGCGGCTGTGATCTCGGCCATGTCTATCTCTCCAGAGGTCCGGTTGAGCTTTGACCGGGCGAGGCCGCCCGGCAGCGTCAGATAATCGGGCGAATCCGCCCGGTGGCGTGACAATTCGGCGTAGCAGCCGGGCCTGCTGGCCCGGCTGCTGCCAAATCAGGCGGTCGGCGCGGCTGCTTCGGGCGCGGGCTCGAGCACGATGCCGTATTCCGCCGCCATTTCAGGCGTCAGTTCGGGCGCGGGCTCGGTGCCGGGCTCGAGGCCAGCTTCAGGCGCCGCATCGAGGATGTCCTCGACCGGCAGGTCCTCCATCGCGCCGATATCGGCGCCCGAGGAACCCAGCTCGGCCGAAATGCCATCCAGCACGGCGGCGGCGACCATGTCGCAATAGAGGTTGATGGCGCGGATCGCGTCGTCATTGCCCGGGATCGGGAAGGCGATGCCCGAGGGATCGGCATTGCTGTCGACCACGGCGACGACGGGGATGCCCAGCTTGTTGGCCTCCTCGATCGCCAGCTTCTCCTTCACCACGTCGATGATGAAGATGATGTCGGGCAGGCCGCCCATGTCCTTGATGCCGCCCAGCGCGCGGTCAAGCTTCTCCTTGTCTCGGGTCAGCATCAGGACCTCTTTCTTGGTGAGGCCCTCCACGGTGCCGTTGAGCTGGCCTTCCATTTCCTTCAGCCGCTTCACGGAACCCGTGATCGTCTTCCAGTTGGTCAGCATGCCGCCGAGCCAGCGGTGGTTGACGTAATACTGGCCGCAGCGCGTGGCGCTCTCCGCCACGTATTCCGCCGCCGCCTTCTTGGTGCCGACGAAGAGCACGCGGCCGCCGCCGGCGACGGTGTCACGAATGGCGCGCAGCGCGCGGTCCATCAGGGGCACGGTCTGCTGCAGATCCAGGATATGGACCTGGTTGCGGATGCCGAAAATATAGGGCGCCATGCGCGGGTTCCAGCGCCGCGTGTGGTGACCGAAATGCACGCCCGCTTCGAGCAGGCCGCGCAGGCTGACTTGTGGCATCGCCATGGCGATACTCCTTCCTTTGGGTAGTCCGGTTGAGCCTCCGCGGCGCCATTCCGGGGGACTGACCCCGGACCGGACCCTTACGTGATGGAAGGGCGCGCCGCGTGTGGATTTGCCAGCGGCTGCATGCCGCGGACGGCGCCCATATGCCGCATGTCTGGCCGGGGAGCAAGCGGGCGGCCTTTGGGCGCGGCACCAAACCATCACACCAGAGTCACGAAACGTCCATGGACGGTCTCCGTCACTTCGCGAAACTGTGACGCATCATTGCTTTTTGTGTCCGGAGAGAGCCGCCATGTCCATCCACCCATCCCTCAAGGCGCTGCTTCTCGCGGGCGTGGCCCTGGCCGGCGGCGCCACGGCGCAGACCGTTACCTTCCAGGGCCAGAGCTTCCAGAACCAGGGCCTGAGCGGCGTGGGCCGCGTCTCGCCGCTGCTGCGCGACGGCTTCGGCGACACGCTGGGCAGCCTGGGCTCGGGCATGGTGGCCGACCTCACGCGCTGGCGCCGCAATGGCGATGGCAGCTATTCCGGCGGCTTCTTCATGCTGCCCGACCGCGGCTACAACATCGCGGGCACGGTGGATTATCAGGGCCGGCTGCAACAGATGGGCGTGGCCTTCACCCCCTTCGGAACCGCCGGCTCGGCGTCCGGCGCGGATCAGCAGAACCAGATCCGGCTCAACCTGGAGCGGAGCATCGGGTTGCGCGACAGCAATGGCGGCCCGACCACGGGACTGGACCCCAATTCCTTCCGCCCCGCCGCCAACGGCTTCCCCAACCTGCCCACCGGCCGCAATGGCCGCCTCACGCTGGATACCGAAGCCGTGGTGCGGGGGCGCGATGGCAGCTTCTACATCAGCGATGAATACGGCCCCTATATCTACCGTTACCGCCCCGATGGCACGCTGCTCGGCGCCATCCGGCCGCCCGACGCGCTGATCCCCATCCGGGCCGGGCAGAACAATTTCGCCTCCAACAACCCACCCACCGCCCAGCCGGCGCCGGTGCCGGCGGATCCGGTGACGGGGCGGCAGAACAACCAGGGTTTTGAAGGCCTCGCCCTCAGCCCCGATGGCCGCCAGCTCTCCGCCCTGCTGCAAAGTGCGACGCGCCAGGATGGCGGCACCGGCGGCAATTCGGCGGTGCGCTTCAACACCCGGCTGCTGAGCTACGACATCTCCAACCCGGCGGCACCCGCGCAGACCGGGCATTACGTGGTGCAGCTGCCGCGCTTCACCTCCGCCACCGGCACCACGCTGGTCGCAGCGCAGTCCGAATTGCTGGCGCTGAACCGTACCCAGTACCTGATGCTGGCGCGCGACAGCGCGGCCGGCCTCACTTTCCCCACCGCCACCTCGCGCTTCCGGCAGATCCTGCTGCTGGACACCACGGGAGCCACCAACCTGCGCGGCACCGCCTTCGAGGGGACGACGCCGGTTGCCCCCGGCGGCGTGCTGGCACCGGGCATCACCCCGGTCAGCCAGACCCCGTTCATCAACATCAACGACAACACCCAGCTCGCCCGCTTCGGCCTGCGCAACGGCAGCCCGAATGATCGCAACAACCTCTATGAGAAGTGGGAGGCGATGACGCTGCTGCCGGTGCTCGACCGCCGCCGCCCCAACGATTTCTTCCTGGTCGTCGTCAACGACACCGACTTCATCACCACCAATGGCAGCATGCAGGGCAATGCCTATTCCGACCCATCGGGCGTCGATGTCGACAACATGTTCCTGGTCTACCAGGTGACGCTGCCGACCTATGTCGACCCGCTGGCGCTGCAGTCGCTGGAGGTCACCGCCCTGCCGCTGGCGCGCGCCACCGGCGAGAGTGCGATGTCGATCGCCCGCACCCTGCTCGCCCATGTCGACAACCGGCTGTTCAGCCTGCGCGCCGGCCAGCACCTGGCGCCGCGGGACCCCAATGCCGGGCCGGAGCCACGGCTGAACACCTTCCTGACCGGCAATTTCAACTTCGCCTCCCTCAACGCCTCGGGCGCGCCGAGCTACGCCTATGGGCCGAGCGGCGGCACGCTCGGCCGGGCCTCGACCGACCCCTCGGTGCGCGCCGCCACGCTGGGCATGGATTACCGGATCACGCCGAATATCCGCGCCGGCCTGCATATGAGCTACTACGACAGCGCCGCCTCGCTCTGGGGCTCGACCCGGATCAACGGCCAGGGCGGCGCCGTCAGCCCCTTCATCACCGGCACCTTCGGCAATTCCTATGTCGATCTGCAATACAGCTACGTCTTCGGCGATTGGGACATCCGGCGCGACACCGGGGTCTATGGCCTGGTCGGGCGGGGCAAGCCCACGGGCGATGGGCATTTGCTGGCGCTTTCGGGCGGTCACAACTTCACGGCCGCCGGCGCCGTCTTCGGCCCCACCGCGCGCTTCACCCATGCCAGCATGAATATCGGCCGCTACACCGAGACAGAGGCGGTGCACGCCAATGCCAGCGTGCCGCGGCAGACCGCGACCAGCACCGTGCTGGGCCTGGGCGGCCAGGCCAGCTACCCGATGAGCTGGCAGGGCTACCGCATCACGCCGCAAATTCGCGCGGGCTGGGATGCCGCGCTGAACCAGGATCGCCGCAACCTCACCCTGGGCCTCGCCAACCGGCTGTTCCTGCCCGAGGCCTATGTGACGGGACCCGTCGGCATCCGGGCACAGAGTGGCTTCCGTGGCGGTGTGGGCGTGCAGATGCGGCGCGGCAATGCCTCGCTGCTGCTCGATTACGACGCCCGGACCTTCGCCGGCGGCGGCTCCAGCCACATGTTCAGCGTATCGCTGGGCTACGCATTCTGAGGCGCGGCGGCGCCATCCCGCGCCATTGCGCGGGATGAACAAGCCGCGACAGCGCCCGTCATCGCGCAAAATGCGTTGCGCAGGCCCCGAACTGGCCGCAGAATGTTTGCCTAAGCTCCTCCCGGACATTCTGCATGCCTGAAGCCTTGGCCACAACCGGCCCCAAATCGCCCTGGTCGATGCGCCTGCTGCTCTGCGCCTCGCTGCTGCTGCCCTTCGCCTTCGCCAGCCTCTTCGCCTGGCAGGATTACCGCCGCGCCAATGCCGAGGCCGAAGCCAGGCTTGAGCGCATGCTCTCCGTCGCCCAGGAACACGCGCTGAAGGTGGTGGAGACCAATGCGCTGGTGCTCGACAGCATCGCCTCCCTGATGCAGGGCATGACCTGGCCCGAGATCAGGCTCGACATCAACCGCATCCATGCCGGCCTGCTCGCGCTGGAGGAGCGGATCGAGCAGTTGCGCCTGCTGCATATCGTTCAGCCCAATGGCAACCTCTTCGCCATCAGCGGCAGCAGGCCGACGCCGGTGGTGGATTTGAGCGGGCGGGATTATTTCCGTCGCCACGCCTCTGGCAGTGCGTCGCTCTACTTCGGGCAGCCGCTGGTCGGCCGCACCAGTGGCGTGCGCGCCTTCACGATGAGCCGCTCGCGCGTCGATGCGCTGGGGCGGTTCGACGGCGTGGTGCTGGGTTCGGTGCTGCCGAGCTATTTCCAGAACCATTGGGCGACGCTGAGCGGCGTGGGCGGCGGGCATTTCACCCTCTACCGGCCCGACGGCGTGGTGCTGGCACAATACCCCGAGGCACGGGAGGGCCAGGATGGCTTTCCCGTCCGCGCCGCCCTGCTGGACCACGCCCGGCATGACGACCGGATGAACCAGCTCAGCCTCAGCGATGCCGACGGCAAGGAATGGCTGGCGGGTTATCGCCGGGTCGGGCATGAGGAATTGTTCGTCTCCTACGCCCTGCCCCGCAGCGCGATCCTGTCGAGCTGGCAACGCCAGACGGTGGTCACCTTCCTGCTGGCGTCGCTGGTGGCGACCGCGCTGGGGCTGATGATGTGGCTGGCCTGGCAGCGCTGGGCGGCGGAACAGGAGGCCTTGTCCCGGCTGGCCCGCACCGCAGAGGCGCTGCGCGAGCAGATCGCCAGGCGCGAGGCGGCGGAGGACCAGCTGCGCCAGGCCCAGCGGCTGGAGGCAGTGGGTCGGCTGACCGGGGGGATCGCGCATGATTTCAACAACCTGCTGACCGCGATCCTGGGCACGGTGCATCTTCTGGAGCGCCATCTCGGCAGCGCCGCCGATGACCGGGCAAGGCGGCTGCTCTCGGCCGCGCGCGACGCGGTGGGCCGCGGCGCCAAGCTCAATGCGAGCCTGCTGGCCTTCGCCCGGCGCCAGCCGCTGAAGCGCGAGGCGTTGGATGCGAATGCGCTGGTCACCGGTTTCGAGCCGCTGCTGCAGCGCGCGCTGGGCGAGACGGTGGCGCTGACCCTGCGGCTGAGCGAGGATCTGCCGGCCTGCCAGGCCGATGCCGCGCAGCTGGAAGCGGCGCTGCTCAACCTCGCCATCAACGCGCGCGATGCGATGTCCGGGCAAGGCGAGGTTCAGCTCTCCACCCGCACCACCTGGCTTGGCGAGGCAGAGCTTGCCAACAACCAGGACGCCCATCCCGGCGCCTATGCCGAGATCACGCTGTCGGACAGCGGCACGGGCATGCCAGCCGAGGTGATGAACCGCGCCTTCGAACCCTTCTTCACCACCAAGGGGCCGGGCCAGGGCACCGGGTTGGGGCTGAGCCAGGTCTTCGGCTTCATGCGCCAGCTCGGCGGTCATGTCGCCATCCGCAGCGAACCCGGCCGCGGCACGGCGGTCAGCCTCTATCTGCCGCTGGTGGCGGGGGTGGCGTTGAGCCCGGCCGCGGAGCTGGCGCCGGGCCCGGCCAGTGGCGCGGCCGTCGTGGCGGTGGCCTCGGCGACAGTGCTGGTGGCCGAGGATGACGCCCAGGTGCGCGAAGTGGCGGCCGAAATGCTGCGCGAGGCGGGCTTTCGCGTGCTGGCGGCCGCCGATGGGCGACAGGCCCTGGCCCTGCTGGAACGTGGCGAACAAGTGGATGTGCTATTCAGCGATGTGGTGATGCCGGGCGGGATGTCAGGCGTGCAGCTCGCGCGCAGTGCCCGGGCGCGACAGCCAAGGATTGGGGTGCTTCTGGCCTCGGGCTACGCAGCGCCGGCGCTGGGGGGGGAGGCGCCGGAGTTCGAGCTGCTGGCCAAGCCCTATGATCGTGACCTGGTTGTGCGGCGGATTTCCGCGCTGGTGGGTGAGGCGCGGCGCGGCGCGGCTTAGGGTTTCGAGTGTGGCCAGGGGGAGGGCTTTGCCCTACCCCGATACCCCCTCCCAGCAGGTGCGACCCGCACCTGCACCGTGTTGAATTTGATCGGGTTTGGGCGAGGGGGCATCAAGGGCACGCGGGTTGAACCGGCATGACCTGCCCCCTCCCCCAAACCCGATAACCCCTGCACGGTCCAGGGCCGGGTCGGCCCTGGCGGATGGGGGTAGCGGGGGAAGGCAGCGCCTTCCCCCGGGCCAAGCGTGCTACCGCTGCAACGCCTGCACAATCTCTTGCGTTACCTTCTTCGCATCGCCGAACAACATCATCGTGTTGGGACGGAAGAACAGTTCATTGTCCACGCCGGCATAGCCCGAGGCCATGCCGCGCTTGATGAAGAACACCGTCTTCGCGCGCTCCACATCCAGGATGGGCATGCCATAGATCGCGCTCGACTTGTCGGTCTTGGCCGCGGGGTTGGTCACGTCATTGGCGCCGATGACAAAGGCCACGTCGGCATCGGCGAATTCGGGGTTGATTTCCTCGAGTTCGAAGACCTCGTCATAGGGCACATTGGCTTCGGCCAGCAGCACGTTCATGTGGCCGGGCATGCGACCGGCGACGGGGTGGATGGCGTATTTGATGTCCACGCCTTCCTTCTTGAGGAGGTCGGCCATTTCGCGCAGCACCTGCTGGGCCTGCGCCACCGCCATGCCGTAGCCCGGCACGACGATGATCTTCTGGGCGTTCTTCATCATATAGGCCGCGTCTTCCGGGCTGCCGGCCTTGACCGGTGGGCGGTCGCTGTCGCCACCGCCGCCCGGGCCCGCCGTGCCGCCATCGCTGCCGAAGCCGCCGAGCAGCACGTTGATGATCGAGCGGTTCATCCCCTTGCACATGATGTAGGAGAGGATGGCGCCTGAGGCGCCGACCAGCGCGCCGGTCACGATCAGCAGCAGGTTGCCGATGGTGAAGCCGATGCCCGCCGCCGCCCAGCCCGAGTAGCTGTTCAGCATGGAGACCACGACCGGCATGTCGGCGCCGCCGATCGGAATGATCAGCAGATAGCCCAGCGCGAAGGAGAGGATCGCGATCAGCCAGAAGAAGAACCAGCTGCCGGTCGCCACGAACAACAGGATGAACAGCAGCAGCAGGGCGCCGAGTGCGGCGTTGATCTTGTGCTGGCCCTGGAAGGTGATGGGCGCGCCCGACATCCGGCCATCGAGCTTGAGGAAGGCGATGACCGAGCCCGAGAAGGTGATGGCACCGATCGCGAGACCCAGCGACATTTCCAGCAGCGAGGCCGTCTTGATGCCCCCGCCGGCCTTGGCGATGCCGAAGCTTTCAGGCGCGTAGAAAGCCGCCGCCGCCACGGCGACGGCGGCCATGCCGACCAGCGAGTGGAAGGCCGCGACGAGCTGCGGCAGCGAGGTCATGGCGATCTTCTGCGCCAGCACCGCACCGATCGAGCCGCCGATGGCGAGCCCCGCGATGATGATGCCGATGCCCGACCAGGACATGCCGGGCTGCAGCATGGTGGCGCCGATGGCGATCCCCATGCCGATCATGCCATAGAGGTTGCCCTTCTGGCTGGTCTCGGGGTGGGACAGGCCGCGCAGCGCGAAGATGAACAGCACCGAGGCGACGAGGTAGCACAGTGTCGAGAGCGTATGCGCCATGGGTCTCAGCCCTTCTTCTTGAACATGGCGAGCATTCGCCGCGTGACGAGGAAGCCGCCGAAGATGTTCACCGCGGCGAGCGTGACACCGACGAAGCCGAAGAATTTCGCAGCGGCCGAGTCAGCCAGGCCCGCGGCCAGCATCGCACCCACCACGATCACCGAGGAGATGGCGTTGGTGACGCCCATCAGCGGCGAATGCAGCGCAGGTGTGACGTTCCACACCACGTAATAGCCCACGAAGCAGGCCATCAGGAAAATGGTGAGCATGAGCATGAAGGGCTCGACCGCCTGGGCGGCGGGGGCGATGGCCTCGGCGTAGCGGCGCGCCGTCTCGGCATGCACCATCGCGGCCTGGGCAAGGGCTTGGGCCTGGGCGGCCAGTTCTGTCGGGTTCATCGGTGTGCTCCTCAGGCGGCCTTGGTGGCGGTCAGGCTGGGATGGATCACGGCGCCGCCGCGGGTGAGCGTGACACCTTGGACGATGTCATCACCCTCGGGCAGCTTCGGCGCCTGGGCTTCCTTGTCCCAGAAGGTGGTGATGAAGGTCAGCAGGTTGCGGGCATAGAGCGCCGAGGCAGCGGCGCAGATCCGGCCGGGCCAGTTGGTATAGCCCAGGATCTTCACCCCGTTCGGGGTCGTGAAGAGCTCGCCCGGGCGGGTGGCGGCGCAATTGCCGCCGGCGTCAGATGCGATGTCCACGATCACGCTGCCGGGCTTCATGCTGTCGACCATCGCCTGGGTGACCAGGATCGGCGCCTTTCGGCCCTGCACCAGCGCGGTGGTGACCACGATGTCCTGCTTGGCGATATGGGCGGCCACGACCTCGGCCTGCTTGGCATAGAAATCGGCCGAGAGCTGCTTGGCGTAGCCGCCCGCGGTCTGGGCGGTCTTGCTTTCCTCATCCTCGTAGCCGACGAAGCTGGCGCCGAGCGACTTGATCTCCTCCTTGGCGGCAGGGCGGACATCGGTGGCCGAGACGCGGCCGCCCAGGCGGCGCGCAGTGGCAATCGCCTGCAAGCCGGCGACGCCCGCACCCATGATGAAGACATGGGCGGCGGGGATGGTGCCGGCGGCCGTCATCAGCATCGGGAAGCCGCGGTCAAAGGCCCCGGCCGCTTCGATCACCGCGCGGTAGCCGGCGAGATTGGCCTGGGAGGAGAGGATGTCCATGCTCTGGGCGCGGGTGGTGCGCGGCAGCAATTCCATGGCGCAGGCCTCGATGCCGAGCTTGGCATAGGCTTCGGCGCGGCCGGGATTGGCGCCGGCCTCCAGCGTGCCGACCAGCAGGGCGCCCTGGTGGATCAGGGCCAGTTCGTCGATCTCACCCTCGCCAGCGCCCAGCGGCGCGCGCACCTTGAGCACCACGCCGGCGCCGAACAGGGTGGTGGCGGCATCGGCGCAGATCTCGGCGCCGGCCTCGGCATAGGCGGCGTCGGTGAAGCCCGAGGAGAGGCCGGCACCGGCCTCGACCGCGACCTTGCAGCCGAGCGCGGCCAGTTTCTTGGCCGTCTCCGGCGTTGCTGCCACCCGGGTTTCCCCGGCACGACGTTCCTTCAGCACTGCCAGGCGCATGCATATCCTCCGCGCAAAGGGGCCTTGTTGTACCCCGATCGGGGGCGTTCATGCCCTTGGGTGGCACGTCGCGCAAGCCGCAAACCCGAGCGGTGTGACATGAATTGTGCCCCCAGGCCGCGTTTACCGCCTGTTGAGGAGCCTCAGCGCAGGATGGAGGCAGGGTGTGGATGTCCCCGCCTGCAAGTCTGAGGAAAAAACCGATGGCCTTGAACAGTATCGTGACGAATATCGGCGCCCAGGTGGCGTTGCAGTCCCTCAACAAGACCAATGACGCGCTGGCGGTGACGCAGAAGCGAATCTCCACCGGCCTGCGCGTGGCCGATGCGCGTGACGACGGCGCCGCCTTCGCGGTGGCCGAGCGTGTGCGCGGCGAGGTGGCGGCGACGACCTCGGCCAATGAGCAGCTGGGCGCAGCCAAGGGCCTGCTCGATGTCACCCGCGCCAGCCTGGAGAATATCTCGGGCAGCCTGGTCAAGCTGAAGGAGCTGACGGTCAAACTGGCCGATGGCGCCATCACCACCGAGCAGCGCACCCAGTACCAGACCCAGGCGAAGGAACTGACCAACAACATCAAGGCCTTCATCACCGATGCCGACTATAACGGGCGCAACCTGGTCGACACTGGCGGGGCCACGGTGAAGGTCGTCACCAACTCGAGCGGTGATAATTACTCGGTCGCCGCCTTTGATGCGATCGCCAATATCTTCAACAACATCTCCGGCGCGAATGCCTATACCCAGGGCGATGCGGCGGCGGCCCTGACGGCGACCGGGAAGCTCGGCACCGCGATCACCAACACGCTGACGCAGCTCAATAATTTCGGCAGCTACTCGAACTATGTCGAAACCCAGGTCGACTTCAACAAAAAGAAGGTCGATGCGCTGGAAGCCGGCGTGGGCGCCTTGGTCGATGCAGATCTGGCCAAGGAATCGGCCAAGCTGCAGTCGCTGCAGATCCGTCAGCAGCTCGGCACCCAGGCGCTGGGTATCGCCAACCAGGCGCCGCAGTCACTGCTGAGCCTGTTCCGCTAACTCCACAGGCTCTGAAGGGGCACTGGCAGGATGCCGCCCCGGCTTGTCGCTTTTGTCGAAACGGCACCGCGCCGTCGAAAAGGATAGCAAAACCCCATGTCCGAAGCCCTGGGCCACCCCATTGCCGAAGCCCCCGCCGCAGCACCTCAGCAGGGCGCGACTATGGGAGCGGCGGCCTATCGCCGGCGGATCAGCGCCAAGCAGATGGAAGCCGCGGTGTTTGCCCGCGCCACCCGCAGCATCCGCGAAGCGGAGAATGGGAATTCGACGCTCGCTTTGGCCCGTGCGGTCGCCGACAATCGGCGGTTGTGGGATGCCGTGCTGATTTCGGTGCTCGACCCCGCCAATGCGCTGCCCAAGGGATTGCGGGCGCAATTGGCCGGCCTTGCCCGGGCGGTGCTGCGCGAATGCGAGGGTGAGACGCCCGACCTCGCCTTCGTCGCCGAGATGAACGAGCAGATCGCCGCTGGCCTCTGGGCCTGAGATGATCGCACTCCAGACCCCGCCCGCGCCGCCGCGCGCCGTGCTGGCCGAGCGCCTGCTCGCCGAGGGCAAGAGGCTGCTCGCCGCTCATCGGCCGGCCGAGGCGCTGCCGCTGCTGCGCACCGCCGCGCAGAGCCTGGGCGATGGTGGCGCCTGGCTGACGCTGGGCGAGGCGCTGTTCGAGCTGAACGACCCCGCCGCGGCGGGCGAAGCCGCGGCCGCCGCGCGCCAGGCCCTGGGCGAGGTCCTGCCGGTGCTGCTTCTGGCCGGCCGCGCGCTGGGCCGCATGGGCCGCCCGCAGGAGGCGCTGGGCGAGGCGGCGAAGGCTGTCCAGCTCGACCGGCGCGATATCGCCGCCCGGATGTTGCTCGGCCAATCCCTGCTGGGCTGCGAGCGGCATGACGAGGCGCTGGCCGTGCTGGGCGAGATCTGGCGCGAAGCCCCGGAGGATCCGGGGGCGACGCTGCGCCTGGCCGATGCGCTGATGCGCGCGGGCCGCCATGAGGCAGCGGCGGAACTGCTGGCTTTCCTCCTCGATGCCGAAGGGGTGGCACCGCAAAGCCGCGCCCAGGCGCTGGCGCTGCGGGCACAGAATGCGCTGCAGCGCGGCGCGCATGGCGAGGCGCTGGATGCCGCACTGGTCGGGCTGGCGGAAACCGGCGCCAATGCCGCGCTGCACAGCATCGCCGCCCATGCGCTGATCAAGCTCGGCCGGCTGGCGGAGGCGCGGCCGCATCTGCTGATCGCCCATCGCCTGGCACCCGGCGATGCCTATCTCGCCCACCTCGCCGCCAGCGCCGGGGCCTTCCGGGCGGAGCGCGCCCATGCGGCCTATGTGACCCATCTCTTCGACGGCTACGCCGCGGGCTTCGAGGCATCGCTGCTGGGCTTGGGCTACCGCGTCCCGGGGCTGATCCTGCGGCTGCTGGAAACACTGATCCCGGGGCTCGCGCCCAGCCGGAAGCTGCGCGACGTGCTGGATCTGGGTTGCGGCACCGGCCTGGTCGGCGTGGTGCTGCATGATCTGGTGGCGGGCGCGATCAAGGGCGTCGACCTCTCCGCCGGCATGCTGGAGGAGGCGCGGCTCAAGGGCGTCTACACCCTGCTGCAACAGGCCGACATCGACACCGCGCTGGCCGGCGATGACGGCTGCTGGCAGGTGATCATCGCCGCCGACGTCTTCTGCTATCTCGGCGCGCTGGAGACGACGCTGGCGGCCATCAGGCCCCGCCTCGCCCCCGATGGCTGGCTGGTCTTCACCACCGAGGCGCTGGATGGGCCTGAACCCTGGGAGCTCGGCGGCTCCGGCCGCTTCAGCCATAGCGAGGCCGGGTTGCGCCAGGCCCTGGCCTCGGCCGGGCTTGAGCCGGTGGTGCTGCGGCGCGAGGCCATTCGGCTCGAGGGGGAGGCGGCGCTGCAGGGGTTCCTGGTTGCCGCCAGGCCAGCAGCGTGAACGTCATCCCCGCCCCCTTCCGAATGGCGCTGGATGCGCTGTCGGCCGGGCGGACGGAGGCAGCACTGCCGCTGCTGCGCACCTGCCTCGAAACCGGCGAGGAGGCGGCGCTGGCGGCGCTGAACCTCGGCATGGCGCTGGCCGATCTCGGCCGCCTGGCTGAGGCCGGCCCGCATCTCGCCGCCGCCCGCCAGGCGCTGCCGCATATGGCGGAGCCGCGCTTCCGCCTGGGCCAGCTCGCCGCCCAGCAGCAGCGCTTCGGCGCGGCGCGCGCGGCCTTCGAGGGCGCGCTGGCGGTGCAGCCCGACCATGTCATGAGCATGGCCGGGCTGGCCGCCCTGGCGGAGGCCGAGGGCGATCCCCGAACCGCCGGGCAATGGGTGGCACAGGCGCTGCTGCTGGCGCCCGGCGATCCCGGCCTGCTGTTGATGCAGGCCCGCCTGTCCGGGGACGCTGCGGCGTGCCAGGCCATGCTGCAAGCGGGCGCGGGCGGCATCGATGCGGTGCGGCTGGTGGCCGCGCGCCTGCCCGTCGCGCAGTTGCAAGGCCATGCCGCGGCGTCACCGCTAGAATGGCGGTGGCCCGCGGCGCTCGGCCTCGCCCTGATCGCCGGGGGTGAGGCCGAGCCGGGCATCGCCCAGCTCCGCCTGGCCTGCATCCTGGACAGTGATTCGCCGGCGATGCAGGGACTGCTGGGCCTGCAACTCGCCGAGCAGCGCCGCCATGCCGAGGCCGAGCCGCTGCTCGCCGCCGCCATCGCCGCCAGCCCCGCCGATGGCCAACTGCGCAGCCAGCACTGCATCACCCTTCTGCGCCTGCACCGACTGGCCGAGGCGCGGGCCAGATTCGAGGCCGCGCTGGCCGATTTCGGCCCCCTGCCCTCGCTGCTGTGCAACCTCGCACTCACCCTTTGCGCCCAGGGGCTGCAGGAGGAGGCGTTGCGGATCAGCCAGGCCGCGGGCGATGACCCGCTGGCGCTGGGCTGCCGCATGGGGATCCAGCCCTACCACCCCGTCGAGGGCAGTGCCGCGGCGCTGCACCGCACGGCGACCCGCCTGGGCGGCAAGCTCCCACGCCCGCAGCCCGCGCCGCACCCGCCGGGTTTCGCGCCGGAGCGGCGGCTGCGGGTGGGCTTCCTCAGCGCCAGTTTCGGCCGCCATCCCGTCGGCTGGCTCACCCTGGCCGCGATCGAGGCGCTGCCGGCCGAGGCGATCGAGGTCATCTGCTACTCGCTCAAGCCGATGGGCGATGCGCTGCGGCAGCGCTTTCACTCCCGCGCCGACCTCTGGCGGGAATTGCCCAGGCTGGATGATGCCGCCCTGGCCCAGGCGATCCGTGCGGATATGCCCGATATCCTGGTCGATTTGGGCGGCCATGGTGAGGGAGGACGGGTGACCGCGCTGGCCCATCGCGCCGCGCCCGTGCAGGTGAAATGGGTGGGCGCGCAATCCGCCACCACCGGCGTGCCGGGCATGGACTGGATGCTGACCGATGCCTGGGAAACGCCCCCGGGCAGCGAGGCGCATTACACCGAGGGACTGCTGCGCATGCCCGATGGCTATGCCTGCTACACGCCGCCGCCCTGGGCGCCGCCGGTGGGTGGCCTGCCGGCCCTGGCGCGCGGCCATGTCACCTTCGGCTGCTTCAACAACCTGGCCAAGATCACGCCGGAGGTGCTGTCGGCCTGGGCGGCGATCCTGGCCGCCATGCCCACCGCCCGGCTGGTGCTGCGCACCCATGCGCTGGGCGATGCCGCGACGCGCGGGCTCTTCCTCACCCGCGCCGTGGCGGCGGGTCTGCCGGCCGGGCGGCTGGAGTTGCATGGCCCGGCCCCGCATGAGGCGCTGCTCGCGGCCTATAACGGCATCGATGTGGCGCTCGACCCGTTTCCCTATGCCGGCGGCCTCACCGCCTGTGAGGCGCTGTGGATGGGCGTGCCGCTGGTCGCCATGGCCGGCAGCAGCTTTGCCGGGCGGCATGCGGTGTCACATCTCAATCTGCTCGGCCTCGGCCATTGGGTGGCTGAGGATAGGGTTGGCTATATCGCCCGCGCGGTGGCCGCGGCGCACGAGCTGCCGGCCCTGGCCACGCTGCGCGCCGGGCTCAGGGCGCGCATGGCGGCCTCGCCCCTGATGGATGCGCCACGCTTTGGCCGCCACCTTGCCCAGGCGCTGCGCCTGGCGTGGCGGGAGCGCTGCTCCCAACATCAAGCCCAATCCGGCGCCGGCAAATCCATATAGGCGGCCCGCAGCGCATTGGCCCAGCCCTGCCGCACGGTGGTGAAATACGGGTCGTCATCGCCGATCCGACGCCATTGCGCGATCCTGTGCTCGTCGCGCCTGAGCATCAGCAGGTCCATCGGCAGGCCGACGGTCAGGTTCGATCGCAGCGTGCTGTCCATCGAGACCAGGGCCAGCTTCAGCGCGTCGCTGAGCGGCGTGTCGAAGGTCAGGCCGCGGTCGAGGATGGGCTTGCCGTATTTGTGCTCGCCGATCTGCAGGAAGGGCGTATCCGCCGTGGCCTCGATGAAATTGCCGGCGGCGTAGATCAGGAACAGCCGGGGCGCCTCGGCGCCGATCTGCCCGCCCACCAGCAGGCTGCAATCGAAGCCAATGCCCTGCGACGAGAGCGAAGGGCCGTCGGCGGCGAAGACCGCGCGCACCGCGGCCCCCACCAGCCGCGCGGCCTGGAACATATTGGCCACGTCACTCAGCCGCTGACGCTGGCCATCCAGCTCCACGCCTTCATGCAGATGCCCCGATACCGCCTGGGTGATGGCGAGATTGCCCGCGCTGCACAGCCCGATCACCCTCTCGCCCGGTTGTTCAATCACCTGCAGCTTGGAGAAGGTGGAGATATTGTCGACGCCCGCATTGGTCCGGGTATCGCCTAGCATCACGATCCCGGCCTGCAGGCACAGGCCCACGCAATAGGTCATCCGCCGCCTCCCCTGATTCAGCCGCGAATGTAGAAGGCCTCGATCGCGGCGCCCAGCGCGGCGGCGGTCTCGATCTTGCGCGTGAGGTAGACATGCAGCCCCTCCTCGAAGATGTCCTCGATGCGGGCGTAGCGCAGCCGGGCGTGCAACTGGCCGGCCATGCGGTGGCATTCGCCCCGCCTGCCGCCCTGTTCGGTGGCGATGGCGTCCAGGATTTCGGCGACCCGGCCGAAGCAGGCCACAAGGCTGCGCGGCAGTTCGGGCCGCAGTATCAGCAATTCGGCGATGCGCTGGGGGTCCAGCCGGTCGCGATAGACCCACTGGTAAGCGCGGGCCGCCGAGGCCGAGGCCAGGATGGCCTGCCATTGCGCGTATTCCGCCGTCTCGCCCACCGCCAGCATGCCATGGCGGACATCGAGCAGCCGGGCGGAATTGTCGGCGCGTTCCAGCGCGGTGCCGAGCTCGACGAAGCGCCAGGCCTCGCCGCGCAGCATGGTGTCATGCGCCGCACCGTTGAACAGCAGCACCCGCTCGCGCACCCAGTCCAGGAATTCCGGCAGCGCCTCGCCTTCGATCTGGCTGAGGTCGAGCTTGCGCAGGCGGTTCCAGCTGTCGTTCAGCGCGCTCCACATATCCACCGTCAGCGCGGTGCGCACGGCGCGGCCATTGCCGCGCGCGGCGCCGAAGCAGGTGACGATGCTGCTGGGGTTGCTCTCGTCGCGCACCAGCCAGTTCACCACCGCATCCTGGGTGATGCTGTCGTATTTCTCGCCGAAGGCCGCCTCGCCGCCGCTGGCGATGAGCAGTGCGCGCCATTCCGCGCCCTCACCGCCCAGCGAGGCGGAGAGCGAGGCCATGCGGCTGGCCACCCCCAGCCCGCGGGCGATATTGGCCGCGCGTTCGGTGTAGCGGCCGAGCCAGAACAGGCATTCCGCGGTGCTGCTCAGCATCAGGCGGCTCCCTGGCTTTGGGACTGGCTCTGGCTGCCGCCGCCGGACTGGCTTTGCGATTGCGCCTGGCCCGGCGGGTCCTGCAGCACCCAGGTGTCCTTGGTGCCGCCGCCCTGGCTGGAATTGACCACAAGCGAACCTTCGCGCAGCGCCACCCGGGTCAGCCCCCCCGGCACCATGGTGATCTCCTGCCGGCCGAAGAGGATGAAGGGGCGCAGGTCGACATGGCGCGGAGAAATGCCGCCCGGCGCCAGGGTCGGCACCGTGGAGAGCGCCAGGGTGGGCTGGGCGATATAATCACCGGGCTTTTCGCGGATGCGGCGGGCGAATTCGGCGCGCGTCTCGGCATCCGCATGCGGGCCGATCATCATGCCATAGCCGCCCGAGCCGCGGGCGAGCTTCACCACCAGCTTCTCCAGGTTCGCCAGGACCTCGGCACGGTCCGCCTCGCGCTCGCACAGCAGGGTCGGCACATTGGCGAGCCTGGGCTCCTCATCGAGGTAGAAGCGCACCATCTCCGGCACATAGGGGTAGATCGCCTTGTCGTCGGCGATGCCCGCACCCGGCGCATTGGCCAGGGTGACATTGCCGGCCTTATAGGCGCGCATCACGCCGGGCACGCCGACCAGGCTGTCCTCGCGAAAGCATTCTGGGTCGAGGAAATCATCATCGATGCGGCGATAGATCACATCCACCCGCTTGGGGCCTGCGGTGGTCCGCATGAAGACCACGTCGCCCTCGACGAAGAGATCGGCACCCTCCACCACCTCCACGCCCATCTCATCGGCCAGGAAGCAATGCTCGTAATAGGCCGAGTTGAAGCTGCCCGGGGTCAGGATCACCACCGTGGGGTCGGGGCCGGCGCGCTCCGGCGCCACCGATTTCAGCGTGGCCAGCAGGTGTTCGGGGTAGCGGTTGACCGGTGCGAGGCGGTGCCGGGCGCAGAGGCGCGGGAAGAGCCGCAGCATCGCCTCGCGATTCTCCAGCATGTAGGAGACGCCCGAGGGCGTGCGGCAATTGTCTTCCAGCACGAAGAAATCATCGGGCCCGGTGCGCACCATGTCGATGCCGGAGATATGGGTGTAGATGCCGCCTGGGGGGGTGAAACCCACCATATGCGGCTGATAGGCCTCATTCTCCAGCACCAGCGCCGCGGGGATGATGCCGGCCTTGAGGATGCGCTGCTCATTGTAGACGTCGCCGAGAAAGGCATTGAGCGCGCGCACCCGCTGCTCCAGCCCGGCGGAGAGCGCCTGCCATTCGCTGGCCGCGATGATGCGGGGGATGATGTCGAAGGGGATCAGCCGTTCCGGGTCGCCACCCTCGCCATAGACGGCGAAGGTGATGCCCAGCCTGCGAAACAGCAGCTCCGCCTCGGCGCTTTTCTGCCGCAGCTGCTCCAGCGGTGTCCGCTCCACCCAGGCCTGGATCTCGGCATAGGTGGCGCGGGCAAGCTCGCCATCCCGCATCTCATCGAAAGCCATGGTCAACCCCGAGACTCCGCAACCCTTTCCCTACAATGGCGCATGGCCCGCGCGGCAAGGCAAGCGGGGGGTTGGGGGGCCAGAAAGCGGCCGCAGCGGGGTCTGCCCAAAGCCGGGGCACTCGCCCTATCCTGCGGGCGCGAAACGGGGAAACGGTTATGATCGTGGCTGAGATGGTGATGGCGGCGTTGCGTGCGGCGGGGGCGCGATGCCTCTTCGGCGTGCCGGGGGGTGGCAGCAGCCTGGACCTCATGGCCGCGGCGCGGGCGGAGGGGATGGCGTTTCATCTCGCCCGAACCGAGACCGGGGCGGCGATCATGGCCGGCGCCATGGCCGAGCTGACGGGCGCCCCCTGCCCCGTGCTGACCACCCGCGGCCCCGGCGTCTCGGCCGCCGCCAATGGCCTGGCCAATGCGAGCCTGGAGCGCGCGCCGGTGGTGCTGCTGGCCGATGGGTTTTCGCCGCGCGAGCGCGCCTTCGCCTGCCACCAGTATTTCGACCATGCCGCGCTGCTGCGGCCGGTGACCAAGGCGCAGCTGCGCGCCGATGCGGCGCCGGGCGAGGCCATGGCGGCGGCGCTGCGGGTGGCGCTCACCCCCCCGCTCGGCCCGGTGCTGCTGGAGATCACCGGCGAGGTGGGGCGGGCCGAGGCCGGGCCGGCGCCGGCGTTTTCCCGCCCCGCGCCGCGGCCGCCTGAGCCGCAGGCCGTGGCTGCCGCCCAGGCGATGATCGCCGCCGCCCGTCGCCCGGTGATCATCGCAGGCCTGGAGGCGGTGCCGGCCAGCCGCCCCCTGCGCGCCCTGGCCGATGCCATGGGCTGCCCGGTGCTGGTGACCTACAAGGCCAAGGGGGTTGTGGCGGATGCGCATCCGCTGTTCGGCGGCGTCTTCACCGGCGGTGCCGCGGAGGCCGCGCTGCTGCACCAGGCCGACCTCATCATCCTGGCCGGCGCCGATCCGGTGGAGTTCATCAACCAGCCCTGGCGCTATGCCGCGCCGGTGATCGATGTGGCGAGCGTGCCACGCAGCCCGCACTACATGGCGCCGGCGGCGGCGCTGCATGGCGATGTCGGGCTGGGGCTGGCGGCGCTGGCGGGGGCGGGCAGCGACTGGACGGCGGAGGAGATCGCGCAGGCGCGGCTGGCTTGGGCGGCCTCGCTGGCCAATGGGCCGGGCGGCGGCAATCGTGGCATCTCGCCCCAGGCGGTGGTGGAGCTGGCCCAGGCCGCCTGCCGCGCGGCCGGGCGCCATCCCAGGGTGAGCGTGGATGCGGGCGCGCATATGTTCCCGGCCACGACGTTCTGGGCCGCCGAGGAGCCGGGCGACCTGCTGATCTCCAATGGCCTCGCCAGCATGGGTTTTGCGCTGCCCGCCGGCATCGCGGCGGCGCTGTATGACCCGGAGCGGGGCGCGGTCGCCTTCACCGGCGATGGCGGGCTGCTGATGTGCATGGGGGAACTGGCCACCGCCGCGGCGCTGGGGGTGAAGCTGACGGTGGTGGTGTTCAATGACGCGACGCTGTCGCTGATCGACATCAAGAAGGGCGAACGCGCGCTGCCGGAGGGTGGGCTGGATTGGCCGATGGTGGATTTCGCCGCCGTGATGGCAGGCTGCGGCGGCCTGGGGCTGCGCGCCGACGACGAGGCGGGGTTTGCCGCGGCCATGGCGCAGGCGCTGGCCGCGCCCGGCGTGTCGCTGGTGGATGCGCGGGTGGACCCCGGCAGCTACCCCGCGCAGATCAAGGCTTTGCGGGGGTAGCGGCGGCGCTGCGGGCGGCGATGCGGCGGAGCAATTCGCGCTTCTCCGGCGTGCGCCGGTCGCCGGGGTTGCGCAGGGCGGCGTTTTGTTCCGGGGTTTGCAGGATGCCGAGTTCGCGCTTGCGGGCTTCGATATCGCGCTGCCAATCGGCCAGGCGGATTTTCTGCATGTCATGCCTGCCTTTCGCCCCAGGGGAGCAGGGCGGGGTCTCCGCCATCCTGCTGAATACGCGTGAGAAGATATGCCTTGTTGAGCGTGGAAACAAGACTGAACATGGCCTGCGCCTGCAGCAACCGTGACACATCTCCGGGCGCGGCCGCGGCGTATTGGCCCAGGCGGTCGGCGATCAGGTCCTCGACTGCAGGCAGCGTGATCCCGGCGGCCTCACCGATTATCATCTCCCAGAGCCGGATACGCGCGGCAAACCCGTCGAAAAGCCGGCCCGACACCGCCTGGAAACCATAATCGGGATGATCGCCATGCCAGTAGCCGATATGCAGACGGCCCTGGCGCCGCTCCCGCTCAAACCCCTCGGCCAGGAAAGCCGCGTCCAGCGCGGCATCGGCATCGGCATGCACGTCAAAATCGCCGGAATGAAAATCGCCATCGGTGACCAGGTTCACCGCGGCACCACCCACCAGCACCGCGCGTTGCCCGGTCAAAGCGTGGTATCGCCCGAAGACCCGCGCCAGGGTCGCCAAAGCCGCGACGAAATCCGGCCGCAGCGCCATCAATCCGGCCGGATATTGTTCTCCCGCACCACCCGGCCCCAGGTCTCCATCTGGGCGTCGAGGAAGCTGCCGAAGGCCGCGCCATCGCCCGCCACGACATCGACGCCAAGCTGGTCGGTCAACCGCGATCGGATCTCGGGCAGATTCAGCACCTCCCGCACCGCAGCCTCCATCCGGGCGCGGGCCGGCGCGGGCGTCGTGGCGGTGCCCAGCACCCCCCAGAAGGCCAGGGCGTTGATCCCTGGCACGCCCACCTCGGCCAGCGTGGGCACCTGCGGCAGCTGCGAGAATCGCGTGGCCGAGGTCACCGCCAGCGGCACCACCGTGCCCTCGCGCAGCAGCGGCGCGAAGACGGTGGGCGTCGCCACATAAAGGTCGCACTCGGCGGAGGCCGCCGCCGTCACCAGCGGCCCGCCGCCGCGATAAGGCACATGCACCACCTTGAAGTCGCCGTTCCTCTGCGCCAGCGACATCGTCAGATGCGCCAGCGAGCCATTGCCGATCGTGCCATAGGTCAGCGTGTCCGGCCGCGCCCGGGCGGCGGTGAGCATGGCGGTGAAATCCACCCAGGGGCGGCTGCCATGCTTCAGCACCAGGTTGGGCGCGGTGCCGATGAGGCAGATGGGTGCGAGGTCGCGCTTCGTGTCGAAGCCCATATTGGGGATCAGAAAGGGGTTCACCGCATGGGTGTCGAAGACCACCAGCCAAGTATTGCCATCGCCCGGCGCGCGGGCGACCTGCTGCGCCCCCAGCGCGCCCGAGGCGCCGGGCCGGTTCTCCACCACCACCGGCACGCCCAGAATCCGCGCGAGATGCGGCTGGATCAACCGCGCGACGAGGTCTGTCGACCCGCCGGGCGGAAATCCGACCACCAGGCGCATGGCATTGCTCTGCGCGAAGGCGGGTGCGGCGAGCGGCGCGGCCAGCAGCGCGCGGCGGAGGATGTTCATGGCGTTTTCCCGTTCAATTCTGCGCCGCTTGCCCCCTGGCCCGCGCCGATGTCAAGGCGCGCCGGATCTCCGCCTCGCACATCGCAAGCTCCTGCACCGCCGCCGCGCGCCCGGCGCGGCCCTCATCGGCAATCTTGAGAGAATCCTCGATGGTGCCGATCAGGGCGGCATTGGCCTTTTTCACCGCCTCCAGATCGAAGACGCCACGCTCCAGCTCCCGCCGCGCTTCGAGATTGCCGCGGCGCAGCGTCTCGGCATTGGCGGTGAGAAGCTGGTTGGTGAGGTCGGTGGCCGATTTCACCGCCGCCCCCGCCTCGCGCATGCGGTGGATGGCCAGGGCCTGGGCGAGCTGCTGGCGCCAGAGCGGCACGGTATTGGCCATCACCGAATGGATCTTGGCCGCCAGCGCCTTGTCGTTCTCCTGGATCAGGCGGATCGAGGGCAGCGCCTGCATCGCGACCTGACGGGTCAGGCGCAGGTCGTGCACCCGGCGTTCGAGGTCATCGCGCGTGGCCCGCGCATCGCGCAGTTTCTGTGGTGCCAGCGGGTCGTGCTCGTTTTCGGCGGCGCGGACCAGGGCGGGAAGCGTATCGGCATCGGTCTTCGCCAGCACCATCTCGCCGGCGGCGATGTGGTCGGCCAGGCCATGGAACCATTCCAGCGTCGCGTCATAGAGCCGGTCGAGCCGCTCGACATCCTCCAGCAGCACGGTGCGGTGGCGGTCCAGCCGGTCGCCGATCGCCTCGATCTGCCCCCGCACCGTCTCGTAGCGCATGACGATGGAGCCGACCTGGGCCTTGGCACCGCCCATCAGCCGGCCGATCAGCCCGGGTTTTTCCGCCAGCTTCGTCACATCAAAGCCACGGAGCTGGCCGAGCATGGCCTGTAGGCTGGCCCCCGCCTCGCCGGCCTGCTGGCTTTTGGCGCCCTCCAGCATGGCATCGGCCGCTTCCTGCGCGCGGGCCTGGGTGGCGGCGCCGAAGCGCAGGATGGAGGCGGGCTCGGCCAGGTCGATGGCGCCGGCCAGCCGGGTGATCTCGGCCTGCCGCTCGGCGGTCATGCCGCCGGGGAGGGTGGCCTTGGCGATGTCGCTCACGTGTCTATCGTCCTCCTTCGCGCAGCCGATCCGCCATGACCTTCACCTGGATGTCCAGGGCCTCGGTTTCGGCGGCGCGCATGCGTGCCCGCCATTCATCCGCGGCATTGGCGATGCCGTCCAGCAGGGGCGCGAGGCTGGCCGGCGGCTCGGCCCCCGCCTCAAGCCTGGCCAGGATGCGGTCCAGCCCGTCGAGCTGCATGGCGAGGAAGCGCCGCGCCTCGGGGATGCGGTCGGGGCGGGGGATCATGTCGCGCAGCAGGTTTTCCAGCGCCTCCACCGTCTCGCGCAATTGCGGCGCCAGGGGCAGGACCGGCGCGCCCCAGACCATGCGGGTGCGCAGGGCGGCCAGCCGGTCCTCGGCCTCCTGCAACGGCGCGGGCACGGCGATGGGCTCGGGCGGCGGCGGCGGTGCTTCGGCCTCGGGGATGTCGTCGGTGAGCAGCCGCGCGCCAGCCCAAGCGCCAAAGCCCAGCGCCACCGCGACCGGCGGCCAGAAATGCACGCCAAGGCCCGCCACCAACCCGGCGGCGACGCCGAAGAGCACGGCACCGCGCCTGGTATCGCCGGCCTGGCCGCGCTGCATGCGCAGCCCCCCCATGACCAGCAGCCCGATCCCCAGCAGCGCCGCCAACAGCCCCGTCCCCTGGGCGAAAAGGATGCCGATGGGCAGCTTGAACAGCAGCGGCCAGCCGAAGGCGACCAGGACCCAGACGCGCAGCCCAGTGAAACGCCCTCTCATGGCCGGAACAGGGAGGCGAAGGCGGGCAGCCAGAGGCAGAGGAACAACAACCCCAGACCCAGCAGATAGCGCGTGGGCAGCGGCAATTGCGGCAATAGCGGCGCACGCCGCGACACTGCCCTGGCCTGGGCCCGCATCGCCTGCCGCTCCCGCCGGCCCAACCTGTCCTCATCGCGTCGTTGCATAGTCGATAGATCGCCTTTTCCGACCGGCAATCAAGCCTGCCGGCGGAAAACCTTCCGGCTTTGCAGCGCGGCCTAAGCGGGGGACACTCTTCGCAACACAGGGAGGCAGGAGCATGGACACTATCGCCATCATCGGCACGGGCTTGATCGGTCGCTCCTGGGCGATGGTCTTCGCCCGGGCGGGGCATGCCGTGCGCATCTGGGATGCCGAGCCGCGGGCGGCGCAGGCCGCCATCGCCATCATCGGCGAAAGGCTGGGCGACCTGCGGGCGGCGGGGCTGCTGGCCGAGGAGCCCGCTGTGGTCGCCGCCCGCATCACCCCCGTCGCCAGCATGGCGGAATGCCTGGCAGGCGCGGCTTATGTGCAGGAGAACGGGCCGGAGCGGCTCGATCCCAAGATCGCCCTCTTCGCCGCCATGGATGCGCTTTGCCCGCCGGAGGTGATCCTCGCCTCCTCGACCAGCGGCATCCCCGCTTCGGCATTCACCGAAGCCCTGCCCGGCCGCGCCCGCTGCCTGGTCGCCCATCCCGTCAACCCGCCCTATCTCGTGCCGCTGGTCGAGCTGGTCGGCGCGCCCTGGACGAGCCCTGAGGTGATCACCCGCACCCGCGCGCTGATGGACAGTGTGAAGCAGGTGCCGGTGGTGGCGCATAAGGAGACCAAGGGTTTTGTCCTCAACCGCCTGCAGGCCGCGCTGGTCGCCGAGGCGTTTCGCCTGGTGCGCGACGGGGTGATGAGCGTGGAGGATGTGGACGCCTGCGTGAAGCATGGGCTTGGCCTGCGCTGGGCCTTCATGGGGCCTTTCGAGACCTGCGAGCTGAATGCGCCCGGCGGCATGCCGGATTATGCCGAGCGCTATGGCCCGCTGCTGGGCCAGCTGACCGACGAAATGACGCCCTACCATTACGATGCCCAGACCGTGGCAAGGGTGACCGCGGAGCGCCGCGCCATCCTCCCGCTGGAGGACCTGCCCGAACGCGCGGCCTGGCGCGACCGCGAATTGATGGCGCTGGTGGCGCATAAGGCGAAGCGCTAGGCTTTCCGTCAACGAAGGGGAAACGCGATGGGACCGCTGGCCGGCCTGCGGGTGCTGGAAATGGCCGGAATCGGTCCTGGCCCCTTTTGCGGCATGCTGCTGGCCGATATGGGGGCCGATGTGGTGCGGATCGACCGCGCCGATGGCCCGCCGGGTTCTCCGCGCGATGTCACGGGGCGGGGGCGGCGCTCGGTGGCGCTGGACCTCAAGCGGCCGGCCTCGATCGCCGCGGTGCTTCGGCTGGTCGAGGGCGCCGATGCGCTGATCGAGGGCTTCCGGCCGGGGGTGATGGAGCGGCTTGGGTTGGGACCCGAGACCTGCCAGGCGAAAAACCCGCGGCTGGTCTATGGCCGGATGACGGGCTGGGGGCAGAGCGGCCCGCTGGCGCCGACGGCGGGACATGACATCAACTACATCGCCATCTCCGGCGCGCTGGATGCGATCGGCACGGCCGAGGCACCGGTGCCGCCGCTCAACCTGGTCGGCGATTACGGCGGCGGGGGCATGCTGCTGGCCATGGGGCTGATGGCGGCGCTGCTGCATGCCAGCCGCACGGGCCAGGGCCAGGTGGTGGACGCCGCCATGAGCGATGGCGCGGCGCTGCTGATGGCGCCGATTTTCTCCATGCGTGCAGCCGGGCGATGGGGCGCGCCGCGCGGCGGCAATTTTTTGGACGGCGGCGCACCGTTTTATGGCACCTATCGCTGCGCCTGCGGCGGGTTCCTGGCCGTCGGGCCGATCGAGCCGCAGTTTTTTGCCCTGTTCATCCAGCGCCTTGGGCTGGCAGAGGCGGATTTCGCCGGCCGCGGCGATGCGGCGAACTGGCCGCCGCTGCGGGCGCGCCTCGCCGCCGCCATCGCCACCCGCGGGCGCGATGAATGGGCCGCGATTTTTGACGGGACCGATGCCTGCGTGGCGCCAGTGCTGAGCATGGCCGAGGCGCCGGCGCACCCCCACAACACGGCGCGCGGCAGTTTTTTCGAGCGCGATGGCGTGACCCAGCCCGCCCCCGCGCCGCGCTTTTCCGCAACACCTTCCGAGCCCGGCCCGCCCGCGCCGCTGCGCGGGGCGGACACCACGGATTTTCTGCGCGAGGCCGGATTTTCCGAGGCCGAGATCACCGAACTGACCGAGGGATAGACATGGACACCCACAGCCCCGCGCCCGCGCGAAAGGTTTTTACGGCCGAACATGAGATGTTCCGCACCCAGGTCAGACGCTTCGTGGAGCGCGAGATCCTCCCCCACCACCGGCAATGGGAGCATGACGGCATCGTGCCGCGAGAACTCTGGCGGCGCGCCGGCGAGCAGGGCTTTTTGTGCACCATGCTTGACCCGGAATGGGGCGGCGCCGGCGGCGATTTCGGCCATGCCGCGGTGGTGCTGGAGGAGCTGGCCAGGGTGAATGCCTCGGGCGTCGCCTTCCAGCTGCACAGCGACATCGTGGTGCCCTATTTCGCCGCCTATGCCAGCCCGGCCAGGAAGGCGGAGTGGCTGCCGAAGATGGCGGCGGGCGAGATGATCACGGCGATTGCCATGACCGAGCCCGGCATGGGCAGCGACCTCAAGGCGATGCGCACCACGGCACGGCGCGAGGGCGATCATTGGGTCATCAACGGCTCAAAAACCTTCATCTCCTCCGGCCAGAATGCCGGCATCGTCGTGGTCTGCTGCAAGACCGACCCGGAGGCGGGGCGGCGCGGCATCTCGCTCATCGCCGTCGAGGAAGGCACGCCCGGTTTCACCAAGGGCCGCAACCTCGAGAAGATCGGCCTGCACGCGCAGGACACCTCGGAGCTGTTCTTCGACGATGTCCGCGTGCCGCTGGACAATCTTCTCGGCGAGGAAAACCGCGGCTTCCACCAGCTCATGCACCAGCTGCCGCAGGAGCGGCTGATCATCGCCATCCGTGCCGGCATCTCGATGGAGGTGATGCTCGAAAAAACCATCGGCTACGCCCGCGAGCGAAAAGTCTTCGGCCAGAGCGTGTTCGATTTCCAGACCCATCGCTTCACCCTCGCCAGCGCCAAGGCGGAGATTGCGATGTACCGCATTTACCTCGACGACTGCATCGCCCGGCATATGGCGGGCGGACTTTCGGCCGAGGATGCGGCCGCGGCGAAGCTTCTGGGCACGGAAATGCAGAACCGGCTGCTCGATCAATTCCTGCAAATCCATGGCGGCTATGGCTATATGGCGGAATACGAGATCGGCCGGGCCTGGGCGGATGCGCGGGTGGGCCGGATCTATGGCGGCTCCAGCGAGGTGATGAAGGAAATCATCGCCCGCACGCTGTGAACCCCAGCGCGCAGGGGCATTAATTCCTTTTCTTTCAGGCCGTTCCGTGCCATTCCTGGTGGATCATCGGTCCCCATTGGGGGCGCAGCGCGATGCGGGGCTGCGAATTTGTCCAATTCGTGTAGTTTGGTTGAAACATCCGTGGCGGCACAGTCGCCGGGCATAGAAGATGACGACAAGGGAGTGAAAATCATGCATCGCAGAACCCTGCTGGCCTCGGCGCTGGCCACACCCGCTTTGGCGCAAAGCGGCTTCCCCAACCGCACCATCACCATCCAGATCGCCTTCCCACCCGGCGGCGCGACCGACGTGCACATGCGCGGCTTCGCCGAGGCCGCGACCCGCGCCATGGGCCAGACGGTGCAGATCGAAAACCGGGCCGGCGGCGGCGGCACCCTGCCGGCGGCCAACATGCGAAACACCCGGCCCGATGGCTATACGCTGGCGCAGTTCATCCTGCCCTCCATCCGCCTGCCCTTCATGCAACGCATGAGCTACAACCCGCGCACCGATTTCACCCCCATCATCCACCTCACCGGCTACCTGTTCATGGTGTGTGTGCGGACGGAAAGCCCTTACCGGACATGGGCCGATCTGGTGGCCGACGCCAAGCGCCGCCCGGGCGAGGTGCGCGTGGGAAATACCGGCGCCAATGGCACGCCACACCTCACCCTGATCGACCTGGCCGAGCGCGAGGGCATCAACGTCACCCATGTCCCCTTCCGCGGCGAGGGCGATGCGGTGCCCTCGCTGCTGGGCGGGCATATCGAGGCCTCGGGCACCGGCTCGGGCGTACTGGGGCTGATCGCCGAAGGGCGGCTGCGGGCGCTGAACGTCTGGTCGCGCGAGCGCGTGGCCAAGATCCCTGACGTGCCGACGCTGGTGGAACTCGGCCATGCCGGCATGGTGGTGACTTCGCCCTATGGCCTGGTCGGGCCGCTGGGCATGGACCCGGGCGTGGTGCGGGCACTGCATGAGGGCTTCCGCATAGCCGCCCACGACCCCGCGCATATCGCCACATTGGCGCGCCTCGACCAGCCGCTGGAATACCTGAACCCCGCCGATTATGCCGCCTTCATCCTGCGCACCGCCGATGAGGAGGAAGCGCGCGTGCGACGGTTGGGGCTGGCTGCGGGGTGAGGGGCAGGAGCGTGGCCCGGGGAAGGGCTTTGCCCTCCCCCGATACCCCCACCCACCAGGGGCCGACGGGCCCCTGGACCGCGGGAAAAAAGCTGGAGAGAGGGAGGGGGCAGGTGGCGCGAGCCGAAGGCAAGGCGCCGGCTGCCCCCTCCCTCTCTCCAGCTTTCTGATGGTTTCCAAAGGCCTTTCGGCCTTTGGTGGGGAGGGGTACGGGGAGGGGCAAAGCCCTTCCCCGGGCCACGCTCACCCCCTCAAACGCTCCCCGCCCGATCCTCCGCCTGCACGCCCAGGAATTTCAGTTTGCGGTGCAGTGCGCTGCGCTCCATGCCAACGAAGGTGGCGGTGCGCGAGATATTGCCGCCGAAGCGCAGGAGTTGGGCTTCGAGGTATTGCCGTTCGAAGAGTTCCCGGGCTTCGCGCAGTGGCAGGGTCATGATTTCGCTCGAGCGGTCGAGCTTGAGCATGGCGGGGGCGGCGGCGCCGACTTCGGGCGGCAGCATGTCGGCGCGGATGGGCGAGCCTGAATCGCCCGGCGCCATGATCAGCAGCCAATCGATGAGGTTGCGCAGTTGGCGGACATTGCCGGGCCAGTCGTAGGTTTGCAGCGCGGCCAGGGTATCGGCGCTGATCTCCCGCGGGGCGATGCCCGAGGTCTCGCCCGACCGGGCCATGAAGTGCCGGGCGAGGGCCGGGATATCCTCACGCCGGTCGCGCAGCGCCGGGATGCGCAGCGGCACCACGGAGAGGCGGTAGAACAGGTCCTCACGGAAGCGCCCGGCGGCGATTTCGGCCTGCAGGTCACGATTGGTGGTGGCAATGACGCGGACATCGACATTGACGCGCGCCGAGCCGCCGATGCGGGAGAACCCTTGGTCCTGCAACGCGCGCACGATCTTGCCCTGGGTTTCGAGCGGCATGTCCGCCACCTCGTCCAGCAGCAGGGTGCCGCCATGGGCGCGTTCCAGCACGCCCGCGCGGCGCGGCCCATCGGCCGAGGGTTCTACGCCGAAGAGTTCTTCCTCGATGCGCGCGGGGTTCATCGTCGCGCAATTGATTGCAATGAAAGGCCCATCCACCCGGCGCGATCGGGCATGGATCATCCGGGCGACGACCTCCTTGCCCGCGCCGGCGGGGCCGCCGATCAGCACGCGGGAGCCGGTGGGGGCGACGCGGTCCACCGCGGTGCGGAGTTGGTTCACCACCGCCGAGATGCCGACGAGATCGGTCTCCGGCCCGGCGCGCATGCGCAATTCGCTGATCTCGCGCCGCAGTTTCGCCGCCTCCAGCGCGCGCATGACGATGAGCAGCAGCCGGTCGGATTTGAAGGGTTTTTCGACGAAGTCATAGGCGCCGATCTGGATCGCCTGCACCGCCGTCTCGATGGTGCCGTGGCCCGAGATCATGATGCAGGGGATCTGCGGTTCCTCGACATGCATCGCCTTGAGGATGCCCAGCCCATCGAGCTTGGAGCCCTGCAGCCAGATGTCGAGGATGACCAGCGAGGGCCGCCGCGCGCGGAAAGCCGCCAGCGCCGCATCGCTGTTATGCGCCTGCCGTGTCTCGTAACCCTCGTCGGACAGGATGCCCTCGATCAGGGTTCGGATATCGGGCTCATCATCCACGATCAGGATGTCATGCGCCATGCAACACCCCCTTTGGGCAAACCATCAATGCTCTCGTGCATCCGCCGCGGCACCGGTTTCGGTGCGTCGGCCATCCATGCCATCTTCGGAGGCGGCACGCCAGGGCAGGCGCAGCGTGGCGCAGGCCCCGCGGCCACCCGGCGCGTCATCGAGAGCGATCGCGCCGCCATGGTCCTCCATGATCTTCTTGACGATGGCGAGCCCCAGCCCTGTGCCCTTGATCTTGTGGGTGACATAGGGCTCGGCCAGGCGCTCGCGCTCCTCGCCGCCGGGCAGGCCGATGCCATCGTCGCAGACGGCGATCAGGGCGGCGTCATCGCAGGTGCTCAGGCGCACGGTGATGACGCCGTGCGCCTCGGCCTCCTGCTCGGCGCGCATGCTGATCGCGTCGGCGGCGTTGGTGAGCAGGTTGGTCAGCGCCTGGCCAATCAGCCGGCGGTCGCAGGCGGCGACCACGACATGCTCCGGCAGCTCCAGCCGGTAGTCGATGCCAGCATGGGCGTGGCGCTGCAGCACCAGCGCCTCCTCGACCAGCCGGTTCAGCTTCTCCGGCTTGATGACGGGCTGCGGCATGCGGGCAAAGGCGGAGAATTCATCCACCATGCGGCCGATATCGCCGACCTGGCGGACGATGGTGTCGGTGCATTGGGTGAAGGTCTCGGGGTCGTCGTGGATCTGCTTGAGGTAGCGCCGCTTCAGCCGCTCGGCGGAGAGCTGGATGGGGGTGAGCGGGTTCTTGATCTCATGCGCGATGCGCCGTGCCACATCGGCCCAGGCGGCCTGGCGCTGCGCGGTCAGAAGCGCCGTGATGTCGTCGAAGGTCAGCACATAGCCCGAGACGTTTTCTTCCGTCGTCTCGGCCGAGATGCGGGCCAGCAGGGTGCGCCGGGCGGAGGGCGGGCCGATGCGGACCTCGGATGTGGCCGCCCCCCCGCCGCCGCGCATAAGCGCCAGGAGTGGGGCGAATTCTGGCACGAGCTCGGCCAGGTCGCGGCCCACCGCGGGGTCGAGGTCGAGGCCGAGCAATTCGCTCGCCCGGCGATTGGGCAAATGGATCGAGCCATCGGCATCGAGGCCGATGACGCCGGCCGAGACGCCGGCCAGCACGCCCTCGGTGAAGCGCCGGCGTTCATCGATGGTACGATAGGCCTCCATCAGCTCGTTGCGCTGGCCTGCGAGCTGGTTGGTCATCCGGTTGAAGGCGCGGCTGAGGGTGGAGACCTCGTCATCGCTCGTGCCTTCCTCGACCCGCACGGACAGATCGCCCGAGCGCACCCGCTCGGCCGCGTGGATCAGCTTGCCGATCGGCCGCGCCAGCTGGTTGGCCAGCACGAGGCCGATCAGGATGGCCGCCAGCAGCACCAGCAATGCGGCAATGGCGAAGATCATGACGAAGGTGATCTGCAGGCCGGAGCGGTTGCGGTCGAGACTGGCATAGGCTTCGACCGCCGCCTCGGTGCGCTGCATGTGCTCGATGACCTGCGGGTCGACCGGGCGGCCGATCATCAGGAGCAGGCCGGTGGCCGGTGCCAGGGCGATGACGGCCCTTGCCCGGTTGCTCTCATCGCCTGTCAGCACCGCCACCTCGCCCGAGCGCGCCATCTCGATGGCGCTGTGCGGCGGCGGGTCGAGCTGGAAGCCGGCCGAAATCCCGGCATGGGCGATGACACGGCCCAGGACGGGCTCGAAGACGATCGCCTCGGTCAGGCCGCGCACGCCGGCCTGGGTGCCGAGCACCCGGGCGAAGGTCAGGGCCTGCTCAGGCAGCAGCACCACGGCGCGGTTGAGGTCATTGGCCATGGCGAAGGCATCGGCGCGGATGTTCTGCTGGTGCTCGGCGAGATAGGCGCGGCTGGCGAGCAGCGAGGCGTCGAGTGCCGTGCGCACGCGGTCACTGAACCAGGCCTGGATGCCGAGATTGAAGAACAGCGCGGCAAAGCCCGCCACCAGCATCGACGGCACGATGGCCACGACCGAGAACAGCACGACAAGCCTTGTGTGCAGCTTGGAGCCGGCATAGCCCCGCCTGCGATCCGCCCACATCCGCACAAGCCGCCCGGCCAGGGCCGCGAAGAGCAGGAGCAGAAAAGCCACGGCGGCCAGCACCATGCCCACGACCTGGCCCGGGCGGGTGGGGCCGAACGGGCTGCCATCGCTGAGCACGGTGAAGGTCAGCAGGCCCATCAGCAGGGCGCCGACGGCCAGGCCCAGCGTCACGCCCTTGCCCAACAGCAGGTCGGAAAGGCGCCGGAGCAGGCCGCGCTTCTCCCGCAGCGGTGCCTCCGGTGCTGAAGCACGGCGCGAGACGCGCTCGGCCATGGCCTGCCCGGCAGCACCCAAGCGCGGCGCGGGCAGGATCTTCATCAGCTGATGCCGCGCACGACCGGCAGCTCCAGGTCGCGCAGCTTCTTGCGCAGCGTGTTGCGGTTCAGCCCGAGCATGGCCGCGGCCTTGATCTGGTTGCCGCGGGTGGCGCTCAGCGCGAGGCGCAGCAGCGGCCGTTCGACTTCGGCCATCACCCGTTCATGCAGGTCGCGCACCGGGATGCCGTCCTTGTGGGCGGCGACGAAGGCTTTCAGGTGCCGCTCCACCGCCTGCTCCAACGATTCCTGGGCGCGGGGCGCGCCATCGGGGCTGGTCTCGGCCTCGGCAAGTTCGGCATTCACCGCCACCTCGTCGATGGTCTCCTGCGGGTAGAGTGCGGCGAGGCGCCGCATCAGGTTTTCCAGCTCGCGCGCATTGCCAGGCCAGGGGTGGCGCTTGAGGCGCTCCACCGCGGCGGGGGTGAGCTGCTTGAAGGCCAAGCCTGAAGCTTTCGCCCGGTCCAGAAAGTGGCGCGCCAGCAGGCCGATATCTTCGGTGCGCTCCCGCAGGGGAGGCAGGCGCAGCGGCACCACGTTGAGCCGGTAGAACAGATCCTCGCGGAACAGCCCGGCGCGGATCGAGGCGCGGAGGTCGCGATGCGTGGCGGCGACGATGCGGGCATTGGCCTTGATCGGCTGGCGGCCGCCGACCGTGGTGAACTCGCCCTCCTGCAACACCCGCAGAAGGCGGGTCTGCGCCTCGGCCGGCATGTCGCCGATCTCGTCGAGGAACAGCGTGCCGCCGGCGGCCTGCTCGAAGCGGCCGACGCCGCGGGTGAGTGCGCCGGTGAAGGCGCCGCGCTCATGGCCAAAGAGCTCGCTCTCGATCAGCTCGCGCGGGATGGCCGCCATGTTGATGGCCACGAAAGGCCCCTGCCGGCGCTTGCCGTAATCATGCAGCGCGCGGGCGACGAGCTCCTTGCCCGTGCCACTCTCGCCGGTGACCATCACGGTGAGGTCGGTCGTGGTCAGCCGCGCCACGGTGCGATAAATGTCCTGCATGGCGGGCGAGCGGCCGACCAGCGGCAATTTCTCCGGCGGGCCGGCCTCCTCATCGGGCACCTCGGCGGTGGCGGGCTTGGCGAGTGCCCGCTCCACCACCGCCAGCAATTCCTTCAGGTCGAAGGGTTTTGGCAGGTATTCGAATGCGCCGCGCTGGGCCGCCTTCACCGCGGTGGTGAAGGTGCTCTGCGCGCTCATCACCACCACGCGCAATTCGGGGCGGATGCGCTTGATGCGCGGCAGAAGGTCCAACCCGTTCTCGTCGGGCATCACCACATCGGTGATCACCAGATCGCCCTCGCCATCCTCCACCCATCGCCAGAGCGTGCTGGCCGAGGACGTCGCGCGCACCGTGTAGCCGGCGCGGCCCAGCGCCTGCGACAGCACGGTGCGAATGGCACGGTCGTCATCGGCGATGAGCACCGAATGGGGTTCGGCCATGATCTAATCCAGTTCCAGCGGTACGGGTTCGCCCGGCGGCGGCGCGGGCATGGAGAGGCGGAAGGAGGTACGGCCGGGCCGGCTGTCGCATTCGATCAGCGCGCCATGGTTGGACACCAGCTTGGCGACGAGTGCCAGGCCCAGCCCCTGGCCGCCCTGCTTGGTGGTGATGAAGGGCTCGAAGAGGGTGCTGCGCAGCTCCTCGGGGATGCCCGGGCCATTGTCGCGCACGATGATCTGCAGCGGCAGATGCACCCGCTCCGAAGTGCCGGGCACCGCGATGCGCACGCCATGGTGATAGGCGGTGATGAGGTGGATTTCGCCATGGGTGTGGCCGCTTTCGGTCACTGCCTCGGCGGCGTTCTTCACCAGGTTCAGCAGGATCTGCACGAGCTGGTCACGATTGCCCCAGACCGGCGGCAGCGAGGGATCGTATTCCTCGACGATGCGCAGATGCGCGGCGAAACCGGATTGGGCGACGCGGCGGACATGGTCGAGCACGCGGTGGATGTTCACCGGCGCGCGGTCGATCGGCCGGTCGGAGAACATCTCCATCCGGTCGATGAGGTTGCGGACGCGGTCGACCTCATCCTGGATGAGCTGGGTCAGCTCGATATCGGCCTCCGAGGCGTTCTGTTCGAGCAGTTGCGCGGCACCGCGGATGCCCGAGAGCGGGTTCTTGATTTCATGCGCCAGCATCGCCGCCATGGCGGTGGCGCCGCGTGCCGCACCCAGGAAATTCAGCTGCCGGTCGAGCATCTGCGCCGTGCTGCCATCGGTCAAAGTCAGCACCACGGCGCCGGGCATCTCGGGCAGGGGCGCGCCATGGGCGGAGACGCCGGAGCGATGCAGCCGCGGGCTCTGCAGCAGCAGGTCATGGTCGGAGACCGGCGCGTCCTGGATGCGGACCTGCCGCAGCAAGGCAAAGACGCGGCTGTCCTCGGGCAGGAATTCGACCAGCCCCATCCCGGTCAGGGTGGCAATGGATTGCTGGAAGAAGAGTTCCGCCGCCTGGTTGGCGAAGCGGAAGCGGTCATCCCCATCGAGCACCACGGCGGGCATGGGCAGCGCCGAGAGCACCGAGGCGGCATCGGGCACCGCATTGCGGTTGGAGACGAAGCGCCGGGCGAGGCCGGCGAGACGGGCCCCGCTCATGCCGCCATCCGCTCAGGCGCCGGCGCCTCGATGAGCGGGCGGTAGAAGCCTTCCATCAGCGCCTCGGCCTCCTCGGGCGTATCGACGCGGTTGACGCCCATGCGGAATTCGGCGCCACCGCGCAGGCCCTTGGAATACCAGGCGACATGTTTGCGTGCGATCCGCACGCCGGCCTGGGTGCCGTAATGGCTGAGCATGGCGCGGTAGTGCTGCAGCAGGATGGCGTATTGCTCGGCCAGTGAGGGATCGGGCAGCACCTCGCCGCTGCGCAGGTAATGCGCGACCTGGCGGGGGAACCAAGGCCTGCCATAGCAGCCGCGGCCGATCATCACGCCATCGGCGCCGCTCGCGGCCATCGCGGCGGCCGCGTCCTGCACGGTGGTGATGTCGCCATTGGCGATGACGGGGATGGCGACCGCGGCCTTCACGCCGGCGATGAAATGCCAGTCCGCCGTGCCGGTGTAGAGCATCTGCCGGGTGCGGCCATGGATGGTGACCAGCCTGATCCCGCATTCCTGGGCGATGCGGGCAAGCTTGGGCGCGTTGAGCGAATTGTGGTCCCAGCCCATGCGCATCTTGAGCGTGACCGGCACCTCCACGGCGCGGACCACGGCTTCGAGGATGCGGGCGGCGGCGACCTCGTCGCGCATCAGGGCGGAGCCGGCGCATTGGCCGACGGCCACCTTCTTCACCGGGCAGCCGAAATTGATGTCGACGATGGCCGCACCCAGGGACACCACCAGCCTGGCCGCCTCGGCCATCACCGTGGGGTCGGAGCCGGCGAGCTGGGTGGAGGTGATGCCGGCATCGACATCGGCCATCATCAGGGATTGCCGGTTCTGCCGGATCATCGCCTGGCTGGCGATCATTTCGGAGACGACAAGGCCGGTGCCCTCGGCGCGGGCGAGGCGGCGGAACGGCAGGTCCGTGACACCCGACATGGGCGCCAGGATCACAGGTGTTTCGATGCGCACACCGGGGGCAAGGTCAATGGGCCGCAGGGATGAGTTGCACAACATTCGAGCAGGCATACAGAAAGCCCATGGAGGGGGCAACATGCCGCATCGGTTTGCGGCGCGGGCGGTTCTGGATTAACGCCCTTCGCCATGGATGTGGTGGCCATTCTTCTCGCGGCGGGCCAGGGCACGCGCTTCGGCGCGGCGCGGCCGAAGCAGTATCTCGACCTCGCGGGGAAACCCGTGCTGCGGCATGCCGCGGAGGCGCTGCTGGCCGAAGGTGTCGTGACCGCCCTGCAGCCGGTCTGCCCGGCAGGCGAGGAGGCGGTGCTGGCCGGGATGCTGCATGGGCTGCCGGCGCTGCCGCCGGTGGCGGGCGGCGCCACCCGCGCGGCATCGGTGCGGGCGGGCCTGGCGGCGCTGGCGGCGCGCGGCCCGGATATCGTGCTGGTGCATGACGCGGCCCGCCCGGTGGTGCCGGCGGGCACGATCGCTGCCCTGCTGCGCGCGCTGGAGAGCCAGCCCGGCGCGATTCCGGCCCAGCCGGTGAGCGACACGCTCAAGCGCGGCAAGGCCGGGCTGATCGAGGCCACCATCGCGCGGGACGGGCTGTTCCGCGCGCAGACGCCGCAGGCTTTCCGCTTCACCACCCTGGTCGCCGCCCATGCCGGCAATCCCGATGACGCGACCGATGACGCGGAATTGCTGGAACGCATCGGCGCCGCCGTGGCGCTGGTGTCGGGCAGCGAACGCAATGTGAAAATCACTTTCCCCGAGGATCTCGAACGCGTGACGATACCAGCTCAGCACATGGTCTGCCGCGTCGGCACCGGCTTTGACGTGCACCGGCTGGTGCCCGGCCGCCGGCTCATCCTCTGCGGCATCGTGGTGCCGCATGAGACGGGTCTCGACGGCCATTCCGATGCCGATGTCGGCATCCACGCGCTGTGCGATGCGATCTATGGCGCGCTGGGGGAGGGCGATATCGGCCGGCATTTCCCGCCCAGCCAGATGACCTGGAAGGATGCCGACAGCGCGCAATTCCTGGAACACGCGGCCGCGCGGATCGCCGCGCGGGGGGGGCGGCTGGTCAATGCCGATGTCACGCTGATTTGCGAAAGGCCGAAGATCGGCCCGCATGCCAAGGCGATGGAAGCGCGCCTGGCGTCCCTGCTGGGCGTCGATGCCGCACGCGTGGGCGTGAAGGCCACCACCACGGAACGCCTGGGTTTTGCCGGCCGCGAGGAGGGTATCGCCTGCCAGACCGCGGTCTCCATCCTTATGCCCGAATGAGCATGAAGGGCATTCGACAGACCCGCACAGGCAGGCTTATACTCCTGGCATGATACGACCCCTGGCCGCCCTTCCCGCCATTTTTCTGCTGGCTGCCTGCAGCGGCTTCGCGCCCGCCGCGCCGCGGCCTGAGGCGCGCGATATCAACCGGCAGGACAATGTGAGCCTGCGCGCGGCCTGCCGCGAGGCGGCCGACCGCACGCTGGCGCGGCAGGATCGCGGCCAGCTCATGCGCGAGGATGAGCGCAATGCCCGCCTTGGCAGCGAGACGGCGGGGCTGACCCTGCGGACGCAGACCGACCAGCTCGGCCGGCAGTTCCGGCGCGACCGTCTGGCGGCGGATTGCGAGCGACAGAACCAGCAGGACGCACCCGACCTGGCGCCCGGCGCCACGCCTATTCGCTAGAGGCCATCGGCAGGTTCTCCGGCGTCCAGCGCGGCATCGGCCGCGGCGGGACCCAGGGGCGGTCGCCCCGCGAGGCGCGGTCGCTCACCACCACCGGCCCCGATGCGGTCAGCCAGACCGCATGGGCGCCGTCGCGCCAGACGCTGAAACGATCGATCACCACGGAGCCGTCGCAGCGTCCGCGCACCGGCTCGGGCGAGAGGATGATGCCGGCCTGGCCGCAAGGCGGCTCGGCCGGCGGCACGGTGTCGTGCCGCTGCGCGTTGCGGCCGCGCGGCGGGGGCGGGGTATGGCGCAGCAGGGCGAGTTGCGGGCCATCGGCGGTCAGGCGCAGGCGGCAGGTGGAACCGCGGCAATCCAGCCCGGCCTCGCCACCCTCGGCGGGCATCGGCTTTGCCTCATCCTCGCCCCAGCCGCGCAGCCAGGAATCCCGGGTGAAGCGCGGCGCGCCGGCTGCGCGCTGGAGGAAGACCTCGCCCTGCGCATTGCGCAGCGCGATCAGCCGCGCATCGGCCGAGATCATCGCATCCGGCGCGGGCGAGGCGCCGGAGCTGGCCAGGCCGATGACAAGCAGCGCCGCCCCTGCCGCGCGCGCCGGGCCGCGCCAGAGCGCCAGCCACACCATGCCCAGGGCACAGAGCCCCAGGCCCCAGCCCGGCAGCGGCGTGGCGGAGAGCGCCGCGCCCGGCCAGGCCGCGACGGCGCGCGCGATGGCCAGCACGCCCTCGACCCCCAGCGCCATGATCCGCAGCGGCCAGGCCTCCAGGCCGAAGGGCATGAGCAGCGTGGCGAGCATGGCGCTGGGCATGATGACGAAGCTGGTCAGCGGCACCGCCACCGCATTGGCGGCCACGCCATAGACCTGCAGCCGGCCAAAATGATGCAGCCCGAAGGGCGTCGTCGCAGCACCCGCCAGCACCGAGGTGAGGATGGAGGCGGCGAAGATCAGTCCGGCGCGACGCCACCACGGGCTGCCGGCCTGAGGCCTGAGATAGCCCCTGCCCCATTCCCAGGCCGCGACGAGCGCGAGGACGGCGGCAAAACTCATCTGGAAGGACGGGCCGATGATGGCCGCGGGCTGCAAGGCCAGCACGGCGGCGAAGGCGATGGCCAGGCCGCGCAGGGTGAGCGCCCGCCGCCCGGCCAGCAGTGCCAGCGTCACCAGCGCCGCCATGGCGAAGCTCCGCTGCATCGGCACCTCCGCCCCGGTCAGCAGCATGTAGAAGCCACCCAGGGCCAGCGCGCCGAGCGAGGCCGGCAGCTTCACATTCACCCGCAATGCGAGCCAGGGCCACAGCGCCAGCCCACCCCGCAACAGGGTGAAGCCAAGCCCCATGACGATGGCGATATGCAGCCCCGAGACACTGAGGAGATGGGCCAGGCCGGAATCGCGCATCGCCGTCATTTCGGCGGGCGGAATGGCGGATTGGCCGCCGGTGATCAGCGCCGCGGCGATGGCGCCGGCGGCACCCTCGATCTGGCCCTGCACCCGCGCCTCGATGGCCGTGCGCAGGCCAGCCAGCGGCGGCGCGTGGCCACGCTCGGTCAGCACTGTGGCGGCGCCCAGCGCAAAGCCACTGCCGCCCAGCCCCGAGAACCAGGCGGCGCGCTGGAAATCCCAGGCGCCGGGATGGGTGGGGGCGGAGGGCGGCCGCAGCAGGGCGCGCAGCCGGATGGTCTGGCCGGGCGTGGGCTGGGCCTGGTCATCGGCCCGCAGCCGCACCCGGATCTGCCGCTGGGACGGCGCCGAACCCTCCCAATGCGCGGCGGAGAGGGTGACGCGCAGGCCCTCCGGCAGGCGGTCGACGTCGGTGACGATACCCTCCAGCACCACGGCGGTGCGCGGCAGTTCAAGCGCGGCGGGCGCCCGGCCGGCATGCCATCCGGCCAGGCCGAAGCCGAGCAGCAGCGCGGCCAGCATGCCCATCCCCCAGGCCAGCCAGGGCCGCCGCCCGGCCAGAGCGAAGGCCCCCAGCAACGGGGCGATGAAGGCGGCCTGGGACAGCGCCGGCGGCTCAGTCAGCAATTGGAAGTAGAGCAGGATCCCGCAACCCAAGGCGACGGGCAGCCAGAGCGCCAGGTTGGGCTGCTGGGCCAGCAAACCTGCGCTCAGGCTGGCCTGCATCGCCTGGGCGCGCGGCAGGCGCAGGGGTATCGCAGCAGCTGACGCAACCGGGGATTGCAACATGAAAGACCCTACGAACGACTCGGACGACTCGGTCAATACGAAAGCCCAATAATTTTACTCACGAAATATTTCTGAGTCGGAACGTAGGTTTTTTCCCTTAACTCCTAGGCGATCCGGTGATGAAACAGCATTGGGCTAGGTTTATTCACCCCGACTGAAAAAACCCTTGACGCAGTGGCAAAAACCTTTGGGAAGCCCTGGACGAAACCGCCGGGCGCGCGGATATCCCGCGCATGACCATCCGCACCCGCTTCGCGCCCTCGCCCACCGGCTTCCTGCATATCGGCGGTGCCCGCACCGCCTATTTCAACGCGCTTTTCGCCCATCGCCATGGCGGGCAGTTCCTGCTCAGGATCGAGGACACCGACAAATCCCGCTCCACCCCCGAAGCGGTGGCGCAGATCATCGAGAGCCTGGCCTGGCTCGGCCTCTCACCCGACGAGCCGCCGGTGATGCAAAGCACGCGCGAGGCCCGGCATGCCGAGGTGGCGCATGCGCTGCTGGCGGCGGGACGCGCCTATCGCGCCTATGAAACCGCCGATGAGCTGAAGGCCATGCGCGAGGCGGCCCAGGCCGAGGGACGCCCGCCGCACTACAACGGCTATTGGCGCGACCGTGAGCCAGGACCGGCCGAGACCGAAAAACCCTTCGCCATCCGCATCAAGGCCCCGCGCGAGGGCTCCACCGTGGTGCATGACCTGGTGCAGGGCCGGGTCGAGGTCCAGAACAGCGAGCTGGACGACATGATCATCCTGCGCAGCGACGGCTCGCCCACCTACCTCCACGCCGTGGTGGTGGATGACCACGACATGGCCATCACCCATGTCATCCGCGGCGATGACCACCTGACCAATACGTTTCGCCAGTGCATGGTCTTCGACGCCATGGGCTGGGCGCGGCCGCATTTCGCCCATGTGCCGCTGATCCATGGCGCGGATGGCGCCAAGCTGTCCAAGCGGCACGGCGCCGTGGGCGTGCTGGAATGGCGCGACCAGGGGATTTTGCCGGAAGCGGCACTGAACGCCTTGCTCCGGCTGGGCTGGGGGCATGGCGATACCGAGATCATCGGCCATGCCGAGGCGGAAAAAATCTTCGACATCGCCGATGTCGGCCGCGCCGCCTCGCGCATGGATTATGCCAAGCTCACCCACATCAACGGGGTGTATCTGCGCGCCGCCGATCCTGCCCGGCTGGCGGCGATGGTGGCGGAGAAACTGGCACCCGATGCCACCGGGCTGGCCCGCATCGCTGCCCTGATGCCGGCGATGCAGGAGCGGGCGAAATCGGTCAATGAACTGGCCGAGGGGGCGCGCTTCGCGCTCGGCCATGGCGCGCCGGCGCCCGACGCCAAGGCTGTGGCCATGCTGGGCGAGGAGGCGCGCGCGCGTCTCGCCCGGCTGGCAGAGGCGCTGGCCGGCGGCGACTGGTCGAAACCTTCGCTGGAAGCGCGGCTGAAGGCCTTCGCCGAGGCAGAGGGGCAAAAGCTCGGCGCGGTGGCCCAGCCGCTGCGCGCGGCGCTGACCGGCACGCTGAACTCACCGCCGATCGATGCCGTGCTGGCGGCGCTGGGCGAGGCGGAGGCGCTGCACCGCATGAGGGCCGCGCTGTAGGGCTGCAACGCCGGGGAGACCTGGCGCGTTGTCATGCCACGCAACCATGCCTGGAACGCCTTGTTCAGGGCCTGCGTGGCGCAACCCGTCCCGAATGGATCCCTAACATGAGCACCGTCCTGATCATCGTCGTCCTCCTCGTGCTGCTGGGCGGCGGCGGCGGCTATTACGGCTACAACCGCTATGGCGCGAGCGGCCTGGGTGGCGTGCTGGGGCTGGTGCTGGTGGTGGTGCTGGTGATGTGGCTGGTCGGCGCGCTGGGTGGCGGGCGGATGATGTAACGCCGCTCAGCCCCGCTCGACCCGCGTCAGCCAGCAGCCCGGCCTTGCCGTGTGGATGTTCACGAAGGCCACGCGCGGGTCTGCCAGCCTTTCGCGCAGCGGCGCCTCGGCCTCGTGCCCCGGCAGCACGAGGCCGAGGTCGTAAAGGCACATCCCCTCGGCATCGTAATGCCGCAGGGAGATGATACTGTTCTCCGTCACCGTCTCAGGCAGCCGGTCCTCCTCGATCCGGGCGGTGCAGTCATGCGCGTGCAGGAAGACCGGCGATGGCGTCCAATAGGGACCTGTCGGCGCCGGCAGGTCCCAACTGGCCAGCAGCATGGTCTCGGGGGGCAGCCCGAGCCTGAGGCAGTGGCGGCAGGGGAAGCCCGGGCCGTCGACGGCGCGGCGATGGACCGGGCCGCCGCGATCGTCGCGGCCAGTGGCGCGGAAGCGCTGGGCGGAGGTGGTGTCCATGGGCAGGCAGCGGAATTGGGTCATGGCGGCAGTCTAGCGGGCGCGCGCAGCGCCGCCTTCCGGATGTTGCGCCGGCGCGCGTGGGTTGCAGGCCGCGGCGGCCATTGGAGAATGTCCCGACCTTGCCCTAGGCTCGCGACTGGCATGGAGGAATCGCCTTGAACAATCTCTTCGATCTCACCGGCAAGACCGCGGTGGTCACCGGCGGCAGCCGGGGCATCGGCCGCGCCATCTGCATCCGCCTCGCCCAGCATGGCGCGAAGGTGATGGTCTCCTCGCGCAAGCTCGATGCCTGCCAGGCCGTGGTGGATGACATCGCGGCCCAGGGCGGCACGGCGATGGCGCATGCCGCCTCGATCTCGCGCAAAGAGGATTTGCAGGGGCTGGTCGATGCCACCACCGCGGCCTGGGGGCAGATCGACATTCTGGTCTGCAACGCGGCGCTCAACCCCTATTTCGGCCCCAGCCAGGAGATTTCCGACGAGGCCTATGACCGGATCATGAACGGCAATGTCCGTTCCAACCTCTGGCTCAGCCAGATGGCGATCCCGGCCATGGCGGCGCGGGGCGAGGGCTCGGTGATCTTCATCTCCTCCATCGGCGGTTTCCGGGGTTCGCCCATGCTGGGCATCTATGGCGTCTCCAAGGCGGCGGACATGCAACTGGCCCGGGCGCTGGCCACCGAATGGGGGCCGAAGGGGGTGCGGGTGAACACCATCGCGCCCGGCCTGGTCCGCACCGATTTCGCCCGCGCGCTGTGGGAGGATGCGGCGAACCTGAAGAAGCGGACCCGCGACAGCCCGCTGCAGCGCATTGGTGAGCCCGATGAGATCGCCGGTGCGGCGGTGTTTCTGGCCAGCCCGGCCGCGGGCTTCATGACCGGCCAAAGCATCGTCATCGATGGCGGCGTGCTGGCCGGCCCGCCCCGGGTGGAGGAATAGGGTTTCCGGGGACGGACGGCGCCCTATAGTAACACCATGCCCATTGCCCTCTCCATCCTCGACCAGTCCTCTGTCGTCACCGGCCGCGGGCCGGATGACGCGATCCGCGAGACGCTCGCGCTGGCGCGGATGGCGGACCAATGGGGCTATCACCGCTACTGGCTGGCCGAGCACCACAATTCCTCGGCCCATGCCGGCTCGGCGCCGGAAATCCTGATCAGCGCCATCGCGGCCACCACCCGGCGCATCCGCGTGGGCAGTGCCGGCGTGATGCTGCCGCATTACGCGGCGCTGAAGGTGGCGGAGCAGTTCCGCGTGCTGGAGGCGATTGCGCCGGGGCGGATCGATCTCGGCCTGGGCCGCGCGCCGGGCAGCGATGGCCGCACCGCCTATGCGCTCAACCCCAATGCCGGCACGGCGGCCGACAATTTCCCGCAGCAAATTCGTGACCTGCAGGGCTGGCTGGGCGAGGGGCTGCCGGTGGACCACCCCTTTCGCGCCGTCACCGCAAGCCCCGCGGTGCCGACAAAACCCGAGCTGTGGATCCTCGGCAGCAGCGATTACGGCGCCCAGGTCGCGGCCTATTTCGGCCTGCCCTATTGCTACGCCTACTTCATCACCGATGGCGCGGGCAGCGACCAGGCGATGGAGCTGTATCACCAGGGTTTTCGCCCCAGCGCCGCCAACCCCGCGCCGAATGCCGCCCTCGCGGTCTTCGCCCTGACGGCGGCGACCGAGGCTGAGGCGCATCGCCTCTTCTCCTCCCGCGCGCTGGCCCGGCTGTGGCGCGACCAGGGCCGCTTCCTGCCGCTGCCAAGCCCGGAGGAGGCCGATGCCTATCCCTATTCCGAGGCCGAGCGCGCCCATGTCCAGCGCCTGCGCGACCGTGCGCTGATCGGCAATCCGGCGCAGGTGCGGGCGAAGATAGAGGCCCTGGCCGCGGCGCATGGCGCGGGCGAGGTCGCCATCCTCAGCCCCTGCCACAGCGCGACCGCACGGGCCGAGAGCTACCGGCTGCTGGCGGCGGATTCGCGCTGGAGGCGCCGGCCCGGCTGGTGGCCTGAAAGAGTTCTTGGGAGGGCGCTGGCCGCCCTTAGACCATGCTGCGTTCACATGCGCTCACTCCGCATGGTCTAACCGTTGCTGAGAGATGATTCAGCGTTTCCGGCGATTCCGCCTCAACGCATCATGCTCTAGCGCGCCGCCGCCATCACACCGCGCCAGCGCTCGGTCTCGGAGCGGATGTGGGCGCGGAATTCCGCCGGGCTATTGCCGATCGGCGGCCCGCCCATCTCCGCCACCCGCCGCGCCACCTCTGGCTCGGCCAGGGCGGCGGTGGCGGCCCGGTGCAGCGCCAGCACCACCTCCTCCGCCACGCCCCCGGGTGAAAGCAGCCCATACCAGCCGCCGGCGGTGAAACCCGGAAATCCCTGTTCCGCCATGGTCGGCAGGTCGGGCAGCATGGGCGCGCGGGCGGCGCTGGTCACCGCAAGCGCGCGCAGCAGCCCGGCCTCGATCTGCGGCCGGACCAGCACCAGGTTCTCGATGGTGAAGGCGAATTCGCCGGTGATCACCGCCAGCACCGCCGGCGCGCTGCCCTGGTAATGCACGGGCGCGGCAGGGAAGCCCGCGGCCTGGCGAAACGCCTCCTGCGCCAGCAATTGCGGCGAGCCGACGCCGGGCGTGGGGTACATCACCTCACGGCCCTCGGCCTTCAGCGCCGCGACCAGCGAGGCGAGGTCGCGATACGGGCCGGCCGCGCGCACCACCAGCACGAGCGGCGTGGCGTTCAGCAGGGTGATCGGCGAGAGGTCGACCAGCGGGTCATAGCCGAGCTGCGGCTCGGTGATCGGCGAGACCGCGAGCGGCCCTGTGCTGCCGACCAGCATGAGATGCGCATCGCCGCGCGCCCGTGCGACCAGCGCGGTGCCGACATTGCCGCCCGCCCCGGCGCGGTTCTCCACCACCACGGGCTGGCCCAGGCGCCTTCCCATCGGCTCGGCCAGCATCCGGCCGAGCTGGTCGAGAATGCCGCCGGGCGCGAAGGGCACGACCAGCCGGATCGGCCGCACGGGCGCCCATTGCGCGCGCGCGAGGCCGGGGGCCAGCAAGGCCGCGCCCAGCAGCGCCCGGCGCGGCGTCATGCCGGCTCCAAGGTGAAGGTCAGCACCGTGTCGCGCACCACGATCCCGCCGCGGTTGCCCGGGGTTATGTCGCCATAGCGCTGGGCATAGACCGGCGGCAATTCCCGCGCGCCCTTCGGCGAGAGCCAGAGACGCAGGAGGTGCCGCCTACGGTCCAGCTCCGG
>CAYNBM010000004.1:175341-244226 GCA_964395305.1 uncultured Rubritepida sp.
CGGTCGGTCGGCATCGGGTTGTGCAGCGCGCGCCAGAGCTCGGGGCTCTCCGCCATCATCCGGTCGTGGATCGCCACCGAAGAGACGATGCGCGAGCCACCGCCCGATTTCGCCCCGCGCAGGCAGAGCAGGCCCACGATGTCGCAGCTGTCGGTGTGGAATTCCAGCTCGCGATTGGTCTGGTAGTAGCGCACCTTGGGGTTCTGGATGTCGAGACCGAGATCGGTGACATGGCCGAGCAGATGGCCGCGCGCGTTCTGCGAGCGGAAGGCGCCGAAATGCGCGCCCAGGCCGAGATAGGCGATTGCGCTCGCCTCAATCCCGCGCCCGGCGACCTCGAAGCCGCGGAGCAGCACGAAGCCGCGTCCACGCAGCAGATCGCCCTGGATGCGGCGCAGCCGGGGGCCGAGGGTGGGGAGAAGGAAATTCTCCGCGTTGATGTCGCCCATGGCGCGGCCGGCCGCCTCATGGCCGGCGATGGCGGCATCGATCTCGGCCAGTTCAGCGGCACCGAGGGTTTCGATCCAATCGGTCCGCCCGTCCATCTCCGGCCCATTCCACGCCGCCGCGCCGCCGACCGGCCCTTTTGCGAGCTCCATCGGGTTTCCTCCGTTTGCTTGGCGGTCAGCCTTTCGCGTTTTCGCGGCGCTGTCCAGCAGGATCAGCCATAGCCGTCATCGCCGTCGGACCAGGGGCGTGTGGCATGGGCTTGGCGCCGGCCCCGGCGATGCCGCCACCAATCCTGCACCGGCCCCAGCAATAGCAGCGGCGAGGCCAGCAGCGTGGCGAGCGCGAAGACCGCGGCCCAGCCCCGGGCGCCTGAGAGCAATGCCGCGACACTCGCCCCGGCGAGCCCACCCACCAGCACCAGCCCCAGGCCGAAAAGCCCGAGCATGAGCCGGTGCCGGGCATCGAGCCAGGATGGGGGCGCGCTGTCGTCGGTGGTGGGGCGGCCATCCCGTCCCACATCGTATTGTCGTGTGGGATCAAGGCCGAAGGGCGCGGTCACCCCAATCAGGGCCGGCGGATGACCACGAATTGCAGCGGCCGGCCGTCACGCCTGGCCTGCCGCAGCCGCCACCAGAGAATGCCGCCGGAGACCAGCCCCGCCACGGCGAGGATGGGCAGCAGGATGCCGATGGCCACCAGGGCGAGGGCGGCCAGCAGAAGGGCTCCGGCAATGCCGGCCACCACCAGCGACACGCGCAGCACGCCGGCCATGACCGGCCCCATCGGCGGGGGCGGCGGCGGGGTGGTGAACTCCCCCTCCGGGGTCATGTCCAGAACGGGCGGGCGACGCGTTTCCATAAACGCAATGTTGCGTGCGGGAGGGCGCGCTTCAAGAGGCGATGATTACTCCGGCGTCATGCGCGCCATGCGCACGAGGATCGGGTTACGCAGCTCCTCGGCGGCAATGACCTCGGGCATGCGCGACATCGGCTCGTTGATCGGCACGCAGCCGAGCTCGAGGATACGCCGCACATTCTCCGGCTCATTGGTGGCGGCGGTGACCGCGGCATGGGTGCGGGTGGCGATCTCCGCCGGCAGGCCGCGCGGCCCCCACATGCCGGTCCAGCTTTCGAACCAGAGCTCGGGGAAGCCGCTTTCGATCAGCGTGGGGGTATCAGGCAGGGCTGCGATCCGCTCGCGGGAGCAGACGGCGAAGGCGCGCAGCTGGCCGTCGCGGATCAGCGGCAGCACGCCGCCGGCGGGCGAGATGATCAGCTTATAGGCCCCAGCCAAGAGGTCGGCGATGGCGGGCGCGGTGCCGCGATAGGGCACGATGGTCAGGTCCACGCCCAGCGCATTGCCCAGGGCCGCGGCGCCGAATTGGCCGAGCGAGCCCAGCGTGGGCGTCGCGAAGGTATACTGCGTCGGGAGCCTGCGGATATTCTCCAGCAGCGGCATCAGGCTGGTCTCGCTGACATGGCGCGGGCTGCCGACCAGGATTTGCGGCACGATGGCTGTGCGGCAGATCGGCGTGAGGTCGGCCACCGCATTGAAGGGCACGTTGCGCTGGACGTGGCGCAGCATCAGCAGCACCTCGTTGGAATAGAGCAGGGTCGAGCCGTCGGGCGGGCTGCGCACCACGGCATCGGCGCCGATCGCGCCATTGGCGCCGGAGCGGCTTTCGATCACCCAATTCTGCTGCAGCAACTCCGCCGCGCGCGCGCCAATGAAGCGCGCCGTGGCATCCACCGTACCCCCGGGAGGGTAAGGCACGATGATCCTGACGCTGGAGCGCGATTGCGCCAGGGCGGGGGAGGCGAGCGCCGCGCCCAACAGGGCACGGCGGGGGAGGGTCATGTGCATGTCATTCTCCGGCTAAGGTCTGGACCAGCGCTTCCCTGAAGAATCCGGCGGGGTTGGCCCCGCTCAGATACGCGAAATATCCATCACCGAGGGCGCGAAGAGATCGGCCGCGGTGAGCAGGCGGGATGACAGGCCCTGCTCATGGGAATAACGGGCCAGGGCATCGATCTCATGCAGGCTCTCCTTCACGCCATAGCGCCAGTAATCCTGGCCCATCAGCGCCATGCTCTCCAGCGCTTCGGCTTCAACCCAGGGCAGGGTGATGTTCAGCGCGGTGATGTCGCGCACCTCCTGCATGGCGATGGCCTTGGCCTGGACGAAGGCCTTGTAGACGCTCGTGGCCAGCCAGGGGTGTTGTTCGACCAGGCTCTTCTTGATGCCGATCAAGTGCATGATCGGGAACAGCTTGGTCTTCTGGTAATAGGCCTTCTCGACCTCGCGGTAATTCGGGAAGAGGCGGCCGATATTCGGCGCACCCTCGACGAAGCAGGAGGGCGCGCGGGCGGTGAAGAGCGCGTCCAGCTCGCCCTTCACGAACATGTCGACCAGGGTGCGGTCATTGGGGATGGGCGCCAGGTCCAGCCCGGGGATCGGCTTGATGGGCGTGCGCTCGTCGCGGCCGGGCTGTTCCTGGCCGCCCGAGCGCCAGATGCATTCCTCCGGCCGCACGCCGTATTCATCCTGCATCATGCCGCGCATCCAGACCGGCGCGGTCATCTGATACTCTGGCAGGCCGATCTTTTTGCCGCGCAGGTCTTCCGGCTTGGTGATGCCGCGATCGGTGCGGATGTAGATGCTGGAATGGCGGAAGATGCGGGAGACGAAGGCGGGGATGCCGATATACTGGCAATCGCCGCGCGCCGTCTGGATCATGGTGCTGGAAAAGCTGAGCTCGGTGACATCGAATTCCGTGCTGCGGAAGGCGCGGAAGAAGACTTCCTCGGCGGCGAGCGGCAGGAAATTCACGTCGCAGCCCTCGATCTGCACCCGGCCATCCTTGATGGCGCGGACCCGGTCGTAATCGCCGCAGGCGACGGTGAGGCTCAGCTTGGACATTCAGCAATCCTTCGAAGTGATGGCACGCAGCAGGGTTTCGGGCCGCACCGGGATGGCGCGGATATTGATGGTGTGGCCGCGCATGGCGTGGGCGATGGCATTCACCAGGGCCGGCACCGCGCCGATGGTGCCGCCCTCGGCCACGCCTTTCACGCCGCCCAGCGTATCGAGCGCCGGGGTCTCAAGATGATCCATCGCGATATCGGGCATGTCGAGCATGGTGGGGAGGGTATAGTCGAGCAGCGTGGTGGTCAGCAGCTGGCCCTGCCCGTCATGCAGCAGGCGCTCCATCAGCACGGGGCCGAGGCCCTGGAGGACGGCGCCATGGGTCTGGCCGTCAACGATCATGGGGTTCACCATCCGGCCGCAGTCATGGGTGATGGAATAGCGTTCGACGCGCACCTGGCCGGTGCGGCGATGCACGCTCACCTCCGCCACATGGCAGGCGGCCGAGACCGAGCTGAAGGGCTGGTCCCAATGCTGCGTGGTATCGAGGCCGAAGCTCTCGCCCGCCGGCATGCCGATCGGGCGCATCGCATGAGCGGTGCGGGCGATCTCCTCCACCGTGATGGAGAGGCCGGGCACGCCATTCACCTCGGCCACACCGTCGCGCAGCACGATATCGGCCGGATCGGCCTCCATGATGTGGCCGGCGATGCGCTTCATTTTGGCGGCGATGAATTCGGCCGCGGTGATCACCGCGCCGCCGCCCGCCACCACGCCGCGGCTGGCAAAGGTGCCGGAGCCATAGGGGGTGAGCGCGGTGTCGCCCTCCTGCACCGTGATGTTTTCCGGCGCGATGCCCAGCGATTCGGCCGCCATCTGCGCGAAGGTGGTGAGGTGCCCCTGCCCCTGCGTGGTCTGGCTGACGAAGAGCACGGCCGAGCCATCCGGCTCCACCTTCAGCCGCGCGGCCTCGATGCCGGGGATGCGCAGCAGACCACGGGCACGGTAGCGGGCGCTGCCCTGCCCGGTCTGCTCGGTGATGCAGGCGATGCCGATGCCGCGCAGGCGGTCCGGGTCGCTGTCGCGCGCGGCGAAGCCGGCGTAGTCCGAGAGTTCCAGCGCGCGGGCGAGCAGCGCGTGGTGCGGGCCATTGTCGTAGCGGATGCCGCTGGCGTTCACGAACGGAAAATCCTCGTCGCGCAGCAGGTTGCGCCGGCGGATCTCCGCCCGGTCCAGGCCGAGTGCGGCGGCGGCGCGGTCCATCATCCCCTCCAGCGCCATGAAGCCGACCGGCGCGGCAACACCGCGATAGGGGCCGGAGGGGGTGGTGTGGGTGGTGATGGCGCGGGTGCGGAAGGCGTAGTGCTTGAAGCGATAGGGGCCGGGAAAAGTACGCGGTCCGCCGCCGGCCTCGATGGAACTGCCGAAGGGAATGCCGGGATAGGCGCCGGCATTGGCGATGACATCGAGCCTGAAGCCGATCAGCGTGCCATCAGCCTCCATCGCCATCTCCACGCCAAAGCGCATGTCGCGGGCATGGCTGGAGGCCAGGAAATCATCCTGCCGATCGCCCACCCATTTGATCGGGCGGTTGAGTTTTCGCGCGGCGGCAACAGCCAGAAGCTCCTCGGGGTAGGCGGAGGCCTTCATGCCGAAGCCGCCGCCGACATCGGGCGCCACCACGCGCAGCGCCGATTCCGGGATGCCCAGCGCGGTGGAGATTGTGTTGCGCAGGAGATGCGGAATCTGGCTGGAGGAAAACAGCGTGGTCTCGTCCAGCCCGGCATCATGGCGGGCGAGGCAGCCGCGCGGCTCGAGCGAGACGGTGGCGACACGCGAGGCCGAAAAGGTTTCGCGGAAGACATGCGGCGCGGCGGCGAAGGCCTGCTCGAAACTATCACTGGAAAAAATGTTCTGGAACAGGCGATTGCCAGGGGCCTGCGGGTGGACCAGCGCCGCATCCTCGGCCAGCGCGTCCTCCAGCGTCACCACCGCGGGGAGCGGCTCGTAATCCACCAGCACGAGTTCCGCCGCGTCCTCGGCGAGGTAGGGGTCGGGGGCCAGGACGAGTGCCACGATATCGCCCACGAAACGCACGGTGTCGGCGCAGATGATGGGGCGCGGCACGGGGGCGAAGCCGGGTAGCGGCAGGTCGGGCGAGAGGGGCGCGAGATGGGCGAAATCCGCCGCCGTCAGCACCCGAACGCCGGGCAGTGCCAGCGCCGCCTCGGCGTCGATGCCCAGCACCCGGGCATGGGCATGCGGGCTGCGCAGAAAGACGGCGTGCAGCGTGCCCGAGGGCGCTTCGATATCGTCGAGGAAGCGGGCCTGGCCGCGCAACAGTCGTGCATCTTCCTTGCGCGGCATGGAGCGCTGGTCGTTGTGCCCGATGCTCATGCGCGCATGCGCTCGGCCGCCAGGCGCACGGCATGGACGATGTTCACATAGCCGGTGCAGCGACAGATATTGCCGTGCAGCGCCTCGCGAATTTCTGCGTCCGAGGGGTTGGGTTGCTCGCGCAACAACTCGATCGTGGCCGCGAGAAACCCCGGCGTGCAGTAGCCGCATTGCAGCGCGTGGCACTCATGAAAGGCCTGCTGCACGGGGTGCAGGGTGGCGCCGGCCAGGCCCTCGACGGTGGTGATGGCCGCACCATCGGCCTGCACCGCCAGCATGAGGCAGGAGCGCGCCGTAGCGCCGTCGATCTCCACCGTGCAGGCGCCGCAGACGCCGTGGCCGCAGCCGATATGGGTGCCGGTCAGGCGCAGCTCATGGCGCAGGAAATCCGACAGCAGCATGCGCATGGGCACGCTGCGGGTGTGCGGCGTCCCGTTGACGGTGAGCGTGATGTCGCGCGCGCTCATGCCGCGGCCTGGATGGGGGCAAGTGCGGCGAGGATCGCATCGGGCAATAGCCCCTCCAGCACCGCAATGCGATGGGCGCCGCTGGCAATGAGGTCGCTCGGTGCCTCGGCGCCGGCGAGGCCGGCGCGGGCCGCGTCGCGCAGGATACCGGGGCTGGGGGGCTGGCCCAGCAGCGCGGCCTCGGCCGCATCGAGCCGGATGGGACGGTTGGCAGCGCCGATGGCGGCGATGCGGATCGCGCTGATCCGCCCGCCATCAAGGGCGAAATTCACCGCGATGGCGGCCATGGCGAGATCGGCCTGGCGGACCCCCGCCTCGGCGAAATGGCTGTGCGGCAGGGGCGGCGGAATGCGGATGTCCAGCAGCATCTCGTCAGGCGCGATGGCGGTGACAAGCGCGTCGCGGAAGAAGTCGCGCGCCGCCACCTCGCGCCGGCCACGGGCGCTGGCCAGCACCATCACCGCATCGAGGCAGAGTGCCGCGCAGGGCGCCTCGGCCGAGGGGTCGGCATGGGCGATGCTGCCGCCCAGCGTGCCGCGGTTGCGGATGGCGCGCGGCCCCGCCCAATGCAGCGCCTGCGCGATCAGCGGCGCCATGCCGCCCGCGCGTTGCACCGCAATCTGCCGCGCCATCGCACCGATGCGAAGGCCACCGTCACCGGCCTCGATATGCGACAGGCCGGCGCAGCGATTGAGGTCCACCAGCACCGCGGGCCGCGCCATGCGCATCACCAGCAGCGCCATGAGGCTCTGCCCGCCGGCCAGGATCCGCGCCCCGTCGCCATGTTCGGCGAGCAGCGCCAGCGCCTCATCGATGCTGGCGGGAGCCTCATGCAGGAAGGGCGGCGGCTTCATGCTGTCCTTCGCGGCGGTTCTGACGTTAGGGGGTATACTGCGGAATTCCGCAGCGGCCTGTCAATCGGCTGGACGGCGCCGGGTCGGGCGCTAAGCTGCATCCCCGAAGGCAAGGTGCTGCGATGGCTCAGGCGAAACAAACCGGCAGGCGGGCGATGCGGGCCGAAGCCACGACGCTGACGGTGAGCGATGCGGTGAGCGACCCGGAGCTGCGCCAGCTCATCACCCGCATGCCGCTGTGGCGCCGGCCGGGCTACCTCGTGCGGCGGCTGAACCAGATCCACTACGCCATTTTCTTCGAGGAATGCGCCGAATTCGACATCACGCCGGTGCAATACGGCATCCTCACCACCCTCTCGCTGAAGCCGGGTGCGGATCAGAATTCCATCGCCGGTGATGTCGGCATCGACCGCACCAATGTGGCCGATGTGCTCAGCCGCCTGGCCCGGCGCGGGCTGGTGCGGCGGCAGCGCGGCGCGCTTGACCGGCGCACCTTCGTCACCTGGCTGACGCCCGAGGGGGAGCGGCTGACCAAAGCCATGCTGGGCGCCATGCGCCGGGCGCAGGACCGCCTGCTCGCGCCGCTCGACGCCGCCGAGCGGGAGAGTTTCATGGCGCTGCTGCTGCGCCTGATCGATGCCAATAATGATGTCAGCCGCGCGGCGCTGGGGCCGGCCAGGATCGACCGCGCGGCCTGAGCTCAGCCGTCCAGGCGTTCATCGGGCGGGGCGATCATGGTCACGAGATCGCGCACCAGCGGCTTGTTGGGCAGCGGCGCCAGGGCCATGACCCGCGCTTCCAGCCTGGTGGTGCAGGCATAGATGACGCGGCCATCGAGCAGCATCATGCATTCCTTGCAGGCATTGGCGTTGAGGCAGGAATAGCGCATCGCCAGGGTCGAATCGGCATGGGCGCGCACCCAGCGCAGCCCATCGAGAATGGACTGGCCGGGCAGGAAGGGCACGTCGAACTGCTCCAGCCTGGGCGTCTCGCCCGCGGCGCCGCGGGTGATCTGGAGTTGCGCGGTCTGGCTCATGCCGCGAGCCGCCCGGTGTGCAACCGGCCCTGGTGCAGGTGCTGGGCCTGGGCGCATTGCCAGGCCGCATCGGTGTCGGGGAAATCGGCGCGCTGATGGGCGCCGCGGCTCTCGGTCCGGGCCTGGGCCGCAGCGACGACCGCGCGCGCCACCAGCAGGGCCTGGCGCAGGTCGAGCCAATCCAGCCGCGCCAGATCATAGGCCCCTGGGCGGCCCGGCGGCGCATCGCCCAGCGCGGCCTCGAGACCAGTCAGCGCCGCCGCGGCGCTGGCGAGGGATCGGGCATCGCGCAGCGGGCCGACATCGCGGGTCATCACCGCCTGGAGTTCCTCGAAGATCGCGGCGGGGTTGCAGGACGGGCCGGCCGCCTCGGCGGGGCTGGGCATGGCCGGCAGGCTGGCGGGTGGCCTGCGCGTGGCGGCGTGGCGCGCGGCCGAACGCCCGGCCTCGCGGCCAAAGGCGAAGGCCTCCGTGATGGCATTGCCGGAGAGCCGGTTGGCGCCCGAGGCGCCGCCCACCGCCTCGCCGGCGGCGAAGAGGCCAGGCACCTCCGTCGCCATCTCCCGCGTCACCACCACGCCGCCCATGTGGTAATGGGCGATGGGCGAGACCTCCACCGCATCGCGCGTGAGGTCGATGCCATTGGCGGCGAGGCGGTCGATCACCGGCCCGAAGGCCTGGCGTAGCGCCTGCGCGCCGACATGGGTGAAGGAGAGAAAGGCGCCGCCGGCGGGCGAGCCCCGACCCTCGGCCACCTCGCGCAAAATGGCGTGGGTGGTCACGTCGCGGGTGGTAGAATAGCCGTCATCGCGGGCAAAGACATCCTCGCCCAGCGCATTGAGCAGCCGCCCGCCCAGCTTGTAGCGAAAGGGATCCCACATGATCGGATCCATGCCGATCATCCTGGGGGCGAGATGGCCGATGGGGAAGAACTGGACGAATTCCATGTCGCGCAGGCGGGCACCCGCGCGCAGCGCCAGAGCATAGCCATCGCCGCCCATATTGGCGCTGGCGGAATTGCGGGCATAGAGCCGGGTCAGGCCGCCGGTGGCGATGATGGTGGCCGAGGCCGCGATGCGCAGCACCCGGCCGGTGCTGATGTCCAGCGCCTGGGCGCCCTCTGCCTCACCGTTGCGGGTGATGATGTCGGTCACCAGCACATCGCCGATGCGGCGGATGTCGGGGATGCGCTGCACCCTCGCGCGCAGCGTGCGCGAGACGGCGGGGCCGGTGTTCAGCACATCGACATAGACGCAGCGCGGCCGGTCATGCCCCGGGGCCTGGACCTTGGCGAAGCCCTGGCCGTCGCGCGCCCAGCCCACGCGCCATTCCGCCATTTCCTCGATGCATTCCACCCCCGCCTCGCAGAGCAGCGCGGCCAGGGCCGGATCGCAGAGGCCGCGCCCGGCGGCCAGCGTATCGGCGAGGTGGTGTTCCCAATGATCGCCATGGCGGTCGGCGGTGGCGGCCGAGACGGTCATCTGCGCCATCACCGTGGCGCCGCCGCGGCCCACCAGGCTGCGGTCGAGCAGCAGCACGTCAGCGCCCTGCCCGGCCGCCGCGATCGCGGCATACATCCCCGCACCGCCCGCGCCGATCACCAGCACATCGGCGGTGAGGTCAGGCGGGGCCATGGGCCTTGTTCAGGATCTCGTCGGGGGTGGAGAGGACGACATCGACATAGCGCGGCGTGAAGGCCGCCCCGCCGCCTTCGATCAGGCCGATGAATTCGGGTTTCATCGCGCGCAGCACGGGCAGGATCGCGGCGTGTTCCTCGCGGTTCTTCCATTCCGCGATGAGGAAGAAGCGCTGCGGATCGGTGCCGTCGCGGCAGAGCACGCCGTCCTTCACCTGGGCTGCCGATTTGTGCATGGGGTTGTCGTCGCCATAATCAAAGGCTTCGAAGAGGCGAATGAACTCCTCCTCATGGCCGGCCTTCACCCGGAAATCATAGATGTGAAGGATATTGCCGCGCTGGGCGAGCGGTTCCTGGGCCATGCCGGCAGCCTTTCCTGGGTGACACAATAGGAGGGTATACTGATCAATAATCGACGCGCAACCGTTGCGCCGGGGCTGCGCGTCTGGCTAAGCTTGGAGCAGGATTTTGCGGGAGAGCAGGGTCGATGGCCTGGCAGGCGGCGGCGCCCTTGGCGGCGATCGGGGATGGCGCGGTGCTGGGCGTCGAGCTCGGCGGGGTCGAGGTCGCGCTCTACCGCATGGGCGATGCCGTCTTCGCCACCCATGGCATTTGCACCCATGCGCTGGCCTTCCTGAAGGATGGTTTTTTCGCCGATGGCGAGATCGAATGCCCGCTGCACCAGGGCCGCTTCGATGTCCGCAGCGGCCGGGCGATGTGCGCGCCGCTGACGAAGGACATCGCCCGCTATGCGGTGGAGCTGCGTGGCGGCGTGGTCTGGGTCGACACCGAACAGGTGCTGGCGGAAGCGGCGGTGGCGCGGCCGGTGGTCTCGGGCGATGCGACCCGGGTTGTGATCCTGGGCGCCGGCCAGGCTGCCGCCGCCTGCATTCGTGCGCTTCGGGCGGAGGGCTTCGCCGGCCATATCGCCCTGGTGGGGGCCGAGGCGCATCTGCCCTATGAGCGCCCTGCCCTGTCCAAGACCGCCCTGACCGATCCATCGGCGCCGCATCCGCCCTGCCTGACCGGGCAGGACGCGGCGGCGCTGGACGTGGCGCTGCATCTCGGCCGCCGGGCGGTGTCGGTGGATGCGGTCGTGACGTTGGATGATGGGGCGGTGCTGCCCTTCGACCATCTGGTGCTGGCCACCGGCGGCGCGGCGCGGCGGCTCGCGGTGCCGGGTGCCGAGCTCCCTGGCGTTCATCATCTGCGCAGCCGCGAGGATGCGGCGGCCATTGCCGCGGCGCTGCGACAGGCCCGGCATGCCGTGGTGGTGGGGGGCGGTTTCATCGGGCTCGAACTGGCCTCAGCGGCGCGGCAGCTGGGTGTTGCGGTCACGCTGCTGGAGGCGGCGCCGGGGCTGATGACGCGGCTGCTGCCGCCGGCCCTGGCCGAGGTTTTTTCGGCACTCGCCACCAGCCATGGCGTGGCGCTGCGGCTGGGTGCGGCGGTCAGTGCCATCACCCAGGGCGAGGCCGGCCTGATGGTGATGACCGCGGCGGGCGGGATCGCCGCGGATTGCGTGCTGGTGGGCGTGGGGCTGGAGCCGGAGGTCGCGCTGGCCGGGGCGCTGGGGCTGGCGCTGACCGCCGGCGCCATCGCGGTGGATGCCGATGGCCGCACCAGCCGGGCGGGCATCTTCGCCATCGGCGATTGCGCGGCACGGCCCGGCCAGCCCCGCCTGGAATCCTGGCAGAATGCCGAGGAGAGCGGCGCCGCCGCGGCGCGGGCCATCGCGGGCACCCCGGCCAGGCCGGTCAAGCGGCCATGGTTCTGGACCGATCAGTTCGGCCGCAACATCCAGCTGCTCGGCGTGCCGGGGCGCGATGACCGCGTGGCGATGCGCGACGACGTCTATGTCAGCTGCGACGCACTGAGCATGGTGCCGCGCGCGGTGATGGCGATCGATGCGCCGGGCGCCATCCACGCCGCCCGCGCGCTGCTGGACGAGGCGCAGCCCTTCGACGCCGAGGGCCACGAATTCCGCTGGCTGGACGACACAACCGAGGAGAGCACCATGGACAACCGCGCCGATATCTTCTCGCGCCGGAGCCGCTTCACCTGGCCGGCCGAAGGCCTCACCCGCATCCCGGACTGGGTCTATACCGACCAGGAGATTTATGCCCGCGAGGTGGAGAAGATCTTTCATGGGCGGACCTGGAACTGCGTGGGTCTTGAGTCCGAGATCGACAGCCCTGGCGATTTCATTCGCAGCCATGTCGGCCCCACGCCGGTGGTGGTCAGCCGAGCGGAGGATGGGACGATCCATGTCTTCGAAAATCGCTGCACTCACCGCGCCGCAGAATTCTGCCGCGAGCTTTCCGGCAATGTCGGCGAATTTGTCTGCCCCTATCACCAATGGACCTACGACCTGAAGGGCAATTTGCAGGGCGTGCCGTTCCGTCGGGGTGTGGGCGGACTGGGTGGCATGCCGGAGGATTTTCGCAATGCCGATCACGGCCCGCGCAAGCTTACGGTGACGACCCATCGCGGCGTGATCTTCGCAAGCTACGCTGATGATATGGAATCACTCGCCGACTATCTCGGCCTCGAGGTGCTGCGCGAATTCGAGGCAACCTTCGATGGCCGCAAACTGAAAATCCTCGGCCATTACCGCCACACCCTGCCGGGCAATTGGAAGCTCTACCACGAGAACCTGAAGGACCCCTATCACGCGACGCTGCTGCACACCTTCCTCGTCACCTTCGGGCTGCTGGTCGCCGGCAACAAGTCGCTGATGCTGGCCGATGCCAGCGGCCGCCACGGCGTGATGTGCGCGGCCAAGAGCGACAAGAAGGTGGCTGCCGAAAACGCCAAGGAGATGCGCGCCTATAAGGAGGGCATGACCCTGGCCGACCCGCGCCTGATGGATTTCTTCGACGAATTCGACAGCCCCTGGTCCGTCACCATGGCGACGATCTGGCCCAATCTGATCATCCAGCGCGAGATGAACACACTGGGCATCCGCCAGATCGTGCCCACCGGCCCCAATGAGTTCATCATGAAATGGACGATGTTCGGCTTCGAGGGCGACACGCCGGAGATGCAGCGCCACCGCCTGCGCCAGGGCAACCTCATGGGCCCCGCCGGCTTCCTGGGGCTTGAGGACAATGAGGCGATGAAATTCGTCCAGGACGGCATGCTGAACGTGCCGGGCGGGCGGCATCTCGTGGCGCTCGACCCCGCCACGCCCACAGGCACGAGCGAAACCCTGATCAGTGAATCCGCCATTCGCGGGATGTACCGCCATTGGCGCGAAGTGATGGAGCTCTGAGCATGCTCGACATCCCCAATGCCCTCGACGCCCGGATCGAGGCACTGCTGCTTCGAGATGCGGTCGAGCGCTTCAACTGCGAATACGCGGTTCGGCTCGACCGGCTCGACCTCATGGCCTGGACGGAGCTCTTCACCGAAGACGCCTTCTACCTCATCACCTCGCGCGAGAACCGCGATGCGGGCATGCCCGTCGGCCTCGTCGATTGCGAGGGGATGGGGATGTTGAAGGACCGCGCCTTCGCCATCCTGAAGACCTCGATGTTCGGGCCACGCTATCTCCGCCACATGATCTCGAACCTGCGCATCGATCCGGTCGGCGAGAACGGCGATTTCGCCGCGCGGGCCAATTACATCGTCTTCGAGGTGCTGACGGACCGGCCCGACGCCCGGATCCTGCAGGTCGGCGAATACCACGACATCTTCGCCCCCCAACCCGATGGCAGCCTGCTTCTGCGGCAACGTGTCTGCGTTTACGACAATCTGCTGGTGCCGACGGCGCTTTGTATTCCCGTGTGATGGTTGACCCGGGGCGCTGAAAGCTCAGCATGCCCCTGAATTCTGGAGGCAGCATGGACGGCGGATCAGGCCAGGGCATCGGCGCCAGCGTGCTCCGCAAGGAGGATGCCCGGCATCTCGCGGGCCAAGGGCGTTTTGTCGCCGATATCCGGCTGCCGGGGCTGCGGGATGTGGCGTTTCTGCGCTCGCCCGTCGCACATGGGCGGATCACGGCGCGCTACAAGCCGGCGGGGGATGTGCTCTTCCTCGATGACCTCACGGGCGTGCGGCCGATCGTCACCCGCTCCTCCATCCCCGGCTACAAGCTCTCGGAATGGCCGGTCATGGCCGATGATCGCGTGCGCTATGTCGGTGAGCTGGTGGCGATGTGCGTGGCGCCGACGCGCGCCGAGGCCGAGGACCTCGTCGATGCCACCCGCGTGGATTACGAGGAGCTGCCGGCCATCGCGCATTGCGCCGCCGGGCGAGCGCCGGGTGCGGCGCTGCTGCATCCCGCCTGGGGCGACAATCTGTTCCTGCGCAGTTCCGTGGGCAACCGCGCCGCCGTCGAGGCCGCGGCCGCCCAGGCCCCCATCACCGTCAGGCTCGACCTGAACTGCGCCCGCCAGGTCATGCACCCCATGGAGGGCAAGGGCCTGGTCGCCTGGTGGGACCACCGCACGGCGATGCTGGTGGTGCACACCTCCACCCAGGTGCCGCATCTCATCCGCACCGGGCTCGCCGAAATGCTGGGCATTCCGCAGGCCGCCATTCGCGTGGCGCCGCCCGATGTCGGCGGCGGCTTCGGCTACAAATGCCTGCTGCAGCCGGAGGAGGTCGCCGTGTGCTGGCTGGCGCTCACCCGCAAATCCGCCTTCCGCTGGGTGGAAGATCGGCGCGAGCACCTCACCGCCGGCGCCAATGCGCGCGAGCATCACTACACCATCACCGCCCATGCCGATGCCCAGGGAAAAATTCTGGCACTCGATGCCGAGGTGGAGGTGGATACCGGCGCCTATTCCGTCTGGCCCTTCACCGCGGTGCTGGAGGCGGCGCAGGCCGGCGGCAATCTGCCCGGCCCCTATGTCGTGCCCGCCTATGCCTGCGAGGTGTATTCGGTGGCGACCAACAAGCCGCCCTTCGCGCCCTATCGCGGCGTGGCGCGGCCCGGCGTGTGTTTCGCCATCGAACTCACCATCGACGCCATCGCCCGCGCGGTGGGGCGCGAGGCGGCGGATGTGCGGGCCGAGAACCTCGTGCCCGGCTCGGCCATGCCTTACGTGAACATCACCAACAAGCATTACGACAGCGGCGACTACCCGGCCTCGCTCGCGCAGGCGCGGGACATGATCGGGCTGGACGAATTCCGCGCCGGGCCGCGAACCGACGCGCAGGGGCGCCATCTCGGCATCGGCTTTGCCACCTACACCGAGCAATCCGCGCATGGCACGAAAGTCTTCGCGGCCTGGGGCCTGCCGCTGGTGCCGGGCTTCGATCAGGCATCGGTGAAACTCACCCCCGATGGCGCGCTGGAAGTGCGCGCCGGTATCCACACCATCGGCCAGGGGCTGGAAACGACGCTCGCCCAGGTCGCCCACACCGCCACCGGCGTGCCGATCGAGAACATCCGCGTGACGCTGGGCGATACCGGCGAGACGCCCTTCTCCACCGGTGCCTATGCCAGCCGCGGCATAGTCATGGCCGGCGGCGCGGTCGGCCGCGCGGGCGAAGCGGTGGCGCGCCGCATCCGCATCATCGCCGCCCACCTGTTGCAGGCCGATCCGGCCGATGTCGTGGCACGCGACGGCAGGCTGCATGCCGGCGCGGCCAGCATCGGCTTCGAGGATATCGGCCGCGCCTGGTATATCCGCCCCGACACCCTGCCCGAGGGCGTGGAGACCACCGGCCTTGAAGCCACCGAGGGCTACAAGCCCGCCACCGACAATGGCGTCTTCTCCTTCGCCACCCATGCGGCGAAGGTGGCGGTGGACCCGCAGACCGGGCAGGTAGAAATCCTGGACTACGTCATCGTCGAGGATTGCGGCACCATGGTGAACCCGATGATCGTCGAGGGGCAGACCCGCGGTGGCGCCGCCCAGGGCATCGGCACCGCCTTGCTGGAGGAATGCACCTATGGCGAGGATGCCCAGCCGCTCGCCTCCACCCTGCTCGACTATATCCTGCCCGGTGCCACCGATGTGCCGGGCTTTCGCATCGCGCATACCGAAACCCCCTCGCCGCACAGCCATCACGGCATCAAGGGGGTGGGCGAGGGTGGCGCCATCGCGCCGGCGGGTGCGCTGGTGAATGCGATCAACGATGGGCTCTCGCCGCTCGGCGCGGTGGTCTGCGCCGTGCCCGCCACGCCGGCACGGGTGCGTGCCGCCGTCGCGCGGGCGCGCGCCACCACAGCGCTGGCGCGCGGCGAGGGCTGGCGATGAAATCCGCCGCCTTCGACTATGTCCCGGCGCGGGACCTGGCCGGCGCCGTGGCGCTGCTGGACGCGCAGACACGCCCCTTTCTCGGCGGCCAGTCCCTGGCGCCGATGATGAATTTGCGGCTGGCCCGCCCCGCCCGGCTGGTCGATCTCAAGCCGCTGGGCATGCTGGCGATGCAGGCCGATGCGACCACGCTGCATCTCGGCGCCGGCCTCACCCATGCCGCCATCGAGGATAGCGGCCAGCGGGACGTCACCCAGGGCCTGCTGCCGCATGTCGCGCGCGGCATCGCCTATCGCGGCGTGCGCAACCGCGGCACCCTGGGAGGGTCGCTGGCGCATGCCGACCCGGCGGCGGATTGGCTGACGGTGATGGTGCTGCTGGGCGCCACCATCCTGACCAGCACGCGCGCCATAGCGGCTGAAAATTTCTGTCTGGGCGCCTATGCGACGGTGCTGGCGCCGGACGAAATCATCACCGGCGTGGATGTTCCCCGGCTCTCCGCGGACGCCCGCTGGGGCTACCAAAAAATCAATCGCAAGACCGGCGCCTTCGCCGATGCGCTGGGCGCCGCGGTGCTGGATGGCGCGCTGGCCCGCGTCGTGGTCGGCGCCATCGACACCGCGCCCATGCTGCTGCGCGAGACCTCCGCCGCCCTGGCCGTGGGCGGGCTGGAAGCCGCGCTGGCCGGCGCGCGCGCGGAGTGCGATGCCTGTCTCGGCCATCTCGACCCACCCGGCCGCGCGCTGCGCGGGGTGGCCGTGATCCGCGCGCTGGAGAGGCTGCGATGATCCTCACCGTCAATGGCCGGGTGGTCGATGCGCCGGCGCTGCCGCGCACCCATCTGGCCGACCATCTGCGGGAGAGGCTGGATCTCACCGGCACCCATCTGGGCTGCGAACAGGGCGCCTGCGGCGCCTGCACCGTGCTGCTGAATGATGTGCCGGTGCGCGGCTGCCTGGTGCGCGCGGTGGAATGCGAGGGTTCCGCGGTGCGCACCATTGAGGGCTTCGACGATGACCCGCTGATGGCGGAATTGCGCGCCGCCTTCACAGCCCATCACGCGCTGCAATGCGGCTATTGCACGCCGGGCATGCTGATCACCGCGCGCGACATCGTGCTGCGCCTGGGCGAGCAGCCCGAGGCGCGGGTGCGCGAGGAGCTGGCGGGCAATCTCTGCCGCTGCACCGGCTATCAGGGGATCGTCCAGGCGGTGATGGCGGTGGCGGCCGGCCGCCTTCCACAGCCCATGGCCCTGCCGGTGCCGCGCCAGGCCGCGCCCGCCCTGCCGGCCACGGCTGCACCCGCCGCGCCATTGCCGACCGTCGCCCTTTCCATGGCCGGGGGTGGCGCCGGCGTGACCGAAACCGTCCGCATCGCCGCCCCACCCGATGCCGTCTTCGCCGCTTTGGCCGACCCGCGCCGCGCCGCCCTCTGCCTGCCCGGCGCCGAGGTCACGGCCTGGGATGGCAGCCGGCTGGAGGGCCATATGCGGGTGGCACTCGGCCCGATCAGGGTCGCCTTCGCCGGCGAGGCCCAGACGGTGTCCGACCCGGCCACCCGCACCGGAAGCTTCACCGGCCAGGGGCGGGATGGCGGCACCGGCTCGGGCGCGCAGGGCCAGGTGAACTGGGCGGTGGCGCCCGATGGCGAAGGCAGCGCCGTCACCGTCGAGATCACCTGGCGGCTTTCCGGCGCGCTGGCCGGCTTTGCCCGCGGCGGGCTGCTGCGCGACCTCGTGGGCCGCATGGCACGCGAATTCGGCGCCAATCTCGCGCGCGGAATCGCAGGCGCCCCGCCCGTGGCGGCGGCCCCGCCCTCGATCTTCGCCATGATCTTCGCTTCGCTGCGCGCCTGGATCAGCCAGCGCTTCAACCCCCGTGATGGAGGCTCCCGATGACCACCCGCCGCCTTGCCCTGGCTGTCCTCGCAGCACCGGTGCTGGCCCGCCCCGCTTTTGCCGCCGAGCGCATGGCGCTGCGGCTCGACTGGTCGCCCTGGGGCAGCCAGGCGCCGTTCTACCTCGCCCAGGCCCGCGGCTGGTACGCGCGCGAGGAGCTGGAGGTCAGCATCGAGGATGGCAATGGCTCCGTCGCCACGGTGCAGCTCGTGGGCAATGGGCAGTTCGATGTCGGCCATGCCTCGCTGGCGCCGATGATGATCGCCCGCGGGCGCGGCATTCCGGTGCGCGCCATCGCCAGCTTCGCGCGGCAGAATGATATCGGCCTGATGCTTCCGCGTGACCGCATGCCTGCGGCCACCGGGGCCGCCGCCATCGCGGCGCTGCGCGGCCGCAGCATGGCCTTCACGCCCGGTTCGCTGGAGACGCCGTTTCTCGACCGTTTCCTCGCCGCCGGCGGGCTGCGGCGGGCGGATGTGGAGCTGATCAGCCTCGATGCCGCGGCCAAGGTGGGGACCTATCTCGCCGGCCGCGTCGATGGGGTGTTCAGCACCATCCCCTTCGTGCTGCCGCTGGCCGAGGCCCAGCGCCCGTCCGGTGCCATCCGCTTTGCCGATCACGGGCTTGTCTTCCCCTCCTTCGGGCTGTTCGCGACGGAGCGCGCGATTGCCGGCCGGGCCGCGGCTCTGCGCCGCTTCGCCTCGGTCACCACGGCGGCCTGGATGGCGATCGCCGCCGGCGCCGAGGATGAGGCGGTGCGCGCCATGCAGGCGGCCAAGCCGCAGGCGCGCCTCAACCCCGTGGTCCTGCGCGGCCAGATCGACAGCCTGAAGGGTTTCTTCGGCACCGCGGCGACGGCCGGCCAGCCCATGGGCGTGATGGCGGATGCGGATTGGACCGAGGCGGTCGAAAACCTGGCCGGCGCCGGGCAGATCGAGCGGCGCGAGGCGGCTTCGGCCTATTTCACCAATGAGCTGCTCGACACCGGCCTGATCGGCCGCTTGCGCGCTTGATCGAAGCCGCCGGCCTTGCCAAGCGCTATGATGGGCCGGCGGGCACGCTGGCGCTCGAGGGCGTGGATCTGCGCATCGGGGCGGGCGAGTTCGTGGCACTGCTCGGCCCCTCGGGCTGCGGCAAGAGCACCTTCCTGCGGCTGCTGGCGGGGCTGGAGACCGCAACCGGCGGCAGCCTGACGCTGGCAGGCCGCGCCGTGTCCGGCCCGCCGGAGCGTCTGGGCATTGCCTTGCAACGTGATGCGTTGCTGGAATGGCGGCGCGTGCTGGATAATGTGCTGCTGCCGGCGGATTTGCGCGGCGCCCGCAGCCCCGCCCTGGTCGCGCGCGCCCGGACATTGCTGGGCATGACAGGCCTCGCCGAGTTTGAGAATGCCTGGCCCGCCGCACTCTCGGGCGGCATGCGCCAGCGGGTGGCGATCTGCCGCGCGCTGCTGGAAAATCCGCCGCTGCTGCTGATGGACGAGCCCTTCGGCGCGCTGGACGCCATCACCCGCGACCAGCTCAATCTCGACCTGCACCGGCTCTGGCTCGACCAGCGCATGACCACGCTGTTCGTGACGCATTCCATCACCGAGGCGATTTTTCTGGCGACACGCATCGTGGTCTTCGCGCCGCGCCCGGGGCGGGTGCTGGAGGAGGTCACGGTGGACCTGCCCCTGCCGCGCCGGCTGGCGCTGCGCGAGGAGCCGGAATTCGCCCGCCTGGCCCGGCATCTGCGCGCCAGCTTCGAAGGCATGGGCCTGTTGCGGGAGCAGGCATGAAGGCGCTGGGGCTGATCGCCGCATTGCTGGGCTGGGAGGCTGCGGTGCGGCTGCTCGCCCTGCCCTCCTATCTCGTGCCCTCGCCCATGGCGGTGGTGGCCGAGATCGCCGATTTCCCGCTCTGGTATGCCCAGCAGGCGGCCTTCACCACCGGCATCACCCTGGCCGGATTTCTGGCCGCTGCCGTCCTGGGCGTGGGTTTTGCTGTGCTGATCACCGAAAGCCGGACCCTCGAAAAAATCCTCTTCCCGCCCTTCGTCGCGCTGAATTCGGTGCCCAAGGTGGCGCTGGCGCCCCTGCTGGTGATCTGGTTCGGCACCGGCTCGCCGCCCAAGGTGCTGGTGGCGTTTCTGGTCGCGGTGTTTCCGGTGGTGGTGGATGCGGCGTTGGGGCTGCGCAGCGCGCCATCCGATGTGTTGGATTTGGCGCGCTCGCTGCGCGGTTCGCGCTGGTCCGTGCTGATCCGGATAAAGCTCTTCGCCGCCCTGCCCTCGATCTTCGCCGGGCTGAAGGTGGCGATGTCGCTGGCGCTGGTCGGCGCCATCGTGGGGGAATTCGTCTCCTCGCAGAGCGGGCTGGGGCACGTCATCCTCTCGGCGCAGGGGAACTTCGACACGGCGCGGGTGTTTGCCGCGCTGCTGCTGCTCGGTGCCATCGGCGTGGCGCTGATCGCCGCCCTGGGGGCGGTGGAGCGTTGGGCGATGCCGTGGCGGCGGGCCGATCAGGGACATTGAACACAAAGGAGAATGCTGATGGACAGACGCAGTATGGTGGCCGGCGGCGGTGTGCTGGCGATGGCGAATGTGGCCCGGGCGCAGACGCCGCAGGTGCGCTGGCGCATGGCCACGGCCTGGCCGCGCAGCCTGGAGACGATCTATGGCTCGGCCGAAAATCTCTGCCGACGCGTGGGCCAGCTCACCGAGGGCCGCTTCGAAATCCGCCCCTTCCCCGGCGGCGAGTTGATGCCGGCGCTGCAGACCTTCGATGCCGTGCAGAACGGCTCGGTGGAATGCGGCCATGTGCTGACGGCGAATTTCATCGGCAAAAGCCCGGCACTCGCCTTCGATGGCGGCCTGCCCTTCGGCCTGAATGCGCGGCAGCAGGTGGCCTGGCTGAACGAGGGCGGCGGCATGGATCTTCTGCGCACCTTCTTCCGCAAATTCAACATTGTGCAGCACCCCTGCGGCAATGTCGGCGTGCAGATGGGCGGCTTCTTCCGGCGCGAGATCAATTCCGTGGCCGACCTCAACGGGCTGAAGATGCGCATCGGCGGGCTCGGCGGGCGCATCCTGTCAAAATTTGGCGCGGTGCCGCAGCAGCTGGCGGCGTCGGACATCTATTCCGCGCTGGAACGCGGCACCATCGACGCGGCGGAATGGGTGGGGCCGGCGGATGACGAGCGGCTGGGCTTTCACCGCATCGCCCGCTTCTACTACTACCCCGGCTGGTGGGAGGGCAGCGCGCAGATCACCGCACTCTGCTCCGTGCCGGCCTGGGAGGCATTGCCGGAGAACTTCAAGGTGGCCTTCAGCGTGGCCTGCAACGAGCAGACCATGCTGATGCTTTCGCGTTACGACGTGGCCAACCCGCCGGCACTGCGGCGGATGGTGGCGCAGGGGGTGCAGCTCAGGCCCTTCCCGCGCGCGGTGATGGAGGCTGCCTATCGCGCCTCCTTCGAAACCTTTGAGGTGATCGTCACCGAGAACGAGGATTTCCGGGGGCTCTATACCCCCTGGCGCAACTTCCTCGACACCTCGAACAGCTGGATGCGGGTGGCGGAACTGAACCTGGACGCCTTCCGCTTCGCCAACGCCCTGCCGCCGGCGCGGTGATGCGAGCCAGCGGTGTGTTCGAACTGGGCGACATGCCGCTTTCCTCAGGCGGCGTGCTACGCGGCGCGCGGCTGAGCTGGCATGCCCATGGCACGCTCTCGCCCGCGCGCGACAATGTGGTGGTCTATCCCACCAGCTACTCCGCCCAGGCGCCGGAGCTGCAATGGCTGCTTGGGCCCGAGGGCATTCTCGACACCACGCGCTGGTTCGTGGTGCAGCCCGACATGTTCGGCAATGGGCTCTCCTCCAGCCCGTCCAACCACCCGGATTACCCCGCACTCGTCACCGCCTGGGACAATGTGCGGGCACAGCAGCGCTTGCTCGCGCAACAATTCGGTGTGGAGCGGGTGCATGCCGTCTATGGCTGGTCGATGGGCGCGCAGCAGGCCTATCACTGGGCCGCGGCATGTCCGGGGATGGTCGATCGCATCGTGGCGCTCTGCGGTTCGGCCCGGACCGCGGTGCATAACCAGGTCTTCCTGCGCAGCCTGATGGCGGTGCTGGAGGCGGCGCCCGAATATATCGGCCAGGGCCGCTTTTCGGCCGAGCCCGTCGCCAGCATGCGCGCCTTCGCGCGGATCTATGCCAGCTGGGCGCTGAGCCAGGATTTCTACCGAGAGGGCCTGCATCTCGCGGCCGAGCCGGACCTCGAGAGCTTTCTGCGCCACCAGTGGGAGGCGCGCTGGGCCATCCGATCGGCCGCCAATCTGTATGCCCAGGCGAAATGCTGGGATGCCGGGGACATCGCCCAGGGCGGCGACCTCGGCACGGCGCTGGCCGCCATCGAGGCCCGGGTGCTGCTGATGCCGGGAGAGACCGACCTCTATTTCCGCGTCGCCGACAATGCGGCGGAATTGCCGCATCTGCGCCATGGCACGCTGACGCCCATCCCCAGCATCTGGGGCCACCGCGCCGGCAACCCCATGGGCAATGCCGCCGACACCGCCTTCGTGAAAACCCATGTCAGGGCGTTTCTGGAGCCCTGAATCCTGGCGATCGCGCAGGGTCCGGCCATGATCGCCGCATCAGGTCAGGCCGCCCTGCCCTCCTCCACGGCGTGGCAGGCGATCTGGGCATCGGCCTGAAGCAGCAGCTCCGGCCGCTCGCTCCGGCAGCGATCATTGGCCAGCGGGCAGCGGGGGTGAAAGGCGCAGCCGCTGGGCGGCGTGATGGGCGATGGCACCTCGCCGCCCACCGGGGTACGCGGCTTGCCGGTCATCTCGAGGTCCGGGATCGCCTCGATCAGGGCGCGGGTATAGGGGTGGCGCGGCGTGGTGAAGAGCGTCTCGGCGGGTGCGAGTTCCACGATGCGGCCGAGATACATCACGCCGATCCGGTCGCTGACCTGGCGCACGACGGCGAGGTTGTGGCTGATGAAGAGGAAGGTGAGGCCGAGCCGGGTCTGCAAATCCTTCATCAGATTCAGGATCTGCGCCTGGACCGAGACGTCGAGTGCCGAGGTCGGCTCGTCGCAGACCAGGAATTCGGGGCTGGAGGACAATGCCCGCGCGATGGAAATGCGCTGGCGCTGGCCACCGGAGAATTCATGCGGGAATTTCACCGCATCGAGCGGCGAGAGGCCGACCTGGGTGAGCAATTCGCCCACCCGCTTCTGTTGTGCCTCACGCCCATCGACGAGTTTGAACGCGCGCAGCGGCTCGGCGATGATGTCGGCCACGCGCCAGCGCGGGTTCAGGGACGCGTAGGGGTCCTGGAAGATCATCTGCATGCGGCTGCGCTGCGCCGGGTCGGCACGGGCGGTGGCCAGCGACTGGCCATCGAAGCGGATTTCGCCGCGGGTGGGGCCGTAGAGGCCGACCACCAGCCGCGCCACGGTGGATTTGCCGCAGCCCGATTCGCCGACCAGGGAGAGCGTCGTGCCCTTGGGGATGCTGAAGGAAATGCCGTCCACCGCGCGCAGGGTGCGGCGGCCCTCGCGGGTCAGCAGGCGTTGCAGCGGCGGGCGGGAGACGTCGAAGAACCGCGCGAGGTCGCGGGTTTCGAGCATCGCCGGCGGCGGCGTGGGGGAGAGCATCTCGGTCATGACGGAGACCCCGGCGCATAGAGCCAGCAGGCGGCATCGGTGGTGCCGGCGGGCATGAGGTCCGGCCGCTCCACGACGCAGCGGCTGAAGACCCGCGGGCAGCGCGGGTTGTAGGCGCAGCCCTGCGGGATGGCGGAAAGGCGCGGCATCGAGCCCTCGATGGCCGCGAGTTTCTCGACCCTTCGGTCCATCGGCGGGATGGAGGCCATCAGGCCGGCGCTATAGGGGTGGCGGGCCTGCTTCACCACCTCGCGCACCGGGCCGATCTCGGCGATGCGGCCGGCATACATCACGGCCACGCGGTCGGCGGTTTCCGCGATCACGCCCATGTCGTGGGTGACGAGCATCATGGCGGTGCCCTGGTCGCGCGCCAGGCCCTTGAGGAGTGCGATGACCTGGGCCTGGATGGAAACGTCGAGCGCCGTGGTCGGCTCGTCGGCCACGATCAGCTTGGGCTCGGCGCAAAGGGCGAGCGCGATCACCACGCGCTGCCGCATGCCACCCGAGAATTCATGCGGATAGGCGTCGATCCGCTGGCCCGCGGCGGGGATGCCCACCCGTTCCAGCCACTCGATGGCGCGCGCCCGGGCCTGGGCCGGGTTGAGCGGTAGGTGGGTGGTGATCGTCTCCACCAGCTGGCGGCCCACGGTGTAGAGCGGGTTCAGCGTGGTCAGCGGATCCTGGAAGATCGCGCCGATCTGCTTGCCGCGGATCGCGCGCATGTCATCATAGCGCAGATTGTCGATGCGCCGGCCCTCCAGCAGGATCTGCCCGCCGGCGACGCGGCCCGGCGGCTCCAGCAAGCCGATGATGGCAGCCCCTGTCATGGATTTACCGGCGCCCGATTCGCCGACGACCCCCAGAACCTCGCCCGGCGCGATCGAGAATGAGACGTCGTCCAGCGCCACCAGCGTGCCGCGGCGGGTGGGGAATTCGACTCGCAGGTTGCGCACTTCGAGAAGGCTCATCGCTCAACCCCGCGCAGGAGCGAAGCGACGGAGCGGGACAAGTTGATCGACACCATGCCCATCACCGCAGCTTCGGATTGAGGGCGTCACGCAACCAATCGCCCAGCAGGTTGACGGAGAGCACCATGATGATCAGCGCCACACCCGGGAAGATCGTGATCCACCATTCGCCGGAGAACAGAAAATCATTGCCGATGCGAATGAGGGTGCCGAGCGAGGGCTGGGTGGGCGGCACGCCCACGCCGAGGAAGGAGAGCGTTGCCTCGGCCAGGATGGCAAGCGCCAGGTTCAGCGTGCCGATCACCAAGACCGGGCCCAGCACATTGGGCAGCACGTGCTGCAACATGATCTTGAAGCGGCCCAGGCCGATGACGCGCGCGGCCAGGACATATTCCTTGTTGCGCTCCACCAGCGTGGAGCCGCGCACGGTGCGGGCGAATTTCGGCCATTCCGAGACGCCGATGGCCAGGATCACCACGAAGAGCGCGATCTGGTCATGCACCTCCCGCGGCACGGCGGCGCGCACGATGCCGTCGATCAGCAGCGCCACGAGAATGGAGGGAAAGGTCAGCTGGATATCGGCGATGCGCATGAGCACCGCATCGACCGTGCCGCCGAGATAGCCCGCCAGCAGCCCCACCGAAACGCCGAGCACGGTGGCGAAAATGGTGGCGGAGAAGCCGACCAGCAGCGAGACGCGCGCGCCATACATGATGGCCGAGAGCATGTCGCGCCCCTGGTCATCGGTGCCCAGCGGATAGAGCGGATCGCCCTCCGCCGTCCAGGCCGGCGGCTTGAAGGCGTCCATGAGCTGGAGCGAGGCCAGGTCGAAGGGGTTGTGCGGCGCCAGCAGGGGTGCCGCGATACTGCCCGCGATGCAGATGAAGGCGACCAGCGCCGAGCCCATGGTGATCCAGGAGCGGGTGAAGGACCACCAGATGTCGCTGTCGAAAAAGGCCCTCATCGGCCCGCCCCTGTCGTTACAGGCCGGCACGGCCGGAGACGTGAACAGCTGCGCTTCATCGGCGTGTCCTCAGGCGCGGATCGACCGCGTAGTAGAGCAGGTCCACGATCAGGTTGATCACCACGAAGACCAGCGCGATCAGCATGAGATAGGCCGCCATGACGGGAATGTCGGCCGCGCCGACGCTCTGGATGAAGAGCAGGCCCATGCCGGGCCACTGGAACACCGTCTCCGTCACGATGGCGAAGGCGATGATGGCGCCCAACTGCAAGCCCGCGATGGTGATGACCGGCACCAGCGTGTTCTTCAGCGCATGGCCGAAATTGATCGCGCGGTTGGACAGCCCGCGGGCGCGGGCGAATTTGATGTAGTCGGTGCGCATGACTTCCAGCATCTCGGCGCGCACGAGCCGCATGATCAGGGTCAGCTGGAACAGCCCCAGCGTCACGGCGGGCAGGATCAGCGCCTTCAGCCCCGAGACGGTGAGGAACCCGGTGGCCCAGAAGCCGACCTGGCGCACATCGCCACGGCCGAAGCTTGGCAGCCAGCCCAGCCAGACCGCGAAGGTGAGAATGAGCAGGATGCCGATGAGGAAGGTCGGCAGCGACACGCCGATCAGGCTGAAGGTGAGGAAAAACCGGCTCAGCCAGGAATTGCGGTAGAGGCCGGTATAGACGCCCATCGGCACGCCCACCGCCATGGCGATGAAGGCGGCGCAAAGTGCCAGTTCCAGCGTCGCCGGCGCACGCTCGCCGATCAGCTCCGCCACCGGCCGGGAGAGGCGATAGGAGAGGCCGAATTCACCCTGCACCGCATTGCCCAAAAACGTCATGAACTGCACGAAGAAGGGCTGGTCGAGGCCGAGGGACTTCACCAGCGCCTCGCGCTGCGCCTCGGTGAAATCCTGGCCCAGCATGATGCTCACGGGGTCACCGACATAGGCGAACATGGCGAAGCTGATGAAGCTGACCACGAGCATCACCGGCACGGCCTGCAGGATGCGCGAGACGATGAAGGCGAACATCTAGGTGACCCCCGACCTCACTGCACCACCGCCCAGCGGAAATAGGGCTGGTTGTTGGCCATGTGCGGGATCTGGATGGTCGAGCGCATCGCCCAGGGGATCATCTGGTGGTGCAGCGGGATATGCGGCACATCGGCCCGGTAGAGCGCCAGCGCCTCCCGGATCGCGGCCTGCCGGGCCTCGCCGCTCTGGGTCTTCATGCGCGTGATCAGCGCGTCCATCGCCGGGCTGGAATAGCGGCCGTAATTCCAGATGCCGTCGCCCTGCGCGCCATTGCGGGTCGCCAGCAGGGACTGGAAGGAATACAGCGCATCGAGCGTCGGCACGCCCCAGCCCAGCAGATAGATCGAGGTGTCGTCGCGCTGGATCTGCGCGAAGAATGGCGCCAGCGGCTGGGATTTCAGCGCAGTGCGCACGCCCACCCGGGTCCACATCGCGGCGATGGCCTGGCAGATCTGTTCATCGTTGATGTAGCGGTTGTTCGGGCAATCCAGCGTGACGCCAAAGCCATTGGGGTAGCCCGCCTCGGCCAGCAGGGCGCGGGCGCGGGCGGCGTCGAAGGGCAGGCGAACATCCTCCTCGCGCGCAAAACCCTGGACCTGCTCGGGGAAGAGGGTGCCGGTGGGCACGGATTGGCCGCGCATGGTCACCCGCTGGATCGCGGCGATGTCGATCGCGTGATACAGCGCCTGGCGCACCCGGACATCACGAAGCGGGTTGCGGCCGCGCACGTCGGAATAGAGCAGCTCATCGCGCGCCACATCCATGGCGAGAAAAATGGTGCGCACCTCCGGCCCCTCCAGCACCCGCAGGCCGGGGCTGGCGCGCAGGCGCTGCAGGTCCTGCAGCGGCGGGTCGAGCACGAAGTCGATCTCGTTCGACAGCAGCGCGGCCACGCGCGTCGCGTCCGAGCTGATCGGGCGGAAGATGATTTCCGTCACATTGCCATTGTTGGGGTTGGCCCAGCCCCACCAGTCGGTGTTGCGGGTCAGCACGGTGCGCACATCCGGCTCGCGGCTGGTCAGACGAAAGGCGCCGGTGCCGTTCACGTTGCGGACGGTGAAGGTCTCTTCCCGGTTGCGGGTGTTCTGCGGGCGGGCGGCGTTGTTCCGCTCGGACCAGGACCGGCTCATCATGAAGATCGAGGCGATCTTGTTGGGCAGGATGGGGTCGACCACCCGGGTGACGATATCCACCGTCAGCGCGTCCACCGCCTCGACCGCGGCGATGGTGTCGACGAAGATGCCAAAATTGCTGGTGGGCGCCTGGGCGCGGGCGATGGAGAAGACCACGTCGTCGCTGGTGAATGCCTCGCCCTCATGGAAGCGGACATTGGGGCGCAGCGTGAAACGCCAGCGCAGCGGCTCGACCTGCGACCAGGCGGTGGCGAGGCCGGGCTCAAGCCCCAGCTCGCGCGAACGGGCGATCAGCGGGTCATAGATCTGTTGCAGCACCATGGTGACGGTGCCGACATTCTGGCTGTGCGGGTCCATCGTATTGGGATCGCCGCTGGCCGACCACCGCACGCTGCGCGCCTGCGCCGCGACCACGTTGAGGAGCACGGCCGCCAGGGCGGCAACCAACAATAGTTTGCGCATCGATGTGACTCCCGTGTTTCAGTGGGTCATAGGGCGCCGGGCGCCATGGGGAAAGAGCGGCTCAGGCAGCCGGCATGCGGGGCATGCCATGATCTGCCCAATCCTTGACCACGGAATAGCCCACCGCCAGCAGAACGGGCCCCAGGAACAGGCCGAGGAAACCAAAGGCGAAAACCCCGCCCAGCGCCCCGATCAGGCTGAGCAGCAGCGGCAGATCAGCGCCGCGGGCGATGAACCAGGGCCGCACCACATTATCCGCCGAGGAAATGCCCAGCCCCCCATAGAGCAGCATGAACACCCCCCAGCCCAGGCTGCCCTGGCTGAACAGCCAGATCGCCGCAGGGATCCAGATCAGCGGCGCGCCCACGGGCAGGATGGAGATGCAGCCGGTGATCACCCCCAGCAGCGCGGGCTGTGGCACGCCGGCCAGCCAGAGGCCGAAAAACGCCATGGCCCCCTGCACGAAGGCGGTGCCGACCAGGCCCAGCACCACGCCGCGGGTGACATTGGCGGTGAGCAGGATGAGATGCTCGGCCCGCCCGCCGGCCAAGCGCGCGGTCATGGCCTGGATGCGCAGCGCGATGGCGGCGCCGTCGCGATAGAAGAAGAAGGCCAGGAAAATCGCCACCAGCATCTCCACCACGCCCGCCAGCAGCGAGAGCAGCATGGAGAGCGCGCTCTGCGCGATGGTGCCGGCATAGGGGCGGATCAGCGCCATCAGCGCGCCGGTGTCATTGGCGATGTTGCGCCACCACTCTGCCGCGATCTCGCCGATCAGCGGGAGTTGCAGGAGCATGGGCGCGACATCGGGGCCGCCCACGCTCAGCAGCGCCTCGATCCGCTCGGCCAGGCTTTCGATCTCGCCGCGCGAATGGGTGGCGGCGTAGATCAGCGGCAGCACCAGCACGAGGAAGCAGCCCAGCACCATCACCAGCGCGGCCAGGGTCCGGCCCATGCGAAAGCGCGTGGTGAGTGCCAGGTAGATCGGCCAGGTGCAGAACACCAGGATCGCGGCCCAGAGCAGGGCCGAGATGAAGGGCCGCACCACCAGGAAGCAGCCGATGCCCAGCGCCACGGCCGCGGCGAGGGCTGCGATGCGCGAGGTCATTCCCCCCACCCTCTCAGGGGGCCGCGCCGCTGCGCGAGCCTGGCGGCGCGACCGGGCCCGAAATGCCATTGGCGCTGAGTGCAGCGCGCACCGTGCCATCGGCCTTCGCCGCCTCCATCCAGGCGGTGGCGGCGGCGAGTGCGGCCGGGCGGCCGGGGGGGACGGCGATGGCGGTGCCGGAGGCATGGAAATGCCCCTCCAGGATGCGCGCGCCGGGGAGTTGCGGCAGCAGGGCATCGAGCGATTCGCGGCCCAGCGCCACGGCATCGGCCTGGCCACCGCGCAGCGCCGCCAGGGCATCGGCCATGCCCACGGCGGCGGTGACGCTGGCCCGGGTGAAGGTGCGCTCGGCGGCACGGATGGTGGTGGTGTTGCGCACACCCACGATGCGCAGCGGCGCGACCGCCACGTCTTCCACACTGCGGCCGGCCACGCCGGGCATCACCAGCAGGGTGGAGACGAAGAGATAGAAATCGGGGCCAAAGGCGACGCGGGCGGCGCGCTGCGGGTCGGTCGGCATGAAGGCGACATCGACCTCGCCGCGCGCCACCGCCTCCGTCACCTCGCCCGAGGCGTTGTAGGGCACGAGGTCGAGCGGCAGGCCCAGCGAGGCGGCCATGGCGCGGGCCAGATCCACCGTCACGCCCCGGGGCGCGCCGGCGGCATCGCGTGTGGTCCAGAAGGCGGAGCCCACCTCGCCCACCCCGATCCCCAGCCGCAGACGGCCGGTGGGTGCCAGATCGGCGCCGGCCGCCAGTGCAGCGACGGGAAAGAACAACAGGCAACGGCGAGCGAGCATCACACTTCCTCCACATGCAGGACGCCGGGCAACACCTTCATCGCCTGCATCATGCGCGGCGAGACGTTGAAGCCACCCGGGAGCGCCACCTCGATATCCTGGCCGTTGCCCAGGCGCGGCACCAGTGAAACCTTGCCGCGGCCCTGCCCTTCGCGCGCGAGCAGCACGCGGATGTGGGTGATGGCCTCCGCGCGGTCGAATTCAAGCCGAATGCCGCGCTGCACGCCGGCGGCGGCACGGTCCAGCGCCTCGACATCGAGCGCGGTGAGGCGCAGCGCGTCATTCTCGATCTTCGCCTCGGCGGTGACCACGATGGCCTGGCCATCTTCCAGCAGGTCGCGGCTTCGGTTCAGCACCTCGGAAAAGCAGGTGACCTCGAAGCTGCCGGATTGGTCGGACATCGAGACCCAGGCCATGCGGCTGCCGGTCTTGGTGTTGCGTTCCTTCTTCGAGGTGACGGTGCCGGCGAGTTTGACCCGGCGCACACCGGCGCGGGCCTGTTCGCCGATCATCGCGCTGGGTATGACGCCCAGGGCGCGCAAGGCTTTCTTGTACTCGTCCAGCGGATGGGCTGTCAGATGAAAACCCACCGCCTCGGCCTCGAAGGCCAGGCGGTCGAGCACCGGCCAGTCCGGCACGTCGGGCAGGCGCAGCATGGGCGGGCCCTGCTCGACCGTGCCGAAGAGGCTGACCTGGGAACTCGCGCGTTCCTCGGCCATGGCCTGGGCGCGGCGCAGCAGGGTCTCGGCACCCGCGACCAGGCCAGCGCGGCTGGCGCCCAGGCTGTCGAAGGCGCCGGCCTTGGCGAGGTTCTCCAGCTGCATCTTGTTGAGCAGGCGCGGGTCAACCCGCTCGGCGAAATCGGCCACGCTGTCGAAGGGTTTTTGCCGGGCGGCGGTGAGGTCCTTCATCGCCTGCAGGCCGACGCGCTTGATGGCGGCCAGTGCGAAGCGGATCTGCCCGTTATCGACGGTGAATTCCGCCGCCGAGCGATTGATGTCAGGCGGCAGCACCTTGATGCCGAGCCGCGAGGCCTCCTGCATGTGCAGAGCGAGCTTGTCGGTATTGCCGAGATCGAGCGTCATCGAGGCGGCGAGGAAGGCCACGGGATGGTTCGCCTTCAGCCAGGCCGTGTGATAACTGACCAGCGCATAGGCGGCGGCGTGCGACTTGTTGAAGCCGTATTCGGCGAAGCGCTGCATGAGGTCGAAGACCTCGCCGGCGGTGCTGTCCTTAACACCATTCCTGGTAGCACCTTCGACGAAGGTGGCGCGTTGCCGCTCCATCTCCTTCATGTCCTTCTTGCCCATGGCGCGGCGCAAAAGGTCGGCGCCGCCGAGGGAAAAACCGGCCATGACCTGGGCGATCTGCATGACCTGTTCCTGATAGACCATGATGCCATAGGTCTCGGCCAGGATGGCGTGGATGGAGGGGTGCGGGCTTTCCCAGGCCTCGCCATGCTTGCGGGCGCAATAGGCGGGGATATTCGCCATCGGGCCGGGGCGGTAGAGCGACACCGCCGCGATGAGGTCCTCCAGCCGGTCCGGCCGCATCGCGCGCAGGCAGTCGCGCATGCCCTGGCCTTCGAACTGGAACACCCCCGCCGCATCGCCGCGCGCCAGCATGGCGTAGGTTTTCGCGTCATCGAGAGGGATTTCGGCGAGGTCGACCACCACCCCCTGCCCTCCCAGCAATTCCAGCGCGCGCTGCAAGACCGTCAGCGTCTTCAGTCCAAGAAAGTCGAACTTCACCAGGCTCGCCTGCTCGACATATTTCATCGAGTACTGGGTGATGAGGTCGGGGCTGCGCGGGTCGCGATAGAGTGGCACAATTTCTGCGAGTGGCTTGCGGCCGATGACCACGCCGGCGGCATGGGTGGAGGCATTGCGATACAGCCCCTCCACCTGCTGCGCGATGTCGAGCAGCCGGGCGGTGCTCTCGTCATTGGCGGCGAGTTCGCGCAGGCGGGGCTCGCCGGCGATGGCGTCCTTCAGCCCCACGGGCTTGGCGGGGTTGAAGGGGATGAGGTTGGCGATCTTGTCGACCTGGCCATAGGGCATGCCCAGCACGCGGCCGACATCACGCACCGCCGCCTTGGCCTGCAGCTTGCCGAAGGTGATGATCTGACCGACGCGATCGGCGCCATATTCGCGGCGGACATATTCGATGACCTCGCCGCGGCGATCCTGGCAGAAATCGATGTCGAAATCCGGCATCGACACGCGCTCGGGGTTGAGGAAGCGCTCGAAGAGCAGGCCCCAGCGCAAAGGGTCGAGATCGGTGATGGAGAGAGCCCAGGCGGCGACCGAACCGGCGCCCGAGCCACGGCCGGGGCCGACCGGAATGCCCTGCTGCTTTGCCCATTGGATGAAATCGGCGACGATCAGGAAGTAACCGGAAAAGCCCATCTTCTCGATGACGCCGAGCTCGTATTCCAGGCGGTCGAGGTAGGTCTGTCGTTCGGCGAAAATCTCCCGCTTCAGGCGTTCGTCCAGGCCGCGGCGGGCCATGTCGGCGACGGTCTCGCTCTCACTCATGCCCTCGCCCACCTTGGGGCAGATCGGCAGGGCCGGCTTCTTCGTCTCCGTCATCACCGCGCAGAGCTTGGCGATGGCCAGCGTGTTGTCGCAGGCATCGGGCAGGTCGTGGAACAGGGCCCGCATTTCGGCGGCGGTCTTGAAATAGTGATGGGCGGTGACGCGGCGGCGTTCGGTCTCGGCCATCGTCCGGCCCTCGGCGATGCAGAGCAGCGCATCATGCGCCTCATGCATTTTCGCCAGCGCGAAATAGACGTCGTTGGTGGCGACGATGGGCAGGCCCTGCGCATCGGCCAAAGCGAGCTGGCCGGGTTCGGTCGCCGCGTCGCGCTCGGTGCCGTGGCGGTGCAGCTCGACAGCGATACGGCCGGGGAAGAGCGCGGAAAGGCGGGTCAGCAATGCCTCGGCCTGGGGCCGCCGCCCCTCGGCCAGCAGCCGGGCTATGGGGCCATGGGTGCCGCCGGTGAGGAGAAATATCCCCTCGGCATGATGGGCCAGGAGTTCGAGCGTGATGGCGGGGCGGCCGGAGGGGTCCTCGCCGAGATAGCCGGCGCTGCTCAGCCTTTGCAGGTTCTCAAGGCCGGCGGGGTTCATGGCGAGCGCCACCAGCACATCGGGCTGCTGGCGGGCCGCCTCGAGCCGGGGGTCGGTGGCCGCGCGGGCGAGCCAGAGCTGGCAGCCCATGATCGGCTGGATGCCGCGCGCCGCACAGGCCTGGGCGAATTCCAGCGCGCCGAAGAGATTGGCGGTATCGGTCATCGCCACCGCCGGCATGCCCGAATCGAGGGCGAGCTGCGCCAGCTTTTCCGCCTTGATCGCGCCCTCGCTGAGGGAATAGCTGGAATGGGCGTGGAGGTGGATGAAGGACTCGGCCATGGCCCTGTGTAGCATCGCGCGGGCACGGCTTTCACCCCGGCGGGGTCGTGGATTGTTTTGCCGGCCTGCCGCCCATCCTCCGGCATCGGGATAGGCTTGGCCAGCGCCATGACCAGCGCGATGCCCGGGGTTGCGCCGGCGGTGCCTGTCCTGCTGGGCGGAGCTGGGGCAGTCTGGCGCGATGCCCACAATCCTCGCCGGCCTCGCGGCCATGCTGCTGTATTCCGGCAGCTTCGTCGCCACCCGGCACGCGATCGCGGCGGGGCTCGGGCCGCTCGACATCATGATGCTGCGCTACCTGCTGGGGGGGCTGGCCTGTGCCGCGGTGCTGGCGCGGATCGGGTTGGGGGGGCTGTCCTGGCCGCGGATCGCGGCGCTGACGGCCCTCGGCGGCCTGCCCTATTACGCCATGCAGGTGCTGGGGGTGGGGCTGAGCTCGGCCAGCCATGCCGCGGTGCTGAACCCCGGCGGCACGGTGGTCTTCGCCACGCTGCTGGGCTGGCTGGTGCTGCGGGACCGGCCGGGCCGCGGCGCGCTGGCGGCCCTGCCGCTGCTGCTGGGCGGGCTGGTGATGATCGCGGGCGCGGGGTTTGGCGGCGCGAGCTGGGCCGGGGATGGGCTGCTGGTGGCGAGCGGCTTGCAATGGGCGCTCTACGGCACGCTGCTGCGGGCCTGGGGGGTGTCGGGGCTGCGCTCGGCCTGCATCATCAGCGCGTTTTCGCTGCCCTATGTGCCGCTGCATTTCGCCCTCTTCGGCTGGGGCGGGCTGGCCACGGCACCGGAGGAGGCGCTGTTCCAGGCGCTCTACCAGGGCCTGGGCGTGGGGTTGCTGGCCAATGCGCTGTATTCGCATTGCTATGCCGTGATGGGGCCGGGGCGGGCCGCGATCTTCCCGCCGCTGGTGCCGGTGCTGGGCACCCTGCTGGCGGCGCTGGTGCTGGCCGAGGCGCTGGGCGTCGCCCAGTTCCTGGGAATGGCCCTGGTGGTGGGCGGCATGCTGCTGGCCGGGCTGTGGCGTCGGCCGGCCTGGTAGGCCGGCCTTCCCCCGGGAGCTGCCTGGTGCGGCGCTACCAGCAGATCTGACGCCGCACCATGCGCCAGCGCAGCCTGCCCCATCGGTCGCGGTAGCGGACCTGACGGGTCTCCCACCGGCAACGGCGATGGCGCCGATACTGTGCCTCCAGCACCGCGGGGGCCTCGTCCTCCTCCGTCAGGGGGCCGCGCGCCAGCGCGTCGTTCAGGCCGACCTCACCGGCAAGACGCGGCCTGGGCATCGCGGCCAGGGCGGGCGCCGCGACGGCCAGGCTGGCGAGGGCCGCGAAAAGACTGCGACGGTTCATGCGCGTTCTCCATCCGATACGACAGGAGAACGCGGCAATGCGGCGGATGTTGGGGCGCCGCGCGAATAAATCGCGGCGCCCCTCGTCGTTACAGCCCGAACTGGCTGACGAATTTGGTGTTGAGATAGGCCTCGATCGCCTCCGAGCCGCCCTCGGTGCCATAGCCGCTGTCGCGCACGCCGCCGAAGGGCACTTCGGGCAGCGCCAGGCCGAGATGGTTGATGGTCATCATGCCCACCTCCACGCCGGCGGCCAGCGCCTGCGCCGTCTTGGCCGAGGAGGTGAAGGCATAGCTGGCCAGCCCCCAGGGCAGCCGGTTGGCCTCGGTCACCACATCGGAGAACTCTTTGAACGGCCGCATCAGGGCGACGGGGCCGAAGGGCTCCTCATTCATCGCCCGCATGTCGAGCGTGGCGCCGGCGACGACGGTGGGTTCGAAGAAATAGCCCTTGTTGCCGATGCGGCTGCCGCCGGTGGTGATCTCGGCGCCCTTCGAGCGCGCATCGGCGATCAGCGCTTCCATTTGCGGCACCCGGCGTTCATTGGCCATCGGGCCCATATTGGTGGTGGCATCGAGGCCATCGCCCACCTTCAGCGCCTTGGCATGGCTGGTGAAGCTGGCCACGAACTGGTCGTAGACATTCTCCTGCACCAGAAAGCGGGTGGGCGAGACGCAGACCTGGCCGGCATTGCGGAACTTGGCGAAGGCGAGCGTCTTGGCGGCGTGTTCCACATCGGCGTCGTTGAACACCATGGCCGGGGCATGGCCGCCCAGCTCCATCGTCACCCGCTTCATGTGCTGGCCGGCCATGGCCGAGAGCAGCTTGCCCACCGGGGTGGAGCCTGTGAAGGTCACCTTGCGGATGATCGGGCTGGCGATGAGGTAGGCGCTGATCTCGGAGGGCACGCCGTAGACGAGGCCGATGACATCACCCGGCACGCCGGCATCGAGGAAGGCGCGGATCAGCGCGGCCGGGCTCGCCGGCGTCTCTTCAGGGGCCTTGACGATGATCGAGCAACCCGCGGCCAGCGAGGCCGAAAGCTTGCGCACGATCTGGTTGATCGGGAAGTTCCAGGGGGTGAAGGCGGCGACGGGGCCGACCGGCTCTTTGATGGTGAGCTGATAGACGCCCTCCGCCCGGGCGGGGATGACGTGGCCATAGGTGCGGCGGGCTTCCTCGGCGAACCAGTCGATGGTGTCGGCGCCGCCCAGGATTTCGACGCGGGCCTCGGCCAGCGGCTTGCCCTGCTCCATGGTCATCAGGCGGGCGATCTCCTCCACGCGGGCGCGCAGCAGGTCGGCCGCGCGGCGCAGCAGCTTCGAACGCTCGAAGGCGCTGAGCTTCCGCCAGACGCCGAAACCGCGCTCGGCCGCGGCCAGCGCGGCGTCGAGATCGACCTGGGTGGCATGGGCCACGGTGCCGATCACATCCTCATTGGCGGGGTTCAGCACGTCGATCGTCCGGCCCTCGGCGCCGCCACGCCATTCGCCTGCGATATGCAAAAGGGTATTGGGGTAATCGGCCATGTGGTTTCTCCCGGTTGTGACAGCAGAATGGGGCGGCGGGCGCGAAGGCGCAATCAACGGGCGCGATGCTTTTGGTCAGTGCGTCCTGTGCCCGCCCGGAGGCACGGTTGCAAGCTCGGGGAAATGCGGCACCTGTCATGGGCGTGCCTGATGCGTCCGGCACATCAAGACGCGGCAAAAGCCCGTTGCCGCGCATGACAGCCGCGCATGACAGATACATGCTTGATACCACCCTCGCCGGGCGTTATGGCGAGGCCGGAGGTCGCACCGCTGCACCTGACCCGGACATGGGCGCCACTGGCGTTGCACAGCGATGGGGCAGGCACGGGCAAACCGCCTTAACCCGACCCATTCACTCAGTAATTTCGCTTGCGCGTCGAACGGAAGATTATAGAAGAAGTCGCTTGTGCAATGATCTGCTGCGAAAGAGGCTCCATGTCCCAGACACTTGGTGTGATTCCGCAAGCTGCTCAGCCTTTTTGCAGCAGGTCGCGGGTTTGGGCCTCGCGGGGCTGGAGCTCACGGCTTCTGGCGCTTGGCCTGGTCTTCACCGCCACAGCCGGCTGTGAAGAACAGCCGACCCGCGCCTCCGCGAGCACCCCGCAGGCCGTTGCCGCCGTCGTCGCCGTCACCGTTCAGACGCTGGAGCGTCGGGAAATTCCGGTCAGCTCCGTGCTGCCCGGGCGCACCGCGCCCTTCCGGGTGGCGGAGGTTCGCCCGCAGGTCGGCGGGGTGCTGCGCGAGCGCCTCTTCACCGAGGGCGAGTCCGTCAGGGCGGGCCAGCCGCTGTTCCAGATCGACCCTGCCCCCTTCGAGGCTGCGTTGCGCCGCGCCGAGGCGGCGCTGACCCGGATCGAGGCCACCGAGCGCCTGGCATTGAGCACCGCCAATCGGTTGCGTTCCCTCGCCCGGTCGCAGGTTGTCAGCGAGCAGAACCTCGAGAATGCCGAGGCGACGCTGCGCCAGGCCCAGGCGGATATCCTCTCCAACCGCGCGGCGGTCGAAACCGCACGGATCGACCTGAACTACACCCGCGTCGCCTCGCCCATCTCAGGCCGCACCAACCGCGCGAATGTGACGCCCGGGGCGCTGGTCACCGCCAACCAGCCCACCGCGCTGGTCTCGGTCACCCAGCTCGACCCGATGCTGGTGGACATCACGCAGCCCAGCTCGGTGCTGCTGCAACACCGACGCGACGTTTCCAGCGGCGCGCTCCGCCGCCCCTCGGCCGACCGTGCGGTGGCGCGCCTGCTGCTCGAGGATGGCTCCGAATATGCCCATGCCGGCGAGGTCCAGTTCTCCGAGGTGATCGTGGACCCGGGCACCGGCTCGGTCACGATCCGCGCGGCGTTCCCCAATCCCGACCAGTTGCTGCTGCCCGGCATGTTCGTCCGCGCCCGTATCGAGGAGGGGGTGACCGACCGCGCCATCCTCGTGCCGCAGCGCGCCGTTCTGCGCACCCCGCGTGGCGAGCCCATGGCCTTCGTGGTGAACGCGGCCGGGGTGGTCGAGAGCCGCGTGCTGCGCGCCAACCGCGTTATCGGCACTGACTGGCTGGTGACCGAGGGTGTGGAACATGGCGACCGCGTGATCGTCGAGGGGTTGCAGCGTGTTCGTGCCGGCATCCGTGTCGAGGCGAGTGAGCGCGCGCCCGCGCGGGTCGCGAGCTAGGAGGGCGCCATGGCACGCTTCTTCATCGATCGCCCGGTCTTCGCCTGGGTCATCGCCATCGGGATGATGCTGGCCGGGCTGCTGGCATTGCGCAGCATGGCCGTCGCGCAATACCCGGCGATCGCGCCGCCGGCCATCTCCATCAACGTCGCCTTTCCCGGTGCCTCGGCGGAGACTGTGCAGACGACGGTGGTGCAGATCATCGAGCAGCAGCTCAGCGCCATCGACAACCTGCTTTTCTTTGACAGCCAGACCACCAAAGATGGCCAGGCCCGTATCCAGCTGACCTTCGCCCCGGGCACCAATTCAGACACCGCCCAGGTGCAGGTGCAGAACCGCGTGCAGCTGGCAGTGCCGCGCCTGCCGCTGACCGTTCAGCAGCAGGGCATCCGCGTCGTCAAATCCTCCGGCAACTTCCTGCTCGTGGTCGGCTTCGTCTCGACCGATGGGCGGATGGAGCGCCTGGACATCTCCGACTTCCTCGTGGCCAATCTTCAGGACCCGATCAGCCGCACCCCCGGCGTGGGCGATTTCCAGATTTTTGGCGCGCAGTATGCCATGCGGATTTGGCTGGACCCAGCGAAGTTGATCAATTTCGGGCTCACCCCTGCAGATGTCGCGGTTGCGGTGCGGGCGCAGAATGTGCAGGTCTCGAGCGGCGAGATGGGCGGTCTGCCGGCGCTGCCCGGCCAGCAGCTCAATGCCACCATCATCGGGCCCTCCTATCTCCAGACCGTGGAGGAGTTTGGCGCCATCCTCATGCGCGTGCGTGCCGACGGCGCGCAGGTGCGCCTGCGCGACGTGGCCCGGGTCGAGATCGGCGGCGAGAACTATGCCATCAGCACCCTGCTCGATGGCCGCCCTGCGAGTGGCATCGGCATCCGGCTCGCAACCGGCGCCAATGCGCTGGACACCGCGGCCGCGGTGCGCGCCACCGTCGAGCGGTTGCGCCCGAGCTTCCCGCCCGGGATCGAGGTTGCCTATTTGCAGGACACCACCCCCTTCGTGCAGCGCTCCATCAAGGCCGTCATCATCACGCTCCTGGAGGCGGTGGCGCTGGTCTTCGTGGTGATGTTCCTGTTCCTGCAGAACCTGCGCGCCACGCTGATCCCGACCATGGCCATTCCGGTGGTGCTGCTGGGCACCTTCGCGGTGCTGCAGGCGCTGGGCTTCAGCATCAACACGCTGACCATGTTCGGCCTGGTGCTGGCCATCGGCCTGCTGGTGGATGACGCCATCGTGGTGGTCGAGAATGTCGAGCGCGTGATGGCGGAGGAGCATCTCTCGCCGCTGGAAGCCACGCGCAAATCCATGGACCAGATCACTGGCGCGCTGATCGGCATCGGTCTGGTGCTCTCGGCGGTGTTCCTGCCGATGGCCTTCTTCGGCGGCTCGGTGGGCGTGATCTACCGGCAATTCTCGGTGACCATCGCCACCGCCATGGCCCTGTCGGTGCTGGTCGCCATCTTCTTCACCCCCGTGCTCTGCGCCACCATGCTGAAGCCGCACAAGCCAGGCCAGGGCACCCGCGGCTTCTTCGGCTGGTTCAACCGCGGCTTCGACCGAATCACGGGCGGCTATGTCGGCGGCGTGCGGGCGAGCATGCGCCGGCCGGCGCGGATGTTGCTGATCTATGCAGTACTGCTCGGCGCCCTGGGTTACGCCTTCCTGCGCGTGCCCGGCGGCTTCCTGCCGAATGAGGACCAGGGCATCGCCTTCGCCCAGGTGACCGCCCCCCCTGGTGCGACCGCCGACCGCACCCAGCGCGCTTTGGACGAACTCGGCCGCTACCTGCGTGAGGAGGAATCGGCCGTGGTCGACAACTTCTTCGCCATCAATGGCTTCAGCTTCGGCGGCCGTGGACAGGCTTCTGGCCTGGGCTTCATCACGCTGCGCGACTGGGATATGCGGCGTGGCCCTGAGAACAGTGTCACGGCGCTGACGGCGCGGATCAATGCCCGTTTTGGCGGCTATCAGGACGCGCTGATCGTCGCCTCCTCGCCGCCCGCCGTGCGCGAGCTGGGCAATGCCACCGGCTTTTCCTTCCAGCTGCTCGACCGCGGCGGCCAGGGCCATGGCGCGTTGATGGCGGCGCGCGACCAGTTGCTGCGCCTGGCGCAGGCCAGCCCGATCCTGACGCGGGTGCGCCCCAATGGCCTCAATGACGAGGCGCAGTTCCGCCTGCTCGTGGATTGGGAACGCGCCAGCGCCTTGGGGCTTTCCGTCACCGAGATCAATACCACCCTGGCCACGGCCTGGGGCGCGACCTACGTCAACGACTTCATGGATCGCGGCCGGGTCAAGCGGGTCTTCATGCAAGGCGAGCGGGACGCGCGCATGACGCCCGGCGACCTCGACAAATGGTTCGTGCGCAACGCGCAGGGGCAGATGGTGCCGTTCTCCGCCTTTGGCCGCACCGAATGGGGTTTCGGCTCGCCGCGTCTTGAACGTTTCAACGGCATTGGCTCGCGCGAGATCCAGGGCCAGCCGGCGGCTGGCTACTCCACCGGCCAGGCGATGGACGAGATGGAGCGGCTGATGGCCCAATTGCCCCCGGGCTTCGGCCACCAATGGAGCGGGTTGTCGTACCAGGAGCGGCAATCCGCGGGGCAGGCGCCGGCACTTTATGCGTTGTCGCTGCTGGTGGTGTTTCTGTGTCTGGCGGCGCTCTATGAAAGCTGGTCGATCCCGACCGCGGTCATGCTGGCGGTGCCGCTGGGCGTGCTGGGCGCGGTGGTCGCCACCCTGGTCGGAGGCCTGGCCAATGACGTGTATTTTCAGGTCGGCCTGCTGGCCACCATCGGGCTGACCGCGAAGAACGCCATCCTGATCGTGGAATTCGCCCGCGATGGGTTCAACCGTGGTCTTTCATTGGTCGATGCGGCGGAGGAGGCGGCGCGCCAGCGCCTGCGTCCCATCATTATGACCTCGCTCGCCTTCACGCTCGGCGTCGTGCCGCTCGCCATCGCCACCGGCGCGGGGTCGGGGGCGCAGAATGCGATCGGTATCGGTGTGATCGGTGGGGTTGTGGCCGGCACGGTTCTCGCCGTGCTGTTCGTGCCGGTCTTCTTCGTCCTGGTGCTGCGCATCTTCCGCGCAAAGCGGTCGGTCGAGGCGGCGCCGGTCAGGGGGGAGGCGCTGCCGACTCCCGGCGAATAGGCCTGGGCGGCGTGCCCGACTTCGCCCTGGGCAAACATCACGATGCCCCGCGCGGCGCTATGCCGAAGGCCCTGCTACGGCCGCGCCGATGCGAGGCTGCGAGCGACCTGCCTCAGTAATGCGGCTGCGCGCGCAACTTCCGGATGGTGCCGTCCAGCAGCGCCACCGCCTCGGCTTCGCGCATCGCCGCAATGGCGGCGCGGCCATCGGAGACCTGCATCAGCAGCACCCCTGCGAGCTCGGCGCGCGGCGCCGGCGCCAGGCGTTGGGTCCGGGCCAGCGACACCGCGGCGCGGTCGATCGCGGCCTGGGCGGGCTCGGACTGGCCGGCGGCGAGCGCCCGGCGGGCCTGGTGCAGCTCGACCAGCGGCACGATGGCAAAGGGTGCGGGGGTGCGGGGGCCGGGGAGGCTCTCGGCGATGGCGGCCATCGGCAGGATGGCGAAGAGGGCGGCGGCGGCGAGGCGGATGGTCATGACGACGTTCCTTGTTGCTGCATGGTCTTCGCCGGGCATGAGCCGGAGGTTACGCCGCCACGACGGAACCCGCGGCGAGGGTGACCGTGCGGTCCATCCTGGCAGCCAGCGCTGGGTTGTGGGTGGCGATGAGCGCGGCCACGCCCTGCTCGCGGACCTGTTCCAGCAATTCGGCGAAGACGCGTTCGGAGGTGCCGACATCGAGATTGCCCGTCGGTTCATCGGCCAGCAGCACGCGCGGGCGGTTGGCCAGCGCGCGGGCGATGGCGACGCGCTGCTGCTCCCCGCCCGAAAGTTTTCCGGGCCGATGCCCCTCGCGCCCCTTCAGGCCGAAGCGCAGCATCAGGTCCTGCGCCCGGGTCTCGGCCACCGAGCGCGGCGCGCCGGCGGCCATCTGCGGCAGCATGATGTTCTCCAGCGCCGTGAATTCGGGCAGGAGGTGATGGAACTGGTAGACGAAGCCGATTGTGCCGCGGCGGATGCGGGTGCGGGCATCGTCACTGAGCGTCCCCGCCGCCTCGCCGCCGATGAAAACCTCGCCGGCATCGGGGCGTTCCAGCAGGCCCGCGAGGTGCAGCAGGGTGGATTTGCCGGTGCCCGAAGGGGCGACGAGCGCCACGATCTCGCCGGCATGCAAGCGCAGATCGGCCTGATCGAGCACGGTGAGCTCACCAGCCTCGGTGCGGTAGCGGCGGGCGACGCCGCGCAGTTCCAGGGCGGGGCTATTCATTGCGCAGCATCACCACAGGGTCGGTCCGCGCCGCCCGCCAGGAGGGGTAGAGGGTGGCCAGCAACGACAGGCCCAGGCCCATCAGCACGACCTGGATGACCTCATTGGGGTCCACCACGGCGGGGAGCTGGGTGAGGAAGTAGATCTCGGCCGAAAAGAGCTCGGTGCCGCTGAGCATCTGGATGAATTGCCGAATGCTCTCGATGTTGAGGCAGAAGACCAGACCGAGCAGGAATCCGATGCTCGTGCCCAGGATGCCGATCGAGGCGCCGCAGAGCAGAAAAATACGCATCACCGCGCCGCGCGTCGCCCCCATGGTGCGCAGCACCGCGATGTCGCGCCCCTTATCCTTCACCAGCATGATCAGCGAGCTCACGATATTGAAGGCGGCGACGATGATGATCAGCGTGAGGATCAGGAACATCACATTGCGTTCCACCTTCACCGCGTTGAAGAAGCTGGAATTGGCGTCCTGCCAGTCCAGGATGCGCAGCGGCCTGCCGGCAGCGGCGCGGATGGCGGCATTCACCGCCCTTGCCCGCAGCGGGTCCTCGACGAAAACCTCGATCTGGCTCGCCGCGTCGCCGGTCTGGAAGAAGGTCTGGGCTGCCGCCATGGGCAGGAAGACGAAGGTGCTGTCGTATTCGTTCATTCCCACCTCGAACATCGCGACCACGCGATAGGCACGAAGCCTGGGAACGGTGCCGAGCACGGTGGTGCGGCCCTGGGGCGAGATCACCGTCAGCCGGTCGCCGATCGCAAGCCCCAGCCGCGCCGCCATGCGGGTGCCGATCATGACCACGTCATCGCCGGTGAAATCGCTGAGCCGGCCGGCGCGGATGTTGCCGGCGATGATCCGCCGCGCCGCCATGTCCTCGGGCCTGATGCCGCGGGCGAGGCCGCCTGAGGCGCCGCCGCTCTCGGAGGTCACCAGGACCTGGCCCTCGATCATGGGGGTGGCGCTGACCACGCCCGGCACGGCGCGGATGCGCTCGGTCAATGGCCCGTAATCCGGGATATTGCCGGGCTGGGCCGAGGAGATCTGCATATGGCCGTTCAACCCGAGAATCCGGCCGAGCAATTCCTGCCGGAAGCCGTTCATCACGCTCATGACGATGATGAGCGTGGCCACGCCAAGCGCGATGCCGACCAGGGAGAAGATGGCGATGACCGAGACGAAGCGCTCGCCCTTGCGCGCGCGCAGGTAGCGGAAGGCGATCATCCGTTCGAAGGGGTTGAACATGGTGTCCCGTGTTGTGTGGGTTCAGGGGTCCGGAGCGGTCTCGCCCGAACCGGAATCGGTTCAGGCGAGACCGCTCTGGCGGCTATGTTGGCGGAGCAGGTTCAATTCTACCCTGCATGAGGGACGTGAAACTGCGCCACGACGCGACGCTTTCCGCCAGAGGTGCATCAGAAGCGGCGAAACAGGACGGCGACCGCCCAGAGCAGCCCCAGGCCCATCACACCGCCGAGCAGGACGGTGAGCCAGAGCGGCCAGGGCGGGTCCACGGCCCGCATGATGCCCACACCGGTGCTGAACATGATCAGCGGCATGAGCATGCGCCTGGGGTCGGGCATCAGATCGCGGCAAGGCTGGCATGGATGCGCGCCAGGGCCTCCTCCACCGAGACCTCCACCCGCTCGCCGGTGGCGCGGCGCTTGAGCTCGACCACCCCATTGGCGGCACCGCGGGGGCCCACGATGGCCTGCCAGGGGAAGCCCATGAGGTCGGCATCGGCGAATTTCACCCCGGCGCGCTCGGCCCGGTCGTCATAGACGGCCTGGTCCGGCAGGCCGGCATGCAGCGCGTCACAGATCGCGTCGCAGGCGGCATCGCCCTGCTTGAGGTTCAGGATGGCGGCGGCATAGGGCGCCACCGAATCGGGCCAGATGATGCCGGCCTCGTCGTGATGCGCCTCGATCAGCGCGCCGACGAGGCGGGAGACGCCAATGCCGTAGCTGCCCATCTCCGGCACCACTGGCTTGCCGTCCTGGCCTGGGACGGAGAGGCCCATGGCGGCGCTGTATTTGGTGCCGAAGTAGAAGATGTGGCCGACCTCGATGCCGCGGCCCTCGCGGCGGCGATCCTCGGGCAGGGCGGCGAAGGCGGTGGCGTCATGCATCTCATCGGTCGCGGCGTACATGGCGGTGACCGCGTCGAAGCCCGATTTCAGGGCCGGGACATCGTCGTAATCCTGCACGGTTGCGGCCCAATCCGAGGCCTCGAAGGCGCTGTCGAAGAAGACGGCACTCTCGCCGGTTTCGGCCAGGACGATGAATTCGTGGCTGAGATTGCCGCCGATCGGGCCGGTATCGGCGCGCATCGGCACGGCCTTCAGCCCCAGGCGCTGGAAGGTTCTGAGATAGGCGAAGAACATCTGGCGATAGGCGTGCTGCGCGGCCTCCTGCGTCAGGTCGAAGGAATAGGCATCCTTCATCAGGAATTCGCGGCCGCGCATCACGCCGAAGCGCGGGCGGACCTCGTCACGGAACTTCCACTGGATGTGGTAGAGGTTGCGCGGCAGGTCGCGGTAGCTCTTTGCATAGCCACGGAAGATCTCGGTGATCATTTCCTCGTTGGTGGGGCCGTAGAGCATCTCGCGATCGTGCCGGTCGACGAGGCGCAGCATTTCCTTGCCATAACCGTCATAGCGGCCGGATTGGCGCCAGAGCTCGGCCGATTGGATGGTGGGCATCAGGACTTCCTGGGCCCCTGCCCTGTCCTGCTCCTCGCGCACGATCTGGCCAACGCGCTTGAGCACGCGCCAGCCCAGCGGCAGCCAGGCATAGATGCCGGCCGAGGTCTGCCGCACCAGCCCCGCGCGCAGCATGAGGCGATGCGAGACGATGGTCGCTTCCGCCGGGGTTTCTTTCAGGGTGGGCAGGAAGGCGCGGGAAAGGCGCAAGGCGTTTGGTCCTCGATGGATGGCGTAGGCAACCTAGAGCATGACGCGTTGCGGTGGAATCACCGCGGCGGCGAATCATGCCGGCAAGACAGGCCAGGGGCGCGCCGACGGCGCGGATCGAGGCCAGGAATAGCGTAGAACGTCCCAATCAGCCGGATCGTTGCGCAAGCGACGCAATTTAACTGCAGCGCAGCATCGATTTTCGTAAGATTCCTGCCTGATTCGCCCATTTTGGCTGCGAAAATTGCTTCCGCCTGCCGAGGCTTTGGGCTAAAAAAAATGGGCTGCGCGAGTTATCGCGCAGCCCAAGTTTAGGGAGGAAACGCCAGTCACACGGCAGAAAGAGGACCAACCCTCTCTCTGAAGACAGATTGGCGAAAACGATCGGGGCGCTCAACGCTTAACGACCGTAACGAAGGCGAAAAAAGGGGCGAAAAGCCCCGGCCTGCCTTGAAGCGAAGCGGATCGTGCCCTGAACAGGCCGGTCCGCTTATTTTTTGTGCGATTTTTGGGCCTGGTTCTCGCTGTGTCGTGAGGGTCGGCCCTTATTGCCAGCGCATTGCACGCTGGATTTCCAGGTTCAACGCTCGGGAATCGCCAGCCAGCCCTCGCGGAAGCTCGCCCATTCCTGGTTGGAAATCCAATACACCGCCAGCCAGAGAATTGTCGCCAGCACCGTGGTGCCCGCGAGCTTATGCCATAGCGAAAAGCCCACCGGCGCGCCGCGCCAGCCGCCGGTGGTCTCCGCCCCCGTCGCATCGGGCCGAATGCCGATGGGCAGCACGCAAAACAGCGCTGTCCACCAGATCAGGAAATACACCACCACGCCGGAGACGAGACCCATCCGCTACCTGCCCTTCGATTCGGGAAAATTGGCCCGCAGCCCGATGGCCGCAAGCCGCGCTACCTCGGCCACCCGCTTTGCCCGCGTGGCCGGGGTTTTCGCGCTGGCCACCCACCAGAGAATGCCCTTGCGGGCGCTGGGGGCGAAGCCGTCCCAGGCGGCGCGGGCACCGGGCCAGCCGTCCAACGCCGCCTGCAAATCGGGCGGTTCGACCAGGGTCTCGGCCACCTCATAGACATCCCAGCTGCCATCGGCCCGCGCCGCCGCCAGCCTGGCCAGGCCGGGCGGTCGCATTCTGCCCGCCGCCAGCATGGCCTCGACCCGTGCCTTGTTGACCCGGCTCCAGGGGCTCCCCGGCTTGCGGGGGCTGAACAGCAGCATCCACCGCCGCTCATCGAGCTTGCGCGGCAGGCTGTCGATCCAGCCCCAGCACAGCGCCTCCTCGATCGCGGCTTCCTGCCGCAGCCCGCCGCCGCCTTTTTGCAGCACCAGCCAGACCGGCGCCGCACGGCCGTGTTCCGCCGCGAGCCAGGCCTGCCAGGCCGCCAGATCAGGCGGAGCGAAACGCTCCGCATTCTCCGCCGGCCGAGGCATCACACCCGCATCAGGTGGACTTCGACATTCGGCCGCTTCTTCAGGCGGCGGCCGACGGATTTGCGCAGGGCCGCGCGCGCGGCCTCACGCAGGGCCTCATCCTCGCGCTTGAGCGAATTGGGCAATTCGCCGACCACGCGGGCCAGTTCATTGGCCAATTGCTCCGGCTCCTCGCCATCGGCGTCGAACAGGCCGGGGGCCGCGACCTGAGGCTTGCCCAGCACCTTGCCGGATTTGTCGACGGCGAAGCTCGCCACCACCACGCCGTTGAACAGCATGCGTTTGCGCGCGCCCAACACGCCGCCCTCGAGCGGCAGCAGCCGCGGGCCATCGATGGCCAGCCGGCCGACGACGGCACTGTCCACCACATCGGCGCGACCGGGGGCGAGGCGCAGGATATCGCCATCCTCAATCAGGATGGCATCCGCGCCGCAATCCTCGGCGAGGCCCGCATGCTCGGAGAGATGGCGCCATTCGCCATGCACCGGCACGCAGTATTTCGGCTTCACCAGGGCGTAGAGGCGCTTCAGCTCATCGCGCGCGGGGTGGCCGGAGACATGCACCTTCTCCTGATCGGCGGTGATGATGGTGACGCCGGCACGGGCCAGCTCATCCTGCATGCGCAGGACGGCGCGCTCATTGCCCGGGATCATGCGGGCGGAGAAGATCACCGTATCACCCTCGCCCAACGAAATATTGGGATGGGTGTCGGCGGCGATTTTTGCCAATGCGCTGCGTTCCTCGCCCTGGCTGCCGGTGCAGAGAATAAGAAGCTCGTCATCGGCCTGGTATTGGGCTTCATCCTCGTTCAGGAAGTCCGGCACACCCTTGAGATAGCCGCATTCCCGCGCGGAGGTGACCGCGTTGCGCAGAGAACGGCCGAACAGCGCCACCTTGCGGCCGGCCGCCTTGCCGGCAAGTGCGATGCTCTCCAGCCGGGCGATGTTGGTGGCGAAGCAGGTCACCGCGATGCGGCCCTTGATCCCCGCGATCAGCGGCACGAAGGCCTCGCGCACCGTGGCCTCGGAACCGGCACGGCCCTCGACCATCGCGTTGGTGCTGTCGCAGACCATGGCGAGCACGCCCTCCTCGCCCACCGCGGCGAAGCCGGCCTCATCCGTCGGCGGGCCGACCAGGGGGAAGGGGTCGAGCTTCCAGTCACCCGTGTGCACGATGATGCCATGGCGGGTGCGCAGCACCAGGGCCTGCGCCTCGACGATGGAGTGGCTCACTTTCAGGAACTGGCACTCGAAGGGCGCCAGCGAGAAGGAACCGCCGGGCTTCACGCTGTGCAGCGGCACCTCATGCGCCAGGCCATGCTCGCCCAGCTTGCGCCGCAGCACGTTGATGACAAAGGGCGTGCCGTAGATCGGGCATTTCAGCTTGCGCCAGAGATGGGCGACGGCGCCGATGTGATCCTCATGCGCATGGGTGATCACCATGCCCACCAGCTTGTCCCGGCGCTCGGCCAGCCAGACCGGGTCGGGCACCATCACATCGACCTCGGGCAATTCGGCACCGCCGAAGCCGATGCCGCAATCCACGGCCAGCAATTTGCCGTCACAGCGATAGACGTTGAAGTTCATTCCTATCTCGCCGGTCCCTCCGAGCGGGATGAAGGCGAGGTCATTATTGTTCAGTTCGGTCATACCAGTCCTAATGCCGCGAAAGGCGGCGTTGCAGTCATGTCGATTTCGGCGCGCAGGGATGCGGCGCAATTCCGGTGCGTATATGGTGTGCCCTGGCGGATTTACGAAGGAAAACCTTCACAGAATCATTCGAGTTCAACGCGGATTCGGCTGGGCAGCGAGGGGGCGGGGTTTCGGACGCAGAGCAGGCGCAGGCCCTCGAGCGTGATGTCCTGGTCGATGCGCTCGATCACCTGCGTGCCCTCGGCGAAAAGTGGCGCCAGACCGCCCGTCGCCACCACCTTCAGCGGCGCGCCATATTCCGCGCGGATTCGGCCCACGATGCCCTCGATCAGGCCGACATAGCCCCAGTAAATGCCCGATTGCATGGCGGCGACGGTGTTACGGCCGATCGCCGCCTGCGGCCGGCCGATGCCGATGCGCGGCAGGCGGGCGGCGGCCTGGTGCAAGGCCTCGATCGACAGGTTGATGCCAGGGGCGATCACGCCGCCGAGATAGGCGCCATCGCCATCGACCACGTCGAAGGTGGTGGCGGTTCCGAAATCGATCACCACCAGCGGGCCCTTGTAATGGGTATGGGCGGCCAGCGCGTTCAGCAAACGGTCCGCGCCCACATCATTGGGGGTGTCGACACGGATGGCGAAGCCCCAGTCGAGTGCGGCGCGCGCCACCAGCGGTTCGGTGCTGAACCAGTCCCGGCAGAGGCGGCGAAGATTGTAGAGTGCCGCGGGGACCACGGTGCCGATGACGCAGCGGGTGATCTGGATCGGCCGGAGGCCGGACATCTGCATGAGCGTGAGCAGCCAGACGGCATATTCGTCGGAGGTGCGGGCGGCATCGGTCATGATCCGCCAGCGGCCGCGCCACTGATGGCCGTCATGCACCGCGATCACCACATTGGTATTGCCCGCGTCAATCGCCAGAAGCATCAGACCACTTCTCCCGCATGCAGTTGCATCGGCTGCCCATCCACCGTCAGCAGCAGGCCGCCACTGGCCGAAAGCCCCTCATAGCGCCCGTTCAGCAGGCTGGCACCCCGTCGGACGGACAGCGCAGCACCCATGGCCGGCCCCGCCGCCATCCAAGCCGCGTGGATGGGGGCGAAGCCTGATGTCGCCACGGTTGCGGCCCAATGCGCGATGGCAATGAGCAGACGGGCGGCGAAATCCTCCGGCGGCTCCGCGCCCAATGCCGCGGTCGCGCGTCCTGCAACGGCGGGGGCATGGGCCAGGTTCACGCCGATGCCGAAAGCCAGCCAGTCGATCCGGCCATCCCCGTTGGTCGCACTCTCGGTGAGGATGCCGCCCGCCTTGGCCTCGTCCAGCATGAGGTCGTTGGGCCATTTCAGCCGGGTTCGCTCGCCCGCCGCGTCGCGCAGGGCCACGGCTGCCAGCAATGCCCATTGCGGCGTGTCGCGCGCCGGGCTTGTGGGGCGCAGCAGAACGGAGAGATGCAGGTTGCCCGGCGGGGAATCCCAGGCCCGGCCCTGGGTGCCCCGCCCCGCAGTCTGCCGCCTTGCCAGGATGGCGAGGCCGGCCGCCTCACCCTGCCCCGCTCGCTCGGCGAGCAGGCTCGCCGTGCTTGGCAGGCTCTCGAAGACCTCCAGACGAAAGCTCAACCCAGGATGGAGGCCACGGCCTGCCGCGCCGCCGCCAGCAATGGCGCGGGAAAGAGAAAGAAGAAGGTGGTGAAAAGACCGGTGCCGGCCAGCACCACCGAAAGTCCCATGGGACGCGGGTCAAAACCCGGCAGCGCGGGGTCGAAATACATCACCTTGATGATTCGCAGGTAGTAATAGGCCGAGATCACCGAGGAGAGCACGCCGACAACCGCCAGCAACCAGAACCCCTGTTCGATGGCCGGCAGCAGCACGTAGAGCTTGCCGAAGAAGCCAGCCAGCGGCGGCACCCCCGCCATCGAGAACATGAACACGGCCATGGCCAGCGCCATCGCAGGATCGGTGCGGCCGAGGCCGGCGAGGTCGTCGACACCCTCCACTGCGCGGCCGTCGCGGCGCATGGAGATCAGCACGGCGAAGGCGCCCATGTTCATGAAGAGGTAGATCGCCATGTAGACGAGCACGCCGCGCAACCCGCTCTCACCGCCCACGGCCAGGCCCATCAGCGCGAAGCCGATATGGCCGATGGAGGAATAGGCCATCAGCCGCTTGATGTTGCGCTGGCCGATGGCGGCGAGCGAGCCGAGCACCATCGAGCCCAGCGAGGCCAGGATGATGACCTGCTGCCACTGCGCCACCGTATCGCCGAAGGGCCCGGCGAGGATGCGGGTGAGGAGTGCCACCGCGGCGATCTTCGGCGCCGAGGCGAAGAAGGCCGTGACCGGGGTGGGCGCGCCTTCATAGACATCGGGCGTCCACATATGAAAGGGCACGGCCGAGATCTTGAAGGCCAGGGCCGCGATGATGAAGACAATGCCCACCACCACGCCGGAGGAGACGCCCTGCTGGGCGGAGAGCGCATCGGCGAGACGGTCGAAATTCGTGGTGCCGGCGAAGCCATAGACCAGCGATGCGCCATAAAGCAGCAGGCCCGAGGCCAGCGCGCCGAGCACGAAATATTTGAGCCCGGCCTCGGCGGCGCGGGGATTGTCACGGTCGATGGCGGCGATGACGTAGAGCGGCAGGCTCAACAATTCGAGGCCCATGTAGAGCGACATGAGGTCATTGGCCGAGATCATCACCATCATGCCCACGGTGGCGAAGAGCAGCAGCACCGGGAATTCGAAACGCGAGAGGCCCTGTTTCTGAAAGAAATCCATCGACAGCACGAGGCCCATGGCCGCGCCGAGCAGGCAGAGCACCTTCATGAAGGAGGAAAAACTGTCGGCGACGTATTGCCCGCCGAAGGCCGTGCCCTCCTTCTGCGCCAGCACCAGGGCGGCGGCGAGCAGCAGCGCGCCGAGCGTGGCGATGGAGACCGGGAAGGTGGTGTCGCGCTTCGGCAGCACGCCACCCACCAGGATGGCGAGGCCGCAGAGGGCGAGGACGAGTTCCGGCAGCGCCAGGGTCCAGTTCATGGGGCAATTCCTGCGAGGCGCGCCACGCCGAGCGCGGCCTGATGCTGCGTCACGATCTGCGCGACGGAGGCGGTGAAGAACTGGGTGAAGGAGGAGGGGTAGATACCCATCCAGAGGGTGAGCACGATCAGTGGCGCGAAGATGGCATGCTCGCGCGGCGAGAGATCCGCCAGGCCCCGCAGGCTGTCACGGGTGATCTTGCCGAAAGCGACGCGGCGATAGAGCAGCAGCATATAGGCCGCACCCAGGATCATGCCGGTGGCCGCCCCCAGCGCGACCCAGGGGTTCACCGCCCAGGCGCCGAGGATGACCAGGAACTCGCCAGGGAAGCCCGCGGTGCCGGGCAGCGCCACGGAGGCCATGGTGAAGAGCATGAAGACCAGCGCATAGGCCGGAATGATCTTGGCCACCCCGCCATAGCGGGCGATTTCGCGCGTGTGCTCACGGTCATAGAGCACGCCGACGCAGAGGAAGAGCGCGCCGGAGACCACGCCGTGGGAGAGCATCTGGAACAGCGCGCCCTCGATCCCCTGCACATTGGCGGTGAAGATGCCGATGGTGACGATGCCCATATGGGCGACCGAGGAATAGGCGATGAGCTTCTTCATGTCGGTCTGCGCGAGGGCGACCAAAGAGGTGTAGATCACCGCGATGACGGAGAGCGCGAAGATCAGTGGCGCGAAGGTGGCGCTGGCCTCGGGCAGCATGGGGAGGGAAAAACGCAGGAAACCATAGCCGCCCATCTTCAGCAGCACGCCGGCCAGAATGACCGAGCCTGCGGTCGGTGCCTCGACATGCGCATCGGGCAGCCAGGTGTGGACGGGCCACATCGGCACCTTCACCGCGAAGGAGGCGAAGAAGGCGAAGAAGATCCAGGGCTGCCAGGCCGAGGCGACGCGCTTGGTCAGCAGCTCGGGAATGTCGGTCGTGCCGGCGGAATTCCACAGCGCGATGATGGCGAGCAGCATCAGCACCGAACCCGCGAAGGTGTAGAGGAAGAATTTATAGGCGGCATAAACCCGGCGCGCCCCGCCCCAGACGCCGATGATCAGGAACATCGGGATCAGCACACCCTCGAAGAAGATGTAGAACAACATGAAGTCCAGCGACACGAACATGCCGATCATCATGGTCTCGAGCACCAGGAAGGCGATCATGTATTCGCGCACGCGGGACTGGATGCTCTCCCAACTCGCCAGGATGCAGAGCGGTGTGAGCAGGGTGGAGAGCAGCACGAAGAGCACCGAGATGCCATCGACACCGAGATGGTAGCCAATGCCGAAATCGGGCAGCCAGTCGTGATCCTCCTGGAACTGGAAGCCGGCCACCGAGGTGTCGAACTGGAACCACAGCACCAGCGACAGCGCGAAGACGATCAGCGAGGTCCACAGCGCCGTCCAGCGGGCATTGGAGGCAACGACCGCCTCATCGCCACGCACCATCATGATGATGAGCGCGCCGACCAGCGGCAGGAAGGTCAGCAGCGAAAGCAGCGGGAAACCGGCGGCGTTCATGGCTCAGCGCCCCAGCAGGAAGAAGGTGACGAAGACGACGAGGCCGATGATCATGGCGAAGGCATAGCTCGCCACCCTGCCCGTCTGCAGCTGCACAGCGCCCCTTGAGGCGCCGGCGGCCAGCGCCGCGGCCCCATTGGGCATGCCGTCGATGTATTTGGTGTCGCCGGTCTTCCAGAGGAAATTGGCGGCGCGCATCGCAGGCTTCACGAAGATCCGGTCATAGAGCTCGTCGAAATACCATTTGTTGAGTAGGAAGCGGTACAGCCACGGCACCGCGGCCGCGAGCTGCCCCGGCACCTTTGGGAAGCCCATATAGAGCAGGAAGGCGAGGCCGATACCCGAGAAGGCGACGGCCTTGGCCACCGTGGGCACCCATTCGGGGGCGTGGTGCAGCGCCTCCATCATGTGTTTCTCGGGGTTGTTGAAGATAGCCGCACCCCAGAACGCATGGGCGTGGTCGCCGATGAAATAGGGCGCGAAGACGAAGCCGGTGGTGATGGCGCCTACACTGAGCACCAGCAGCGGCACGAGCATCACCCAGGGGCTCTCATGCACGTGGTCCATGGTGTGCTGGTCGGCCCGCGGGCGCCCGTGGAAGGTGAGGATGATGAGGCGCCAGGAATAGAAGGCGGTGAGGAAGGCGGCCAGCGCGCCGCAGATGAAGGCATAGACGCCCACACCCGAACCCGCAGCCATCGCCCCCTCCAGGATCGCGTCCTTGGAGTAGTAGCCGGCGAAGAGCGGGATGCCGGCGAGCGCCAGCGAGCCGATCCACATCACCGCATAGGTGATGGGTATCTTCTTCCAGATGCCGCCCATCTTCCGGATATCCTGCTCATCCGACATGGCGTGGATGACCGAGCCGGCACCCAGGAACAGCAGCGCCTTAAAGAAGGCATGGGTGAAGAGGTGAAAAATCGCGGCCTGGTACAGACCCACGCCGGCGGCGAAGAACATGTAGCCGAGCTGCGAGCAGGTCGAGTAGGCGATGATCCGCTTGATGTCGTTCTGCACGCAACCAATGGTGGCTGCGAAGAGCGCAGTCGAGGCGCCGACCACGGTGACAATGGCGAGTGCCACCGGCGCGTATTCCATCACCGGTGACATCCGCGCCATCAGGAAGACGCCGGCCGTCACCATGGTGGCGGCATGAATGAGGGCGGAGACGGGCGTGGGCCCCTCCATCGCATCCGGCAGCCAGGTGTGCAGGCCGAGCTGCGCCGATTTGCCGCAGGCGCCGAGGAAGAGCAGCACGCCGATCACCTCCAGCACCGGCATTCCCATGAAGGTCTTGCCGGTCTGCGCGGCGGCGCCGGCGAAGATGGTGGAAAACTCGACCGAGCCGAAGGTGGCGAAGGTCAGTGCCATGCCCAGCATGAAGAAGAGGTCGCCCACGCGGTTGACGATGAAGGCCTTCATCGCCGCGGCGCAGGCGCTCTCCTTCTCATACCAGTAGCCGATGAGCAGGTAGCTCGCGAGGCCGACACCCTCCCAGCCGAAGAAAAGCTGCACGAGGTTGTCGGCGGTCACCAGCATCAACATCATGAAGGTGAAAAGGCTGAGATAGGCGAAGAAGCGCGGCCGCGTCGCGTCATGGCTCATATAGCCCACGGAGTAGATGTGGATGAGCGTCGAGATGAAGGTGACCATCGCCACCATCACAGCGCTCAGCGTGTCGTAACGCAGCGCCCAGGCGAATTCGAGGTCGCCGACATCGAGCCATGTGACGATCTGCACGGTGGTGGGCTGGCCGAGGAAGGCGACCTGCCAGAAGCTGATCGCGCCGCACAGCGCTGCCAGCGCCATGCAGAGCACGGTGACCCATTGCGCCGCGCGGTCGCCGATCCAGCGGCCGAAAAAGCCCGCGATGGTGGCACCCAGCAGGGGGAAGAAAACGGCTCCGACCAGCATCGGATCAGCCTTTCAGCGCCGAGATATCCTCGACCTCGATGGTACCGCGATTGCGGAAGTAGATGACGACGATGGCGAGCCCGATCGCGGCCTCGGCCGCCGCGACGGTGAGGATGAACATGGCGAAGATCTGCCCCGCCAAATCATCCAGCGCGGCGGAGAAGCCGACCAGGTTCATGTTCACCGCGAGCAGGATCAGTTCCACGCTCATCAGAATGACGATGACGTTCTTGCGGTTCATGAAGATGCCGAAGACGCCGAGCACGAAGAGAATGGCGCCCAGCGTGAGGTAATGGGCGAGGCCGATGGTGAACATCAGTGGTGCCCCCCATGCTCGATTTTCTGGGGCTCGGGCGGTGGCTCGGGCAGGCGGCGGCGGAGGATATCGGCGGTGGCCACACCCTGGCCGAGGCCCGGGTTGAGATTCTCCACCGCGCCGATGCGGGCGAGCTGCGCTTCCACACTCTGGCGCTTGGTGCCCGGCCGCTCCCGCAGCGTCAGCACGATGGCGCCGATCATCGCCACCAGCAGGATCAGGCCGCTGATCTGGAAGAGATAGATGTAGTCCGTATAGAGAACGCGGCCGATCGCCTCGGTATTGGTGGCACCCGAGGGCGTGGGCGAGAGCCTGAGCTCCTGCGCATCGCTGCTGAACTGCCAGGCGCCCAGCACCAGGAGCAATTCCAGAAAGAGAATGCCGCCAACCACCGCGCCAAACGGGGCGTAGCGCTGAAAGCCCTCGCGGAGCTGCGCGAAGTCGATATCCAGCATCATCACGACGAAGAGGAAGAGCACCGCGACCGCGCCGACATAGACGATGACCAGGATCATCGCCAGGAATTCGGCGCCGGCGATGAGGAAGATCGCCGCCGCGTTGAAGAAGGCGAGGATGAGATAGAGCACGGAATGGACGGGGTTGCGCGACGTCACCACCATGGTGGCCGCGGCCACCAGAATGAAGGCGAAGAGGTAGAAGGCGAGGGCTGCGATCATCGGTAGGGCGCGTCCAGTTCCAGGCGCTTGGCCAGGATGGGCTCCCAGCGGTCACCATTCGCGAGCAGACGATCCTTGTCGTACATCAGCTCCTCGCGCGTTTCGGTGGCGAATTCGAGGTTGGGGCCTTCGACGATGGCATCCACCGGGCAGGCTTCCTCGCACAAGCCGCAATAGATGCATTTCGTCATGTCGATGTCGTAGCGCGTGGTGCGGCGCGAGCCGTCTTCGCGCGGTTCGGCCTCGATGGTGATGGCCTGGGCCGGGCAGACCGCCTCGCACAGCTTGCAGGCGATGCAGCGCTCCTCGCCATTGGCGTAGCGGCGCAGCGCGTGCTCGCCCTTGAAGCGTGGCGAGATCGGCGCCTTTTCATAGGGGTAGTTGATGGTGGCCTTGGGCCGGAACATCTCGCGGAAGGTCGAGGCCATGCCGGAGAGAATTTCGGTCAGCAGGAAGGAGCGGGCGAGCCGGTCGATGTTCATGCGGGCAGCCACCCCATAATCTTGAGCGTGAAGGCGGTGAGGACCAACCAGAACAGCGTGAAGGGCAGAAAGATCTTCCAGCCCAGCCGCATCAGCTGGTCGTAGCGGTAACGCGGGAAGGTCGCGCGCACCCAGATGAAGCAGAACAGCACCGCCGCCACCTTGAGGGCGAACCACAGCGGCCCGGGCAGCCAGTTGAACGGCGCCATATCGAGCGGCGGATACCAGCCACCCAGAAACAGGATGACGGCCAGCGCCGACATCAGGATCATGTTCGCGTATTCGCCGAGGAAGAACAACGCGAAGGACATCGAGGAATATTCGACGAAGAAGCCGGCCACCAGCTCGCTCTCGCCCTCGGGCAGGTCGAAGGGGGCTCGGTTGGTCTCGGCCAAGGCGGAGATGAAGAAGATCACGAACATCGGGAACAGCGGAATGGCGAACCAGAGGTGTTCCTGCGCCCGCACGATCTCGGTCAGGTTGAGCGAACCCACGCAGAGCAGCACGGTGACGATGACGAAGCCGATCGAGACCTCGTAGCTCACCATCTGGGCGGCCGAGCGCAGCGCGCCCAGGAAGGCGTATTTCGAATTCGATGCCCAGCCCGCGATGATGATGCCGTAGACGCCCAGCGAGGACACCGCGAAGAGGTAGAGGATGCCGACATTGATGTCGGCGATCGCCCAGCCATCATTCACCGGGATCACCGCCCAGGCGATCATCGCCAGCAGGAAGGTGAGCATGGGCGCGCCGAGGAAGAGGTATCGGCTGGCACCCGCCGGCACGATCGTCTCCTTCATCAGCATTTTGATGGCGTCGGCGAAGGGCTGCAGCATGCCGAAGGGGCCGACCATGTTCGGCCCCTTTCGCATCTGCATCAGCGCCAGGACTTTCCGCTCGGCCCAGGTGAGGTAGGCGACGGCGATCAGCACCGGCACCAGCAGCGCGAGGGTCTGCGCCACCGTGAGCGCGGCATGGCCGATCGAGGTGTCGAGAAACCAGTCCATGCTATTCCGCCGCCATGCCAGGGGTTTGGGCCACGCGCGCACATTCCGCCATGGTGGCGCTGGCGCGGGTGATGGGGTCGACCTGCCAGTAGTTATTCATCGCCGGCGCGAAGGGCGCGCCCGAGAGCGGCGCGGGCGGGGGAGCCACCAGCGCGGTGTCGGGGATGATGCCGCTGAACAGCGGGTGCTGACCGCGCAACTGCTCGATCGTGTCGAAAGGCAGCGGCTTGCCGAGTGCCGCCGAAGCAGCCCGGATGATCTTCCAATCCTCCCGCGCCTCGCCAGGCGGCAGCACGGCGGCATAGCCGCGCTGCATGCGGCCTTCAGTGTTCAGCCAGGTCGCCTCCTTCTCGGTATAAGCCGCGCCGGGGAGGATGACATCGGCGCGGGCGGCGCCGGCATCACCGTGATGGCCCTGATAGACCACAAAGGTGTCTTGACCGATCCGTGCCGTATCGAAGCCATCGGCGCCGAGCAGCCAGAGCGCATCCACGCCGCCGCCCATCATGCCGGCGAGATCGAGGCCACCCGGGCCGGGCAGGAAGCCCAATTCCAGGGCGGCAACCTGTCCGCCGAAGCTGTGCAGGACGGAAAAACCGTTCCATTCCGGGGTGGGGTTGGCCAGCGCCCAGGCGTGGGCGAGCAAGCCGGCACCATCGGGCCGTGCCAGGGCGGCGCGGCCCAGGATGACCATCGGGCGCTCGGCGCCGGCCAGGAAATCCGTGCCGAGCTCGACCTGGGTGGCGGCATAGGTCAGGTCCGTCGCCGGGCCGACATAGGCGACCTTCAGGCCGGCCAGCGTGGCCTTGCGGATGCGGGCGTTGATCACCGGCGCTTCCAGGCGCGGATTGCTGCCGATGATCAGCAGGCGGTCCGCCGCCTCGATCCCGGCGATTCCGGTGTTGAAGAGGTGATGCGCGCGATGTTCGCCGGTGATGGCCTCGCCGGCCTGCCGGCAATCCAGGTTCTGCGAACCCAACGCGGTCATCAGCGACTTCAGCGCGAAGATCGCCTCGGCATCGACGGTGTCGCCCACCACGGCGCCGATGCGGCCCTGGAAACGGGTAGCAATTTCGGAGAAAGCCTCCGCCCAGGTGACAGAGGAAAACTTGCCCTGGCGGCGGACCCAGGGCTTGTCCAGGCGGCGGCGCTTCAGCCCATCGAAGGCGAAGCGGCCGCGATCGGCCATCCATTCCTCGTTGATCGCCTCATCCTGCCGCGGGAGGATGCGCAGCACCTCCGGCCCGCGGGTGTCGATGCGGATGGGGGTGCCGGTCGCGTCCAGCACATCGATGCTGTCGGTCTTGGTCAGCTCCCACGGGCGGGAGACGAAGGCGTAGGGGCGACTCGTCAACGCGCCGACCGGGCAGATGTCGATGAGGTTGCCGGAGAGCTCGGAGCTCAGCGCCTTCTCGACATAGGTGCCGACTTCCATGCCCTCGCCGCGGCCGGTGGCGCCGAGTTCGGGCACGCCCGCCACTTCGGTGGCGAAGCGGATGCAGCGGGTGCACTGGATGCAGCGCGTCATCACCGTCTTGATGAGCGGGCCGATATTCTTGTCCTTCACCGAGCGTTTCTGCTCGGCGAAGCGCGACGAATCCTTGCCATAGGCGACGGCCTGGTCCTGCAGGTCGCACTCGCCGCCCTGGTCGCAGATTGGGCAATCCAGCGGGTGGTTGATCAGCAGGAATTCCATCACGCCGCGCCGCGCGTTGCGGACCATGGGGGTGTCGGTGAAGACCTTCATCCCGTCCATCACCGGATAGGCGCAGCTTGCCACCGGCTTGGGGGCCTTTTCGACCTCGACCAGGCACATGCGGCAATTGCCGGCGACGGAGAGGCGCTCGTGATAGCAGAAGCGCGGGATTTCGGCGCCGGCCAGCTCGCAGGCTTGCAGCACGGAGGCGCCGTTGGGGACTTCGACTTCGATGCCGTCGACGGTGACCTTGGCCATGTCTCTACTCCGCCGCCATCGCAGTGTGGGCGGCCTTGTAGGCCGCGATTCGTTCTTCCATCAGCGGCCTGAAGTGCCGGATGAGACCCTGCACCGGCCAAACCCCGCCATCCGCCAGCGCACAGATGGTGTGCCCCTCAATCTGCCTGGTCACCTGCTCCAGCACATCGATCTCGGAGACCTCCGCCCGCCCCTCGACCATGCGCAGCATCACCCGGTTCACCCAGCCCATGCCCTCGCGGCAGGGCGTGCACTGGCCGCAGCTCTCATGCTTGTAGAAGGCAGAGAGGCGCTGGATCGCCTTGATCAGGTCGGTCGACTTGTCCATCACGATCACGCCCGCGGTGCCAAGGCCCGTCTTGTGTTCGCGCAGCGCGTCGAAATCCATCAGCACATCGTCGCAGACGCTTTTGGGGATCATCGGCGTGGAGGAGCCGCCGGGGATCACCGCCAGAAGATTGTCCCACCCCCCGCGCACACCGCCGGCATGGCGGTCGATCAGCTCGCGCAGCGGGATGCTCATTTCCTCTTCGACGTTGCAAGGCTTGTTCACATGCCCCTGCAGGCAGAAGATTTTCGTGCCAGAATTCTTAGCGCGGCCGAAGCCGGCGAACCACGAAGCACCACGCCTGAGAATGGTTGGCGCCACGGCGATGGTCTCAACATTGTTCACCGTGGTCGGGCAGCCATAGAGGCCGACGGCGGCGGGGAATGGCGGTTTCATCCGCGGCATGCCCTTCTTGCCCTCGAGGCTTTCGATGAGGGCGGTTTCCTCGCCGCAGATATAGGCGCCGGCGCCGCGGTGGACGTAGAGCTCGAAATCATAGCCCGAGCCGGCGGCGTTCTTGCCGAGAAGCCCGGCGTCATAGGCCTCGTCGATCGCGGCCTGGAGGATTTTTGCCTCATAGGCGTATTCGCCGCGAATATAGATGTAGCCCGCCGAAGCGCCCATGGCGGAGCCGGCGATCAGGCAGCCCTCGATCAGCTTGTGCGGATCGTGGCGGATGATGTCGCGGTCCTTGCAGGTGCCGGGCTCGGATTCATCGGCGTTGACCACGAGGTAGCAGGGCCGGCCATCGGTCGCCTTGGGCATGAAGGACCACTTCATGCCGGTGGGGAAGCCGGCGCCGCCGCGGCCGCGCAGCCCGCTTTCCTTCATCTCGTTGACGATCCAGTCGCGACCCTTCTGGATGATGCCGGCCGTGCCGTCCCAATCGCCGCGCATCTGCGCAGCCGCCAGGTTCCACGGCTTGGTGCCGTAGAGGTTGGTGAAGATGCGGTCCTTGTCGGAAATCGCCATGGCTCAGCCCCCCCGACCGAGTCTGAACAGCAGCAGGATCGTTCCCGTGAAAACCCCGCCTGCCAAAGTCAGGACAATGCCGACCATCCACGTCAGCAGGTCCAACCGCGCCTCGATACGCGCGAAACGGTCCGTTTGTCCGGCCATGGCTTCTGCCGCCTTCTTGGATTTTTCTTCATCGGCGCCCGCGCTGCGGAAGGCGTCGTAGACTTCTGTGAGCATCACCGCCATGGCTCAGCCCTCCACCAGCACGATGGGGCCGCCTTCGGGCGCGCTGGTCTGGCGGCCGATGCTGCTGCCGGGGGCCGGCCGCTCGCCACGCTTCAACGCCTCGATCAGCGCCACCGTGCGCTCATAATTCAGGTCCTCGTGGTAATCCTCGTCGATGCAGAGCATTGGCGCGTTCACGCAGGCACCCATGCATTCCACTTCGGAGAGCGTGAACAGCCCATCCGCCGAGGTGCTGCCATAGCCCTTCAACCCGCCCGCGTCCTTGCAGGCCCGCAGCACGTCATCCGAACCGCGCAGCCAGCATGGCGTGGTGCCGCAGACCTGCAAATGGTAGCGGCCCATCTTTTTGAGATTGAACATGAAATAGAAGCTGGCGACCTCATAGACGCGGATCGGCGCCATCCCCAGCCGCTCGGCCACCACATCCATGGCCAAGCGCGGCACCCAGGCGCTGCCGGTCTGCCGGCCCATCTGATACTGAACCTGGTAGAGCAGCGGGATCACCGCGCTGGCCTGCTTGCCCGCGGGGTAGCGGGGCAGGATTTTCGCGATGTTCGCTTCCGCCTCGGCGTCGAACACAAAGCTCGTCGGTTCGTCACTCACCGGTCGATTTCTCCGAACACGATATCAAGGCTGCCGATGATGGCCACGGCATCGGCCAGCATGTGGCCCTTCGAGAGCACCTCCATCGCCTGGAGATGGGCATAGCCCGGAGCCCGGATCTTGCAGCGATAGGGTTTGTTCGTGCCATCCGCCACGAGATAGACGCCGAACTCGCCCTTCGGTGCCTCCACCACCGAATAGGTCGCGCCCTCGGGCACGTGATAGCCCTCGGTGTAGAGCTTGAAGTGATGGATCAGCGCTTCCATCGAGCGCTTCATCTCGCCGCGCTTCGGCGGCGCAATCTTGTTGTCCAGCACTTTCACCGGCCCGGGCGTCATCTGCTTCAGGCACTGGTCGATGATGCGCAGTGACTGCCGCATCTCGGCGATGCGGACGAGGTAGCGGTCATAGCAATCGCCATGGCGGCCCACGGGGATGTCGAATTCCATCCGGTCATAGACGTCATAGGGCTGCGACCGCCGCAAATCCCAGGGCAGGCCCGAGGCGCGCAGGCAGGGGCCGGAAAAGCCCCATTCGATCGCCTGTTCGGCCGTCATCACGCCGATATCGACGGTGCGCTGCTTGAAGATACGGTTGTCGGTCAGCAGTCCTTCCAGCTTGTCGATGAAAGCCGGGAATTGCGCGCACCAGCCGGCGATGCGGGCTTCCATGCCGGCAGGCAGATCCTTGGCGACGCCGCCGGGCCGGAAGTAATTGGCGTGGTAATGCGAGCCGCTGACCTGCTCATACATCTCCAGCAGATGCTCGCGCTGCTCGAAACCCCAGAGCGCGGGCGTGATGGCGCCGCAATCCAGAGCATAGGTCGTCACATTCAGCAGGTGGTTGAGAATGCGGGTGATCTCGGAGAACAGCACGCGGATGTATTGCGCACGCTCCGGGATGTCCTTCTCGATGCCCAGCAGCCGCTCGGTGCCGATGGCGAAGGCGTGCTCCATGCACATCGGGCTGACGTAATCCAGCCGGTCGAAATAGGGCAGCGCCTGAAGATAGGTCTTGTACTCGATCAGCTTCTCGGTGCCGCGATGCAGCAGCCCGATATGCGGGTCGGCGCGCTCCACGACCTCGCCCTTCATCTCCAGGATGAGGCGCAGAACGCCATGCGCGGCGGGGTGCTGCGGCCCGAAATTGATGGTGTGGCTGTCGACCTGCACCGTGTTGGGCGTGAGGTTGGTGGTGGTGATGCTCATGCTTTAGGCGCCTCCGGCGCGGGCGGCGGCAGACGGTTGAGGTGGACCTTCTCGTCGCCCGGCAGCGTGGTCATCGCCTCCCAGGGGCTGAGGAAGTCGAAGCTGCGGAAATCCTGGGTGAGCTTCACCGGCTCATAGACGACCTGCTTGCGCTCCTCGTCGTAGCGCAGCTCGACATGGCCGCTGAGCGGAAAATCCTTGCGCAGCGGATGGCCGACAAAACCGTAATCGGTCAGCAGCCGACGCAGGTCGGAGAGACCTTCGAAGACCACGCCGTACATGTCCCAGGTCTCCCGCTCGAACCAGGTGGCGGAGGGCCAGATGGCGGCCACGCTGGGCACCGGGGTCGATTCGCTCGCCGGCACGACCACGCGCAGGCGGTGGTTCAGCGTCAGGCTGAGCAGGTTGTAGACGATGTCGAAGCGCGCCGCGCGCTCGGGCCAATCGACGCCACAGATGTCCATGCATTGGGCGAATTCGAGGCCGGGCGTGTCGCGCAAGGTCAGCATCAGCGCGACCAGCCCCTCGCGCCCGGTCTGCAGCACAAGCTCGGCGCCGCCACGCTCGGTGGTCAGCACGGCGTCGGGGATGGCGGCCAGGACCGCCGCGCGAAGCGTCTCAACCACGGAGAATGGTCCCGGTCCGGCGGATTTTCTTCTGCAGCTGCATGATGCCATAGACCAGCGCCTCGGCCGTCGGCGGGCAGCCCGGCACGTAGATGTCCACCGGCACGATTCGGTCACAGCCGCGCACCACGGCGTAGCTGTAATGGTAGTAGCCGCCGCCATTGGCGCAACTGCCCATGCTAATCACCCAGCGCGGCTCGCTCATCTGGTCGAAGACCTTTCGCAGCGCGGGCGCCATTTTGTTGGTCAGCGTGCCGGCCACGATCATCACATCGGATTGCCGGGGCGAGCCGCGGGGGATGATGCCGAATCGGTCGAGATCATAACGCGCCATATAGGCGTGGATCATCGGCACCGCGCAGCAGGCCAGGCCAAAGGTCATCGGCCAGAGCGAGCCGGTGCGCGCCCAGTTCACGACCTTGTCGAGATTGGCGACGACAAAGCCCTTGTCCTCGATCTCGCCGGTGATGCCGCCGATGACGGCATCCTGTTCGGGGCCAGGCGGCAGGGCCTGGCGGTTCCAAGCGAGATCGCTCATTCCCAATCAAGCGCCCCCTTGCGCCATTCATAGATGAAACCGACGGTCAGCACGGCGAGAAAGCCCATCATCGAGAGGAAGCCGAGCCAGCCGATCTCCCCCAGCGTCACCGCCCAGGGGAAGAGGAAGGCCACTTCCAGGTCGAAGATGATGAAGAGGATGGCCACGAGGTAGAATCGCACATCGAAGCGGCGGCGCGTGTCATCGAAGGGCTCGAAGCCGCATTCATAGGCTGAGAGCTTTTCCGGATTGGGTTTTTGCCGAGCCACAAGCAGGGCGCCGCCGACCATGGCCAGCGCAATACCGGCCGCGATCCCGATGAAAACCAGGACAGGAAAATACGCACCGAGCAGGCTGGCATTCATGGCCCCGACCTCATCACCGCTGTGCCTGAGGCCGTGCCACACCGAACCATCAGCGCGCCACTGCCCCCGCCTCAACACGGGGCGCTTGGCCGGTCACCCGGTGCACCCCGTTTCATTGCCGCCGCCCGCTTGGTGCGGTGCAGCGAAGCCGACAATACCGATATGCCGCCGCTTCCGCCATAGGTCGGAAAAGCAATTATCGGGGTAAGATTTGAATGGGCGGGAGGGTGACTGGCGCGAGTGACGGGGCTCGAACCCGCGACCTCCGGCGTGACAGGCCGGCGCTCTAACCAACTGAGCTACACCCGCAATCCAGGAAGCGGGGTATGATGGGAGGCTTGGTTTGTGTCAAGCGCGGGTCGCGCGAAAACGCGCGATGGGCGGGGGGAATTAAATGGGCGCTGACGGGTTCGAACCGCCGACATCCTGCGTGTAAAGCAGGCGCTCTACCGGCTGAGCTAAGCGCCCTCTCGGAACAGCGTTCTAACCCAACTCACAGCCAGCTGGAAATCCGCTCGAGCGGTTTCTTGACCAGGGCGTGGGTGGGAATGCAGGCATGGGGCTCGGGATGTCCCACCACCACCATCATCACCGGCTTCTCATGGTCCGGCCGCTCGCAGATGCGATTGAGGAACCGCATGGGGTTGGGGGTATGGGTGAGCGTGGCCAGGCCCGCGGCGTGGAGTGCCAGCAACAGAAAACCAGTGGCGATGCCCACACTTTCGGTGATGTAGTAGTTCTGCCGCATCTCGCCCTCCGCCACGCCACCGCGGCGCTGACCGAAGATCGCGATGATGGCCGGCGCCCTTTCGAGAAAGCCTTTATCGGCATCGGTGCCCAGCGGCAGCAACGCCTCCAGCCACTCCTGCCCGGCCTTTCCGGAATAGAAGATGCGCTCCTCCTCCTCCGCCGCCTCGCGGATGGCGCGCTTGCGGGCGGGGTCGGTCACGACGGCGAAGTGCCAGGGCTGGTGGTTGGCGCCGGAGGGCGCGGTGCCGGCGGCCGTGATGGCGGCCTCGATCACCCCGCGCGGGATGGGCGCAGGCCCGATCTCCCGGCAGGAGCGGCGATTGGCGATCTCATCGGCGAATCGCCGGGCGGCGGCGATTCGCTGGGCATCATCCATCGCGGGATAGGCAATCCAGGGAACCGTATCATGCATGGCCATGGGTTTTCCTGTCTCGAGACAAAAAAGGCCGGCCCCTCGCGGAGCCGGCCCTGGTCTGGCGTGGCCGCAGCCTCAGTTCACCGCATCCTTCAGCGCCTTGCCGGCCTTGAAGCGCACGGTCGTGCTGGCGGGGATCTTGATCTCCTCACCGGTGCGCGGGTTGCGGCCCTTGCCGGCCTTGCGCTTGGAGGTGCTGAAAGTGCCGAAGCCCACCAGGCGAACCTCCCCATCCTTCTTCTGCAGCGCTGCCTCAACCGCGGTGAAGATCGCGTCGACCACTTCGCCGGCCTTCGCCTTGGAGATGTCGCCGGCCTCGGCCACCACGGCCACCAGATCCTGTTTATTCATAGCCAAGCCCCCACGGAAACGACGCGGGCCGGACGATTCCGGCCCCGCAAACTCGCTCGACACTAGGTGCAGGGGTTTTGGGGCGTCAACCGCACCGCCTGATTTATCCCCGGAAATCCGCCATTTCTGCAAGCTCGCACGGCTTCTTCCGAGTCGCATGGCGGGGCACAACAAAAAAGGGCGCCCCGAGGGGCGCCCTGTTATCACGGCGTCGTGATCAGTGTGGCCGCACCGCCACCGATTCGCCGGTGGCCGCCACCGCCGCGACCTCTTCCGGCTCCACCCACTCGATCGCGACGGGCGGGCGGACCAGCGCCTTGGCGATCACCTCATCGACATGGCTGACCGCGAAGATCTTCAGGCCCTTCTTCACGTTGTCGGGAATCTCAGCCAGATCCTTCTCATTGTCCTTCGGAATGAAGACGGTCTTGATGCCGGCCCGCAACGCCGCCAGCAGCTTTTCCTTCAACCCGCCGATCGGCAGCACGCGGCCGCGCAAGGTGATCTCACCCGTCATCGCCACGTCGCGCCGGATCGGGATGCCGGTCAGCACCGAGACGATGGAGGTCGCCATCGCGATGCCGGCCGAGGGACCATCCTTGGGCGTCGCACCCTCGGGCACGTGGACATGGATATCCCGCTTCTCGAACAGCGTCGGCTTGATGCCGAAGGTGGTGGAGCGGCTGCGGACATAGCTGAGTGCCGCCGACACGCTCTCCTTCATCACATCGCCGAGTTGGCCCGTCGGCTTGATGTTGCCCTTGCCTGGCACCACCACGCTTTCGATGGTCAGGATATCGCCGCCCACCTCGGTCCAGGCCAGGCCGGTGACGACGCCGACCATGTCCTCGCTCTCCGCCTCACCGAAGCGGAATTTCGCCACGCCGGCATATTTGGCCATGTTCTTTTTGTTGATCACGACCTTCTTGGTCTTCAGCGTCACGATCTCTTTCACCGCCTTGCGGGCCAGGCCACCGATCTCGCGCTCCAGGCTGCGCACGCCGGCTTCCCGCGTATAGGTGCGGACCAGCTCGCGCAGCACGTCATCGGCCACCGACCATTCGGTGGGCTTGAGGCCATTGGCCTCGCTCACCTTGGGCATGAGGTGGCGCTTGGCGATCTCGACTTTTTCGTCTTCCGTGTAGCCCGGAATACGGATGATCTCCATGCGGTCCAGCAGCGGCTGGGGCATGCGCAGCGAGTTCGCCGTCGTGACGAACATCACATCCGAAAGGTCGTAATCCACCTCCAGGTAGTGGTCGGCGAAGGTCGCGTTCTGTTCGGGGTCCAGCACCTCGAGCAGCGCCGACGACGGGTCGCCGCGCCAATCCGCGCCCAGCTTGTCGATCTCATCCAACAAAAACAGTGGGTTGGATGTCTTCGCCTTCTTCATGCCCTGAATGACCTTGCCGGGCATCGAGCCGATATAGGTGCGGCGGTGGCCGCGCACCTCAGCCTCGTCGCGCACGCCGCCGAGGCTCATGCGCACGAAGTTGCGGCCCGTGGCCTTGGCGATGCTCTTGCCCAGCGAAGTCTTGCCGACACCCGGGGGGCCGACCAGGCAGAGAATCGGCCCGCGGATCTTCGGGCTGCGCGACTGCACGGCCAGATATTCCGTGATCCGCTCCTTCACCTTATCCAGCCCATAATGGTCGGCATCGAGCACGGCCTCGGCCGCGACGACGTCGTTCTTGACCTTGGACTTCTTCTTCCAGGGGATGCTCAGCATCCAGTCGAGGTAGTTGCGCACCACGGTGGCTTCGGCCGACATCGGGCTCATGGAACGCAGCTTCTTCAGCTCGGCCAGCGCCTTCTCGCGCGCTTCCTTGCTGAGCTTGGTTTCGCGGATCTTGGCTTCCAGCTCGGCGGCCTCGTCGCGGCCCTCCTCGCCCTCGCCGAGCTCCTTCTGGATCGCCTTCAGCTGCTCGTTCAGATAATACTCACGCTGGGTCTTCTCCATCTGCCGCTTGACGCGGTTGCGGATTTTCTTCTCAACCTGCAGCACGCCGATCTCGCCTTCCATGTGCTGGAAGACGCGCTCGAGCCGCGGCGCGACGCCGGTGATCTCCAGCAGCTCCTGCTTCTCGGGGATCTTGATCGACAGGTGGCAGGCCACGGTATCGGCCAGCTTGGCCGGGTCATCGATCTGGTTGACCGAAACCAGAACCTCGGGCGCAATTTTCTTGTTGAGCTTGATGTAGCTCTCGAACTGGCTGACCACGGTGCGGGCCAGCGCCTCGGTCTCCTTCGGCTCGCCGGCTTCCTCGGGCAACAGCTCGGCCACCGCCTCGAAATAGTTCTCGGTTTCCTTGAAGCTGGCGATCTTGGCGCGACGGCTGCCCTCGACCAGCACCTTCACGGTGCCATCGGGCAGCTTGAGCAGTTGCAGCACTGTGGAAACGGTGCCGATCCGGTACAGATCATCCGCGCCAGGATCATCCTGCGCGGCGTTCTTCTGCGCGACGAGCAGGATCTGCTTGTCATCGCGCATCACCGCTTCGAGGGCACGAACGGATTTGTCGCGCCCCACGAAGAGCGGCACGATCATGTGCGGGAAAACCACGATATCGCGCAGCGGCAGCACGGGGAGCAGATCGCCGCTTTTGAATTCCGTCATGTGACCTCACTAAGGACAGTCGGCGCGGGCTTCGCCCGGGAGCGGCACGAGGCCAGGCGCCAGGATGGGGGAATTGGGAACCCGCCCCCCTGCGCACAAGGGAGCGGGTCTTCGCCAGGCGCCACGGGCAAGCCCGGGGCTGGCGTCACGCCGAAGCCTGCTCCTGGCTGCGTTCGCCATAGATCAGGAGGGGCTGGCCGCGGCCCTCGGCCACCTCGCCATTCACCACCACCTCATCGACATCGTCGCGCCCGGGCAGGTCGAACATGGTGAGCAGCAGGATGCTCTCCATGATCGAACGCAAGCCGCGCGCGCCGGTCTTGCGCTGGATGGCGCGATTGGCCACGGCCTTCAGCGCATCCTCGGTGAAGGTGAGCTTGGCGCCCTCCATCTCGAAGAGGCGCTGATACTGCTTGATCAGCGCGTTCTTCGGCTTTGTCAGGATCTCGATGAGCGCCTTCTCGTCGAGGTCTTCCAGCGTGGCGATCACCGGCAAGCGGCCGATGAATTCTGGGATCAGGCCGAATTTCAGCAGATCCTCAGGCTCGACCTCGCGCAGCACGGCGCCGGCGCGGCGGTCATCGGGCGATTTCACATCGGCGCCGAAGCCGATGCCCGAACCCTTGCCGCGCTGGCCGATGATACGCTCCAGCCCCGCGAAGGCGCCGCCCACGATGAACAGGATGTTCGTCGTATCGACCTGCAGGAATTCCTGCTGCGGATGCTTGCGCCCGCCCTGCGGCG
>CAYNBM010000005.1:0-240245 GCA_964395305.1 uncultured Rubritepida sp.
CCTGTTGTCGCCGCGCCGCTGCCGCCACCGCCCTCCCCAGCGCCAGTACCACCCCCGCCCCTGGCGCAGCTGCCCGACGGGGTGCTGCCGCCGCCGCCGCCGCCCGGGCCGCCCCGGCCGGAAGCCGCGCGCCCCGAGCCCACCCCGCCCGAGCGCCCGTCGGCCGAACCTGCTCCGCCACAGCCCAGGCCACAGCCGCAGCGGCCCACCCGCCAGGCCAACCCGCCCCCCGCGCCACGGCAGAACCCGGCCGCCCAGCCAGGCCCGCCGCAGCCCGCCGAGCCGCCCGCATCCCAGCCCGGCGGCGGCGTGCTCGCGCAGGGCGCCACCACCGCGCCCAGCCTGGACCCGGCCTGCGCCAATCCCCCGCCCACCTACCCCGCGGCCTCACGCCTGCGTGGCGAGGAGGGGGTGGTGCGCATCATCGTCACCATCGGGCCCAATGGCCGCGCCCAGGGCACGCAGATCATCGGCTCCAGCGGCTTCCCGGCGCTCGATGAGGCGGGCAGGCGGGCGGTGCTGGGCTGGTGCTTTCGGCCGGCGCAGCGCAATGGGGAGGCTGTGCAGGGCCAGGTCGCGACCAATATCCGCTTTAGACTGCAATAGGGAACGCTGCCATGGTCAAACTCGACATCATCACCACCCGGGGCGGGGATGGCGGGGAAACCTCGCTGGGCGACGGCAGCCGCGTGCGCAAGGATGCGCTGCGGGTGGAGGCCTATGGCACCGTCGACGAGGCGAATTGCGCCATCGGGCTGGTGCGGCTGCACAGCGCGGGCGACCGCGCCGCCGATGCCATGCTGGCGCGCATCCAGAACGATCTCTTCGACCTCGGCGCCGATCTCTGCGTGCCCGGGCAGGGTGAGGACCGGCTGCGCATCACCGAGGGCCAATGTCTGCGGCTGGAGGAGGAGATCGGCCTGATGAACGCGGTGATCGCGCCGCTGAACTCCTTCGTGCTGCCAGGCGGCAGCGCCGGTGCCGCGCATGCCCATCTCGCCCGCACCATCACCCGGCGGGCGGAGCGGCTGGTGGTCTCGCTGGCGGCAGAGGAGACGGTGAACGCGAATGCGGTGCGCTACCTCAACCGTCTCAGCGATTTCATGTTCGTGCTCAGCCGGCGGCTGAACGACAATGGGCTGGCCGATGTGAAATGGGTGCCGGGCGCCAGCCGCGGCTAGACCATGCTGCGTTCACATGCGTTCACTGCGCATGGTCTAGCCGTCTCTGAGAGATGATTCAGCGTGTTCGGCGATTCCGCCTCAACGCATCATGCTCTAGCTGGACGCCCCCGGGCATTTCGGCCATGCAGGCGGCCGGGAGGATGAACACCATGATCTCACGTCGCACCCTGCTGGCCAGCGGGCTTGCCCTCGCCGCCCCGGCGCATGCCTTTCCGGATCGGCCGGTCCGCATCATCCTGGGCTTCCCTGCCGGCACCGGGCCCGACCTCGTCGCGCGCCTGCTGGCCGATGCGCTGCGCGAGGCCTGGCCAGGTGGTGCCGTGGTCGATAACCGCCCGGGTGCGGCCGGCCACACCGCGGCGCAGGAGGTGGCGCGCGCCGCCCCCGATGGCCATACGCTGCTGCTGGGCGAGATCGGCCAGCTCGCCATGGCGCCCTCCACCTATGCCCGGCTGATCTACGACCCGGCGCGCGATTTCGCGCCGATCGCCGAAGTGGCGGCGATCGAATTCGCCTTTGTTGTGCCGGCCAGCCTGCCGACCGAGGACATGGCTAGCTTCATCGCCGCCGCGCGTGCCCGGCCGCAGACCTTCCTGGCCACCTTCGGCGCCGGGACGCCGGGCCATTTCGGCGCGGCCATGCTGGCGGCGGGCGCGGGCTTCCCGATGGAGGCCGTGCATTTCCGCTCGACCGGCGAGGCGATGACGGCGGTGCTGAACGGCCAGGTGCAGGGGATGTTCGGCACCACAGCACTGGTCGCCCCGCATGTCGCGGCCGGCCGTGTGCGCGCGCTGATGACCACCGGCGCCAGCCGCGCCGTCGCCATGCCGGCCGTGCCCACGGCGGCGGAGCTGGGCATGCCGCGCCTGGGTTTCGAGGCCTGGTTCGGCCTGGTGGCGCCGGCCGCGGTGCCGGAGGCCGCGCAGGCCGCGCTGGAGGGGGCGGTGCTGCGCGCCCTGGCAGCCCCCGCCCTGCGCACGCGGCTGACCGAGGCCGGCTTCCGCGTCGCCGCCCAGGGCCGCGCCGCCTTCGCTGCCCTGATGCGCGATGAGGCCACGCGCTGGGCCGGGGTGGTGCGGGAGACCGGCTTTCGCGCGCTCGATTAGACCGCGAAGACCCGCACCACCACGAGCGCCGGGTGGCGCTCGGCGAAGCCCACGAAAAGGCGCCGCGTCATCCAGCCATGGGCGGCCGCCACCGTGTCGAAGCGCGGGGCGGTGCGGAAATAAACGCGCTCGGGCGGCACGGGCTCGCCGCGGGCCAGCCTCGCCATGTCCTCCGGCGCCGCGTCGCGCAGGCCGTGATTGACCACGTTGATCAGCGCGCCGTCGTCGAGCCGCAGGATGTAGCGCGCCTCCAGCTCCAACACGCCATCGGGGCGGATATGCTGGTAGTCCACGCCGCCGGGCAGGATTGTCCCGGTCAGCCGCCCCAGCACCTGGCCGCCCAGGATCGGCACCGCGCGGCGTTCGCCATTGACCCCGCTCCCCAGGCTGAGGATCGGGCCGACCTCGGCGCGGATTTCACAGATGTCCTCGAATTCCGGCTGCATGGCGGCCCTCCCCTGGGCCGGCAGCTTGCCCAAGCCGCCGCCCTCCTGCAAATGCGGCGGGGATGGAACTGCGCACCGCCGATTTCGATTTTTCGCTGCCCGAGGAACTGATCGCCCAGCAACCGGCGCGGCCGCGTGACGCCGCGCGCCTGCTGGTGGTGGGCGAGGCGCTGCGCGACATGGGGGTGCGCGACCTGCCTTCCCTGCTCTCGCCCGGCGATCTGATGGTGGTGAACGACACGCGGGTGATCCCGGCGCGGCTGGTGGCGTTTCGCGGTGAGGCGCGCATCGAGGTGATGCTCAACCGGGCCGAGGGCGGCGGCGTGTGGCATGCGCTGCTGCGCAATGCCCGCCGGCTGCGGGCCGGCGACACGCTGCGCATCCCCGGCAGCGCCATCACGGCGAGCGTGCTGGAAACGCCGGAGGGTGGCGCCGCGCGCCTCGATTTCGGCCCCGACGAGAGCGCCCTGGCCGAGGCCCTGGCGGCGGTGGGTGAGGTGCCGCTGCCACCCTACATCTCCCGGCCCGATGGCCCGCGCGAAAGCGATGCCGCCGATTACCAGACCGCCTTCGCCGAAAAGCCGGGCGCGGTGGCGGCCCCCACCGCCAGCCTGCATTTCACCCCTGAATTGCTCACGGCGCTGGACGCCCGCGGCGTGCGGCGCGCCACGCTGACGTTGCATGTCGGCGCCGGCACCTTCCTGCCGATGCGTGCCGATAACCCGCGCGAACACCGGCTGCACGCGGAATGGGGCGAGATCACCCCGGAGGCCGCGACGGCCATCAACGCGGCGCGGGCAGAGGGGCGGCGGATCATCGCGGTGGGCACCACCGTGCTGCGGCTGCTGGAGGCGGCGGCGACCGGGAACCAGGCGGTGCCGGTGCGGCCGTTTCGCGGGCTGACGGATATCTATCTGTTGCCGGGGCGCCGCTTCACCACGGCGGACCTGCTTCTGACCAATTTTCACCTGCCGAAATCGACGCTGCTGATGCTGGTCAGCGCCTTTGCCGGCACCCAGCGCATGCGGACGGCCTATCTGCATGCGGTGCAGGAACGTTATCGCTTCTTCAGCTATGGGGATGCGTCGCTCCTGGCCTGCGCGCGTGGCGCGGCATGACCGGCGGCATCAAGGACGTTTCACGCCGGCTCCGCCGGTGGCCTGCGGCCATCCTTGACCCCGCCGGCCATGCCACGCCTTTGGGAATGGTGGCCGGGGCGGGGGAATGGCGCTTGCAGCCGAACAAGGGAATGGTGGTTTGAGTTTGTCCTGGAGCTGTGCGGGGTGCTCGGGCGCGGCACGTGCGGGAACGCTGCACACCGCGCATGGCGATGTGGCGACGCCGGTGTTCATGCCCGTGGGAACCGCCGGCACGGTGAAGGGGATGACGGCGGACGCCGTGCGCTCCACCGGCGCTCGCATCGTGCTCGGCAACACCTACCACCTGATGCTGCGGCCGGGGGCCGAGCGCGTGGCGCGGCTGGGCGGGCTGCACAAGATGATGGACTGGCCCGGCCCCATCCTGACCGACAGCGGCGGCTTCCAGGTCATGAGCCTCTCCGGCCTGCGGAAGATGGATGCCGATGGCGTGACCTTCCAGTCGCATATCGATGGCGCGAAGCACCGCCTCACCCCCGCCCGCAGCATCGAAATCCAGCACCTGCTGGACGCCACCATCACCATGAGTTTCGACGAATGTACCCCCTTCCCCGCCACCCATGAGGAGGCGGCGAAATCGATGCGCATCTCCATGGATTGGGCGGAACGCGGGCGGGCGGCGTTTGTGGCGCGCCCGGGTTATGGGCTGTTCGGCATCGTCCAGGGCAGCACCTATGCCGATCTGCGCGCCGAAAGTGTTGCGGCGCTCACCGATATCGGCTTCGAGGGCTATGCCGTGGGCGGCCTCGCGGTCGGCGAAGGCCAGCAGATGATGTTCGACACCCTCGACGTCACCGTGCCCCTCATGCCGACCGACAAGCCACGCTACCTCATGGGCGTGGGCACGCCCGACGATCTGATCGGCGCCGTCACCCGTGGCATCGACATGTTCGATTGCGTCATCCCCACCCGCTCCGGCCGGATGGGGCGTGCCTATACCTCGGGCGGCGTGCTGAACCTGCGCAATGCGCGACACGCCGATGATTCCGGCCCGCTCGACCCCGAATGCGATTGCCCGGCCTGCACAAGGCACAGCCGCGCCTATATCCACCACCTGATCAAGGCCGAGGAGATGTTGGGCCCCATGCTGCTGACCTGGCACAATATCCGCTACTACCAGCGGCTGATGGAACGCCTGCGCGATGCCATCCTGGCCAACCGCCTGGCCGAGGAATCGGCCGCCATTCGGGCGGGATGGGCACCACGATGAAGCGCGCCACCAAAACCCAGACCCGCGGCCTGACCATGCTGGGCCAGCCCACCGCCCTCCCCACGAACCCGGACGAGGCGGTGCTGGAACGCGTACCCAACCCGCATACCGATATCGCTTTCTGCATCCGCTTCGCGGCGCCGGAATTCACCTCGCTCTGCCCGCTCACCGGCCAGCCGGATTTCGCCCATCTCGTGCTCGACTACGTGCCGGAAAAATGGATCGTCGAGAGCAAGTCCCTGAAGCTCTACCTCGGCAGCTTCCGCAACCACGGGGCGTTCCACGAGGCCTGCACGATCGACGTCGCAAAGCGCCTGGTGACGGAGCTGGCGCCGAAATGGCTGCGCATCGGCGGCTATTGGTATCCCCGCGGCGGCATCCCGATCGATGTGTTCTGGCAGACCGGACTGCCACCCAAGGGCGTCTGGATACCGGACCAGGGCGTGGCCGGGTATCGCGGTCGCGGCTGAGGCGGCAGCACCCGCGCCGCGGCGCAGGAACACACCACGCTGCCATCGGGCAGAGGGTTCGGCTGGGTCGGCTCCTCGCAATGCGGGCAGAGGATGACGCTCATTGCCGCTCGCCCTTTTTCGGCCGGGGCCGCATGGCGCGCAGGCGTTCGGCCAACGCCTTTTGGCCGGCGTGTTCGGCCATGATGGCCGCCTCCTCCCGCGCCGCCTCGAAGCCGAGGCGGTAGCCCTCATAAGTCGCGGTATCGAGGTTCTTGGCGATCGCCCTGGCGATGCTGTCCGGCATGTCGGCGATGTGCGCTTGCCGGCCGAAGCCGCAAGAGGGGCATGGTGCGGCCCGTCAATGCCCATTAGGCTCGGCCCCGGGAAACATCCACGAACAGCCATGGGCCCTTGGGGGCCGATGGAGGGAAGAACGCCATGAATCGTCGCCTGTTGCTTGCCGCCGCCGCCGCCGCCCTGCCCATGGCCGCGCGCGCCCAGACCGCCTGGCCGGACCGGCCAATCCGCGCCTTCGTCCCCTTCGCGCCGGGCACCGCCACCGACAATCTGGCGCGGGTGGTGATCGAGCCGATGGCGGCCGCCCTCGGCCAGCCCATTGTCATCGAGAACCGCGCCGGTGCCGGTGGGTCGATCGGCGCCCAGGCGGCGGCGCGCGCCGCGCCGGATGGCTATTCGCTGCTCTTCGGCTCGGCCACCACCCAGGCGGCCAATGTCTCGCTGATCCGCAACCTGCCCTATGACCCCGTGCGGGATTTCGCGCCGATTTCCCGGCTGGCGCATATCGCACAGGTGCTGGTCGTGCACCCCGCGGTGCCGGCGCGGACGGTGCAGGAATTCGTCGCCTGGCTGCGCGCCAATCCGGGGAAGAACTTTGCATCGGCTTCCTCCGGCAATCTCGCCCCCGCCGCCTTCCTGGTGAAGCGGCTCGGGCTGGAGGCACAAGGGGTCACCTACCGCTCGCCGCCGCAGGCCTTGACCGATGTGATGGCGGGCGTGGTGCCCTTCATGTTCATCGACATGTCGGCGGTGCTGGGGCATGTGCGGGCCGGCGCGGTGCGGGCCCTGGCGGTGACTTCCGCCACGCCCTCGGCGCTGTTGCCGGAGGTGCCGTCGCTGGCCTCGACCGTGCTGCCGGGCTTTGAATTGCTGACCTGGATGGGGCTCTATGGCCCGGCCGGGCTACCCGAGCCGATGGTCGCGCGCCTGAACACCGAGGCCCGGGCCGCGCTGGCCCGGCCGGAGGTGATCCAGCGCCTGCTCGCCATGGGCTTCGAGGCACAATCCAGCTCCGCCGCCGAACTGGCGGCATTCACCCGCAGCGAAATCGAGAAATGGCGCGGCCTGGTCGCCGAAACCGGTATGGAGGTCACCTGAACATGCTACGGCGCACGCTTCCCCTGCTCGCCCTCCCCTTCATCGCCCAGGCGCAGGAGGCCTATCCCAACCGGTCCATCTCCGTGGTCTCCGGCTACGCGCCCGGCGGCGTCACGGATACCGTCAGCCGGGCCGTGGCCGCGCGCATGGCGCAGGAGATGGGTGCGACCATCGTGGTGGAAAACCGCGTGGGCGCTGCCACCGCCGTGGGCAATACCCATGTCGCCCAGGCGCGGCCGGATGGCTACACGCTGCTGATGGGCACCTCGACGCTGGCGATCAATCCGGCGCTGCAGCCCAACCTCACGCCGCGCGATCCGGCGCGGGAGCTGGCGCCGATCGGCATGGTGTTCCGCACCGGCTTCGTGCTGCATGTCCATCCCTCGCTGCCCGTCACCAACATGACGGAATTCCTGGCCTATGCCCGGGCCAATCCGGGACGGCTGAACATCGGTAGCTCCGGCACCGGGGCGGTGAACCATTTGTCGCAGGCGCTGCTGGTGGCGCGCACCGGCATCGAGCTGGTGCACATACCCTTCCGCGGCGGCGCGCCGGGCCTGCTGGAACTGCGCGCCGGGCGCATCCAGGGCATGTTCAGCGCGGTGCAGGAGGCGCAGCCGGTGGTGCGCGAGGGGGCGACGCGGGCGCTCGGCATCACCAGCACCGCCCGCGCGCCCACCCTGCCCGATGTGCCGCCCATCGCCGAGACCGTGCCGGGCTATGAGGCGGTGTTCTGGCAGGGGCTTTTCGCCCCCGCCGGCACGCCCGCGCCCATCATCGCGAGGCTGGAGGCAGCGCTTCGGGTGGCCACCACCGACCCTGCGCTTGTCAGCCGCATGGCCGACCAGGGGGTGGAGATGGTGACCGGCGGCGCCGATGATCTGCGCGCCCTGCTTGCCCGCGAATTGCTGAGCTGGGCCGAAGTGATCCGCGGCCAGAACATCCGCGCCGAGTAGCCAGCCGCGGCATCGCCCGATAGAATCCCGCAAAACCAAGGGAGAAACTCATGCTGGGCCTGATGCAGGAGCATCCGCTGCTCGTATCCTCGATCCTGGTGCATGCCGCCCGGCATCATCGCGGGTCGAAGCTGGTGAGTGTCGATGCGGCAGGGGCGGTCACCCGTTCGGGCTATCCGCAACTGGCGGCGCGCGCGGCGCAATTGGCCCATGCCCTGGCCCGGCTGGGGGTGAAGCGCGGCGAGCGGGTGGCGACGCTGGGCTGGAACACGCTGCCGCATCTGGAGGTGTATTACGCCGCCTCCGGCATGGGCGCGGTGCTGCACACGGTGAACCCACGGCTTTTCCCGGATCAGATCGTCTACATCATGAACGACGCCGAGGATGTGGCGCTCTTCGTCGATGCCGCGCTGCTGCCCGGGCTGATGGCGCTGGCCGACCGGCTGCCGGAATCGCTGCGCGTGGTGGTGGTGATGGGCGAGGCGCCGCTGCCCACGCTGCGCGTGCCGGTGGTGGCCTATGAGACGCTGATCGCCGGCGAGGATAGCGAATTCGCCTGGCCGATGCTCGATGAGCGCGCGGCCAGCGCGCTGTGCTACACCTCCGGCACCACGGGCGAGCCCAAGGGCGTGCTCTATTCCCACCGCTCCACCGTGCTGCATGCCATGGCGGCGGTGCAGCCCGATGTCTTCGCGCTCCGCGCGCTCGATGTGGTGATGCCGGTGGTGCCGATGTTCCACGTCAATGCCTGGGGCCTGCCCTATGCCGCGCCCATGGTCGGTGCCTCGCTGGTCTTGCCCGGCCCGAAGCTGGACCCGGCGAGCCTGCACGCGCTGGTGGAGGCCGAGGGCGTCACCTTCTCCGCCGGGGTGCCGACGATCTGGACCGGGCTGCTGGCCTGGCTGCGGGCCGAGCCGGCGCGGCGTTTTTCCGCCCCGCCGCGCCTGGTGGTCGGCGGCACGGCGCTGCCGGTGGCCATCACCGCCGGCTTCCAGAACGAGTACCAGGTGCCCATCCTGCACGCCTGGGGCATGACCGAGATCAGCCCGCTGGGCAGCGTGAACACCCGCAAGGCGGAGAATGCCGATTGGTCCGATGAGGAGTTCCTGGCCTATTCCCGCAAGCAGGGCAGGCCGCAATTCGGCGTCGATCTGCGCGTGCTCGATGCCGCCGGCGCGCCGATCGCGGAAGATGACGTGGCCTTCGGCGAATTGCAGGTGCAGGGGCACTGGGTGGCCAGCGCCTATTTCAACCGGCCGGGCGATGAGGCCTTCACCCCCGATGGCTGGATGAAGACCGGCGATGTGGTGACCGTGGACACACTGGGCTCGATCGAGATCATCGACCGCGCCAAGGATGTGATCAAATCCGGCGGCGAGTGGATCAGCTCGATCACCCTGGAGAACCTGGCCCTGGCGCATCCCGATGTGCAGCTCGCCGCCGTCATCCCGGCGCATCACCCGAAATGGGATGAACGGCCGCTGCTGCTGGTGGTGCGCAAGCCTGGCACCTCGCCCGATGCGGCGTCCATCCTGTCGATCTACGACGGCCGCGTCGCCAAATGGTGGATCCCCGATGGGGTGGAATTCGTCGACTCACTGCCGCTGACCGCCACGGGGAAGCTGTGGAAGGCCGAGATGAAGAAGCAGTGGAAGGATTTTTCTTTCAAGGCCTGATGCGGATTTGTGCAGACCGCGCGCCGCGCGGCGATTGCGGCGCATTTCCAGGCTTGCCCCACGCGCATCTCCGGCCTTTGCTCTGCCCAACCTGACAGGGAGAGCTCCATGCGATTGAAATTTCTGGCCGCGGGCCTTGCGGCCATGCTGGCCACCACCGCCCAGGCGCAGCAACCGCGCGTGCTGCGCATCGCCATGACGGCGGCCGATGTGCCGACCACCACCGGCATGCCGAATAATGGCTTCGAGGGGATGCGCTTTCTCGGCTACCCCGTCTTCGAGGCGCTGACCCTATGGGATCTCAGCCGCGCCGACCAGCCGGCCGGCCTGCGCCCCGGCCTGGCCGAAAGCTGGGAGCAGGACCCCGCCGACCCGCAGAACTGGATTTTCCGCCTCCGCCAGGGCGTGACCTTCCATGACGGCACGCCGTTCAACGCGGATGCCGTGATCTGGAACATGGACCGCTTCTTCCGCAATGACAGCCCGCAATTCGAACCCGCCGGCAGTGCCATCTCCCGCGCCCGCGTGCCGATCCTGGAGAGCTATCGCAAGATCGACGACCGCACGATCGGCATGCGGACCAACCGGGTGGCGTCGTACTTCCCCTACATGGTCGTCTATCTGCTGATGACCTCGCCGCAGTCCTTCGAGCAGGGCGGGCGGGACTGGGCACGCGTCGCGGCATTGCCGCCGGCCGGCACCGGGCCGTTCCGGTTGAGCCGCTTCGTGCCCCGCACCTCGGCAGAACTGACCCGCAATGACGGCTATTGGGACCGTGCCCGGGTGCCGCGCCTCGACCGGATCGTGCTGCTGCCGATGCCCGAGGCGAATACCCGCCTCGCCGCCCTGCGCTCCGGCCAGGTCGACTGGATCGAGGTGCCGCCGCCCGATGGCATTCCCAGCCTGCGCGCCGCCGGCTTCAACATCACCACCGGCAGCTACCCCCATGTCTGGCCCTGGATGCTGCAGACCGGCGGCGACAGCCCGCTGGCCGATGTCCGCGTGCGCCAGGGGCTGAACTATTGCGTGGATCGCGCCGGTCTCGTCACCTTCCTCAATGGCACGGCCGAGCCTTCGGTGGGCTGGCTGAAGCCGTCTGATCCGAATTTCGGCAACCCGCAGAACCGCTACAGCTTCGATCCGGCGCGCGGCCGGCGGCTGCTGGCCGAGGCGGGGTTCAACGCGCAGCGGCCGCTGAGCTTCAAGGTGATGATCTCCACCTCCGGCTCCGGCCAGATGCTGCCGCTGCCGATGAACGAGTACATGCAGCAGAACCTGCGCGAGGCCTGCGGCGTGAACGTGACCTTCGAGGTGACGGAGTGGAACACCCTGCTGGGCGCCACCCGCGCCGCGCCGGGCGCGCCCATCCTGGCCGGTTCGGCGGCGCTGAACCCGTCCTCGCCCTCATCGGACCCATCGGTCGCCGCGCGCTACTTCCTGCAGGCCTTCGTGCCGCCGAACGGCTTCAACTGGCCGCAATGGCGCGATGACCAATTCGAGACGGCGTTTTCCCGCCTGGAGCGCGCGACCACGCCGGCCGAGTTCAACGCGGCCTACGCCGCGGCGCATGAGCGGATCGTGGACAATCCGCCGTGGCTGTTCATCGTGCACGACCTCAACCCGAGGGCGATGAGCCGGCGGGTGCGGGGGTTCACCTCGGCACAGTCCTGGTTCCAGGATCTTGTCACGGTCGAGGTGCAGTAGCGCTGGTTGCCCATGGGGAAGGCGCTGCCTTCCCCATACCCTATCCGCCAGGAGCCACGGGCTCCTGGACCGCGTTGTGATCAGGGGAGGGCGGCCCAGGCTTGCCGCTCCGGGCCCGCCGTCGGATCATCGCCCTCCACCAAAGGAGGAGCCCACGAATGATCATCGACCTGCGCATCTACACCTGCAAACCCAACAAGATGGCCGCCTTCGTCAAGCTCTATGAGGAGAAGGCCTGGCCGTTGCAGCTGAAATACCTGGAGAATTGCCTGGGCTGGCACACCACGGTGGAGGGGCCGCTCAACCGCGTCGTCCATATGTGGGGCTATACCGACCAGGGTGACCGCGAGCGTCGCCGTGCCGCCATGGCAGCCGATCCGGCCTGGGGCGCCTATCTGCAGGCCGCAGCCGATGACGACCTGCTGCTGGACATGGAGAATCGGCTGATCAGGCGCACGCCCTTCTTTGACGCCTGGCTCGCCGCCAAGGGCTGAACAGGCGAAGGGGAGGTGGCGTCCCCGCCACCTCCCCTTTTTTATTGTCCCGGCTTGTTCAGGCCTCGGCGCGGTTGATGTCGTAATCCTTCGACTCGCGGACGAAGAGGATGCCGATCACGGCACAGACCGAAGCGATCACGATGGGGTACCAGAGCCCGTAATACACGTCGCCGGTCTGCGCGATCATGGCGAAGGCGGTGGCCGGCATCAGGCCACCGAACCAGCCATTGCCGATGTGATAGGGCAGCGACATCGAGGTGTAGCGGATGCGTGTGGGGAACATTTCCACCAGGGCGGCGGCGATCGGGCCGTAGACCATGGTCACGTAGATCACCAGCAGCGTGAGAATGCCGATCAGCACCGCCGGCTGTTCGCGGAAGATGTCGAACGGCCCGCTCATCCTCACCACGGTGGGGTTGGCCGCGACGGGGTAGCCCACCGCTGTCAGCGCCGCCGTCAGCTCACGCTGGAAGTTCGGGTTGTTGGTGGCGTTGACCGGCGCCTGGTTGCCGATGGTCACCGTCACCGCGCTGCCCGGCGAGTTCTCGACACGGTAGTTCACCGAAGCGCGGGCGAGTGCCGCCTTGGTCACGTCACAGGGCTGGGTGAAGCGCTGCGTGCCGGTCGGGTTGAACTGGAAGGAGCAGCCCGAGGTATCCGCCCGCACGATGACCGAGATATTGGCATGCGCGGCCGAAAGTGCCGGGTTGGCCTCATGGCTCATCAGCTGGAACAGCGGGAAGTAGGTCGCCGCGGCCAGGATCATACCACCGATGATGATCGGCTTGCGCCCGATCTTGTCCGACAGCCAGCCGAACAGCACGAAGCCGCCTGAGCCCAGCAACAGCGACCAGGCGATGAGCATGTTGGTGGTAAAGCCGTCCACCTTCAGCACCGAGCCGAGGAAGAACAGCGCGTAGAACTGACCGGTGTACCAGACCACCGCCTGGCCCATGACCAGACCCAGCAGCGCGAGGATGGCGATCTTGGCATTCTTCCACTGGCCGAAGGCCTCGCCGAGCGGCGCCTTTGAGATGGTGCCCTCGTCCTTCATCTTCTGGAAGGCAGGGCTTTCCTGCATCTGCAACCGGATCCAGACGGAAATACCGAGCAGGATGGCCGAGAGCAGGAAGGGAATGCGCCAGCCCCAGGACAGGAACGCTTCCTCACCGAGATAGGAGCGCACGCCCAGGATCACCAGCAGCGACAGGAACAGGCCGGCCGTCGCGGTGATCTGGATGAAGCTGGTGTAGAAGCCGCGGCGGCCATGCGGCGCGTGCTCGGCGACGTAGGTCGCGGCACCACCGTATTCACCGCCCAGCGCCAGGCCCTGGAGGCAGCGCAGGATGATGAGGATGATGGCGGCCGAGATGCCGATGCTCTCGCTGCTCGGCAGCAGGCCGACGGCGAAGGTCGAGGCGCCCATGATCACGATGGTCACGAGGAAGGTGTATTTGCGGCCCACCAGGTCACCCAGGCGGCCGAACACCAGGGCGCCGAAGGGGCGCACCAGGAAGCCCGCGGCGAAGGCCAGCAGGGCGAAGATGTTGCGGGTGGCCTCGGGGTACTGGCTGAAGAACTGGGCGCCGATGATCGCCGCCAGCGAACCGTAGAGGTAAAAGTCGTACCATTCGAAAACGGTGCCGAGAGAGGAGGCGAGGATGACTTTCTTCTCTTCCTTGGTCATGGGGCGGTTGGCCGCCTCCATTCCAGCTTCGGCTGCTGATGACATAAATCTCGACCCTCGCTTCCCTGTGAGGTCGCCCGCCGGGCGACCGCGCGCCTTTGCGACGCGTGCGTTCAGGATGCGGGCCATGTATCAAGAGAGCAATCCTCACGGTGATTGCATCGCAGACACAATTAATCCATGCGCGGTCAATAATGGTAACATACAAAACGAATAATGCGCGATGGGTCCTGATAAATTTTCAATGTCCAATCTGTTTTGATTGTGGAGGACGCCCCAATTGAATTAATATTTTTTTATTTTATTTCTTCGGAATGGGGGGAATTTAATAAAACATGCCGCCAGTTGCAGGCGCGGATGGAGCCTTTTTCCGCCGCGGCGAGGGCAGCGCCGCAGCTCATGCGCAAAATTCCCGGCCACCTCATCGCCGCCCCCGCGGGTCAGGCTCTCAATCCATAGGGGTCGGAGCGAGGCGGGCCATATTCCACGACAGCCAGAACAGCCCCGCCAGCAGCCACAGGACCAGCGCCACCACCGCAACCCGCTCGGCATGCCAGAACAGCCGGGCGCGCAGCACCTGCGCAATGCGGGCACGGGTGGTGGCCTGGGCGAGCTGCGCGGCCGGGGCGCCGGCGCTGCGCAGCATCGCATAGACTTCGGTGTGGCGGATGTTGCGCCGGGGCACACGCCAGCCGGAAATCGCCAGGCCCAACGCCAGCAGGGCCGCGATCTCGGCCCCGGTGCGGAAGGCCAGGACCGGAGCAAAGGACAGGGATATCATCACCACGGCGGCGCCCAGGCCGACAAAGGCGCAGGCCCGTCGGATCGAGATATCAGCGTAAGCGTCCAGGCGTTCCATGCGGAGCCTCCGTGACGGTATGCCGGGTGAGACGCACTTCCGTGGCAGGCCCAGCCTTCAGCGCAGGCCGAACAGCACGAGAAGGACAGCGCCTGCCAGCCAGACCCACATGGCGTTGGCGAGCGAAAATCCAAGACGCTCACTGATCGCGCCGGGCAAGGCAGAGAGCAGCAATGTACCGGTGGAGACGATCAGGCTCGCGCCATAAAAGATCGTCTCGCGCGTTGAGGGCATCATCTCGGGCATCCAGACGGGATGCAGGTGCCAGACCACCGGCAGCATCGGGCTGATAAAGCCGTTGATCAGGCAGACGGCGACAATGGTCACGAAAATTCCCTGCGGCGTCATGGCTTAGCCCCCCGTCGCCGCGGGGGCCAGGCGCGGCGCCCATCCGGCCGAGATCATGAAAATGCCGAAGACCAGCCGCAGACCGAAGAGCCAGCACATCGCCACGATCGGGAAATACATCGGCGCCACGTAGCTCGGCACCATGCGGGCCACGCACCAGACAGCCCAGTCGCTGAGCACCCGAAAGCCGCGCCAGATGTAGTTGGTGCTGTCATAAGGCAGGAACCAGCTCATCATGAAGCGGCCGATGCAGGCCCAGGCCGTCAGCGCCAGGGTATAGGTGATGAGCCAGAAGGGCAGGTGCCCGAAGACGAAATGCGGCTGTTCCATGGGTCCTGGCGTGTGGTGGGATGACAAAAGATTGGGGCGGCCGCGTTGCCACGGCCGCCCCATTTTACCCGAAAACCCGGGTGATGGTCAGTCCACCGCCTCGCGGCGATCCGCCAGGCGCACGCCGCCGCGCGGGATGCGGATGTCTTCCACGAAGTTCTGCATCGCCAGAGACGGGGCGGTGGTGAACTTCGAGACCAGGTAGATGGTCAGGAAGGAGAGCGGCACGCCGAAGACGCCGCCCGAGATGTTGTTCAGGCCCCAGAGGCGCCCGACCACACGGCCACGCAGCACCACATGGTCCGTCGGCAGCCCGTTGCCGGCCCATAGCGAGCCGAACGAGGCCAAGGCACCGTCCTGGATGGCCGCCGCATTGGCGACGAGGCCGGCGGCATAGGCCTTGAGCTCCGCCGAGGCCATCGGCAGGGCGGCCGTCGCCGTGGCCGCCCGCAGGATCGCCTCCTTGGTGGCGAAGGTCTCCATGAAGTGCAGGCCAAAGAACTCCGACCAGATCAGGTAGAAGAAGGTCACGAGGTAGCCCACGGCCATGCCCCAGCAGGCGGCGGCATTGGTCGTCTTCTTGTACCACACGCCCATCACCAGCGCGGCGAAGAGGCCGCCGGCAGCGATGGAGAAGGCCCAGGCCACGAGGAAGAGGATATCCGCCCCCATGGAACCGGCCGTCCAGGCCGCGAGCACCGCCACGATCAGCAGCAGGACACGCGAAATGATCAGGCGCTTCGCCGTCGGCGCGTCGCGGTTGATCATCTTGTAGTAGACGTCGTGGCTGAGCGCATTGGCGAGCGCCAGGAGCAGGCCATCGGCGGTTGAGAGTGCCGCGGCCAGACCGCCCGCGGCAACCAGGCCGGCGATGACATAGGGCAGGCCCGCGATTTCAGGCGTGGCAAGCACGACCACGTCGGGATGGATGCGGAAATCCCCCCATTGCACGATGCCGTCGCGGTTCACGTCCACGATGTTCACCCAGGGCGTGCCGTAGGGTGAGATGATCTGCCAGTTCTTGATCCATTCCGGCAGGTTCGAGATCGGCTGGCCGATCACGGTCTGGTAGATTTCCAGCTTGCCGAAGGCGGCATAGGCCGGCGCCGTGAAGTACAGCAGGAAGATGAAGAACAGCGACCAGGCGACCGAGGCGCGGGCCTCACGCACGCTGGGCGTGGTGAAGTAGCGCATCAGCACATGCGGCAGGGCGGCCGTGCCGACCATGAGGCAGAAGATCAGCGCGAAGAAGTTCACCGCCGCGTTCATGCTGAACTGGCCGTTGGCCCCGATGAAGGGCGATGTATGGAAGCCCGTGACACCAGGTGGTGGCACCATGCCGGCGGCGCGGAAGCCCTGTTCCAGCACCTCGATCCGCTCCAGCGCCAGCCCGTACATGAGCTGCGGGATGGGCACACCGGAGATCTTCACCGACATCAGGATCGCCGGGATCAGATAGGCGATGATGAGGATGATGTACTGCGCCACCTGGGTCCAGGTGACGGCGCGCATGCCGCCGAGCATCGAGCAGACGAGGATGCCGGCAAGGCCGAGGAACACCGCGGTGAGGAAGGAGACTTCCAGGAAGCGCTGGGTGATGATGCCCACGCCCACGATCTGCGCCACGACATAGACGAAGGAGGCGGTGATGAGCACGATGACGCCCAGGCCGCGCGCCCAATTGCCGCCAAACCGCGCACCCAGGAAGTCCGGCACCGTGTACTGGCCGAATTTGCGCAGGTAGGGCGCCAGCAGGATGGCCACGAGCATATAGCCGCCGGTCCAGCCCAGAATGAAGGCGAGACCGCCATAGCCAAGCGCGTAGAGGCTGCCCGCCATGCCGATGAAGCTCGCGGCTGACATCCAGTCGGAGCCCGTGGCCATGCCATTGTAGATGGCCGGGACACGCCGCCCCGCGACGTAATATTCGGCCGCGACCTGGGTCCGGCTGATGATACCAATATAGGCATAGACGCCGATCGTCAGGAAGACGAACAGGTAGCCGATGATCCGGTCCGGCACGCCCATTTGCTCGAGAATGCCGAGCAGCACGACGAAAAAGGCGAAGCCGCCCGTATAGCCGATATAAATCTTGTTGAGGTTGGCAATGAAGGGGTCTTTTTCACCGAGTTTGTCAGACATGTTATGCGTCCTCCTGCACGCCGAATTCCTCGTCGATCTCGTTCTGCCGCTTGGCGAACCAGAACAGCGCGACGACGAAGATGATCAGGCTGCCCTGGGCGGCCATGTAGAAGCCCAGCGGAAAGCCGAAGATATGGATGGGGTTCAGGGTCTGCGCGAAAAAATGCACGCCGAAGCCGGCGACGAACCAAATCGCCAGCACAAACCACATCAGGCTGGAGGTCTTTTTCCAATAGGCCTGGGCGGTGGCTGGATCGACCGCGGCGGCGGTGGCGGATTCCGGCTCAGGTCCGGATTCAACTAATGGCATCAAATTTCCTCCCGGCGGCACATCTCCGGCATGGGGCGCACCTAACCCCCACTTAATCATTGCACTTTCCTGCGAAAAGTTAAAATTTTTTAATTTTCTTGGAATGGCGGGGAAGCCGCATCTCGGTCATGACTTTTCTGAAAGGGGAATGTGATGGCGCTTTTCGACCTGTTCAGGGGGCGCCGCAGCGCGGCACCGCAGGACCTCGAGCGGTTCCTGCAGGCGCAGGCCGCCTATGTCGCGCAGAAGACAGTGCTGGATTATTGCCGGGTCAAATCAGGGCGCAATGAGAAGCGCTATTTCACCGACGCCGATTTTCTGGCGGCGCTGCAGCATTGCCGCTGGCAGGTCTATTTCGCAGCACTTGGCGATGTGACGGCAGTACTGGAGGCGCATCTTCGTCCGCATGTCGCCGGCGACCTGGCCTTTCTGGCGGATGGCATGCTGCGCATGCATGCCGCGGCGTTGCTGGCCGAACCCCCACCGCCGGAGGAACAGGCCGGCAGCGACGCCGCGCGTGATGGCATGCCAGGCCACCTGGCGGAGTTGCAGATGGCCCCGCCGCAGCCTGCGGACCGCATTCGGCTATTGGCCGAACCAGTGCTTTTCGCCACCCTTCCAATCCACGCCGAGCAGCGGAAAGGCGAAAGCCTAGCCATACGCGGCGCCCTGCGGTTTCAGATCGTCACCACGCAACAGGAGCTGGAGCGGCGCTTCGACGCCGCGCCGCTCGCCTCCCGCCTGATAACAGAAGGCATGGGTAGCGCCGCGTGACTTAACAAATCCAGCACGTTCCGGCCACGCTTCAGTTCATCATCGGCGCGGTGAGATCGGCCTCGGAGACCAGAAGCCTCGCGGTGCAATGCCGCAGCGCGTCGACATCCTGGCACAGCACCGCGTTGCGATGCCGCCTGGCCACCTCGCGCATCGCCGAGAGGCGGGTCGCCGCCTCCTGCCGCTGCCGCGCCAGGGAGGGCAGGCGCTGCTCGGCCAGCACCCAGGGCACGCACACCACCGGCGCCATGGTCGAAAGCCGCAGCCATGCGTCCCAGGGTGCCGCGGCGCCCAGGCCCGGGTCGAAGCCGCCGCTGTCCCGCAACAGCGCGGTTTGCGCCATCACGGTGGAGATGCCGACGATGTCCTCGGCGAAGAGTTGCGCCAGCGCATCCTCGCCCAGCGCAAAGGGCAGGCTGCGGCCGGCATGGCGCATGCCGAAGCCACCTGCCAGGTCCAGAACGCTGCCATGGTTCTGGCGATACTTGCCCAGCAGCATGTGGTCGGTGAACGACATGCCGACATCCGAGCGCGCGGCATGCGCCATCATCTGCGTCCGGAGCTTGCCCGGCCGCCAGCGGTCAGCCGGGTTGAGGAAGGCGACAAGCGGCGCGCGGGCCACGGCCAGGGCCAGGTTGCGCGCGGCGTTCGGCCCGTGGCCGGGCGCGCGCAGCGTCAAGAGCCGCGGGTCGGACGGTGGCGCCGGCGTGTCGCGCTCCGCCACCACGAGGATCTCGCAAGCCGCGAAATCGCCGATGCTGTCGATCGCCGGGCGCAGCGAGGTGATGCCGCTGCCGGCGGTGATGATGATGCTGATCTCGGGTGCGGGGTGCATTCTGGCCTCCTGTCTGTCTCACCACTGTCATGGCAAGCGCGGGGCCAGAGGTTTTTTGCACAATGCGAGGCGATCAGCGATTCCAGGGCGTGGTTTGCCAGAGTCGTCGGTAATCCGCCTCGCGGTTTGCAAGGCGGGCGAACCAGATGTCGTGCGGCTGGTAGGCCAGCTCAGAGAAGCGCTGCTCCAGTTGCTGGCGGAATTGTGGGTCCTGCGCCACCACTGCAGTTGCCTCGCGCAGCCGGGCAAGAATGGGTGCCGGTGTGGCGGCGGGCGCCACGATCCCCCGTTCGGAGGCCATCTCGATGTCGAAGCCGAGCTCCTTGAAGGTCGGCACCTCGGGCGCGAAACGGCTGCGCGCCGCGCCGGCATGCACCAGGATGCGCGTATTGTCCGGATTGGCGGCCGAGGCGCCGAGATTGAGCCCGCTGATATCCACCTGCCTGGCCAGCAGCGCCGTGCGCATCGGCGCGTCCCCGGCATAGACCACATTGGTGATCCTGGTGCCGGTCAGCGCCATGAACAGCACGAGCTGAAGATGGTCATCGGTGCCCACGCCGGGGCTGGCGAAGGTCAGGACATCGGGATTCTCGCGTGCCCTGGCGATGATGTCGGCCACGCTGCGCAGCGGGCTCTGGGCATGAACCGTCATCGCCGAGGGGTCGGTCACAAGGGTCGCGATGGGGGCGAAATCGCTGAGCTTGAACTGCGCCTGGCGCTCGATGGGGATGGTCAGCAAGCCGGGCATGTTGGTCGTGCCCAGCGTCAGGCCATCGGGCCTCGCCCTGGCCACGGCAGCCAAGGCCACCTCGCCACCCGCGCCGGCACGGTTGGTGACGACGAAGGGAACACCCAGGACACGCTCCATGGCGGCGCCGTAGCTTCTGGCGTCCAGATCCGTGCCGCCGCCGGGGGCGAAGCCTACCAGGATTTCTATCGGGCGCTCGGGGCGCCAGGGTTGGGCCAGGGCCGGGGTGGCCACGGTCGCCAGTAGTGCTCTGCGTTTCATAAAAGCTCCTTTCGACGCCAGGGGAATGAATTCCCCCGGACCCCCTTCTTTTCATTCTATCGGTTTTTTGCTCGGTCTTGCTCCAGCCAAGCGATCAAACGCGTCAGACCTTCGCGCATATCCACCTCGGGCTTCCATCCCAAGACGCGACCAGCCTCGCCATGCACGATGTCGAAGGCACCGCCCGACGTCAGGCGCACCTTGCCTGGGGTCTCACCGATGAACTCAGGCTCGGGACCACCACCGGCGATCTCAGTCACGAGGCGCACCAGCTCCAACGTCGAAATCGGCGCGGGGCCGGAGGTATTCACAGCCACATCCGTGGCCTTTGCCTCGAAAGCCGCCGCATTCGCCCGGGCCAGGTCGCCGACATAGACGAAATGCTTGGTCTCGCTGCCATCGCCGAAGACCTTTGGCGCCCGCCCGGCCCGCACCGCGTCATAAGTCTCGATGATGTAAAGCGCATTGGCGGCACGGTAATGCTGCCGCTCTCCATACACCGTGGAATATCTCAGCACGACATAATCCAACCCGTGCTTCTGGAACGACGCCCGGCACAGCTGCTCGCCGATGATCTTTGTGGCGCCATAGAGAATGGCGGCCGGCGGCGCACCCGCGGAATGGAACGGCGTGCCCTCCACCAGATCGCCCTTGATCCCCGGCCCATAGCCGTAGACCGCATTCGAACTGGCGAACACGAATTTTCCGGCCCCATTGTGCCGCGCGGCTTCGAGCGAATTCTGCACGCCGCGGATATTCACATCCATGCCGGTCCAGGAATCGCGATCCATGTTCAGCGTCATCAGCGCGGCGAGTTGCAGGACGCCATGCGCGCCCTTCTGCGCCGCCAAAAGGTCCGGCAGCCGCATCACGTCACCGCGGATGATCTTCAGGCGCGGATGATCGGCGATATGCGCGAGCGCCGCATCGCCGCCGAAGGCGAAATTGTCGAAGACCCGCACCTCGGCGGCGCCCTTCGCCAGAAGATGCTCGGCGGTGGCGGAGCCGACCAGCGAGGCACCGCCCACGATACAAAACACATTGCCCTGAATGGGCACGGAAACACTCATCGAAACACTCCGGGAAGCCACAGCGACAGCGCTGGGATGTAGGTGACCAGCATGAGCACGGTGACGCCGGCGGCATAGAAGGGCAGGCTGGATTTCGTCGCCTCCCACATCGAAATCCCGCCCACCGCGCAGGCGACGAACAGCACGGGGCCGACCGGCGGCGTGACCAGGCCAATGCCCAGGTTCAGAATCATCACGATTCCGAAATGAACGGGGTCCATCCCCAGCGCCTTCACCACCGGCAGGAAAATCGGCGTGCCGATCATGATCAGCGGCGCCATGTCCATGAAGGTGCCGAGCAGCAGCAGGATGATGTTGATGATCAGCAGGGTCAGCAGCGGGTCGTCGGTGATGCCGCGCATCAGCGCCACCGTCGCGGCCGGCACCTGTAGCAAGGCCATCAGCCAGCCAAAGGCGGTGGCGGTGCCGATGATCAGCATGACCATCCCCGTGGTCCGCACGGCACCCAGTACGGCATCCCTGAACGCGCTCCACGGCAGGCTGCGATAGACCAGCAGCGTGACCAGCAGCGCGTAAAGCACCGCCACGCAGGCGCTTTCGGTCGCGGTGAAAATCCCGCTGCGCACACCGGCGAAAATGATCACGATGAGCATGAGGCCGGGCACCGCTGCCGCCGCCAGCCGGGCCAGCGCCCACCAGCCGGGGAATTGCTCCGACGGATAGCCGCGCCGCACCGCCACCACCCATGCCGTGAACATCAGCACCGCCATCAGGAGCATCCCCGGAACGATGCCGGCAGTGAACAGATCCGCCACCGAGATCGCGCCCCCGGCCGCGATGACATAGAGAATCATGTTGTGGCTGGGCGGAATCAGCAGGTCGATCAGCGCCGCATTGGCTGTGACATTCACCGCGTAATCCGGCGCATAGCCCCGCTTGCGCATCTGCGGGATCATCACGCCGCCGACCGCACTCGCATCCGCCACCGCCGAGCCGGAGACGCCGCCGAACAGGGTGCAGGCCACGATATTCACCTGCCCCAAGCCCCCGCGCATATGCCCCACCATGGCGGCGGCGAGGGCCACGAGGTGGTCGGCGATCCTGCCGCGCATCATCAAATCGCCGGCGAAGATGAAGAAGGGAATCGCCAGCATGGAAAACACGTTCATGCCGGAGGAGAGCTGCTGCACCACCACGATGGGCGGCAGGTCCATATAGACCACGGTGGCCATGGCGGCCGCGCCCAGCGCGAAGGCCACCGGCGTGCCGATCAGCAGCAGGGCGGTGAAGACGCCCATCAGGATCCAGAGTTCCATCTCAGCCATCCGCCAGATGCTGGCGGGGCTCGGGCAGCGCTCGCCCCAGCAGCCGGCAGGCCATGCGTTCGGCGCCGAACAGCGCGATCAGCGCGCCGCCCAGCACGATGGGCAGGTATTCCACGCCGCCCGGCAGGCCGGTGGTGGGCAGCGACGCGTCCCACACCCCCGCCGCCAGTTCGATACCGAACCAGACCATGCAGGCGCCGAAGCCGGTGACCACGGCATCACTGCAAAGGGCCAGGAACGCCGCCAGCCCCGCGGGCAGGGAACTGCGAAGAATGTCGAAGCCCATATGGGTGTTCTCGCGCACACCGGCCGCCGCTGCGCCCAGGATCACCCAGCCCAGCAGCAGCATGGCCACCTGTTCGGCCCAGGCCGGGGTATCGTTCAGCACGAAGCGGCCGAACACCGCCCAGGCCACGATCACCACCATCACCACCATGCAGATGCCGCCCAGCCACAGCGCCGCCGTGCAGGCGGCGTGCAGAAACCGGCTGATGCCGGTCCCCGGCGGGCTCACGCCGCGTCGCGGATGCGGCTCACCAATCCGCGCAGCCGGTCATCCCTGGCGAATTGCGCATAGACCGGCGCCATGGCGCGGGCGAAGGGTTCCTTTTCCACCGGGTTGATCGTGGCGCCACCGGCGATGACGGCGGCGCGGGAGGCGGCGGTCTGCGCATCCCACAGCCGGCGCATCTCGCCCACGCTTTCCTTCGCCGCGTCGCGCAGAATGCCCTGCAGGTCGCGCGGCAGCCGGTCGAAGGACCGTTTGGACGCCACCAGGATTTCCGGCGACATGGAGTGCTCGGTCTCGGAGTAACTTTTTGCGACTTCGAAATGCCGGGTGGAATGGTAGCTGGGCCAATTGTTTTCGGCCGCATCGACCACGCCGGTTTGCAACGCGGAATAGACCTCGCCGAAGGGCAGCGGCGTGGCGTTGGCGCCCACCGCCCGCATGATGGCGACCCAGAGGTCGGATTGCTGCACGCGCACCTTCAACCCGCGCATGTCGTCGGGGGTGCGGATCGGGCCACGGCGGGAATAGAAGCTGCGCGCGCCGCTGTCATAGAAGCACAGGCCGACAAAACCGTGCCGGTCGGCGCCGGAGACGATCTCGGTGCCGATCGGCCCGTCCATCACGCGGCGCATATGCGCCTCGTCGCGGAAGACGAAGGGCAGGCCGGGGATGGCGGTCTCGGGCACCAGATTGTTCAGCGGTCCGAAATTCACCCGGTTGATGTCGATGACGCCGAAGCGGGTCTGCTCCAGCGTCTCGCGCTCCTCACCGAGCTGGCGGGAGTGGAAGACCTGCACTTTCAGGCGCCCGCCGGAGCGCTGCTCGACCAGATTGCCCATGAATTTCACGGCTTCCACGGTGGGGTAGCCATCGGGGTGGGTGTCGGCGCTGCGCAGGGTGATGGTCTGCGCCGAGGCGCGGCCGGCCAGCCAGGGGGTGGCCAAAGCGCCGAGCAGAAGCGGGCGGCGGGTGCTTTGCATGGGTTGTTTCCTCGATAGCGTTGTTTTGCGGGCAAGGCTGCGCCGCGCGGCCGGCCATCGTCAAGCGTCGGCGCCCGGGCTAGCGTGAAAGCTGCATTGCGAAGAATGAGGCCACCATGCCGCTCTCCCACCCCGTCGACCGCGAATTGCAGCATCAGCGCGACATCGATCTAAAAGGCTATCAGCGCGCCGATGGCTTGTTCGACATCGAGGCACATCTCGTCGACACCAAGACCTACGGCTTCCCCAGCGACTATCGCGGCCAGGTGAATGCGGGCGAGCCGCTGCATGGCATGTGGGTGCGCATGACCATCGACACCGACATGAACGTCCTCGCCTGCGAGGCGGCGAGCGATTTCACGCCCTATGCCATCTGCCCCGGCGCCGCGCCCGCCTTCGCCAATCTGGCCGGGCTGAAGATCGGCCCGGGCTTCAACAAGGCGGTGCATGAGCGTGTGGGCGGGGTGAAGGGCTGCACCCATCTGCGCGAGGTGCTGGCGCAGATGGCGACCGTGGCCTTCCAGACGCTCTACCCCATCCGGGCGCGGCTGGCGCGCGAGGCGCGGAAAAACCCCGATGTGGCGGGCGAACCGCCGACCAGGCCTGGCGCCAAGCCATCCCTGCTGGGCACCTGCCACGCCTATGCGCCGAATTCGCCGGTGGTGAAGAAGCGCTGGCCGGAATGGGCGGAAGACTGACCTCCGCCGCCTGGACGCGGCGCGGTCAGGGATGGAACATGCCCGCGATCCAGGGAGGACAGCGACCATGACCAAGACCGCACTCATCACCGGCGCAGGCCGCAATATCGGCCGCGCCACGGCCCTGGCGCTGGCGGGTCAGGGGTTTTCCGTGGTGATCAACGGCTCGTCGGACCGCGCGGCGACGGAGCGCGTGGCGGCCGAAGTCCGGGCGCTGGGCGCCCGGGCGCTTGTCGCCATGGGCGATGTGGGCGAGCCCGCGGAATGCGCCCGCATTGCGGCCGAGGCCATCGCCGCCTTCGGTGGCGTGGATGTGCTGGTGAACAACGCCGCACTCCGGCCGCAGCAGAAATTCCTCGACATCACGCCGGCGGATTGGCGGCGGGTGATGGCGGTGGATCTGGAGGCGGCACTCTGGCTCTCCCAGGCCTGCCTCCCCGGCATGCTGGAGCGGGGCTGGGGCCGGATCGTGAATTTCACCGGCATGAACGCCATCCATGGCTATGCCGGCCGCGCGCCCGTCTCCGTGGCCAAGCACGGGCTTTGGGGCCTGACGAAATCCATGGGCAAGGAATTCGGCCCGAAAGGGATCACGGTGAACGCGATCTCGCCGGGACCCATCGAGGGCGATGACGAGGCGGAGAACCCCACCGCCTATCGCCAGGCCATGGTCGCCCGGGTGCCGGTGGGCCGCATGGGAAAGCCGGCGGAGGTGGCGGCGCTGGTGCGGTTGTTGGCCTCCGAAGAGGGTGGCTTCATCAATGGCCAGATGCTGGCGGTCAATGGCGGGGCGGAAACCTAGACCATGCTGCGTTCACATGCGTTCACTGCGCATGGTCCAGTCGTTGTTGAGAGGATGATTCAGCGTTTTCGGCGTTTCCGCCTCAACGCATCATGCTCTAGACCATGCTGCGTTCACATGCGTTCACTGCGCATGGTCTAGCCGTTGCTGAGAGATGATTCAGCGTGTTCGGCGATTCCGCCTCAACGCATCATGCTCTAAACGGCCAGCAGCGCCTCATTGCTCCAAAGATCGGCGTATTTCTGCCGCATGTCGAAGAGATTGGCCTCATGCGGGCCGATCGCCCGATCGCCCACGCAATCCACCGCGACGATGGTGCGGAAATCATGTTGCATGGAATCGAGCACCGTCGCGCGCACGCAGCCCGAGGTGGTGCAGCCCGCCACGATCAGCGTATCCACTCGGCGCATACGCAGGAAGCCCGAGAGCTGGGTGTCGAAGAAGGCGCTGGCGCCACGTTTGCGCACCACCAACTCGCCCGCGATCGGCGTCAGTTCGGGCACGATCTGCGACAGGGGCGAGGTTTCGGTCAGCTTCTTCAGCGAGGGTGATTTCAGGGTGAAGACCCCGCTGTCGCTGCCGTCATCGGCATAGACCACGCGGGTATGCGCCACCGGCCAGCCCTGCGCCCGGGCATGCGCCAGAAGCGTCACGGAATGTTCGATGGCCGGCCCGATATTGCCGCCGCCGAAATGCGCGGGGTCGGCAAAACCCACCACGAAATCCACCAGCACCAGGGCGGGTGCCGCCCCCATGCCGGAGGAATGACCCATGCCCTGGGCCTTGTAGATGGCTTCCTCGGGATGGCTCATGCCACCTCCTCCAAATCCCGCAGCGATTGTATCAGTGAGCCGCGCAGCAGGAAGGCCCGATGCTTTTGCGGATCCTCCACCGTGGCGCGCATCTCGGCGAAGGCGGCCTCGCGCTTCGCCGGCTCGCGCATGTTCAGATTGTTGCGGTTGCGCAGCGCCTGCTGCTGCACGACCTCGACGGCCACCTTCCGGCGCTGGCGCTCGTAGCGGCCGAGCAGCGCGGGATCGGCGCCCTGGATCACCTGGACGAGCTTTTCAGCCAGGTTGAAGGCATCGTGCACGCCGCCATTCATGCCCATGCCGCCGAGCGGGTTGTTCACATGCGCGGCGTCGCCCGCCAGCATCACCCGGCCGACGACGTATTTCTCCGCCACCCGCTCATGCACGCGATACGCCGTGCGGTGGTGCACCTTGTAGGGGGTGCCGGTGGGCAGCACGCCCTGCATGCGTTCCTCGATGCGTTCCGGGCGCAGCATGCCCTCCTCGGTCTCGGAGGGCTCGGTGGGCAGCAGCAGGCGCCAGAGACTGGCGGTGCGCAGCAGCACGAACCATTCCTCCGGGTCGCTGATATAGGCGATATTGGCAAGGTCGCCGATCGCCTCATGAAACGGAAAACTGGTGGAAAGGGTGAGGTAGATCTCAGGGATGGTCATGCCCTCGAAATTGACCCCCAGGGCCCGGCGCACGGCGGAACGTGCGCCGTCCGAGCCGATCAGCCAGTTGCCATGCACCACCGCGCCATTGTCGAGATGGACGGCCACGCCATCGGCATCCTGCGTCACATCCTTCACGCAGGCATCGTAGAGGAAGGTGACCTGGGCATTGTGCGCCAGCCGGTCGCGCAGCATGCGGGTCAGGCGCCATTGCTCGCATTGCAGGCGGTAGGGGTGGTTGGTGTCGTTCTTCAGGACGCCGAGGTCGTAGGTGGCGATGACACCCTGCGCCCGGTCGCGCACCTGCCAGTGCGGGCAGACCAGGCCCTGCTCGATCATCGCCGGCACCACGCCGAAGCGCTCCAGCATGTCGAGTGTCGGCGGATGGAAGGTGCTGGCGCGCAGGTCATCGGGCAGGTCGGGCGACTGTTCGAGGATGGTGACAGGGACACCCGCATCCGCCAGGCAACTTGCCGCCACCATGCCCACCGGGCCCGCGCCCGCCACCAAAACACGATCCATACCGAAGCCCTTGGGATATTCCCTTCCCGATTATGCCAGAACGGCGCGAGGCGCATCCCCCTCGACGGATTGCGCTTGTCACATGGCCGGCTCTCACGTCAGGCTTGGCAAAAATCAGGAGGATACCATGCCAAGACTCCCGCGCCGCGCCTTGCTGGGTGTCGCCCTGCCCGCCCTGGCGCTCGCCCAGCCCGCCTGGCCGGAGAAGCCGTGGCGGGTGCTGGTGGGCGGTGCGCCCGGCGGGGCCTCGGACATCTTCATGCGCATCCTGGAGCCCAGCTTGCGGGAATCACTGGCGCACAGCTTCTGGCTGGACAACCGGCCAGGCGCGGGCGGGATGCTGGCGGCGGAGATCGCCGGCGCGGCCGCGCCGGATGGCTACAACTTCTTCATCAACCACATCGCCTCCAACGGCATCGGCCCGCATCTGCACCGCAGGCCCGGCGGCTTCGAGCCGAACCGCGACCTGGCCGCGGTGGCGCGCATCGCATCCCTGCCCAATTGCATGATCGTCCATCCCCGGCATGGGTTTCGCACGGTGGCGGATCTGGTGGCGCATGTGCGGGCCAATCCGGCGGCGGGCACTTTCGGCTCGGCCGGGGTGGGCACGTCGTCGCATCTCTCGGGCGTGATGTTCGGGCAAAGGATCGGGGTGGAGCTGACCCATGTGCCCTATCGCGGCACGGCGCCCAATATGCAGGCGGTGCTGACGGGGGAGATCCTCTTCGCCATCGACAATGCGCCGGCCTCGGCCCAACAGGTGCGCGCGGGGCTGCTGACGGCACTCGCGGTCAGCCCCGCCCGCCGCTGGTCGCAATTCCCCGATGTGCCGACGATGCAGGAGGCGGGGATTCCGGATTTCGACGTCTCCAGCTGGTATGGGCTGGTGGCGCCGGCGGCCACCGCGCGGCCGGTGATCGACCGGCTTTCCCAGGCCGTGCTGCGGGCGCTGGCGGACCCTGCGATCATGACCCGGCTGAGTGAATTCGGTGCCGATGCCTGGCCGGCCGGGCCGGCGGAATACCAGGCCTTCATGATCGCCGAGGAGGCGAAATGGGGCCCGGTGGTGCGGGCCGCGGGGGCGACGCGGGGGTGAGGGCGGCGGAATTCCGTTGAAATGATGGACGACAGACGGCATATGCAAACGCGACAGATGTCGTCTATGGAGTTCGCCATGAGCCTCGCGCTGGAACGGAATGATATGACCGCGCTGTTCGGCCAGCGCGTTTCACAGCACTCGGCGCTGGATGCGCATGAGGTGGTCAGCCGCGGCCTGCCCGTGGCCGCGCTGACCCATCTGGTGAACCGCCTGGCCAGCCTGCGTGAGCCCGCGGCGCTGGAAAAGGCGCTGGGCATGAGCATCCGCACCTATCAGCGCCACAAGGAAACGCCGGACAAGCCGCTGAGCCAGGAGCAGGGCGGCCGGGTCTGGAAATTCGCCGAAATCCTGGCCGAGGCCACCGCCGTGCTGGGCGGCCAGCCCGCCGCCGAGGCCTGGCTGGCGCAGCCCGCCCTGGCGCTGGATGGCCGCGTGCCGCTCGACCTGCTGGGCACGCCGATGGGCATGGCGGCGGTGGAAACCGTGCTCGGGCGCATGCGCCACGGCGTCTATACGTGACGCCACTGCCGCCGCCGCTCGGCGAAGGCGCCTGGATGGCCTGGCGGATCGACACGGCGGAGTTTTCCGCGACATGGGACAGCGGCGAGGGTGCGCGCCGCTTCGGCGGCCGCTGGAACAGTGCCGGGGTGCGGGCCGTCTATGCCGCGCTGGACCCTGCCACGGCGATCCTGGAAGTGGCGGTCCATAAGGGTTTTGCGGCGATGGATGTGGTGCCGCATGTGCTCAGCCAGGCCCGCATCGCCGACCCCAGCGCCATTCATGTCGTGCGGCCGGAGGATGTGCCGAACCCGCATTGGCTGCGCCCCGGCTTCCCCAGCGCCGGGCAGCAGGCCTTTGGCGATACCATGCTGGCGGCGCATCCCTTCGTGCTGCTGCCCAGCGTGGTCTCGGCGCAGAGCTGGAACCTGATCTTCGACCCATCCCGGGCGATGGGGCATTATACGCTGGTGGCGCAGACGCGCTTCGCGCTGGATGGCCGGCTCAACCCGCCGGGGCGGCGCTGATCCGGCTTGCCGGCAGGGCGACAAACGCGCTTCATGCGCGGGGTAGCAGCGGGGCTTTATGATGCGCATCAGCGTCATCCAGATGAACCAGGGCAGTGACAAGCCCGCCAATCTCGACCAGGCCCGCCGCCTGATCGAGGGCGCGCTGGCGTCGGACCGGCCGGACCTCATCACCCTGCCCGAGACCTGGACCAATCTGGGCGGCGGGCGCGAGGCGCGCGAGGCCGCGGCCGAAATCCTGCCTGAACCCGGCGGCACCGGCGGCGTGGCCTATGAATTCATGCGCTCGGTGGCAGTGAGCCAGGGGATCACCGTGCATGGCGGCAGCATCATCGAGCGGGGGCCGGAAAAGCTGTTCAACACCACGGTGGTGTTCGACAGCGCCGGCGCCGAGATCGCCCGCTACCGCAAGATCCATCTCTTCGACATCACCGGCCCGGATGGCACGGGCTACCGCGAGAGCGCGCTCTATGGCGCAGGGGACAAGCTCGTCACCTGCCGGGTGGGCGATGTCACGCTGGGGCTGACCATCTGCTACGACATGCGTTTCGCGGAGCAGTACATGTCGCTCAGGCGCGTGGGCGCCGATGTCATCTTCGTGCCGAGCAATTTCACCCTGCAGACCGGCAAGGATCATTGGGAGGTGATGCTGCGCACGCGCGCCATCGAAAGCCAGTGCTGGATCGCCGCCGCCGCGAGCTGGGGCGGCTATGACGAGCGCGGGGCGACGCGCTTCGTCTACGGCCATTCGCTAATCGCCGACCCTTGGGGCCATGTGGTGGCCAAGGCAAGCGACGGTCAGGGCTGGGCCACGGCGCGGATCGACCCCGCCGTCACCGCGCGGGTGCGGCGCGACATGCCGGTGCTGGAGCACCGGCAGGCCCGGCGCCTCGCCCTTTGAGCACCGGCCCGCGCATCGCCATCCTCGCCGGCGCCTCCGACAACGCGCAGGCGGCCCGCGCGCGCCTGGTCGCGCTTTATGGCGATTGCCCGCCGGAGCAGGCGACGGCGCTGGTCGCACTCGGCGGCGATGGTTTCATGCTGGAGACGCAGCACCGCTATCTCGGCCGCAACCTGCCGGTCTATGGGATGAATCGCGGCTCGGTCGGCTTCCTGATGAATGCCTATCGGGAGGAAAATCTGTTCGAGCGCGTGGCGGCGGCGCAATCGGCCAATCTGCACCCGCTGCGGATGCGCGCGCACACCGCAAATGCCACCCATGCCGCGCTCGCCATCAACGAGGTCTCGCTGCTGCGCGAGACGCGGCAGACCGCCAAGCTGCGCATTCTCGTCGATGGCAAGGAAAGGCTGGCGGAGCTGGCCTGCGACGGCATCCTGATTTCCACGCCGGCGGGCAGCACGGCCTATAACCTTTCGGCGCAGGGGCCGATCGTGCCGCTTTCGGCCAATCTTCTGCCGCTGACGCCGATCTCGCCCTTCCGCCCCCGGCGCTGGCGCGGCGCGCTGCTGCCGAGCGACGCGCGGGTGGTGTTCGAGGTGCTGGAGCCGGAAAAACGCCCGGTGGCGGCGGTGGCCGACTATACCGAGGTGCGCGACGTGCGGCGGGTGGAGGTGCGCGAGGACCGCTCCATCACCCTTACCCTGCTCTTCGACCCCGACACCAACCTCTCCGAACGGATCCTGGCGGAGCAGTTCGCGGTGTGACGGATGCGCGCCTGATCTGGACCATCGCGGCCACGCAGGTGGTTGGCTGGGGCACGCTGTTCACGCCCTTCGCCCTGATGGTCGGGCCGATGGAGACGGAGCTGGGTTTTTCCCGCGGCGCCATCAACGGCGCCTTCACCCTGGGCCTGCTGGTCTCGGGTGCCGCGGCGGTGCCGCTGGGGCGGTTCGTGGACCGGCATGGCGGGCGCGGGCTGATCGCCTGGGGCGGGCTGGCCGGTGCCGTGCTGCTGGCCTGCTGGAGCCAGGTGGATGGCCTGCCCGCCCTCTATGCCGTGTGGTTCGCGCTGGGGCTGGCGCATGCCGCGGCACTCTGGGGTTCGGCCATGGCGGTGATGATGGCGGCGGCGCGCGAGCCGGTGCGCTCGATCACCGCGCTGACCTTCATCACCGGCTTCACCGGCACGGTGTTCCTGCCGCTGATCTCGATGTTGATCGAGGCCCTGGGATGGCGCGGCGCCTTGCTGGCGCTGGCCGCTTTGCAGGCCTTGCCCACGCCGCTTGCACTGTGGGGGCTGCCGCGGGTGCAGGGCGGCCGGGCGCGGCCCGCGCCGGTGAAGCTGGGGCCGGTGCTGCGGCGGCCCGCCTTCATCGGGCTGGCCGTGTGCCTGGCCGCGCATGCCTTCATCGGGGTGGGGCTGGGGGCGCATCTCATCCTGCTCCTGCGTGAGCGCGGCATCGCCGAGGGCTGGGTGATCGCGCTGGTGGCGCTGCACGGCCCCTTCCAGGTCGCGGCGCGGGCGGTGCTGTACGCGCTGGGGGCGCGGGTGCGGGTGGTCTCGGTGGGCGTCTTCGCCGCGGCATTGCTGCCTTTGGCGCTGGTCTGGCTCTGGCTGGGCGGCGCGCATCCCTGGTGGCTGCTCGGCTTCGTGCTGTGCTGGGCCATGGCGGATGGGCTGATGACGATCGTGCGCGCCGCGGCACCGGCGGAACTTCTGGGGCGGGAGGGCTATGGCGCCATCACCGGGGCGCTCAGCGCCTCGGCCGTGCTGCCGCGCGCGCTGGCGCCCTGGGTGCTGGCATTGGTCTGGCAATTCAGCGGCGGCTATTGGCTGGTGCCCGGGCTGCTGGCGGTGGTGGGGCTGGTGGCCCTGGCGGGGTTCGTGATGGCCGCCCGCGATCAGCGAAGGGTGGCGCCATAGTAGCTGCCGAGAGCGCCGCCGATGCGCAGCATCGGACCGGAGGATTGGCCCGGCTGCTCATCATCCTGCCGCGCCGGCGCGGCGCAGGCGACGAGCAGCAGGGCCAGCAGAAGGATGATGCGCATGGGCGGGATATGCGCCGCCAGGCTCAGCGCGGCAACAGCATGCCGCGGCCGGCGAAGAAACGGCCGAATTGATCTGGCGCGAGGCGGACATCGCGCTGGGTCGCCACGCTGTCGCCCGAGGGGTTGTGGAAGCGCAGGCGACCCTGCCGGTCCATGCCGAAGACCAATACGAGGTGCCCGCCGCGGCCCGGCGCCGGGCCCTCCGGCCGGCGAATGGCGGGGTGGACGGAGGCGATGAGCATGTTTCCGGCCAGCAGCGGCAGCAGCCCTTCGGCGGTGAGGTCGACACGGATGGCGGCGGCAATCCCTTGCTCCCGCAACCATTCCACCGCGCCGGCATAGATCAGGCCGCGGATGCCCTGCTCCGTTTCGACATAGCCGCCATGGTCCTGCACGGCGCGGCGCAGCGCATGGATCGTCCAGTCCTGGCCGCGCGCGGCGAGCGCCATCTTCAGGCAGGCCATGCCGCAGAGGTGATCGGCCCAATGGGCGTATTCAGTGCGGCTTTCGGCGCCGCTCCCGGCCCAGCGCGGGTCGGTCGCCGCGTCCCGCCCGGCGAGGAAGGCCCGCACCAGGCGCGGGCTTTCCCATTGCGCGAAATAGGGCGGCGTCAGGCGGCGTCGTTCAGGTGACACGCAGACAAATGGCCGGGCGCGATCTCCCGCAGCGCCGGCCGCTCCACCTTGCAGCGCGCCATGGCATGCGGGCAGCGGGGATGAAAATGGCAGCCCGGCGGCGGGTTCAGCGGTGAGGGGATTTCGCCCTGCACCACGTTGAAGGCGCGCTTGCGCGCCTCGATCCGCGGCACGGCGGAGAGCAGCGATTGCGTATAGGGATGATTGGCCCGCGCAAAAATCTCTTCCGACGGCGCCTGCTCGACCACGCGGCCGAGATACATGATCACCACGCGGTCGGAGAGATGCTCGACCACGCCGAGATCATGGCTGATGAACAGATAGGTCAGGTCCAGGTCTCGGCGGAGGTCCATGAACAGGTTGAGGATCTGCGCCTGGATCGACACGTCCAGCGCTGCCACCGCCTCGTCGCAGACGATGAATTCGGGCTGCACGGCGAGCGCGCGGGCGATGCCGATGCGCTGGCGCTGGCCGCCGGAGAATTGGTGCGGGTAGCGCGACTTGAACGACGGATCGAGCCCGGCGCGGCGCATTTGCGCGTCGACATAGCCGGCCCATTCCGAACGGTTGGTCATGCCGTGGTAGAGCGGCGCCTCGCCCACGATCATCTCCACCTTCATGCGCGGGTTGAGCGAGGCGTAGGGGTCCTGGAAGATCATCTGGGTGCGGAGCTTGGCCTCGCGCCCCGCGCTGTCGGACAGGGATTTGGTGTTGGCGCCGCGCCAGAACATCTCGCCTTCGCTCGGCGTCATGATGCCGGCGACCATGCGGCCGAGGGTGGATTTGCCGCAGCCGGATTCACCGACGAGGCCGACAACCTCGCCCTTGCGGATGGCGAGGTCGACGCCGTCCACGGCATGGACGATCTCCTCCTTCATCGGCGCGCCCAGCTTCTTCAGCATGCGGCCGGCGAGGTCGAGCTTCTTCTCGAAGCGCTTGGTCAACCCGCGCAGCTCGATGATGGGCTGGCTCATGCCGTGACGGTCTCGAGATGGGGGTGGACGCAGCGGGCGAAGCGCCCGGGGGCGAGTTCGGCCAAAGCGGGCATGGTGTCGCAGGCGCCATCGGCACGCTCGCACCGCGTCTTGAAGGCGCAGCCGGGCGGCAGGGACATGAGCGAGGGCGTGGTGCCGGGGATTTGCCGCAGTGCCACGCCGCGCTTGTTGCGGCTGGGCACCGAGCCGATCAGGCCATGGGTGTAGGGGTGGAAGGGTACGTCCAGCACCTGGTCGACCGAGCCCTGCTCGACGATGCGGCCGGCATACATGACCGCGATGTCGTCGGCCAAACCAGCCACCACCGAGAGGTCATGGGTGATCCAGATCAGCGAGGTGCCGGTATTGGCAGCAAGCTTTTGCACCTCGGCCAGGATCTGGCCCTGGATGGTGACGTCCAAGGCCGTGGTGGGTTCGTCGGCAATGATCAGGTCGGGCTGATGCAGCAGGGCTATGGCGATGGCCACGCGCTGGCGCATGCCGCCGGAGAATTGGTGCGGGTAGGATTTCAGCCGTTCATCCGGGCTGGGGATGCCGACCATACCCAGCGTGTCGCGGGCGCGCTGGCGGGCGGTTTCGCGGTCGACCTTCTGGTGCGCCTGCACCGTCTCGATCATCTGGGTGTCGACGCGCAACACGGGGTTGAGCGTCATCATCGGGTCCTGGAAGATCATGGCGATGCGGTTGCCGCGCAAATCGCGCAGCGCCTCCTCGCCCATGCCGACGAGGTTGCGGCCCTTGAACAGGATCTCGCCGGAAACGACGCGGCCCGGCGCATCGACGAGGCCGATGATGGAAAAGCCGGTGACGGTTTTTCCGGAGCCGGATTCACCAACAAGGCCCATCACCTTGCCGCGACCGACGGAGAAGGAGACGTCCTCCACGGCCTTCACCACGCCGGCGCGGGTGAAGAAATGCGTGCTGAGGCCGCGCACTTCCAAGGTGTTCATGGCTGCGGCCGCTTCATGTGGAAGCCTGGATGACCCGAAAAAATATTCACTTCTTGAGCCTCGGGTTCAGCACGTCGCGCATCTGGTCACCCATCAGGTTGATGGCGACGATCGTCACCAGCAATGCGATGCCGGGGTAGAAGCTGATCCAGTATTTCCCGCTCAGCATATACTCATAGCCATTGGCGATGAGCAGCCCGAGGGATGGCTCGGTGATCGGCACGCCGAGGCCGAGGAAGGACAGCGTCGCCTCCAGCGCGATGGCGCGGGCGATCTGCATCGTGCCCACCACGATCAGCGGCGGCAGGCAATTGGGCAGCAGGTGGTTGAACAGAATTCTGCGGGTCGGCAGCGCCAGGCAGACCGCCGCCTCGATATACTCACGCCGGCGTTCGACCAGCGCCGAGCCGCGCACGGTGCGGGCGTAATAGGCCCATTCCACGATAACCAGCGCGATCACCACGTTGAAGATGCCCTTGCCCAGGAAGGCCAGGATCATCAGCGCCGCGAGGATGGTGGGGAAGGAGAGCTGCAGGTCGACCACGCGCATGATCACGCTGTCCGTCCGCCCGCCGGCATAGGCCGCGAGGAGACCCAGCGAGGCGCCGACCAGGCAGGCGATAAAGGCCGAGCCCACGCCCACCATCAGCGAGATCCGCAAGCCGTAGATGATGCCCGAGAGCATGTCGCGGCCCTGGTCATCCGTGCCCAGCCAATGGGTGATCCCTGAGCCACCGACGCTGCCGGGCTCCAGCCGCCCATCCATGATGTCCAGCACGGCGAGGTCATAGGGGTTCTGCGGCGTGATCCAGGGCGCGAAGATCGCCAGCAGGGCGATGATCACGAAGACCACCAGCCCAGCCACCGCCAGCGGCGACTCACAGAATTCCGAGACGAAGCGCTGGAAGGGCGTCTCAACCTTCGGCGCCGGAAGCGTGGTCGTGCTCATGCCTTGGCCTCCAGCCGGACTCTTGGATCAAGCACGGTGTAGACGATGTCCACCATCAGGTTGATCACGATGAACATCAGCACGATCATCATGAGGTAGGCGACAATGACCGGGCGATCGAGCACGTTGATGCTGTCGATGATCAGCTTGCCCATGCCCGGCCAGGCGAAGACGCTCTCCGTCACCACGGAAAACGCGATGGTCCCGCCAAGCTCCAGCCCCACCACCGTCACCACCGGGATCAGGATGTTCTTGAAGACATGCACGAAGGTCACGCGGAAGGGCGAAAGCCCCTTGGCGCGGGCGAATTTCACGTAGTCCATCAGCATCGTCTCGCGCACGCCGGCGCGCGTCAGGCGGATCACCAGGCTGATCTTGAACAGCGCAAGGTTGATCGCCGGCAGCAGGATATGGCTCAGCCCATCCAGCGTGAGGAAGGACCAGGAGATGCCGAACAGCATCGCCGTGTCGCCCCGCCCGGTGCTGGGCAGCCAGCCGAGTTGTACGGCGAAGACCATGATGAGCATGAGGCCGACCCAGAAGGTGGGCAGCGAAAAGCCGAGAATGGAGCCGGCCATGATGCCCTTGGAGATCGCCCCATTGGGCCGCAGCCCGGCATAGAGCCCCAGCGGCAGGCCGATGAGGATGCTCAGGAACATCGAGCCGAAAGCCAGTTCCAGCGTGGCCGGCATGCGCTGCAGGATGATCTGGATGGCCGGTTCGTTGAACACGAAGCTGCGGCCAAGGTCGCCCTGCAACGCCTTGCCCACGAAGACCAGGTATTGCTGCCACAGCGGCAAATCGAGCCCCAGCGCGCGGATGGCGCGCTCCTTCTCGATCTGGTCGGCGTCGGGCGAGATCAGGATCTCGACCGGGTCGCCCACCGCATAGACGCCCAGGAAAACCAGCAGGCTCATCGCCACCAGCACGAAGCCGGATTGCATGAGCCGCCGCAGGAGGTAGAGCGCCACCTAGCGGCCGACCACGGGGCGAACGCTCTGCGCCATGCTCAGCTCATCAGCGCGCGGCGTGACGGCGAAGCCGCGCCGTGCCGCCCAGATATTGGTCTGGATATGCAGCGGGATGATCGCCTGGTCGTCGAAGATCAGCCGTTGCAGGGCGATCAGCTCACGCTCACGCGCGCCGTTATCGAGCGTGCGCATGGACTCCATCAGCCGGGTGTCCATCGCCTCGTTGCAGTAGCGGCCGCGGTTGGAATTGCCCCAGCCGCGCTCGCGGCTCTGGCAGGCGATGAGGTTGCGAAGGGGGTGGCTGCCATCGGGGTTGGAGCCCCAGCCGATCAGGAAGGCGGAGAATTCGGCGCGGCCGGCGCGGGCGACGAAGGTGGTCCAGGTCTGCGCATCCACTGCCGTGCGCACGCCCACCCGCGTCCACATCTGGCCGATGGCCTGGATGATGCGGCCGTCATTGGGGTAGCGGTCATTGGGGCCGTGCAGGGTGACGCGGAAACCACTGGGGAAGCCGGCCTCGGCCAGCAGGCGGCGCGCACCTTCGGGGTCGAAGGCAGGGGGGCCGAGGTCGGGCACATGGCCGAAGATGCCGGGCGGCAGGAACTGTCCGGCGGGCGTGGCGCTGCCTTCCATGACGCGCGAGGTGATGGCGTTGCGGTCGATCGCCATCGACAGCGCGCGGCGCACCCGCACATCCTTCATCGGGTTGCGGGCCAGCGGCCGGCCGTCATTGTCGGTGATGAAGGGCGAGGAATCCTCGCGCATGTGGTCCACGCTCAGGTAGATGATACGCAGCCCCACCGTCTCGGCCAGCGTCACGCGCTGGTCGCTGCGCAGGCGGGCGAGGTCGGCAGTGGGCACCTGGTCGATCACATCGACATCGCCGGCCAGCAGGGCCGCGGCGCGGGCGCTGTCATTGGTGATCATGCGGTAGTTGACGCGGGCGAAGGCCGGCGGCTCGCCAAAGTAGTTGTCGTTTCGCTCCAGCTCGATACGGTCGCCATTGGCGTGGCGGATGAGACGGAAGGGGCCGGTGCCGATCGCCATCGGGCCGGCATTGAATTGCTCGGTCGTCGCGTTCGCGTGGGTCTCGCGGTCCAGGATATAGACGTTGGAGAGGTCCTGCGGCAGCAGCGGGTAGGGGCCGTTGGTGGTGAAGCGGATGGTGTGGCTGTCCACCACCTCGGTGCGGGTGATGGGCCGCACGAAGCCTGCGAAACTGCTCGGGCTATTGGGCACATTCGGCACGCGCCCGAAGGTGAAGGCCACGTCGTCCGCGGTGAATTCGCTGCCATTGTGGAAGCGCACGCCGCGGCGCAGGCGGAACTCCCAGGTATCGGGCGCGACCGGGCTCCAGCTTTCGGCCAGGCCGGGCACGTTGCGGGCCTGGGCGTCCGTGTTCACCAGCCGGTCGAAGATCATGCCGGCCACAGCGTTGTTGGGCGAGAGCTGGTGGAAATGCGGGTCCAGGCTCGTCACCGGCGCGCCCACGCCCATGGTGAGGGTTTGCGCCTGGGCAGCGCCAGGGACCGGGGCCAGTGCCACAGCAAGCGCCAGGCCGGCCACCGCGAATTTCAACGTCATGTTCGTCTCCCTGCGTGACGAAGTTGTTATTTTGTCCTAGCAGCGACCCGAGCGCCCCGCCAGAGATGCGCGGCGGCGCCACTGTCGCGGCTTTCGTGCGAATGCTCATGGGGCAGGCAAAGGGCTTTTTGCAAGCGCTGGTTTTGGCCCGGGGGCGGCGCCGAGCGGCGGAGCGCTGCATCTGCAGAATGTCCGGGCCCATCGCCGCGTGCTGCGGCATGACCCCCGCATGGATGAACGCATGCTGGCGAGGGGCATCAGGCCCGCCGCGCCATGAAGGCTTGCGGCGGCCGGCGCTTCGGTGAAGTCTCCGCCATCTTTCGCAGGAGTGACACATGACCAAGCAGCTTCCCCGCCGTGGGCTGGGCCTTGGCGCCGCGGCGCTGGCCGCGCCCGGCCTCGCCCAGGCGCAGACCGCCCCGAACCTGACCATCGCCACCGGCGGCTCGATCACCTCGCTGGACCCGCATTTCTTCAATGCCGCGCCCAATTCCTCACTGGCGCTGCATATCTTCAACACGCTGATCGACCGCACGGCGACGGCACAGCTGCGCCCGGCCCTGGCCACGGAATGGCGGCCGCTGAATGCCACACTGTGGGAATTCAAGCTGCGCACCGGCGTGCAATGGCATGACGGGCGGCCCTTCACCGCCGATGACGTGGCCTTCTCCATCCAGCGCGCGCCCAATGTGCCGAATTCACCCGGCGGCTTCGGCGGCTTCCTGCGCACCATCGCGCGCAGCGAAATCCTCGACGCGCACACCATCCGCTTCCACACCCACGCGCCCAATCCGATCCTCCCCAACGAGATCGCCTCGATCTTCATCATCAGCCGGCATATCGGCGAGACGGCGACGACCGAGGATTACAATTCCGGCCGCGCCGCCATCGGCACCGGCCCCTATCGATTCGCCAGCCACCGGGCGGGCGACCGGACCGAACTCGTCCGCAACGAGAATTACTGGGGCGGCGTGGAACCCTGGGGGCGGGTCTCCTACCGCTTCGTCGCCAATGACGCGGCCCGCTCGGCCGCCCTGCTGGCCGGCGATATCGACATGATCGATCAGGTGGCGAGCAGCGACCTGGCGCGGCTGAAGCGGGAGCCGCGGGTGAGCGTGGCGGAGACCATCGGCCTGCGCTGCGTCTACCTGATGCCCGATTTCTCCCGCACCGGGCCGGTGCCCGGGGTCACCGACAATGCCGGCAACCCCCTGCCGGCCAACCCCTTCCTCGATGTCCGCGTGCGGCGCGCGCTGAACATGGCCATCGCGCGCGAGGCGATCGCCGAGCGGGTGATGGAGGGCCAGGCCGTGGCCACCGCGCAATGGCTGCCGCCCGGCGTGTTCAGCCACACCCCCGATGTGCGGGTGAGCCCGCCCGATATCGAGGGCGCCCGCCGCCTGCTGGCCGAGGCCGGCTTCCCGCAGGGCTTCCGGCTGGTGCTCAGCACGCCCAATGACCGCTTCCCCAATGACAGCCGCATCGCCCAGGCGGTGGCCCAGGCCTGGACGCGGGCCGGGGTGCAAACCACAGTGGACGCCATCCCCTGGGCCAGCTTCGCCGGCCGCAGCGCGCGGCAGGAATTCGCCATGCGCCTGACCAGCTGGGGCAGCGTGACGGCCGAAGGCATCTACCTGCTGGCCAATATCACCCAGACCTTCAACACCCAACGCCGCACCGGCAGCGCCAATTCCGGTCGCTTCTCCAGCCCCGAACTGGACGCGATGACCGATCGCGCCGGCACCATCATCGATGACGCCCAGCGCGAACAGGCGATCATGGAAGCCACCCGCTGGATCGCCCGCGAAGCACCGATCATGCCACTGGTACAACTCACCCACACCTGGGCCACCCGCCGCGGGCTGACCTACGAGGCGCGGATGGATGAACGGACCGTGGCCATGGGGGTGAGGCCGGTGACGAGTTGAGGCGGCGCAGTCCGGAGGCTTTGCCCCCCGACACCCCCCACCAGGGGCGACCCGCCCCTGGACCGTGAAGGGTTAAAGCCAGGGTCAGGGAGGGGGGCAGCAAGCGCTCGCGGCAGGCGGTCGCGGGTTGCCCCCCTCCCTGACCCTGGCTTTCTCATGGGGTTCAGCACCGGAGGTGATGAACGGGGCCTTTCGGCCCTTGCTGGGGGATCGAACATATATGTTCGATGGGGGGCAAAGCCCTCCCTGCCGCGCCGCCCTCAGCCCTTCTCGACCTCACCGCCGGCGTCGATCCAGTCCTGCAACCGTCCGAGGTTGCGCACGTCGGTGTAGCCCATATCCAGCAGGGTTTTGCTGGCCAATGCGGCGCGGCCGCCCGAGGCGCAGTGCACGATCACGGTTTTGGCCTGGGCGAAGGCTGGGTTGTGCATGGCGTGTGCGGCGTCGGCGCGGAATTCGATGAGGCCGCGCGAGACGTTGAGGGCGCCCGGGATCTTGCCGGTGGCGGCGAGTTCGGCGCTGTCGCGCAGGTCCACAACCAGCGTGCCGGGTTGGGCGGCCATGGCGATGGCCTCGGCGCCGGAGATTTTCGGCACGACGGCGTTGGCGGCGTCGAGCATGTCCTTGACGGTGACTGGCATGGTGTTTCCTCTTTTGGTTGTGTTCAGCGTGGCAGGCTGGCCAGCGCGGCCTCGAAGGCGTCCAGGGTGCGGGTCACGTCATCCCGGGTATGGGCGAGCGACATGTAGTATTTGCTGTCGCCTTTGAGGATGCCGGCGGCGCGGAGGTGGCGGTTGACGTGGGCCTGAATGGTGGTGTCGGCGCGCTGCATGTCGCGGTAATTGGCGATCTCGCCACCCGCATAGACCAGGTCGAACAGCACCGGCTCGCCCACCACCTGGGCCGTGATGCCGGCGGCCTGGATGCGGGCGGTGAGGCCTGCCATCAGCAGGCGGCCCATGGCGAAGACGTCGTCATAGGCGCCGGGCTGGCGCAGCACCTCGAGCGTGGCGAGGCCGGCCGCCGAGGCGATCGGATTGCCGGAGAGGGTGCCGACCTGCATCAGGAACCGGTCGTCGCCGACCTTAGCGCGGTCGAAATGCGCCATGATGTCGGCGCGCCCCGCGATCGCCGCCAGCGGGAAGCCGCCGCCGATGATCTTTCCGAGTGTGCAGAGGTCCGGCGTCACGCCGTAATAGGCCTGCGCGCCGCCATAGGCGAAGCGGAAGCCGGTCACGACCTCGTCGAAGATCAGCGGTATGCCGTGTTTCGCGGTGGCGGCGCGGATGGCGGCGAGGAAACCGGGCTTGGGCGGGATGAGGCGCTGGAAGGGTTCCAGGATCACGCCGCCGAGTTCGTCGTGATGCGCCTCGATGAGGGCGACCGCCGCTTCGATATCGTTGAAGGGGGCGACCAGCATGTCGTCGGCGATATGGGCGGGGATGCCGGCGGAATCGGGGATGGCCCGGGGGAAATTCGCCTCACGCTTCGGCGCCAGCGACATCAGCCCATGGTCGCTCATGCCATGGTAGCCGCCCTCGAATTTGAGGATTTTCTCCCGCCCACGGAACGCCCGCGCCACCCGCATGGCGTACATGTCGGCCTCGGAGCCGCTGCTGACGAAACGCACTTGGTCGGCGCATTCCATGGCGTCGACGATGGCCTCGGCGAGCCTAATGCCGGCGGGGTTGTTGGCGAAGAAGGTGGTGCCGCGCGGCACCTGCTCCATCACCGCCGCGGTCACCGCCGGGTGGGCGTGGCCGATGAACATCGGGCCGGAGCCGAGCAGGTAGTCGATGTATTCGCGGCCCTCGGTGTCGCGCACATGGGCACCGGCCCCTTCGACGATGGTGGGCCCGGCCATATTGCCGAAATGCCCGCCGGGCAGGACGCGGTTGGCGGTGTCGAACAGACTGTCCATCAGCGGCATTCCAATACACGTATGTCGTAGACCGGGTGTTCCAGCGTGTTCACCGCCGGCGCATTGGCGAACATCCAGCCGCGGAAGGCGGGCCCGGTACCGGCCAGCGCCCGGCTGTCGCTGATTTCCATCCAGGCCGCGGCGTCGGGCACTTCGTCGGCGGGCCGCGCGTTGCAGGCGCGCAGGCTGATGGTGAGCGTTCCGAAGGTGGCGGGGGTGCCAACACGGGCGGTGAGCACGGTGACACGGGCGGTGACCTTGTCCAGCGCCTGGAGCTGCGCCTGTTGCCGGGGCACCCAGCTCTGCGCCAGGGCGAAGCCGGGCAGAAGCAGCGCCGCCCAGAACAGCTTCACGCCGCGCGCCGTTTCGGCGAGGGAAGTGCCGCCACCAGCTCGGCCATGACGCGGCGCATGGCGGCCTCGTCCACGCCCATGATCACGGCGTCTTCCAGCATATCGGCCAGGACCTGCGCGGCCTCGGCATGGTTCTCGGCCAGCACCTTGAGCTTTTCGCGGCAGGAGACGGGGTTGCCATCGGCGCCGGGCCAGGTCTCGGGCGGGTTCACCGCGGGGCTGCCGGAGTGCTGGTGGCGGTTTCGGCATTGGCTGCCGGCTGGTTCATCTGGGTGACCGAGAAGATGAAGCGGCCAAGCAGGGATTCCAGGCTGACCGAGCCTTGCGTCTCGGTGATCCGGCCGCCTTCGCCCAGCACGCGCTCGGCGCCGCCGGGCACGATGGAGAGGTATTTGCCGCCCAGCAGCCCGTCCGAGCTGACCTCGGCCGAGCTGTCGGCGGGCAGGCGCAGGCTGCGGTCCACCCGCATGCCGACCACGGCATTGAAGCTGACGGGGTCGATGCTGCTGGCGACGACGCTGCCGACCTTCACGCCGGCGATGCGCACATCGGCACCGTTCACCAGGCCGTCGATACGGTCGAACTGCGCTGTCAGCAGCATGCCGTCGGGCTGGGCGCCGCGGCCGCCATGGGCGACGGCGTAGAACAGGAAGCCGGCGGCGATGAGCAGCACGCCGGCGCCGGTCATGACCTCAAGGACGGAACGGCCCTTCACTGGGCTTTGTCCGGCGACCACGCTTCGTAATCCCCGCCGGTGACCCGGCGCTGGCCGCCGGAATAATCATGCCCCTTGGGGCGCCACGCCCCGGGCGTGCCGGTCAGGTTCGGCTGATGCTCTTTCTGCCAGGGCAGGCGCCGGGTTTCGTCCAGCGGCGCATCCGTGGTGTGGTGCAGCCAGGCATGCCATTCCGGCGGCACCTTGGTGGGGTCCTGGCCATTGGCGGTCACGACGTAGCGGCGCTTGCGGTTGTAGACCGGCAGCGGCTTGCGTGCCTCAAAATAGGTATTGCCGAAGCGGTCCTGGCCGATCTTTTTGGCGGTCAGGCGGGCGTGGAACATCTCGATGATCGACATGGTCCGAGCATGCCATGGCGCGCCGCAGCGCGCCAGCGCGGGGTGGTTGTCCACAAGGTTTTGTGGGTCAATCGCTCGCTACCTACAAGATGCGGCTTTCGCCGGGGAAAAACCCGGCATAGTCTCGGCCGCATGGCACGCATCAACGGCACATTGTGGGAAGGGCTGGCGCTGACCCGCCATAGGCTGGGGGCGGACCCCGATGCGCCGCTTCGCGCCGTCGCCATTCCCGCGGGCTGGGAGGTGGAGGCGGGCGAGGCGCTGGCCAGGCTGGTGCCGGGCAACCGCCCCGTCAGCCTGCCCCGCGCCGCCGAGGCCTGGATCTCCCGCGCCGTCTCGCGCGGGCGGAAGGCCGGGCTGCTGGATGACGCCGGCGCCAATCACCTCGCCGAGGGACTGCGCGCCCTGCTGCTGACCCGGCGCGGCGCGCCCGGCGCCGAGGTCTGGCGCGGCACCGCGGCCGAGGCGCGCTATGTGCTGAACCTGCCGGCCTTCCTCGATGCCGATGCCAGTTTCGACCTGGAAGGATTTTCGGAGGCGGTGGCGATCGGCGTGCGGTTCCTGGACGCGCTGGGCAATGGCCGGGCCGGGCGGCTGCGGCTGGGCTTCTGTGACATGGCCGGGCTGCTGGCGGCACTTGGGCTCGGTTATGACAGCGATGAGGGGCGGCATGTCGCCGCCGGCCTCGCCGCCCTGATGCGAGGCGTGGCTGAGGGCGAAAGTGCCGCCATCGCCGCCCGGCTGGGCGCGCGTGAGCCGGTGGCGCTGCTCTGGCCCGCGCCGCCCGCCGCCACCGCCCTGCCCGGCCTGGCCGAGGCGGCCGGGGCGGCCCTGGCGGCGGTGGGCCTCTGCCATGGGCTGAGGCATGGCGCGATCGTGGCGCTGGCGCCGGCGGATGCCGCCGAGGCGCTGCTGGGGGCGGAGACCGCCGGGCTCTTCCCGGCTGCCGGCAGCACGCGGGCGATCGCCACCGCCACCGGTGCAACCGAGATTCCGACGCGTGCCGCGCTGGCCGCGGCCCGGATGGCGCCGCAGCGGGTGGGGCAGTTGCTCGCCCCCGTCTCGGAAACCGCGCGAAAAATGATGGCCGAGGCGGTGCTGCCCTTCCTGCATGCCGCACCGCCTGTGCCGGTGGCGGTGCCCGGGCCACCGCGCGCGCATGTCGAGCGGCCGGCGGCGCGCGGGATGCTGGCCCATCCGCGCAGCGCGGGGGGGAGTTTTCATGCCTCGGTGGGCGGCCACCGCGTGGCCATGCGCACCGCCGAGGATGGCGAGGGCAGGCTGCGCGAGCTGGCCTTCACCCTGGCCAAGGAGGGTGCTTCCTATCGCTCGCTGATGGACGCCTTCGCCCAGGCGGTGTCGATCGGCTTGTCGAACGGCGTGGCGCTGGAGGAGTATGTGACCGCCTTCTCCTACACGCGGTTCGGGCCCGCGGGGGCGGTGGAGGGCGATGGCGAGATCACCCGCGCGACCTCGGTGCTGGACTGGGCGTTCCGTCGGCTTGCGGCGGATTACCTCGGCCGGGCCGATCTGCCGCAGCCCAGCGAGGAGGATTGCGCGCCGGACAGCCTGAGCACCGCCGCCCAGCAATCGCCCCTGCTGCCGCTCGACCTTCCCGTGACCCCGGCGCCCGAGGCGCGGCGCCGAGGTTTCCGTATTGTCGCCTGAACAAGGATTTTCCGTATGAGCATCGACGCGAAGCTGGCCGCACTCGGCATCACCCTGCCCGAGGCGGCGGCGCCCATCGCCAATTACGTGGGCTATAATGTGAGCGGCAATCTGGTGGTGGTGTCGGGCCAGATTCCACTGAAGGACGGCCGCGTGGCCTTCACCGGCAAGGTCGGCGTGACCGTGACACCGGAGGTGGCGAAGGAAGCCGCGGCGCTGTGCTTCATCAATGTGATGGCGCAGTTGAAGGCGGCCTGCGGCGGTGACCTCGGCCGGGTGAAGAAGGTGCTGCGGCTGGGTGGCTTCATCGCGGCACCGGCGGATTTCACCGGCCATGCGCCGATCATGAACGGCGCGTCCGACCTCTGCGTGGCGGTGTTCGGCGATGCCGGGCGGCATGCGCGGACCACCATCGGCGTGCCGAGCCTGCCGGCTGATGCCTGCTGTGAGGTAGAGGCGCTGGTGGAGATTTCGCTGGACTGATCGCTAGGATCAGACTAGTAGTTTTTCATGGAAGAAAGCCTGTCGCAGATTTTGGCCAGGGCTGGCGGCATGAACGCCATGGCAAGAGCGCTTGGCATCACCTCCGCTTCGGTGGCGGGGTGGAAGCGGGTGCCGGCGGCGCGGGTGGCGGAAGTGTCGCGCATCACCGGGTTGCCGGCTGCGCGGATACGGCCGGACCTCGCCGGTTTCTCGGAAAGCCAGGCGGTGTTTGGCGAGGCGCGGGAGATGGGGCTGGACCCGGCTGCGATCCTGGCCGAGGCGGTGCGGGCGGAGAAGACGCGGCGTTGGCAGGCGGAGAATGCCGCGGCCATAGCGGCCCAGCACGAATGGGTCGAGAAGAACGAATTGCCCCTGGCGAAGTACCGCATGTTCGCCCTGCCGGAACCGCATGGCGAGGTTTGACCTCTATAGCAGCGATGCGGGCTGGCTGCTGGATGTGCAGTCCGAACTGACCGATGGCCTGCCCACGCGGGTGGTGGTGCCCCTGGTGCCGCTGGACGGCGCGCCACCGCCGCTGGGGGAACTGAACCCGGTCTTCGAGTTGGAGGGCGCAGCCTACCAGCTGATGCCGCAATGGCTCGCCGCCACCCCCCGCCGTGCCCTGGGCCGCCCCTCGGGCTCCCTCGCCCATGAACGCGACGCCATCACCCGCGCGCTCGATCTGCTCTTCACCGGTTTCTGATTGACGCGCCACAACACAAGGGCATCTTCCACCCATGCCGGATGCCGCCACGCCCGAATACACGCTGAGCCTGCATCCCAGGATCGCGGAGATCGACGCCGCCGATTGGGATGCCTGCGCCGGCGGCAACCCCTTTGTCAGCCACGCCTTTCTCTCGGCGCTGGAGGATAGCGGCAGCACGGGCGGGCGCACCGGCTGGTTCCCGCAGCACGCCGCGCTGCGCGACGAAGTCGGCCTGCTGGTCGCCTGCGCCCCCTGCTACGCCAAGGCGAATTCCTATGGCGAATATGTCTTCGACCATGGCTGGGCCAATGCCTATGAGCGTGCCGGCGGCAGCTATTACCCGAAACTGCAGGTGGCGGCGCCCTTCTCCCCGGTGCCCGGGCCGCGGCTGCTGACCAGGCCCGGCCACCCCGAGGCGCTGGGCGCCCTGGCGCAGGGGTTGCGGCAGGCGATGGCCACACAAAAATGCTCCTCGGTGCACATCACCTTCTGCTCGCGGCCGGAATGGGATGCGCTGGGCGATGCGGGCTGGCTGCAGCGCATTGGCACCCAGTTCCACTGGACCAATGAGGGTTTTGCCAGTTTCGACGATTTTTTGGGCAAGATGAGCAGCCGCAAGCGCAAGCAGATCAAGCGCGAGCGGCGCGACGCCGCGGCCCAGGGTCTGACCTTCCGCACCCTGCAGGGCGCCGAGATCACGCCGGCGATCTGGCGTCGCTTCCATGATTTCTACCGCAACACCACCGACCGCAAATGGGGCAGCGCCTATCTGCATGGCAAGTTCTGGGGCCTGCTGGGCGAACGCCTGGGGGACCGGGTGGTGCTGATGCTGGCCGAACGCGATGGAGAGGCGGTGGCGGGCGCGCTAAACCTCTGGGGCGAGGACGCGCTCTACGGCCGCAACTGGGGCGCCACGGTCGAGGTGCCCTTCCTGCATTTTGAGCTCTGCTATTACCAGGCCATCGACTTCGCCATCGCCCATGGCATCGCCCGTGTCGAAGCCGGCGCGCAGGGCGAGCACAAAATCCAGCGCGGCTACATGCCGGTCGAGACCTACTCCGCCCATTGGATCGATCATCGCGGCCTGCGCAACGCGGTGGCCGATTTCCTGGAACAGGAACGCCCGGCCATGCGCGAGCAGATGGCGGAGCTGGCGACGCTGTCGCCCTTCAAGCAGGACGGCGCTTGCGACTAGCGCCCAAGCGGCCACTCGCCGTGGCCTATGCCCAGCTTGCGCTGGCCATGATCCTGGTCGGCGCCAATGTGGGCGTGGCGAAGCTGCTGGCGGAAAGCCTGCCCATCGCGCTGATCGCCTTTCTGCGCTGCGCCCTCGCCTGCCTGGTGCTCTGGCCGCTCGCACGCGGGCTGGAGGGGTTTCCCGCCCTGCGCGGCCCGGTGCTGAAGAACCTGTTCTTCCAGGCGATCTTCGGCACCGCCATCTACAATGCCGGCCTGCTGGCCGGGCTGCGCCTCACCACGGCGCTGGAGGGCGGGCTGGTGCTGGCCACGCTGCCGGCGGTGGTGGCGCTGGGCAGTTTTTTGGTCCTGCGCGAGCGCCTGCTGCCCCGGCAATGGGCGGCGGCCGGCTTGGCGGGGGCGGGCATGGCGGCCATCACCCTGGCCCGGCTGGGGGGTGAGGCGGGGGGCTCCCTGCTCGGCAATGCCATGGTTTTCCTGGGTGTTTGCGGCGAGGCGGGGTATGTGCTGCTGGCCAAGCGCATCGCCGGCCAGGCGCCGGTGATCACCGCGAGCTTCTGGATGCAGTTGTTTTCCGCCGCCGTGCTGCTGCCCTTCGCGGTGCCGGGGTTTTCGGCGCTGGGGGCGCTCGGCGGCGCCGATATCGCGCTTCTGCTGGTGTTCCATTCGCTGACCGCCAGCGTGCTGTGCCTGCTGCTTTGGTATCAAGGGCTGAAGCGGGTATCGGCGGGGGTGGCGGGGGTGTTTACCGCGTTTCTGCCGGCCAGTGCGGCTGTGACCGCCGTGGTGTTCCTGGGCGAGCATTTTTCCGCCGTGCATGCCGTGGGCTTTGTGCTCATGCTGGTTTCCATGCTGCTCGCCACCTGGCCCCCCCGCCGATGAGGGCCTGGCTTTCCCTCTCCCGCGACGAATTGCTGGCGCTCCACCCGTCCGAAATCGAGGCCCGCCTGGCCGCCGCCCAGGCCCGCCGCATGGCCGCCACCGAGTTGCAGCAACTCGACAGCTGGCTCGACATCGCAGTGCTGCTGCAATCGGCGCTGGTCATGCCCGAGGCGGCGGATTGGCGCGTCGTGCTGGAATACGACCTGCTGCGGCTGGACAAGCGCATCGACGCCGTCCTGGTCAGCCCCCGCGCCATCTTCGTGCTGGAATTCAAGCGCGGCGCCCGCGGCTTTTCCCTGGCCGACCGCCGCCAGGCCGATGACTACGCGCAGGACCTGCTCGACTTCCACGCCGCATCGCGCGCGCACCCGCTGGTGCCCATCCTGGTCGCCACCCATGCGCCGGATGTGGCCTGGGCGCCGCCGCTGTTCTGGCAGGGCGCGGTGCCGCTGATGCTCAGCAATGCCGCGGGGCTGGGGGCTTTGCTGGCCCGCGCCCATGCCGCCATCGGCCCGCCCGCCACGCCGCTCGATGTCGTGGCCTGGGAGCATGCGGCCTATCGCCCGGTGCCCGGCATCATCGCCGCTGCCGAAATGCTCTATGCCCGCAATGGCGTGGCCGAGATCGCCGCAGCGCGGGCCGATGCGCAGAACCTTCAACACACCACCACAGCCATCCGCGCCATCATCGCGCAAACCCGCGCGGCGGGCGGCCGCAGCGTGGTTTTCATCACCGGTATTCCCGGCGCCGGAAAAACCCTCTGCGGCCTGAACATCGCCTTCGGCGGCGAGGAGCAGGCGGCTTTTCTCTCCGGCAACGTGCCCCTGGTGCGAGTGCTGCGCGAGGCGCTGGCCCGCAACGCCGCAGCCCAAGGCAACACCCGCCTGGAGGCCGAGCGCCACAAAACCCACGCCAAGCTGCAGAACGTCCATCGGTTTCTCGAGGCCGGCGTCACCGGCGCGCATGCTCAGCCCGAGAACATCATCGTCTTCGACGAGGCCCAGCGCGCCTGGGACGAAGCCCAGGCCACGAAGGACACCCAGCGCCGCAAATCCCACCTGAGCATGAGCGAGCCCGCCCATGCGCTGGAGATCATGGCCCGCGTGCCGGGCTTCGCAGTGATCGTAGCCCTCGTCGGACAGGGGCAGGAGATCAACACCGGCGAGGCGGGGCTGGCGGAATGGGGCCGGGCGATCGCCGCGCGGCCGCAATGGCGTGGTTTCGCCGCCCCCGCCGTGCTCCGCGCGCCGCGCCCGGAGCAATGCCTACCCGAGGCGCCCTGGCTGTCGCTCGATGAGGCGCTGGACCTGCGCGTGCCCATCCGCGCCATCCGCAGCACCGCCGGCGCCGCCTGGGTGGAGGCGGTGCTGGCCGGCGATGCCGCCGCCGCTGCGGCCCTGGCCACCTCGGCGCTGCCCTATTTCCTCACCCGCAGCCTCGCCGACCTGCGGGCTGGGTTGCGCGGCTTCTGTCGCGGGCAGCGGCGGGCAGGCCTCGTCGCCTCGGCCGGCGCGCGGCGGCTGCGGGCGGAGGGGCTGGGCGTGCAGGTCCCGGGCATCGAGGACTGGTTCCTCAACACCTGGCCAGATGTGCGCGCTTCCGAAGCGCTGGAGACCTTCGCCACCGAGTATGACTGCCAGGGGCTGGAGCTGGATGCGGTGGGCCTTGCCTGGGGCGGCGACATGGCCCGCGAGGGGCCGGACTGGCAGTTCCGCGAATTCAGCGGCACGCGCTGGAACCGCGTCACCAAGCCAGCCAACCGCACCTTCATCCGCAACACCTATCGCGTGCTGCTGACCCGCGCGCGCTACGAGACCATCATCTGGGTGCCGCCGGGCAGCACCGCCGGCGCCTTCCATGACAGCACCCGCGCGGCGGCGGAGATGGACGCCATCGCCGGTTTCCTCGCCGCCTGCGGCGCGCGGGTCCTGCCGCCGCCCACCCCCATCCCGGAACCCGCACTTCTCCTGTAGCGTTGCGCGATGCGCGTCTTCCTCCTCCTCCTGGCCCTGCTCGTCCCCGCCCAGGCCGCCGAGCTCAAGCTCGCCACCTGGAACATCGCATGGGCCACGCTGCGCGGCGCCGATGACCGCGACATGCCGCGCGACGTCGCCCGCCGCTCTGAGGCCGACTGGGCACTGCTGCGCCAATACGCCACCCGGCTGGAGGCCGATGTCATCGCCTTCCAGGAAATCGACGGCCCCGAAGCCGCCCGGAAAATCTTCGACGAACGCGCCTATGCCTTCGTCTTTCCCGATGAGAATGACATCCAGCGCGCCGGCTTCGCCATCCGCCGGTCCTTGCGCTTCACCCAGAATCCCGACCTCGCGGCGCTCGATCTGCGCCCGCAGGCGCGCTTCTCGCTGCGCCGCGGCACCGATGTCACGGTGGAGGCCGGCGCCCAACGCCTCCGGCTGCTCTCCGTCCATCTCAATGCCGGCTGTCGCGAGGGCGGGCTGGAGGCCAGCCAGGAATGCGCCGGCCTCGCCCGCCAGGCCGAGATCCTGGCCGGCTGGGTCGCCGCCCGCCAGCGCGAGGGCGTGGCCTTCGCCATCCTCGGCGATTTCAACCGCCGCATCGCGCCCGAGCGCGATGAATTCGCCACCCGGCTGAACCAGGCCGGGCCGCTGACCCGCGCGACCGAGGGCTATGCCAACCCCTGCTTCTCCGATGCCCGGGGCGGGCGGCCCTTCATCGACCATATCTTTCTCGGTGGCCCGGCGCGGGGCTGGCTGGTGAACAACTCGCTCAGGGTGATGGTCTATGCCGAGCGGGATCCCTCGGCGCGCGAACGCCTGTCGGACCATTGCCCGGTCTCGATCCGGCTGCGCCTGCCGTGAATTTCTTCAACGTCACCCTGCCCCTCGCCCTGGTCAATTTCATCAACCAGGCCTCGCGCTCGCTGATGGCGCTGCTGGGGCCGCTGCTGGCGCTGGAGTTTTCCCTCTCGGCGGCCGATCTGGGGCTGCTCGGGGCCATTCTCTTCGTCGCCTATGGGCTGATGCAGCTGCCGGTCGGCGTGGCGCTGGACCTCTACGGGCCGCGCCGGGTGCAATGCGCCTCGGCCGCGCTGGCCTGCCTGGGCTTTGCGCTGAGCGCGGTGGCGGACGGGCCATTCATGCTCGGCGCGGGGCGGTTTCTCACCGGCCTGGGCATCGCTTCCGGCCTGATAGGACTGATCAAGGGCCACACGCTGTGGTTCCCGCGTGAGAGGGTGGCGGCCTTGACCGGCGCGGGCGTCTTCGTCGGCGGCATAGGCGGGCTTGTCGCCACGGTGCCGATGCAGATGGTGCTGCCGGCCATCGGCTGGCGCGGCGCCTTCTGGGTCCTCGCCGCCGCCGCCGCCTTTGCCGCGTTGTTCATCTGGCTTGTCGTGCCACCCAGCCCGAAGCGCAATTCGCAAAAACCGATCTGGGCCGAGATCCGCGAATTCGGGCCGATCTTCACCGCCCCCGTCTTCATCCGCATGGCGCCGGCCATCGCCACGCTGAACGCGCTGAACTTCACCTATCAGGGCCTCTGGCTCGGCCCCTGGCTGCGCGATGTGGCGGGGCTGGGCGATGCGACGCGGGCGATCACGCTGCTGTTCTATGCGCTGGGCGTGATGTTCGGCAACCTCGTCGCCGGCAACATCACCAGCCGGCTGCAGGCGCGCGGCCGCAGCCCGATGATCGTGCCGGTCACCGCCATGTGCGCCATGCTGGCGATGCAGGTGCTGCTGCTGGTGGTGGCGCCGACCGGGCCGGTGCTGGTCACGCTGATGTGGCTGGCCTTCGCGCTGACCGGCTCCACCTCCTCGGCCGCCTATTCATCCCTGGCGCAGGCCTATCCCGGGCACCTCGCCGGGCGCGTCAGCACGGCCATCAATGGCAGCATGCTGGCGCTGGTCTTCGTCTTTCAGAGCATGATCGGCGCCATGCTCGACCTCTGGCCGCGGGATGCCTCGGGCGGCTGGAACGCCGCAGGCTATGCCTGGGCGATGGGGGCGACCATCGTCTTCCAGGCGGCCACGATCCTGTGGATGTGGAGAAAGCGGGCATGAACTTCGACAAGCTGCTCGCGCGCTACCGGGTGACGAAGGGGCGGGATTTTTCGCTCGACGAGCATGACCCGGCCGATGAGGGCGGGCTGACGCTGGAACGCGAGGCGGCCGAGGCCCTGCTCGCCACCGCCCAGCAGCGCCTGGCCGATCTGCAGGACAAGCTCTATGCCCAGGACCGCTGGGGCGTGCTGTGCATCATCCAGGCCATGGACGCGGCGGGCAAGGATGGCACGGTGAAGCATGTCTTCTCCGGCCTGAACCCGCTGGGCATCGAGGTGACGCCCTTCAAGGCGCCGAGCGCGCTGGAGCTGGACCATGATTTCCTCTGGCGCCATGTCATGGCCCTGCCGCGGCGCGGGCATATCAGCATCCACAACCGCTCCTGGTACGAGGAGGTGCTGATCGCGCGTGTCCACCCCGCGGTGTTGGACAGGCAAAAGCTGCCCGGGCGGCTGATCGGCAAGCACGTCTATGACGAGCGGCTGGAGGATATCGGCAATTTCGAGCGTTACCTCGCCCGGCAGGGCATGGTCATCCAGAAATTCTTCCTCCATGTCAGCAAGGAGGAGCAGCGCCGGCGCTTTCTCTCCCGCATCGACGAGCCAGGGAAGAACTGGAAATTCAACGCCGGCGACGTGGCCGAGCGGGCGCATTGGGACGCCTACCAAAGCGCCTACCAGAAGGCGATCCGCGCGACCGCGACGCCGGAAGCGCCCTGGTACGTGGTGCCGGCGGACCGCAAATGGTTTTGCCGCCTGGTGGTGGTGGGCGCCATGGTCGCTGCGCTGGAGAAGCTCGATCTGCGATACCCCGACCCTGACCCGGCGGAGATGGCAGGGCTGGCCGAGGCGAAACGCCGGCTGGAGAGCGAGGACTGATTTCCTTTACTGAAAGGCCCAGCCGGGGTAGGCTCCGGCATCAACACGGTCCGGCCGGTGAATTTGTCCGCTTTCGTGTGTTTAAACACAAAAACGCTCAGCCAAGCTCCTTCAGCGTGCGCTTGGCGATCGCCATCCGGTGCACCTCGGTCGGCCCTTCATAGACATGCATGAGGCGCACCTGGTTGGCCATCAATTGCAACGGCAACTCCTTGGTCATGCCCATGGCGCCATGGGTCTGCATGGCGCGGTCCACCACCTCGGTCGCCATTTCGGTGGCGAAGACCTTGATCATGCTGGCTTCGTTGCGAACGTCGCCGCCGGCATCCATGGTGGCCGCGCCGGCCTGCACCATCAGCCGGCAGGCATGGATGCGCGTCGCGGCATCGGCGATCCACCATTGGATGGCCTGGCGCTCGGCCAGGGGCTGGCCGAAGGTCACGCGCTGCTTGGCGTGGCTGCACATCATTTCGAGTGCGCGCCGGGCGATACCGATGCAGCGAGCGCCCATCTGCAACCGCCGCACGTTCAGCCGCAGCTGCATCGGCGCATAGCCCGCGCCCAAGCCGCCCAGCAGATTGCGGGCGGGCACGCGGCAATCCTCGAAGACCAGTTCATAGGTCTTCTTTCCGCCGATCATCGCGATCTCGCGCTCGATGATGAAGCCCGGCGTGCCGCGCTCGACGATGAAGGCGCTCACCCCCGCCTCGCGCTTGCCCGGCGCGGTGCGGGCCATGAGGATGATGAAATCGGCCGCGGGCACGTTGCTGACCCATATCTTGCGGCCATTGATCACCCAGTCATCGCCATCCGGCACCGCCCGGGTGAGCATGCCCGAAGGATCGCCGCCCGCGACGGGCTCTGAAATGGCGATGCAGGAGCGCATCTCGCCCGCGGCATAGGGGGTGAGGTAGCGTTCGCGCTGCTCCGCATCGGCGACCGCCAGCAGCATGTGCAGGTTCGGGCTGTCGGGCGGGATGATGAAGGGCACCACGGTGCGGGCCATTTCCTCCTCCACGCCCATCAGCGCGGTGGTGGGCAGGTTGGCGCCGCCATATTCTTCCGGCGCGTCGAGTGCCCAGAGGCCCAGCGCACGGCAGGTCTCGCGCAGCGGCGCTTCTTCTTCCGTGGTCAGCGCGTATTTGCCGCCACTGGCCTCCCGCGCGAGGATGGTGGCCTCCAGCGGCATCAGGTCGCGCGCCACAAATTTCTGGACCAGCTCCTGCACCATGCGGTGCTCTTCGCGGGTGGTGGTGTCGAGCATTGTCCTAGTCTCCCGGGCGCAGCAGAAGGCCATCGAGGGCGACGACGCCCTGGCCCTCGGGCTTGATGATGAGGGGGTTGATCTCGGCTTCCGTCACGTCGCTGGCGGCGAGTTGCGACAGGGCTGTGATGGCATGGGCGAGTGCCGCGACATCGCCGCGCGGCAGGCCACGGAAACCGGTGAGCAGGCGCAGTTCCGGCAGGTCGGCGATCATGCCCATCGCCTCGTCGAGGCTGACGGGGGCGATGCGGGCGGTGATGCGGCGGGTCAATTCGGCCAGCACGCCGCCCATGCCGAGCACGACCACGGGGCCCACCTCAGCATCGCGGCGATAGCCCAGGATCACCTCGGCCAGGCCCTTGTGCATGGGCGCAGCCAGCACGCCGTCCAGCCGTGCGGCGGGGAAGGCCTTTTTCGCACGCGCCAGGAGGTCGACAACCGTCTCGGCGATATCGGCAGTGGCGACGCCGAGCCGGACCAGCCCGGCATCGGTCTTGTGCAGGATATCCGGCGAGAGGATTTTTATGGCCAGTGGCCCCTCCATGCCGGCGGCATCGGCGGGGCTGCGCAACACCCGCGCGCCCGGGGGCGTGATGCCGAGGCGGCCGAAGAATTCACAGGCCTCGTGTTCATTGATCCGCGCGGCCTGGGGCAGGGCGGGGAGCGCGCCGCGCTCCAGCGCCGCCGGCGCGCGCCAGGACAAATAGGCATGCAGCGCATCGGCGCAGGCTTCGGGGGTGCGAAAGGCGGCGATGCCCTCGGCCTCGAACAGCGCCAGCGCGGCATCGGCCTGGGGGGCGGCGAAGACCGCCAGGGGGCGGCTCAATGGCAGCGACGGGGTGATATGGGCGAGCGCGCGGTCGGGCTGGTTGCGGGCGCTGCTGCCCAGCACGGCCAGCAGCACATCGGCCGTATCGGCCGCGTCCATGGCGCGAAGGGTCGTGGAGAAGGGTTTTGGGCCGGAGGCGCCCATCGGCAGGTCGATCAGCGGCGCGTCGGGGATGCGGATGCCGGCCTCGCCCAGCGTTTCACGCAGCGCGGCATCGGGGCCGATCAGCGCATGGCCCTGCAACCCCAGGCGGTCCACCACCATCGCCGCGCCGCCGCCGGTGGCGGTCAACGCCGCAAAACCACGGCCGCGCGGCGGCTTGTGGCCGATGACGAGCCGGGCGGTCTCCAGCAGGCCCTCCAGTGTCTCGACGCGCAGGATGCCGTGGGCGCGAAAAAACGCCTGGGCCAGCTCATCGCCGCCCAGCATGGCGCCGGTGTGGGAGAGGGCGATGGTGCGCCCGACCTCAGAACGGCCGAGCTTGTAGGCGATGACCGGCTTGCCCAGCACATGGGCACGCCGGGCGGCGGCGGCCAGGCGCGGGGCATCGCGGAAGGTTTCGAGAAAGAGCAGGACGGCGCCGGTGGCGTCATCCTCAACCAGCATTTCGGCCAACTCGCCCACGCCGATGTCGCATTCATTGCCGACCGAGACCATGCGCGAGAAGCCGATGCCGCGCGCGGCGGCGCGGGAAAAGACGGCGCCCATCATGCTGCCGCTCTGTGACACCAGGGCGAGGCGGCCGGGCAGCAGCGGCTCGGCCTCGATGGCGGCGTTGAGCGTCAGCGGCACCCGGCTGGCGACGCTGACCACGCCCAGGCAATTGGGGCCGAGCAGCCGCAGCCCGCCCGCCCGCGCGGTCGCCACCAGCGCTTCCTGCCGGGCCCGCCCCTCGGCATCCGCCTCGGCGAAACCCGCCGAGAAGATGGTTGCTGCGGCAACACCTTTCTCCACGCAGCCCTCGATGGCGGCGGGCACATCCTTCGCGGCGACCATGATGAAGGCGTGGTCCACCGGCCCGGGGACGGCGCGGATATCGGGGTAGGCGGGCAGGCCCATGATCTCCGCCCGGCCGGGGTTCACCGGGATGATCCGGCCTGGAAAGCCCTCACGCGCGAGCAGGCGCTGGGCACGGGAATTGTCCTTCGCCGGATCGGCCGAGGCGCCGATCAGCGCCACCGAGCCCGGGTTGAACAGGGCCTCGAACAGACCGGCCCGGTCCACCCCCGCGGCGCCCACGCGATCCACCCCCGCGGCGCTCACGCGATCCACCCCCGCGGCGCTCACGCGCCGACGAACCGTGGCGGGCGGCGTTCGCGGCTGGCCAGCGTGCCTTCGCGGAAATCGGCGGTCTGGCGCAGGCGGGCCTGTTCGGCCAGCTCATGCGCGGTGGCGGCCTCGTATTCGCTGTCCCAGCCCGCGCGCAGCGTGGCGCGGGTGGCGGTGATGGCGAGCGGCGCGGCCTCGGCGATTTCGGCGGCCAGCGCGCAGGCGGCCGCGCGCACCTCCGCATGCCGCACCAGCATGTCGGCCAGGCCCATAGCATGGGCTTCCTCACCGGTGATGCGGCGGTCGGTCATGAACATGAGATGCGCCTTCTGCGCGCCGATCAGCCGCGGCAGGCTGCGCGTCAGGCCGAAGCCGGGGTGATAGCCCAGCCGGGTGAAATTGGCGGCGAAGCGCGCCTCGGCGCAGGTCACCCGGAAATCCGCCACCACAGCCAGGCCAAGGCCGGCGCCGATCGCGGCCCCCTGTACCGCGGCGACGATGGGCTTGCGGGTGCGCAGCAGGCGCACACCCTCGGTGTAGATGGTGCGGCCCTGGTCATCGGCGTCGCCGGCGCGGCGATTGGCCTGGGAGAAATCGGCGCCGGCGCAGAAATGCTTGCCTTCGGCCGCCAGCACGACGGCGCGGCAGGCGGGGGTCTCATCCAGCGCCTCCAGCGCATCGGCGATCTGGCCGGTGAGCAGCGTGTCGATGAAATTGTTCGGTGGGCGGCACAGGGCGAGAATCGCCACATGGCCGTCCATGGTCACGCTGATCTCGGCGCTCATCCCCTGGGCCCTTTCTGTGGCGCGAAACTGCGACATGTCGGCGTCAGTGGCAATCGGGGCTGGCAGGCTGCGGGGGGATGGTTCAGGCTGAAACCATGAACATGATCCTTCTCTTACTCGCCGCCGCCTTCTGGGTGGGCTGGCATGTCGGTGTGGCCGGCACGGCGCTGCGCGGCCGCGTGGTGGGCGCGATCGGCGAGGTCGGCTTCATGATCGGCTTCTCGATCGGTTCGGTGCTGTCGATCATGCTGCTGGTGATGGCCTGGCAGGCGGCGCCGGTGTGGTTCCTGTGGTCGGCCCCGCGCGAATTGCGCTGGCTGCTGGCGCTGGCGATGCTGCCATCCTTCATCTTCTTCATCGCCTCCGTCACCCAGCCCAACCCGACCTCGGCCGGACAGAAACTGGCCGAAGGCGGGCCGCGCGGCATGACGCGGATCACGCGCCACCCCATGCTGTGGTCCTTCGCCATCTGGGCCGGGGTACACATGCTGGCCAATGGCGATGCCGCGAGCCTGATCTTCTTCGGCGCCTTCCTGGTGACCTGCGTGCTCGGCATGCCCAGCATCGATGCGAAGCTGGCGAAGCGCGACCCGGCAATGTGGGCGAGGCTGGCGCCCACCACCTCCATCCTGCCCTTCGGCGCCGTGCTGGCCGGGCGCGGGCGAGTGGATTGGGCCGAGATCGGGCCGCGGCCGCTGGTCTTCGGCACGGTGCTTTGGCTGGGGCTGCTGGCGGCGCATGCCATCGCCTTCGGGGTGCCGGCGGTGTATTTCTGATCGGATAGCGCCTGGCAGGACGGGAGCGGGCGGGCGGCGTTGACCATCGGTGGCACGCCGGCCACGCCATTGACGCCCCCGCACACCGGGCGGAAGGTTCGGCCATGACGCCAGCCCCGATCCGGAACAGCTTCCTCACCTCCGACGGCATGCGCCTGCATTACGCCGTCGACGACCACACCATGCCATGGCGCAACCGCCCGACGCTGGTGCTGCTGCATGCCGCAATGGGCTCGCTGAACCGCTTCCACAACTGGCTGCCGGAGCTGGTGGGCGACTGGCGTATCGTGCGTTGGGACATGCGCGGCCATGGCGATTCCCAGCGCCCCAGGCCCGACCAGGCGCTCGACCTCGATCGCCTGACCCAGGATCTGGTGGAGCTGCTGGACCATCTCGATGCGCCGCGGGTGCATCTCGCCGGCTCCTCGGCCGGGGGCGTGGTGGCGCTGCACATGGCGGCCACCCACCCCGAGCGGCTGCTGAGCCTGGGTGGCTTCGCGGCAATTCCCGGCCTCGCCGCCTCCACCACCCATAACGACTACAATGACTGGACCCAGGGGCTGGTCAGCGAGGGCACCGCCGCCTTCCTGCGCCGCACCATCCGCCAGCGCTTCCAGCTCGACCAGGTCGAGCCCGGCTTCGTCGACTGGTTCATCGAGGATAGCGGGCGAAACGACCCCACCTATCTCGCGCGTTTCGTGAAGATGATGGCGGCGACCGATTTCACCGCCCTGCTGCCCAGCATCGCCACGCCAAGCCTCTTCGTCGTGCCGAGCAACGACCCCGTGCATTCGGATGAGAACTACGCGGTGTTGAAGGTCGTGCCGAACCATCGCTACGTCATCTATCCCGACATGCCGCACAACATCACCGATGCCCTGCCGCGGAAATGCGCGGCCGAGCTGGCCGGTTTTCTCCGCACGGTGGAGGCGGGTTAGCCCGAGGCGTCGCCCGCATCCGATAGCAGCCCGGCCGCGGTGAGGGCCGCGCGGGCGGCGGTGAGTTCGGCGCCACTCGGCGCAGCCACGCCGGGGCGCAGGCCGCCCGCGGCAAATCCCAGCATCCCCGCCACCGCCTTGAACAGGCCGAGATGGTGAAAGCCGCGAGCGAAGAACGCGCTCTGCAGCCGCTCCGCCACCGTCAGCAGCAGGCGGGCCTGTGCGGCGGCGCCGGCATGGTCGCCCCGCCCCAACGCCACCAGGAAATCGCCGCAGAGCGGGTGCGCGGCATCCTGGCACAACACCGGGCGTGAGGCGCCGATGAGAAACCCCGGCGCGCGTTCGGGAAAGGCCAGATGGCCGAAGAGATGGTACTCCTCCAGCGAGGTCGCGACCGCGATCTGCGCCCCCACCCGCTCCATCATCGCGGCATAGGCGGCGACGCTCAATGTGGTGTTCTGCACCGCGCAGAGCGCCGGAAAACGCAGCAGCGCCGCGACCTGCCCGGGGTCGAGATAAAACCCCAGCTCGCTCAGCGTGGTGCTGTAGGCGACCATGCCGAGCGGCATCCTCGGCGCGATGGCGGCATAGAATTCGCCCACCGATTCCGCCGAGCGCGGGCCGTAATAGGGCGGCCACACCATCGCCAGGCTCGCGCCCTGCGCCGCCGCATGATCGGCCAGCGCCAGCACATTGGCGACCACCGGGTCGGAGCAGCCCACCACCACCGGCGCGCGCCCGCGCACCTCGTCCAGCACGATCTCGGTGACATGCCGGCGTTCGTCCAGCGTCATCACCCAGAATTCCTGGTGCAGCGAATGCAGCGAGAGCCCGCCCACGCCCGGCCTGGCCAGGGTCAGCCGCACATTGTGCCGCAGCCCATCCTCATCCACGCTGCCATCCTCGAGGAAGGGCGTGTAGAGCACGGTGAAATGGCCGCGCGGCACAGCCCGCACCCAGTCGCGCGCCTCGCGGGGGGGCACCGGCGGCATCAGTGAAGGAGATCCCGATGGCAGGCCCGATCCTGGTGGCCGGTGGCGGCGCGGTGGGCGGCTATATCGCGGCGCACCTCGCCCGCCAGGGGGAGGATGTCGCGGTGCTGGAACCCTGGCAGCCGCAGCGCGAGGCCATGGCCGCACACGGCCTGCGCATCGAGGAACCCGATGACAGCTTCACCGTGAAGCTGCCCGTCTTTGCCCGCGCATCGGACTTGTCCATGCCCCCGCGGCTGATCATCCTCTGCCCCAAGCTGCCCGACGCGACCGCCATGGTGGCAGGGCTGGAGGCGGCGTTCCGGGCGCCCTACCTCGTCACCCTCAACGCCCTGGCCGACCTGACGCTGGCCGAGCGGCTGGGGGCCGCGCGCGTCACCGGCTGCATCGCCACCGGGCTTTTCGCCACCCTGGCGGAGCCCGGGCTGGTGAAGCGCCACCGCCGCCGCTTCGATGGCGGCCCGGCCAGCTTTCGCCTGGGTGAGACCCACGGCGCGGCCAGCCCCCGCCTGGCGGCCCAGGCCGAACTCCTGGGTCGCATCGACACCACCGAGATGGTCGACGACCTGCCCGCCGCGCGCTGGACCAAGATGGTCTTCAACGCCATGACCTCGGGCCTGGTCGCACTCCATGGCGGCCGGCTGCGCCCGGTCTTCGAGGACCACGCCCTGCGCGCCCATGCCCTGGCGCTCGCGCTGGAGGTGGTGGCGGTGGGAAAGGCCGAGGGCATCCGCTTCGGCACCATCTGCGGCATGGAGGGCGCCTTGTGGCAGGCCGGGGCAGAGGCGAAGCTCAATGCCGGTATCGCCCGCTACGCCAGCCATCTCGATCCCCAGGTCACCAGCGGCATGGCGCAGGATCTCGCCCAGGGCCGCCGCACCGAGGTGCGCGAGATCAATGGTGAGGTGGTGCGCCGCGCCGCCCGGCACGGCATTCACGCGCCGGAAAACCAGGCGCTTGTGGCGGCGCTGGAAGCCGCGGGGGGCTGATCCCTGCGGGTTGCGGAGGGGCGGGTGCTCGGCCATGCTCGCGAAGGTTACCCAGGCACCACCAGTCGCGCCACCCGCGCCGGAGACCGGAAAAGACATGCCGCGCCATATCGCCTGCCTCTCCTTCGATTTCGACACCTGGTCCGGCTTCGCCTCGCGCGGTCTGCTCACCCTCACGCCGATCTCGCGCGGCGAATTCGGCGTGGTGGGTGCGGGCCGCATTCTCGACCTGCTGAAGTCGCGCGGCATCAAGGCGAGCTGGTACATCCCAGGCATCGTCATCGAAACCTACCCCGAGGCCTGCGCCCGCGTGGTGCGCGAGGGCCATGAGGTCGGCCATCACGGCTGGAGCCATGTGCAGCCCGCGCTGCTTTCGGCGGCGCGCGAGGCGGATGAATTCGCGCAGGGCCTGGAGAGCATCAAGCGCCTGACCGGTGCCATTCCCTCCGGCTACCGCTCGCCGGCCTGGGACATCAGCGACCGCACGATCGACCTGATGATCGCGCACGGGCTGAACTACGACAGCTCGATGATGGGCCATGACCACCATCCCTATTTCGCCCGCCGCGGCGATGTGGTGAGCGAGGCGGCGCCGATGCAATTCGGCGAGACCACCAGCCTCGTCGAAATCCCGATCAGCTGGTCGCTGGACGACCACCCGCATTTCGAATTTTTCCGCACCAAGGAACACCTGATGCCCGGCCTGGCCAATGCCAATGCCGTGCTGGAGAATTTCGTCGCCGACTTCGAATACATGCGCCGCACCGAGGAATGGGGGATGCTGGTCTATACCTTCCATCCGTATGTCATCGGCCGTGGCCACCGCATGCTGATGTTGGAAAAGCTGATCGACAGCCTCACCGCGATGGGCGCGGAATTCTGCACGCTGGATCAGGTGCAGCGCGAATTCCGGGCGCGGGTGGCATGATCAGCATCGCCGGCCAGGTCGCCTTTCTGTCGGGCGGCGGGGGCGGCATCGGCACGGCCACCGCAGAGGTGCTGGCGGCAGCGGGGGCGCGGGTCGCCATCGCTGATATCGATCTTGCGCTGGCCCGGCGCGCCGCCGCCGCGCTGGGCGATGCGGGTATGGCGATCCATATGGACATCACCGAGGACGCCTCGGTGCAGGCCGCCATTGCCGCCACCGTCGCGCGGTTCGGCAGGCTCGACATCCTGTTCAACGCCGCCGGCGGCACGCCCGAGGGCGATGGCCCCGTCACCGAGGTGGCGCTGGAGGTCTTCGAACGCGGCATCAATGTGGACCTGCGCGGCACCTTCCTGTGCTGCCGCCATGCCATCCCGCATATGCAGGCGCAGGGTGGTGGGGCGATCGTCAACATGTCCTCCGGTGCGGCGCTGCGCGGGGCCAGCCCGTTCCATGTCTATTCCGCGGCGAAGGGGGCGGTGATTTCACTGACCCGCGCGCTGGCCGGGCATTATGCAAAGGACGGCATAAGGGTGAACGCCATCGCCTCAGGCCGGGTGCAGACCGAGCGGGTGGTGAAGCGCTGGGGCGCGCGAAAAGACTTCGAATCGAGCAACGACCCGCAATCCCCCGCCGCGCGGCTGCGCGAATACCCCTTCTGGATCGGCGAGCCCGAGCATATCGCCCAGACCGTCCTCTTCCTCGCCTCGGACGCCTCTCGCATGATCACCGGCCACACCCTGCCCGCCGATGGCGGCAGATCGGCCTATTGAGGAGAAACCGCATGCCAAGTCGCCGCAGCCTTCTCGCCACCCCTGCGCTGCTGGCGCTGCCCGCGGGCGCGCAAACTTTCCCGGAACGGCCGCTGCGGATGATCGTGGGCTACCCCGCCGGCGGCGCCAATGATCTGGTCGCCCGCGCCGTGGCGCAGCCGCTGGGCGAGGCGCTGGGCCAGAATGTCGTGGTGGAGAACCGCACCGGTGCCGCGGGCGCCATCGGCGCCGAGGCCGCGGCGCGCGCGGCACCGGATGGGCATACGCTCTACATGATGTCCTCCGCCCAGGTGCTGGCCATGTCGTTGCGCCGGCAACTGCCCTATGACGCGGTGCGGGACTTCGCGGCCATCGCGCTCGCCGCCCGCGGACCCTACCTGCTGATCGTCCACCCTTCGGTGCCCGCGCGCACGCTGGCGGAATTCGTGGCGCTGGCCAGGGCCAGGCCCGGCCGCATGGGCTATGCCTCATCGGGCATCGGTGCCGGGCCGCACCTCACCAGCGCGTGGTTCTATTCGCTGGCGGGGATCGAACTGAACCACGTGCCCTATCGCGGCGATGCCGACCTGCTGCCCGACCTCCTGTCCGGGCGGGTGGACGCCACCTTCGTCTCGCTGGCGCCGACCATGGCCTATGTGCAGGGCGGGCAATTGCGCGCCCTGGCGATCTCGAGCGCGGAGCGTTCGCCCAGCCTGCCCCAGGTGCCCACGGTGGCCGAAAGCGGCTTTCCCGGCTTCGAGATGGATGCCTGGTGGGGCCTCGTCGCGCCCGCCGCGACCCCCGCGCCGATCCTGGCACGGATCGAGCGGGCTGTGCTGCCCATCATCCGCGGGCCGGCTTTCGCCGAGCGCTTCGCGGCCCAGGGCATCGTCCCCGGCCGCCTGGGTGCCGCGGAGTTCCAGCGGCTGATCGCCAATGACCGCACGCGCTTCGAGGACATCGTCCGCCGCGCCGGAATCGAGAAGGAATGACCATGGACCGCACCCATCACGGCCTGCAGAACGCAAAATTCTTCACCGCCAGCGACGGCGCCGAAATCGCCTACTACGTCGATGATTTCTCGGACCCCTGGAACCCCGGGCCGCCGCTCTACCTGCTGCATTCCGCCATGGGCCATTCCGGCCGCTTCCATGGCTGGATGCCTGCACTGGCCAGGCATTTCCGGGTGGTCCGCTTCGACCTGCGCGGCCACGGCCGCACCCCCGTGCCGGCGCCGGAACTGCCCTTCACCCTCAGCCGCTGCGTGGCCGATGTGACCGAGCTGATGGACCATCTGGGCGATGCGAAGGCGCATATGGTCGCCAATTCCGCCGGCGGCTACGTGGCCCAGCGCATGGCGATCGAACACCCCGAACGCACGCTCAGCCTGGCCATCGTGGGGTCCACGCCCGGCCTCAGCCCCGATGCCGCGAACTGGCTGCCGCGCATTGCGGCAGAGGGCCTGCGCCCCTTCCTGGCCGATACCATCGCCATGCGCTTCCACATGGAATCCACGCCCCGCGCCCAGGTCGACTGGTTCCTCGACCAGACCGAAGCGAACGACACCGCCTGGGTCGCGCGTTTCATCGGCTACATGGCCACGCAGGAATGGAGCGCCGATCTACCGCGCATCCAATGCCCCACCCTGGTCATCCTGCCGGGCGAGGAAACCGTGGGCGGCGCGCATAGCTACGACGCCTTCCGCGACCTCATCCCAGATGTCGAGATGCACAGCTATGCCGGCATGCCGCACAACATCGCCGACATGATGCCCGATCGCTGCGTGGCCGATATCCTGTCCTTCCTCAGCCGCCGTTGCGGAGTGCCCGCGCCATGATCACCCGACGCGCCACCCTCGGCGCCCTTCCCGCAGCGGCACTTCCCACCGCAGCCCTGGCCCAGGGTGGCTTTCCCAGCCGCTCGGTGCGGGTGATCATCCCCTTCGGCGCCGGCGGCGGCACCGACAATCTCATCCGCATTCTCGAACCCCATGTCACCCGCGCGCTCGGACAGCCGCTGGTGATCGAGAACCGCCCCGGCGCCGGCGGCATCGTCGGCACCGAGATGGCGGCGCGGGCCGAACCCGATGGCCACACCCTGCTGGCGATGGACAGCACCTTCTGCATCAACACCGGCCTCTTCCCCACCCTGCCCTATGACCCGGTGCGCGACTTCGCGCCGCTCGCCCTGCTCGCGCATGCGCCCATCGTGCTGCTGGCCCACCCCTCGGTGCCGGCGACGACATTGGCGGAGCTGGTCGCGCTGGCCCGGGCCCGGCCGGGCACGCTCTCCTACGCCTCGGGCGGCAATGGCGCGCCCACCCATCTCGGCGGCGAGATGTTCAAGATCGCCGCCGGCATCCAGCTCACCCACCTGCCCTATCGCGGCACCGGGCCGGCGATGAACGACATCATCGCCGGCCACGTGCCGCTGGGCTTCAATGGGCTGAGTGCCGCGCGGCCGCATATCCTCTCCGGCCGGGTGCGCGCGCTGGCGGTGACCGGCGATGCGCGGGCGGAGGCGTTTCCCGCGATCCCCACCTTCAGCGAGGCCGGCATCCGCGGCGTGGACATGTACACCCATTGGGGCGTGCTGACCCGCGCGGGGACGCCTGGCCCAGCCCGGCAGGCACTTTCCGACGCCTTTACCACGGCCGTGCTGCGCGAGGATTTGCGGGCGCGGCTGAATGATCTGGGCTATGTCCCCGCCGGCGGCGACGCGGCGCGCTATGCCGACACCATCACCCGCGACACCCAACGCTTCACCGAGGTGATCCGCGCCTCCGCCATCCGGCCGGATTGAAGACGCAGCAACCCGGCTGGTTGGGCGCGTTGTGGGTCACCCTGCTGGCGCAGACCGTGGCCTCCTTCCTCACCCAGGCGCTGCCTGCCATTGGGCCGCTGATGACGGCCGATACCGGGCTGCGGCCGGAGGCGATCGGCAATCTCAGCTCGGTGGTGGCATTCGGCACGGTGCTCTTTCTCCTGGCCGGCGGCGGCGTGCTGGCGCGTTTCGGACCGGTACGGACCTTGCAGGCCGGCGCGCTGGTTCTGGCCATCGGCATGGCGCTGGCGGCGCAGGGCAGCGTGGTGGCGCTGGTGCTGGCCTCGCTGCTGCTGGGCGTGGGCTATGCGCCGGCGGCGCCCGCGGGCAGCCAGATCCTGCAGGAGACGGCGCCGCGCGAGCACCGCACCTTGATCTTCTCGGTCAAGCAGGCGGGGGCACCGCTGGGCGGCGCATTCGCAGGCCTGCTCTGCGCGCCGGCCGCCGCCTGGCTCGGCTGGCAGGCGGCGTTGCTGCTGGGCGCGGTGCTTGCGGTGGCAACCGCCTTCATCATCCAGCCGCAGCGCGTGGCGCTGGACCGGCCGGGGGCGGCCCGCCCGGCGCGCTCGGGCAGCGGGTTGCGGCACATGCTGCTGGCGCCGCTGGCGGCGCTGCGCCTGCATCCCCGCCTGCCGCCGGTGGTGGCGCTGGCCATGGCGCTCTCCACCACCCAGGGCTGCCTCTTCGTCTTCACCGTGACATGGCTGGTCACCGCGCGGGGCTTCGGGCTGATCGAGGCCGGGGGTGTCTTCGCCGCCATGCAGGCGGCGGGGGTGGTGGCACGGCTCGCGCTGGGCTGGCTGGCCGACCGCACAGGCACGCCGGCCCGCAATGTGGTGATCCAGGCTTTCGGCGCCGCGGTCCTGCTCATGCTCTTCGTCTCCGACGCCTTTGGCGGCGGGATCTGGGCGGTGACGCTGATGGCGGCCGCCACTGGCGCGCTGGCGGCGAGCTGGAACGGCATCGTGATGTCGGAGGTCGCGGGGCTGGTCCCACGCGAGAAGGTGGGCGAGGCCACGGCGGGCTGCACCCTGCTCATCTTCCTGGGCTATCTGGTCGGGCCCACGGTCTTCGCGGCGCTGGTGGCCGCGACGGGGAACTGGAGCCTGGCCTTTCTGCTGGTGGCGGCGCAGCTGGTTGCGGTGGCAACCGGCTCGGCGCTGGCGCTGCGGCGCCTTTCAGCCGGGTAGCACCGGCATCTCGACCCAGCGGCGCTGGGCGTGGCTGGCATGGCAGGCCTCGACCAGCTGCAGGCCGCGCGCCGCGGCCAGAAGGGAGGCTGTGTTCGGCCCATCCTCGGCGAGGTGGCGCAGAAACGCCTCCCAGGCCATGCGGTAGGAATTCTTCAGCACCACCTGTGCGGGCACCTCAGCCCATTGCGCGTAGAGGTCCTGAACGACCGGCACATCCACATTCCAGCCCGGCTTGGGCGTGGTGCCGAGCGACTGTGCGACACAGCGATGCAACCCCGCCACCGCGCTGCCCTGGCTGCCCTGCATGGTGATCGTCAGAAGGTCATCGCGCCGCACGCGGTCGGCCCAGGAGGCGTTGATCTCGAGTGCGGCGCCGCATTCGAGGTCGAGCAGCGCGCGCGCCTCATCCTCGACATCGACGGCGTAGGGCCTGCCCTGCTCGTCGCGGCGCGTGGGCTGGGCGGTGCGCAGCTGGCAGGTGACCGCGGTGGGGCGGCCGAACAGCCCGTCCACGATGTAACGCCAATGCGGAAACATATCGAGCACAAGGCCCCCGCCATCCGCGCGGCGATAATTCCAGGAGGAGCGTTGCGCCGGCACCGCCTCACCATCGAAGACCCACCAGCCGAAATCGATCCGGGCCGAGAGCAGGCGGCCGAAAAACCCCTGGCTGCGCAACAGCCGCAGCTTGGTCAGGCCGGGCAGGAAGAGCTTGTCCTGCACCACGGCGTGCTTGCGGCCCGCGGCCTCGGCGGCGGCCAGCAGGGCCATGGCCTCCGCCTGGGTCGAGGCCACCGGTTTTTCCAGATAGATATGCTTGCCTGCGGCGATCGCCCGCATGGCCAGCGCCGGGCGGCCGGCGGTCAGCGCGCTGTCGAAGAAGAGTTCATCGCCCGCATCGGCCAGCGCGGCATCGAGGTCGGTGGTCCAGCGCGTGACGCCGGTGGCGCCGGCCAAGGCCGCCAGCTTCCCGGCGTCGCGGCCGACCAGGATGGGGTCGGGCATCAGCCTGTCGCCATTGGCCAGCGCCAGCCCACCCTCCTTCGCAATCGCCAGCACCGAATTGATGAGATGCTGGTTCGTGCCGATCCGGCCGGTGACGCCATGCATGATGATACCCAGGCGACGCGTGGCCATGTCAGTCTCCGGAAACGGTCAGGGTTTGGGTCATGCCATCATCCGATAGAGCTCACGGTTGAGTTCGGCCACCATGCGCGAAAACTCATCGCTCAGCCGCATCTCGGGCAGGCGCGGACGCGGCAGGTCCACCGCGATGATGCGGGCGATCCGGCCGGGCCTGGGCGTCATCAGCACGATGGCATCGGACAGAAACACCGCCTCGGCCAGGGAATGGGTGACGAAGAGCACGGTCTTGCGGAATTGGGCATGGATGCGCATGAGTTCGATGCCCATGCGGTCGCGGGTGATCTCGTCGAGTGCCGCGAAGGGCTCGTCCATCAGCAGCACATCGGGGTCCAGCGCCAGGGCGCGGGCGAGGGCGGCGCGGGACTGCATGCCGCCCGAAAGCTGCGCCGGGCGCTTCCTGGAAAAACCCGCGAGCCCCACCAGTGTCAGCAGGGCCTCCACATCGGGAGCCGGCCGGCCGGTCCGCTTCGCGGCCAGATCATGCAGCAGCCGCACATTGTCGGCGATGCGCAGCCAGGGCATCAGGTTGGGCGCCTGTGACACTAGGCCGATGCGTCCCTGCCGGCGCATATCCGCGGCCGGGGTGCCGGCGATGGTGATCTGCCCGGCGCTGGGCGCGATCATGTCGCCCACCGCGCGCAACAGGGTGGATTTGCCGCAGCCCGAGGGGCCGATGAGCGAGACGAAGGCGCCCTCGGGCACACCGAAATCGATGTCGGACAGGGCATGCACCGCCTCGGCACTGCCCTGGCCATAGGTCACCTGCACGTCGCGCACGGCGATGAAAGCAGGCGCGGCTTCGCAGCCGGGTGGGCCGGCCAGGATCAACCCGTCGGCCTCTCGCGCACCAGGGTGGCCAGCGTGCGGGCCTCCTCGATCTTCTCGACGAACTCATTGGTGTAGAGCTCGCGCGCGGTGGGCCGGCGTTGCAGGTCACCGCCCTCCATCAGGTAGTTCACCGAGCTCTCCCATTTGCTCTCGTCGAAGCGGCCGAAGCGCTCGGCGAAATCGGGGCTGCGGTAGAGGTCGTAGATCATCCGCAGTTTTCGCACTTCCAGCCCGTGCATGCGGTCGGGCGCCACCTCCACGACATAGTTCATGGCCAGGTCCATATTGGCGCTGGTCCAGATCAGCGATTTCATCGTGGCGCGGATGAAACGCTCGGTCAGGTCGGAGCGGCGCATCTCACGCTCATTGGCGACGATGGCGGTGCCGCAGAACTTCACGCCGAAATCCTTCAGCGCCATGACGTTGCAGGGGAAGCCGCGCTCCTCCAGCGTCAGCGGCTGGCCATAGCTGAAACCGAAGCCGCAATCGGCCTGGCCGGCCGCCACCATCTGGATTTCGGCGCCGCGGCCGACGGTGAGGAAGCTGATGTCGTTGCGCGTCAGCCCACCGGCCTGAAGCAACGGGTCGAGCAAGCCGCGCACCTGGCTCTGAAACCAGGTGATGCGCTTGCCGCGCAGATGCTCGGGCCGGCTGATGCCGCTCGATTTCAGCGCGAAGACCGAGAAGGGATTGTCCGGCTGGTCCGCCATCACCGCCACCACCGGCAGGTTGGCGGCGCGCGACTTGATGTAGCCATCGGCATTGGCGACCAGGAATTGTTCGCGCCCCGCGGCGATGAACACCTCGTTCTGCTGCCCGGCGGCGGCGGGGCGGATTTCGAGGTTGATGCCCTCGCTGCGATAAATGTTCTGCCGCAGCCCGGCGTAATACTGCGCGTGCATCGCCCAGGGGGTGAAGTTGAGCCGCAGGATGGCGTCCTGCAGCCGGCCCTGCGCGCGGGCCGGGCGCAGGCCGATGGGGGCGACGGGCGCGGCCAGCGCACCCAGGGCCAGGAATGTCCGGCGCGATGTCATGGCAGTTTTCCTTGTCATGTCTGGGCGCGGGTCGCGCCATCCTCCTGCCGCCAGGACAGGGCACGTTCCAGGGCGCCCATCGCGCCGAAGAAGGCCATGCCGATGGCGGCGAGCAGGATGATCGCGGCGAAGCTCCGCGCGGTGTTGAAGTTGAAGCTGCCCGAGAGCACGAGATAGCCGATGCCATCCGTCGCCGCGAGCCATTCCGCCACGATGGCGCCGAGCACGGCCAGCGTGGTGGCGATTCGCAATCCCGCAAAAATATAGGGCACGGCATAGGGCAGGCGCAGGCGGAAGAAGGTCTGCCGGCTGGTGGCGTCGACGCTGTGGAAGACGTCCATCAGCCCCCGATCCACCTGCTTGAAGCCCGCCATGGTGTTGATCACCACGGGGAAGAAGGCGATGGAGGCGACCACCAGCAGCTTCGAGCCGGGTCCCGCGCCGACCCAGAGCAGGATCAGGGGCGCGATGGCGATCTTCGGCACGGATTGGCTGGCGACGAAGATCGGCATCACCATGCGCTCGACCAGCGGCCAGCGGATCATCGCCATGCTGGCGGTCAGCGCGAAGACCACGGCGGCGAGATAGCCGGCCAGGATGCCCCAGACCGTCTGCCCGGCATGGAAGAAGATCAGCCGCCAGTCGCGGATGAATTCCGCCACCACATCGCTGGGTGCAGGCAGGAGAAAACGCTGGATGTCGAGGCCGACCACCGCAGCCTCCCACAGCAGCACGAGCGTGGCCAGGGTGAGCACGGCGGCACCGGGGCCCAGCGCCCAGCGTGTCAGCCTCGATGTTGCTCGCCCGGTCACGGGTTTGGCCTGAATGCTTGTCATGCCAGGCGGAGGCTATTGCAAAGCGCGGTCAGGTCAACGCGAGGGCGGGCGGTTTGGCAGGGCCGCGCCATCCGCGCTGCCCGCTTAAGCGCCAGCCTGCCCGTGGCTCAGGCCACCGGCACAAGCCGGCTGAGCCTGCGGGGATTCATCTCGGCCAGCAGGATCGTCCCATCCGGCGCCTGGCACAGGCCATGCGCGCCGTTGAGCACGGCGCGGCCGCGGCCGATCAGCGCGCCATCGGGCGCCAGCAGCGACAGCCTGGGCACCTGGTCGGTGACGAAAAGATTGCCCTGCGCATCGCCCCAGATATCCATCGGCTTGTGGCAGTCATGGATGATGCGGATCAGCTCGCCCTCGGCGGTGAAGAATTGCAGTCGGGAATTGTCGCGGTCGGCCACCACCACCGTGCCATCGGGCTGCACCCAGACGGCATGGGGAATGAGGAACTGGCCGGGGCCGGTTCCGGGCTCGCCCCAGCCGCCCAACGGCGTGCCGGCTGAGGAGAAGCGGTGCACCCGCGCCGCCGCATAGCCATCGCCGACATACATGTCGCCATTCGGCGCGAAGGCGATGTCGCAGGGCGAATTGAACGGCCGCAGCGCGTGATGTCTCTCGCCGATCCGGCCGAGTTCCTTGCCCTGACGGTTGAAAATAATGATCTGGTGCGCGTCGCGGTCCACCACATAGACATCGCCGGCGGGCGAAATGCCGAACATGTGGCCATCCGCCACCTCCTTGGCGCCGAAGGCGTGCTCGCGCCTCCCGTCGGGGGCCAGCACCAGCACTGACGGCGATTCGGGATCGACATAGGGGTCCTGCCGGAGCAGGACGAAGATACGGCCCTCGGCGTCGGTCGCGACGTCGGAAATGCCGCCCACCCCATCCGTCTCGCCCCAGGGTCGCTGGATTTCGTAGCGTTGCGTGCCGAGGCTGATGTGAAGGGTGTGTCGGGTCATGGCGCGCAGAGTGGCATGGCTTGGCCGGCCATGTCAGGGTGGCTTGATGGACGGAATTCAACATCAGCGCGCCCATGGGCGGCTTGCGGTGCGCTGGGGCGTGAAGGGGTTGGTGGACCTCTACCAGGCCTCGCCGATGCGGGCTCTGTTTCCGGGCGCCGAGCCTGGGGAACCCGCAACCATCGCCCAGGTCAATGTCGCGGGCGGGCTGGCGGGTGGCGACAGTGCTGCGTTTTCGCTGGAGCTGGAGCCAGGGGCCCGGGCGACGCTGACCGCGGCGGCGGCGGAGAAGGTTTATCGCAGCCTGGGCCCCGAAACGCGCATCGAGACCCGGGTGGTGCTGGGCGAGGGTGCCCGGCTGGAATTCCTGCCGCAGGAGGTGATCCTGTTCGACGGCGCGGTGCTGCACCGGCGGCAGGATTTTTCGCTGGGCCTCGCGGCGGAAATGCTGCTGGCGGAGATGCTGGTCTTCGGCCGCGCCGCCCGGGCGGAGATTTTTGCCCACGGGCAGGTCTTCGATTCCTGGCGGCTGCGTGGGCCGGAGGGGCTGCTCTGGGCCGATGCGCTGGCCATGGACGCGGCGGACCTTTCACACCCCCATCGCTTCAACGGCGCCCAGGCCATGGGCACGGTGCTGTTGGCGGCCGGGGGCGCGGGAGCACATGTATCAGCCCTGCGCGAGATCATGCCCTGCACCCTGCTGCGGCCAGGGCTTCTGCTCGCCCGCGCGCTGGGCGATGCCTCATCCGTGCGCTCCCAGGTCGCGGCGGCGGTGCCTTTGCTGCGTGCGGCGGCATTCGGCCTGCCAGCCAGGCTACCAAGGCTCTGGCGCTGCTGAGTGAGGCTTGCCAAACTCCCCCCATGCACCTGACGCCCCGCGAAAAAGACAAGCTGCTGATCGCCATGGCCGCCGAGGTGGCGCGGAAGCGCCTGGCCCGGGGCGTGAAGCTGAACCACCCCGAAGCCATCGCGCTGATCACCGATTTCGTGGTGGAGGGGGCGCGGGATGGGCGCTCCGTGGCCGATCTCATGCAGGCCGGCGCGGGGGTGATCACCCGGGCGCAGGTCATGGAGGGCATTGCCGAGATGGTGCAAGAAATCCAGGTCGAGGCGACGTTTCCGGATGGGACGAAGCTTGTGACCGTGCATGAGCCGATCCGATGATCCCCGGCGAGTATCTTTTGGCCGATGGCGACATCGAACTGAACGCTGGCCTGCCCGTGACCGAGATCGAGGTGGCCAATACCGGTGACCGGCCGATCCAGGTCGGCAGCCATTACCATTTCGCCGAGACCAATCCCGCCCTGGCCTTCGACCGCGCCGCCGCCCGCGGCCAGCGCCTCGATATCGCCGCCGGCACCGCCGTGCGCTTCGAGCCCGGCCAGTCGCGCCGGGTGAAGCTGGTGCCCTTCGGCGGTGGGCGCGTCGTCCATGGCTTCCGGGGCGAGACCGAGGGGAAGCTCTGATGGCGAGGATCACCCGCTCCGCCTATGCTGGCATGTTCGGCCCCACCACCGGCGACCGTGTGCGCCTGGCCGATACCGAGCTCTTCGTCGAGGTCGAACAGGACCTCACCATCTATGGCGAGGAGGTCAAATTCGGCGGCGGCAAGGTCATCCGCGACGGCATGGGCCAATCCCAGGTCACCCGCGCCGGCGGCGCCATGGACACCGTCATCACCAATGCGCTGATCGTCGACCATTGGGGGATCATCAAGGCCGATGTCGGCCTGAAGGACGGCCGCATCGCCGCCATCGGCAAGGCCGGCAATCCCGACACCCAGCCTGGTGTGACCATCATCATCGGCCCGGGCACCGAGATCATCGCCGGCGAAGGCCGCATTCTCACCGCGGGCGGGCTCGACGTGCACATCCACTTCATCTGTCCGCAGCAGATCGAGGAGGCGCTGGCGTCGGGCATCACCACCATGTTCGGCGGCGGCACAGGGCCCGCGCATGGCACGCTCGCCACCACCGCCACCCCCGGCCCCTGGCACATGGCGCGCATGATGCAGGCCGCCGAAGGGTTCTGCATGAACCTCGGTTTTCTGGGCAAGGGCAATGCCGCGCTGCCGGCCGGGCTGGAGGAACAGATCATCGGCGGCGCCGCCGGCCTGAAGCTGCATGAGGATTGGGGCACCACGCCCAAGGCCATCGACAATTGTTTGGCTGTTGCCGACCGCTACGACGTGCAGATCGCCATCCACACCGACACGCTGAACGAAAGCGGCTTCGTCGAGGACACCATCAAGGCGATCGGCGGCCGCACCATCCAGGCGTTTCACACCGAGGGCGCGGGCGGCGGGCATGCGCCGGATATCCTCCGGGTTGTCGGCGAGCCGAATTTTTTGCCGAGCTCCACCAACCCCACCATGCCCTACACGGTGAACACGGTGGATGAGCATCTCGACATGCTCATGGTCTGCCATCACCTCGATCCGCGCATCGCCGAGGACGTGGCCTTCGCCGAGAGCCGTATCCGGCGCGAGACCATCGCGGCGGAGGATATCCTGCACGACCTCGGCGCCATCTCGATGATGTCCTCCGATAGCCAGGCCATGGGGCGGGTGGGCGAGGTGATCATCCGCACCTGGCAGACCGCGCATAAGATGAAGGTTCAGCGCGGCGCGCTGCCGGGGGAAAAGCCGGGCAACGACAATCTTCGCGTGCGCCGCTACATCGCCAAATACACCATAAACCCCGCCATTTCGCAGGGTATTGCGCAGCATGTGGGCAGCGTGGAGGTGGGCAAGCTGGCCGACCTGGTGCTGTGGTCGCCCGCTTTCTTCGGCGTGAAGCCGGATTTCGTGCTGAAATGCGGCTCCATCGCCATGGCGCCGATGGGCGACCCGAATGCCTCGATCCCCACGCCGCAGCCGGTGCATTACCGGCCGATGTTCGCGACCTTTGGCCGCGCGCTGGCGCAGACGGCGGTGCTGTTCACCTCCGGCGCGGCGCTGGAGGATGGGATCGGCGCCCGGCTGGGCCTGACGCGGCCCTTGCTGGCAGTGGGCAATACCCGCGGCGGCATCAGCAAGAAGGACATGGTGCACAACACCTACCTGCCGAAGATCGAGGTGAATGCCGAGACCTATGAGGTCCGCGCGGATGGCCAGTTGCTGGTCTGCGAACCCGCCCAATCGCTGCCGATGGCGCAGCGCTATTTCCTGTTCTGAGGCCCCATGCGCCATACCCATCACGTCGCCGCAGCCGGCAGCTTCCCGCCTGATTCCGCCGCAGAAACGGTGACCCTGGACTTCGACGATCGCTTCCGTCGGCGAAAAGTCCTGACGACCGATTCCGGCGCCGAATTTCTGCTCGACCTCCCCGAGGCCCAGGTGCTGCGCGATGGCGACGGCCTGCCGCTCTCCGATGGCAGCCTCGTCCTGGTTCGCGCAGCGCCCGAGCCGCTGCTGGAAATCCAGGCCGACACGCCCGAGCACCTGATGCGTCTCGCCTGGCATCTCGGCAATCGCCATTTGCCGGCGGACCTGCAGGGCGGAAAGATCCTCATCCGCTTCGACCATGTGATCGAGCGCATGCTGATCGGCCTCGGCGCCCGCCTGGCCAAGGTGCAGGCCCCCTTCAACCCCGAAGGCGGCGCCTATGGCGAGCACAACCGCAACCCGGCACACCAGCACGGCCACCAGCACGGGGATGGCCACCATCATCACCATGGCGATGGCGCAAGCCATCGCCATGATTGACCTCTTCCGCCTCCTGACCTGGATTTCGCCGGCCTATCCGGTGGGCGGTTTCTCCTACAGCCACGGGCTGGAAATGGCGGTGGAGGACGGCGCTGTCACCACCCGCGCCGCCCTGCAATCCTATATCGAGACGGTGCTGCTGGCCGGCGCGGGGCGGGTGGATGCGGCGCTGCTGGTCGCCGCCCATCGCGCAGCCGGGGATGATGCCGCGCTGGACGAGGTGGCCGAACTAGCCTCGGCGTGGCGCAGCACCGCCGAAACCGCGCTGGAGGCCACCCAGCAAGGCGGCTCTTTCGCGAGCATCACCAACACGACCTGGCCAAACCCCGGCTTCGCCGGTTTCACCGCCCGCAACCCAGGCCGCCTGACCCACGCAGTTGTCTTCGGCGCCGCCGCCGGCTTCCACGGCATGGCGCTGCGCCCCGCCCTCGTGGGGTGGCTCTCCGGGTTCGCCGCCAACCTGGTCTCCGCCGGCGTGCGCCTGGTCCCCCTCGGCCAGACCGACGGCCAGCGAGTCACCGCCGCCCTCTTCCAAACCATCGAACTGGCTGCCGACGCCGCCGAGGCCGCAACCCTCGACACGCTGGGCACGGCCGCCCCCATGCTCGACCAGTTCTCGCTCCGCCACGAAACCCAATACACAAGGCTTTTCCGCTCATGAACCTTCATGCCCGGCCGATTCAGCCCTCCGCGCATCGGACGGGAAACGGCCCCCTTCGCGTCGGCGTCGGCGGCCCCGTCGGCTCCGGCAAGACCGCCCTGCTGGAGCGCCTGTGCAAGCGCCTCTCCCCCAGCCACGACATCGCCGCCATCACCAACGACATCTACACGCGTGAGGACAGCGAGTTTCTGACCCGCGCCGGCGCTCTCGAACCCGCCCGCATCATGGGCGTGGAAACCGGCGGCTGCCCGCACACCGCCATCCGCGAGGACGCCTCGATCAACCTCGCCGCCGTGGCCGACATGAATGCCCGCTGGCCGAACCTCGAAGTCCTGTTCATCGAGAGCGGCGGCGACAACCTCGCCGCCACCTTCAGCCCCGAACTGGCCGACCTCACCATCTACGTCATCGACGTCTCGGCCGGCGACAAGATCCCCCGCAAGGGCGGCCCGGGCATCACCCGCTCCGACCTGCTGGTAATCAACAAGACCGACCTCGCCCCCCTCGTCGGCGCCGATCTCTCGGTGATGGACCGTGACGCCCGGCGCATGCGCGGCCAGCGCCCTTTCATTTTCACCAACCTCAAGGCCGAGCAGGGCGTGGCCGAGGTGGCGGCTTTCATCATTGCCCAGGGCGGCCTGCGCGCGGCATGATGTCCAAAGACTGAAACCCGCGTCATGCGGGAAACATGCTCAAAAGAGCAGCCATTGGGAGACCCGCATGAACGCCACCCGTCGCGCCCTTCTGGGCGCCGCCCTCGCCACGCCCGCGCTCGCGCAGAATTTTCCTGAGCGCACGGTCCGCTACATCGTCCCCTTCACCCCGGCGGGGCTCACCGACATCATGGCCCGCATCCTCGCCAATCGCCTGGGCGAGGCCTGGCAGCGGCCGGTGGTGGTGGAGAACCGCGCCGGCGGCAATGCCATGATTGGCGCCGATGCCGCCGCCAAATCCGCCCCGGATGGCCACACCCTGCTCGCCATCACGCTGACCCATGCGGTCAACGCCACCCTCTTCCCCAATGCGCCCTACAATCTGCTGCGCGACCTCACGACCATTTCCATCCTCGGCTCGCTGCCGCTGCTGGTGGTGGTGAATGCGGCAAGCCCGATCCGCAGCCTCGATGAACTGGCCGCCGCCGCGCGCGCCCGCACCCTCAATGGCGGCAGTTCGGGCAATGGCTCGCCGCCGCATCTCGGCCTGGAGCTGTTCCGCAGCGCGGCGCGCGCCGGCGGCAACATCACCCATGTGCCCTATCGCGGCGGCGCGCCGGGGGTGACCGACCTCGTCGCCGGCAATCTCGACTTCATGGTCAGCAACCTGCCGGAATGTATCTCGCAGGTGCAGGGCGGCCGGCTGCGCGCCCTGGCCACCACGGGCGAGGCGCGCCACCGCACCCTGCCCGATGTCGCCACCGTCACCGAACTCGGCATGCCCAGCCTCATCATGTCGAGCTGGACGGCCATGCAGGTGCCGACCGCCACCCCGCTCGCCATCCGCAGCCGGATCGAGGCCGCGACCCTGGCCGTGCTGGCCGAGCCCGACACCAGGCGCCGCATCCTCGATGCCGGCTTCGACGTCGAGGGGATGGACAGCACCCGCAGCCAGGCGTTTCTGCAGGCTGAGGTCGTCCGCTGGGGAAGGCTTGTCGAAGAGGCCCATATCCGTCCCGATGCCTGAGAATTTTGCCCGCGCCGAACTCGAAACCCTGGTGGCCGCCGCACTGGCCGCGGCCGGCGCCAACCCGGACATGGCCCGCCTGACCGCAACCGCCCTGGTGGATGGCGAGGCGATAGGCCAGGCCGGCCATGGCCTGTCCCGCGTCGCGCAATACGCCGCCTTTCTCCGCAATGGCCGGGCCGATGGCGCCGCGGTGCCGAACATCCTGGCGGAAAGGCCGGGTGCGGTGCTGATCGATGCGGGCAATGGCCTGGCCTATCCCGCGCTGGACATGGCCGAGGCGCAGGGCGTTGCGCGGGCCAGGACCCAGGGCGTCGCCTTCATCGGCATCACCAACAGCCACCATTCCGGCGCCATGGGCCTGCCGGTGGCGCGCCTCGCCCGCCAGGGCCTGGTGGCGCTGGCCTTCACCAATTCGCCGGCCGCCATGCCGGTTGCGGGCGGCAAGCGGGCGCTGCTCGGCACCAACCCGGTCGCCGCCGGGTTTCCGCGCGCGGCGCCGCATGCGCCGCTGGTGGTAGACTTGGCCCTCTCCACCGTCGCCCGCGGCACCATCAACCGCTACGCCCAATCCGGCACGCCCATCCCCGAGGGCTGGGCGGTGGACGCCGATGGGATCCCCACAACAGACGCCAAGGTCGCGCTGTTCGGCTCGCTGGTGGCGCTGGGCGGCACCAAGGGCGCGGCCCTCGCCCTGGTGGTGGAACTGCTCTGCGTGGCCCTGACCGGCGCGGCCTTCGGCTTCGAGGCCGATGGCTTCTTCTCCGAGGAAGGCAACCGCCCCCGCCTCGGCCAGGCGCTGCTGGTGATCGACCCCGGCGCGCTGGCCGGGCAATCCGCCTATCTCGGCCGGATCGAGGCGCTGATCACCGCCATGCTGGGCGATGACGGCGTGCGGATTCCCGGCCAGCGCCATGCTGACATGCCGGGCACCATTGCCGTGCCGGACGCCCTGGCGCAAACACTGCGCCATCTTGCGAGACCCTGACCCCCAACGCATCTGCGGCCCCAACGCCGTCCGCGCCCTCTTCCTGCGCCGCCCGCAGGATGTGTTGCGGCTGTTCTTCGACCCCGAGCGCGCCGCTTTCGCCGAGCCGCTGGCCCGTCACATGGCCCGCACCCGGCGAATTTTCCGCGAGGTCTGGCCGGAGGAGCTGGTCCGCGTCGGCGGCACCCAGCATCACGGCGGCATCGTGGCCATCGCCGTGCCGAAGAAGGCGGAGTTCCTGGACGGGCCTCTGCCGCCCATTCTCTGGTCGGCGCCGCTGCTGCCGGTGCTCGATGGCATCGGCAACCCGCATAATCTTGGCGCCATCCTGCGCTCGGCGGCGTTCTTCGGCGCGCGCGCGGTGATCCTGGGCGATGATCCGCGCCAGGCCGATCTCTCCGATGCCGCCTTCCGCACCAGCGAGGGCGCTGTGGAGCATCTCACCGTCTTCCGCACCGACAACCTGCCCAGCCTGCTCCGCCGGCTGGAGGGGCGTGTGCTGCCGGTGGCGGCCCTTGCCGCCGGTGGCGTGCCGCCCGCTCAGGTCCCGCGTGGCAAACCGGTGGCGCTGGTCCTGGGCAATGAGGAAACCGGGCCTAACGAGGCGGTGCTCGATGCCTGCGCCGGCGGTTGCACCCTGCCCGCGCTGGGGCCGGTGGAGAGCCTCAACGTCTCGGCCGCGGCCGCCGTGCTGTTTCACGCCTTCGCGACATGAAACGGTTTTTGACCCGGCGCGATGCGCCGGGCCATTCTGCCCTTGCATGAACACCCCCGCCTTCTCCTTCGCGACTGAAAACGGGCAGGCCGGTGCCATCCTGCGTTTCACCGGCCCGCTGGACCTCGCCGCCGCCGCCCAGGCCTGGGGGCCGGTGATGCAGGCCGCCCGGGCCGGTCAGGCCAGGCTGGATGCCAGCGCCGTCACCGCGCTGGACAGCGCGGGTGCGGTGCTGCTGCTGGAGGCCGAGCACGCCGCCGCCGGCACCACCGTCACGCCACCCACCGACCCGCGCATGGCCGCGACGCTGGAGCGGATGCGCCGTGCCCTGGCAGCGGCCCCGCCGGCCAAGCCCGGCCCCCGGCCCTATTGGGTCACCCTGATCGGCGGGTCCGTGCTCGACCGCTTCGCCGGCATCGGGCGGCGGATCAGTTTCCTCGGCGAGGTCACGCTGGGCACGCTCTTGATGCTGGCCAAGCCCTGGCGGCTGCGGCGGGTGGAGGTGCTGCGTCACCTCGCCGAGGCAGGCACCCAGGCCTTCGGGCTCTGCGCCCTGCTGGGCATGTTGTTCGGCGTCATCCTGGCCTTCCAGTCCTCGATTCCGATGCGGCAATACGGCGCCGAGATCTTCATTCCCAACCTCGTCGGCATCGGCCTGCTGCGCGAGCTGGGCGGGCTGATGGCGGCGATCATCCTGGCCGGCCGCTCGGGCAGCGCCTATGCCGCCGAACTTGCCACGATGAAGGTCAATGACGAGATCGACGCGCTTTCCACCATGGGGGTGGATCCGCTGGCCTGGCTGGTGCTGCCACGCATCCTGGCGGCGATGCTGGTGATGCCGGCTCTCGCCCTCGTGGTCAGCCTTTCGGGGCTGATCGGCATGGGTTTCGTGATGGCCATGCTGGGCTATCCGCCATCTGCCGTGCTCTCCCAGCTGCGCCAGCATCTCGATATCGCCGACATGCTGGGCGGGCTGTTCAAGGCGGCGGTGTTCGGCCTGGCGGTCGGCATTATCGGCTGCCGGTCGGGACTCAAGGCCGGCGGCGGGCCACGCGCGGTGGGCGATGCGGCGACGGGCGCGGTGGTCTCCTCCATCGTCGCGACCGTGGTGCTGGACGGCATCTTCGCCATCCTGTTCTTCCGGCTGGGCTGGTAGGCGTGGCGCAGGGCCAATCCATCATCGAGGCCGAGGGCATCGCCATCCGCTTCGGCAGCCGCACGATTTTTCAAGATGTCAGCTTCGAGGTCCGGCGCGGCGAGATTTTCGTGATCCTCGGCGGCTCGGGCTGCGGCAAGTCGACATTGCTGAAAATCCTGATCGGCCTGCTGCCGCCGAGCCAAGGCCGCGCCCTGGTGCTGGGGCAGGAGCTGGCGCGGCTGTCCGGCCAGCCCAGGCGTGACGCGCTGGCCCGCATCGGCGTAATGTGGCAGCAGGGCGCGCTGCTGGGCTCGCTGAACCTCATGCAGAATGTGGCGCTGCCGATGGAGCAGCACACCAAGCTGCCCCCCGCAGCGCGCGACGCCCTGGCCCGCGCCAAGCTCGGCCTGGTCGGCCTCGGCGATGCCTCGACCAGGCTGCCCGCGGAGATCTCGGGCGGCATGCTCAAACGCGCCGGCATCGCCCGCGCCATGGCGCTGGACCCGGAGATCCTCTTCCTCGACGAGCCGAGCGCGGGGCTGGACCCCATCACCTCCGCCGGCCTCGATGACCTCATCATGACCCTCTCGCGCGAGACCGGCACGACCTTCGTCGTCGTCACCCACGAATTGCAAAGCATCCTCGCCATCGGAGACCGCTGCATCATGCTCGACAAGGCCGCCGCCGGGATGATCGCCACCGGCAAGCCCAGCGAATTGCGCGACACCAGCGACAACCCCACGGTGCGCGCCTTCTTCCGTCGGGAGGCGATGCCATGAAGACGCAATTTTCGGTGGGCCTGCTCGTGCTGGTGGGCTTCGGCCTGCTGATCGGCTTCACGCTGTTCCTGACCGGCGAGCGGCTGCGCAACCGGGGCGAGGTCTATGAGACCTATATCCGCGAATCGGTGCAGGGGCTGGAGGTCGGCGCCGCGGTGCGTTTTCGCGGCGTCGCGCTGGGGAGGGTGACCGAGATCGCGCTGGTCGGCTCGCGCTATGTCATGGACCCGCGCGTACAATTCTCGGGCGCCTTCCAGCTCGTGCTGGTGCGCTTCACGCTGGACCTGCAGCAGACCGGCCGCGCGCCCTCGCTGGAGGAGGCGGTCAGGCTGGGGTTGCGCGCCCGGCTCTCCTCGCAGGGGCTGACGGGGGTGGGCTATATCGAGCTGGATTTCGCCGATGTGAACCGCTTCCCCGCACCCGAGCTGCCCTTCACGCCGGCGGTGAACTTCATCCCCTCCATCCCCTCAACCTCGGCGCAGGTGCAGGATGCGGCGACGATGCTGCTGTCGCGGCTGGAGCAGGTGGATTTCGCCGCCCTCGTCAGCAACGTCACCGGCCTGGTCGGCGATGTGCGGGCGCAGACCGCGCCGGGTGGCGATTTGCAGGTGGCGCTGGCCGAGACATCGGCACTGATGCGCAGCCTGCGTGGCACGGTGGAGATGGCGGACCTGCCGGGCATGGTCGTCGAGGCGCGGGCCGCCGTGGCTGCCGCCCGCGCGGTGCTGGAGAGCCGGGAGCTTCGCCAGACCCTGGCCCAGAGCAGTGCGGCGATGGCCGAGCTGCGCGCCGCCGCCGCGCGGCTGCCCGCCACCATCAACCAGCTGGAATCCGGGCTGCGCAGCGCCCGTGGCGCCACGCTCGATGTGCAGGCCGACCTGGTGCCGATCCTGCGTGACCTGCGGGCGATGACGGCCAATCTGCGTGACGTGACCGAATCCCTGCGCCGCTCGCCCAGCCAGACCCTGTTGGGCGGACCGCCGCCGGTGCCTGCCGGAGCCCAGCGATGAACCGCCGCCTCGCCCTTTTGCTGTTGTCGCTGCCCGGCTGCTCCGTGCTGCCGGACCGGCCCTATATCGAGGCCCGCCGCTTTCCGCTGGACGCCACGCGCCCGGCGAATGCACCGCGCCGCACGGGCGGCACCGCCGCGCTGCTGGTGCGCGACATGCGCGCCGGGCCGGGGATGGATCAGCGCGGCTTGCGCAGCCTGCGCGCCGACGGAACGCTGGCGGTGGCGCCCTATGCCGAGTGGGCAGCGCCGCCGGCCGAGGCAGCGGAGGCGGCCTTGCGGGAATGGCTGCGCGCCAGCGGGCTCTTCGCCGGCGTGGCCACGCCTGGCTCGCGGATCAGCGCCTCACTGGTGCTGGAGAGCGAGTTGCTGGCGTTGGAGATGGAGAGCGGGGGCGGCGCGCGTGCCGCCATCGCCGCCCTGCTGATCGAGGAGAGCGGGCTGACCGGGGTGCGGTTGCGCGGGCAATTCGTCGCCCGCGGCACGGCGCCGCGGCAGGGGGATGGCGATGCGGCGGCGGCGCGGGCGATGGCCGCTGCCCTGGGTGCCGCATTGGCCGAGCTCGAGAATGGAATCGCGGCCGCGATGGCGCGCCCGCCGGGGCGGTAGAGGCTCGATCGCGTAGGCGGGCCGCCCTTGGCGGGGCACCCGCCCTGCAAAACCCAACCGCGGCCCTTTGGTCCCAGGCCATTCCCTGCCGTGGCGGCGCACCGTGAGAGGGGCGAAGTCGCTCCGAGGCGCTACCAGCGCCGGCGCATCCCCGCCATTTTTCCGCCTCCCGCGTTAACCAACGCTCCACCTTATCGCCGCTATATTCTCAATATCGAGACGACATCTCGTATTTGGAGAATGTGATGCCGAATCGGATACAAGCGAATGCCAGCCTCTGGGATCAGGTCTGGGAAGAATACGACCGGCGGCAGCGCAGCATGCCAGCGCTCCAGGCGGCAGGCCCGCCTGCGAGGCCCCGGCCGAAGGCGGCGTGGGGGCGCCGCCTTCGGATGGCGGTGGCGGCAGGCATCGTCGCCTCCGCCACCGCCTATGCCCTGATGCCGCTGCTGGCGGCGGCGCGCATGGGTGAGGCGCTGGTTGCCGGCAATGCCGGGACCCTGGCCATGGCGGTGGACTGGACCAGCCTGCCCGAGGGGATCGACCGCGCGATGGGCGAGAGCATCGAGCAGCATTCCGGCGCCGCCGCGGCCTTTCTCACCGGCATGGCCGGCGAGGTGCGCGGTGCGCTGGCAACCCCCGAGGGCCTGCTGGCGGTGCTGCGCGACCGGCTGCCGATCGGCCAGCCGGTGAATGGTCTGGGGATGATCGGCGCGATCCAGCCGCTGGATGGCCGGCGCCTGCGCGTCGGCCTGCATGCCCCGGGCGACGGCCGGGAGGCGGTGACCATCACCCTGGCCCTGCACGACCTGCTGCGCCTGCGCTGGCAGGTCGTGGGGCTGGAGCTGCCGCCGCCCCTACGGGATGACGGGTTGTGATGCCTCGCACAGCGCGCGCAGATGCGCCGCCGTGCTGGCGGCCAGCGCCTGAAGATCGTAGCCGCCCTCCAGCATGCTCACCACCGGCGCGCCCGGAGCGGCTTCGATGATGGCGCGGGTGATCCAGGCGAAATCCACCTCGTTCAGCCGCAGCTGCGCCAGCGGGTCGCGGATATGCGCGTCGAAGCCGGCGGAGATGATCACCAGGTCAGCGTCGAAGGCGGTCAGGCGCGGCAGGGCGGCTGTCCAGGCTTGCCGGAAAGGCTCGCCGCCGGCGCCGGGTGGCAGGGGGATGTTCAACACATTGCCGACACCTCGTTCGGAGGCGGCGCCGGTGCCGGGATAGAGCGGCATCTGGTGGCTGGAGATGAACAATATCGAGGGATCGGCCTCAACGCAGGCCTGGGAGCCATTGCCATGATGCACGTCGAAATCGATGATTGCCACGCGTTGCACGCCCAGCTCGGCCTGGGCATGGCGCGCGGCCACCACGACATTGCTGAACAGGCAGAACCCCATCGGCTGCTCTGGCTCGGCATGATGGCCCGGTGGGCGCACCGCGCAGAAGGCGGCCCGCGCCTCGCCCCGGCACACCGCCTCGACGGCTCGGATGCCGGCCCCGGCGGCGCGGAGCGCGGCTTCGGCGCTGCCCGGGCTCATGATCGTGTCGGCATCGAGCCGCGCCAGCTCGCCCTCCTCGGGGCGGATGGCGAGGATGGCTGAGACATGGGCCGCGGGGTGGGCGCGGGCCAGCTGTTCCGGCGTGGCCCTGGGCGCCTCCTCACGCGCGAGGCCGGCGAAATCGGGCGCTTCCAGCGCCTGCCAGATGGCACGCAGGCGGTCGGGGCATTCGGGGTGGCCCTGGCCCATATCGTGGCCCAGGCAGGCCGCATGGGTCAGGTAGAGGACGGGTTTTTCAGCCATCACAGCGCTTTCTCAGCACGAAGCGGAAACCCTCGCCATCGCGCGTCGCGCTCAGCAGGGCGTGGCCGGTCTCGCTGGCGAAGGCGGGGAAATCCGTCTCGGCCGCGGGGTCGGTGGCGAGGACGATCAGCTCGGCGCCCGGCGGCATGCCGCGCAGGGCCTTGTTGGCCTTGAGCACCGGCAGGGGGCAGCGCAGGCCGCGCACATCCAGGGTCTGTTCCATCCGCGCATCCAGCATGAGCGGAGCCTTGCGGGCAAGGGGCGGCTTGGGTCAGGGTGGCGCATGCGCATGGGTGTGGATCTGGGCGGGACGAAGATCGAGGTCGCGGTGCTGGATGACACCGGCGGCGTGGCGCTGCGCCGCCGCATCGCCACGCCGCGCAGCTATGACGGCGTGCTGGGGGCGATCGCCGAATTGGTGGCCGGCGCCGAGGCCGAGACCGGCGCCTGTTCGGTCGGCATCGGCATTCCCGGCAGCCTGAGCCCGGCCACCGGCCTGGTGCGCGGCGCCAATTCCACCTGGTTGAATGGCGGCCGGCTGCAGGAGGATCTGGAACGCAGGCTGGCCCGCCCCATCCGGCTGAGCAATGACGCGAATTGCCTGGGCCTGAGCGAGGCAGCGGATGGCGCGGCGGCCGGCGAGGCGGTGGTCTTCGCCGCCATCCTGGGCACCGGCGTGGGCGCCGGGCTGGTGATCGACGGCCGGGTGATCGAAGGTGCCAACCGGGTGGCCGGCGAATGGGGGCACAACCCGCTGCCCTGGATGACGAAGGAGGAGCACCCCGGCCCGCGCTGCTGGTGCGGCCGGGCGGGCTGCATCGAAACCTTCCTGTGCGGCCCCGCGCTGGCCGCCGATGCGGATGGGCCGGAGGCGCGCGATGCCGCTCCCCTTCCAGCACGAGCCGCGGCGGGGGACCGTCGCGCGGCGGCGGCGCTGGCGCGGCACAGCCATCGCCTGGCGCGCGCGCTGGCCCATGTCATCAACCTGCTGGACCCGCATTGTTTCGTGCTCGGCGGTGGGCTCTCGAACATGGCCCATCTCTATGCGGAGGTGCCGAAGCTCTGGGGGCAATGGGTGTTTTCCGATGTGGTGCGGACGCGGCTGGTGCCGGCCCGGCATGGCGACAGCTCGGGCGTGCTGGGCGCGGCCAGGCTGTGGTGATCCGCGCCGGGCTGCGCCTGGGCGGCCTCACCTTCCCGGTGCGCCGGCGGTGACGCCCAGCCTGTGCCGCGACTGCGGTGCCCGGGGCTTTGCCGCCACCGCCTGCCCCGCCTGCCACAGCCGCCGCGTGCTGCGCCATGACGAGCTGTTCTCGCTCGCCATCGCCCATATCGATTGCGACGCCTTCTACGCCAGCATCGAAAAGCGCGACGCCCCGGAGCTGGCGGCACGGCCCGTGATCGTGGGCGGCGGGCGGCGCGGGGTGGTGGCGGCCTGCTGCTACATCGCCCGCACCCGCGGCGTGCGCTCGGCCATGCCGATGTTCAAGGCGCTGGCGGCCTGCCCCGATGCGGTGGTGCTGCGCCCCGACATCGCGAAATACGCCGCCGAGGGGGCGCGCATCCGCGCCATGATGCTGGGCCTGACGCCGCTGGTGGAGCCGATGAGCATCGATGAGGCGGTGCTCGACCTGTCGGGTACCGAGGCCTTGCATCGCGCACCCCCTGCCGCCGTGCTGGCCGAATTCGCCCGCCGGGTGGAGCACGAGGTGGGGGTGACGGTTTCTGTGGGCCTTGCCCCCAACCGGCTGCTCGCCAAGATCGCGGCGGGGCGGGACAAGCCGCGCGGCTTCGCGGTGATCGGCCGGGCGGAGGCTGCGGGGCTGCTGGCGGGCGAGCCGGTGCGGCTGCTGCCCGGCGTCGGCGCGGCCATGGCGGCGAAGCTGCATGCCGCGGGCTTCACCCGCCTCGGCCAGCTCGCCGCCCTCGACGCGCGCGAGGCCGCCCGGCGCTTCGGTGAGGACGGCCCCAGCCTCGCCGCCCGCGCCCGCGGCGAGGACAATCGCCCCGTGGTGCCGGGGCGCGAAACCAGGAGCGTCAGCGCCGAGACCACCTTCGACAACGACATCACCACCCAGGCCGAGCTGGAAGCGGTGCTGTGGCGGTTGTGCGAAAAACTCTCGCGCCGGCTGGCGGCGAAGGCGTTTTCGGCCGGCGGCGTGGTGCTGAAGCTCAAGACCGCCGCCTTTGCCAGCCGCACCCGCGGGGCAAGGCTGGCCTCGCCCACGCTCGTGCCCGATGTGCTGTTCGAGACCGCGCGAAGCCTGCTGGCCAGGGAGGTGGATGGCACCGCCTTCCGGCTGCTGGGCATCGGCGCCAACCCCCTGATGCCGATGGCCGATGCCGATCAGCCGGACCTGGCCGACCCCGATGCCGGGCGCCGCGCGGCGCGCTGGGCGGCGATGGAGAGCCTGCGCGGGCGTTTCGGCGAGGACGCGGTCCGGCGCGGCCGCGGGCTACCGGGCAGGCGCTGATTATTCCGGCTGCACCCCGGCCCTTTGCAGGATGGACAGGCCGCGCGGCCCGGCCTCGGCGATGAAGGCGGCGAATTGTGCCGCACTTTCCCCGGGCACCGGCTGGCCGCCGAGGTCGCCGAGTTTGCGCAGCACCTCCGGCGTCGCCGCCGCCGCCTGCACCGCGGCGTTGATCCGCGTCACCTCGGCCGGGGCCAGGCCGCGCGGCCCCCAAAGGGCAAACCAGGGCGCCACCGGGGCCAGCGCCGGCATGCCCACCTCCGCCGCATTGGGGATGTCCGGCGCGACGGGGGTGCGACCCGGCCCGGTCACGCAATAGGCCCGCAGCCGCCCCGCCCGCACCAGCGGCAGGGCCGAGAGCAGTGGCGCCATCATCAGGCTGGTCTGTCCGCCCACCACATCGGCGATGGCCGGCCCCGTGCCGCGATAGGAGACGATGAGGACCGGTACGCCGATCTCCAGCCGGAACAGCTCCGTCGCGAGATGGCCGGAGGTGCCGAGCGAGGTATTGGCGAAGGCATGCGCCTCCGGCCGCGCCCGGATATCGGCGATCAGCGCCGGCAGGTCGGCGGCGGCAAGCCCCGGCGCGCCGACGAGCACGAGCGGCGAAATCGCCAGCCGGGCGATGGGGGTGAAGTCGGCCACGGGATCATAGGGCACCTGGCGCATGACGCCGCGGGCAAGAAGGTGGCTGTCGGAATTGCACAGCAGGGTGCGGCCATCGGCCTCGGCGCGAGCCACCACGGCGCTGCCGACCGAGCCATTCGCGCCTGAGCGGTTCTCCACCACCCATGGCGCGCCGAGGGAATGGGTCAGCGCCTCGGCGAAGATCCGGCCCGAGACGTCGATGCCGCCACCGGGCGGGAAGGGCACAACCAGGCGCACGCCGGAGGATTGCGCGCGGGCGGCACCCGCCAGCGCAAGGCTGGGCATGACAAGCAGGCCGCGGCGGTGCATCGGTGTTCGTTCGATCATGAGTGAAAGGAATAGGCCGTGGCGACTGAACCGCAAGAGCTTGAGATGCTCGCACAGGCCAACCGGATCCTGGCGCGGGATGGGATCGTGGATGATTTCGGGCATGTCGCCCTGCGCGATGGCAGCGACCCCTCGCGCTTCTGGCTGTCGCGCGCGCTGCCGCCCAATGCGGTGACGGCGGCCGATCTGCGGCGCTACGATGCCGAGGGTCGCTGCGAGGACGCGGCGGTGCAGAGCTATTCCGAGGCGGTGCTGCATGCCCGCGTCTTCGCCGCGCGGCCGGATGTCATGGTCTGCATCCACCACCACGCCCGGCCGCTGCTGCCCTTCACCATGCCCGGCGCGCCCGCGCTGCGGCCGGTGTTCCACACCGGTTCGATCATGGGCTGGGATGTGCCGGTGTGGGACAGCGCGCCCTTCGGCGCATCCGGCATGCTGGTCGATACGGTGGCCAAGGCCGACAGTTTGGCCGCGGCGCTGGGCGGGAACCGCGCCGCCCTGCTGCGCGCGCATGGCGCCGTGGTGGTGGGTGCGGGTATCGCGGAGGCGGTGATGATCGCGATCTACATGGCCGAGAATGCCGCCGTGGCGCTGAGCTGCGGCGCGCCGCATCACCCCGTGCCCAGCCTCTCGCCCGAGGAGGTGGTGGAAACCTCGCGCCGGCTGCTCAACCCGCCGACCATCGCCCGGGTCTGGGCGGGGCGGCTGCGCGGGCTGTGATCAGCGGCCCAGCCCGTCCCAGAATTCCTTGACTTTGGCGAGGAAGCCCTCGCTTTCCGGCGAGGATTTGCCGCTGTGCAGCGCCTCCGCCTCGAAGGCCTCGAGCAGTTCCTTCTGCTTGGGGCTGAGGTTCTGCGGCGTCTCCACCACGACCTGGACATACATGTCGCCCCGCGCCGGGTTGCGCAGCACGGAGAAACCCTTGCCGCGCAGACGGAAGGAATCGCCCGACTGGGTGCCGGCGGGGATGGTGACGCGGGAGCGGCCGCCATCGATGCTCGGCACCTCGATCTGCCCGCCCAGTGCAGCCTGCGTCATGCGCAGAGGCACGCGGACCATCATATTGGGTCCCTCGCGCTGGAAGATCGGGTGCGGCTTCACGCCGACATCGACGTAAAGGTCGCCCGCTGGCGCCCCGCGCAAGCCCGCCTCACCCTCGCCGGTGAGGCGGATGCGGGTGCCATCCTCCACGCCCGCGGGGATGGTGACGTTGAGCGTGCGGTCGCGTTGCACGCGGCCGGCGCCAAGGCAAACCTTGCAGGGGTTCTTGATGATGCGCCCGCTGCCGGAGCAGGTGGGGCAGGTGCGCTCGACCAGGAAAAAGCCCTGCTGGCTGCGGATTTTCCCTGCGCCGCGGCAGGTGCCGCATTGCTGCACGCTGGCATTGCCGCCCTCGGCGCCGGTGCCCGTGCAGGCCTCGCATTGCACCGATGAGGGGACGCGCAGGGTCTTCTTGGCGCCGGCGAAGGCTTCCTCCATGGTGATGGAGATGTCCTGGCGCAGATCGGCGCCGCGGCCGGATTGCTGGCGCTGGCCCCCGCGTCCCGTGAACTGACCGAAGATGTCGGCGAACATTTCCTCGAAGCCGCCGGCGCCAGCCTGGCCGCCGCCGCCACCGCCGCCCTCGAAGGCGGCATGGCCGAAACGGTCATAGGCGGCGCGCTTTTCGGCATCCTTGAGGATGTCGTAGGCCTCGTTGGCTTCCTTGAATTTTCCCTCCGCCGCGGGGTTGCCCTGGTTGCGGTCGGGGTGGTGCTGCATGGCCAGCTTGCGATAGGCGCGCTTCAGGTCTTCGTCAGACGCGTTGCGCTGGACGCCGAGCACTTCGTAATAGTCACGTTTCGCCATTGATCGCCCCCAAAAATAGCATCGGGGGAAAGAATTCCCCCGAGCCCCCATCTTTTATTTTTGATTTATTGGCGCCGCCTTCGAAGTCGGCCCAATATCATAAAAACAAAAGAATGGGGGCCTGGGGGAAATTCATTTCCCCCAGTTTTTAACTCAGTTCGGCTTCTTCTTCTTGGGGTCGACTTCCTCAAACTCGGCATCGACAACCTTGTCATTCGGCTTGGCGGCCTCAGCCGCGGGCGGGGCCTGCTCCTCGGCCTGCGCTTTGTACATCGCCTCGCCCAGCTTCATCGCGACCTGGCTGAGCGTTTCGGCCGCAGCCTGGATGGCCGCGGTGTCCTGGCCTTCCATCGCGCTGCGGGCAGCGGCGATGGCCTGTTCGGCGGCCAGCTTCTCGGCCTCCGGGATCTTGCCTTCGTTTTCCTTGATGGTCTTCTCGGTGGAATGCACCAGCGTGTCGAGCTGGTTGCGCGCCTCCACCGCCTCACGCCGCTGGCGGTCGGCCTCGGCATTGGCCTCGGCCTCCTTCACCATGCGCTCGATATCGGCCTCGGAAAGGCCGCTGCGCGCCTGGATTTTGATTTGCTGCTCCTTGCCGGTGGCCTTGTCCTTCGCGCTGACGGACACGATGCCGTTGGCGTCGATGTCGAAGGTCACTTCCACCTGCGGCACGCCGCGCGGCGCGGGGGGAATGCCCTGCAGGTCGAAATTGCCGAGCAGCTTGTTGTCATTCGCCATCTCGCGCTCGCCCTGGAACACCTTGATGGTGACCGCGGTCTGGTTGTCGTCGGCGGTGGAGAAGGATTGGCTCTTCTTCGTCGGGATCGTCGTGTTGCGGTCGATCAGGCGGGTGAAGACGCCGCCCAGCGTCTCGATGCCGAGGCTCAGCGGCGTCACGTCGAGCAGCAGGACGTCCTTCACATCGCCCTTCAGCACGCCACCCTGGATGGCGGCGCCGATGGCGACGACTTCGTCCGGGTTAACGTTGCGGGCCGGCTCCTTGCCGAAGAACTGTTTTACGGCTTCGATCACCTTCGGCATGCGGGTCATGCCACCCACGAGGATCACCTCGTCGATCTCACCCGCCGTGAGGCCGGCATCCTTCAAGGCGTTGCGGCAGGGCTCCATGGTGCGGGCCACCAGATCATCGACCAGGCTTTCCAGCTTGGCGCGGGTGAACTGCATGACGAGGTGCTTGGGGCCGGAGGCGTCGGCGGTGATGAAGGGCAGGTTGATTTCGGTCTGCTTGGCGGAGCTGAGCTCAATCTTCGCCTTCTCCGCCGCTTCCTTCATCCGCTGCAGGGCGAGTTTGTCGCCGCGCAGGTCGATGCCGTTCTCTTTCTTGAACTCGTCCGCGAGGTAATCGATCACCCGCTGGTCGAAATCCTCGCCGCCCAGGAAGGTATCGCCATTGGTGGACTTCACCTCGAAGACGCCGTCGCCGATTTCCAGGATCGACACGTCAAAGGTGCCGCCGCCGAGGTCATAGACCGCGATGATGCCGGAGGTCTTCTTGTCCATGCCATAGGCGAGCGCGGCCGCCGTCGGCTCGTTGATGATGCGCAGCACTTCGAGGCCGGCGATGGCGCCGGCTTCCTTGGTCGCCTGGCGCTGGGCGTCGTTGAAATAGGCCGGGACGGTGATGACGGCCTGCGTCACCTTCTCGCCTAGGAAGGCCTCGGCGGTCTGCTTCATCTTAGACAGGATGTCGGCGGAGATTTGCTGCGGCGCGTAGGTCTTGCCCTCGACCTCGACAGCCGCGTCGCCATTGGCGGCGGCGACGATCTTGTAGGGGGCGAGGCCGGCCTCCTTCTTCACCATCGCATCCTCGAACCGGCGGCCGATCAGGCGCTTGGTGGCGAAGAGCGTGTTGGTGGGGTTGGTCACGGCCTGGCGCTTGGCGGCCTGGCCGACCAGACGCTCGCCATTCTTGGCGAAGGCGACCATGGAGGGGGTGGTGCGGGCACCCTCGGCGTTTTCGATCACCTTCGGCTCGCCATCCATGATGGCGACGCAGGAATTGGTGGTGCCGAGGTCAATACCGATGACTTTGCTCATCCGGGCAGTCTCCTGAATATGCGGCGGCTTGGGTGCGGCCCATGACGGCACCGCGCCCGGCCCCTCGCGGATGGGGTTGGGGGAAGTAACGCTGCTCAGATATTCAGCAGGCCGCGGTGGGGCAAGGGGCACTCGCGCCCAATTCGTGCCAAAGATAGCGAAGATGTTTGCCGTTGCGCGGGTCCACCGCCTCGGCAAGGGGCGAAAATCCCAGCCGGGCATGGAAAGCGAGGCTGCCGGGGTTGGGCGGGGCCAGATTCACCTCGCAGCCGATGCCGGGCAGCGAGCGGGCGGCGGCGGCGGCGAAGAGGTCCTCATACAAGGCGCGGCCCATTCCCTGGCCCTGCCCGGCGGCGGCGATGACGACGCGGTCGACATAGCCAAAGGCCGGCCGCCGGGCCAGGAACCAGGCATGGTTCGGCCCCTGCGCCGGCGCCAGATGGTCCAGCGCCAGCAGGAAGCCGTGTTGCAGGCGCCGCGCGTACCAGCAGGCGCCGACCAGTGCGGCGAAGGCCGCCGGGGTGAGCGCGTTCACCTCGGCGGCATAGTCGTTGTTCAGCGCGTTCAGCGCCGGCAGGTCATCGGCGGTGACGGCGCGCGGGGTCAACGTCCGCGGCCAAGGCTGGCGCCGCCACCCGGATTGTTGTCCGTAGCCCCGCTGCGGTATCCGCCCGAACGGAGGCCGCGCCCTGGGCCGTCGGAAGGGTCATGGTCAGTCAGGTTGGTCCGCTGGGCCTGGGTCGCCACCGGTGACAGCGCTGCACCACGGGTGACGAGCAGATGCCTGGCCAGCGTTGCTTTCGGCATATCCCCCAGATCCGGCTCATCAACGCGCATGGTGTCGTCCTCTCGCGCTTTTGACGGGCGGCCATCGCACCACAACATTCTCCGGACCCGAGCATTCAACGCCAACAAAGATAAACGCTTTAGGATTTGTGGAATGAAAGCAATTTCCGGTTGTTAAGGCAGTAATTCCTCGCCGACAGTTCCATCCCATCCGATGCTTCCCGCATCAACGGCCTGAGCCATGCGACGCCTCCACCGCCTGCCACAGGCAGGGGCTGGAAGCTGCTCTCAGATACCGCGGTGAATTTGTCCGATTCAGGCAATCCGCGCGCATGCGCAGCGGATTCAGGCCGCGTCCGGCTTCGCCTCGCCCGCCGCTACCACCACCATCGCCGGCTTCAGCAGCCGCCCATTCAGGGTCCAGGCCGCGCTCCAGGCCTGCAGCACGGTGCCGGGCGCCACACCCTCCGGCGCCGGCTGCTCGGCCATCGCCTGGTGCAGCTCCGGATTGAAAGCCTCGCCCGAGGGATCCTTCCGCGAAACGCCATTGCGCTCAAGAATCGCCCAGAAGCTCTTCTCCACGCCCTCGAAGCCGCCGCGCAGTTTTGTCAGGAGCTCGGGCTCCGCCTCGCTGGCGGCCGGGAGGGCGGCCAGTCCGCGGCGCAGGTTTTCCGCCGCCTCGACCACATCGGTCGCGAATTTCTGCACGGCATAGGCGCGGGCATCGGTCACTTCGCGCGCGGCTCGGGCGCGCACATTCTGCGTCTCGGCCTCGGCACGCAGCCACTTGTCGCGCATCCCGTTCAGCTCCTCGGCCAGCAGCTGGAAGCGCTGCTCGAGGGTCATGTCCTGGTTCTCCTGCGCCTCCGTGCCGAGATCGGGCCGGGCTTCGGGCTGTTCGTCAGGCGTGGGGGTCTGGTCGGTCATGAATCCTGTCTGGGTCCGTGAGGGTTCGCATGCGCCCGCGGGGCGCGGATTATGGCACGTCACCTAGGCGGCGCGGGGGCTCGCCGCAAGTCTCGACAACAGGCCGGGCGTGCTCCGGCGCGGCTTTGGGCGCCGCCGCAAGGCAACGAACGCAGCGGTCGCGGGTTGCGAACGCGGATCAGCCTGCCGTCAAACCCCACGCGCCGGCAGCAGACGCCCGATGAACAGCACCGGCCCCGTCGGCCGGCCGATCGGTGAGCCGCCGGGTGGCTCCAGCGTGATCTCGATCAGCATCCCCGGCTCGGGCCGGATTTGCGCCGGCCGCACGCTGATCCGCCCATCGGCGGGCACCAGGCCCAGGCTGGTCGGCGCCGTCGCACCCTGCGGCAAGGCCCAGAGCTCGCGCACCCGGCCCTCGGGCACCGGCTGGTTGTTCAGCGCGGCGAGGCGGATTTCGCCGCCGCGATCGGCCTCGACCAGGAAGGCCGGCGCCTCTTGGCTGGTCAGCAGCACCGTCATCAGCGGCGCGGGCGCGGGGCGGTTCACCAGCATCAGGATGGCGAGCCCAGCCGCCACCGCGGTGGAGCCGATGGCCCAGAAACGGGTGAACCAGCCGGCGCGGGCGGGGCGGGGCGGCCGGACCTCGGCGCCCGCGATGCTTTTTTCGATGCGCGCCCAGAGCCCGGGCGGCGGCGCCTCCGGCGGGGCGAGGGCGTGCAACGGCGCCAGCCTGGCCTCCCAGCCGGCGATCAGCGGCGCCATGGCAGGGTCGTCGCCCACCGCCCGCGCCTCGGCCGCGCCCAGCGTGCCCAGCACATATTCGCCGGCCAGGGCGTCGCGCTCCTCCTCGGTCATGCCATGCACTCCCGCAGCGAGAGCAGGCCACGGCGGATCCAGGCCTTCACCGTGCCCAGCGGCAGTTCCAACTTCTCGGCGATCTGCGGGTGGGACAGGCCATGGACGAAGGCCAGCACGATGCCGCGGCGATTCTTCTCCGGCAGAAGCTCCAGGCAATCGCGCAGGCGGGCGCCGTTCTCCTGGCTTTCCAGCACCGCCAGCGCCTCCGGCTCGACAGGCGTGTCGCCCAATGCCGGGTCGTCGCTGGGCATTTCCCGCCCGCGGGCGCGGATCATGTCGAGCGCGGCGTAGCGGACCACGGCGGCCAGCCAGGCCTCCGGCGCGCCGCGGCTGGCGTCGTATTGCCCAGCGCGGCGCTGGATGTTGAGGAAGGCGGTGTGTAGCGCGTCAGCCGCCTGGTCACGGTCGCGCAGCACCGCATTGGCCACGCCGAAGAGCCGGACGGATTGCCGCTGATAGATCGCCCGCAGCGCGTCCCGCTCGCCCGCCGCCACATCGGCCAGCAGGCCAGCGAGGTCGCGCTCGGTCACTGGAACAGCCGCTGCATGCGGCCTAGCAATTCGCGCAGGTCGTGGCCGTCGGCGCCCGGCTGCGTGATGCCGGTCTGCGGGGCACCGGTCTGCGGGGCGCCGGGCGGCACCTGGCGGCGCAGCGCGGCCATGGCGTCACGGGTGCGCTCCAGGCGGATCTCGGTCGGCTCGGCGGTGCCGCCGATGCTGCTGCCCAGGCTGCTGATGCGGATCAGCACCCGGTCGGCGGCGGCGAAGTCGCGCTCGATGGCGGCGGCCTCGCCGGGGTTGGGGAAGCAGGACAGGCTGCGCCCTTCCAGCCCGCAGGCCATCTCGAACATCGGGGCGCTGCCAAAGCGCATCTGCACCCGCCCAGCCAGCGCCATCAGCCCGCGCGAGGCGCCGTCGAGCCCCAGGTCACGCGCGGTGACCACCGGCACCAGCCGGCCACCGCGGTCCTGGATTTCGAGTGCCAGGCCCGCGGCATTGGCGAGGCCGGCACCCGGCCGCTCCACCCAGTCGCGATGGCGAAGCTGGCAGGCGGCGCGGTCGGTCATGCGGTCGGTCACGCAACCCAGCCGCCAGGTGCCGATCTCCTCGGCGACCGGCAACTGGGCTGCCGCAGGCAGGGCGAAGAGCGCTAGGCTGGCGAGGATGACGCGCATGGGAGGCTCCCGCAGATGCAGATGGTGACATGGCCGAACGGCACCGCGGTGCCGGCCCTGGGCCAGGGCACGTGGAAAATGGGCGAGGACAGGGGGCGGCGGCAAGGGGAGATCGCCGCCTTGCGCGCCGGCCTCGATGAAGGTTTGTCGCTGATCGACACCGCCGAGATGTATGGCGAGGGTGCGGCGGAAGAGGTGGTGGCCGAGGCCATCGCCGGCCGGCGCGATGAGGTCTTTCTGGTGTCCAAGGTCTATCCGCACAATGCCTCGGCGGCGCGGCTGCCGGTGGCGCTGGCGAAAAGCCTGAAGCGGCTCAGGACCGATGTGCTGGATTGTTATCTGCTGCATTGGCGAGGTTCCGTTCCATTGGCTGATACGGCTGAGGCGATGGAGCGGATGCGGCAGGCCGGGCATATCCGGTCCTGGGGCGTGTCGAACCTCGATGTCGATGACATGGAGGAGCTGGACCGGCCGGATTGCGCCACCAACCAGGTGCTTCTGAACCTGGGCGAGCGCGGGCCGGAATTTTCCCTCCTGCCCTGGATGCAGGGGCGGGGCATGCCGCTGATGGCCTATTCGCCGCTGGGCCAGGGGCCGCTGCTGCACAAACCCGCGCTGCGGGCGGTGGCCGAGCGGCTCAGCGCCACGCCGGCACAGGTGGCGCTGGCCTGGTGCGTCTCCAGGCCGGGGGTGGTGGCCATCCCGAAGACCGGCAATGCGGAGCGGGCACGGGAGAATGCGGGGGCGTGGCGGTTGCGCCTGACGGCAGAGGACCATGCGACGCTGGACGCCGCCTTTCCGCCGCCGCGCCGCAGGAAGCCCCTGGCGATGCTTTAGGCAGCGGGTTTCAGCGGCAGCATCACATCGGTCAGCCATTCGCCGGGCGGCAGGCTGCGCGGGTCGTTCAGGTAGTTCTCGATCGCCGGATGCTCGGCCAGCTCCTCGCCGCTGGCCGGCAGCCATTCGCCATAAAGGCGGTCATAGATCGGCTCGAGCTCGGCATAGGGACCCTGGAAGCGCAGCCGGGCCATGCGCATGGCCGGCAGGTGCAAGAGGCCCATGCCCGGGCCGATTTTCGTGTCCGGGGCCACGGTCATGGCGGCGGCGGAGCGCAGCTCCGCCTCCGGCACCGTCTTTGGGTCGCTGTAGTAGAGGCCCAGGAACAGGCTGTCCGGCGTGATCAGCCCCTGCCCGCCGGCCCAGGCCATCAGCCGGTCGAAGACCTGGCCGATATGGTCGTAGCTGCCGCGATGCTCCAGCGTGGCCAGGCTCATCGCCGGCCAGTCAATGATGATGACGTCGTCCATGTCGTTCTCCTCGGTGATGGTGGCGCCGATGCCGCTGCGGGCACGATAGGCGCCGGGTGGAATGCCATGCGCCTCGCGAAAGGCACGGGTGAAGGCGGCCACCGAACCATAGCCGGCAGCGCGTGCGATGCCGGCCATGGGCGTGTCGCTGCGGATCAAAGCGACGGCGGCTCTGGAGAGGCGGAGCCGTGTCAGGGTCTCGGCCGGGGTTTCGCCGGCCAGGGCGCGGTAGACGCGGTGGAAATGCCAGGGCGAGAGGGCCGCGACATCGGCCAGCTCCTCCAGCCCCGGCGTATGGTCCGGCCGGGCGGCGAGATGGGCCATGGCGCGGGCGACGCGCCTGGCATGGTCGGTCAGGGTCGTGGTCTTGATCGGCATGGCGGCGTTATGCCGCAGGCCGGATTGATCGCGCTTGCGAAGTTTGCGGCCAGGGCCAGAATTGCCACATGGAACCCAATCACGGCTTTTCCGCACGTTGCCTCTTCCGCGCCGCCGCGGCCTCCACCCTCGCGACGCAGGGTGACGGCCAGCCCTTCGCCAGCCTGGTCACCCACACCATGGCGCCCGATGGCGCGCTGCTGTTGTGGCTCTCCAGCCTGTCGCAGCACACCCGACAATTGGCACGGGAGCCGCGTTGCGCGCTGATGGCGCAAGGCGAGCCCACCAGCCCCAATCCGCAGACCGCGCCGCGCGCGACCTTGACGGGCTTGGCCGAGCAGGTCGACGACCCGGCGCTGAAGGGCCGCTGGCTGGCCCGGCACCCCTATGCAGCCCTTTACGCCGATTTCGGGGATTTCACCCTGTGGCGGGTGGCGCCGCAATCGGGATTGCTGGTGGGTGGCTTCGCCGCCGCGCACCGTCTGCGCCAGGCCGATCTGGCGCCCGACCCGGCCGCGGTCGCCGCGCTGACGGCGGCCGAGGCCGACATCATCGCCCATGTGAATGCCGACCATCCCGCGACCCTCTCGCTGCTGGCCGGCAGCGATGCCGGCTGGCGGATGGTCGCCCTGGATTGCGACGGCTTCGACATGGCGGCGGGTGAGAGCGTTATCCGCCACGCCTTCGCCCGCCCGGTGGCCGATGCGGATGGCTTGCGACGCGCGCTGATTTCGGCGGCCGTGACCAAACGCCGGGCGGCCGGGTGAGGTTCTGCCCCAGGTAACCGTTTCGGTACCGTTTTTGTGCGCCGCACGCGACGAATCTCGGCGCAAGCGACATTGACCAGCGGTAAGCCCCAGCCGTAATTCGGCCGACAAGCGGGCCAATCCCCCGCGTCTTTCCAGGGACATAGCGCCCGCCTCGCAGACTGGAGAACCGCGTTCATGAGTGAAGCCGCCCTTGCCGGAACCGGCGTCGTCGCCGTTGGCCCCGTCCATTCCAATCTGACGGCGCCCGGCCTGTACGCCCAGGCCCTGCAGCGCGGCGAGGGCCGGCTTTCCGCCGATGGCGCCTTCATGGCCATCACCGGGCAGCACACAGGTCGCTCCGTCCAGGACAAATTCGTGGTGGACGACCCCGAGGCCACCCAGGACATCTGGTGGGGCAAGATCAACCAGAAGATGTCTGTCGAGAATTTCGCGCAATTCTCCACCAAGGTGCGTGACTGGCTGGGCCAGCAGCCGGTGCTCTTCACCCAGGACCTCTATGCCGGCGCCGACCCGGACCACCGCATTCGCGTCCGTCTGGTGACCACCAATGCCTGGCACGCGCTCTTCGCCCGCAACATGTTCATCCGCCCGCCGGTGGAAGACCTGGCCAGCTTCGCGCCCGATTTCACCATCCTGCACGCGCCGGAATATGAGGCCGACCCGGAACAGGATGGCTGCCGCACCTCCACCTGCATCGCGCTCAGCTTCGCCAAGAAGATCATCTGCATCGCCGGCACCAGCTACGCCGGCGAGATCAAGAAGAGCATCTTCACGGTGATGAACTGGCTGCTGCCGGCGAAGGGCATCCTGCCGATGCATTGCTCGGCCAATGTCGGCAAGGCGGGCGATGTGGCGCTTTTCTTTGGTCTGTCGGGCACCGGCAAGACCACGCTGTCGAGCGACCCCGAGCGCGCGCTGATTGGCGATGACGAGCATGGCTGGTCGGCCAATGGCATCTTCAACTTCGAGGGCGGCTGCTACGCCAAGGTCATCCGGCTGTCGCGTGAGGCCGAGCCGCAGATCTGGGATGCCTCGCACCGCTTCGGCGCGGTGCTGGAAAATGTGGTGGCCGACACCCGCGGCAATCTCGACCTCAATGACGGCCGGCTGACCGAGAACACCCGCTCCTGCTACCCCGTGGAGTTCATCCCCAATATCCATGTCGGCGGCCGCGCAGGCCTGCCGAAGAACGTGGTGATGCTGACGGCGGATGCCTTTGGCGTGCTGCCGCCGATCTCCAAGCTCTCGGCCGCGCAGGCGATGTACCACTACCTCTCGGGCTACACCGCCCGCGTGGCCGGCACCGAGAAGGGCATGGGGAAAGAGCCGCAGGCGACCTTCAGCACCTGCTTCGGCGCCCCCTTCCTGCCGCGCCATCCCGAAGTCTATGGCCGCATGCTCAATGACCTCGTGAACAAATACGGCGCCGATTGCTGGCTGGTGAACACGGGCTGGACCGGCGGCGCCTATGGCACCGGCCAACGCATGAGCATCCAGCACACCCGCGCATTGCTGCGGGCGGCACTTGATGGCAGCCTGGCCCAGGTGGAGTTCGAAAAGGACCCCTTCTTCGGCCTGATGATCCCCAAGGCCGTGCCGGGCATTCCCGCCGGCGTGCTCAACCCGCGCGACGGCTGGGCCGACAAGGCGGGTTATGACCGCACGGCGCAGAACCTGGTCGGGTTGTTCGAGAAGAATTTCGAGACCTTCGCCGGCGCGGTGGACGACAGCGTGAAGGCGGCGGCCATTCGCGCCGCGGCCTGATGCCCGACGGGTCGAGCTTTCCCAGGCCGCAAAAGCCCAGCGCGTTGAACGTGCTGGGCGGCACGCTGGAATCCTGCTCGCTCGCGCCCCTCACCGGCTGGTTCCGCGATGGCTGCTGCAACACCGATGCGCGGGACCATGGGCTGCACACCGTCTGCGCGGTGCTGACGGCCGAATTCCTCGAATTCAGCAAATCGGCCGGCAATGATCTCAGCACGCCCCGGCCGGAATATGGCTTCCCCGGCCTCAGCCCCGGCCAGTCCTGGTGCCTCTGTGCCGGGCGGTGGGAGGAGGCAAGGCAGGCCGGCTGCGCGCCCATGGTGCGGCTCGCCGCCACCCATGCCGCGACCCTGGCGGTGGTGCGGCTGGAAGACCTACAGGCCCACGCCGCGTAGCTCCACCGCGGTCAGCCAGATACCGGGCTCGATGCTCGGCACACGCGCGGGGTCGCCCGCGGTGACCGAGATGGTCAGCCGCAGCGGGCCGGCTGCGACCGGCACTTCCAGCCAACCTGCGGAATCGCGGGCAAGGGTCAGGGCCACGCCGCCCGCCTCCAGCACCACCGCCGGCATGGCGTGCAGCCGCAGCCGCAGCAGCCCGGCCTCGGCGGGAGCCAGGAAGAGTGGCGTGTGACAGGTCATCATCGCGGTGCCGGCAGGCCCGGGCGGCAGCCAGCCCTCGGCCAGCATGAGGCGCAGCGGCTCACCAAAGGGGTCCTCCCGCGCGCCACGCAGCACTGGCGAGGTACGGAAGATCACACCGGGATGGAGCACCGGAGGCGTCAGCTCCACCGGCCCGCGATCGGGCAGGCCCTGCAAACCGGCCATGATCCCGGCCACGACCTCGGGCCAGCCGCGGGGCGTGAAGCTGTCGCGCAGATGCGCCTCAGCCGCCGCCAGCGCGCCGGGTTCGAAGATGAGGCGGCGGAACACCGCGCCGGCCGCGGCCTCGTCCACCGGGTCGATGTAGATCGCCGCATCGCCGCCCACCTCGGGCATCGAATCGCGATTGGAGGAGACGCAGATTTTCCCCCGCGCCAGACTCTCGCCCACCGGCAGGCCCCAGCCCTCGGCGAAGCTCGGGAAGGTGGTGAAGAGGCAGGCGGAGTAGAGCGTGTCGATCTCGGCATCCGAGAGGTCGGAGAGCACCATCACCCGCTTCCCGGCCGCGCGGGACCAGGCCATTTCGGCGTCGAAGCTCTCGGTCAGCCAGCCGCGCTTGCCGGCGATGACGAGGGTCGGCGGGTCCAGCCCGTCATCGACCATGGCCTGCCAGATCCGCAGCAGCAGCGGGTGGTTCTTGCGCGGCTCCACCGTGCCCACCGTCAGCACGAAGCGCTTGTCGCGCAAGGGCGCAATCTGCTTTGTCCAGACCGGTTGAGCCGGCGGGGCCTCGTTGAGCCGGTGCGCCAGCGGCACGGCGATCACCGGCACCGCCGCCATGCCCTTCTGCGCCATGAAGCCGCGCACATCATTGGCGGTGTGGGTGGAGTTGGCGATGATGGCATCGACCGAGCGCAGCTCCTCGCCCAGCGCCCAGGAGAATTCGCGCACCAGCTCCGGCACGCAGACGTCTGGCGCGCGGACCGGGATGATGTCGTGGATCAGCGGCACCAGCTTCATGCCGGCCAGCCGCACCCGGCGCCACAGCGGTGGATTGCCGCCGCCGATCCAGAAGGCGCCGGGCTGGAACAGGGTGCGGCCGGGCTCGGGCGCCACTTCGGAGGCAGTGTCGAGCAGGCGGCGAATGGCGGCGCGCATCGCCTTCGTGCCACCGCCGCTGGCGGCGAAGAGATCGCGGAATGCCCGGATCGCGGCCGGCGAGAGGCACCAGATCCGCCCGTCCCAAGGCTGGGTGGTGACGCAGCAGGCCTCCTGCGGCCAGGCCAGCGCATGCTCGAGCAGCACGAGCTGCACCCGCTGGATGCCGCTGACATGGCGGTTGTGGTTGAGGAAGATCAGCAGGTCGGACACATCGATCCAGACCCGCGCCGCGCCCGGCAAGGCATCGCCCGCGGGATGCGCGCCGGGCGCCTGGAGGTGAAGCAATTCGCGCTCCGCCTGCTCGCCGGCGCCGAGCGCGATGGCGGCGACGAAGGCATTTCGGGCCTCCTGCCGCCGTCCGGTGATCTTGAGGAAATGCGCCCGGGCATTATGCGCGTCGCGGTTGCGCGGGCCCAGGCGCACGGCATTGGCATAGGCTTGGTCGGCCTCGGCCATCTCGCCCAGCTCCTGCAGGCATTGGCCGAACAGCATCCAGGCCGTCGCGTGATCCGGCCGCAGGGTCAGGTAGTGGCGGTAGAGCGGTACGGCGGCCTCGAATTCGCGCCGCCGCCGCAGCCTGTCGGCCTGGGCCCGCACCGCGGCGCTGCGCCAGCGCCAGGGCTTTCGCGCCAGCACAATGCCCAGCGTGCGGAGCGGATCAAAGCTCAGGGGCGAGCTCCAGCGCCGTCAGCCGCCATTCCGGCCAGGCCGGCTGCGGCGGCTCGACGAAGATCGGCAGCGCATTGGGCGTGCGGACATTGGAGGGCAGGCCGGCCTCGTAGCGAAACGCCCGCCACAGCGCGCCATGCGCCACCACCAGCACCGGCCCTGGCAGGGCGGTGGCGCGGTTGATGGCCGCGACCGTGCGGGCGCGAAGACCGGCGAAGGTCTCGGCGCCCTTGGGGGTGTATTCATCGGCGATCCAGCTGTCATACCAGTCGCCCATGGGCTGGCCTTCCTGCTCGCCGAACTCGACCTCGCGCAGTTCCGGGTCGGTGGTGAAGCCCTGGCCCAGAACCGCCGCCACCGCCGCCGCCGTGTCCCGCGCGCGCGACAGCGGCGAGGCCACGATGCTGCCGAAGCTGTGGCCGGCCAGCGTGCGTGCCGCACGCTCGGCCTGGGCGCGGCCGATCGCGTTCAGCGGGATGTCGGTGACCCCCTGGGACAGGCCGCGGGCATTCCAGTCCGTCTCGCCATGGCGAAGGAACCAGAAGGCGACGGGGTTGAGGCTCACGCCAGGCCTTCGGCGGCCATGGTGCGCGTGACGGCCGGGCGGGCCATCATCCGGGCGTAATGCGCCGCGACATTGTCCGGCAGCGCCTTGCCCAGCCGCGCCGCCCACCAGAAGCAGACGTAGAACAGGGCGCTGTCGGCGATGGAGAATTCGCCGCAGAGGTAGTCCTTCCCCGCCAGCGCCTTGTCCATCACGGCCAGACCCTTCTCGTAGATCTCCTGGCCGCGCGCCTTCACCGCCTCATGATCGGCCTCGGTGGGGGCGAAATTGGCCGGGCGGAACATCCGCGAAAAGCCCTGCATATGCATGGTGGACACGGCGAAGTCGGTGAATTCCAGCGCCTTCGCGGCCATGGCCGGCTCGGCCGGCAACAGCTTCGCTTCGGGGTTGGTCACCGCCAGATAATAGGCGATGGCGGGGTATTCGGTCAGCACCGAGCCATCATCGCGCACCAGGGTGGGCACCTTGGATTTCTGGTTGATGGCGGTGAATTCGGGCTTGAACTGCGCGCCTTCGCGCAGGTTCAGGAACTCGGCCTCATAGGGCTTGCCGATTTCTTCCAGCAGCACGTGGATGCCGATGGAACAGGCGCCGGGGGCGTAAAAAAGCTTCATCGCGGGGTTTCCTTTATGCGGCTTCGGTGGCCAGGGCACGGGCCACGGCGGGGCGGGCCATCATGGCCTCGTAATGGGCAGTGATGCGGGCGGGCGGCGTGATGCCGGCGCGCAGGCACCAGCGCTCAATGAAGAACAGCGCGCAATCGGCCACCGAATAGCCGCTGGGCAGCAGCCATTCCTGGCCCTTCCAGGTCTCGGCCAGCAGGGCCAGGTATTTCTCGGCCAGGGCCTTGCCCTGGGCGACGATCCGCGGCTCGTCCTCGGCGTCGCGGGCGAAATTGACCGGGCGGAACTGCCGGGTGAAACCCTGCGGATGGATGGTGCCGCAGATGTAATCGAGCATTTCCAGCACCCGCGCCTCACCCTCGATATCGCCGGGGATGAGCCTGGCGTCCGGGTTGGATTTGGCGAGCCAGAAGGCGATGGTCTGGAATTCGGTCAGCACCGAACCATCATCGCGCACCAGCGTCGGCACCTTGGATTTCGGGTTCATCGCGACGAATTCGGGCTTGTAGGTGCCGCCGTCGCGGGTGGAGAAGCGCTCGCCGACAAAAGGCTTGCCGATCTCCTCAAGGATGACATGGATACCCAGCGAGCAGGCGCCGGGGGAATACAGCAGCTTCATCGTCATCTCCATACCCTTTGCGGCGGCGATTCACGCCCTCGGCTTTGCCTCGGACGATCGCAGCCGGACCTTTTGCGGCGGCGATTCACGCCCTCGGCTTCGCCTCGGACGATCGCAGCCGGATCGCACTTTGCGGCGGCGATTCACGCCCTCGGCTCTGCCTCGGACGATCGCAGCCGGATCGCACTTTGCGGCGGCGATTCACGCCCTCGGCTCTGCCTCGGACGATCGCAGCCATGCCTCAATCGAACAGCGACGAGACCGAGCTTTCCTCGCTGATCCGCCGCATTGCCTCGGCCAGCAGTGGCGCGATGGGCAATTGGCGGGTGTTGGCGGAATTGCGGACGGCCTCGGTAGCAGCAATGCTGTCGGTCACCGTCATCATCTCGATGGGCGCGGCGCCCACGCGGGCCACCGCGCCACCCGAGAAAACGCCATGCGTGACATAGGCCGAAACCGAGCGCGCACCGTTGCGCATCAGCGCATCCGCCGCGTTGCAATGGGTGCCGCCACTGTCGATGATGTCATCGACGATGATGCAGTCGCGCCCCGTGACGTCGCCGATGACGTTCATCACCTCGGACACGCCGGCGCGCTCACGCCGCTTGTCGATGATGGCGAGGTCGGTGTGCAGCCGCGTCGCGATGGTCCGCGCCCGCACCACGCCGCCGACATCGGGGGAAACCACCATCAGGTCGCGCCCGGCATAGCGTTCCTGGATATCCTTGGCGAAAAGCGGGGCGGCGATCAGGTTGTCGACGGGGATGTCGAAAAAACCCTGAATCTGGCCGGCATGCAGGTCCATCGTCAGCACCCGGTCGGCGCCTGCCTCGGTGATGAGGTTCGCCACCAGCTTGGCCGAAATCGGCGTGCGCGGGCCGCTCTTCCGGTCCTGCCTTGCATAGCCGAAATAGGGGATCACCGCCGTCACCCGCCGCGCGCTGGAGCGGCGCAGCGCGTCCAGCGTGATCAGCAGCTCCATCAGGTGGTCATTGGCCGGGAAGCTGGTGGATTGGATGACGAAGACATCCTCGCCGCGGATGTTCTCATGGAACTCGACAAAGATTTCCATATCGGCAAAGCGACGGATGGAGGCCTTGACCAGCGGCAGCTCAAGGTTGTCGGCAACGGCCTGCGCGAGCGGCATGTTGCTGTTGCAGGCGACGATTTTCATGCAGGCTCCAGACTCCGCCTCGGCGCGCATGACCTAACAACGTAACGGCGCCATGGCAACCTGGGGTTTGGCCATGCATGCCGGACGGGGTGTTGCCGAACCCGGCCTCAGCGCAGCCCAGGCGGTGGCGGCGCGCCGCCCCCGGCCGGAATGGCAGGCGGCGGCGCCTCGGTTTGTGGCGTGGTCGCGTTGCGGATGATGGTCTGCACGCCGCCGCTGGCCTGCTCGGCCGCGACATAGGCGATGTCTCCCCAGAACCGGTTCAGCCGCCCCGCCGGAACCTCGTTCACCTGCACGACACGGCCAAGCTCCTCGCCATCGCGGCGGGTGACGATCCATTGCAAATCCACCACCTGGGCATTGTTGGCCGGCGGCGTGATCCGCACCTCGGCGGTCAGGCCATATTGCGCACCCTCCGCCGCGTCCTGCACGACGAAGCCGAGATTGGACATGAATTCGCGCATCCTCGCCGCCAACGACTGCGCGCCATCGCCCGGCGCGCCCTGCACCGGCAGGAAGCGCACCCGGGGCGGCCCCGCCGAAATCGCCGATACGGTGGCCGAAGCGCGCGCCGCCTGCACCGAAAGAAGCAGTCGGGTCAGCCCGGGCGTCGCCTGCGCGGCCACCTGGGCAAACATCGGCGGCGTGGGTTCGGCCCAGCCGCGGATCGGCACCGGCGCGCCCTCATGCACGCCCTGGGAGCGACCATCGGCATTGACCAGCTCGAAGCGCGGCCGCACCGCGGTGCCGAGATTTTCGGCGGTGATGACCAGTTGCCAGTCCAACGGCAAAGGCGTGTCGATGGCAATCGCCGGCACCTCCTGGCCCTGAAGGGCGACTGTCATGGCCTCGGCCAGCCGCCGGGCATTGGCCTCGTCCAGCAAGGCCTGCGGCGGTGGCGGCACGGCCAGGCGGATGGCCAGCGGGATGGCTAGGCTGCGCGCCTGCCGGCCGGGATTGCCGCGGAAGGGCTGCGGCAGGTCGCCACACCCCGCCAGGAGCAACAGAACGGCAAGACTGGTGCTAAAGGATCGCACAGGTGGCCACCATGGTGAGAATGCAGAGGAAAAAGAAGATCACGACATAGGGCATCGCTCAGATCCCAATGGCGGAGAGCTGATGGCCGATCGGCCCCTCGCCAGCCAGGGTGCGGCGGCGGTGGCTGAAGAATTTTTCCCGCTCCGCCAGCGTGTCGTCGAGGGTGGCATGGGCCTGGGCGCCGGCGGCCTGCAATCGCGCCACGCAATAGCCGGCGAGGTCGAATTGCCAGCGCTCCGGCCGGTGCCCCGTGGCGAAGAAGCGGGCATCGGCGGCATCGCGCGCCAGCACGGCGTCGCGCAGGTCAGGGCCGACCTCGTAGCTCGGCTGGGCGATGCAGGGGCCGACGACGGCGATGATGTTTTTCGCGCCCAGGGCCCGCATCGCCTCCAGCGTGGCCTCCAGCACGCCGGCCACGGCGCCGCGCCAACCGGCATGGGCGGCACCGACGATCCCGGCCTGGGCATCGGCGAAGAGCACCGGCCCGCAATCGGCGGTGACGACGCCCAGCAGCAGCCCAGGGCGGGCGGTGACCAGCGCATCGGCCACCGGCCGGCTTTCCCAGGGAGTGTCGCAGACCGCCACGGCCACGCCATGCACCTGGTGGACGCCCACCAGCGCCGCGGGCGCAAAGCCCAGGGCGGCAGCGGCGCGTCGGCGGTTCTCGGCCACCCGTTCCGGCTCATCGGCACTGCGGTCGGAGCAGTTGAGGGCAGAAAAACCGCCCTCGCTCACCCCGCCCAGCCGGGTGAAGAAGCCATGCCGCGTGCCGGCCAGACCAGGGTGCTGGATCATCATCCGAAACCTGCTGGCACAGAGAGGCCTGGCTGGCAAAGGCACAGCGCCTTGAACAGCCTCCCCATGCCCTCGGGCGCGACCAGCCGCTGCGCGCCGGAGAGGATCATGCCGGCCTGCCGCGGCGCGGATTGCGCCAGCATCGCGGCCCGGCTCATCAGCCCAAGCCGTTGCAGGAAAAGCCCTTGCGGAATGGGGCCATGCCGATCGGCGCCTCCCGCCGCCCGCGCGAGCGCCGCGAAATCGACATGCGCCGTCAGGTCGGCGGTGCCTGGCGGGTCCAGCGGATTGGCCGCGCGATGGTCGCGCACCGCCTGCAGGCTGTCGCCAGGCGCGGATTCGGCCGGGCCGTAATCCAGCAGCAGGGCGGCGCCGCCCTGGGCGGCGACGCGGGCGGCGAGATGGGCGGCCAAGGCCTGGCCGGCCTCGCCAAGCTCCAGCACGCTGCCCTCGGGCGCTGCCGGCAGGTCCTCGTCGCTGGGCTGCTCGATGAAAGCGCCATCTCCCACGAAGCGCTCCATCCAGCCCCCCGCGCGGCGGATGAATTGGCGGATCGGCAGGGCATCGAGAAACTCGTTGGCCAGGATAATGGCGGGACCCGGCGGAACATCCTCGACGCGGTCGAACCATTGCGCCGGCACGCCGGGCAGTGCCGCGCCCTGGCGTGCCCGCAGGCCAGCGGAGCCTTCGACCAGCGCGACACAGGCGGCGGCCGGAAAACCCGGCACCATCTCGGCCACCGCGCGCCAGGCATCGGCCATCAGCGTGCCGCGCCCCGGCCCCAGCTCCATCAGCCAGACCGGCGCGGGGCTCCCCATCTGCTGCCAGGTCACCGCCGCCCAGAGGCCCAGGCACTCACCAAAGGCCTGGGAGATTTCCGGCGCGGTGGTGAAATGCGCCAAGGGGTCGGGCTGGTCGTAGAAGGCGGCATTGGCGCGCGCCATGAAGGCATCCAGCCGCTCCATCACGGCCGCCGGGCGCGCCACATCAGCGCGGCGCCGATCACCATCATCGGCAGGGAGAGCAACTGGCCCATGGTGGTGCCCACGAGAAGGAAGCCCAGATGCGCGTCGGGCTGGCGAAAGAACTCGCCGATGCAGCGCGCCACGCCGTAACCCGCGATCAGCGCGCCGGTGAGGAAGCCGCGGCGCTCCCGCAGGCCGGGGCGGGAGAACAGCGTGATCATGAGCAGGAAGAGGGCCACGCCCTCCAGCCCCGCCTGATAGAGCTGGCTGGGGTGGCGCGGCAGGCCGGTGGGGTCGGACGGGAAGATCATGGCCCAGGGCACGTCGGCCGGGCGGCCATAGAGCTCGGCATTGACGAAATTGGCCAGCCTGCCGAAGAACAGGCCGAGCGGCACACCCACCGCCACACGGTCACCGAAGCCCAGCGGCGACAGCTTCTGCGAGCGGCAGAACAACAGGGCCGCCACGATCACCCCCAGCGCGCCGCCGTGAAAGGCCATGCCGCCTTGCCAGACCATCGGGATTTCCCATGGCGCGAACAAATAATGCCCGGGGCGATAGAACAGCACGTAGCCAAGCCTGCCGCCGATGATGATGCCCAGCGTCGCCCAGGTGACGAAATCATCCATTTGCTGCGGCGTGGCCACCGCGGGGCTGGCCTGCACCAGGCGACGCGCCAACTGCCAGGCCGCGACGATGCCCGCGATATAGGCCAGGGCGTACCAGCGGATGCCCAATGGCCCGATCTGGATCGCGACCGGGTCGATCATCGGAAAGGCCCAGATGGGCAAAATGGTGGGAAGCATGCGGCCTCGTGGGCTGTGGCGGAGTGGGGTATAGGCGATTGCAGCAAGGAGAGCATCATGGCGGGTAGCAGAGACGGGGTTCGGCAGCGGCTGGACGATCTGGCGGGGATGGCGGGCGGCGCCTTCAGCGTGCTGGCCGGCTTGAAGAACGAGGCCGGGCAATTGGCGAAATCGCGCGCCGATGCCTTCGCCCAGCGGATGGAACTGGTCCGGCGTGAGGAATTCGAGGCGGTGCTGGAACTGGCCCGGCGCGCGCGCGAGGAGGCGGAGATGCTGACGGAGAAAGTGGCGGCGCTGGAGGCGCGGCTTGCCCGGCTGGAGGCCCGCGGGACCGATGCGGTGTCCACCATCATGCTCGCGCAGGGCGATTCGTCCACAGAAGCGTAGCAATAGGGCACTTGCGGCACGGGATTCAGGCCTCATACGCTAGCCATAGTGGTGCCGGGCGTGCCGCACCCCCAATAGCTGGGCCGGGGGGCCCAGCGGGGGAGAGGCTAAGAACCCGGCATCGCAGTGGCGCGTGGTTCCGACCCCTGGTGATTTCGCCCTGGGTCATCACGCTTGCGAGAGGGGTACTGCGATGTCCGGCATGTTGACCCAGGAATTCCACGAAACCGCGACCAATCCGCTCGATGTGCTCGAGCAGATTCTCAGCTCCAACGAATGGGCCTGCGAACGACAATCGGATGGGGAGATGGTGGCCGAGGCGCCCGGCAAATGGGGCACCTACGCCATGTTCTTCTCCTGGGCGCGCGAGATCAGCGCCATGCATTTCTCCTGCGCCTTCGACATGAAGGTGCCGGCCGGGCGCCGTCAGGCGCTGTATGAATTGCTCACCCTGGCCAATGAGCGGCTGTGGATCGGCCATTTCGGGCTGGAGAGCGATGATGGCGTGCCGGTGTTTCGCCATGCCGTGCTGCTGCGCGGCGCGCCGGGGGCGAGTGCCGAATCTCTCGAGGATTTGGTCGATATCGCGCTGAACGAGTGTGAGCGGTTTTTTCCGGCCTTCCAATTCGTGCTTTGGGGCGGGAAATCGCCCAGGGACGCGCTGGACGCGGCCATGCTGGATTGCGTCGGCGAGGCATGAAAGGCCTCGACGATTAGTTGGGGCCTCATCTGCTGCTTCGATGTCGTCGCTGAGGCCATGCATCGCACGATCCGTGGCGTTGCTGGGTTGAGCGGATTCAGAAACTCCGCTCCCGCGAAACGCCATTATGCGGATTGCAACGCGTAGCATGGATATCATACCTTCGCCGCAGGCGGGGTCACACGGACAGGCTTCGCTGGCAGAGCCCGCTTCCGTAAGACACCTCGATCCAAACAGGCTCCGGCAAACCCGGGGTTATGCACGACCATCCATTGCAGGGACCAATCACCTAACCCGAAAGAGGAAATCCATGGCTTACGTTCTTTCAGTCGGAGCCTTTGGAAACGACATTCGACGCCTTCAGGAGTACCTCAATCGGGAACTCACGGCGTCGCTCATCGCCGACGGGTCATTTGGCGGAATGACGAAGAACGAGGTGCTCCGCTTCCGCAGGAAATTCGGCCTTCCGGAATCGCCAAGTTTCGATGATCAGTGCTTCGCCGTCTCCAGCCCGCGCGGTTTTGCCCCGCCTGCGTTCGACAGTGATCCCGCCAAGAAAAAGCTGTCCTGGCCGCCAAAGAATCCGGGTCTGACATCCGCGCCGGGCAGTTTGATGCAAACGAAGTGCGGCACCATAGCCTTCAAACATAACCCTGTTTCGGGAAACCCTGAGAATATCGACATCACGAACAATTTTGTCGCTGACAACATCACGACAATTGACATCCCGGAACTGAAAGACTGCGTGGTACCCGTCGACTCCGGGGTCACCAAGACCGACGGCCCCATTCGGTTCAACAAGAGGCATACTGATCGGTTGAAGACCCTGTTCGCGGAGTGGAACAGAGCCGGGCTGGCCGACAGGATTCTTACCTTCGATGGCGGCTTCAACGCCAGACTTATACGCGGGGCTACCTCTGCCACGGTCGCCAACCTCTCGAACCATGCCTGGGGGACAGCCTTCGACATCAATGCGAATTGGAATCAGCGCAAGACGGTCCCGGCGCAGATGGGGGACAGAGGTTGCGTGCGCGAGCTCGTGGGAATTGCTCATGCCAATGGATTCTACTGGGGCGGGCATTTTTCGACCCAGGATGGCATGCATTTCGAAGTCGCGGCGGAAAGCCTTTGAAGCCAAGCCATCGATAAGGACGCGTTATGCCCAGGACATTCTTTCGCAAGGTTAAAGCCGGTCACGTTACGGTCTCCGGTGTCGTCGTCTCCAAGATCCAGGCCGCCTTGAATGCGGTCTCCGGACAGGCAATCCAGGTCGACAGCATCTTCGGCTCGCAAACCCGTGACCAGCTCAAGACCTATCAAGCGTCCTCCGCGCTTTCCGTCACCGGCGAGATGGACGAGGTGACGTGGAGACGCCTGATGCACACAAGTGAGCCCACGATGTTCGAGCGCGCACTCCAAGTGACCGCGCATTTCGAAGGAACCGGCTTCACGCGTGTGGTCGGCAATTTCGACGGCGCCGGCCTGACTTGGGGCATTATCGGCTTCACTCTCTCGAATGGAGAACTCGGCGACCTTCTGGTCGATATCAGCAAGGCCCAGCCGGCCCTTTTCAACAAGGCATTCGGAAGCGATTCCGCCGTCATTCTTGCCAAGGTCGCCCTGCCGCAGGCGGAACGCATCGCCTGGGCCAATACGGTCAGCCGTGGACCGCGCAGTATGGACGTGGCTGAACCCTGGCGGACCTATTTCAGCGACCTTGGAAGCTTCCCGGAGATCCAGGAGATGCAGACGAAGCGCGCAAAGGAGCGGTACTGGACGATCGCGGTCCGCGACGTCGCCCTTTTTGATCTCGGCGATGAGCGGGACTACGCCCTTTTCTATGACATCGCGGTCCAGAACGGCGGGTGCAAATCGAAGGGAAGGGAGAAGAAGATCCGGGACCGCTTCGCGACTTCGCCTGTCCAGAACGAGGACCGGCTCCGCGATATCGTCATCGACGTGATCGCGGAAACATCCACGGTCAAGTGGCAGTCGGACGTGCGGCAGAGAAAGAACGCGATCAACTCAGGCGAGGGATTCGTTCACGGCGGCAACTATCTTCTGACGGATTGGGGCGTCCAGTCCGAGGTAATTCCGAAGATTTTGACTTAGCACTTAAGTCCAAGTGATTGGATGTTTTGTGGTATAACGCAACCGCATCATGGTCGCGTGATGATTGGCCGAGGGCCGAACGAGTTGGGCCTAGGCCAACTCCAGCAGTGACCCCAACGGCGGCACCGGCGCCCGCCCGATCCCCGCCCAGAGGCCGCGCGGCACATAGGCTGCCCGGAGGCCCGCCGCCTGTGCTGGCAGAATGTCATTATCCACCCGGTCGCCGACATAGGTGATGGCCTCGGGCGCGACCGCGCAATGGGCGATCACCTTGTCGAAAAAACGAGGATCGGGCTTTTGCACCCCCCACGCGGCGGAGGTGGCGATGAAGTCGGCGCCGAGGTTCAGCGCCTCCAGCGCCGGCCCGGCCTCCAGCGGCTGATTGCCGGCGATGCCGATGCGATACCCCCGCGCACGCAGCGCCGCGAAGGCGGGACGCACATCGGGGTAGAGGTCGCTCTCCAGCGGCGCGTCATGGGCGAGCCGGGCGCGGCGGATGGCCATGATGTCGTGGCCTGGCGCCAAGCGCTGCATGGTGTGGCGGTGGCTCAGGCCCTCGCGGATATCCGCACAAAGCGCATCCCACAGCGTCTCGTAAGGGACCGAGAGATGCTCGGCCCAGCCCTGCCAGACCCGGGTTTCATCCACCAGCACGCCGCCGACATCAAAGACGAACCAGGCTTCGGCCGGCGACAAGGCGCTCAGCTCTTCTCGATCGTCAAATCCGGCGCATCCGGATGCTTCATGCCCACCAGATGATAGCCGCAATCCACATGATGCACCTCGCCCGTCACGCCGGCCGAGAGCGGGCTGAGGAAATACAGGCCCGAACCGCCCACCTCCTCCAGCGTCACATTCCGTCGCATGGGCGAATTGTACTGGTTCCACTTCATGATGTAGCCGAAATCGCCGATGCCGCTCGCCGCCAGCGTCTTGATCGGGCCGGCGGATATCGCGTTCACCCGGATCTGCCGGTCGCCCAGATCGGCCGCCATGTAGCGAACGCTGGCCTCCAGCGCCGCCTTCGCGACGCCCATCACATTGTAGTGCGGCACCCAGCGCTCGGCGCCGAGATAGCTGAGGGTGAGCATCGAGCCGCCCGCCTTCATCATCGCCGCCGCCCGCCGCCCGGTGGCGGCGAAGGAATAGCAGGAGATGTCCAAGGCCTGGAGAAAGACCTCGCGCGGGGTATCGATGAACCGCCCGCGCAAAAAATCCTTGTTGGCGAAGCCGATGGCGTGAACCAGGAAGTCCAGCTCACCCCAGCGTTCCTGCAGCGCGTCGAAGGTGGCGTCGATCTGGGCGTCGTCGCCCACGTCGCAGGGGAGCACCAAGTCGGAGCCGACACTGGCCGCCAGCGGTCGCACCCGCTTCTCCAGCGCCTCGCCCTGGAAGGTAAAGGCAAGCTCGGCGCCCTGGGCGGCGCAGGCCTGGGCGATGGCCCAGGCGATGGACCGATGATTGGCCACACCCATGATCAGGCCACGGCGGCCGGCCATCAATGTTCCGGTGGGGATCGCGGCTTGGCTGACAGTGTCCGGCATGGGGCTCGCGGCAATGGTTGAAGGGGCGCGGTGGTGGTGGCACATGGCCAGTGCCCGGGCAAGGCCCGGTTCATTTCAGGATATTTCCCGTGGCTGATGACCCCTACGCCATTTTCGCCGAATGGATGGCCGAGGCCACCGCCTCGGAGATCAATGACCCCAACGCCATGTGCCTGGCCACCTGCACGCCCGATGGCCGGCCGAGTGCCCGAATGGTGTTGCTCAAGGGCGTCGATCCGCGCGGCTTCGTCTTCTACACCAACCTCGAAAGCCGCAAGGGGAGTGAGCTGGCGGCCAATGCGCATGCGGCGCTGTGTTTTCATTGGAAGAGCCTGGCGCGGAGCATCCGAGTCGAGGGCGCGGTGGAGAGCGTGAGCGATGAGGAGGCGGATGCCTATTACGCCTCGCGCTCGCGTGGCAGTCGGATCGGCGCCTGGGCGTCCCGCCAGTCGCGGCCTTTGGAGGGCCGCTTCGCGCTGGAGCGCGCGGTGGCGGAATATACCCTGAAATTCGGCATTTCGGAGATTCCCCGTCCACCGCACTGGTCGGGCTTCCGGGTGCTGCCGGAACGGATCGAATTCTGGCGTGACATGCCCTTCCGGCTGCATGAGCGCCGGGTCTTCAGCGCCGTCCCGGGCGGCTGGGGCGTCGAGGCGCTGTTTCCCTGATGGCGGTGCCCCCCGCCCAGGCCGAGGTGGCGGCCTTCCTCGCCGCCCTCACCGGCCAGGGTGTGGTGGAGACGCATATCTCCGCCGTGTTCCTCGGCCGGGACGAGGTGCTGAAACTGAAGAAGGCGGTCGATTTCGGCTTCCTGGATTTCACCTCCCTGGCCGAGCGTGGCCGGCTGACCGCGCATGAGCACGCGCTGAACGCCCCGGCGGCGCCGGGCCTGTATCTCGGCGCGGAGGCGGTGATCCGAAGGCCGGATGGCGCCCTGGCACTCGGCGGTCCGGGCGAGGTGGTGGATTGGGTGCTGCGCATGCGCCGCCTGCCCAGGGATGCCTTTCTCGATGCGCGCGCCCCGCTGGATGGGGCGGGGCTGGATGCGCTGGCCGATGCGGTGGTGGCATTGCACCACGCCGCCCCCCTGCGCGCCGCCGGCGACCCAGGCGCGGTGCTGGAGGGCAATATCCAGGCCGGGCTCGACGCCGGCCTGCCAGCCGCCGCGGTGAAGGCCTGGGCCGGGCTGGCCGCAGAACGGCTCCAAGCCTTGCGTCCCTGGCTGAACACCCGGGAACAATTTCAGCGCCGCTGCCATGGGGACCTCCATCTCGGCAATGTCTGTCTGCTCGATGGCCGCCCCACGCCCTTCGACGCGCTGGAGTTTTCCGAGGACCTCGCCAGCATCGACACCGGCTATGACCTCGCCTTCCTGCTGATGGATCTCGACCAGCGCTGGGGCCGCCCCGCCGCCAACCGGGTGATGAACCGCTACATCGCCCGCACCGGCGATGTGGGCCTGCTGCGGGGCTTGCCGTTGTGGCTGTCGCTGCGCGCCTTCATCCGCGCCCATGTCGCGGCCAGGCGCGGCGATGCCGGGGCGCTACTGCTGGCCGCGGCCCAGGCCTATCTCGTCCCCCCACCGCCACGCCTGGTCGCCATCGGCGGCTTGCAGGGCACCGGCAAATCCACACTGGCGCGCGCCCTGGCACCAGGCCTCGGCGCCGCCCCCGGAGCGCTGGTGCTGCGCAGCGACGAGGTGCGAAAACGCCGCGCCGGCGTGCACCCCGAAACGCCGCTGCCGGCCGGCGCCTATACGCCTGCAGAAAGTGCCGCCGTCTTCGCCACCCTGAGCACGGAGGCCGCCGAGGCGCTGGCCGCCGGCCATGCCGTGGTGGCCGATGCGGTCTTCCAGCGCGACGCCGAACGCGACGCCCTGGCCGCCCTCTTCACCCCCTTCCAGGGTTTCTGGCTGGAAGCGCCGCTTTCGCTGCTGCGCGCCCGCATCGAAGCCCGCAGGAGCGACGCCTCGGATGCCGATATCGCGGTTCTGGAGGCCGCCGCCGCCCGTGATTGCGGCGCAATCCATTGGTCGCGGCTCGATGCCTCCGCAGGCGCTGAGGCCGCCGCGCGCAAGACGCTGGACGCACCCCCTCCCGCTTCGCCATAACGGTCCCGTAAAGGGTTCGAGGGAGACAAAAAATGGCATTCCGTCGACTGCTGGTGCCGCTGACCGGCACCGCCGCGGGCGAGGCCGCGATCGCGACCGCGCTGATGACCGCCCGCATCTGGGGCGCGCATGTGCATTGCCTGCATGTCCGCGTCGATGCGCGTGATGTCGCACCTTTGGCCGGCGAGGGCCTGTCGGGCGCGATGATCGAGGAAATGATGGCCGCGACCGAACGCGAATCCGGCGAACGCGCCGGCCGCGTGAAGGCGCTGTTCGACCGCATGGCCGGCGCGCTGGGCGATGTGACACTCGCCGATAGCGCCGAGGTGGCGAACAAAACCGACGGCGTCACCCTCTCCTTCGAGAGCATCGCCGGGCGCGAGGAGGATGTGGTGGCGCAGCAATCGCGCCTCTACGACATGGCCGTGGTGCCGCACCCCGAAGCCGATGAGGATGTCTCCTCCTCCGACGCGCTGCATGCCGTGCTGTTCGATTCGGGCCGGCCGGTGTTGATAGCACCCCGCCGCGCGCCCACCTCCATCGGCACGCGGATTTGCTGCGCCTGGAACGGCACCGCCGAAAGTGCCGCCGCCATGGCCGCCGCCCTGCCCTGGCTGCACCAGACCAATGCCTGCCGGGTGCTCCATGCCGATGAATACCAGCGGCGCGGCCCGAAGGTGGAGGGCATCATGTCCTACCTGCACTGGCACGGCATCTCCGCCGGCAGCCAGGTGTTCAAGCCGATGACCAAGGATGTGGGGGCCGGGCTGCTCGGCGCGGTGCGGGATTTCGAGGCCGATCTGCTCTGCATGGGGGCCTATAGCCACAGCCGCATCCGCCAGCTGATCCTCGGCGGCGTGACGCGGCATGTGTTGGAGAACAGCGAGATACCCGTGCTGATGTGTCGGTAGAGCTTGTCCGGCCCGCGCTCGAGCACCTGCCCTCATACCGGGCGGCGCTGGAGCACGGCTGGTCGCCCGACAACGTCCTGCCACGCGAGGCGATCGAACGGGAACTCCGCGCCATCGCCGAGGCTCCGGACCGGTTCCTGGACGCGCTCGACGACCCCGAGGCCAAGGGCGGCCCGATCCGCATGGTCGATGGCAGCACCAAACCCCGCCTGCCCGGCTTCCGGCGCTGGATGTGGGATGGGGAATTCTGCGGCTCCGTCAACTTCCGCTGGCAGCACGGCACATCAGCCCTGCCGCCGCATATGCTCGGCCATATCGGCTATGGCGTGGTGCCGTGGAAGCGCCGGCGGGGTATCGCCACCCGCGCGCTGGGGTTGTTGCTGTTGGAGATCGCGCCGCTCGGCCTGCCGCATGTCGAGGTGACGACAGAACCCGACAATGCCGGCTCCCGCGCGGTGATTGAGGCCAATGGCGGCGTCTTCGTGGAACACTTCACCAAGGATGCGAGCTATGGCGGCGGCCCGGGCCTGCGCTATCGGATCGCGCTGGCCTCGCCATGACGTTGTTCCTTCTCCTCTGCGCCGTGATGGTCGGCACCTCCTTCCTCTCCGGCATCTTCGGCATGGCGGGCGGGTTGATCCTGGTCGGCGTGTTGCTGGCGGTGATGCCGCTGCCCGATGCCATGGCGCTGCATGCGGTGACGCAGATCGCCTCCAATGGCTGGCGCACGGCGCTGTGGATCCGCCATGTGCGCTGGCGGATCGTGGCCGCCTATGCGGTGGGGTGCCTCCTGGCGCTCGGCGCCTGGTCGCTGGTGCGCTTCGTGCCGGAGAAGCCCTGGGCGCTGCTGGGCCTGGGCGCCTCGCCCTTCCTGGTGCGGCTGCTGCCCCGCGGCATGGCGCCGGATGCCGAGAGCCCGGCCCAGGGGGTGCTCTACGGCACGCTCTGCATGGCGCTGATGCTGCTGACCGGCGTGGCCGGCCCGCTGGCCGACAGTTTCTTCCTGGGCGGCAAGCTCGAGCGGCGGCAGGTCGTGGCGACGAAGTCGATGTGCCAGACCCTGAGCCATGCCCTGAAACTTGTATACTTCGCCGGGCTGATCGACAATGCCGGCAGCGTGGACCCCTGGCTGGGCGGCATGGCCATCCTTGCCTCCATGGCTGGCACCACGCTGGCGCGGCGGGTGCTGGAGGGGATGAGCGATGCCAGTTTCCGCCTCTGGGGCGGAAGGATCATCACCGCCATCGGGCTGTTTTATCTGGCGCAGGGCGCCTGGCTGTTGGGAGTGGGACCGTGAACGAGATTGTCGGTGCGCTGATGCTGGATCTGGTGGAATGGCTGGAACGCCAGCCGCGCAGCTATGCCGAGGCGATCGAGGCCTGGCGCACCTCCTGCCCACGTCTGACGGTGTGGGAGGATGCGATGGAGCAGGGTCTTGTCGCCTGCATCAGCGATGGCGAGGGCGGCTTGCGCGTCGTCGCCACGCCGCATGGGCGGGAGCGACTGGCGGCACGCGCCATCACGCCCGTCAATAGCGGTGATGCGCCCCGCGCGATGGCATAGCCCCCGCCGCATCCCTATCTTCCCGCCATCGCAGCCACCAACCGGCTGCACGGGAAAACCACCATGATCGACATCAGGCCCTTCAACACCCTCGGCGCGGCGGATTTCGGCTGGCTGAAGGCCAGGCACCACTTCTCCTTCGGCCATTACCGCGATTCGTCACGCGACCACTGGGGCAATTTGCGCGTCTGGAACGATGACGAGATCGCCCCGGGCGAGGGCTTCCCGCCGCACCCGCATCGCGACATGGAAATCATCACCTATGTCCGCCAGGGCGCCATCACCCATCGCGACAATCTGGGCAATGAGGGCCGCACCGAGGCGGGCGACGTGCAGATCATGTCCGCCGGCACCGGCGTGACGCATAGCGAGTACAACCTCGAACCCGACGTCACAAAAATCTTCCAGATCTGGATCCTGCCCGACCGTGTCGGTGCCAAGCCGAACTGGGGCGCCAAAACCTTCCCCAAGGCGGCGCGCGAGGCGGGGTTTGAGGTGCTGGCGAGCGGCCGTCCAGGGGGCGTGCATGGCGATGACGGCGCGCTGCCGATCAACGCCGATGCGGCGGTGATGGCGACCACGCTCAGCGCGGGGCAGGCGCTGGTGCAGGGCCTGGCGCCTGGCCGCGTGGCCTATCTGGTGCCCGCGCGCGGCAGCGTCACGGTGAACGGCGTGAAGCTGAACACCCGCGACGGCGCGGCCATCCGGGACGAGGCGGAGCTGCGCATCATCGCCGATGAGGAGGCGGAGCTGGTTCTGGTGGAAGCAGCGGCCTGACCTTTTGGGCCAAATGATGTAGGGTGGCCGCATGCGTCGTCGCCACCTCATCGCTTCCTCTCTGCTGGGCAGCCCCGTGGCGGCGAGCGCCCAGAATCGACCGCGCGCCGGCCAGGCCCCCGCCGCAGCCCCGGCCGCCGAGCCCGCGCCGCCTCCGCAGACCTGGCGTGGCGCCAATGTCGTGCAGGCCGCGAATGCCGCGCTCGGCGGGGCCGAGGCCCGCCGCGCGATGCGCCTGCTGGCCGGGGTGGGCGCCAATAGCCTGGCGCTAACCCCCTATCTCTGGCAGCCCACACCCGACAGCGCCAATGTCGTGCGCGGCGGCGATACCCCCGACGCGGCGCTGGCCGGCGGCATCCGGCAGGCCCGCGAACTCGGCCTCAAGGTCCTGGTGAAGCCGCATCTCTGGGTCAATTCCGCGCGGCCGGGCGTGGTGCGCCACGCCGATGACGCGGCCTGGCGGCGCTGGTTCACCGCCTATACCGCCGCCCTGGTCGCCATGGCGCGGGTGGCGCAGGAGGCGGGTGCCGAGGCCTTCTCGATCGCCACCGCCATTCCGGCCGCGAATACGCGGCCGGAATGGGCGGAGACCATCGCCGCCATCCGCGCGGTGTTCCGTGGCCGGCTTCTCGCCGTGGCGGCCGACAGTGACGATGCACAGACCTTCCCGCATTGGCCGCTGCTCGATGCGGTTGGGTTGCGGATCTTCCGCCCCCTCGGCGCGGATGACCGCAGTGAGCAATGGGCGGCGGCCATGCAGCGCGAGGTCGAGCGGATCGACGCGCTGGAGCAGCGCCTGCGCCGGCGCGTCTGGGTGGCGGAGCTGGGCATCCGCTCCGCCGCCGGGGCCGCCGCCAATCCTGGCCTTTCGGTCGAGGAACGGGCCAGCGTGCCGGATCAGCGCGTGCAGGCCGAAGCGCTGGCGCGCTGGCTGCGAAGGCTCGACCGGCCGAGCGTGGAGGCTGTGCTGCTCTGGCGCTGGCTGACCGACAGCCATGGCGGCGGCGCCAGCGACACGGATTTCACCCCGCAGGGCAAGCAGGCAGAGGGTGTGCTGCTGCACGCCTGGGCGGCGCGGTAGCCCGCAATCGCCCTGGTCAGAAACGCCCCTGCAAGCGCACCAGCACGCGGGTTTCGTCCCAATTGGCCGAACGATCGTAGCGGAAGCTCGCACCGAGATTGATCTGCGGCGTGATCGCGTAATCGACATCGGCGCGCAGGTTGGCGATGAAGTTCTGCCTGGACTGCGAGGGGTAGCGGGACAGCACCGTGCTGTCGCGCGCCGCGCGGGCATCGGCCTGGGATTGCAGGCCAGGGTCGAGCGGGAAGAACGGCGCCGCACTCTCGCGCCACACCGCGTAACCCGCCGTGGCACCCAGACGATAGGAAAAATCGCCGCTGCGGCCGCGGTAATCCACCGGCACGTTGAAGGCGAAGAAGCTCTGCGGCGAGTAGTAGCCGCCATGGCCCAGGCTGAAGAAGCGCAGGTTCCGGTCGAAGGAGAAATAGACCAGGTCCGTGCCCATGCTGAGGGTGCCGTCGGGCCGGGTGATCAGCGGATAGCTGAAGCCCGCCCCCGCCTCGGTCCGGTTGTTGCTGGCGACGTTGTCGCCGTCATAGACGGCGTAGCCGCCGCCGGCATAGAGGTAGCCAGCGCCGACCGGCACCTCGATCTGGCCGCGGCCGCCACTGCGCACCACCTGGCCCCAGCGGCGGTTGGTCACCCGGTCGACCTGGCCGGCCCAGCTCAGCAGGCTGTCGGTGACGCTGCGCCGCTCACCGGTCAGGCGCAGGCGCAGGTTTTCGGTGATCTGCGGGGCGTATTCCACCCCGCCCAGCACCTGGGTGCCATTGGGAAAGCCGAAGGGGCTGCTGCCGATATCGAGGCGGAAGGCATCGCCACGCTGATAGGTCAGGCCGACCGAGGCGCCGGCCGCACTGCTGCGCGGCGACTGCGTGGTGCCAAAGGCGCCATTGCTGCCGAAGCGATTCTGGTTCTGGGCATTGCCGCCCAGATTGCCGGCATTGAGCGAGACGCCGGTGACATTGGCGATGAGCCGGCCGCCGATGCCGCCGGGCGTGAACTCGCCGGCCACGGTCGAGCTCACCTCGGTCAGCTTGTCGAGCCCCGCCGCGCCGGTGCGGGTGCGCAACCCGGCCGAGATGGTGCCGCTCGGCCCACTCTCGCGCTGCAGGCTGGCCATTTCGTTCGCGATGTCGCGGGCGATCCGATCCGACGGCACCGCGGCGCCGCCGGCACTGGCCAGGGGCACGGCGGCGCCCGGACGCAGGAAGGGATTCTGCAGGCTGGCGCCAGGGGTGGCCGCGGCCAGCGGCACGCCTGTGCGCTGGCCAAGCTCCGCCCTGCGCTGCTGCTGGGCGAGTTCCAGCGCGCGCAGGGCGCGGCTCTCCTGGTTGAAGGCGCGCGCCATGCGCGCCTCCATCAGCGCCATGCGGCTGTCGCGCGGATGCAGGTCCTGGCCCTCGGCCACAAGGGCTTCGGCGCGGGCGCGTTCGCGCAGCGCGATCGCTGCATCCACCGCGGCGGCGCGGGCATCGATATTGCGCGGGTTGCGGGCGAGCACGGCATCGGCCACCCGCAGCGCCTCGCTGGGCTGGCGCGCACCCTGGAAGAGCCTGCCAAGGGCGAGGGTCGCATCGGCATTGTCCGGGTCACGCTCTAGCACCGGGCGCAGCGCCTCGAAGCCACGCGCCTGCTCGCCGCCCTCGTTCAGCCGGTCGGCGCTGCGGATGGCGATGCCGCCGCGCAGGGCGGCGATGTCGCGCCGCTGCTCGACGCTGGGATTGGCGAGTTCGACGGCATCCGCCATGGCCAACGCCTCGGCCTCCAGCCCCGCACCCAGCAGCGCGCCGGCGATGGCGATGCGCACGCCCGGGCCGGCGCTGCGATTGGCGGCTTCGGCGATACGCGCCGCCTCGGCAGCGCCAAACCGGTCATTGGCATTGCCCAATGCGCGGATCACGGCGGCGGCAGTGGCGCCCGAAGGGTCCGGCCGGGCGGCGAGGGTGAGCAGCGCGACCCGCCCCTCCCCCGTGCTGCGGCCGGAGAGCTGGGCGACGGCGCGCTGCACCTCAGCCTGGTTGCGCAGCCGCTGACTGAGCCTGGCCATGTCGGCACTGCGCTGGCCGGGCGGAATGCGGCCGAGAAACCCTTCGGCATCCAGCACGCGGCCATCCTCATCGGCGAGCAGCGCGGCAGCATAGAGGTCATCGCGCCGGCCGCTGCGGATCGCCAGCTCCTCGACAATGGCGCGGCCCTCCTGCGCATTGCCCTGTCGTCGCAGAGCGCGGGCGAGGTCGAGACGGATCCAGGGATCGTCCGGCGCCATCTGGCTGGCCTGCCGCAGCAGGGCGGCGGCCACGCCGGGGTCGGTCACCCGCGCGGCCTCGGCCCGCAGCCGGCCGGCCTCGCCGCCCGTGGGGGCGGGACCATCGCCGGCTTCAGGCAGGCGGGGGCCGCGCACTGGCACCTCGGCCAGGCGGCCCTGCGCGCGCAAGGCCTGGTTCAGGCCCTGCTGGGCTGGTGGAAAGCCAGGGCGACGGGCCAGGGCGGTGCGGAAGCGCTGTTCGGCCGCTGCCGCATCGCCACGGCGCAGGGCCAGCTCGCCCAGCAGTGTTTCGGCATCGCTGCGGTCCTGCACGGACCGGCGCTGGGCGCTGCGCAGGATGGTGTCGGCCTCATCGAGGGCGTTGCGGCGGATGGCGGCGCGCGCCTCGGCCAGCTCAAGGCCATAGGCGGCGCCGTCGAGCGCGGGTTGCCATTGCGCCGCGCGCGCGGGGTCGGCCGCGACGGCACGCTCCAGCAGGCTGCGCGCCTCGGCATTGCGCCCCTCGCGCAGGCGCACCACGCCCAGGCCCCCCAGCGCATCGGCATCATTGGGGTTGGTGGCCAGCGCCGTGTCGAACTGGCGGGTCGCGTCGCGCAGGCTGCCGGCCTCCAGCCGCTCGAACCCTTCGCGGCGGGCGGCGAAGCCCGGGTCGCGTGCGGCGGGTTGCGGGGCTGCGGCCTGGGCGCGGCGCAGCTCGGTATCATCGGGGAAGCGGCGCAGATAGGCCTCGATCTGCGGTGCCGCGGCGGGGTCGCTGGCCGACCAGGCCAGGGCCTGCCGCCAGGCGGCGCGGGCATCGGCACCCAGTTCGGGATTGTCGACCAGCTGGGTCAGGCGGCGGATACCCTCGGCCCGGGTGGCGGGCTGGAAGGTCAGGTTCTGCGCCGCGACGAAGCGGGCGCGCGGCGAGGCGTTGGGCTGTTCGGCCAGGCGCTGCAGGCCGCGCACACCCTCATCGCGGCTGGAATCGGCGGCGGCCAGGGCCTGGAAATACTCCTGGGCGTAGGCCTCGGTCGGGCCCTGGGTGCCGAAGATGGCGCGGTAGCGCGCCGCCGCCTCGGCAGGGCGCCCCTCGCGCGCGAGGCGCCGCGCCTCCTCGATCGCCGCACGGTCGACCGCGGCGCTGCGCAGCGCGCCCTCGGCCTGGGCGCGCTGTTCGACGGTGCCGCCGGCCTCGCGCAGCCGAGCTTCGAAACCGGCGGCGGCGGTGCGGTTGTTGCGGGACGCCTCGATCCGCGCGGCCAGCGCCAGTGCCGCGGTGTTGCGCGGCTCGGCCGACAGCGCGCGCTCGATCGAGCTGGCGGCCAGATCCGCCCTGTCCTGGCCCAGCCAGCGCTCCGCCTGGCGGATCAGCAGCTCCACCGCACTGGTCTGCGCCATCGCCGGCGCGCCGGCGAGCAGGCCGAGGAGGAGTGGAAGGGCGCGCTTCATGCCACGGTTCATCTCATTGCGGCCCGCGTGCGCGCAACCGGGAAAGTGCCCGGCGACGCAGCACCCAGTAGCTGGGGAAACCGATCAGCACGCCAGCAGCCAACAGCAGCAGCAAGGCGCGAAGCGGCTGCTCGCCAGCCCAGCGCTGCGGCCAGAGCCACCATGGCAATTCACCGACGAAATAGGGCGTGGCGGTCTGGAAGGCAGCAATGCGTCCGCCGCTGAGCAGCGAGACATCGCCCTGGATGCGCGGGTTCATCTCCGGGTCGCGGAGCGCGGCCACCAGTGTGATGATCGAGGCCGGCGTGGCACCGGTGAAGGCCACCACGCTGCGGCCAGAGGCCAGCGGGCTCTCGCCCGACAGCAGCGCGGCCAGGCCCTCGCCGGAGGACTCGTTGACGGTCGCACTCGCGCGGTTGCGTTCGGAACGGCCGGGCGCGCCGAGCAGCGCCGCGCGCACATCCTGCAGCATGTCCGGCAGGGCGAGGGTCAGCCTGTCGCCCTCGACCCGGACCGGCGTTTCGCGCAGCAACTGGCCCAGCGCGGGCTGGCGCGCCAGCGTGCCGATCACCAGCAGGTCGCGCCCCGAGACACTGGCCAGAGCGGTCGGCCCGACCACCTGGAGCCCCGTGGCCGGCAGGCCGACGATCGTCGCCAGATGGCCCACAAGATCCAGATAGGCTTGGGTTTCCAACGCATTCGGCCGCTCCGGCATCACCACGGCGGTGCCCGACAGATCGGCCAGCCGGGTGAAGGGAAAGCCCGAGGAGGCGAAAAAGCCCAGATTGGGCATTCGCGCATGCCGATAGGCGCGGCTGAAATCGACCGTGCTGTCGGCGCCCACGCTGGCCCGGACATCGGCCGGCGTGGCGGCGCAGTCGCCACGGTTCATCGGGCGCATGTCGAAGCGCAGTTGCAGCTCCTCCTGCCCCAGCAGGAGATAGGGCGGCAGGTTCAGTCGGCCGCGGCGCATCTCGCGCGGCATGCCCATCTGGTCGGCCACCAGCTCGGTAACCCAGTTCACCACGCTGTTCTCATCGGCCAGCGCGAATGAGCGCAGATAATTGCCTGATAGCGAGACATCCAGCCGTGAGCTCGAGACATCCACCACCGGGCCGGGGGGGGCGCGGAAACGCAGGTCGAGCGGAAAGCCACGACCACGCCAGGTGTAGAGGTCCGGCGCGGTGCGCAGCGGCACGCGGATCGCCCCAGGCGAGAAACCCTGCGATTGCAGCGCCTCACGGTCCACCATGCTGCCCAGGGAGACCGGGCCATCGGTGCGAATCCAGCGCGGCGCGTCATAGGGCCGGCGCGCGGCGAAGCTGGGCGCGGCGACGCGGGCCAGCTCGCCGCTCAACCCCGGCCGGGCGGCGACCAGGGCGGCGGCGGCGGCGGCCGCCTCGGCCTCGGTGCGGCCACCCACCACCAGCAACGTGCCGAAGCTGTCATTGGGGTGGGCGACGAGCGCCAGCGTCGGGCCATCGAAGCGGGGCAGCGCCAGGCCCGGCACGGCATCGGGACCGGCGGCGATCACCACTGCATCGCCGCGCAGCGGCAGCCCACGCTCGACCGGGAAGGTCGCGCCGCGATAATCCGCCTGCACCGCAAACCAACTGGCCACGATACCGGCGGCGCGGAGCCCGGCCGGGCCGGTGCTCTCGGGCAGCAGGAAGGGCAGCGTGAGCTGGCCGTTCAGCACCCGCCGGTCGAACAGCGGCTCGGGCAGGCGGGAGAGGTCACGCTGCGGCGGCAACCGCTCGATGCGCATCTGCACCGAGGACAGGTCAGACAGGGTGGCGTAGAGCAGGCCGGAGAGTGGGTCGTTGCATTCCACCGCATAGCGGCCGGTGAAGCGGAAATTCAGCCGGTTGATTTCGGCGAAATAGAGCGGGTCGAGCGGAAACTCGAGCGGCCCGAAGGTCTGCCGGGCGGAGTCCATCGGAATATTGCCGACGAACTGCTCATTGAGCGACACCGAGATCTGGCTGAGCGTGGGGATCAGGGCCGCGGAGGCGCCGCCTGCCACCGTCAGCCGGGCCTCGGTCACCACCTCGTCGGCGCGCAGGCCAAACAGCACGCCCTGCAGGTCGCTCACGCCGCGCAGCTGCATGGGGCCCTGGAGACCGAGATCACGCAGCGTGCGGGTGACCACCCGCGCCCCTTCGGGCAGGATGCCGGTGAAGGCGGCGGCGGATGCGGGGCCGGGAGCGGCCAGGGGCGGCGGCACCGGCGGCGGGGTTTGCGCCAGAGCGGGGGTTATCAGGGCGGGGGATACCAGGCACAGCAGCAGTGCCATGGTCTCCAAAACTCGCTGGCGCGGCTTCACCACGTCGGACACCCGGGCGGCCTGGGCCGGCGGCTTGGGCGCCGCCACCGCGCGCAGAGGCCGGACGATGCCAAACCGGTACTTGCGGAACACCGCATCGGCAGTCGCCATCACCACATTCCCCAAAGAGCGCAACGGCCTGTCGGTGGGCCAGTCATCCCAGTGCAGCCAGGCATCGGGGCGGCCGAAGAAGGCACGCACCACCGCGGCTTCATCGGCCACCGTGTCGATGAAGAAGCGCACGAAGACCTCATTCTCCTCCCAGCGGAGGATCTCGCAGCGGATGGCGATGGTCTCGCCACCGGTCTCGAAGCTGGCCACGGCGTGCTCGCCATCCATAACGCCCAGCGGCCGCTCCAGGATCATCCGCGCGCCGGAGAGCGAGAGATTGCCGCTGCGCGCCGCCAGACGCTCGCCATTGGCGAGGGTGAGCGCGCCGGGCAGCTCGGCCTCGACGCGGGCACGAATGCGCATCTGCTCCCGCTCTCGCCCCACCGCCACGCTGGCGGCGAGCGGCACCAGGCAAAGTCCGGCCCAGACCGTGTTCAGCAGATAGGCGCGGAATTCCAGCGTATCCGACGAGGTGGAGAAGATACCCCACAACCCGATGCCAAAGCCGATGCTGAGCAGCACCAGCAGGATGAGGTTCGGGGCAACCGCCCTGAGGTCGAGATAGCCGGCCTCCAGGGTGCCGCCCTTGTCGGTGACGTTGAATTTTCCCTTGCGCGGGTCCCACAGCGTCAGCAGCGTGACGGGAAGCAGCGGCACCGCCAGGGATGCCTCGTAGATCTCCGACCAGAAGCTGTGCCGGTGCCGACCGTTCAGCCGCGCTGTCGTCGCCACGGCGTGGAAGAGGTGGCTGCCGGCATAGGCCAGGATGGCGAGCGGGCTGGCCGCGATCACGCTTTCGCCCAGAAAGAGGAAGGCCAGCGGTGAGGTGAGGAAGACCAGCCGCGGCAAGGCAAAGAGGAAACCAAAACCCGCAATGAAGTAGCAGAACCGTTGCGACCATTTCAACCCGGGCGCGAAAAGCGTGTTCTCCTGCCGCATGATCTGCAGCATGCCGCGCGCCCAGCGCATGCGCTGGCCGATATGCAACGAGAGGCGTTCCGTCGCCAGGCCAGCGGCCAGGGGAATGCGGATATAGGCGGTGTGCCAGCCCTTCTGCTGCATGCGGAATGAGGTGTGGCAATCCTCCGTCACCGTCTCATGCGCGACGCCGCCCACCTCCTCCAGCGCGGTGCGGCGCAGGACCGCGCAGCTGCCGCAAAAGAAGGCCGCGTTCCAGAGGTCATTGCCGGGTTGGATGGCGCCGTAGAACAGCAGCCCCTCATTGGGCACTTTGCGCTGGCGCGCCAGGTTCCGCTCGAAGGGATCGGGCGAATAGAAATGGTGCGGCGTCTGCACCATGGCGATGCGGCTGTCGCGCACCAGCCATCCAAGGGTGAATTGGAGGAAAGCACGGGTGGGGGCGTGGTCGCAGTCGAAGATCGCGATGTATTCGGCATCGGTGTGCTTCATCGCGTGGTTGAGGTTGCCCGCCTTGGCGTGGTTGTTGTCGGGCCGGATGATGTAGCCGCAGCCTGCCTCCTCGGCGAAGTTGCGGAACTCCTCGCGCCTTCCATCGTCGAGAATCCAGACATTCATCTTCTCGCGCGGGTAGTCCATGTTCATTGCCGCCAACACGGTGGGGCGGACGATTTCCATGCTCTCATTGTAGGTGGGGATATAGACATCGACGGTGGGCCAGAGGGCCGGGTCGGCCGGCAGCGGCACCGGCTTGCGCTCCAGCGGATAGCTGGTCTGGATATAGGAGAGCGCCATCAGCAGCCCGGCGAAAAGCTCCGCCGCGAACAGGATCCCGCCCAGCAGCGTCTGCCACAGCGTGTCGAATTCCAAAGTCTCGGTCGCGCGCCAGAACAGGTAGCGGCTGGTCACCATGATCGAGATGAAGACCAGCACGAGGCCGACCTTGCGGCTGCTGTTGCGGTTGAGGATGAGGAAGGCGACGATGCCGCCCAGGGTCAGCCAGGCCTGCTGCTCGGCATCCATCGGCAGGGTGATGAAGGTGAAGCCCAGGAGCAGCCCGAGCAGCACCGCGATGGTGCGCTGCGTGCGGGCGAGGAGTGAGGGTCCCGCGGGCGAAAAACCGGCCATCAGCCACCCCATTCGCTGAGCGCGGAGAAACCGCTTCGTCGGTTGCCCGGGAGTTGCAGCCCGGCGCGGCGAACCACGGCATCGGCGACGACCTGCATGTCCTCCGCCGCGCCGCGCGCGCCATTGGTCAGCAGCCGCTTATCGGCCAGGGCCTCCGCCACTGCCTCGTCACGCGCGATGGCGCCGAGCAGGCGATGGCCCAGCGCGCGTTGCGCCATATCCAGCACCGCGCTGGACAGGGCAGCCTGCGGTGCGAACTGGTTGAGCACCACCACCGCGCGTTCGGCCGCACGCTGCGCCAGGCTGCCGCGACCCATGAAGCTATTGGCCGCGATCTGCGGCACGAGCGAGGCGCTGCCGGCATCGGCCAGCAGCACCAGCACCATGAGGTCGATCAGCGGATAGAGCGCCGCGATCGCCGTCCCGGGCCCCGGCGGCGTATCGACCAGCACGACGAGATCAGGCTCGCTCAACATCTGCTGCACCGGTGCAGCGAGCAGCCCTGGGTCGCGACCCAGGGCTGCGGCGATGTCGAGCACCTCATCGGGTTCGACGGCGCCGAATGGCAGCAGCCTCGCCCCGCAGGCGGTGTTGTGCGCGCAGGCACGCCAATCGGGCTTTCGCCTGATCTCAGCCATGAAGCCGCCCTGTTCGCGGAGCGGGACGCCGAGATGCAGGCGCAGCGCATTCTGCGGATCGAGATCGAGCACCAGCACGGAATAGCCGCGGCCGGCCAGGATGGCGGCGAGATGGGCGGTGAGCGTGGTCTTGCCGACACCCCCTTTCGGCGAGGCGATGGCGATCAGCGGCATGCGAAGGCGCCTCCTTGTTGGGTCATCGGCCACCCAGGCGGCGAATCTCGGCGGTCACGTCGGTCAGCAGGGCAAAGCGGCGCTCAGCAGGCAGTGGCGGCGTGGCGGAGCGTGGGGTTTCCTGCGGGCTGGGGGCCAGCGCGGCCACCACGGCGGCAAAGGGCGTGGGCTCGATACGGGCCACGGGCCGTGGAACTGCGGCCGCGACAGCGCCCGCCGCCTGTATGGCGACTGGCCCAGCTTCAGCAACTTCCACCGGGGCGGGCGCCGCCAACTCCATCGCTGGCTCCGTAACCGGCTCCGTAACCGGCTCCGGCTCCGGCTCCGGCTCCGGCAGGCGCACCGGTTCATCAAAAACGATCGGCGGAAAGGCCATGTAGCGAAAGCCACGCATGGAGCAGGCGGCGGCTATATTCGCGATCTCAAACTCCATTGAACCCCCACCATTTTGGCAATGCCGAATCCGCCGCGGATTTTCCGCGGCTTTGACTAGTATCGCCGGCACGCGCCGGATGCCCAGCACGAAGTTAGCGCAGGGAAGTCATAACATACCGTTAGCCCGCAATCGCTCAGGGTGGAAACCTCCAGAGCGCCAATTGCCGGGCCAGGCAAAGCTACATTTAAATCGCCCTGACACAGTCAGGGCGATTTAAATGTAGTGCAGCGGGCTCACGGCCGCCGCGTCACCCGCGAATAGAGGTGGGCCCAGAGATTCATCCCCAGAAATTCGAACTCCCAGCCCGGATTGGCCGCCCGCCATTCGGCGAAGGCGCGCGGCTCGCCCACGCTGGGGTCGAATTGCCAGTCGTCGAAGACCAGGATCGCGCCTTGTACCAGGCGCGGCGTGAGATAGGCCAGGCAATCGACGCAGCTCGCATAAAGGTCGCCATCGATTCTGGCATAGGCGATGCGCTCGATGCCGGTTGCCGGCTCGGCCACCAGGCTTTCGTTGAACCAGCCCTTCACGAGTTGCAACCAGGGGCGCTTGTCCAGTTGCAGCCGCAGCTTCACCTCATCGAAGGGCGCCGCGTATTGCCCTTCGGACCACACCGTCGGGTCCAGCCCGGTCTGCGGAGCGGGCAGGCCTTCGAAGCTGTCGAAGCCCCAAATCTCGCGACTCCAGCCGCGCCGCTCCTGGATCTCGGCCAGCACCTGCACCCAATGGCCGTAATAGGTGCCGAATTCGACGATAGCGCCGGACACCCCCTCCACCTCCAGCCGCTCCAGAAGATGCTCGGCGAAGATGATTTCGGCGTCCTGCAGGCCGAAAGCGGCCTTGTCGCCCCAGGCCGTGCCGGTGCTCCAGGTGGTGAAGGGCCAGGTGTTGGGGGTGGGCAGGCGCACCGCGAACATGCTCTCGAACCAATCCTCGTAATCGGCACGGCGGCGCAACACGCGGTTTTCTTCGCGCAGCCGGGCATTCTCCGCCGCCAGCGCCTCGATCCTTTCAAGTGGAATGGGCGCGCCCGCGGGCACCTGCAGGCTGTCGAGCGTGGCGCGCATCTGCTTGTGTTCGGCCTCCAAGGCGCGAACCCGCAGATGGATGTTGTCGGCGATCGGGGTGAAGCTATCCATGCCGAAGTTTGCCCATGGCTTGGGCGCTTCGCCAACAGGCTGTGCAGCGCGGCTTCGTTGCGCGATTGATTTGAGATATTGCGCCGCACAAATACCATTCTGTTAACTTGGGCAATGCCATAAAACCTTCATGGCCAAAGGGCGTGGGCATCCCGGATCGGAGGTGCATCCAGGCCCGGGTCATTGAGGATCCGCCGCACGGGAAGTTCTTGTGAGGAGCTTTCATGCGTCGTCGTGTTTTCTTGTCGAGTGTCATGGTCGCCGGCGCCGCGCAGCTCAGCGCGCCGGCCTTTCTGGGGACGCGCCACGCGCGGGCCACCACCTTCGGGCCTGAGCCCGTCGATGTGGAACTCGTGCTCGCCGTCGATGTCTCGCGCTCCGTCGATCCTGAGGAGCAGGAGATGCAGTTCCGCGGCTACGCCAGCGCCTTCCGCGACATCCGGATGATCGAGGCCTTCACCGGCGGGCCGGTGGGCGCCATCGCCTGCACCCTCTTCACCTGGAGTGACTGGAACATCCAGGAACATCTCGTTCCCTGGATGAAGCTTGACGGCGCCGCCGGCTCCGAGCGCTTCGCCGCCGCCATCGATGCCGCGCCGCGGCGCACCCACCTCTACACGTCAATCTCGGGCGCAATCGATTTTGCCGCCCAGCTCTTCAGCCAGGGCTATGAGGGCACCCGCCAGGTCGTCGATATCTCGGGCGATGGGGTCAACAATTCCGGCCGCGATGTCGGCCAGGCGCGCGCCGATGCGCTGGGCCGTGGCATCGTGCTCAATGGCCTGGCCGTGCTGGATCGCGCGCCACCACCGCCGGGGCTGATGCAGATGCAGCCGCTCGACGAATACTACCAGGACAGGGTGATCGGCGGCGCGGGCAGCTTCGTCATGGTGGCGGAAGGCTTCGACGCCTTCGAATCCGCGGTCAGGCGCAAAATCATCCGCGAGGTGGCCGGCCATGTCGGGCCCCGGATGGAACGCGCCTTCGCCTGATTGCCGCATCACGGGCCTTGCCACTGGCGCAGGCTTGCCCCAACTCGGGCGTATGACCATTGCGATCATCGGTGCCGGCATGGCTGGCATCTCCTGCGCCAGGGCGCTGCGCGAAGCGAGGCGGGATGTGATCCTGTTCGACAAGGGTCGCGCCGTGGGTGGCAGGCTGGCCACGAAACGCCTCGAAATCGGTGGTGTCACCATCAGGCTCGACCACGGGGCGCAATACATCACTGCGCGAGACCCTGGTTTCGCCAGCCTGCTGGCCGGCTGCGAGATGGCGCAATGGCCCGATGCGGGGCGGATCGTCGCGGTACCGGCCATGTCGGCACTGCCGCGCGCGCTGGCCGCGGGGCTGGATATTCGCCTGGGAAGCCATGTCTCGGCGCTGCGGCGCGAGGGTACGGGCTGGATGGTCGATCACCTGCCGGCGGATACCGTTCGCCCAGGCCACCCCCTCCCTGAGACGACGCCATCCACCGAGGGCCCCTTCGACACCGTCGCCGTCACCCTGCCCGCGCCGCAGGCGGCTGACCTGTTGCGGCCGGTGGCACCCGGCCTCGCAGCCGCGCTGGACGGCGTGGAATACGCCCCGTGCTGGACCTGGATCGCCGTCTTCGAGACCCGGCTGGACCTGCCCGATACGCTGCGGCCGGCAACCGGCCCGATCGGCTGGGCCGCGCGCAACAGCAGCAAGCCCGGCCGCGACATAGCCGAGGCCTGGGTGGTGCAGGCCGGCCCCGCCTGGTCACGCGCCCATCTCGAGGACAAGCCGGGGGATGTGGCGGCGGCGCTGCGCCTGGCCCTGGGGGTACCCGCGCCCCTGGCCGAGGCGACGCATCGCTGGCGCTATTCCCTGGTCGAACATGCGCTGGGCCGCCCCTGCCTCTGGGATGGCGCGGTGGGGCTCGGCCTTGCCGGCGATTACTGCCTGGAAGGTCGGGTGGAGGCGGCGTTCCGCTCCGGCCAGGCGCTGGCCCGGGCGATGGCCTCATGAACCTCCAGGCCTGGCGCCCCGCCCATGCCGAGGACCTCGACGCAGTGCGCGAGGCGGCCTTCGCGCTCCTGGCCCGCGGGGTGGCCGATCGCCGCAGCGCCTTCCACACCCCCACGCTGGCCACCATCGGCAGCGACGGCGCGCCCAGCCTGCGCACCCTGGTGCTGCGCGGCTTCGACGCCGCCAGCCGCACGCTGCGCCTGCACACCGACCGCCGCGCCGCCAAGGCGGCCGAGATCATCGCCGAACCACGCGTGGCCCTGCATGCCTATGACGCCGGCCAGCGCATCCAGCTTCGCCTGCGAGGCCTGGCCAGCCTGCACAGCGATGACGATCTCGCCGCCGCCGGCTGGAACGCCAGCCGCGATTTCTCCCGCATGTGCTACGCCATTCAGCCCGGTCCCGGGCAGCCCATCGCTGAGCCGCCGCCGGCGCCGACCGATGCCGAGGCAGGCCGCACCCATTTCGCGGTGATCCGCATGGTCTTCGACGAGTTGGAATGGCTCTGGCTCGCCGCCGAGGGGCATCGCCGCGCGCGCATCTCCTGGGGTGGGCAGCCCTCCGCCTGCTGGCTCGTGCCATGACACGAGCCGACATCGCCGATGAAATCCTGCGTCAGGTCGAGGCCCGCGGCCCCGGAAAAAGCATTTGCCCCAGCGAGGTCGCGCAGGCGCTCAATCCTGGCCAGTGGCGGGAATTGCTGACGCCAGTGCGCCAGGCCGCGGCCGCGCTGGCGCGCGAAGGCCGGCTATCGATCCTGCGCAAGGGCAAGCCGGTGCCGCCCGAGGAGATGCGCGGCGTCATCCGACTTGCCATCCGTCAAGAAAGTTCAGAATGACCTCCATCACCGCACTCCTCAGCCGCGGCGCCGCCGGATTGGAGGAGGCACGCCCGCTGGAATTCGCCTCCCTGGTGCTGCCGCGCTCGCCCAACACCTGCCTGGCCGCGCCCACCTGGCATCCCGGGTTCAAGCATCTCGAAACGCCGGTCTATCCCGTTTCCATCGGCCGGCTGTTCGAGGTGCTGGGCCAGGTCGCCGGGCAATTCGCGCGCACCTATCCGCGGACGAGCTGGCCGGAGCGGCATCAGGCGCAATGGGTCGAGCGCAGCGCACTGATGAACTACCCCGACATCATCGTGGCCGAGGCGGTGCCCGCACCCGATGGCGGCACCGGGCTGTTCCTCTATTCGCACAGCCTGTTCGGCTGGTCGGATCTCGGCGCCAATCGGGCCCGGGTGGATCGCTGGCTGGCGGCGCTGATGGGCGCGGCCTGACGCCTTGGCGCCTATCCAAGCATTGCCTCTTCACAAGCCGAGCGGGAAAACGCGGCACAACGAAGGCCAGAGCGGTTTCGCCTGAACAGGTTCAGGTGAAGCGGCCCGCGCGGGCGAACCATCCCGCCGGCATCACCCCCAGCACCATGCCCAGCGTCACCAGCGCCACCCCGGCCAGGCCGGCCGGGCCCAGCGCCTCGCCCAGCAGCGGCCAGGCCGTCAATGAGGCGATGGCGGGCACCACCGCCGTGATGGTGGAGGTCGCCGGTCCGCCCAGCGCGTTGCTGGCGCGGGTGAACAGGAAACCCGCCAGAAGCACCGCGCCCACCCCCTGGAAGCCGAGCTGGAACAGCGTGGCCCCCAGCGGCACCTGGCCGAGATTGCTCGGCAGCAGGAACCACCACAGCGGCAGGTAGAGCGGCGCCGCCAGCAGCGCGATGGCCAGGGTCGCGGCCAGCGCCTCCAGCCGCCAAAGCCTGACCGCCAGCACATAGACGGCCCAGCACATCGAGCCGAAGAGGAACAGCAGGTCACCGCGCCAGGCGCCCGACCAATGGCCGAAAGTGTCACTGGCGAGAAGGCCGATGCCGGTGGCTACGACCACCAGGCTCGCCACCCGCCGCGCCGTCCAGGCCTCGCCCAGCACGACCCACCACAGGGCCGCGGTGAGGAAGGGCAGGGTGCCCGGCAACAGCACCGCGCCATGCGCCGCCGGGGCGAAGCCGAAGGCGACATAGGCCGCGAGCGGAAAGCCGAAGGCTGCGGTCGCCACCAGCACCAGCGCGCGGCGCCATGGCACGCGCGGCCAGCCGAACACCATCAACAGCGGCAGGGCGCCCAGGAAACTGCCGAGATAGCGCAGCGCCGCCATGTCCCAGGGGGTAAAATCCTGCCGCGCCCCCATGCGGGAGAACAGCAGGAACCCGGTCCAGACAAAAACCACTCCGAAGGCGCAGGCGAGGCCGATCCGGCGCTCGCGCGCCGCCGCGTCAGTCACGCCGGCCGCGCGTCTCGGCATGGCGCAGCAGGAATTCGCGGCCGAGCTTGACGCGCGGGGTGCCATTGTAGTCCACGATATCGGCGGTGGCGTAGGTTTCGCTCCAGATATCGGGCAGGAAGCTGCCGGTGCCCACCACATCCACCGGTGCGCGCGCCTCGGCCATCACCCGGCACTTGCCGACGCCGAAGCCGGAGGAGGCCACGATGCGCACGCTGGGGAAGCCGGCCGCATCCAGCGCCTCACGCACACGCCAGACCGCGGCGGCGGAGACGCCGGTGCCCACGAGGTGGCGCAGCTCCGTCTCGCTGCGGTAGCGGCGCACCGCGGCGGGCGCATGGCGTTCCAGCACGGCATAGCTCTCCGCCGGGTCCAGCCCTTCGAGAAAGCGGCCGCCATGGGTGTCGAGCCTGAGCGCCATGCGGCCATCTGCGGCGAGGCCGGCAAATCGGCGGCAGACCTCCAGGCCATCCGTCACCTCGCGGCCGAAATAATCGACCAGCACGGTCAAACCCTCATCAGGGAAGGTTTCGTGAAACATTTCCGCGGCGCGGAGCGTGGAGCCGGCATAGCCGATCAGCGCATGCGGCATGGTGCCGCGGCCGGCATTCTCGCCGAACCAATGCGCCGTGCCATTGGTGGCATTGCCGACGAAGCCCCGGGCACCCTCGCGCTGCGCCGCCCGACTGCCGACGCTGGCGGCATAGGCCATCATGTCCTGCATCTCGGCGCCGGCGCAGTGCCGGGCATCCATGGCGAGGAAGGCCGATTTCGGCAGCTCCAGGCTCATCTGATAGGCGTTGTGGGCGGCCACGCAGGCCGCCCCCAGCTTTTGCAGATAGAGCGTCTCGAGATCGGCCAGCTTGGCGAAGGAGCCGGTGAGGTAGAGCAGCGGGTCGCCGGCGCCGACCCATTCGCCCTCCTCATGCACCAGTTCGATATCGAAGGCGGTGTCGCGCTGGGCGGCCACCGCGCGCAGCCAATCCACCGCGATGCGTGGCGCCGAGATCACCGGGCGGCGCAGGAACACCGCATAGGTGACCCGCGCATCGCCGAATTTCTCGACAATGGCGCGGGTGCGGTTGAAGTAAACATCGGTGCGATCGGCGATCGCGGGGTCAGTGACGCCGCTCATTCGGCGGCGCGCGCCGGACGTTCCGTGGTCACGCGCCGGGCCTTGAGTTCCTCGGCGATCAGGAAGGAGAGTTCCAGCGACTGCTCGGCGTTCAGCCGCGGGTCGCAGAAGGTGGCGTAATTCTCACTCAGATTGGCGGCGGTGAGGCGATGGGCGCCGCCCACGCATTCCGTCACATCCGAGCCGGTCATTTCCACATGCACGCCACCCGCCACAGTGCCCTCTGCCGCGTGGACGTCAAAAAAGCCGCGCACCTCGTCCAGGATGGCGTCGAAGCTGCGGGTCTTGTAGCCGGCCTGGGTGGTCGTGTTGCCGTGCATGGGGTCGCAGAGCCAGACGACATTGCAGCCGGCGTCACGCACCGCGCGCACCAGCGGCGGCAGTTTTTCTGCCACCTTGCCTGCGCCCATGCGGGAGATGAGCGTAAAGCGGCCCTTCTCATTCGCCGGGTTCAGCAGCTTGCACAGCGCGACCAGCTCGCCCGCATCCATGGTGGGGCCCACCTTCATGCCGATGGGGTTGGCCACGCCGCGCAGGAACTCGACATGCGCACCATCGGGCTGCCGCGTCCGGTCGCCGATCCAGAGGAAATGCGCCGAGCAGGCGTAATGCTTGCCGATATGGGTGGAGCTGAGCCGGGTCAGCGCCTGCTCATAGGGCAGCAGGAGCGATTCATGGCTGGTGTAGAATGCCGTCTCGCGGATCTGCGGTGCGTTCTCGCTGTTCATGCCGCAGGCGGCCATGAAGTTCAGCGTCTCGTCGATCCGCTGGGCCAGGCCTTCGTATTGCGCGGTGAGCGGTGAGCGGCCGACGAAATCGAGGTTCCAGCGATGGACCTGATGCAGATCCGCATAGCCGCCGGTGGCGAAGGCTCTGAGCAGGTTCAGCGTCGAGGCCGATTGCAGATAGGCAAACTCCATCCGCTGAGGATCAGGCGTGCGGGCAGCCTCGGAAAATTCGGCGCCGTTGATGATGTCGCCGCGATAGCTCGGCAGCGTCACCTCGCCCTGTTTCTCGACATCGCTGGAGCGCGGCTTGGCGAATTGCCCGGCCATGCGGCCCAGCTTCACCACCGGCACCGTCGCGCCGAAGGTCAGCACCACCGCCATCTGCAGCAGCACCCGGAAGGTGTCGCGAATGGCGTCGGTGCGGAACTCCGAAAAGCTCTCGGCGCAATCGCCGCCTTGCAGAACGAAGGCGCGGCCATCGCCGGCGCGGCCGAGATCGGCCTTCAGCCGCTCACACTCGCCGGCGAAAACCAGCGGCGGAAAGCGGCCGAGTTTCTGCTCCATCGCAGCCAGTGCCGCGTTGTCCGGATATTCAGGGACCTGCCGTATCGGCATGTCGCGCCAGCTGGACGGGGTCCATGCGCGTGCCATTGGTTTCTCTCCACTAGGTAATCCGCCTGAGAATATGGCGGAACGGTGTCGGGCGCTACTGCGCGGCCTGTGCCTTTTCCGTGCCTGCCTCGCCGACAACCCGGGTGCGGGTGCGCAGGGTGACGAATTCCTCGGCCGCGGTGGGGTGGATGCCGATGGTACGGTCGAAATCCTGCTTGGTCGCACCCATCGCCACGGCGATGCCGATGCCCTGCATGATCTCGGCCGAATCCTCGCCCAGCATATGCGCGCCCAGAATCTTCTGGGTGGCCTGGTCGACCACCAGCTTCATGGTGGTCTTGCGACCCTCGCGCTTGCTCATGGTGTGGCGCATCGGCGTGAAGCGGGTGAGGTAGATGTCGGTCGGCCCGAGCTTCGCCGCCTCGGCCTCGGTCAGCCCCACCGTGCCGATGGGGGGCGAGGTGAAGACGGCGGTGGGCACGTTGAGATAGCTGGCCTTCCGCGGATTCTTGCCGAACAGCGTATCGGCCAGGGCATGGCCCACGGCGGTCGCCATGGGGGTGAGGTTCAGCCGGTCGATCACATCGCCGATCGCAAAGATATGTGGCTGGCTGGTGGCATGTTCGTCATCGACGATGACGGCGCCGGCAGCGTTCACGGCCACCCCCGCCGCCTCCAGCCCCAGGCCGGCGGTATTGGCGCGCCGGCCGGTGCAGAAGAACACCGCATCCACTTCGCGGATGAAATTGCTGGTCAGGCTGATGATGTATTCCTCGCCGGTCTTGGCGATGCGGGTCGGCATCACGCCGGCATTCATCACGATGCCCTGGGCACGCATGGCCTCGGGCAGCGCCTCGCGGATGTCCTGGTCGAAGCCGGTCAGCGGCAGGGTGGCGCGGTGGAAAACCTCTGTCTGGGCGCCCAGGCCGGCGAGCAGGCAGGCGAATTCCAGGGCGATGTAGCCGCCGCCAATGATCGCCACGCGCTTTGGCAGGGCGGGCAGGGTGAAGAGCCCATCGGAGATCATGCCGTGCTCGGCGCCGGGGATGTCCAGCCTGGTGGCCTGGCCGCCGGTGGCGATGACGATGCGCTCGGCCGTGACCCGCTGGCCGCCGACATCCAGCATATGGGCGTCAATAAAGGTCGCGCGGGCGTCAAACACCTGGCAGCCCGCGCCCAGCAGCAGCTTGGAATAGATGGCCGAAAGCCTGCCCACCTCGGCATCGCGCGCCGCCGCCAGTTTCGCCCAGTCGTGTTCGCCCTTCACCATGCCGGTCCAGCCGAAGGCCGCGGCGTCATCCGCCCACATGCCATATTCGGCGGCCTGGACCATGATTTTCTTTGGCACGCAGCCAACATTGACGCAGGTGCCGCCCCAAAAACGCTCCTCCGCGACCCCCACCCGGGCGCCGTGGCCGGCCGAGATGCGGGCCAGCCGCACGCCGGCGGAGCCGCCGCCGATGACGAAGAGGTCGAAGTCATAGGTCATGGAAGATGCCTTTTGCTGCTCACCGCGATGTGGTGCCGCGCCCGCTCCGGCGCCATGCCCCGGGACCCGCGTCCTCGAAAAGCACCTTTCCCATTTGCGCGGAGATGGGCAAGCTCCCCGCAACAACGGAGGAAGCGGCACTTGCCGACAGACCACACCCACGCGCCCGGCCTGACAAGCTGGGTGGCCAGCGCCAATATCCCCGGCTGCGATTTCCCCATCCAGAACCTGCCGCTCGGCATCTTCTCCACAGGCGGCCATGCGCCGCGCGGCGGTGTCGCGATCGGCGACCAGGTTTTCGACATCTCAGCCGCCATGGCGCATGGCCTGCTCCGTGGCGCCGCCGCCGAGGCCGCCTCCGGCCCCTCGCTGCACCCGTTGATGGCACTCGGCCGCGCCGCCTCGGCCGAGTTGCGGCACAATCTCTCCGCGCTGCTGGCCGAGGGCGCGCATCCGCACCCCGAATTGCTGCACCCGCAATCGGCGGTGCGCATGCATCTGCCCACCGAGGTCCGCAATTTTTCGGACTTCATGGCGAGCTACGATCACTGCCACCGCCTCGGCGCCGCGCGCGACCCCAAAAATCCACTACCGCCGGCCTTCCATCACTTGCCCGTGGCCTATCATTCCCGCGCCAGCTCGGTGCGACCCTCGGGCATCGATGTGCGCCGGCCCTGGGGGCAGTATTTCCGCGATGGCGAGATCGTCTTCGCCCCGACCGGTGCGATGGATTTCGAGCTGGAGCTCGGCTTCTGGATCGCCGGCGGGAATGAACAGGGCGAGCCCACGCCGATCAGCCTCTCGGACCAGCGCCTCTTCGGCTTCTGCCTGCTGAACGACTGGTCGGTGCGCGACATCCAGCGCTACGAAATGCCGCCGCTCGGCCCTTTTCTGGGCAAGAGTTTCCACACCTCCGTCTCCCCCTGGGTCGTCACGGCGGAGGCGCTGGCGCCCTTCGCCACCGATCTGCCGCCGCGCGAGGCGGGCGCACCGCGCTGCCCCGCCCATCTCACCAGCGGCCGGCCCGATGGCCTGGCCATCGCGATGCGCGCGGCGCTGCAAACCCCCGCCATGGCCGCGCCGCATGTTATCACCACGGCACCCTTCCAGAACATGTACTGGACGCCAGCGCAGATGGTCGCCCACCACACTTCGAATGGCTGCAACCTGCTGCCGGGTGACCTTCTGGGCAGCGGCACCGTCTCCGGCCCCGCCGAGGGTGCCGAGGCCTGCATCGCCGAAATCCTGCTGCGCGGCCCCATCGCCCTGCCCAATGGCGAGACCCGCCGCTACCTCGAGGATGGCGACACCATCATCTTCACCGGCCAGGCGCATGCGCCCGGCGCCACGCCCATCGGCTTCGGCGAATGCCGCGGCACCGTCCTCCCCGCTCACAAGGCCTGACGCCCATGCGACGCATTATCGACATTTCCGTGGCGCTGAAATCCGGCATCAAATCCGACCCGCCGGGGATGGAGCCGCAGATCGAATATCTCAATCACCACGACACCGCGCCGCGCATGGCGGAATACATGGGCGTGCCGATCTCGGCGCTGCCGGAGGGCGAATACGCCGCGGTCGAAAGGGTCAATATCTCGACCCATAACGCGACCCATATGGACGCGCCCTATCATTACTTCTCGCGCCAGGATGAGGCGTTGATCCCCGGCGGCCGGCCCTCGCTCAGGATCGACGAGGTGCCGCTGGAATGGTGCTTCAACCCCGGGGTGAAGCTGGATTTCCGTGCCAAACCCGACGGCCATGTCGTGCAAGCCGATGAGGTGGAGGCGGAGCTGGCGCGCATCGGCCACACGCTGAAGCCGCTCGACATCGTGCTGGTCAACACCCGCGCCGGCAGCCGTTATGGCGAGGATGATTTCATCGACAGCGGCTGCGGCATGGGGCTGGCGGCGACGATGTATCTGCTCGAGCGCGGCGTGCGCCTGGTCGGCACCGATGGCTGGTCCTGGGATGCACCCTTCAGCGCGACCCGAAAACGCCTCGATGCCGGCGGCGACCCGTCGCTGATCTGGGAGGGCCACCGCGCCGGAAGGCAGATCGGCTACAGCCACATGGAGAAGCTGGGCAATCTGGAAGCCTTGCCGGACAAGGGTTTCACCGTCGCCGCCTTCCCCGTGAAAATCCATCGCGCCTCGGCCGGCTGGGTCCGCGCCGTCGCCATCATCGAGGAGTGAAACCCATGCGTTTTCTGCTCGCGATCCTTCTGCTGGCCATTCCGGCAAAGGCCCAGGATTGGCGCCCGGATGGCGCCATCACCCTGGTCAGCCCCTATTCCCCCGGCGGGTCGGACGCCTTCATGCGCGCCATCGGCGAGTATATGGGCCGGCAGCTTGGCGTGCCGGTCGCGGTGGTGAACCGTGATGGTGGCTCGGGCGTGGTGGGCATGCGCTTCATGGCCTCCTCGCCGCCCGATGGCCGGACCATCGCGCTGACGCCGATGACCGCGGTGGTGGTGCAGCCGCATATGGTGCGCAATTTGGGCCTGGACCCGACCCACGTCGCCCCGGTCTGCGGCACCAATGAGAACCATCTGGGCCTCGTCGTGCGCAGCGACAGCCCGATCCGCAACCTGGCCGATCTGCTGGCCGCGGGGCGGGCGAGAAACCTCAGCTATGGCAGCGCCGGGCCGAATTCGCTGCCCATGCTCGGCGTGTGGCGGATCACACGCGCCACCGGGGTGGAGTTCACCCATATCGCCTTCCGTGGCGACCCGCCGCATCTCAACGAGACGCTGGCGGGGCGGCTCGATTTCTCCACAGCGGTGGTGGCCTCGGCCTCGGAGTTCGTGCTGTCGGACCGGATGCGGCTGATCGCGGTGTTTTCCGAACGCCGCCACCCCGATTTCCCCAACGTGCCCACGGCGCGCGAGCAGGGGGTGGATGCGCTACAATTCAGCCAGGTCGGCATCTACGCGCCGCGCGGCACGCCGGATCATATCCTCAACCGCCTGGAAAGCCTGTGCCGGGAATCGCTACAGCAGGAGGCGGTGCGGCGTATGGCCGCCAACGCGCGCAGCATCATCCGCTACCTGCCGCGGGCCGAGTTCACGGCGATGATTAACAGCGAGTTCGAGGCCTATCGCGGCATCTTGCAGGCGCTGGGCGTGCAGCCGGAATAGTTCAGAGCCAGCGCCGGGTGCGGGCGGCGTATTCGGCGTAACCCGCCCCGAATTTTTCGCGGAGATATAATTCCTCGCGCCTGATCACCGCGAAATCCAGCCACAGGAACACGGCCCCCACCGCCAGCCAGGCCCAGAGGGTGCCCCAGGCCAGCGCCACCCCGGCGAGAAACCCCACAAAACCCAGATAGATCGGGTTGCGGCCGAAGCGATACGGCCCGCCGCGGACGACCAGCGTATCGGGGGTATGCGGGCGCGGATCATTGCCCGCCCGGACCATCACCAGCAGCGCCCAGCCCAGCCAGGCGATGGAAGCGAAGACCATCAGCCCGCCCAGCGCCGGTGTGGGCGGCCCCAATTGCACGGGCAGCACGGCGCCCAGCACCCAGGCCACGACAAGGCCGGCCGCCACGACCACTGGCGGCGGCGGGCTGATGTCGGGGCCGCGATCCTTTTCAGACATCGGCCGGCAGCCGCATCCAGGCCGCGGGTTCGGGGTGCAGCACCGCCCCACCGCATTCCAGCGCGCCGTCCAGCGCGGCCAGCCGCAACAGCGCCATGCCCCGGCCGTCGCGGCCCGAGCGCATTTCGCCCAGCTCCACCCCATCGCGCAGCACCGGCGTGCCGGGCGGCGGCAGGGCGCCCTCGACCCGCACCGGCACCAGCCGGCGCTTGACCAGGCCGCGATACTTGGTCCGCGCGGTCAGCTCCTGGCCCATGTAGCAACCCTTGTCCCAGCTCACGCCATGCAGTTCGTCGAAGCCGGCCTCCAGCAGCACGGTCTGCTCGGCGCGCATATCGGCCGTATCGGGCAGGCCGAGCGCCAGGCGATGCGAATCATAGGCGGCGCTGGCATCGGGGTGGTCGCCACGCTGCATCACGGCGCGCCAGCCCGCCTCGGGCAGGCGGGGGTCGGGCGCGGCACCCTCCGGCATCCCCGCTTCGCCCCAGCCCGCCACCACGGCGAAACCGTTGGAGGCATCGCGCAACCCGACCTTGGAGCGCAGCCGGAACTTTATGAGTTTTTCAGCGATCATCGCCGCCTGCCCGCGCTCACACTCCAGCAACAGCGCATCCGGCCGGTAGCAGACAAAAAAATCCGCCAGCCACTTGCCCTGCGGCGTCAGCAGCGCCGCCCAGACGCAGCGCCCGGGCGCCACCAGCGCCACGTCGTTGGAAACAAGCCCCTGCAGGAAGACCACACGGTCCTGGCCCGCCAGTTCGACAACGCCGCGATGCGGCAAAAGGGAGATCGGCATGGCCGATACTTGGCGGGGGCGCGGCGCCGGTTCAACCGTGTTAGGAAGGAGCCGTGCGGATCCTGTTCATCTCCTCCACGCGCATCGGCGACGCCGTGCTCTCCACCGGGCTGCTGGCCCATCTGATGGCGCGCCACCCAGGCGCAGGCTTCACCGTGGCCTGCGGCCCGGCGGCCGAGGGCGTTTTTTCCCGCATGCCCGGCCTCGAAAGGCTGTGGGTGCTGCGAAAACGTCAATATTCCGCCCATTGGCTGGGGCTGTGGTGGTTCGCGGTGCGGCAGCGCTGGGACCTGGTGGTGGATCTGCGCGGCTCGGCCATGGCCTGGATGGTGCCAACCAGGGCGCGCGGCGTCATGCGCGGTGGCCGCAGGCCGGGACATCGGCTGGTGCATCTGGCCGACATCCTTGGTCTGGCGCCGCCGCCGTTGCCCGTGGCCTGGTTCGATGCCGCGGATATGGCGCGCACGGCGGCGATTCCCGGCCCCTTCCTCGCCCTCGGCCCCAGCGCGAACTGGCATTACAAGGTCTGGCCGGCCGAGCGCTTCATCGCCCTGGCCCGGGCGCTGACCGGGCCCGGCGGCGCGCTGGCCGGCCATGGCATCGTGGTGCTGGGCGGCCCGGGCGAGGCCGAGGCCGCCATGGTCGCCCCCGTGCTGGCGGGCCTGCCAGGCGCGGTGAATCTGGTGGGCCAACTCTCCCTGCCCGAGGCCGCGGCGCTGCTCGCCCGCGCCAGCCTCTATATCGGCAATGATTCCGGCTTGATGCACCTCGCCGCCGCCGCCGGGGCGCCCACGCTGGGGCTGTTCGGCCCCACCAATGCCGAAGAATACGCACCCTCCGGCCCGGTGGCCCGCGTGGTCGAGGCCGACCGGCATGTCAGCCCGCCCGAAGCGACGGAGCTTGAAAGGCTGGCCCGCATGGATGCCCTGCCCATGGAGCGCGCACTCACCGCCGCCCAGGCCCTACTGCCGGTGACGGCGTGAGGCTCTCCGCCCTGGTCGTCGCCCGCAACGAGGCCGCCCGCCTGCCCGGCTGCCTGGCCAGCCTGGCCTTCGCCGACGAGATCGTGGTGGTCCTGGACCGCAGCACCGACGCCTCGGTCGAGATCGCCCACCAGGCGGGTGCCGTGGTGCTGGAGGGCGAATGGGCGCTGGAAGGCCCGCGCCGCAATGCCGGCATCGCAGCCTGCACCGGGGATTGGGTGCTGGAGGTCGATGCCGATGAAACGGTGCCGCCCGAGCTCGCCCGCCTGATCCGCGAGGTCATCGCCGGCAGCCCGCATGCCTTCCACCGCGTCGCCATCGACAATTACATCGGCGGGCGGCTGCTCAGGCATGGCTGGGCCGGCAGTTTCGGCACCACCGCCAAGCCCATCCTGTTCCGCCGCGGCACAAAGTACTGGCGGGCGCAGCGGGTGCATCCCGGCCTGGACTGGACCGGCACCGAAGGTGCCAAGATCGAGGCCGCCGCGATCCGCCATGATGTCGATCGCGACATTTCCGACATGCTGCGCAGGCTCGACCGCTACAGCAGCCTCAGGGCAGCCGACCTGCTGGATGCCGGCGATATCGGGACCCTGCCGGGCAATCTCCGCCGTTTCGTCAGCCGCTTCTTCAAGGCGCTGGTCACCCGCCGCGGTTACAGGGAAGGCGGCTGGGGGTTGCTGCTGGCCTTCTGCGCCGGGCTGTTTCCGCTGCTGAGCCACCTCAAGGCCCGGTTGGAGCCGGAGCGCCACCGGTGAGGATCATCCTCGCCACCGAAGGGCCCCGCCTGCCCGCCGAAGCCGCATTGGCGCAACCCTGCGGGGGTGTCGAGATCGCCACCGCCATGCTGGTGCGCGCCCTTGCCCAGGCCGGCCACGCCGTCACCGTCCTGGCCGGCGAGGCGCCGGCGGAGCGCGACGGCGATGGGGCGCTCTGGGCGCCGCTCGCCGGCCCCGGAGCTGAGGCGCCAGCGGACCTCGTCATCGCCAACCGCACGCCGCGGCTGTTCCAGCGGATGCCACGGGGGCGGCGGGTGCTGTGGCTGCACAACCCCGCCCGCTACCTCTCCAAGCCGCGCCATGCCATCCCGCTGCTGCTGGCGCGGCCGCGCATCGTGGTGCTGGGGCCGTCGCACCGCGCCAGCCTGCCCAGGCTCTTCGCCGGTGCGGCGGTGGAGATCCCGCTGGCCGTGGCGCCGCCATTTTCCCAGGGCGGCGTGGAGCATGGCCCGCCGCCGCCGCGCGCCGTCTTCGCCTCCAACCCGCTGCGCAACCTCGATGCGCTGCTGGCGATCTGGGCCGCGCGCATCCTGCCCGCCGTGCCTGGCGCCAGCCTGCATGTCTATGCCGGCGCGGGCGTCTATGGCGGCCCCCAGAAGCTGGCCGACCGCGCGGCGCCGGTGATGGAACGCGCCGCCCATACCCCCGGCGTGGTGCTGCGCGGCCCCCAGCCGCGCGCGGTGCTGGCCGAAAGCTATGCCCGGGCTCGGGCCATGCTCTATCTCGGCGATCCCGGCGAGACCTTCTGCCTGGCGGTGGCCGAGGCCCAGGCCATGGGCCTGCCCTGCATCCTCGGCGATGAGGGCGCTGTGGCCGAACGGGTGCGCGATGGCGTGACGGGCATCGTGGCCACGGACCACGATGCCTTCGCCGAGGCGGCCATCCGCATCCTGCGCGACGACGTGGCCTGGCGCGCCATGCACCAGGCCGCCCTGACCCAACCCCCGCCGCCGGATTGGGCGGAGGTGGCGGCGCGCTTCGCGGCCCTCGCCCGGCCATGATCGCGCTGCTGACGCAATGCTTCCCGCCCGATCGCGGCGGCATCGAGACCATGATGGGCGAACTCGCCATGGCGTTCTGGCGGGCCGGGCACCCGGTCGTGGTGCTGGCCGACCATATCCGCGGCGGCCAGCCCGAGCCGGACTGGCCCTTCCCGGTGCGCCGCTTCGCCGGGCCGCGCTTCTGGCGTCGCTGGCGCAAGGCCCGGGCGCTGGCAGCGCTGGCGCCCGATGTGGTCTGGGCCGATAGCTGGAAATCGCTGGAGAGCCTGCCCGCAGGCCGCCCGCGCGTGGTGGTGATGGCGCATGGCAATGAGCTTTTGCGACGCGATGGCGCGCGCCAGGACCGGATGGCGCGCGCCTTTGCCCGGGCCGATGCGGTGGCGGCGAATTCGCGCTTCACCGCGGGCCTCATGGCGGGATTGCATGATGCCGTGGAGGTGGTGAATCTCGCCATCCGCGAACCCATGCCCGCCCCACTGCTGCCAGAGCCGGGCCATATCGTCAGTCTTGGCCGGCTGGAGCCGCGCAAGGGTTTCGACATGGTGATCCGCGCCCTGCCTGGCCTGGCCGGCGCGCGCTACACCATTGCCGGATCCGGCCCCGATGAGGCGCGGCTGCGGGCGCTGGCCGTGGAATGCGGCGTGGCCGCCAGGGTGGATTTCGCGGGCGCGGTGGATGAGGCGACGAAATCGGCGCTGCTCGGCCGGGCCACGGTCTTCGCCATGCCGGTGCGGCGGGAGGCGCGTTCCGTCGAGGGCTTCGGCCTGGTCTATATCGAGGCCGCCTGGTTCGGTGTGCCCAGCCTGGCGGGCCTGGCCGGCGGCGCGGCGGATGCGGTGGTGCAGGGCGAGACCGGCCTGCTGGTCGATGGCAGCGATGCCGATGCGGTGCGCGATGGGCTGGCAAGACTGCTGGCGGATACGCCCCTGCGCGAGCGGCTGGGTCAGGCCGCCCGGCAACGCGCCAGGGCCGAGTTCAGCTGGGCGACGGTGCTGCCGCGTTACCTCAGGCTGCTGGAGCGTTCTTCCGCTCGTAGTGATTCGAGTATTTCTTCGTGATCAGATCGGATTTCACGATGATGCAGACATCGGTGGTGTTGAAAGGCTCATCCAGCACCGCGCCATCGCCCACGAAGCCGCCCAGACGCAGATAGCCTTTGATCAGCGGCGGCAGCGCCAGCAGCGCGGCCTTCTCGTCATAGCTGCCGGGCGGCAGGCGGTTCATCGTCACGTAGCGCCCGGCCACCGCGCGCGGCCGGAGCCCTTCCGGCGCGAGATGGCGCTGGTGGAGGTAGGAGAGCACGGCGGCATTGGCATCGAGATCGAGCCCGGGGAGGCTGGCGCAGCCGAACATCAGCCCGATGCGGTGCTGGAAAACATAGGCGGCGATGCCCTGCCAGAGCAGCTGGAGCGTACCGCGGGTCCGGTACTGGCTGCTCACGCAGCTGCGCCCCAGCTCGAGGATCTCGCCGGGGAAGCTGGTGAGGGGACCGATATCATATTCATCAGCGCTGTAAAAACGGCCGAGCTTTCCGGCCGCTTCGCGGCGGATCAGGCGATAGGTGCCAACCACGCTGGCGGCACCCTCGCCCAGATCATGGTCGAGCACGAGAAGATGATCGGCCACGGCGTCGAACATGTCGGCATCGAGGCCTGTGCTGAGCGCCTCTGCATCCGGCCTCGCGCCCATCTCATCGACAAAGACCTGGTAGCGCAGCCTTTGCCCGGCCTCGATCTCGGCCTGGCTGAGCGCCACGCGCACCCCCAGGCGGCCGCTGCGGATTTCCTCGAAGGGCAATGTCATGTCGGCTTCTTTCCGGCCGTGGCCGGGGTGGTTCTGGCGGGGGGCGCTGGGGCACGCCGGGCGAAAAGCTGCAGGCGGACATCGACGAGTTCAAAGCCCAGCCGCGCGGCGATCTCGGCGGCGATCCGCTCATGCGCCGGATCCTCGAATTCGATCACCCGGCCGGTATCGACATCGATGAGATGATGGTGATGGCCACGATCGGTCGGATCATAGCGTGAGCGACCCTCGCCGAAGTCGCGTCTGGCAAGGATCCCCTTCTCTTCCAGCAACCGCACCGTGCGATAGACGGTGGCGATGGAGACCCGGCTGTCGAGCACCGCGGCGCGACGATAGAGTTCCTCGACATCCGGATGATCCTCGCTGTCGCTGAGGACGCGGGCGATGGTGCGGCGCTGGCCGGTCATTTTCAGGCCACGCTCGATGCACATGCGCTCGATTCGCGAGATCACATGCTGATCCGGTGCCGCGCGAGCGGTTGACGCATCATCTGCCTGCGAAATGACGCCCAATGCCCGCTAGCTCCACCCCGGAGGCCTCAACATAGTGGTTGATGGCCCGCAGGGCAAAGTGTCGCGATGCGATGTGGCGCGGGGTGTCGCGATGCGATGCTGCGAAGGGTGTCGCGATGCGATGCTGCGAAGGGTGTCGCGATGCGACAACGCGCAGCGCCTCAGCCGGCATCCTTGGCAGCGCCGCGCGGCTTGGTGCCCAGGCCGATTTCCTTGGCCAGGGCCGAGCGGCGCTTCGCATAGTCATCCGCCACCATGGGATAATCGGAGGGCAGGCCCCACTTCTCACGGTATTGATCCGGCGTGAGGTTGTAGGCGGTCTTGAGGTGGCGCTTGAGCATTTTCAGCTTCTTGCCGTCCTCGAGACAAATGATGTAGCCGGGCGTGATGGATTTCTTCACCGACACGGCGGGCTCGAGGCGCTTGACCTCAGGCTCCGGCGCGGCTTTGCCCAGATTTGCCAGCGCTGTATGCACCTGGCTGATGAGGCCCGGCAATTCCGCCATCGCCACAGGATTGTTCGCTACATGCGCCGACACGATTTCCGCGGTCAATCCGAGCAAGTCTTGCGACATATCATTCTCCAACATGGTTATCCCCCATTAAATTAACCTGTGCGAATCGTGTACGACTTTCGATGACTGTGTCGCAATCATGTTCTGGCGTTTTCTGCACAAAAGGTAGCGGGTTCATGGAAGAAAAATTCCCTTCGCCAACTCATGCAATAGACATACGCGGTGAGGTGTGCCCGATGACCTTTGTTCGCGTCCGGCTGATGCTGGACAGAATCCCCTCCGGCGCCTGTCTGGAGGTATTGTTTCTGGGTGAGGAACCAGCCCGCAACCTGCCGCGTGCAGTGGCGGAACTGGGACATATAGTGTTGAACAAAAAAGGCAATTGTCTGTTGATCAGGAAAGCCTGAGCCGCATCACGATCGCCTCCGTACCATCTTGATAGTATCGCGGGCGCCGGGCGATTTCGGTGAAGCCCAGGCCGGTGTAGAGCGACTGGGCGACGGGATTGACGGCGCCGACCTCGAGGAAAAGAACATCCGCCGCCCGCGCACGGCAGGCCGCGAAAGCGGCGTCGAGCAGCCCGCGGGCCAGGCCGCGCCGCCTTGCATCCGGCCGGGTGGCCACTGTCAGCACCTCGGCTTCATCCGCGGCCACGCGGCACATGATGAAGGCATCGCCGCCCTGGCGCAGGGCGAAACAGCCGGGCATGGAAAGCAACTCGGCGATATCCGCCTCACTCCAGGCCAGGCCCGGCGGGAAGGCGGCGGCATGGATCGCCGCCAGCGCGGGCGCATCCCCGGCCAGTGCCAGCGCCGTGGCGTTCATGTCACCGCGGGCTGGTCGATATAAAGCGGCTGCGCGGGATGCGGCGCCTGCCCTGCCAGCAGCGCCGCGGCCGCTTCCATCGCCACGCCGCGCGCGATCGGGCCGCGCTGGCGCCCCAGCGCCACCGGCCTGCCCCGGGCCAGCAGCCGGGCGCAGGCCGCCACGGCGCCGCTGCCACCGAGCAGAACAGGCCCGGCCGGGTCCGGCAGGGCTGTCTCCGGCAGGCTCTCGGGCGTCATCCCCTGACGCATCAGGAAGATGCCGCCGCGCCGGTTGTCGACCGCGGCCCAGACCTGCCGCGCCTGCGGATTGTCGAGCAGCCAGGGCAGTGCTTGCAGGATCGACACGCCGGAAAGCCCGACGCCACGGCCATCCGCCAGCCCCTGTGCCAGCGCCAGCGCCGTGCGGATGCCGGTAAAGCCGCCCGGACCGATGCCCACGGCGACATGGTCCAGCCGCCCGCCCGCAAGAACGCCCTCCACGAGGGCCGGCAGGATGGCGGGCTGGCCGAAAACGGCCTCGCGCTCCAGCTCGGCCAGCACCACGCCATCCTCGATCAGGCAGGCCGAGCAGCGCTGGCCGGCCGCGTCCAGCCCCAGGATCCGCATGCTAGAGGCTCAGTTCCAGCATCACCGGCACATGGTCGCTGGCCTGAACCCAGCCGCGCGCCGGCTTGTGCACGGTGCAGGCCGCCAGGCTGCCGGCGAGGTCGGGCGAGACCCAGATATGGTCCAGCCGCCTTCCGCGATCCGCAGCCTCCCAATCCTTCGCGCGGTAGGACCACCATGTGTAGAGCTTCTGGTCGTCCGGCACGAAGTGGCGCATGGCGTCATGCCACCGGCCTTCGGCCAGCCAGCGGTTCAGCGCGGTGGTCTCGACCGGCGTGTGGGAGACCACGTTCAGAAGTTGCTTGTGCGACCAGACATCATGCTCCAGCGGCGCGATGTTGAGGTCGCCCAGCATGACACGGCGCTTCGCCCGCGCCCGGGTCTTGGCCCAGGCGGTGGCCTCCATCACGAAATTCAGCTTATGGGCGAATTTCGGATTGGCCACGGGGTCGGCGATGTCGCCGCCCGCGGGCACGTAGAAATCATGCAGCTCGATCGGCCCGCCGGGCGCGTCCAGCATCACGCCGAGGTGGCGACAATCGCCCTTCTCGCACCAGTCGGGGTCCGCCTCGCGCACCGTGAAGGGCAGGCGGGAGAGAATGGCGACGCCGTTGTAGCCCTTCATCCCGCGCATTGCGACATGGGCGAAACCCATGGCCTGGACGGCCTCCAGGGGGAAATGCTCGTCGGGGCATTTCGTCTCCTGCAGGCAGATGACGTCAGGCGCGAGCTCCCCGGCCAGGCGCGCCAGAAGGCCGATGCGCAGGCGAATGGAGTTGATGTTCCAGGTGGCGATGCGAAGGGCCAAGGGCGGGGACTCGCGAAAAGGGGGTGCCCAGCTTTGGCAACTGCGCGCCGCTTTGGGAAGCGGGGGCGGCGCGGGTCGGCCCCGCGCCGCCGGATCCTCAGACGATCTTGGTCGTGACCGTGCCGACGCCCTCGACAAAGCCCTCCAGCAGGTCACCGCGCACCACGGCGGCCACACCCTCGGGCGTGCCGGTCATGATCAGGTCGCCGGGGGCAAGCTCGACCAGCTCCGAGAGATTGGCGATCACCTCGGGCACCGACCAGATCAGCTTGGCGAGGTCGGAGGTCTGGGTGACCTTGCCATTCACCTTGAGCTCGATCTTGCCCTTGGAGGGGTCGAAGCCCGCGGCGGGGATCAGCAGGCCCATCGGCGCGGACTGGTCGAAGCCCTTGCCCATATCCCAGGGGCGGCCCGTCTTCTTGGCCTCGTTCTGGATATCGCGCCGGGTCATGTCCAGGCCCGAGCAATAACCCCAGACGTGCTTCAGCGCGTCGGCGATGGCGATGTTGGAGCCGCCGGTGCCGATGGCGACCACCAGCTCCATCTCGTGATGCAGCGACTTCGTCACCGTGGGATAGGGCATGTCGGCATCGTTGATCACCACGGCATCGGCCGGTTTGGTGAAGTAGAAGGGCGGCTCGCGCGTCGGGTCGGAGCCCATTTCGATCGCGTGCTCGGCGTAGTTGCGGCCGACGCAGAAGATGCGGCGGATGGGGAACATCGCGCTGGAACCCTTGATCGGCAGAGCGGCAATGGCGGGTGGCGGGATCACATAATCGGGCACTGTTTCTTCCTCGGCTTAATCTTTGCAGCCCTTAGCAGGCCGCGGTGGATTGCGGAACGCCTTGCGGGCGCGGCGTGACATTCAGCACCACCCCATTGCGCGGCCGGAGCGAGAGTTTGGCCCGCGGCACCGGCGCCGGGCATCCCTCGGCGGAGATATCGAGGCGTTGCAGCAGCACCGCCATCATCACCATCATCTCAGCCATGGCGAAGGCCGCACCGGTGCAGACCCGCGGCCCAAGGCTAAACGGGATATAGCCGAAGCGCGGCACTTTCCGCGCCGCATCGCCAAAAAAACGGTCGGGCCGAAAAGCATGCGGCGCATCCCACAGCCGCTCATGCCGGTGCAGCAGCCAGGGCAGCGCCAGGACCGTATCGCCGGGCCGCACCGCGATATGGCGGATGCGATCGGGCGCCGCCGCCTGGCGCGAGAGATAGGGCACCGGCGGGTAGAGCCGCAGCGTCTCCTGCAACACCGCCCGGGTGAAGGGCAGCAGGTTCAGCTCCTCTGCCGTCGGCGCGCGGCCACCCAGGACCCGCGCATGCTCCTCGCGCAGCCGCGCCAGCGTGGGCGGGTGGCGGGCCACCAGATACAGCGCCCAGCACAGCGCATTGGCCGAGGTCTCGCTGCCGGCCAGTAGCAGGAAGGCGACCTCGCTGATCAGCTGGGCTTCGTCGAGCAGCGCCGCGCCGTCATTCTTCCTTGCGTCGCGCAATGCGCCCAGAATGCCGCCGGGCTCGGCAATGGCCATGGCCTCGGTGCAGATGCGCCGCACGTCACGCGCATGGCGCCAGGCGGTGTGGAACTGAAACCCGGAAAAGCGCCTGGGCAGGCCAAAGACATGCGCCATGTCCACCGCCATCACCGCGCCCTCGAAGGCGGTGAAGCTGGTGACCAGGCGCTGCGCATCGGCCATCCGCGCGGTGTCGCCGAACAGCGCGCGCATCACCACCAGCGCCGTGGTGGCGCCGATGCCCGGTGCGATGTCGAAACGGCCGTTCCAGCCCGCCGCCAGCGCCTCGGCCCCCTCCACGAACAGGTTGTGGTAGCCGGTCATGCGGCTGGGGTGGAGGTGGCGGGCCATCACCGCGCGGCGGCTGCTCCAAACCTCGCCGTCATTGACGAACATGCTGTCACCGATCAGCGGCACCAGCGCCTGCTGGAAATGCTGGCTCTTCGCCTCGTAATTGCCCGCCGAGGTGATGTAGACCTGCCGGACCAGCTCCGGCTCATTCACCACCAGCACGCGGCGCGTCAGCGTCTTCAGCGGCATAAGGTGGTGGCGGAAGCTGACCTCGGGGAAGAGGCCGAGCAGGTCATCGACGGTCGCGGTCAGGATCCGGCCGATGCCGGGGAAACGGCGGTTCACCGCGGGGCGCGGCGGGATGAAATCGGGGGTGGTCTCGGTCATGCGTTGCCCGCGCTGTTGGTCGGCGCCAGCGCCGTCAATTCCGCGGTGATGGCGCCTTCCAGGGTGGATTGCAACGCGGCCAGCGCGGCCGCGCCATCGGCGCCATCCATCACCCGGTGATCGAAGGCGAGGTAGACCTCCACCGCGCCATCGGCGGCGATCGGCCCATAGGTCAGGAAACAGGGCAGGATGCTGACGCTGTCGACGATCCCCGCGCCATGTTCGCCCACCGTGGAGATGGCGAAGGTGCCGCCATAGCGCAGCAGCGGCGCGCCGAACGCCAGCCCCAAACGCAGCAGCAGCCGGCGCAGCGGCCAGGGAAGCCGGGCAAAACGCTGGATTCGCCGAAAGCGCTTTTCCTCCGCCGTTGGGGCGGATTTGGCATCGGCGAGCAGGGCGGCCAGCTCGGGCAATGGCCGGTGATGCGGCTCGGTGATGCGGGCGAAGCCGAGTGCCGCGTCATCCGCCCGCTCCAGGATGATGCAGCCGATGGCCTGCTCGGCCTCGATCATCCGCGGGCTGGGCAGCGTGGCATGCACCCGGCGCAGCGCCGGCTGGCTGACGGATACGGTCGCGAAGGCCTTGAGGAACAGCGTCGTCCATGGCGGCCGCGGCGCGGGCAGCGCCGCGCGCGCGGCGAGGCAGCGCGGCACCGCGATCCGCGCCGTCATCACGCAGCGCGGAACCCGCAGCGAGGCCCAGGAGAGATCGGCCACGGTCTGACGGCCGAGCGAAAGCGGAATGATCTTCAAGCGAGACGCCCTGCAAACAAAAAAGCGCCCGGCCAGGGGGGTGGCCGGGCGCCCATTGTTGTACTTCCGATCGGATTGGTAGGGCGAGCCGGCGGGGGATGCCGGGCCGTCCACCGGCGTTCAAGATGCGCCGGCTAAAAACATCTTAGCCTGGGTTGCGGCGCAGTGCAAAACCTGAATCGATCACCGCCGCGATGACGGTTGCATGATGGTGGCATGCGCGCCTTATCCATTTGCTGTCGCCCAGCGTAACGCAACGCTATGATCCGCCACCCCTCAGGAGCGACCCATGCGATTCCACCCCATCCTGTTCACCCTGACCGCCGCGGCCTGGCTTGGCCTGGCCGCGGCCCATGCCCAGCCCGGCCCCGATGTGATCGTCGATGCCTTCGAGGGCGCGCTTGGCCCCATCACCACCGCCCGCCCGAGCCATGGCAAGGGCTATTGCGCCGCCGGCCAGTTCGTGGCGACGGCGGAGGGCACCCGGCTTTCCGTGGCGCCGGTGTTCAACGGCCAGCCGGTGCCGGCCATCATCCGCTTCGGCGTGGGTGGCCCCAATGCCCGCGTGGCCGATACCGCCCGCACCACCCGCGGCCTCGCGATCCGCATGGAAACCTCTGCCGGCGATATCTGGGATTCGGCCAGCATCTCCGTGCCCGTCTTCGGCGCGCCGACGCCCGAGGTCTTCGTGGCCAACCTCGCCGTCCGCCGCCTCGGCCCCAACAGCACGCCGCCCGACGCCGCAGCGGTGGCTGCCTTCGTCGCCGCCAACCCCGCCGTCACGCTGCAGGGCCGCTGGCTGGCCGCCAATACGCCCCCGGCGAGCTTCGCGACCACGCCCTATTGGGGGGTGAACGCCTTCCGTTTCCAGGGCGCCGACAACCAGGTGCGCATCGCCCGCTGGGTGTTCGAGCCGCGCGCCGGGGTGGAACGGCTGACGGCAGAGCAACTGACAAGCATGCCCGCCAATTTCCTGGCCGATGAGCTGCGCCGCCGGGTGGCCAGCGCGCCTGTGGAATTCGACATGGTGCTGCAATTCCCCGGCGCCGGCGATGATGTGAACAACCCCACCATCGCCTGGCCCGATGACCGCCCCCGCGCCGTGGTCGGCCGGCTGACCGTGCGCGAGGTGGCGCCCGGCCCCGGCGGCGCCTGCGACCCCATCAGCTTCATGACCCTGGACCAGGAGCCGGGGATCGCCTTCAGCGACGACCCGACGCTGCATGTCCGCGCTTCCTCCTATGCGGTGTCGCTGTCGCGCCGCACGCGGTAAGGCTTCTCAGCCCCGCTTCTTCATCTTCTTCGGGTCCCAGCCACCGCCGCCGGGGCCCATGGGCTTGGGCTTCCAGGCCTCCTTCTTGCCACGGCCGGGCTTGGCCGGGGTGCTGTCGCGCAAGCTTCGTCCGGCCTCGTTCGGCGCCATGGTGCCGCTGCCGATGCCCAGCTCCAGCGCCTCAAGCCGCTTGATCTCGTCGCGCAGACGGGCGGCGGTTTCGAATTCCAGGTCGGCGGCGGCGGCGCGCATTTTCTTCTCGAGTTCGGTGATGCTGGCGCGCAGGTCCTTGCCGACGAAATTCATCGAAGCATCGCCCTCGCTCGCCTCAACCGTCACGTAGTCGCCCTGGGAGATATCCTTCAGCACGTCGGAGATGTCGCGCACGATGGAAATCGGCGTGATGCCATGCTCGGTGTTGTAGGCGATCTGCCGGGTGCGGCGGCGCTCGGTCTCGCCCAGTGCCTTCTTCATGCTCTCCGTCATCCGGTCGGCGTAGAGGATGACCCGGCCCTCGGCATTGCGCGCCGCGCGGCCGATGGTCTGGATCAGCGAGGTCACGCTGCGCAGGAAGCCTTCCTTGTCGGCGTCGAGGATGGCGACGAGGCGGCATTCGGGAATATCAAGCCCCTCGCGCAGCAGGTTGATGCCCACCAGCACGTCGAAGCCGCCGCGGCGCAGATCGCGGATGATTTCGATGCGTTCCAGCGTGTCGACATCACTGTGCAGGTAGCGCACGCGGATGCCGGCCTCGGTCATGTATTCGGTGAGATCCTCGGCCATGCGCTTGGTCAGTACGGTGACCAGGATGCGGCCGCCCTGCAGCGTCACCTGCCGCACCTCGGCCAGCAGGTCGTCGACCTGGCCCTCGACGGGGCGGATGTCGCAGACGGGGTCCACGAGGCCGGTCGGGCGGATCACCTGCTCGGTGAAGACGCCGCCGGTGCGTTCCATTTCCCACGGGCCGGGGGTGGCGGAGACGAAGACGGTCTGCGGCCGGAAGGCCTCCCATTCCTCGAAGCGCAGCGGCCGGTTGTCGATGCAGCTCGGCAGCCGGAAACCGTGCTCGGCGAGAATAGCTTTTCTGGCAAAGTCGCCCCGGAACATGCCGCCGATCTGCGGCACGGTGACGTGGCTTTCATCGACGATCAGCAGCGCATTGTCGGGCAAATATTCGAACAGGGTGGGCGGCGGCTCGCCCGGGTTCCGGCCGGACAGATACCGGGAGTAATTCTCGATGCCTTTGCAGGAGCCGGTGGTCTCCATCATTTCCATGTCGAAGGTGGTGCGCTGCTCCAGCCGCTGCGCCTCCAGCAGCCGGCCGGCAGCATACAACTCCTCCAGCCGGGTTTTCAGTTCGAGTTTGATGCGCTGCACGGCCTGGCTGAGCGTGGGCCTGGGCGTGACATAGTGGCTGTTGGCGTAGATGTTCACGCGTTCCAGCTCGCCGGTGATCTCGCCGGTCAGCGGGTCGAATTCGCGGATGCTATCCACCTCGTCGCCGAACAGGCTGACCCGCCAGGCGCGGTCCTCCAGCTGGGAGGGCCAGAGGTCGATATTCTCGCCGCGCACCCGAAAGCAGCCGCGGGCGAAGGCCATGTCGTTGCGGCGGTATTGCTGCTCGACCAGGCCCTTGACCAGCAGGTCGCGGTCGATCCGGCCGCCCTGCTCCAGTTTCACCACCATCTTCGAATAGGTTTCGACCGATCCGATACCGTAGATGCAGCTCACGCTCGCCACGATGATCGCGTCATTGCGCTCCAGCAGCGCCTGGGTGGCGGAGTGCCGCATGCGGTCGATCTGTTCGTTGATCTGGCTGTCTTTTTCTATGTAGGTGTCGGTCCGCGGCACATAGGCCTCAGGCTGATAGTAATCGTAATAGCTCACAAAATATTCGACGGCGTTGTTCGGAAAAAAACTCTTCATCTCGCCATAGAGCTGCGCCGCCAAGGTCTTGTTCGGCGCCAGGATCAGGGTCGGTTTCTGCACCGCCTCAACCACCTTGGCCATGGTGAAGGTCTTTCCCGAACCGGTGACGCCCAGCAGCACCTGGTCCCGGTCACCGCCCTCGACGCCGGTGATCAGCTCGCGAATGGCATTGGGCTGGTCGCCATTCGGCTCGAAGGGGCTGACCACCTCGAGCCGCCGCAGATATTCCGGCGCGGGGCGCGCGGGAGGGATGAAGGTGACCGGCGAGAAGCTGACATTCATCCCCCCAATATATGCCCGCGCCGGGGCGGGACAATCAGCCGAAGGGCAGGCGATACCCCGCCTCGTGCCAGGGCATGGCGACGAGACGGCCGGTGGTCGACAGTGTGATATAGGCCGTTCGCATATCATCGCCGCCGAAGCAGATATTGGTCGGCATCAGCTCCGGCATTTTCTCCACATGCACGATATCGCCGGCGGGTGAGACGGTGGTGATCTCGCCGCTCACCAGCGTCGCCACCACGATGTTGCCCGAAGCCGCGACGGCCAGCGAATCCAGCCGCCGGAAGCCCGGAAACTGGCAGAGCAGACGCCCGCCATGGCTGCTCGGCCAGGGCGCCTTTTTCAGCCTGCCCGGCCCTTCGACATCCCAGGCCCAAAGCCGGCCGGTCTCGGTCTCGGCCACATACAAGACCCGGCCATCCGGGCTGAGGCCGATGCCATTGGCGCCGCCCGGCACCGGGAAGGCCGCCTCGACGATCCGGCTGCCATCCGTCGCCGCCCAATAGACCCCGCCATGATCCCGATCGCGCGCCCGGGATTTGCCGAGATCAGAAAACCAGAAGCCGCCATGGGGGTCGAAGACGATGTCGTTCGGCCCCTTCAGGCGGTGCTCGCCGCAGCGGTCGTACAGCACGGTCATCGCGCCGGTCGGGATATCCAGCACCTCGATCCGGCCGCCGGCATAATCCACCGCCTGGCCGATCGGCCGCAGCATCCCAGGCTCATCATGCCAGGCGAAGCCGCCATTGTTGCAGATGAACAGCCGGCCCTCCGGCCCCAGCGCCATGCCGTTCGGCCCGCCCTTCAGCTTGGCCAGCATGGTCTTCGTGCCGTCGGGCGCCACCCGGGTGATGCGCCCGGCCTCGATTTCGACCAGCGCCACCGCGCCATCGGGCATCACCACCGGGCCTTCGGGAAAGCGAAGGCCGTTTGCCAGTTCCTGCATGCATGTTTCCCCTTTTCTGCCAGGAGCATTGCGCGACCGGCGGGTTGACGCCAGCGCCCCCAGGCGGCGCAGTGTCGGGATGCGATTGATCCACGGCTCGCCGCCATGAGCGAGAACATCCTCTCCATCCAGTCCTGGGTCAGCTACGGCCATGTCGGCAATGCCTCCGCCATGTTCCCCCTGCAGCGCCTGGGGGCCGAGGTCTGGGCGGTGAACACCGTGCAGTTCAGCAATCACACCGGCTATGGCGCCTGGCGCGGCCAGGTCTTCTCCGGCGATCTCGTGCGCGAATGCGTGGCCGGCATCGCCGATCGCGGCGTGCTCGGCCGCTGCGATGCCGTGCTCTCGGGCTATGTCGGCGGCGCCGATATCGGCGATGCGATCCTGGACGCCGTGGCCCAGGTGAAGGCGGCGAACCCGGCGGCGCTCTATTGCTGCGACCCGGTGATCGGCGATGACGGCCGCGGCGTCTATGTCCGCCCCGGCATCGCCGAGTTTTTTCGGGACAGCGCGCTGGCTTTGGCCGATATCGCCACCCCCAACCGCTTTGAGCTGGAATGGCTGACCGGGCGCAGCATCGCCTCGCTGGAAGATGCCAAATCCGCCATCACGACGTTGCAGGCGATGGGTCCGCGATGCGTGCTGCTGACCAGTTTTGAAAGCCAGCCTGGGTCCATCGGCATGGTGGCGGCGGAGGGCGGCGGCTTCTGGCATCTCGAGACGCCACTCCTGCCGCTCTCGATCAATGGCGCGGGCGATGCGATCTGCGCGCTGTTCCTGCTGCATCGCATGCGCACGGGCAGCGCGGCCGCGGCACTCTGCGCCGCGGCGTCATCGGTCTATGGCCTGCTCAGGCGCACGGCCGAGGCGGGTTCGCGGGAAATCCTCACCGTGGCGGCACAAGAGGAATTCGTGTCGCCCAGCCGGGTCTTTACCGCCGTGGCGGTGTGAGCAGAGGCTCCCAGTTCCGGTAGCCGCCTTCGAAGCGCTGGTCTCTCCATTGGGCACGACGCCATTCGCGCCGCTGCTCGTGCTCCTGCTGGATGCGCCAGGCCTCCTGGCGGGCGGCCTCGGCGATGCGGGCTTCGTCGCGCGCGCGGCGCCATTCCTGGCGCTGCCGCCAGCCGGGCTGGCCGGAACCATAGCCCTGCGCGTCATAGCCCGGGACTTGATAACCCCGGCCCTGATAAGCCGGAGCGCCATACTCCTGAACGCCATACCCCTGAACATAGGGCTGAAATGCCCAGGCCGGGCCGGCGATGGTGGTCACGATGCCGGTGGCGAGGACTGCCGCGGCGATGAATGAACGGATCATCTGACACCTCCTTGGTGACGATGATGGTATAGCGGCGCCTCATGGCCTTTCTCCGCCGGGATCATGTCTGCGCCGTGGCAGCGCGTTCACCCGATCAGCTTCACCCCCACCAGCGCCAGCAGCGTGATCCACAGCGTGCTGGCCACGCCGAGGAACAGCGGCGCCACGCCGCGCGCCTTCAGCGCCTTGAGGTCGGTGGAAAAGCCCAGCGCCGCGACACTCGCGGCCAGCATCAGCGGCACCAGGAAGCGGCTGGCCTGCACCGCCTCGGCCGGCACGAAGCCCGTGCTCCCCAGCACCACCAGGCCCAGAAAGCCGAAGGCGAACCAGGGCACCGGCGCCTTCACCTGCGCCGCCTCGCCGCCGGCCTGCCGGGCCACCCACCAGCCCAGCGCGAGCACCGCCGGCGCCAGCAGGAAGACCCGCGCCAGTTTCATCACCGTGCCGCTCTGCGAGGCCTCGGGCCCGCCGGCCGCGGCCGCCCCCACCGCCTGCACCACCTCATGGATCGCAGCGCCCGACCACAGCCCGTATTCCCGGGCGGAGAGGCCCAGCGGCCCGGCCAGAGCCGGAAAAATCAGCAGCGCCGCCGTGCCGCAGAGCGTGATCACCGCCAACGCATAGGTCACATCCTCATCCCGCCCGCGCGCCACCTGATTGGCGGCGACGATGGCCGAGGCGCCACAAATCGCGGTGCCCGTTCCCAGCAGTTGCGACAGCGCACGGTCCACCCCCATCACGCCCCCCAGCCAGATGGTGAAGGGCAAGGTCGTGGCCACCACCACGACCGCCAGCACCAGCGCCCCCGGGCCCAAGGCCCAGAGCATGCCCAGCGTCACCTGCAATCCCAGCAGCACAATGGCCGCGCGCAGCACCGGCCGCACCGCATAGGCCACGCCGGCCTTCATGCTCGCCGTCGGCCCCATCACCGCCCGCCAGGCAATGCCGATGACCAGCGCCACCACCACCGGGTTCAGCGCCGCGATCCCGGTTGCGTTGCGCACCACGATCGCCACCGCCGCCACCGCGAAGCAAAAGGCCAGGCCCGGCGCCAGCCCGCGCATCCGCTGCATGAAGGGTTGCGAGGAGGTGGTGGCGACAGGGGCGGCCATGCTCAATCCAGCTGAAATGTCAGGCGGCCACACTTCGCCCAAGCCATCCCGCCGTCAAGTTGCGCCCCGCGCTTGCCCCGTCCATGCTGCGGCGCAAAACAAATCCGGAGCGCCGCATGTTCAAGCCCGCCCTCGCCTTCCTGGCTGCCCTCCTGCCCGGCATCGCCGCGGCGCAGATGGCCAGCCCCGGCCCCACCCTGGCCCAGATCCGCGCCCGCGACCTGCTGATCTGCGGCACCTCCACCGGCGCCGCCGGCTTCTCCATGCCCGACAGCCGGGGCGAATATCGTGGCATCGACAATGATATCTGCCGCGCCTTCGCCGCCGCCACGCTGGGCGATGGAGCCAAGATCCGCTGGGTGCCGCTGACCACCAACACCCGCCTCACCGCGCTGCAATCGGGGCAGATCGACGTGCTGGCCCGCACCGTCACCTGGACGCAGTCGCGCGACACCGCCAATGGGCTGAACTTCACCGCCATCAGCTTCTTCGACGGCCAGGGCTTCATGCTGCGCCGCGCCGCCGGCATCACCCGCGCGGCGCAACTCGCCGGCGCCTCGATCTGCGTCGTCGCGGGCTCGACCAACGAGCTCAACCTGTCGGACTGGGCGCGCACCAACAACATCGCCTATGCCCCCGTCGTGTTCGAGCAGAATGACGAGGCGCGGCGCAGCTACCTCGCCGGCCGCTGCGACGCCTATTCCACCGATGCCAGCCAGCTCGCCGGCCTGCGCGCCAGTTTTCCGGCCCCCGATGACCACGTCATCCTGGCCGACATCATCAGCAAGGAACCGCACAGCCCGGTCGTTCGCCACGGCGATGACCAGTGGTTCGACATCATCCGCTGGACCTTCTTCGCGCTGATCACGGCCGAGGAGCTGGGCATCACCCAGGCCAATGTCGACAGCTTCCTGACCAGCCCGAACCCGGAAATCCGCCGGCTTCTGGGCATGGCCGGCGACCATGGGCCGATGATGGGGCTCGACCGGCGCTGGGCCTATAACGCCATCCGCGCGGTGGGGAATTATGGCGAGATTTTTGAGCGGAACCTGGGCGCGGGGAGCCCGATTGGGCTGCGGCGGGGGATGAATGGGCTCTATACGCAGGGCGGGCTGATGTACGCGCCGCCTATTCGGTGACGAAAGACCGGGGTGAAGGTATTCTCCCGTTGGACGCAGCGCGTCCAACCCCCTCATCTATTTTTCTGAGTCCGCCGAAATCGCGCTCAGCGCTCGTACAAGATGCGTGCCCGAATCGTCCCCGGCAGCGCCCGCATCTCCTCCAGGATCGCCGCGCCGTCGCGCGTCGCGCCCGCATCCACCACCACGTAGCCCACCTCGCCATCGGTCTGCAGATACTGCCCGGCGATGTTCACGCCGCGTGACGCAAAGATATGGTTGATACCGGTCAGAATCCCCGGAACATTGCGATGAACATGCATGAACCTGGCCCCGGTGGGCTGGATCGGCAGCGTCACCTGCGGGAAGTTCACCGCCCCCAGCGTGCTGCCGGTGTCGGAATAATCGGCGAGCTTCGCCGCCACCTCCTCGCCGATCCTGGCCTGCGCCTCCTCCGTGCTGCCGCCGATATGCGGGGTGAGAATGACGTTATCGATGCCCTGCAACGGCGTCGAAAACACATCGCCATTCCTGGCCGGCTCCTCCGGAAACACATCCACCGCGGCGCCGGCAATCCGCCCCTCGCGCAACGCCACCGCCAGCGCCTTCAAATCCACCACCGTGCCGCGGGCATTGTTGATGAAGATCGCACCCGCCTTCATCTTGGCGATCTCGGCCGCGCCGATCATCCCCTCCGTCGCTGCCGTCTCCGGCACATGCATCGTCACGATGTCCGACCAATGCAGCAGTTCATCGAGCGAGCCACAGCGGCTGGCATTGCCCAGCGGTAGTTTGGCCACGACATCCCAATAGATCACCCGCATGCCAAAACCTTCGGCCAGAACCGAGAGCTGGCTGCCGATATTGCCGTAACCCACGATGCCCAGGGTGCGGCCGCGCACCTCGCGATAGCCCTCCGCACTCTTCGACCAGCCGCCGGCATGCGCCGCGATGCTTTTCGGGAACACCCCGCGCAGGAGCATGATGATCTCACCCATCACCAGCTCGGCCACGCTGCGGGTGTTGGAGAAGGGCGCGTTGAACACCACCACGCCAAGCTCGCGCGCCGCCTTCAGATCGACCTGGTTGGTGCCGATGCAGAAGCAGCCCACCACCACCAGCCGGTCCGCCGCCTCCAGGACCTCGCGCGTCAATTGCGTGCGGCTGCGGATGCCGAGGATATGCACGCCCTTCAGCGCCTCGATCAGCGCCTCGCCATCCAGCGCCTTGGGCAGGCGGGTGATGGAGGCGTAGCCCTGCTCCTCGAAGAGGCTCACGGCGGTGTCGTTGATGCCCTCCAGCAGCAGGATCTTGATGCGATCCTTGGGCAGGGACAGGGTTTCGCTCATCATGTATTGGCCAGCTCCGCCAGGACCTGCGCGAGCACTCTTGTGCCGGCGGCCAGTTGATCGGGGGCGGAATATTCCGCCGGATTGTGCGAGATGCCGTCGCGGCAGGGCACGAAGATCATCCCCGTCGGGCAGAGCGGAACCATGAATTGCGCATCGTGAAACGCGCCCGAGGGCATGCGCAGTGAGCTCAGCCCCTGGGCGCGCGCCGCGCGCTCCACCGCATCGACCACCAGCGGGCCGAATTGCGTGGGCATCGCGGTGAAACGCTCATGCACCACCGCCGTGCAATGCAGCAGGGCGGATTGGATCACCCCCTCGATCGCATTGCCGCGCGCCTGCACCACGGCGCGGTCGGGATGGCGGAAATCGATCGAAAACCGCACCAGATCCGCCACCGAATTGGAACTGTTGGGAAACACCTCCATCCGCGCCACGGTGAAACGCAACACGTCCGAAGGGTCGCGCATAAGCTGATTGAGCGCGGTGATCGCGCGGATCGCATCCTGCATCGCATCCTGTCGCATCGACACCGGCGTGGTGCCGGCATGGTCGGACCGGCCATGGATCTCCACGCTGAACCAGCGGCTGCCCTGAATGCCCGTCACCACGCCGATATCGAGGTCGCGCCCCTCCAGGATCGGCCCCTGCTCGATATGCGCCTCGACATAGGCATGCGGCGCCGGGCCCTCCACCACACCCAAGGGGCGACGGGCGATATCGGCCTCGCTCGCCATATGCTCGGCCAGGGCGTCGCCGAACCGCGTGCCCTGGGTGTCCTCGATCGCATCCCAGGTCCCGGGCGGGGCGAAACCGGCATAAGCCATGGAACCCATACAGCCCGGCGCGAAACGGCCGCCCTCCTCATTGGTCCAGGCCACGACCTCGATCGGGCGCTTCGTGGTAACCCCGGCCTCACGCAAGGCCTGCACCGCCTCCAGCCCCGCGATCACGCCATAGATGCCATCGAAACGGCCACCCTTGGGCTGGCTGTCCATGTGACTGCCGGTCACCACCGGCGCCAGGCCAGGCTCGGCACCCTCGTGCCGCAGGAACAGATTGCCCAACCGATCCACACTGGCGGTCAACCCCAAAGCCTCCCCCCAGCCAATGAACATGCGACGCGCCTGGCGGTCCAGCGGCGTCAGACAGGCGCGATTCACCCCATCGCCCGGAATGGCCCCCAGCCTGGCCATCTCCATCAGACGCTCCCACTGCCGCCCCTCGCTCACCACCGCCACCAGATTGGGCGCCACCACGTCAGCCATCTCAGTCCATGCTCCTGCCTATGCGACGGCCTTGCGGGCCGGCGGGATGGGTGGCGCTGGCTGCCCGTCAGGGGGCTTTGCCCCCCGACACCCCCCAGCAAAGGCCGAAAGGCCCTTGCAACCCAGTATATCGGGGGATGAGGAGGGGGCCCCGCTGGCAGGCCTGCGTCACCGGCGATACCGGCCCCCTCCTCATCCCCCGATAAACTCCCGGGATCAAAGGGCCTTTCGGCCCTTTGCGGGGGTGCCGGGGGCAGAGCCCCTGGCGGGCAACTCGCGCCACCTCTCCCACCGGCCTGTTAAGCCCCCGCATGGGCTGGATCAAGGCTTGCGATGGCATGGCGTTTGCTGGGATGTTGCACTGCAATGTTGGGGGTCGTGGCGGATGGGTTTGTCGATGCATATTCTGGACACCGCGCAGGGGCGTCCTGGCCAGGGCATCGCCTTCGCCTTGTATCGGCTGCATGAGGATGGCCGGCGGGAGCAGTTGCGCGCCGGCGTCACCAATCATGATGGCCGGACGGAGGCCTGGTTGCTGGCGCAGGATGAGTTGCGTGTCGGCCGGTATGAGATGCTGTATCAGATCGGCCCCTATTTCCGCGCTGCGGGTTTTCCCTTGGCGGAGCCGCCTTTCATTGATGAGGTCTGTCTGCGGTTCAATATTGCCGATGTGACGGTGCATTATCATGTGCCGTTGCTGGTTTCGCCTTATGGCTACACGACGTATCGGGGCAGCTGATGGACACGGCCTATCTGGCCGAATGGGCCAATTTGTTGCTGCGTTGGTTGCATCTCATCGCCGGCATGGCCTGGATCGGCGCCAGTTTCTATTTCATGGGCCTCGATCAGTCGTTGAAGCCGGCCAAGGACGGCAATCCGCGCATCCGTGGCGAGCAATGGGCGGTGCATGGCGGCGGCTTCTACCACAAGCAGAAATTCATCGAGGGTCCGGAGAAGCTGCCGGAGAAGCTGCATTGGTCGAAATGGGAGGCCTATTGGACCTGGATGAGCGGTTTCGCGCTGTTCGTGCTGATGTATTGGTTCCAGGCTAGCACCTATCTCATCGACCCCGAGGTGGCGGATCTGGCGCCGTGGGAGGCGATTGCCATCTCCGCCGCGCTGCTGGTGGCGGCCTGGGTGGTCTATGACCTGATCTGCCGCACCCCGCTGGGCGATGACGGCATGGCCATGGCCATCATCGGCATCGTCGCGTTGGCGATTACCGCCTATGTCACCACCCGCATCTTCTCCGGCCGCGGCGCCTATCTGCAGGTCGGCGCGATGATCGGCACCATCATGGCCGCCAATGTGCTGATGGTGATCATGCCCGGCCAGCGAAAAATGGTGGCGGCCGTGGCCAATGGCACCCCCATCAACCCGATATGGAGCGGCATGGGCAAGCAGCGCAGCATCCACAACAACTACACCACGCTGCCCGTCATCTTCCTGATGATCAGCCCGCACTACCCGATGTTCTGGCAACACCCGAAGGCCTGGCTGCTGCTGGTGGCCATGGCGCTGGCCGGCGCGCTGGTGCGGCAATTCTTTAACCTCCGGCACCGGGGCATCAGCGTCTATGACTACTGGCTGGCGGGCGGTGTGGTGGTTGTGGTGGTGGCGGTCTTCATCGCGCCGCCGCGGGTTGCGGCTCCGGCGCATGGCGAGGCGCCGCCCTTCGCCGAGGTGCAGTCCATCATCGCCCAGCGCTGCGTGGAATGTCACCAGCCCCGGCCGAGCAACCCGGCCTTCGCCGCGCCGCCCAAGGGCATGGTGCTGCACACCCCCTCCCGCATCCAGCGCCAGGCGCAGGCTTGGGCCACGCAGGTGCGCAGCGAGGCCATGCCGCCCAACAATTCCACCGGGCTGACGGATGCCGATCGGGCCCGGCTTCTGGCCTGGGTGGCGGCCGGCGCGCGGGCGGATTAACCCCGCCCGCTTGCCACCCGCCGGGTAAAGGGCGAGGCTTCCCGCCGAGGGAAGAATGTTCATGGCAAAGGCCTGTCGCGCCGGCGCCCGGCCCAAAGGCCGGGCATGGCGCTGATCCAAACCGTCAACCGGGTGCAGTTCGGTGCCGGCGCGCTGGCGGAGCTGCCGGCGGAGCTGGCACTCGCGGGCATCACGCGGCCGCTGGTGGTGACCGATGCCGGTGTGGCCGCGGCGGGGCTGCTGGACCGGCTGCTGGCGCTGCTGCCGCGGGGTGTCGCCGTGCATGCGTCGGTGCCGCCGAACCCGAACGAGGCCGCGGTGCGCGCCGCAACCTCGGCCTATCGCGCCTCCGGCTGCGATGGCGTGCTGGGCCTGGGCGGCGGATCGCCGCTCGATCTCGCCAAGGCGGTGGCGCTCTCGGCCACGCATGACGCCACGCGGCTGGCGGATTACGCAGTCGTCGAGGGCGGGCTGGCCCGCATCACCGCCGCCGCAGCCGCGGTGGTGGCCATCCCCACCACATCAGGCACGGGCAGTGAGGTCAGCCGCGGTGCGCTGATCGTGATGGATGACGGACGCAAGCTTTCCATCGGCTCGCCGCATCTCATCCCGCGCGCGGCGATCTGCGACCCCGATCTCACCCTCGGCCTGCCGCCGGGCCTGACGGCGGCGACCGGGATGGACGCCATGGCCCATTGCATCGAGACGCTGTGCTCGCCGCGTGACAATCCGGTGGCCGATTCGATCGCGCGAGACGGGCTGCGCCGTGCCTGGGTCACCCTGCCCCGCGCCGTGGCCAATGGCGATGATGCGGCGGCGCGGCGGGAGATGATGCTGGCCTCGATGATGGGTGCGCTGGCCTTCCCCAAGGGGCTGGGCGCGGTGCATGCGCTCTCCCACGCGCTGGGGGCGCTGGCGGTCAGCCCGCATCACGGCACGCTGAATGCGCTGCTGCTGCCCGGCGTGCTGCGCTTCAACGCGCCCGCACTCGGCGCAGTGCTGCCGGTGCTGGCGGATTCCATGGGCCTGCCCGGCGCCAGCGTGGACACCCTGGCCGATGCCATCGCCCTGCTGAACCACCGCCTTGGCCTGCCGCCGGGCCTTTTCGCCATGGGGATCACCCTGGCCGACCTGGCGCCCGCCGCTGCCGCCGCGATGCGCGACCACCACCACCTCACCAATCCCAGGGAACCGCGCGAGGACGACTACCGCGCCATCCTGCTATCCGCCCTTCACGGAACCGCGCCATGACCGCCGAGACGATGTTCGAAAAGATCTGGAACCGCCATCGCGTGCTGGAGCGCGAGGACGGCCAGACCCTGCTCTATGTCGACCGCCATTTGGTGCATGACGGCTCCGCCCCCGCCTTCGAGATACTGCGCAGCCGTGGCCTGAAACCGCGCGCGCCTGAACGCATCTTCGCCACCCCCGACCATTATGTTCCGACCGACACGCGCGACGTCGCCGCCATCGAGAACGAAGAATATCGCGGCATGGTGGAAAGCCTCACGCGCAACGCGGCCGAGGGTGGCTTCGCCCTGTTCGGCCTCCGGGACGGCAGGCAGGGCATCGTCCATGTCGTGGGGCCGGAAACGGGGCTAACCCAGCCGGGCCAGCTGCTGGTCTGCGGCGACAGCCACACCTCCACCCATGGCGCACTGGGCGCGCTGGCCTTCGGCATCGGCATGACCGAGGTCGCGCATGTGCTGGGCAGCCAGACGCTGTGGCAGCGCAAACCGAAGACGCTGCGCATCACCGTCGACGGCACGCTGGGGCGGGGCGTCACGGCCAAGGATGTGATCCTGCACATCATCGCCAGCATCGGCGCCGCGGGGGCGACCGGCCATGTCATCGAATATGCCGGCAGCGCCATTCGCGGCCTGTCGATGGAGGGGCGGCTGACGCTGTGCAACATGTCCATCGAGGCCGGCGGCCGCGCGGGCATGGTGGCGCCGGATGAGACGACCTTCGAATACCTCAAGGGACGCGAATACGCGCCCAAGGGGGCGGAGTGGGACCGCGCGGTGGAGCGCTGGCGCGCCCTGGCCAGCGACCCCGGCGCGGTGTTCGACCGCGAGGTGGTGCTGGATGGCAACGCCATCGCCCCCATGGTGACCTGGGGCAACAGCCCCGAGGACGCCCTGCCGGTGGACGCCCCCCTGCCCGACCCCGGGGCCGTGCCCGACCCCGCCCGCCGCGCCGCCATGGAAGCCGCCTTCTCCTATATGGGCCTGACGCCCGGCGTGGCATTCACCAGCCTGACGGTGGACCGCGTCTTCATCGGCTCCTGCACCAATGGCCGCATCGAGGATATGCGGGCGGCGGCCGGCATCGCCCTTGGGCGCCGCGTGGCGGAAGGCGTTGTCGCCTGGGTCGTCCCAGGCTCCGCCCCCGTGAAGCGCCAGGCGGAGGCGGAGGGGCTCGACCAGGTGTTTCGGGACGCGGGGTTCGAGTGGCGCGAGGCCGGCTGCTCGATGTGCCTGGGCACCAATGGCGAGATCGGCACGCCCGGCCAGCGCATCGCCGCCACCTCCAACCGCAATTTCCGCGGCCGGCAGGGGCCGGGGGTGCGCACGCATCTCATGAGCCCGGCCATGGCCGCGGCGGCGGCGGTCATGGGCCACATCGCCGATGTGCGGGAGATCGGCTGATGGAACCCTTCTCGACCCTGACCTCCAACGCGGTGCCCTTCGCGCGCGACAATATCGACACCGACCAGATCCTGCCCGCGCGCTACCTCCACCGCCCGCGCGACGACAATCACGGCAACTACCTGTTCCGCGATGTGCGCGAGGCGGCGGATTTCCCGCTCAACCGGCCGGAATGGCAGGGTGCCCGCATCGCTTTGGGCGGGCGGAATTTTGCCTGCGGCTCCTCGCGAGAAAACGCCGTCTGGGCGCTGTATGATCATGGCGTGCGGGCGGTGATCGCGCCCTCCTATGGCGACATCTTCGCGACCAATTCGGTGAAGAACGGGCTGCTGCCGGTGGTGCTGCCGGAGGATGTCGTGCAGGGCATGATCGCCGCCACCGAAGCCGACCCGAACGCGCCGATCACCATCGACCTGCCATCGCAGACCGTGACCGGCCCGGATGGCGCCGTGCACCATTTCGACATCGACCCCTTCAACAAGCGCTGCCTGCTGGAAGCGCTGGACGAGCTCGCCTTCACCCTGACCCATGCCGAGGACATCGCCGCGTATGAACGGCGCATCGGCCGGGAAAACATTTGAACGGAGGAACGAATATGCGGATGTCTAGACGGGTTTTCCTGGCCACCCCGCTGCTGGCGGCCCCGGCCCTGGCACAGACGGAATGGCCCAACCGGCCGGTCCGCTGGATCGTGGCCTTCGCCGCGGGCGGCGCCGCCGATACCGCCGCGCGCTCCATCGCCGCCGACATGCAGGAGGCCCTGGGCCAAAGCATCGTCATCGAGAACCGCACCGGCGGCAACGCGGTGGTCGCGGCCTCGGCCACGCTGCAATCGCCGGCGGACGGCTACACCTTCCTCATCGATGCCGCGAACCAGCTGACCAATCCGTTGCTGATGCGCGACCTGCCCTTCGACTATCTCACCGCCTTCGCGCCCGTCACCCAGATCAGTTCCTTCCCCCAGGTCATCGCGGTGAAGCAGGATTTCCCGGCGCGCAACCTGGCGGAATTCGTGGCCCATGCGCGCGCCAACCCCGGCACCATCAGCGTGGGCACGCCACCGGCCGCCGGCATGGCGCATCTCGCCTTGGCGGCCTTCGAGAAGGCGGCCGGCATCCGCCTCGTGCATGCCGCCTATCGCGGCGGCGCGGATGCGGCGCGCGACATCATGTCGGGCAGCATCGATGCGGTGCTGATCACCACCTCCTCGGTCCGCCCGCCGGTCAATTCGGGCAAGGCGCGGGTGCTGGCGGTGACAAGCCTGAACCGCATTCCCTCGCTTCCCGATGTGCCGACCATCGCGGAATCGGGCTATCCCGGCTTCGACGTGAATGACTGGAACGGCCTATTCGCCTCCCGCGCCACGCCGCCCGCCATCGTGGGGCGCATGGCCGCGGTGGCCGCGGTCTCGGCCCGCGCGCCTGCCGTGCGGGCCCGGATGGATCCCGCCGGCGCCATCATGATCGGCAATTCACCCGATGAATTCGCCCGCTGGCTTGCCGCGCAGCGCACCAACGCGGCCGATGTCATCCGCAGCGCGGGGATCACGCTGGGCTGATCGGGCATGATCCGTGGAGGTGGAATCACCGGAACGGTGATTCAGCCCCGCAGGTGGCAGGCGACGAAATGCCCCGGTGAGGTCTCGCGCAGTTCCGGCACCTGCTCGGCGCAGGGCGAGGATTTGGCGATCGGGCAGCGGGTGTGGAAATGGCAGCCGGTGGGCGGGCGCATCGGGCTGGGCACATCGCCCTTCAGCATGATCCGGGTCCGCTTCACCGTGGGATCCGGAATCGGCACGGCAGAGAGCAGCGCCTCGGTATAGGGGTGCAGCGGATTGGTATAGAGATCGCGCGCCGAGGCGATCTCCACGATGCGCCCGAGATACATCACCGCCACCCGGTCGCTGATATGCTCGACCACCGAGAGATCATGCGCGATGAAGAGGAAGGTCAGGCCGAATTTTTGCTGCAAATCCTCCAGCAGATTGACCACCTGGGCCTGGACCGAAACGTCGAGCGCGCTCACCGGCTCGTCGCAGACAACCAGCCGGGGCGAAACAGCCAGCGCACGGGCGATGCCGATGCGCTGGCGCTGCCCGCCCGAGAATTCATGCGGGAAGCGGCGCATGTGGTCGGCGTTCAGCCCGACCGTTTCCAGCAATTCGGCCACGCGTTCCTCACGCGCCTCACGCGTCCTGGCCAGGCCGTGGATGATCAGCGCCTCGGCGACGATCGCCCCCACCGTCATGCGCGGATTGAGCGAGGCAAAGGGGTCCTGGAAAATGATCTGCATCTCGCGGCGCAGATTGCCGAGCTTCTCGTGGTCGAGCGCGGTGACGTCGCGGCCGTCGAACACCACCTGGCCCGATGTCGGCTCGATCAGCCGCAGGATCAGCCGCCCGGTGGTGGATTTGCCGCAGCCCGATTCGCCCACCAGCCCCAGCGTCTCGCCGGCGGCGAGGTCGAAGCTCACCCCGCTCACGGCATGCACATGATCCACCGTGCGGCGCAGCAGCCCGCCCTTCACCGGGAAGCGCTTGACCAATTGGCGGACACTCAGCAGCGGTTCGGTCATAGGATGCAGGCCACCTTATGCCCGGGGGAGATCTCTCGCAGCGGCGGCTCGGCAGCCACGCAGGCATCGGTCGCGAAGCGGCAACGCGCGGCGAAGCGGCAGCCCTTCGGCGGGTTGAGCAGGCTGGGCACGGTGCCGGGAATGGCCTCCAGCCGCCGATGCTCCGTCGCCGCCAGATCGATGCGCGGAATGGAGCGGATGAGGCCCTGGGTATAGGGGTGGCGCGGGTCGGCGAAGAGCGCTTCGACCGACGCCTCCTCCACCACCTTGCCGGCATACATCACCACCACGCGCTGCGCGGTTTCCGCCACCACGCCCATGGCATGGGTGATCAGCAGCACGGCCATGCCCAGGCGCTGCTTCATCTCGTTCATCAATTCGAGAATCTGCGCCTGGATGGTGACGTCGAGTGCGGTGGTCGGCTCATCGGCGATCAAAAGCTTCGGGTTGCAGGACAGTGCCATGGCAATCATCACGCGCTGCCGCATGCCGCCCGAGAACTGGTGCGGATAGTCGTTCACCCGGCGGCTGGCATTGGGGATCTGCACCAGCGACAGCATCTCCGCCGCCCGATCCATCGCCGCGCGGCGCGAAAACCCCTCATGCTCACGCACCGTCTCGGCGATCTGCTGGCCCACGGTATAGACGGGGTTGAGCGAGGTCATCGGCTCCTGGAAGACGATGCCGATCTGCTTGGCCCGGATTTTCCGCATCTCCGCCGGCGACAGGGGGGCGAGGTCGCGGCCCTCGAACATCACCCGCCCGCCTGCGATGCGGCCGGGCGGCATGGCGATGAGCTTGAGAACGGTCATGGCGGTCACTGTCTTGCCGCAGCCGCTCTCACCCACGACGGAGAGCGTCTCGCCACGGTCCAGACCGAAGCTCACGCCATCGACGGCGCGCACCATGCCGTCATCGGTGCTGAAATGAACCTTCAGATCCTCGATTTCGAGGAGGCGGGGCGCGCTCAAACCACCCGCCTCGGGTCCAGCGCATCGCGCAGGCCATCGCCCACGAAATTGATCGTCAGCACGGTCAGAAAAATAGCGAGGCCCGGGAAAATCGCCCAATGCGGCGCGAAATCCAGGTTGTCCTTGGCATCGAAAAGGAGCCGCCCCCAGGTCGGCGTATCGGGCGGGAAGCCCAGGCCGAGGAAGGAGAGCGTGCTTTCGGCGATGATGGCGGCGGCGATGTCGATGGTCGCGGCCACGATCACCGGTCCCATCGAATTGGGCAGGATGTGCTGCGCCACGATGCGCAGGCGGGACGCGCCCAGGGCGCGCGCGGCCTCGACGAATTCCTTCTCCCGCAGCGAGAAGAACTGCGCCCGCAGCAGCCGGGCGACCTGCATCCAGTTGAAGCCGCCGATGACGATGACGATGAGGATGAAGACCCCCAGCTCCGGCCCCACCACGCCCACCAGCGCGTCGCGGAAGAGGTAGATGATCAGCAGCAGCAGGGGCAGCTGCGGCAGGGACAGGAACAGGTCCGTCACCCACATCAGCGCGGCATCGGTCTTGCCGCCGGACATGCCGGCGATCGCGCCGACCAGCACGCCGACCACCAGCGCCACCGCCATGGCGGCAAAGCCCACCGCCAGCGAGATGCGGCCGCCATAAAGGATGCGGGCCAGCATATCCTGCCCCAGATCGTCAGTGCCGAAGGGGTGCTCCCAGGACGGGCCCTGCAGGCGGAGCGAGAAGTCGATCTCATCGATCGGCAGCGTCCAGAAAAGCGGTCCGAACAGCACAGCGAGAATCAGGGCGGCCAGAATCACCGCACTGACAACCGCAAGCCGGTGCTTGCGGAAGCGCCGCCAGGCCTCCAGCCCGGGGCCGACGCGCGGGCGCGCCCCCCCCGCGGCGCTAGCGGTAGCTGATGCGGGGATCGAGCCAGCCATAAAGCACATCCGCGATAAGGTTGAAGAGGATCACAAGGCAGGCGAAGACAAAGGTCACGGCCATGATCACCGGCGTGTCGTTGGACAGCACGGCGGTGATCAGCAGCGAGCCGATGCCGGGCACGCGAAAAATCTGCTCGGTCACGATGGCGCCGCCGAACACCGCGGGCATCTGCAACGCCAGCAAGGTGACCACGGGGATCATCGCGTTGCGCACGACATGGCGCATCGTGACCGAGCCTTCCGAGATGCCCTTGGCACGGGCGGTGGTGACGTGGTCGAGCCGGATCACATCGAGCACCGAGGCGCGCACGAAGCGCACCAGCGTCGCCCCCTGGAACAGGCCCAGCACGGTGATGGGCATGATGGATTGCTTGAACTGCGCCCACCACCATTGCCAGCCCGTCGCCTCGATCTGGCTGCGGAAGACGAAGGGCAGCCAGTCGAGATAGATCGAGAAGAACATGATCAGCAGCAGCCCGGTGAAGAAGGTGGGCAGCGAGAAGCCGATGAAGGCCAGGGTATTGGCGACCTGGTCGAAGACCGAATAGGGCCGGGTGGCGGCGAAGACGCCGATCGGCAGGGCGATGGCGATCGCCAGCACCTGCGAGGCGCCGATCACCGCGATCGTCGTGGGCAGCCGCTGCATGATGAGCTGATCGACAGGGATTCGGCTGATGAAGGAAAAGCCCCATTCGCCGCGCAGCATGGCGAAGAGCCAGTTGAAGTAGCGCTGGTGGATCGGGTCATCGAGGCCGAGGCTGGCGCGCAGATTCTGCCGCACCTCAGGCGGGATGGCCGGGTTCGTCGCCAGCTCCTCGAACGGGTCGCCCGGCGCCAGCGCCAACACGCAGAACAGGATGACGCTGATGCCCAGAATACTCGGGATGGCGATCAGCAGGCGGCGGAGGATGTAGTTGGCCACGCGGCGCGGCTCAGCTCTCGCGCCACCAGTCGGAGAGCAGCCACATCGTGCTGTCCCAGGCACTCAGCACCGGCCGCAAATTGTTCAGTGATGCACTGACCAGCGGCCGCAGCACCACCGGAATGACATGGTTGGAGGAGACCACGATGTCGTTCATCCGGATGAACAGCGCGGCGCGTTTGACCGGGTCGAGCTCGGTCTCGGCCTCGCGGAAGAGGCGGTCATACTCCTCGCTGCGGAAGCGCACGATGTTGCGGCCCTGCCAGTTGTTGGCGCGCGACGCCGCCTCCCAGGACGCGTACTGGTTCATGAAGCGCTGCGGGTCCGCCTGCGTCATGGTGGTCGTGTACATCTGCATGTCGGAATAGAATTTCGGGAAGGTGTCGGGGTTGGCGACATCGGCCGAGAAGAACACCGAGGCGGTGATGGCCTTCAGCTCCAGATCGATGCCGGCGCGCTGCGCCGCCTGGCGGACGATCTGCTGGGTGCGCTGGCGCGGCGCATTGACCGAGGTCTGGTAGACGAAGCGCAGCCGCACCCCGTCCTTCTGCCGGATGCCGCCCTGGCCGCGCGCCCAGCCGGCGGCGTCGAGGATCTCGTTGGCGCGCTGGATGTTGAATTCCGTTCGCATGTTGGGCGAGCGGAAGGCCGGCGGGTTGTTCAGGAAGTTGGGCACGGCCGGCCCGCCGCGGCCGTAGATGAAGCGGCTGATGCTGGCGCGGTCCACCAGCAACGCCATGGCCTGGCGCACGGCGGGGTCACGAAAGGCGGGATGCTGGGTGCGCATGGAGGAGCGCTCGCCGTCGATCTCCTGATTCGGATCGGTGGTGTTGAGCTGGATGAACTCGATATTGCTGCCTTCGACGATGTTCACCTTTCCGCGGTTCGCCTGTTCCAGGCGCAGGAGAATCTCGTCCTCGACCTGCAGGTTCCAGGCATAGTCGAAATCGCCGGTCTGCAGCACCGCGCGGGCGGCCGAGACGGCATCGCCCCCGCCCTTGATCTCCAGCGTGTCGAAGAAGGGGCGGTTGGGCAGGTGGTAGTTGGCGAAGGCCTCGCCGCGCAGGTTGTCGCCGGGGGCGAAGCTGATGAAGCGGTAGGGGCCGGTGCCGACCGGGCGCAGGTTGCCAGGCGCGTCACGCGCATTGGCGCCGTTGAAGGCGCCGAAGACATGCCTGGGCACCATGCCCGAGGAGACCAGCGCATCGGCCCAGAACGGTGTGGGCTGGCGGAACTCCACCCGCACCGTGTGGTCGTCGATCTTGCGGACCTCGCAATCGGCGTAGGAGCCGCTGGTGGTGGCGGCGACGGCGGGGTTGCGGGAGAATTCCCAGTTGAACACCACGTCGTCGGCGGTGAAGTCCTGGCCGTCATGCCATTTCACGCCGCGCTTGAGCTTCCAGGTGACCGAGCGGCCATCGGCGGCCAGGCCACCATTCTCGATGGAGGGGATTTCGGCAGCCAGGATGGGATGCAGCGTGCCTTCCGTCGTCCAGCCTGCCAGCGGCTCGTAGAAGACGCGGCTGCTGTCCTGGTTGGTGGTGCCCACGGCGAAATGCGGGTTGAGCAGGGTGGAGGCCTGCCAGTAGAGGATCTTCAGCGCCCCGCCGCCGCGCCGGGTGGGGGCATAGGCCGGCACGGATTGCGCCGCGGCCGGCGCGGCGCCGGCCAGGGCGAGCAGCTGCGTCGCCATAGGCGCCGTCAGCCCCACCGCGGCCACGCGCTTCACGAAGCCGCGGCGCGAGAGGTCGCCCCGCTTCACCCTGCCGATCAATTGGCGCAGATCATCTTCACCCATGCTCATTCTCCCCGCCCTGACGCGCACCGAAGTGTCGCATTTCTGAACCACTCATTACCGGAACACATAGCAGGGTTGCGCCTGAAATCGAGGGCTCCCCCGCAGGGACTGCCCAGCCGCGCGGCACCCCTGCCAAAGCCTTGGGCTGGGTGCATGTGGACCAGCGCGCATTACAGGCTCACGCCTCCCGCCACCATTCACTCAGGAAGGCGAGCGTGCCATCCCAGCCGCTGCGCAGGGTGCGCAAATTGTTCAGCGCCCCGCTCAACCCCGGTCGTGCCAGCAGCGGAATGAGGTGGTGGCTGCCCACCACCAGATCATTCAGCCGGATGAAGAGCTGGACCCGCTTCACCGGGTCCAGCTCCACATCGGCGGCGCGGAAGGCGGCGTCATATTCGGCATTGCGCCAGCGCATGATGTTGCGCCCCTGCCAGGAATTGGCCCGGCTCGCGACTTCCCAGGAGCCGAATTGGCTCATGTAGCGCTGCGGGTCGCCCGCCGGGCCATTCGCGTACATCTGCATGTCGGCGTAGAATTTCGGAAAGGTGTCGGGATTGGCGATATCGGCCGAGAAGAAGACCGAGGGCGTCACCCCCTTCAATTCCAGGTCAATGCCCGCCCGCTGTGCCGCCTGCTTGATCACCGCCTGGCTGCGCTGCCGCGGCGCGTTCACCGAGGTCTGGAACAGGAATTTCAGCCGCGTGCCGCCTTTGGCGCGAATGCCGTCCCGCGCCCTCGCCCAGCCCGCCGCGTCCAGCACCTCATTGGCGCGCTGGATATTGAAGGGCAGGCCGGTATTGGGCGAGGTGAAGCGCGAATTGTTGAGGATGTTCACCGTCGCATTGCCGGCCCGGCCGAAGATGAAGCGTTCGATCGAGGCGCGATCCACCAGCATGGCCATGGCCTGGCGCACCGCGGGGTCGGAGAAGGCGGGGTGCTGGGTGCTGATATGCGATCGCTCGCCTTCGACCTCGCGGTTCGGATCGGTCACGTTGAGCTGGATGAATTCGGTGGAACCGCCGCGCGTGACCTCCACCCGGCCGCGCCCGACAGCCTCCAGCCGGGTCAGGACGTCATCCTCGACCAGCACGTTCCAGGCATAGTCGTAATCGCCGGTCTGCAGCACGGCACGCGCGGCGGAGACGGCATCGCCGCCGCCCTTGATCTCCAGCGTGTCGAAATGCGGCCGGTTCTCCATGTGATAGAGCGGGTTCAACTCGGCCCGCAGCAGGTCGCCCGGGGTGAAGCTGACGAAGCGATAGGGCCCGGTGCCGACGGGGCGGAGATTGCCCGGCGCGTCGCGCGCATTGGGCCCGTTGAAGGCGCCGAAGACATGGCGGGGGATGATCATGCCGGACGTGCCGACAAAGGCATCCGCCCAGAAGGCGGTGGGCCGGGCGAAATCCAGCCGAACGGTGAGGTCATCGAGCTTGACGATGCTCACCTCGCTGTAGCTGCCCGAGGTGGTGGCCGCCACCGCGGGGTTGCGGCTGTATTCCCAGTTGAAGACCAGATCATCGGCGGTGACGGGCGCCCCATCATGCCAGCGCAAACCGCGCTTGAGCTTCCAGGTGACCGAGCGCCCATCCGCGGCCAGGCCGCCATTGTCCAGCGAGGGAATTTCCGCGGCGAGGATGGGAACCAGCGAGGCATCCTGCGCCCAGGCGGCCAATGGTTCGTAGAAGACGCGGCTCGCATCCGAATTGGTGGTGCCCGTCGCGAAATGCGGGTTGAGCAGCGTGGCCGCCTGCCAATAGAGGATCTTCAGCGCGCCACCCCCGCCGCGCTGCGTCGGGCGATAGGCGGGGCGGCCCTGGGCCGCGGCCGGGGCGGCCCCGGTGAGGGCGAGCAGCTGGGTCGCCATCGGCGCGGTCAGACCCATGGCCCCCACGCGATGCGCGAAGCCGCGCCGCGACAGGCGGCCCTGCTTCACCCGGTCGATCCATTGGCGCAGATCGTCTTCGGTCATCGCAGCCTTTCCAAACCCGCCGTCATGGCCTTCCAAGGCGGAAGTCTAAGCCGAGGCGATAGGGTGAGAGCACGGGTTTTTTGCCGACCGAGGCAGGGCCTGACGGGATTCTGCCCAATTCCTGACCGGCGCCGGCTATCCGGCGGTGATATTCGCCTCAGGCAACGCGGCCGATGAGGCCGCTCATATGGCCGGGCGGGGCATGCACGACGATTCGCACCGGCCGCATGGAGTCATTGGCGTTTCCAGTCGAAGGGTGCCGCGCGCGGCATGCCCAGGTTTTCGCGCAGCGTGGTGCCGGCGAATTCACGCCGAAAGACGCCACGCCGTTGCAGTTCGGGCACCACCAACCGGCAAAAATCCTCATAGGCGCCGGGCATATGGGTGGCGGCGAGGACGAAACCGTCACAGGCCTCCGCCTCGAACCATTCCTGCATCTCGTCGGCCACGCTTTTCGCGGTGCCGGTAAAGCATGGGAATTCACGAATGGTGCCGCGGCCGCTGATGGTGACGAAATCGGCCAGCGTCGGGTTCTGCTTGCCCGACACCTGCACCACCCGGTCGCGAAGGGCCTGCAAGCCCTTGATTCCGGCCAGCTCCTCATCGGTGAAAGCCTCCTCCATGCCCTTGGAGGCAAAGTCGTAATTCAGCACTTCCGACAGCAGGGCGAGCCCATCCACCGGCCTGGCCAGGCCGTCGATCAGGGCGCGTTTTTCCGCCGCCTCGTCGGCACTTGTGCCGATGATGGCATAGACGGCCGGGCAGACCCGCACCCCTGCGGGATCGCGGCCGGATGCGGCGACCTGCGCCTTGAACTCGGCATAGACCTTCTGGCCCGCCTTGAGATTGGGGTAGATGACGAAGATCAGGTCACCCCAGGTGGCGGCGAAACGCCGGCCGCGGCCACTCTGCCCGGCCTGGATCAGCACCGGGCGCCCCTGCGGCGTGCGCGGCACGGTGAAGGTGCCCTGGCTCTGGTACCAGCGGCCCTGGTGGTTGAGGCGCCGCACCTTGGCGGGGTCGGCGAAGATCCCGCTCTCGCGGTCATTGACGATCGAATCATCCGCCCAGGAATCCCAGTGCGAGAGCACAATCTCCAGAAACTCATCGGCGCGGTCGTAGCGCAGATCATGTTCGGGATGCTCGGCGCGGCCCATATTATGCGCCTCGCTGTCGTTCAGCGAGGTCACCACATTCCAGGCCACCCGGCCGCCCAGCATATGGTCCAGCGTCGCGAAGACGCGGGCGACGTGATAGGGCTCGTAATAGGTGGTGGAGTAGGTGGCGCCGAGGCCAAGTTTCTCCGTGGCCAGCCCCATGGCGGTGAGGATGGAGATCAGGTCCAGCTTCACCACGCGGATGCCGTTTCGCACGGCCTGCGCATGGTCGTGGCCCAGAATGTCGGGCAAGGCGAGCCGGTCATCGAAGAAGGCCATGTGGAAGCGGGCATCTTCCAGGCCGCGGGCGATGCGCTGGTAGTATTGCGGCTTCAGGAAGTCCTGCATGGTTTCGGGGTGCCGCCAGGAACCCGGGTAGTTCGAGCAGTTCTGCGCCTGCAGGAAGGCGATCAGCGCCATCTCTCCACGATGGGCCATCAGGCGGGCCGGCCTTGGGTCGCGGCATCGCAGTCCATCATCACGTCAGGGCTGCGCCGGGCAGATATCTGGCGCGGCGCGTCGCCGGGAATACTGAGATGTGGCGCGGCGCTGACCAGGCGATCCATGAAAATTCCTCTGGGTCCGGACTGGAACGCCGGCTTGCAGCGCAGCATGCAGGCAGAGGCCAATGCCGCCTACTCCCCAACCACGGTGGAAGTAACGCGAGCGGAAAAAATCGTCACGGCCTTTGCCGAGGCCAGGCGGATGGACCACCCCATCGGCGAGCGCGATACATGTGAACGCGCTGGCCGCGGCGCTCCGGGTCCATTGCGCCCCTGCCCGAAGCTGGTGGTAGGCTTCCCGCCACAGGATCTGAGGACAGCGCTCCATGAATGGCAGCAGGGCAGGCGCGATCAGCCGCGCGGAGCGGTGTTTCGACGATGGCGGCTACCTCGCCGCGCTGCGCCGCCTTGTGGCGGTACCGACCGAAAGCCAATTGCCGGACAGCGGCCCCGCATTGCAGCGCTACTGCGCCGAAACCCTGCCCGGGCTGATGGCCGGCATGGGTTTCGAAACCGCGGTGCTGGACAACCCCAGCCCCGGCCGCGGCCCGGTCTTCCTCGCCACCCGCGTCGAGGACCCGGCGCTGCCCACCGTGCTGGTCTATGGCCATGGCGATGTGGTGCGCGGCCTCGCACCGCAATGGTCGGACGGCATGGACCCCTGGGACGTCACGGTGCGCGGCGACAAATGGTATGGCCGCGGTACGGTGGACAATAAGGGCCAGCACCTCATCGCCATCGAGGCGCTGCGCGCGGTGATCGCCGAGCGCGGGCGTCTCGGCTTCAACGCCAAGGTGCTGGTGGAGACGGGCGAGGAGCAGGGCTCGCCCGGCCTGCGCGGCCTGTTGAGGGCGGAGGCCAAGCGGCTCGCCGCCGATGTCTTCATCGGCCTCGATGGCCCGCGCCAGACCACCTTCATGCCCGAGATCAAGCTGGGGGCCCGCGGCGGTGTGGCCTTCGACATGCTGGTGCGGCTGCGCGACCACGCGCATCACTCCGGCCATTGGGGCGGGGTATTGAAGGATCCGGCGCTGGTCCTGGCGCATGCCTTGGCCAGCATCACCGACCGCCAGGGCCGCATCCAGGTGTCGGGCTGGACGCCGCCCGCGATGCCGGAGGCGGTGAGGCGCGCGATCGGCGATTTGGTGCTGGAGGACATCCCCGGCCTGCCCGAGGCCGATGCCGATTGGGGCGAGCCCGGCCTGACCAAGGCCGAAAAAATCTTCGGCTGGACCAGCGTGATCGTGCTGGCGCAGATCACCGGCCACCCCGATGCGCCGACCAATGCGGTGCAGGGCGAGGCCCGCGCCCGGCTGCAGGTCCGCCACTGCGCCGATGTGCCGGGCGAGAGCATCGTGCCCTCGCTCCGCCGCCATCTCGACGCGCATGGCTTCGCCGAGGTCGAGGTGATCCCGGTGATGGAGCGCGACATGTTCGGCGCCTCCCGCACCGATCCCGATGACCCCTGGGTGGGGATGGTGGCAGGCTCGCTGGCGCGGACCACCAACCGGGCGCCCAACATCGTGCCCAATTCCTCCGGCTCCAACCCCTCCGACATGTTCATGGAGGAGCTGGATGTGCCGGTGATCTGGATCCCCAACAGCTATGCCGGCTGCAACCAGCACGGGCCGGATGAGCACGCCCTGGCACCGCTGCTGCGCGAGGGGCTGGGGCTGCTGGCGGGCTTGTGGTGGGATATCGGCGAAGGGCGCGTACCGCCCCGGCGATGAAGCAAGGGAGAGACGGGATGTCCGGCACCAGTATCGTGACCGAGGCGGCGAGCGGCGCCGAGATGATGGCCAATCTCGGCCAGCTCGCCCGCTGGCAGAAACTCTCCGGCACGGCCGAGGAGCGCGAGGCGCTGGGCTTCATCGAAACCCGCATGAAGGATCACGGCTACCGCACCGAAACCCTGCTGCACGACGCCTATATCAGCCTGCCCGGCGCTGCCTCGGTGCTGGTGGATGGGCGGGCGCTCACCGCCATCACCCATTCCTTCGGCAAGCCCTCGCCGGCGGGCGGGCTCACGGGGGTGCCCATCTATCTCGGCCATGGCACGGCCGCGGATTTCGCCGGCAAGTATTGCTCCGGCCAGATCCTGCTGCTGGAGGGCATGGCCACGCCGGCCACGGCGCAGCGCGCCACCCAGGCGGGCGCGGCGGGCCTGCTGCAGGTCAGCCATCACGCGCATCTGCACGAGATGTGCATCTCCCCGGTCTGGGGCAGCCCCGGTACCGGCACGCTGAACGGGCTGCCCGATGTCGTGGTCTGCACCATTGCCCAGGCCGATGGCGGCGCGCTGCGCGAGGCGCTGGCGGCGGGCGAAAAACCCCAGGTCACGTTGCGGGCCGAGGTCGATACCGGCTGGCGCAAGACACCCATCCTGGTCGCCGAACTCGATGGCCCGCAGGGCGCGGACGGGCCCTTCATCCTGGTCTCCGGCCATCACGACACCTGGTATTTCGGCGTGATGGATAATGGCTCGGCCAATGCCGGGATGATGGAGGTGGCCCGACTTGCCGCGCAGCATCGCGACCGATGGCAGCGCGGGCTGCGGCTGTGCTTCTGGTCCGGCCATTCGCATGGCCGCTATTCCGGCAGCGCCTGGTATGCCGATGCGCATTGGGCGGAGCTGGACCGCCGCTGCGCCGCGCATGTGAATGTCGACAGCCTGGGCGGCGCGGGCGCCACCGTGCTGGCGCATACCGCTGCCATGACCGAGCTCCACGCCCTGGCGGCGGAGGCGGTGACCGCCCATAGCAACGAGGCCTACCAGGGCAAGCGCAAGGCCCGCAGCAGCGATGACAGTTTTGTCGGCATCGGCGTGCCCTCGATGTTCGGCGTCATCAGCGAGCAGCCCAGCAGCCACGCCAAGGCCCGCAACGCGTTGGGCTGGTGGTGGCACACGCCGCACGACCTGATCGACCGGGTGGAGGAGGCCAACCTCGTGCGCGACACCCGGGTGCTGGCCCATACCGTCTGGCGCCTGCTGAGCGATGCGGTCCTGCCGCTGGACCACGGAACCACCGCCGCCGCGCTGCTGGGCGAGTTGGAGGCGCTGCGTGCGCCGCTGGCCGGGCGCTTCCCGATCGAGCCGCTCATTGTTGCCGTGACCGAACTGCGCGCCGCGGCGGCGGCGCTGGCCGGCCGCGCGGCACCCGCCGACGCGGCCGCCGCCAATGCCGCGCTGATGCGCGCCTCCCGCGCGCTGGTGCCGCTGGACTATACTGAGGGCGACCGCTTCGTGCACCCGCATGCCCTGCCGGTGCCGGCCTGGCCCTGCCTGCAACCCTTGCGCGCGCTCGCGGCCACGGCGCCGGCCTCGGACGCCGAAAAATTCGCGGCGGTCGATGCGCTGCGCGCCCGCAACCGTATTCTGCACGGATTGCAGGCAGCGCGGGTGGCGATCGCGGAGGCGCTGGCCGCCTGGCGCTGAGCCCACGGCTTGTGCCGCCGAAAACACCGGGCCTAGGCTGAGGTGTTGCGGAGGCCTGGGTGATGGCGGGACGGCAGATCAAGCTCGGCGTGTCCATGATCGGCATGGGCTATCACCTCGCGGGATGGCGCCACCCCGAGGCCTCGGCCGGCGGCAATATGGAACTCAGCCATGCCGTGCGGGTGATCCAGGCCACCGAGCGCGGGCTCTTCGACATGGGCTTCCTCGCCGATGGCGTGGGCATCCGCTTCAATGACGAACCACCCGGCGCGCTCAGCCGCACCAGCAAGAATGTGCAGTTCGAACCGCTGACGCTGCTCTCGGCGCTGGCCATGGTGACCAGTCGGGTCGGCCTCGTCGCCACCGCCTCCACCACCTACAACGAGCCCTATCACGTGGCACGGAAATTCGCCTCGCTCGACCATATCAGCGGCGGCCGGGCGGGGTGGAACGTGGTCACCAGTGCGACCGATATGGAGGCACGCAACTTCAACCTCGACGGCGCACCGGACAAGACCGACCGCTACCACCGCGCCCGGGAATTCGTCGAGGTGGTGCGCGGGCTGTGGGACAGCTGGGAGGATGACGCCTTCATTCGCGACAAGGCATCCGGCCTGAACTACGACCCCGACAAGCTGCATGTGCTGAACCATCGTGGCGAGCATTTCCGTGTCGGCGGCCCGCTGAACGTGGCGCGCACGCCGCAGGGAAGGCCGATCATCGTGCAGGCCGGCGCCTCGGCCGAGGGCCGCGAGCTGGCCGCCGCCACCGCCGATGTGGTCTATGCCGCGGCGCAGACGCTGGACGACGCCCGCACCTATTACGCCGATGTGAAGGGCCGCATGGCGGCCTATGGCCGCGCCCCGGAATCCCTGCTGATCATGCCCGGGCTGATGGCGGTGCCCGGCCGCACCCGGCAGGAGGCGGCGGACCGCTACGAGGTGCTGCAGGAGCTGGTGCAGCCGGTGGTGGGCCTGGGCGCGCTGGCGAATTACCTGGGCGATCTGTCGGATTATCCGCTCGATGGGCCGGTGCCGCGGCGGGGCAATGACCGGCAGCACAGCCGCGGCCAGATTTTCTTGGAGATGGCGGAGCGCGGCAATCTCACCATCCGCCAGCTCTACCTCTCGGTGGCCGGTGGCAATGGCCATCGCAGCGTGGTCGGCACGGCCGCCGATATCGTCGACGCGATGGAGGAGTGGTTTCACAACGGCGCGGCGGATGGTTTCAACATCCTGCCGCCCTGGCTGCCCGGCGGGTTGGAGGATGTGGTCGATATGGTGGTGCCCGAGATGCAGCGACGTGGCCTGTACCGCACCGCCTATGAGGGCCCGACGCTGCGGGAAAACCTCGGCCTGGCATGGCCTGAGCACCCGGCCGAAGCGGCGCGGCGGGCCGGCATCGCCGCGCGGCTGGGACGTGCCGCGCAATGAGGGTCGCGGCACTCACCCTCGCAGCCCTGCTGCTGGCCCTGCCGGCCATGGCGCAAACCCTGCGCATCGGCATGAAGGCGGCGGTCGATGGCTCCGACCCGCATCAGAGCTACAGCCCGAACCGCAATGTGCAGATGCATGTCTATGAAAGCCTGGTGTTCCAGGATGCGAACCTGCAACCCGTGCCGGGCCTCGCCGAATCCTGGCGCGTGGTGGAGCCCACGCTGTGGGAGTTCCGGCTGCGGCCGGATATCGCCTTCCACAACGGCACGCCGCTTTCGGCCGAGGATGTGGCCTTTTCCATCCGCCGCGCCGCGGCGGCCACGGGTCTGCGCACCTATGCCTCGCTGCTGCGCGCGGTGGCGGCCGTGGAGGCGGTGGATGCGCGGACCATTCGCATCCGCACCCATGCGCCGGCGCCGACCCTGCCGAGCAACCTCGCCTCCGTCATGGTGGTCTCGGCGGCAGCGGCGGAGGGTGCGACCGAGGCCGATTTCAACGGCGGCCGCGCCGCCATCGGCACCGGGCCCTATCGCTGGGTCCGCTTCACCCCCGGCGCCGATGTGGTGCTGGAGCGCGCCGAGCGGCATTGGGCGCCGCCCGAGCCCTGGCAGCGCGTGCAGTTCCGTTTCATCCCCAATGACAGTGCCCGGGTCTCGGCCCTGCTGGCCGGCGATGTGGATGTGGTGGATGCGGTGCCACCAGGCCTTTACCAGCGCGTGCGGAGCGACCCGCGCAGCCAGTTGCTGAACGCGACCTCGGCCTTCAACCTCTACATGTTCATCGACAGCGGGCGCGAGCGTTCGCCCTTCGTCACCGCCGCCGACGGCCAGCCGCTGGACCGCAACCCGCTGCGCGACCGCCGCGTGCGCCTTGCCCTGTCGCATGCCATCAACCGCGCGGCCCTGGCCGAACGGGTGATGGAGGGCGGTGCCGAACCCTCGGGCCAAATCGCCCCCGCGGGCTTCATCGGGCATGACCCCGCCCTGGGCGTACCGCGCTTCGACCCCGCGCTGGCGCGCCGGCTGCTGGCCGAGGCGGGCTATCCCAATGGCTTCGGCCTGACCATCCATTGCACCGCCGACCGCTTCGCCGGCGATGCCCGCAGCTGCCAGGCCATCGGCCAGATGCTGACCACCATCGGCATCCGCACCGAGGTGGAGGCGCTGCCGGTGCCGGTGTTTTTCCGGCGCGCCAATCGCGGCACCAATGGCGAGTCGGATTTCTCCGTCTCCTTCAACATGTTCGCCTCCACCACCGGCGTGGCGCTGGAGGGGGTGAGCAACATGCTGCGGACATGGAACCCTGTGCTCGGCCACGGCCCGGCCAATCGGGGCCGCTATTCCGACGCGGTGCTGGACGGGCTGCTGACCGAGGCCGAGCAGGCGATGGACGACACGACGCGCGAGGCGCTGGTGCGCCGCGTCATCGGGCGGGTGATGGAGGAGGCGGCAGTGGTGCCGGTCTTCTTCGTGCGCTCGGGCTGGGGCATGGCGCGCGGGCTGACGTTGCTGCCGCGCGGTGACCAATACACGATGGCGACCGGCATTCGCCGCCGCTGAACAGGGCAGGAATCACCCATGGCGAGCAGCAGGCCGCAACTCAAACTCGGCGCCTTCCTCAGCGTGCCCGGCAACCACCTGGCGGGCTGGCGCCACCCCGATGCCGCGGTGGAATGCGACATGGATTTCGGCTGGTACATGCGCCTCGCGCAGATGGCCGAGGCGGCGCTCTATGACTGCATCTTCTTCCAGGACACCGTCGCCGTCGCCGGCTCCGACGCGCTGAAGGCGGGCGACATGACGCGCACCCGCCTCTCGCGCATCGTCAAGCTGGAGCCGACGGCCACGCTGGCCGCGCTCGCCGTCGGCACCTCGCGCATCGGCTTGATTGCGACGGCAACCACCACCTTCAACGAGCCGTACAATATCGCCCGCCGCTTCGCGACCATCGACCACATCAGCAATGGCCGCGCCGGCTGGAACCTGGTGACCAGCCAGATCGAGGACGAGGCCGGCAATTTCTCGCTCGACACCCATGTCGACCACGCCGCGCGCTACGAGCGCGCCATCGAGTTCTACGAGGTGGTCAACGGCCTGTGGGACAGCTGGGCGGAGGATGCCTTCCTGCGCGACAAGGAAAGCGGCGTGTGGTTCGACATCGACAAGATGAAGTTCCTCGACCATCGCGGGCCGCATTTCTCCGTGCGCGGGCCGCTCAATGTCAGCCGCACGCCGCAGGGGCGGCCGATCGTGGCGCAGGCCGGTTCCTCCGAGCCCGGCCGCGAACTGGCCGCGCGCACCGCGGATTTGGTTTTCACCGCGCAGACCGAGCTGGCCGCGGCGCAGGAATTCTACGCCGATGTGAAGGGCCGCACCGCGCGCTTCGGCCGCACGCCCGACGACGTCAAGATCATGCCCGGGATCACCCCCGTGCTGGGCCGCACCATGGCCGAGGCGCAGGAGAAATACGAATATCTGCAATCCCTGCTGCCCGACGAGGTGGCGCTGGCGGCACTCGCCCGCTTCACCCGCGGCATCGACATCTTCAGCTATCCGCTGCATGGGCCGATGCCTGATCTGCCCGAGGCCAATTCCGCCAAGTCACGTCAGAAGCTGATCATGGACATGGCGCGCAAGGGCAATCTCAGCCTGATCCAGACCGCGCGCTCGGTCTCCGCCGCACAAGGCCACCGGGTGCTGGTCGGGACCGCGGAATACATCGCCGATGAGATGGAGGAATGGCTGGTGAAGGGCGGCGCGGATGGCTTCAATGTGATCTGCAACTACTATCCCGGCCCCTTCGTGGAATTCAGCGAACAGGTGATTCCCGAATTGCAGCGGCGGGGTATTTTTCGCACCGCTTATGAAGGCGCGACGCTGCGGGAAAATCTCGGCCTGCGGGCGCCGCCCTCGCGCTGGGGGTGAGGCGGCGGCGTCCGCGGATGGTGTCCCTCACCGCGTCCTGCGGCCAGGGGATGGCGGCCCCGCGCAACCCGACAAGCCATGATTTGCCGCGGGCTTCGGCTTGAGACAGCATGGCACCCACCAAACCCATCCGCCGAGGCCAATGATGCACGCTCTCAACATCCCTGAAGTCCTGGCCGAGGTCACCGCCGCTTTCGAACGCTATGACAATGGCCTGGCCGAGAATGATGTGGCCGTGCTCAATGACAGCTTCTGGGAGAGCGACCTCACCCTGCGCTACGGCATTGGCGAAAATCTGCGCAGCCATGCCGAGATCGCAGCCTTCCGCGCCGCGCGCACGCCGGCGCAACATGCCTCGCGGGCGCGCCGGCTTGAGAATACCCGCATCACCACCTTCGGCCGCGACTTCGCCGTGGCCAACACGGAATATGTGCTGCTGGCCGATGGCCGCAAAGGCCGGCAGAGCCAGAGCTGGGTTCGCATGCCGGAGGGCTGGAAGGTCGTGGCCGCGCATGTGAGCATGCTGGGCTAAACCGTTTTGAAGCCTTGCGGCTTCGCAAGGCGTTTCCGAAAACGTGCGGAAACAATCGGCTGGAGCCGTTTCACCGTCTTCACTGTCGGTGAAACGGCTCCAAACCCAGCCGGCATCACGCCGCCTCGGCCAACCTGTCCTGCCGGCATTGCATCAGCGGCTGGATTTTCTCCGCATAGGCATCCATCCCCACAACAAAATCATCGAAGCACAGCATGATGCCGGCCACGCCAGGCATCGCCGCGACTTCGTCGAGCAGCCTGGCACAAGTCGCGTAGCTGCCCACGATGGTGCCCATGTTGAAGTTGATGGGCGAGGGGTTGCGCTGCACCGCGGCGGCCATCGAGGTCGCCTCGGTGTTCACATCCTGCGCGGCATGGCCCAGCAGGTGCTGCAAGGCCGCGCGATCCGCGCCCTTCTCATAGCTGTCCCACTTGGCCATCGCCGCCTCATCCGTCTCGGCCGGGATCACCATGTACAGCATATACGCACCGACATCGCGGCCCGTGGCCTGGGCATGCTTGAGCACCCGCGCTGGCACATCGGCGCATTTCTGCGGGTCGTTCACCCCCTCGCCCAGGCAGAAATTATAGTCGCAATAGGTGGCGCCAAAACCCATGCCGCGGTCGGACTGCCCGGCCGAGACAATGGGAATCGGCTTGCTCGGCGCCGGGCTCAGCTTGCACTTGTCCATCTGGAAATACTCGCCCTTGAAGTCGCTTTCCCCAGTTTCCCAGAGTTCCTTCAGGATGGTGACGTATTCCGTGGAGTAATCGTAGCGCTTGCCGAAATGCTCGTCGCCGGGCCAGAGCCCCATCTGGCTGTATTCCACCTTGTGCCAGCCTGAGACGATGTTGATGCCGAAGCGGCCGCCGGAGATATTGTCGATGGTCACGGCCATGCGGGCGACCATCGCCGGCGGCAGCGTGAGCACTGCCGTCGAGGCGAAAAGCCTGATCTTCGAGGTGACGGCGGCCAGACCCGCCATCAGGGTAAAGCTCTCCAGCCCATGGTCCCAAAACTCGGTCTTGCCGCCGAAACCATGCAGCTTGATCATGCTCAGGGCGAAATCCATGCCGCAGGCTTCCGCCTTCTGCACGACCTGCTTGTTGAGCTCGAAGCTGGGCATGTATTGTGGAGCATTCTCCGAAATCAGCCAGCCATTGTTGTTGATGGGGATGAAGACGCCGATATCCATGGCTTACGACACCGAGATGTTGAACTGCCGGGCGACGGCGGTCCATTCGGTGATCTCGCGCTGGATCTGGGCCACGAAGGCGCCGCCGGTCAGCGGCGGGTTGCGCGGCATGGTCTGGAGGTCCTCGAAGCGGGCGGCCAGCGTGGTCTGCTTCAGAATGTCCGGCACGATGGCGGTCAGACGCTCGGTGATCGGGGTGGGCAGCCCCTTGGGCGCGGAGAGGCCGAGCCACTGCGCCGAGGTCAGGCGCGGGAAGCCCTGTTCGGCAAAGGTCGGCACATTGGGGAAGGCCGGCAGGCGGGCCGCGGTGGACACGCCGAGGCAGCGCAGCGTGCCATCGCGCATCGTCGCCACATTGGTGGTGATGGGGTCGATGAAGCTTTCGATCACCCCACCCATCAGGTCCTGAAGCGCCGGCGCGCTGCCGCGATAGGGCACATGATCCAGGTTCGGCGCGCGCGCCTCACCGCTCAGCATGGCGCCCAGCAGATGCGGCGCCGAGCCGATGCCCGATGAGCCGAAACGCACCGGGCGGGTGCGTGCCGCGGTGATGTATTGCTCCAGCGTGCGATAGGGGCTGTCGGCGCGGACCAGCAGCACGTTCGGCGCCTCGACCAGCTGCACCATATGGGTGAAGTCGGTGATCGGGTCGAAGGGCAGGGTCGGCAGCGTCGCGGTCGAGAAGACATGCACGGAGGCATGGCTGACCAGCAGGGTGTAGCCATCGGCCGGCTGCTTGGCGACGAAGTCAGTGCCGATCACGCCGCCGGCGCCGGCGCGGTTTTCCACCAGCACGGTCTGGCCCAGCGCCGAGGCCAGCGCCGGCGCCATGAGGCGGGAGATGGTGTCCACCAGCCCGCCAGGGGGAAACTGCGCGACCAGGCGGATGGAACCGCGGGTCGGCCAGGCGCCGGATTGGGCCAGGGCGGGCGTTGCCAGCCCGGTGGCTGCGGTGGCGGCAAGAAATTGGCGGCGGTTCATGGATGCATTCCGGTGTCGCTATCGGGAACCCCTTCTGCCTGTTTGAGAGGCAAAAGACCTCCAGGCCCTCCTGGAACTCCCGCAATGACTAACGGGTGAGCAATGTTCGTGCCACAAATACCGGCTTCACGGCGGGTTGGCCGAAATACCGGCCGAATTGATCACCACCCGCGGCAAACCGCAGAGATCAACCGGCCCCAGCTCCGCCGCCCGGCCATCGGTGAAGACCACGCGCAACCGCGCCGCCCCGGGATTGGCGGCATAGAAGCTGCGCTGGCCGCCGCTGGGCATAGTGCCGGGCTCCAGCAGGTCCTGCTGGCCGCCGGCATAGAGCTGTTCGATCTCCCGACCGCTTTGGTTGGTCAGGGTGAAGGCGCCGGCGCAGGCGCGCTCCGGCCCCGGTGTTGCACAGGCCGCCAGCAGCGGTAGCGGCAGCCACAACGCACGCATCACGCCGGGTCCACCGGGGTATGCGGCACGCCTCCCGCCTCGATGGCAGCGCCGGCCTCGAACAGAAGGTCCTCCCGGAAGCGGCCGGCCAGCAGCTGCACGCCGACGGGCACGCGACCGACCATGCCGGTCGAAACGGTCAACCCCGGCAGGCCCATCAGGGGCAGGCCCACCTGCGTCAACTGCGCCTCCAGCACCGCCTTGAAGGCCTCGAAGCCCTGGGTGTCGAGCTGGTCGGCGAAGGGCAATTCGCCGGAGACCGGGCAGATCACCACGGGGTATTTCTCGAAGAACATCATCCATTGCCGCAGGAAGCCCGAGCGCGCGGTGAGCGCATCCTGGAAGCCGTGGAAATCCGCAGCCTCGGTCAGCTTCTGCATATGCGTATAGACGGCCAGCGAGGCGGCCTCGCCCTCGCGCTCGGCCATGGCCAGGCCGCCGCGCGGCAGGCTGGTCAACCAGAGCTGGGACTGCAGCCGGGCGGGCTCGCGCAGCGGCGGCAGGTCATCAACCTCCACCACGGTATAGCCGGCCTCCTGCAGCCTGCGGGCGGCGCCGCGCAGCGCGGCCTCCACCTCGGGCACCACCTTCATGCCGGCGGGCCGGATGCACAGCGCGGCGCGCCTGGGTGCTGCGGGGCCGACCAGCGGCACCGGGGTGTACCAGGGATCGCGGATATCGGGCGCGCTCATCGCCTCCAGCGAGAGCCGGAGATCGGCGATGCTGCGCGCCAGCGGGCCGCTGACGGCCATCAGCTGGGCGCCGATATCGCGCTCGGGCAGCGAGGGGTTCCAGGCCGGCACCCGGCCCAGCGTAGGGCGGATGCCATGAATGCCGCAGGCATAGGCTGGGTAGCGCACTGAACCGCCGATATCCGTGCCATGCCCCACCGCGCCGATGCCCGCCGCCGTGGCCGCCGCCGCGCCGCCCGAGGAACCGCCGGGGGTGATGGCCGGGTTCCAGGGATTCTTCGTCAGGCCGTGGAGGTTGTTGGAGGTGAACCAGCGCAGCGAGAAGGCCGGCGTGTTGGTGCGGCCGATGATGATCGCGCCGGCCTTCTTCAGGTTGGCGATGACCGGATTGTCGATCTCGGCCATGTGGTCCTTCTGGATGACCAACCCGTTGGTGGTCGCATGCCCCGCCTGGTCGGCATTGACCTTCACCGTCACCGGCACGCCGGCCAGGATGCCGGGTTTCTCGCCGCGGGCGATGGCGGCATCCACGGCATCGGCGGCCGCGCGCGCCTCCTCATGCAGGGGCGTGACGACGGCGTTGATGGCGGGGTTCACCGCATCCATCCGGGCCAGCGCGGCCTCGGTCGCCTCGCGGGCGGAGAGGGTTTTCGCTGCCACGCGGGCGGCGATTTCGGTGGCGGAGAGGGCGTAGAGCTCGGTCACGGGCGGGATCCTTTAGGCTGCGCGGGCAGGCAGGCTGCGGGGCAGGTTAGGACAGGGCGCGGCGCCGCGCTATTCGCCCCCCGCGTTGGTGTTGCTGCCCATGGTGTTGCGCAGCGTGCCGATGCCGTCGATCGTCACCTCCACCACCATCCCCGGCCGCATCGGCAGCGCGCCCAGCGAGGTGCCGCAGGCGATGACGTCGCCGGGTTCCAGCGTGACCTCGGCGCCGATCAGCTCGACGATGCGGGCGGGCGGGAAAATCATGTCGGCCAGCGCGTATTTTTGCCGCACCCGGCCGTTGAGGGCGACGGTGACCTCGGCGGTGGCGAGGTCGATATCGGTGGCGATCACCGGACCGACCGGGCCGAAGCTTTTCGGGCTTTTCGCCCGCGCCCATTGCGGGAAGGAGGCGTCGGCGTTGAGGGTGTCGAGCGCGGTCACGTCGTTCACGCAGGTATAGCCGAAGATGCTCTGGTTGGGGCCGATGACGATGCCGAGCTCGCCCTCATAGAGCGTCTTGCCGGTGTAGTGTTCCGGCGGGGTGATGCTGGCCTCGGGGCCCACAATGCTGCCGGGCGATTTCAGAAAATACAGCGGGAATTCAGGGATGGCATTGCCCTGCTTCTCCGCCAACGCGAAAAAATTGTTCCACAACCCGATGAAGTGGCGGGGCCGCACGGGCGAGACCAGGGTGAGCGAGGCGAGCGGCAGGGGCCGGCCGATGGGCGTGGGGGTTGCAAAGATATCGCCCTGATATGGCTGCACCGTGTCGCCATCCAGCAGCGCACCAAAACCCACGCCATGCGGCAGCATGCCCGGCGCCCCCTCGGCCGGGGGAAGAAACACAACCCAGCGTGTCACGGCAGCGCCAGCACGTTCTTGGCGATGATGTTCCGCTGGATCTCGTTGGTCCCGCCATAGATCGAAGCCGGGCGGGCCTGGATGTATTGCCCGGCGGGGTTGAGGTTGCGGTTGCCTTCCATCGGCTCCATCAGCCCCGCGGATTCGCCCGCCACTTCCAACATCGTCTCGGTGATGCGCTGGAACAGCTCGGACTGGATGATCTTGAGCTGCGAGACATCGGCCCCGAGCGGCTGGCCGCGCTTGAGCACCTCGACATAGCGGCTGTAGAGCGCCTTGAGGTCATCCAGGTCGCAGCGATGTTTCGCGTAGGTCGCGGCGAAGATGGGATCCTCCCAGACGCCCATCCGCTCAGCCAGTTGCTTCAACCGGGTCAGGGCATAGGCGGATTGGCGGGGCGAGCCGAGATAGATCCGCTCGAAGGAGAGCAGCGCCTTGGCCATGTCCCAGCCCTTGTTGAGCTGGCCGACCAGGTTCGCTTTCGGCACCCGGACATTGTCGAAAAACACCTCGCAGAACTCGTCGTGCATTTCGAGGTTGATGATCGGCCGCACGGTGATGCCCGGCGTGTTCATGTCCACCAGCAGGAAGGAGATACCCTCCTGCTTCTTCGCCGTCGCGTCGGTGCGAACCAGCAGGAAAATCCAGTTGGCGTCCTGCGCCAGCGTGGTCCAGATTTTTTGGCCATTCACCACGTAGTCATCGCCATCCGGCACGGCCGAGGTGCGCAACGATGCCAGGTCGGAGCCGGAATTCGGCTCGGAATAGCCCTGGCACCAGATGTGCTCGCCGCTCAGGATTTTTGGCAGGAAGTCCGCCTTCTGCGCATCCGTGCCGTATTTGATGACCAGCGGCCCCAGCATGATGATGCCGTGGTCGTTGCAGCGGGCGCAGCCGTGGCGCTCAAGCTCTTCGGTAAAGATGATCTGCTTGGTGGGGCCGAGGCCAAGGCCGCCGAATTCCCGTGGCCAGCCCGGGCAAAGCCAGCCCTTCTCGGCCAGCTTGAAATACCAGGGGCGGTTCTCCTCCCAATGCAGCCGCTTGGGGGGATTTCGGAGTTCGGCGGGATAGGCGCTTTCGATCCAGCGGCGGACCACCGTGCGGAACGTCTCGTCATCCAGCAGGTCGAGATTCTCAGGCTCCACGCCCACAACAGCGTTCATGTTTCTAGGCCCCCTTGAAGACGGGTTGGCGTTTTTCCAGGAAGGCGGCGCGGCCCTCGTGGAAATCGGCGGTGGTGAACAGCGCGGCCTGGAAATGCCGCTCGGTCTCCAGCGCCTCGTGCAGGCCGGTGGCCAGCATCTGGCGGGTCAGCGCCATGGGCGCCGGCGCCTGCTTGGCGAGGAACTGCGCCCGTTCGAGCGCCACGGCCAGCGCCTGACCCTCGGGCACCACCTCATCGACGAGGTCCATCGCGACGGCTTCGGTGGCGGTATACTGCTTGTGATACAGAAGAATCTGCCGCGCCTTCGCCGGCCCCACCCGGTGCGGCAGGGTATGCGGCAGGCCAAGATCGGCCATCAGGCCGATCTTGCCGAAGCCCGCGCCCAGCTTGGCCGTTTCCGCCGCGACGATGGTGTCAGAGATGCAGGCCATCGACAGGCCCGCGCCCACGCAAAACCCCTCCACCGCCGCCACGATGGGAAGGTTCCCGAAGGCCATCAGGTTGATCAGGCGATGGGTGCGGCGCATGCGCTCGCGCCCATCGAAAGGCCCCTTCACATCCATCCCCGAGATGTCGCCGCCGGAACAAAAATGCCCGCCCGCCCCGGTCAACACCACCGCGCGGGTCCCGTCATCGGACGCGGCTTCCAGCGCATCCTCCAATTGCTTGCGCAGCGGCATGGCCAGCGCGTTGCGCCGCGCCGGATAATCCATGGTCAACACCAGCACATCGCCTTGGCGCTCGGCCACCACGCGCATCACGGGCATATCCATCACGCATCCTCCGTTTCGGGGCTCAGCGCCATGAAGCGGGCGCGGTGGAGTGCTGCGCCACCGAAGATCGGCGCCAGCACCATGGCCTTTCGCAAATACAGGCCGACATCGTATTGATCAGTATAGCCGATGCCGCCCGAGAGCTGGACGCAGGCCTGGCCCACCAGCATCGAAGCCTCCGACGCCCGCGCCTTGGCGCGGGACACCAGCGCCGCCGCCTCATCGCCCACGACACCGGCATCGAGCGCCGCCGCCGCCTGTTCGACCGCGGCGCGGGTCAGCGCCACCTGCATCTTGGTGTCGGCGGCCTTGTGCTGCAGCGCCTGGAAGGTGCCGATGATCTTGCCGAACTGCTGGCGCGTCTGCAGGTAGTCCAGCGTCAGGGCGAAGCCGGCCTCCATCCCACCGAGCAAATAGGCGGCGGTGGCCAGCGCCGCGCGATCCAGCGCCGGCGCCAGGGCCGCCCGACCCACCACCGGCCCGGCGGGGGCCCGCAGCGTGGTCAGATGGCCGCCATCATGCGTGGCCTCATGGGTGGTTTCGCAGGCCGACGCTTCCACCAGCTGCAGGCCATCGCCCACGGGGAGGAGGAAATGCGTGGCGCCCGCGCCCATCGGGATGAAACGCCGCGGCGTCTCGGCGGTCACGCAGGGGGTGAGGGTATTGGCGCGGTCCTGCCAGGCCGTCAGCACCACCGCCTCGCCGGCCAGAAGTTTTTCGAGAATCGCCGTCTCGCTCGCTTCGGCCAGAAGCGCGGCAGAGAGGGCGCCGCCGATCAGCGGCTCGGGCGCGAGCGCCCGGCCGAGTTCCTCGCAGAGCGCGCACATCTCGGCCATGCCAAGGCCCGAGCCGCCGGCCGCCTCGGGCACGGCCAGCCCGATCCAGCCCAGCTCGCCCATCTGCTTCCACACCTCGGCGGAAAACCCGGGCATGGTGAAACGCAGCGCGCGCGCGCGGGCCACGCCATCGGCGATGCCCGCGGCGCTGTCGCGCACCATGCGGGTGCTCTCCGCCTGGTCGTCCGAGAAGGGCGCAATGCCCGCGGCGCTGCTCACGACGGGCGATGCAGGCGGGCGGCGGATTTGTCCTGTGCTTCCTCAAAACTCACGCCCGGCGCCAGTTCGCGCACGACAAATCCCAGGCCGCGCTCCACATCGAAGACGCCGAGATTGGTATAGACCCGGTTCACCGTGCCGAGCGCGGTCAGCGGATAGCCGCAGGCCTCGACCAGCTTCGGCCGGCCATCCTTGGTGGTGTGGTCCATCAGCACCCAAAGCCGCTTGGCGCCGGCGCCCAGATCCATGGCGCCGCCCACGGCGGGCGCGGTGTCATTCTCGCTGGTCGCCCAATTCGCCAGGTCGCCATTCTCGGCCACCTCGAAGCCGCCGAGCACGCACAGGTCGATATGCCCGCCGCGGATCATCGCGAAGCTGTCGGCATGGTGGCAGAAGGAGCCGCCAGGCCGCAGCGTGATCAGCCCCTTGCCGGCATTGATCAGCCAGGGGTTTTCCTGGCCGGGCGCGGGTGCGGGGCCGATGCCCAGCACGCCATTCTCGGATTGGAAGATCACCTCACGCTCCAGCGGCACCTTGTTGGAGACATTGGTGGGCATGCCGACGCCGAGATTGACCACCCAGCCCTCGGGAATGTCATCGGCGGCGCGGGCGGCCATCTGGTCACGGTTGAAGGGCATGGGAAATCCTCCTTGGCTTTCGCAAAACCTAGGACGGGCTGGGCCGCAGGTCCAGCTTGCATGTGACAAATCCGATTGACGCGCGGCGGCGCAGGATGGACGCTGGCGCCCCGCAACCCGGGAGAGCCCGCATGCCCGAACTGATGAACCACGAGGAATTTCGGACCGCGCTGGAAAACGCGATCAAGGGAAAGGCGGCGACGGCTTCGCCCTTCTCGATTGCCTGGGCGAACGGCACCTTGAGCCGCGAGCATCTCTGCCGCTGGGCGGAGAACCACTATCACTATGTCGGCCCCTTCGCCGACTATCTCGGCTATGTCTATGCCCGCATGCCCGCGCAGATGACCGAAGCTAAGGATTTTCTCCTCGCCAACATGTATGAGGAGGAGATCGGCGGCGACCGGCACACCGACCTGCTGATCCGCTTCGCCGAGGCCTGCGGCACCACCCGCGAACGCGTGACCAACCCCGACAACATGTCCCCCACCACCCGCGGGTTGCAGGCCTGGTGCTATGCGGTGGCGATGCGTGAGGACCCGATCGTGGCCGTGGCCGCCCTGGTCGTCGGCCTGGAATCCCAGGTTCCCAGCATCTACCGCAAGCAGACCCCGACCTTGCGCGACAAATACGGTTTCTCTGATGAGGAGGTGGAGTTCTTCGACCTGCACATCGTCAGCGACGAAATCCATGGCGAGCGCGGCTACCAGATCGTGCTGGAACACGCGACGACGGTCGAAATGCAGCAGAAGTGCCTGAAGATCTGCGAGATCGGCGCGCAGATGCGGCTGCTCTACACCACGGCGCTGTACCATGACTACGTCGAGCAGCGGCTCGCCACCGCGGCGTGAAGGTTACCTTCCACAAGGGCGGCGCCGTCTTCGCCGATGAGGTGCCGGATAACAGCAACCTGGTGGTGCGGGCGGGGGTGAAGAAATATCCCTTCCCGCATCTCAGCTATGGTTGCGGCATGGGCAAATGCGGCAAATGCGCCAGCCGCGTATTGGCGGGTGCCGATGCCCTGCCCGCGCCGAACTGGAAGGAAGAAAAAGTGCTGGGTGACCGTCTTGGCGAAGGGTTCCGCCTGATGTGCCAGCTCTGGCTGAGCCATGACATCACGCTGGAGCAGGCATGACCGAGTATGTGATCCTCACCAGCAAGCCAGGCCAGTTCCGCACCGAGCTCTCGCCCGGGCTGCTGCCTGTGGAGGCCTATGATTTCCATGCCCATGGCAGGCTACGGGCGCATTTCGTCATCGCCGAGCTGGCGCATGAGACGAAGCTGCGGGTGGTGGATGAGGCGGCGTCGCCTATCCTCAATCTGGTGCCGAGCAAATTCCTGCCGCGGTTTTCCTCTGTCGAGGCGGCACGCGCGGAACTCGCCCACCTCACCCGTTTCGGCAGCCAGCAAGCGGTGCTCGCGCGGGCATGAGCGAGGAGCCTGAGGTTGCGGGCATCACGCTGCGCTTCGTCACCAGCGGGGTGGTGGCCACGGCGCCGGCTGGCGCAAGCCTGCTGCGCAGCTCGATCCGCGAGAAGGGCGGCATTCCCTTCAAATGCGGCGGCGGGCTCTGCGGCACCTGCAAATGCCGTTTCGATGCGGGGCTGGAACACGCCTCCGCGGTGACGGCGAAGGAGCGCAAGCATCTGACGCCGGAGGATTTCGCCGCGGGCTGGCGGATGGCCTGCCAGACTTTCGTCAATGGCGACGCGGCGATTTCCTGGACGCCTAAAGTTTGATGTCGGCCTGAACCAGCACCGCGTGGCCGAGCGCGGCCAGCGCCGCCAGCCCGGCCACGCCACAGGCGATATCCTGCTCGCCATTGCCCCCGGACAGGCCGATGCCGCCCACCACCTGGCCGTCCACCACGATCGGGAAACCACCGACGAAGACGGCGAATTTGCCCTCAAAACTCCACTGGATGCCGAAGGCCTCATTGCCCGGCAGGGCGGGGCCATTGGGGGGCGTGTTGAAGAGATGGGTGGAGCGGCGATGGCCGGCGGCGGTGAAGGCCTTGTTCCAGGCGATCTGCGGGCCGGTGACGCGGGCGCCATCCATGCGCTCCAGCGCCAGCGGGAAGCCGCCCTCGTCGGTGATGCAGCAGGTCTGCGGCACGCCGAGTTCGGCGGCGCGGGCCAGGGCGCCGGCGATCATGGTGCGGGCTTCGGCGAGTTCGAGTTTGAGAAAATTTTTCATTTCGTCCTCTGTGACCATGGGGGAAGGAATTCCCCCATACCCCTCAGGTCCAGGGCGCGCCCCGATCAAAATGCACCACCCGCTGCACAAAGATCCCCGGCGTATGCACCTTCTCCGGATCAATCTCACCCAGTTCACGCACATAGGCCACCTGGGCGATGGTCATCTCCGCCGCCATGGCCATCACCGGGTTGAAGTTCCGGCCGCTGTCGCGATAGGCGAGGTTGCCCCAGCGGTCGCCTTCCCAGGCCTCCACCAGCGCCACATCGCCCTTCAGCGCGCGTTCCATGACATACATCTTGCCGTCGAACTCGCGCTCCTCCTTGCCGCGGGCCAGCAGCGTGCCGTGCGACGTGGCGGTATAGAAAGCCGGCACGCCGGCGCCGGCGGCGCGCATGCGCTCGGCCATGGTGCCCTGGGGGACGATCTCCAGCTCCAGCTTGCCCTGCTTGTAGAGATCCTCGAACACCACCGAGCCATCGCTGCGCGGGAAGGAGCAGATGATCTTCCTCACCCGGCCGAGTTCCATCAGCCGCGCCAGCCCGGCCCGCCCGGTGCCGGCATTGTTGCAGACGCAGGTCAGGTTGGTGGCGCCCTGCTCGATCAGCGCTTCGATCAGCGCGTCGGGCTGGCCGACCTTGCCGAAGCCGCCGATCAGCACGGTCGAGCCGTCCTTCACACCGGCCAGCGCATCGGCCATGGATTGCACGATCTTGTTGATCATTGGGTCAGGCGTTCCTCGAATTTTTGGCTCCGCACGTTGCTACGCGCGGGGGCTGACGGCAAGACGGGCTCAGCGTGGCCGCGCCAGTTCCGGCAGCACCAGCTTGCGCACGGCGTCCTCGCCGGCGGCGGCGATACGCTCGGCGCCGATCGCGGCCTCCGGGTCGTCGCTGTTGCGCCAGGCCTTGTATTCATCCTCGTAGGGCAGCCCCATGCCCTCGGCCAGCAGATGCACCCAGTTCAGCACGCGGATACCGTGGGTGCGCTCAAGACCGACCAGTTCGCGGTGGCAGGAATGGAAGATGGTGACGAGGGTGTCGGCGCCGGTCGACTCCATCGCCGCCAGCATGTTCGCTTTCGCATCGGCCAGGGCACCGGGGATGCTGGCCAGGCCGAAGCACATGTAGCTCGGCGCGCGGTAGGGGTGGTCCAGCACCGTGACCCCGGGGATCAGCCGAAGCAGGCCGGGCACTGCCTCATTCACGCCCGTGCCGTTGCCGATATGCATGTCGATCAGCACGCGGGCCGCCACTGGTTGCGTCAGCAACGGTGCCAGCACCGCGCGCCGCTGCCACAGCGCCTGGGCGAGATGCGCGCTTTCCGCCTGCTTGCCCTGGGTCGCGCCCATAAAGTCATCGAGGTTCATGTGGCAGGTCGGGCACCAGGTGATGACCTGCGCAGCCCCGCTTGCATTGAAGCTGTTCATGGTGCGGTTGGCCATGCCCTCGGCGATGCGGGGCGTGGATTCCTTCGGGCTGCCGCAGCAGGCGGAGGGGCCGCCGGTGGGGACGGCTTCCACGCCCACCGCCTCCAGCATGCGCGTGCCCAGGCGGATGATCTCCGCGTGGCGGGTCATGTTGCAGCCGTACCAGAACAGGGCGTCGGTCATAGCCACTCCTTTTGTTCGGTCTCGGAAAAGCCCAGCCGGGCGAAGGCTTTTACGCGCGACATCGCATCTTTCGCATCGCGCGGCGGGATGGTGCCGTTTTCCTGCGCGGTGAATTTCGCCAGGCGCAGCAGCAGCATGGGGTCCACCGCCTCCGGGCAGGCCGGCACGCAGACGGCGCTGCGCGTGCAGGCGGCGACCCAGCCGCGTGACGCGGCGTCACCCTCGCCGCCTTGCATCAGCGCGAGCACGCCGCGGACCGTGTCAGCCGCCGAGGCGCCCTGGGCGGCGGGGACATAGGCGATCATCGGGCAGGCCTCGAAACAGGCGCCGCAGGCGGTGCAAGCGGCGAGCATGCGGGCGGATTCCGCCGCGCGCAGCGCCGCCCAGTTCTGATACCGCGGCGCGACATCACTGCGTGATGCGCGGTCTACCACCCGTTCACCCGATCCCACACGGCGATCACCTCCCGCCCACCATCCACCACATGATAGCAGGGATGCGCGGCGGCGGTCATGCAGGTGTGGTTGGGCGCGACCCGCACCTTGGCGCCGATGGGCAGGGCGGGCGCGGGCGAGACCTCGCCATGTTCCTGATGCGTCCGGGTCATCAGCGCCTGGCCGAAGCTGGGCGCGCCGTCGATGTCCAGCATCAACCCAAAGCCGTAATCCACCGGCGCGGCGCCGGTCGACCGGTCCTTGCTCATCGCCAGCCCGCCGGCGTCCAGCAGCACCGCGCCGCGCGCCGGCTTGCGGCCGATGACGCTGGCCAGCACGGTCATGGCGATATCGTCCAGCCCATGGGTGCCGAGCTGGGCCTGGAACAGGTCGCCGAACATATAGACGCCGGCGCGCACCTCGGTGATGCCGGCCAGGGATTCAGCATAGAGCGCGGTGGGGGAGGAGCCGAGCGAGACGATGTCCACGCTCATCCCCGCATCGCGCAGCGCCTGCGCGGCATTGGCGGCACCGGCGCGCTCCTGCTCGGCGATGCGGCGCATATCGTCTTCCGAACGGCCGGCATAGGAATGGCCGGCATGGGTGAAGATGCCGGCCAGCCTCGGCCCCAGGATGCGGGCGATGGCCAGGGCCTCGTCGGGCGCCACGCCGCCGCGGCCCTCGCCGACATCGATTTCCACCAGGGCGCTGATATCGCCGGGATGGGCCGCGATGGCCGCCGCCGCCTCGGCGTCATCGGTGATGACCTTCAGGCCCAGCGCCGAAGCCTGGTCCAGCTTCTGCGGCGTGATGCCCACGGCATAGATCTGGTCGCGCCAGCCGCCATCGAAAAAATACTTCGCTTCCGCCAGGGTGGAGACGGTGATGGGGCCGAAGCCCGGTGCCGCCAGCGCCGCCACGTCCAGGCTTTTTGCGGTTTTCATATGCGGCCGCAGCACCACGCCGGGATGCCGGGCGATGGCCGCCTGCATATGCGCCAGGTTGCGCTTCAGAATTCCCAGGTCGAGCACCAGGCAGGGGGTGGGCAGATCATCGAGAATCATGGCCAGACAGCCTCCGCATCCAGGGGCAGCATGGGGCGTGGGATATGCTGCCAGTCAAACCGGGAAAAAATGGGTGAGGTCAGCCCCGGGCCATCCACCTCCACCACCTGCTCATGTGGAAAGAATTCGTCGAAGCCGGCACGGAAATGGCCGCGCGACTTCACCACCACCGCGCGCATGGCGGAGAGGTCGATGCCGAGATGCTCGAAGAAGGCGGGGTCGGCGCATTGTGCCCGGTTGCTGATGACCACCACGGCCATGCCGCCGATCTGCAGCCAGGCCGTGGCGCCGAGCTGCATGGCAACCCCGCCATAGAGCCCGCGCCGGCCGGTGACCTGGCCGTCGGAGAGGGCGCGCACCGAAGCCGTGGCCTGGAAGGGCTTGCTGAAGGCATCGCCGCCCGCCCGGTTGAAACGCGCGGTGAAGCTGGCCCCCGCGCCCAGAGCATGCGCCTCGGCCGCCAGCGCAGGGTCGATGATGCAGCCGAAGGCGGCATGCTCCACGCCAGCCTCGAAAAAGGCGCGGAAAATCTCCATGGTGTTGCCCGAGCCGCCACCCCCCGGATTGTCGGCCACATCGGCGAAGGCCAGCGGCAGCGGGCTTGCGGCCAGCCGCGCCAGGGCATCGGGGATGGAGGTCAGCCGGGCGACAAAACGGTCCCGCCGCTCCCAGCAGGCCTGGGCCAGTTCATCGGCCAGGGCATCGGCGACATGCTGCTTGGTACCCGTCACCAAGATGGTCATGCCGTTGAAGGGCGTGTCGCCGTAAGCAAAACCGCCCATGACCGAGACATTGGCGATGCTCTGCGCCGCCGCCGCGCGCTCCTGGCCGAGATTGATCACCTCGGCATAAGGCCCCTGCGCGGTGAGCATGGAGACGGTGGGCGCCATGATCGGCAGCCTCCGATGGGCGCGAACAAAACTCTCACCCTCCAGCAGACGCAGCATGAGGTGGGCGCTCTCCGCCCCGCGCGCCCGCATGTCGACATGCGGGTTGGTGCGGTAGCCGACGAAGGCGTCATTCAGCGCGACATTCTCGGCCGAGATATTGGCGTGCAGGTCATAGACGCAGACGAAGGGGACATCACCGAGGATCTCCCGCACGAGCGCCTGCAAGGCCGCCTCCGGGTCCAGCAATTCCGTGGTCAGCCCGGCGCCGTGCAGCACGGCGAAGGCGCCATCGCAATCGCCGCGCAGCTTTTCCAGCCCCGCGCGCCATTCGGCCAGAAAACCCTGGAAGACGGCGTGGTCCACCGGGCCATTCGGTTCGGCCATGGCCAGCATGATCGGGCAGGGCTTCCAGGGGCCGGCCTCGTCCATGGTGGTGACGAAGCCGGGCATTTCGCCGAGTGCCGCGGGGGAGGCGGAGCGGGCGTCGGTGACGATGTCGGCGCCGCGCAGCAGGCAGCGGGTCTCGAAATCCCGCAGCGTCGCCACCGGCGCCCAGCGGTTGCACTCGATGGAGAAGCCCAGCAGGGCGATGCGCGGATTCAAATCGAAACCCCCAGCAATTCGGCGTAGCGCGGTGTGGCCTTCAGCCCGGTGCCGGTGAGGACCACGATTGTGGCCTCGCGCGCCGCGATCCGACCGTCGGCGAGGAGTCGGCCGAAGGCAGCGGCGGCCTGGGCGCAGGTCGGCTCCACATAGACGCCGCGGCTGGCCAGCATCAGCGCGGCCTCGGCGATCTCGCTCTCCTCCAACAGCACGGCGCCGCCGCCACTCTCGCGCATCGCGGCGATGCATTCCGCCGCGCGCAACGGCTGGGCGATGGCAGTGCCCTCGGCGATGGTCGGCTGCGCCGCCTGCGCGGGCAGGCCCAGCACGGCGCGCGCGATCGGCCCGCAATTCGCCGGCTGAGCCGCAAAAATCCTCGGCATTCGGGTGATCTGCCCAGCGCGCAGCAATTCGGAAAACCCGATATGCAGGCCCAAGACATTGGACCCGGCACCGCAGGGCACGATGACGTTGTCCGGCAGCCCATCCTCCCACAGCTCATAAGCCAGGCTCTTGGTGCCGTGCAGGAAGAAGGGGTGCCAATTGTGGCTGGCGTAGAATTTTTCTGCTCCGGCGGCACGCTCCGCGGCGTCGGAGCAATCCTGTCGGGTGCCGGGGACCATCACGATCTCGGCCCCAGCGGCGCGCGACTGCACGGTTTTCGCAGGGCTCGTGCTGGCCGGCACCATGATGGTCGCCGCCATCCCCCCCGCGGCGGCATAGGCCGAGACCGCGGCGCCGCCATTGCCGGAAGAATCCTCCAGCACATCCATCACCCCCTGGTCGCGCAGCAGGCTGAGCATGACCGAGGCACCGCGATCCTTGAACGAGCCGGTCGGCATGAACCATTCGCATTTCAGCAGCGCGGTGCCGCCGCCCAGGGCCATTTCCACGATGGGCGTGCAGCCCTCGCCCATCGAAATCGGCGCCTTGGGCATGAAGGGAAGACCCGCGGCGTAACGCCATATGCTGCGCTTGCTCCGGTCGATCTCGTCGCGCGAGATTCCCGGCAGGGGCGTCAGCAGCAGCGGCTGTTTCGCATCGCCGCACCAGCGCGGCACGTCGAGAGGCCAGGTCTGGCCGGATCGGGGGTCGAGATACATGGCCGCAGGGTTGCGCGGCGCCGCACCCGCTGCAAGCCTGCCCGGCATGGACACAGAACTTCTCGAACTCACCCAGGCGCTGGTGCGGATCGACAGCCGCAGCAACCTCTCCAATATCCCCGTCGCCGAGCGGATCGAGGCCGAACTCGCGGGTTTCGAGGTCGAGCGGATCGACTACACCGATGTCGCGGGGGTGGCGAAGCGCGCGCTGGTCGCCCATCGCGGCCCGCCGGGCGGCTTCGGCCTCTCCGGCCATATGGACACCGTCCCGGCCACCGGCTGGGAGGGCGACCCATGGTCCGCCCGCTTCGAGAACGGCGTCATCCACGGCCTGGGCAGCCAGGACATGAAGGGCGCGGTGGCCGCCTGCATCCTGGCCGTCCGCCGCCTGCCGGCGGATGTCGGCGCCACCCTGCTGATCACCGCCGATGAGGAAACCACCAAGGCCGGCGCGCGGGCCATCGCCGAGCGCAGCGCGCTGGCGCGGGCACAGTATCTGCGCGGCATCTTCGTGGCCGAGCCGACCAGCCTGACCCCGGTGCGCGGCCACCGCGTGCATATCCAGTTCAAGGCCGAGGCGATGGGGGTGCAGGCGCATTCCTCCACCGGCCAGGGCACCAACGCGAATTGGGCGATGATCCCCTTCCTGGCCGAGATGAAGGGCGTGTTCGAGCGCCTGCGGACCGACCCCGCGCTGCAGGACCCGAACTACGACCCGCCCTTCAGCGACTTCAACCTGGTGCTGGACAATCACGGTACGGCCAACAACGTGACGGTGGCGCGGGCCACCGCGCATATCAAATTCCGCTACAGCCGGGGCGTGGACCCGCAGCCCATCCTCGACGCCGTGCGCGGCGCCGCCCACCGGGCCGGGATGAGGCTGACCGAGGCGCCGGAGGGTCCGCCGCCGGAACTGCCCCTGGACCACCCGCTGGTCGCCCTGGCCGTGCGGCACACCAACCGCCCGGCCACCACCGCGCCCTATGGCACCGATGCCTCGGAATTGCAGGACATCGCGCCCTGCGTGGTGCTCGGGCCCGGCGACATCTCCACCGCGCACACCCCGCATGAATGCGTGGCCCTGGCCGATCTGGAAGCGGCGTGCGAGCTTTTCGGGCGACTTCTGACGTCTGAATAGGGAAACGCCATGATCGACTTCGCCTCGCTGGACCCGCTGGTCCGGCCGCGCTCCATTGCCATCATCGGCGCCTCCGACGACCCGACCCGCATCGGCGGCCGGCCCATCGCCTATATGCAAAGCCAGAATTTCCAGGGCGACATCTACCCGGTGAACCCGAAGCGCGATGTCATCCAGGGCATTCGCGCCTATGCCGATGTCGCTTCGCTGCCCGCAGTGCCCGATGTGGGGCTCATCGCCGTCGCCGGAGACGCTGCGATCGAGGCGGTGGCCGCCCTGGGCGCACTGGGCTGCAAGGGCATCATCATGTTCACCGCAGGCTTCGCCGAGATGGACGAGGCGGGCGCCGCGAAGCAGGAGGAGCTGGTCCGTATCGTGCGCCGCCACGGCATGCGGCTGCTCGGCCCCAATTGCCTTGGCCTGTTCAACGCCGCGATCGGCTTCTACCCCATCTTCTCCTCGAGCTTCGAGACGGGCTGGCCGCTGGCCGGGCGCATCGGCATCGCGTCACAATCCGGCGCCTATGGCACGCATGTCTATTCCGTGGCGCGCAACCGTTTCCTCGGCACGCCGGTCTGCGTCACCACCGGCAATGAGGCCGATGTGTCGCTGGGCGATGTGCTGGGCTGGATGGCAGGTGCGCCCGAGGTGGATGTGATCTGCGCCTATGCCGAGGGTATTCGCGAATCCGAAAAATTCCTGGCCGCGCTGGACCTGGCGCGGCGGAACAAAAAACCCATCGTGATGATGAAGGTCGGCCGCTCCGCCCTGGGTGGTGAGGCGGCGAAGTCCCACACCGCCTCCATCGCCGGCGATGACGCTGTCACCGAGGCGGTGCTGCGCGAATTCGGCGTGCTGCGCGCCCGCACCACCGAGGAGGCGCTGGATATCGCCTATGCCGCCACACGGCGCATCTACCCCGTCAACAACACGCTGGGCGTGCTGACGGTGAGCGGGGGCGCAGGCGTGCTGATCTCGGACGCCGCCGATGCGCTGGGCTTTGCCATGCCCGCCATGCCCGAGGAGGCCCAGGCCCGGCTGAAATCGATGATTTCCTTCTGCGCCCCGCGCAACCCGGTGGATTGCACGGCGCAGACCTTCAACCAGCCCTCGATGATCGGCGATTTCGCCGAGAGCCTGGTGGTGGATGGCGGCTATACCTCCATCCTGGGCTTCTTCACCCAGGCCGGTGGCAGCCAGTCCATGGGCGGGCATATCCGGACACAGATGAACCGGGTGCGGCAGGCCCATCCCGACCGACTGTGGTGCATGAGCGTGATCGCCCCGCCCGAAATGGTGCAGGACTACCAGAATGACGGATTCCTGGTGTTCGAAGACCCGACGCGGGCGGTGGTGGCGATGCATGCCATGGAGTTCTTCGGCCGGGCCTTCGCGGCCAGCCCCGCCCCGCCGCCGGCGCTGCCGGTGGTGACGCTGCCAGCGGACAGCCCAAGCGAGGCCGAGGCCAAGCGCATCCTCGCCGCCGCCGGCGTCCCCGCGGTGCCCGAGGCCGCCTGCGCCGATGTGGAGGCCGCGGTGCGGGCTGCCGAATCCTTCGGCTACCCGGTGGTGATGAAGATCCTGTCGCCCGACATCACCCATAAGTCCGAGATCGGGGGCGTCATCCTCGATGTGCCGGACGCTGCCGCGGTGCGGGAAAACTTCGCCACGCTGGTCACGCGCGGCACCCCGCATGGCCGAATCGAAGGCGTGCTGGTGGCCAGGCAGATCAAGGGCGGCACGGAAATGGCGATGGGGATCGTCAACGATCCCGTCTTCGGCCCCATCGCCATGGTGGGCCTGGGCGGCATCTTCATCGAGGTGCTGAAGGACGTGGCCTTCCGCCGCTGCCCCTTCGGCCCGGCCGAGGCCGAGGCGATGATCCGCTCGCTGAAGGGTTTTGCTCTGCTCGACGGCGCGCGTGGCCGTCCCAGGGCCGACCTGGCGGCACTCGCCATGACGCTCTCCAACCTCAGTGCATTCGCGACCGCCGCGGGGCCACGGCTGGAGGCGGTGGACATCAACCCCATCCTCGCGATGCCCGAGGGTTGCTGGGCCGCGGATGCGGTGATCGTCCTGTCGCCGTCGTAACGAGCCCTTGGCGGGCGTCTTGCGGCGGGTTATCGGAGGCTCCCCGAGGGTGAGCTTTCCTCACCAATCCGAGAAGACGACGTGCCCACCCACCAAACCCGTTGCCAAAATCCCACACCTCTTGTGTCTTTCGATACAGCACCGGGTACAGAGCAAGAACATCGACCGGTTTGGCTTGCCAAACCATCCCGTATGGCATTGACCTAATGCCACGTGTGCGGGATCACACGATCAGCAGAGGGCGTCAGTGGGAAGCTCCCGCGGCCGGCAAGGAGAATATAGATGAAGTTCAAGACAGGCCTCATGGCCGCCACCATCCTGGCCCTTCCGGTCATGGCGCAGGCGCAGCCGATCAGCGGCGTCTATGTCGGTGCCGGTGCCGGCGCCAACATCCGCAACCAGTCCACCGACGGTCAGCTGACCGTCGGCACCGAACTCGGCTGGGCCTTCGTCGGCTCCGTGGGTTACGGCTTCGGCAACGGCTTCCGGGCTGAAATCGAAGGCAACTACCGCTACAACGACGTCGGCAACTCGCGCGCCGGCACGTTCCGCGGCACCTCGGGCAACCTCCGCACCTATGGCGGCATGGTCAACGGCTTCTACGATTTCAGCCTGGCGAGCTTCGGCATTCCGACCATCAGCCCCTACCTGGGTATTGGTGTCGGTTACGGCCAGAACAACTGGGATCGGGTCTCCCTGACCAGCGGTACCGGCTCCAGCTTCGGCCGCGCCGTCTCCGCCAGCAGCAACGGCAGCTTCGCCTACCAGGGCATCGCCGGTGTGGCTTTCGGCCTGGGTGCCGTCGTCCCCGGCCTCGCGCTGACCGCCGAGTATCGCTACTACGGCGTGCTCGACGCCAGCCAGCGCTTCAACGTGAGCGGCCCCGGCGCCGCCCAGGCGAACAGCATCAACCGCAGCTTCTCGCCCAGCAACGGCAACCACTCCGCCCTGCTCGGCCTGCGGTACGCCCTGAACACGCCGCGCCCGGCCGTTGCCGCCCCGGTGGCGCCCGCCCCGGTCCAGACCGCGGCCCGCACCTACCTGGTGTTCTTCGATTGGGCCCGCGCCGATCTGACCGATCGCGCTCGCCAGATCATCGCCGAAGCGGCCGCCGCTCGCACCACCGTGCGCTCGACCCGCATCGAAGTGTCCGGCCACGCCGACCGCTCGGGTCCCGACGCCTACAACCAGGCGCTCTCCATGCGCCGGGCCGAAGCCGTCGCTGCCGAGCTGACCCGCCGTGGCGTGCCGCGCGCCGAAATGGTCATCCAGGCGTTCGGCGAGAGCCGCCCGCTGGTTCCGACCGCCGACGGTGTGCGCGAGCCGCAGAACCGCCGCGTGGAAATCGTCCTGCGCTAAGCTGGCCGAACCACTCGGTTCAAACTGGAAAGGTCGCCTTCGGGCGGCCTTTTCTTTTTCCGCGCCCTGTCGCAGGCTGGGCCACATGAGCCAGACCGCCGCCTATCACGCCTTTCGCGCCCTGCATGAGGCGCCCGGCGCCTTCATCATGCCCAACCCCTGGGATGGCATGTCGGCCCTGATCATGAAGGGCCAAGGTTTTTCGGCCATCGCCTCCAGCTCGCTCGCCATCGCCTTCGCCATGGGGCTGGCCGATGCCCGCGCCGCCGTCTCGCGCGCCGACGCCATAGCCAATGCGGCGCTGATGACCGAACTCACCGGCCTGCCGGTGAATGGCGACCTCGAGGACGGCTTCGGCCCCGCGCCCGAGGATTGCGTGGCCACGGTGGAAGCCGCGATCGCCGGCGGCCTGGCGGGCCTGGGTATCGAGGACATCACGACCAACCCGGCCTCGCCGATTCACGCCTTCGACCATGCCGTGGCCCGCATCAGAGCTGCTGCCGCCGCCGCGCGCGGCCGCATCCTGCTGACCGCCCGCTGCGACAATTTCCTGCATGGACGGCCGGATCTGGACGACACCATTCGTCGCCTGGTGGCCTATGCCGAGGCGGGCGCCGATGTCCTCTACGCCCCCGGCCTGCCGGATATGGACGCGATCCGCGCCGTGGTCCGCGCCGTGTCGCCCCGGCCGGTGAATGTGGTGGTCGGGCCACGCTCGGGCATGGTGCCGGTGGCCGAACTGGCCGCGGCCGGGGTGAAGCGGGTCTCGCTCGGCGGCGCGCTCTACCGCCATTGCATGGGCGCGCTGGCCAGCGCGGGTCACGCCATGCAGGAAGGCGACCTGTCCTTCTTGGCCACCGCGCCGACCACCAGCAGCCTCAATAAGCTGCTGCCCCAGGCTTGACGGCTGGCATGCCAACCGTCCATCTGGATGGGGGACCGCCGGTCCTCACCATTCAGGAGGGCCATATGCCAAACATCCATCGCCGCGCATTGCTGGGCGCAACTGCTTCGTTTGCGCTCGCCGCACCCGCGCTTGCCTACCCCGACCGCACGGTCCGCATCATTTCGGGCTATCCGCCGGGCGGGCTGAACGACATCATCTGTCGCGCCATCGCCCCCTCGCTCACCGCCGTGCTGGGGCAGCCCGTGGTGATCGAGAATCGCGCCGGCGCCAATGGCAGCCTGGGCGCCACCGCCGTCGCCCGCGCGGCGCCGGACGGTCACACGCTGTGGATGGGCATCGTCGACACCCAGTGCATCAACCCCTTCGCCTATCGCAACCTGGCCTATGATCCGGACCGCGATTTCGCGCCGATCAGCCTGATCGGCAAATTCCCCTTCGCCCTGGTGGTGGGGCCGAGCAAGCCGAATATCCGCTCTTTCCAGGACCTCATCAGCGCCGCCCGGCCGCGCGCCGATGCCATCACCTATGCCAGCTGGGGTGTGGCTTCCACGCCACACCTCGCCACCGAGCGCATGCTGCAAAACCAGGGCGTGCGCGCCCTGCACGTGCCCTTCGTCGGCCAGGCGCCGGCCATGCAGGCCATCCTGGCCGCCCAGGTGGATTTCTTTGCCCTGCCCGCCGGCGGCGCGGAGAGCCTGACCCGCGGCGGCGGCTCCCGCGCGGTCGCCGTTCTGGCCCCGGCCGAGGTGCCGCTCTTCCCCGGCGTGCCCACGGTGAAGAGCTTTGGCGTGCCGCTGGACAGCGGCTTGTGGAAGGCGATTTATGCGCCGGCCCGCACGCCGCCGGCGATCATCGCCCAGCTCAACGCCGCGGTGCGGCAGGCGATGACGGCGCCGCAATTCCTCGAGGTCATGCGCCAGCAGGGTGCACTTCCCGAGCCGAGCACGCCGGAATGGCTGGCCGAGTTCCAGCGGACCGAACGCGTGGCCTGGGGTGAGGTCGTGCGCTCCTCCAACGCGCTGGTGGAATAGCGCCGGTGTATCGGCTGATCAGCGCGACGCCCTCGCCCTATGCCCGCAAGGTGCGCATCGCGCTGATCGAGAAGGGCATTCCCTTCGAACTGCACACCGAGGTGCCGTGGCACGCCGATACCGCGACGCCGGCCTATAACCCGCTGGAAAAACTGCCGGTGCTGATCACCGGCGATGGCAGCGGGATCTATGAAAGCCGCTTCATCCTGGAATGGCTGGAGGTCATGCACCCCCAGCCCGCTTTGCTGCCGGCCGACCCTCGGGCGGCACTGGCCGCGCGGCAGGTGGAGGTGATCTGCGACGGCATTTGCGACGCCACCGTGCTGCTGTTCTTCGAGCGCCGGCGGGAAGCGCCGAGCGCGCCCTGGATGGCCCGGCAGCGCCGCAAGGTCGATGGCGGCATCGCCGCACTGGCCGGGCTCGTGGAGAAGGGCACCATCGGCCAGGGCTTCGGCCTTGCCGAGATCTGCGCCGGCACCGTGCTGCGCTACCTCGCCGTGCGCTTCGCGGAGCATCCCTGGCGGACAAATTACCCAGTACTGGCGGCGCTCAGCGATGGTCTGGAACAACGGCCGAGCTTCGCCGCCACCGCGCCTGTGCCGCAGATGATCACCGAAGCCGTGGTGTGAACGCGCAAACGCAGCAATTCGGACAAATTCCCGGCCCGCGACCCGGGTTGCGCGAGAGAGTGGGATTCGGTTGTCGAAACAGCGAAAGCTCTGCTGCATAGGATAATTTGCCGCAAAAATCAAGCCAATGGTTGTGCGTGGCCTATTCCATAGCTGGGAAATGACGCAGCGTTTTCGACGAATCCGCTTCAATGTCTCAGGTTCTCGTGGAGGGAATTAGAACGTGGTACCCGCGGCAGAGGTCGGCTTGTGGTGGGAAGCGGACACTCGGCATCGTGCGAAAATCAAGAATTTTGCGCGGCACGGCGGAGCCAAGTTCGTCAACCGGTTAGTGTTTGCAGAAGTCCGGTGCGAATGTCCGCCATGAGGGGTCGAAACCAGCCATAACTCGTCGGGCACCGAACGTCAGGTTTCACCCACCAGGCTCAAGTCACCCGCTCAAGCTCCTCGGCCGAAAGCCCGGCCGGCACGATCGTCATCGGCACCCGCACCCGGCTGGCCTGCCGCCCGGTCAGCGCCGCGATCAGCGGCCCCGGCCCGCCATTGCCCGGCGCCGCCGCCAGAACGAGGATCGAAATCCGCGGGTCCTCCGCCATCAGCCGCAACAATTCCTCGCGCGGGTCGCCCTCGCGGATCACCACGATGGGCATGCCGCCAGTGATCTCGGTCACCTGCGCCGCCAGCCCGGCCAGCAACTGCTCGGCCCCCTCGCGCCGCTCCTGCGCCAGCATGGCGCCCACCCCGGCCCATTCGGTCTGCCCGGCCGGCTCCAGCACGCGCAGCAGCGCCACGCGGCCGCCGGATTTCTTCGCCCGCAGGCAGGCATAGGTCAGCGCAACAGCGCGCTCGGCGCTGTCATCCACCACCACAAGGAAAACGCGGTTCCGCCGGGCTTCTTCAGGCAATCAGGACCTCCGGAACACGATACTGCCGAGCCAGCCGGCAAGTGCGGCCAACACCACGCAGATCACACCGTAGAGCAAGGGCTGGCCGCGGGAAACATTGGCGATGGTGGCCGCCGTGCCCACCCGCTCCACCACAAAGCGCTGCACCTCCTCCGCCACCACCCGCCGGCTCTCCACCAGCAGCACGCGCACGGTGTATTCGCCGGCGGGGATGGTGGCGGGCAGCGGCAGGCGGGAATGGAACAGCCGGTTGGCACCGATCTCCACCGGCGCCGAATCCTCCTGCCACAGCCCCGCCTGCTGCTTCAGCGACAACAGGGCGGCGCGGAACTGTGGCGCGCGGGCCCCGCTGCTGGCCATCGGCAGCATGTCGAGGCCGAGGTGATAGCGGGTGCGCAGCGCCTCGGGCAGCAGGCGCCAGGCCGGCAGCGTGCCGGCCACCGAATAGAAGGCCGGCACATCCTCGAACCGCGCCGAGGGGCCGTTGAACCACAGCCCCAGCACCCGCACTTTGCGGCGCACGGTGAAGGGCTGCTCGGGCCCCGTGGTCACGATCAGGATTTCCGCGCCACCCGGCCCGATGGGCTGCGCCGTGCTGCCGAAGACCAGGATCGAGGCGCCGTCGAAGGTGGTGGAAACCTCCACCCGCTCCAGGCTCAGCCGCGCCACCAGCGGCTGCTCCGGCTGGGCCAGAGCGGGGGCGGCGAGCAGCAGCAGCAGCGCCCAGAGCCAGCGCATCAGCCCGGCCCCATGTTGAACAGATGCTCCGGCGTGGCGATCAGCCCCCAGAGCAGCAGCGCCGCCACCGAGAGCACCAGCAGCCCGAGGAGCGCCCGCGTCTCCTCGCCGCGCAGCCGCCCGCCCATCTGCGCGCCGAACTGCGCCCCTGCCACGCCGCCACCCAGCAGCAGCAGGGTCAGCACGATATCCACGCTGCCGAGCTGCCAGGCCGACATGATCGTCACCGCGGAAGTCACGCACACCACCTGGAACAGCGAGGTGCCGATCACCACGGCGGTGGGAATCCCCAGCAGGTAGATCATCGCCGGCACCAGCATGAAGCCGCCGCCCACCCCCATGATGGCCGAGAGGAGGCCGATCGCCGCACCCACCAGCAGTGGCGGAATGACCGAGATGAACAGCCGCGACTTGCGAAACCGCATCTTGAAGGGCAGCCCATGCATCCAGAAGTGCTGGTGCAGCCGGGCGGGCGCCTGGGCGCGGCGGCGCAGGATGGCGCGCACGCTCTCCATCACCATCAGCGACCCCACGCTGCCCAGCACCACGACGTAGAAGATGGCGACCACCGCATCCACCAGCCCGGCGCCGCGCAGCAGCGCGAAAAGCTGGATGCCAAGCACGCTGCCGAGCAACCCGCCGGCCACCAGCACCACCCCCATCACCCAATCCACATTGCCGCGGCGCGACTGGGCGATGACGCCCGAGGTGGAGGCGCCCAGCACCTGGTTGGCGCCCGAGGCCACGGCCACCGGCGCCGGAATCCCCAGCAGCAGCAGCGCCGGCGTCAGCAGGAACCCGCCCCCCACGCCGAACAGCCCCGACAGCCAGCCCACGCCAAAGCCGATGCCGACCAGCAGGAAGGCATCCACGCTCATTTCGGCGATCGGCAGGTAGACCTGCATCGCAAGGGCACTCCGGCTGTTGCGGTCCGGGGGGGAGGAACCCTTTATGGGCCGATGAATGCGGCGCTGTCAGGGCAGGCGGCGATGTCATCGTCTTCACCTTGCATGTCGCGGTGTTGCCGGGTTTGTATGGCGCATGAGAATGCAGCGCCGCGCCCTCGGACTTCTCGCCCTGCCGGCGCTGGCACCGGCCCATGCGCAGTCCGCGGCGCGCATCGCGCTGCTGCACATGAACGACTTCCACAGCCGCCACCTCGCCATCGCCGGCAATGCCGCCGCCTGCCGCGAGGGTGTGGCCTGCTATGGCGGTTCCGCCCGGCTGGCGGCGGCGGTGGCCGAGGGCCGCGGCGAGGCGGCGGCCGCCGGTCGCGCCGCGATCCTGCTCGATGGCGGCGACCAGTTCATGGGCAGCCTGTTCTACACCCATCATCGCGGCCTGGCCGAGGCGGCGGTGCAGCGCGCCATCGGCACCGCCGCCATGGCCGTGGGCAATCATGAATTCGACAATGGGCCCGAGGTGCTGGCCGGCTATGCCGACGCCGCGGCCTTCCCGCTGCTCTCGGCCAATATGGATGCCAGCCGCTCGGCCGTACTGGCCGGGCGCATCCGGCCCTGGATGGAATTCGCGCTGGGCGGCGCGCGGCTGGCCGTGATCGGCCTGACCACGCCCGATACGGTCAACATCTCCTCCCCCGGCCCCGATATCCGGTTTTCCGACCCCGCCGAGGCGGCCGAGCGGGCGATCTGGGAAGCCCGGCGCACCGGCCCCTGCACCGTGGTGCTGCTCAGCCATCTCGGCCTCGCCGCCGACCGGAGGCTGGCGGAAAACCTGCGCGGCGTGGATGTCATCCTGGGCGGGCATTCCCACACGCTGCTGGCCAATGGGTTGGCGGAAGCGGCGGGGCCGCACCCCGTGCTGGCGCGCGGCGTGCGCATCGCCCAGGCCGGCGCGCATGGCCGCTACCTCGGCCGGCTCGACCTCGACATCGCGGCCGATGGCCGGGTGGTGGCCCATGGCGGCGAGGTGCGCGAGCTACATGCCGGCTTGCCGGAGGACCCCACCGTCGCCGCGCTTGTCACGACGCTGGCCGCGCCGCTGGAAGAGACCCGCCGCCGCCCGGTGGCCCAGCTGCCCCAGGCGCTGGACAATGCGCCCTGCGGTGTCTCGCCCTGCGACATCGGCGCCCTGGTGGCGCGGAGCATGCGGCAGGCGGTGCCCGATGCGCAGATCGGCTGGATGAATGGCGGCGGCATCCGCGCCGGCCTGCCCGCCGGCCAGGTGACCTGGGGCGATGTGCTGACCACGCTGCCGTTCCAGAACACGGTGGCGCGGATGGTGCTGCGCGGCCATGCCATCCAGGCCGCGCTGGAGGTGGGCGTGGCGCGCTGGCCGATGGTGGCCGGGCGCTTCCCGCAATTGGTGGGCCTGCGCTTCACCCTGCTCCAGAACGCCCCCGTCGGCAGCCGCGTCACCGCGGTGGAGGTGGAAGAGGGCGGCGTCTGGCGGCCGCTCGACCCTGGCCGCGCCTATGTCGTGGCCACCAACAACTTCCTGCGGCGCGGCGGCGACGGCTACGCGATGTTCCGCGACGACGCGCTGGAGTATTACGACCAGGGGCCGGGGGTGGAGGAAGCGCTGGTCGCCTGGCTTACGGCGCAGCGATGAATTTCAGGTTTTCCTCGCGGATCTTCGCCGCCGCGTTGTCATAGAGGAAGGGCAGGAAGGCATAGCGCCGCCCCCGCGTGACCGGCAGCGCCTGATGCAGCAGCGAGCAGGAGAAGACCACAGCGCCGCCGGTGGGCGGCCGGTAGGCGGTGGGGCCGAATTCGGGGAAGCGCAGGTCGCCGCCAGAAAAATCCTCGGCATTGAGGTTGATGGAGACGGCGAAGCGGCGATGCGCCGTGCCCTTGGTGGTGTTGTCGCGATGCGGGGCGAAATGCCCGCCCTCCTCGGCGGCGTAGCAGGCCACGAGGTAGCGCTCCATGCGGGTGACCTGGAACTGGAAGCTGCGCTGGATCTCCGGCACGAGCCGGGCGCGGATGCGGGCCTGGGTCGCGTTCTTCAGCGCCCCCTCATCGAGCAGCACGTCGCGGCGGACCTTGTGGTTGCGGTCGTGCATCGCGACCGTCTTCCCGTCGACCTCGCGCATAAATCCGCTGATCTCGCCGCCCTGGCGGTCATATTCGGCGATCAGGGCCTGGCAGAGCTCGGGCTCGAAGATGCGCGGCAGCACCAGGACCGGGGCGGGCACAGCCATGCCGGCATGCAGCCCGGGCGGCGGCAGGGCGGCCAGGCGTTCGAGCAGGGCGGCCAGGGCGTTGATCGGCGCCGTTTCCAGCAGGCGCAGCTGCGGGTCCAGCAGCATCCAGCAGGGGGCATAGCGCACGCCGCCCTGAGCATCGGGCGCGGCCAGGCCATAGGCGCGGCTGACCGCGCCGTCGAAATCCCACACCGCGCGCAAGCCGGGCAGGGCTTCGGGGATGCGGTTTTCGGCGCGGTCGGCGGGGTCGATGGTCACCAGCAGGGCCGCGGCGTGGTCGCCATTCAGCGCGGGGTGGGGCAGCGCGCGAAGGGCCTCGGCCACCGCGGGCTGTCCGGCGCTGCCGAGGAACCCCAGCAGCAGGTAGCGCCCGGCGACGGAGGAGAAGACGAAGCGCGGATTGGCCTGGGTCGCGGCGACCCAGTAGGGCGCCGGTTCGCCGGGGCGGAGCTGGATGGTGGGCTCGCTCATCGCCGCCCCAGAAAGCCCACGATCTCGTAGGCGCGCTTGAGGATGGGGTCGGCGATCGCCTCGGCCTTCTCGGCCCCCCGGCGCAGCGCGGTGTCGAGCGCGCCCGGATCCTCCAGCAGCCGCAGCATCTCGGCCCGGATTGGCCCCAGATGCGCCACCAACGCCTCGGTCAGCACCGGCTTGAAGGCGCCGAAGCCCTTTCCGGCATGCTCGGCCAGCACCGCCTCGGGCGTCGTGCCGGTGATGGCGGCGAGGATGCCGACGAGGTTGCGCGCCTCGGCCCGCTTCTCCAGCGCCTCAAGATTGTCCGGCAGCAATTCCGGGTCGGTCGTGGCGCGCTTGATCTTGTTGGCGATGGTATCCGCGTCATCGTTGAGGTTGATGCGCGACTGGTCCGAAGGGTCGGACTTGCTCATCTTCCGCGTCCCGTCGCGCAGCGACATCACCCGCGCCGCCACGCCCTGGATCAGCGGCTCGATATGCGGGAAGAAATCCACGCCGTAATCGTGGTTGAACTTCTCCGCGATGTCGTTGGCGAGTTCGAGATGCTGGCGCTGGTCATCGCCGACCGGCACCTGCGTCGCGTGGTAGACGAGAATATCGGCCGCCATCAGGTTGGGATAGACGTAGAGGCCGGTGGAAGCCGCCTCGCGGTCCTTGCCGGCCTTGTCCTTGAACTGCGTCATCCGGTTCAGCCAGCCCAGCCGCGCCACGCAATTGAACACCCAGGCGAGCTGCGCATGCGCCGGCACATGCGACTGCACGAAGAGCACGCATTTGTCGGGCGACAAGCCGCAAGCGATCAGCGCCGCCGCCATCTCCCGCGTCTGGCGCAGCAGCTCGGCCGGTTCCTGCCGCTGGGTGATGGCATGCAAATCCACCACGCAGAACAGGCATTCGGCAGTATCCTGCATCGGCACCCAGTTGCGGATGGCGCCGAGGTAATTGCCCAGCGTGGGCACGCCCGAGGGTTGGATGCCGGAAAAAACTCGCGCCATGATACGTCCGTGTGTTGGTGGCGAAGGGTTCGCCCAGGCCGGCGACACGGTCAAGGCCGCGGATCAGGCGCGTCGCATCATCCGCCGCAGCGCGCGCAGGTCCAGCCCGCCGGTGACATGGGCGATGCCGAAATAGGTCGCGGCCCCCAGCCCGCAGACCAGGCCCAGAACCAGGGTGCCGGCCAGGCCGGGCGCCATCGGCAGCAGCATGGTCAGCCCGCCCAGCGCCAGCCCCATCACCACGGCGGCGCCCAGCACCCTGGGCACGCCGCGCCGCAGCCGCCTGTCCGCCACCCAAAGCCCGCGCCTTGCCAGCAGCCAGGCCATCGCCGCCGCATTCACCCAGGCCGAGGCCACGGTGGCCAGCGCGATGCCCGGCGCCCCCAGCCAGCCCGTCCAAAGGAACAGCAGGTTCAGCCCCAGGTTCAGCGCCACGCAGCCCAGCCCGATGATCACCGGCGTCCGCGTATCGCCGCGGGCGAAAAACCCCGGGGCGAAGGCCTTCACCAGCACGAAGGCCGGCAGCCCGGCGGCATAGACCATCAGCACCGCCGCGGCGCCGCGCGCATCGGCGGCGGTGAAGGCGCCGCGCTGGAACAGCACGCTCATGATCGGCGCCGCCAGCACCGCCAACGCCACCGCCGCCGGCACGCAGAGCGCTAGGGTGATCTCCAGGCCCCGGTTCATCGAGCGATGCGCCGACAGGGCCTTCCCCGCCGAAAGCTGCGCCGCCAGCATGGGCAGCAGCGCGGTGGAAATGGCAATGCCGATCACCCCCAGCGGCAACTGCGCCACCCTATCGGCGTAATACAGCAGGCTGACGGCGCCGACCGGCAGCAGCGACGCGATGATCACATCCACCGCCAGGTTGAGCTGGGTCACGCCCGCCCCCAGCAGCCCTGGCACCATTTTTCGCAGCACCGATGTCTCGGCGAGGGAAAGCCGGGGCAGGCTGGGCAGGATCACCATGCCGGCCTGCGCCGCCGCCCACCACACCAGGGCAAGCTGCACGGCACCCGAGACCATCACCCCCCAGGCCAGCGCATGCGCCGGCGTGGCCGTGAAGGGCGAGAGCGCGAAGAGCGCCGCCATCGAAAACACGTTGAACAACACCGGCGCCGCCGCCGCCGCGGTAAAGCGCCCCATGGAATTCAGTACGCCCGAGACCAGCGCGGTGAGGCATATGAAGACGAGGTAAGGGAAGACGATGCGGGTGAGTTCTACCGCCAGCAGCATCTGCCCCTGCCCGCGCCCGGCAAACCCCGGGGCGAGCACCGCCAGCACCTGCGGCATGAAGACCATGCCGAGCAGCGTGATGGCGGAAAGCCACAGCGCCATCAGCGTGGCCAGCCGCTCGGCCAATTGCCTGGCCACCGCCGGCCCCTGGCGGGTGAAGGCGCTGGCGAAGGCCGGCACGAAGGCGGCGTTGAAGGCGCCCTCGCCGAACAGCCGGCGGAACAGATTGGGCAGCTTCAGCGCCACGAAGAAGGCATCGGCCATCGGCCCCGCGCCGAGATAGGCGGCGATCAGGATGTCACGGCCGAACCCCAGCACGCGGCTGACCATGGTCCAGCCGCCGACCGTGGCGATGGCCCTGAACATGGCTAGGCCGGAACCGGCTCCGGCGGCGCCAGCGCGTCGAGCAGCGCCGCGCGCAGCGGCGCCAGCTTGCGCTCATTGTCGACCTTCAGCCCGAAGATGTCCTTCACATAAAAGACGTCCACCGCCCGCACGCCATAGGTGGTGATATGGGCCGAGGCGATCTGCAGCCCCTGTTCGGAAATCGCCGCCGTCACATCATGCAGCAGGCCGGGCCGGTCGCGGCCATTGACCTCGATCACGGTGTGGGTGTTGGAGGCGAAGTTATCGACCACGACGCGCGGCGGCACCGTCACCGCGCGCAGCCGCGCCGGCTCGCGCCGCACTTTTCTGATTTCCTGCGTCAGCTTGAGCCGGCCATTCAGCGCATGCTCGATCAGCACCGAAAGCCTGGCCAGGCGGTGCGGCTGGTCGAAGGCGCCGCCGGCGCTGTCCTGTACCCAGAAGGTGTCGAGTGCCATGCCGTTGGTCAGGGTGTGGATGCGTGCATCCACGATTGTCGCCCCGGCCACCGCCAGCGCGCCGGAAATGCGGGAGAAAAGCCCGGGATGGTCGATGGCGTAGACGGTGATCTCGGTCACCGCGCGGGCATCGAGCACGGCCGAGCGCACGGTCAGCGGTGCGCCCTCGCGCTCGGCCTCGCGGATGATGCTGGCGTGGCGGGTATGGGTGTCGGCATCGAAGCTCAGCCAATAGCCGGGATAGCCCAGCGAGAGGTATTTCTCGATATCGGATTGCGGCCAGCCTTCCAGCGCCTCGGCCACCGATTCCTTGGCGCGGGCCACGCGCACATCGCGCTCGGGCACCGTCAGCCCGCCGGCCAGCACTTCGGAGACGCGCCAATAGACCTCGCGCAGCAGCGTGGCCTTCCAGCCATTCCACACCTTGGGGCCGACGGCGCGCATGTCGGAGACGGTGAGCACCAGCAGCAGTCGCAGCCGTTCGGGCGATTGCACGACATCGGCGATGTCGAGGATGGTCTTCGGGTCCTCGATGTCGCGCTTGAAGGCGGTCTGGCTGATCAGCAAATGGTGCAGGACGAGCCAGGAGACGGTCTCGGTCTCCTCCGGCGAGAGGCCGAGTTTGGGGCACAGCTCGGTGGCGATGCGCGCGCCGAGTTCGGAATGGTCGCCGCCGCGGCCCTTGGCGATGTCATGCAGCATGGTCGCCACATACAGTGCCCGGCGGGATTGCAGGTGACCCACGAGTTCGCTGGCCACTGGCGCGATGGTGTCGAGCAACCCGGCCTCCAGCTGCTGCAACACGCCGATGGCCTGGATGGTATGCTCATCCACCGTGAAGACGTGGTAGGTATCGAACTGCATCAGGCCGACGATGCGCGCCCAATCCGGCATGAAGCGGGAGAGGAAGCCGGTCTCGTTCAGCAGGCCGAGCCATTTCGCCGCGTCGCGGCCGGTCAGCAGGTCGAGGAAGAGCGCATTGGCTTCCGGGTCGCCGCGCAGGCGTTCGGCCTGGCGGGCATGGCGGATCAGCGCGCGGATCGCCAGGGGGTGGATCTCCAGCGCCCGGTCGCGCGCGGCATGGAGGATGCGCAGCATCAGGATGGGCTCGCGCGCGAAGTCGCGGTCCGGCGGTGCCGCCACCAGCTTGCCATCGGCGAAGGCCAGGCCCTCGGCCTCCAGCCCGTCATTGCCCTCGCGCCGGATGGCGGGTGGGCCGAGCGCGGCGCGCTCGATCGCCGGCTCCAGCACCCGTGTCAGCCGCACGACGTCGCGCGCGGTGAGGAAGAGGTGCTTCATGAAGCGTTCGGCGCCATCCTGCGCGCCGTGCCGGGCATAGCCCATGCGTGCAGCCACGACCGGCTGCAGGTCAAAGGTCAGCCGTTCCTCCGCCCGCCCGGTGACATAGTGGAGGTGGAAGCGGATGGTCCAGAGGAAATCCCAGGCGCGGCGGATGGCCCGCGCCTCGCCCTCCACCAGCAAGCCGCCGCCGGGGCTCTCCGGCCCCACCAGCTCGGGCATCTTCTGCGTGCCGAAGGCGTGGCGGGCGAGCCAGTAGAGGGTTTGCAGGTCGCGCAAGCCCCCGCGGCCCTCCTTGATATGCGGCTCGACCATGAAGGGGGTTTCGCCGTAGCGGGCATGGCGCGTGGCGCGTTCGGCCCGCTTGGCGGCGAGGAAGGGGCCAAGCCCATCGGCCGCGCGCATCTTGGCGAATTCGGCGAGGAATTTCTGGAACGGCCGCGCATCGCCCGACATGAAGCGGGCATCGACCAGCGCGGTCTGGATCGTGGCGTCCTTTCGGGCATGCGCCAGGCAATCCTTCACGCTGCGCGTGGCGTGCCCGACCTTCAGGCCGAGATCCCACAGCAGGTAGAGCATGAACTCCACCAGCCGCTCGGTGCGCGGGCCGGCCTGGGTGCCGGTGAGGAAGAGCAGGTCGATATCCGAATAGGGCGCCAGCACACCGCGGCCATAGCCGCCGGTGGCGACCAGGGCGAAGGCTTCCTCCCGGCCGCCGGGGCTGCGCGGGATCATCGCCTCGGCATAGGCGTGGATGGCGAGGATGATCGCGTCCATATGGCCGGAGAGCCGGCGGGCGGCGCCCAGCCCATGGGTTTCCCGCCCCTCGAAGCTCTGCTGGACCCGGGCCTGCACCGCGCCCAGCTCCCGCCGCAGCACGCCGAGCGCCAGATCGCGCGGGATTGGCCCCTCGTCGATGAGGCGCGCGACGAGCGCGGCCTCCTCGGCACGGGTCGCAAGGCATGGGCCGCTGGCGACGGCCGCTTCGGCCGCTGTATTCCTCATGTCACGATCATTAAACCGATTGACGCGCGACGCGATAGGCGGATTTTGCACCGCATCATTGATCTTGTACCGTAACGGTCTTGGCTTGCAAATTTGTCACGCTTCCACCATGTGCATTCCATGGTCGACCTCCGCCCCTCCTTCAAGCGCAAACTCGTGGGCTGGAGCCTGGTCTCCTTCGGTGTGGTGGGCATCATCCTGCCCTTCCTGCATGGCATGATCTTTCTGTTGCTGGGCGTCTTCATGATGCGGCACCAATATCTCTGGGCGCACCGCGCCATTGGGCCGCTGGAGCGGCGCTTTCCCTCCATGATGGCGCGGATGGACGGGCTGGAGACGAAGACCATCGCCTGGGGCCGCCGTCAGCTCGCCCGGCTGCCATCGAGCAGCGCGCGCAGCCTGTAGAGCGCTTCCTGCGCATCGCGCGGCGACAGCGCATCAGGGTCGATCACGGCCAGCGCATCGAGGACGGGATGCCCGGGCTCCGGTTTGCGGGTGGTGAAAAGCGGCAATTCATCCGACAGCGCGCCGCCACCCTGGCGGGCGCGGTCCTCCAGCGCCGCCAGCACCGCCTCGGCGCGGGCCAGCACGGCACGCGGCACGCCGGCCAGCCTTGCGACATGCACGCCCCAGCTGCGCTCGGCCGCACCCACGCCCACGCTGTGCAGGAACACCACCTGGCCCTTCCATTCCCGCACCCGCATGGTGTTCAGGCGCAGCTCCGGCAGCTTGCCGGCCAGCGCCGTCAGTTCGTGAAAATGCGTGGCGAAGAGGGTGCGGGCGCGCAGCCGGTCATGCAGCGCCTCCAGCACCGCCCAGGCGATGGCCAGCCCGTCCCAGGTCGCGGTGCCTCGGCCGACCTCGTCGAGGATGACGAAGCTGCGCGGCCCGGCCTGGTTGAGGATGGCCGCCGTCTCGGTCATTTCCACCATGAAGGTGGAGCGGCCGCCGGCGAGATCGTCGGAGGCGCCGACGCGCGAGAACAGCCGGTCCGCCACGCCGATCCGCGCCGCCTCCGCCGGCACGAACAGCCCGGCCTGGGCGAGGACCAGCATCAGCGCGTTCTGCCGGAGATAGGTGGATTTGCCGGCCATATTCGGCCCCGTCAGCAGGCAGACCCGCTGGCCGGCCGAGAGATCGCTGTCATTGGGCACGAAGGCCGGGCCTTTCGCCCGGCGCAAGGCCTCCTCCACCACGGGGTGGCGCCCCTGGGTGATGGCGAAATCCAGCCCTGCCGTCATCACCGGCCGCACCCAGCCCTGGGCGGCGAGCTCGGCGGCGGCGGCATGCACGTCGAGCCCGGCCATCGCCCGGGCAGCGGCGGTGATGGCGCCGCCGGCTTGCACGCAGAGCTTGCGCAGGTGCTGGGCGATGGCGCGTTCGCGCGTGGCGGCCTGCTCGGCCGCCTGGTTCAGCCGGCGATCCAGCGCCGCCAGCGCGCCGCAGGTGAAGCGCAGGGTGCTGGACATGGTCTGGCGGTGCTGCGGCGCGTATTCGCCGGCCAGCTTTGGCGGGTCGCGCAGCAGCTTTTCCCCGGAAGCGGCGGGCATTTCGGCCAGGTAGCCCATCTGCTGGTGGTGCCGGATCTTCAGCGAGGCCACGCCCCAGGCCTGGGCCAGCTCCATCTGCATGGCGGCGATGGCGCCGCGGGCATCGTCGCGCAGGCGGCGCAGGGCATCCAGCTCGCCGTCGTAGCCCTGGGCCACCACACCGCCATCCTCCAGGCGGGCGGGCAGGGTTTCGGCAAGCGCCCGGGCCAGTTCCGCCGCAGGGCTATTGGCCGGGCGCAGCGGCGCGGGGTCGAGCAGCGGCGGCAGGGTGCCGTCCAGTGCCTCGGCCATGGCATCGGCGCGGGACAGGCCATCGCGGATGGCAGCGAGATCGCGCGGGGAAAAACGGTCGAGGCTGAGGCGGGCCAGGGCGCGGGCCATGTCGGGGGCGCCCTTCAGCGCGGCGCGCAGCCGGGCGCGGCGTTCGGGCTCGGCATGGAGAAAGCCCACCGCGTCATGCCGCGCCTGGATGGCGGCGAGCTCGGCCAGGGGGGCGGCAATGCGGGCGGCCAATTCGCGCGCGCCGGCGCCGGTCAGGGTGCGGTCCACCGCATGCAGCAGGGTGGAGCGGGCATCGCCGCGCTCGGGACGCAGCAGTTCCAGGCTGCGGCGGGTAGCGGCGTCCATCGCCAGCACCCCCGCGGCACCGCGCGGCACCGGGCGCATGAGGTGCGGCAACTGGCCATTCTGGGTGGCGCGGACATAGTCCAGCACCATCGCGGCGGCGGCGATCTCGGGCTCGGAGAAGGTGCCAAACCCTTCCAGGGTGGAAACGCCGAAGGCGGCGGCGAGGCGGCCGGGCGGGTCGCGCGGCGGGGTGGCTGGGGTGGCGTCCGGCCAGAGGCCGTCGGCGGCGATGATTTCGGCCGGCTCCAGCCTGGCCAGCAGTGTGGGGATATCGGCCACCGCCTCGGTCTCGAAGGCGCCGGAGGTGACGTCCAGCCAGGCGGCGCCGCCCGGCACCAGGGCCAGCAGCCAGGCGGGGCGAAACGCCTCCAGCAGGCTGTCCTCGGTGACGGTGCCGGGGGTGACCACGCGCACGATGCCGCGGGCGATGATGGAGGCTTTTCGCGCCTTGGCCTGTTCCGGCGTTTCCAGCTGGTCGCAGATGGCGACGCGGAAGCCGCGGCGGATGAGGCGGGCGAGATAGGCCTCATGGCTGTGATGCGGCACGCCGCACATCGGCACGGGCTGGCCCTGATGCTCGCCGCGGAAGCTCATGGCGATGGACAGCGCCTCGGAGCCGATTTCGGCATCGGCGAAGAACATCTCGTAGAAATCGCCCATGCGGAAGAAGATCAGCGCATCGGGCTGCTCGGCCTTCACGGCGAACCATTGCGCGAGGGCGGGGGTCGCGCCGAAGGCGCGCGGGTCATTGTTGCCAAAGGCGCGCGGGTCGGTTTTGCCGGCGGCGGTGGGGGCTTCTCGATCCATCACTTTCACAATAGCAAGGCTTTGAGGCCGCGTCCCTTCGCGGGTGCGAGACGACTGGCTATCGCCCGGCGCGCCCAGGCGCGACAATGGCCCCAAGCGTGCTGAGGAACCGGGCCATGCAATTGGACCATATCGACCACATGAACATCCGTTGCCGCCAGGAAGACCTGCCGGCGATGCGCCATTTCTATGGCGATGTGCTGGGGCTGCGCGCCGGCCCGCGGCCGGATTTCCCCACCCCAGGCTTCTGGTTCTACCTCGGCGACAATCCGGTCGTGCATGTCTCCACCCGCCCTGGCGAGCGGCCGGTGGGCGCCGGGGCCTATGACCACGTGTCCTTCCGCGCCCGCGATATCGAGGGCGCGCGCCTGCGGCTGCGCGCCCATGGCGTGATGTTCGAAGAGGCACCGGTACCCGGCTACCCCCTGCATCAGATTTTCATGAACGACCCCGCTGGGGCAAAGGTCGAGTTGACCTTCGAACTGCCAGAGAAAGCCCAGACCCATGGATGACCACCGCAACGAAATGCCCCCCGTCTCGCTCGCCGATGTGCGCACCGCGCGCGTCACCGGCGAGGAGGCGCTGGCGATGCACCGCGAGGGGCGGCCGGGCAAGCTGGAAATCCGCCTGACCAAGCCGCTGGTCACGGCGCGCGATCTGTCCCTGGCCTATTCGCCGGGGGTGGCCGAGCCCTGCCTGCACATCGCGCGCGACCCGTCGCTGGCCTATGACTATACCTCCAAGGGCAATTTCGTGGCGGTGATCTCCAACGGCACGGCAGTGCTCGGCCTTGGGAATCTGGGAGCGCTGGCCTCCAAGCCGGTGATGGAGGGCAAGGTCGCGCTGTTCAAGCGCTTTGCCGATGTCGATGGCATCGACCTGTGCATCGACACCGAGGACCCGGACGAGTTCATCGCCGCCGTGCGCCACCTCAGCCCCTCCTTCGGCGGGATCAACCTGGAGGACATCAAGGCGCCGGAATGCTTCGTCATCGAGCAGCAGCTGCGCGAGATGATGGATATTCCGGTGTTTCATGACGACCAGCACGGCACCGCCATCGTCGCCGCCGCGGGCCTCATCAATGCCTGCCATCTGACGGGGCGGGAGCTGGCCACGACGCGCCTGGTGATCAACGGCGCGGGTGCGGCGGCCATCGCCTGCGCCGAACTTGTGCGCGCGATGGGCATGCGGCCCGAGAACATCATGCTGTGCGACACCAAGGGCGTGGTCTATCGCGGCCGCACCGACGGCATGAACCAGTGGAAATCGGCCCATGCCGTGCAGACCGACCGCCGCACGCTGATGCAGGCGATGGAAGGCTGCGATGTCTTCTTCGGCCTGTCGGTGAAGGGCGCGTTGACGCCCGAGATGCTGCGCAGCATGGCGCCCAACCCCGTCATCTTCGCCATGGCCAATCCGGACCCGGAAATCACGCCCGAGGAGGCCCGCGCCGCGCGGCCGGACTGCATCATCGCCACCGGGCGCTCCGATTACCCCAACCAGGTCAACAATGTCCTCGGCTTCCCTTTCATTTTTCGGGGCGCGCTGGATGTGCGGGCACGCACCATCAATGACGCGATGAAGGTGGCGGCCGCCGAGGCGCTGGCCCAGCTGGCGCGGGAGGAAGTGCCGGAGGAAGTGGCGCGTTCGGGCGCGGGCAAGCGGCTGATCTTCGGCCCGGAATACATCATCCCCAATGCCTTCGACCCGCGGCTGATTTCCCGCGTGCCGCCGGCAGTGGCCTTGGCCGCCATGGCCTCGGGCGTCGCGCGCAAACCGCTGACCGACCCGGCGCGCTACGTGCGCGACCTGACCGGGCGCCTCGATGCCGCGGCGAATGCGCTGGAGAACATCCATGACGCGGTGCGGCTTGCCCCCAAGCGCGTCGTCTTCGCCGAGGGCGAGGAGGAGAAGGTGATCCGCGCCGCCATCGCCTATGCCAATGCCGGCTATGGCACGCCGGTGCTGGTGGGGCGCGAGGAGCGGATCGGTGCCACCGTCGCGGCACTCGGCGTGGCGCTGCCGGAACAGGTGGAGGTGATCAATGCCCGGCTGTCCGATCGCACCCGGGTCTATGCGGATTGGCTCTACGCCAAGCGCCAGCGCGACGGTTTTCTGTTCCGCGACTGCCAGCGCCTGGTGAACCAGGACCGCAACGTCTTCGCCGGTTGCATGGTGGCGATGGGCGATGCGGACGCGCTGGTGACGGGCGAGACGCGCAGCTATTCCGCGGCGCTGGAGGGCGTGCGCATGGCGCTCGACGCCGATGCGCATGGCGTGCTGTTCGGCCTGACGATGATGGTGGCGCGCGTCTCCGGCACCGTTCTGGTGGCCGACACCGCCATCCATGAACGGCCCGATGCTGCGACCCTGGCCATGATCGCCCGGCGGTCGGCGGTGGCGGCGAGGCGGCTGGGGCTGGAGCCGCGCGTGGCCTTCCTGAGTTTCTCGACCTTTGGCGACCCCAAGGGCGTCATCCCGGGCAGCGTGCGTGAGGCGGTGAAGCTGCTGGACGCCGAGCCGCAGGATTTCGAATATGACGGTGAAATGGCCGCCGATGTGGCGCTGGACCCGAAGCTGCGCGCGGCGGTCTATCCCTTCTGCCGCCTCACCGGGCCGGCCAATGTGCTGGTGATGCCCGGCCTGCACGCCGCGCATATCCTGACCAAGGCGGTGCCGCATCTCACGAGTGCGACGACGATCGGCCCGGTGCTGATGGGCTTGGACAAGCCGGCGCAGATCGTGCCGATGCAGGTGGGGGTGAACCAGCTGTTGGATATGGCCGCCCTGGCGGCCTATCAGGCGGGGCTGCGATAAGTGTCGCCGGCCCGCTCGCTGAGCAGGCGGGCCACGCCGCGACAATTCATCACGCAGCCCAGCACGATCGCGACATGCCAGGCGACATGGCTGAACGGCATGTCGCGCTGGAGGTAGAAGCCGAAGCCAATGAGATAGACCGCCGAGCTGCCGAACAGCCAGCCCAGTGATGCGGCCGAAAGCCTGGGCAGGAAGTGCCACCCCTGCGCCAGCAGCGGCGCCGCCGCCTGGGCGATGAACAGCCATGGCGCCATGGCGCTGAACAGGGCGTCGCGTCCTGTCGCCACCAGGGCGACTTCCAGGCCCAACCCCAGAACGGCGCTGCCCAGCACCAGCCGCAGCATCGCCCTGTCATGCGGCGGATCGAGCTTGAAGGGGGCGATCGGCGCCCAGGCGGCAGCGATCAGGATGAAGATCGCCGCCTGATCGGCCTCCACCGTCAGGCGGCCCAATGCCGTGCCCGCCGACAGATGAAACACCACAGAGGCCAGGAACAGCAGCATCCAGGCGGCCACGAAGCCCAGCACCACGCCCTCCCCCATGCCGATGGCGCGGGCCTTTGCCCGCAGCCGCAGGCCCAGCACCAGCACGACGGGCAGCGCCACCGCATGCACCGCGGCGGAGAGGAGGTGGTCGAGGCTGGGCACCTCAGCCTTGGGGCGGGGGCATCACAGCCCCGACCTGGCCGGGACCATCACCTGGCCGGCCTGCAGACGCGCCGGCACCGCCTCCAGCGCCTGGCCCATGCAGGGGCCGGTTTCGCAATGGCCATCCTCCACCCGGAACCGCGCGCCATGCGCGGCGCAGATGATCATGCCCGTATCATCGAGGAAGCGGTGCGGCTGCATGTCCAGCGGCAGGCCGACATGCGGGCAGGAATTGACGTAGACACGCACCGACTGCCCCCGCCGAACGGCGAAGAGGCCGATGAAGCCGCCCGGCGCCGGCGGAAAGCCGCGCGACCCGCCATCGGGGATATCCTCCAAAGCGCAGAGCAGCCGCTCGCTCACCATCGGCATAAGCCCATCACTTGCGTGGCATATGCTCGCGCAGCACGCGGTTGATTTGCGTCTGCCAGCCCGGGCCTTGCCGGCGGTAGGCCTCGAGCACGTCCGGGTCCAGGCGCAGGGTCTGGTTCACCTTGCGGTCGGGTTTGGCAGGGCGGCCGCGGGGGCGTTGGAGCAGGGCCTGCCAGGCCTCCTCGCCGATGAGCTGCGGCAGGACCTCCGAGGCAGGGCGAGCACGGGCGAAATCTTCCGCGGTCAATTCCGGGCAGTCGTCATCCGGCTTCGAAGCGCGGTCATCGAACTTGTCCATGATAGAGCATCACCTCTCGTCTATTGGCCCGCCTGAGACTGATCACCCGCGTATCGCTGCCGCGGGGTGTCACCACGGCAATATGGACCCGCTCGAACAGCATCGCCACGAGCCAGAAACGCGGCTCGCCATAGTCGCGCCGCAGGTCCGGAATGACAACGGCCGTCGCCATGTCGAACGCCTCAACCAGCTCGAACGGCAACCCCCGCTGCGCCGCATTCCGCGCACTCTTTTCCGGGTCAAAGACCAGCGCCACGGGATTATTTGCTACAGCGTTTAAGTGCGGCTGTCAATCCGGCTTTCGGTTTCCCAGCTTGGTCAGCGCCTTCCAATGCGCCTCGCTCACCGCCATCACCGAAAGCCGGCTCATCCGCACCAGCGCCAGATCGGCGAATTGCGGGTCGGCCTTGATCTCCGCCAGCGTCACCGGGCGCTTGACCGGCTTCACGGCCTGCACATCCACGCAAACCCAGCGCCCGGTCTCATCCGTCGGGTCGGGGTAGGCCTCGCGCACCACCTTCACCACGCCGACAATTTCCTTGCCGATATTGGAGTGGTAGAAGAAGGAGAGGTCACCCTTCTTCATCGCTTTCAGGTTGTTCGAGGCCATGGCGTTGCGCACGCCGGTCCAAGGCTCCACCCCGTTTTCGACCTGCTGATTCCAACCAAAAACGTCGGGTTCACTCTTCACCAGCCAATACGCCATGATTTCCTCGCAGCTGCGCAACCAAAGCTTTCGCCCCGGGCGATTCGTACCTAGATTGCGCTGGTGAGCACGGCAACAACAACACCTCGGGCGGTCTCCAGGCTGCATTTCCTGGCCAATCCAGGCCGCTTCATGCGCGTGACGGATTGGCTGCTGCCCTGGCTGACGGGCGCGGCACTGGTTGTGCTGGGCATCGGCCTCACCTGGGGTCTCGCCTTCTCGCCGCCGGACTGGCAGCAGGGGGAGACGGTGCGCATCATGTATGTCCATGTTCCCATGGCCTGGCTGGCGATGGGTGGCTACACCGGCCTGGTCGTGCTCAGCGTCATGGCGCTGGTCTGGAAGCACCCGCTGGCTGACGTGGCGGCGCGCGAATTGTCACCCATCGGCGCCATGGTCACGGCCATGTGCCTGCTCACCGGCAGCCTCTGGGGCCGGCCGATGTGGGGCACCTGGTGGGTCTGGGATGCGCGGCTGACCTCGGTGCTGGTGCTGTTCTTCCTTTGGGTCGGCCATGCCGCGCTGACGCGCGCCTTCGATGACCAGGAGCGCGGCGCGCGCATGGGCGCCATCCTGGCCCTGATCGGCGCGGTGAATATCCCCATCGTGAAGTTCTCGGTGGATTGGTGGAACACGCTGCACCAACCGGCCTCGGTCACCCGGCTGGCGGCGCCGGGGCTGCATGTGGACATCCTCTATCCGCTGCTGACCTGCGCGCTCGGCTTCACCCTGGCCTTCGCGGCGCTCTCGCTTGCTGCCACGCGCGCCGGGTTGATGGAGCGCCGGTTGCGTGCCCTGCAAATGGCCGCGGCGCGAAGGGCCGAGGCGCCGGCATCGGACGGGGTCATGGCATGACCTGGCACTGGTGGCACATCACCCTCAGCTACGCCGCCGTGCTTGGCGGTTTCGTCGCATTGGCCATGCTGATCGCGGCACGCGCCCGCAGCGCGAAGAAAAACCTCGCTGGGATGGAACGACCCTGACATGACGCGAAAGCGCCGCCGCCTGACCATCCTGCTGCTCTGCGCGCTGGGCCTTGGCACCGCCACAGCCCTGACGCTCACGGCTTTCCAGGACAATCTGGTCTTCTTCCAAAGCCCCACGGATATCGCGACGACGCCGCCACCGGCCGGCCGCGCCTTCCGCCTCGGCGGCCTCGTCGAGGAAGGCAGCGTCACCCGCGGCACCACGCCGGAGGGCCGGCCCTCCGTAGCCTTCCGCGTGACCGACGGCCGCAGCACCGTGGGCGTGCAATATGCCGGCGTGCTGCCGGATTTGTTCCGTGAGGGCCAGGGCGTCGTCACCCTCGGCCAGATGGGCCAAGGCGGCGTCTTCATGGCGCGCGAGGTGCTGGCGCGGCACGATGAGAACTACATGCCGCCTGAGGTGGCCGAGGCCTTGCGCCGCACCGGCCATTGGAACCCCGCCACCGGCGCCCCGCCTCCCCCCGGCGGAAGGCCAGGATCATGATCCCCGAACTCGGCCATTTCGCCCTCGCCATGGCGCTGGCGCTGTGCCTGGCGCAAACCATGCTGCCGATGATCGGCGCCTGGAAGCGCGACGCCCGGCTGATGGCCGCCGGCGTGCCGCTGGCCAATTGCGCCATGCTCTCGGTGCTGGTCGCCTTCGCCTGCCTCGCCACCAGCTATGCGGTGAACGACACCTCGGTGCTGAACGTGGTGCAGAACAGCCATTCCGACAAACCAATGATCTACAAGATCACCGGCACCTGGGGGAATCACGAGGGCTCCATGGTGCTCTGGGTGCTGGTGCTGACCTTGTGCGGCGCCGCCGTGGCCGGCTTCGGGCGGGACCTGCCGAGCGTGTTGCAGGCCCGCGTGCTGAGCGTGCTCGGCGCCATTGCGACCGGCTTCCTTCTGTTCATCCTCTTCACCTCCAACCCCTTCGACCGGATGTGGCCGCCGGCCCCCGATGGCCAGGGGCTGAACCCGCTGCTGCAGGATCTCGGCCTCGCCCTGCATCCGCCGCTGCTCTATCTCGGCTATGTCGGCACGGCGGTGACCTTTGCCTTTGCCGTCGCCGCGCTGATCGAGGGAAGGGTGGATGCCGCCTGGGGCGCCTGGGTGCGCCCCTGGGCGCTGGCCTCCTGGGCATTTCTCACCTGCGGCATCGCGCTGGGCTCCTGGTGGGCCTATTATGAGCTGGGCTGGGGCGGCTACTGGTTCTGGGATCCGGTGGAGAATTCCTCGCTGTTGCCATGGTTGGCCTCCACCGCGCTGGTGCACTCGGCCATCGTCGTGGAGAAGCGCGGGGCGCTGAAAATCTGGACGGTGCTGCTGGCGCTGCTGGCCTTCGCGCTGTCCATGCTCGGCACCTTCCTCGTGCGCTCGGGCGTGCTGAATTCGGTGCACACTTTCGCGGCCGATCCGGCGCGCGGCGTCTTTATCCTGGCGATGCTGGGCATTTATGTCGGCGGCGCCTTCGCGCTGTTTGCCTGGCGCGCTCCGTCGATGGTGCCGCAGGGAGTCTTCGCGCCGATCTCGCGCGAAGGGGCGCTGGTGCTGAACAATTTGCTGCTGTGCTGCATCGCGGCCGTGGTGCTGGTGGGCACGCTCTATCCGCTGTTCCTGGATCTGGTGGCGGGGCGAATGATCTCGGTCGGCCCGCCCTTCTTCAACATGGCCACCCTGCCGCTCGCCCTGCCGCTGATCGCCGCTATGGCACTGGGGCCGCTGATGCCTTGGAAACGCGCCGCATTGTGGCCCGTTATGCAGCGGCTTTGGTGGGCGGCGTTGATCGCGCTGGGCGGCTTCGGCCTCGCATTGGCGCTGACCGGCGCGCAATTCTGGCCGGCGCTGGGCTTCGCGCTGGGCCTGTGGCTGGTCGCAGGCGCAGCGGCCGATATCTTCGACCGCATCGGGTTGTTCCGGCAGTCCGGCCGCATCGCGCTGAACCGGGCGCGAAACCTGCCGCGCGCCGCCTGGGGTGCCGCCATCGCCCATGCCGGCATGGGTATCACCGCGCTTGGCGTCGCCGGCATGGGGCTGGCCAGCGAAACGCTGGTGGCGCTAAACCCAGGCCAATCCGCCCGTTTCGCCGGTTATGAATGGCGGCTGGACGGCGTGCGCGACGCCCCTGGTCCCAATTTCACCGCCCGGCGGGCCGATGTCTCGGTGCTGATCGAAGGCCAGGTCGCCTTCGTGATGACCCCGGCGCGGCGCACCTTCCCCATTGGCCGCATGACCACGACCGAGGCCGCGATCCGCACCAACATGATGCGTGACCTCTACCTCGTGCTGGGCGAGGAGCGCGATGGCGGCGCGGTGCTGCGCATCCATCACAACCCGCTGGCGCCCTGGATCTGGCTCGGTGCCTATATCATGGCGCTGGGTGCCGGCATTTCGCTGAGCGACCGCAGGGTGCGCGTGGCCGCACCCAACCGCCGCCCGGTGGGTGCGCCGGCATGACCGAACTGGCCGCGCCCTCCCGCCGGCGCCTGCTGCTGGCCGCGCCGCTGGGCGTTGCCGCCGCCGCGGGGGTGGGCTTCTGGTACATGCTCTCCGGCCTGCAGGATGGCAGCTTCAACCCGCGCGGCGTGCCCTCCGCCCTGCTCGGCCGCGCGGCCCCTGACTTCACCCTGCCGCCGGTCGAGGGCATGCCGCAGCCTGGCCTGTCCAGCGCCGATCTGCGCGGGCTGGACCGCCCGGTGCTGGTGAATTTCTGGGCGAGCTGGTGCGTGCCCTGCATCATCGAACACCCGCAGCTCATGGCGCTGAAGGCCGAGGGCGTGCCGATCTTCGGCGTTAGCTACAAGGACCGCGCCGAGGATGCCCGGCAATTCCTCTCCCGCCGTGGCGACCCGTTCTCCAGGCTTGGCGCCGACCCGCCAGGGCGCGTCGCCATCGACTGGGGCGTCTATGGCGTGCCCGAGACCTATCTGCTGGACCGCCAGGGCATCATCCGCTGGCGCTATGCCGGCCCGGTCACCGCCGAAATCATGAACGAGGACATCAAACCCCTGCTGCGCCGTCACGCATGAGGCGGCTGGTCTTCGCGGCGCTGCTGGCGCCATCCCTGGCGCTGGCCGCCTTCCTCCCCGCCGACCGCCTGCCGGACCGGGAGGCCGAGGCGCGCGCGCAATCCATCGGCCGCGAGGTGCGCTGCATGGTCTGCCAGGGCCAGTCGATCGAGGATAGCGACGCCGACCTCGCGCGCGACCTGCGCCGCATCATCCGTGAACGCCTCCTGGCCGGCGATGACGACCCCGCCATCCGCGGCTTCCTGCAGAACCGCTATGGCGATTTCATCCTGCTGCGGCCGCCCTTCTCGCTGGCCACTGCCCTGCTCTGGGCCACGCCCTTGCTGGCCTTCGCCTTCGGTCTGTTTCTTGTTCGCCGCCGCCGCGCCGTCGCAGTGGCCGCCGCCCCCCTCACCGCCGAGGAACGCGCCCGGCTGGACCAGCTGACCGGACAATCATGACCTGGCTTTTCATCGCAGCCCTCGCACTCGTGCTGCTGCTGCCGCTCGCCATGACGCTGCGCGCGCCCGCCGAAGCCCGTGACCGGGCCGAGGCCGACCGTGCGCTGTTCCACGCCCAGCTCGCCGAACTCGCGCGCGAACGCGAAACCGGCCGGCTGACCGAAGCCGGCTACAACGACGCCGTGCTGGAGGTGCAGCGCCGCCTGCTGACCGCACCGCCCGCAGCCCCCGCCCGCGCTGGCGCTCGCGCGCCGCTACTGCTCACGCTGATCGGCGTGCCGGTCGCCGCATTGGGCTTCTACATGCTGCATGGCCAGCCCGGCCTGCCCTCCGCCAGCTTCGCGGCCCGGCAGGAGCTGGGCACGCGCGACGAGATCCTGCTCGCCCAGCTGCGCTCCAGGGTGGCCGAGATGCCCGCCGGCGATGTCCGCCGCCAGGGCCTGATCCTGCTCGGCAATGCCGAGCGCAACCGCGGCCAGCTCGGCCCCGCCGCCACAGCCTGGCGCGAGGCGCTGGAGGCGGGCTTTGAACCCGGGCTGGCCGGCGACCTCGCGGAGCTGGAGCTGGAACGCGGCCAATCCATGGCCGCCCTCATCCTGGTGAACCGCGCCCTGGCCGCGGCGCCGGGCGACCCGCGTCTGCGTTTCCTCTCCGGCGCGGCCGAGGCGGCGGCAGGGCGGCGCGAGATCGCCCGCGCGACCTGGCGCGCCCTGCTCGCCGATGCCCCGGGCGATGCGCCCTGGCGTGCCACGGTGGAGGAAAGGCTTCGCGCATTGCAGTAGTTTTTGCGTTTTGCAACGCGAAACGCCCAGAAAACCCTGGCACGGCGCCTGCATTACCCCGGTCGATCACCCCACCGGAGACCCGACCATGACCAAGCTCATCGCCGCCGCCCCCAGCCTGACCCGCCAGAATGCGGAGAAGGATTCGACCTTCAGCTATATCCTGGGCTCGGGCGTCTTTCTCGCAGCGACCATCGGGCTGTTTTCGGTGGCCGGCTTCTCGTTCTGACGGATTGACCCGAAGCGGCGAGAAATGCGACCCATGCGCTTGTGAGTGCATTGGACCCCGACATCGCCGGACAATTGGCCGAAGACCTGCCCCCGGCGGTCTTCCGGCGGATCATCGCCACCTTCGAGCAGGATCTCGGCCGGCTGACGGCGGAGCTGGAAGCGGCCGCGGCGAGCGGCAATACCTCGGGCTATCTCCGCGCCGCCCACAGCCTGACCGGCGCGGCCGCGGCGGTGGGCGCCAAGCGCCTGGAATTCGAGGCGCGGCTGGCCATGGACCCGGCCCAGCCCGAATCCCCCGCCACCATCCTGCCACGCCTCTCCGCCGAAAGCCGGGCCGCTCTGGCGGAGCTTCACGCCCTCACCAAGGCATGAGCGGGCAGCGCGGCCGCGTCCTGCTCGTCGAAGACACGCCGACCCAGGCGGAAGTCGCCAAGGCCCTGCTGGCCGAGATGGGCCATGAGGTGCGCCATGCCGAGACTGGCGCCGGGGGCCTGAGCATGGCGCTGGACTGGCTGCCAGACGCCATCCTCGTCGATCTGCAACTGCCCGACTTCTCCGGCTTCGAGTTGATGCGCAAGCTCAAGGCCGAGGGGGTGGAGGCGGCCTGCATCGTCATCACCGCCAATGCCAGCGTGAACACGGCGGTGGAGGCGATGCGCGAGGGCGCGATGGATTTCATCGTCAAGCCCTATGGCCGCGCGCGCCTCAAGGTCACGCTCGACAATGCACTGGAGAAGCGGGCGCTGAAGGCCGAGCTGACGGCGGTGCGCCAGCAGCTCAACCGCGGCCGTTTCTTCGGCTTCGTCGGCGCCTCGGCGGTGATGCAGGCGGTCTACCGCACCATCGAAAGCGTGGCGCCGTCCCGCGCCAATGTCTTCGTCACCGGCGAAAGCGGCACCGGCAAGGAGCTGGTGGCGGATGCCATCCACAAGGCCAGCCCGCGGGCGAAAAATCCCTTTGTGGCGCTGAACTGCGCCGCCATCCCGCGCGACCTGCTGGAATCCGAGATTTTTGGTCACGTGAAGGGCGCGTTTACCGGGGCCACCGACAACCGCGCGGGGGCGGCCAAGCAGGCCGAGGGCGGCACGCTCTTCCTCGACGAGATTGGCGAGATGCCGCTGGAGATGCAGGTCAAACTCTTGCGTTTCCTGCAGACCGGCAGCTTCCAGCCCGTCGGTGCCGCGCGGCCGGAGAAGGCCGATGTGCGCATCGTCTCGGCCACCAACCGCGACCCGCTGGCCGAGGTGGAGGCCGGGCGCTTCCGCGAGGACCTCTATTACCGCCTCTATGTCGTACCAATCGAGCTGCCGCCGCTGCGCGAGAGGGGCGATGACGTGCTGCTGATCGCGCGGCACTTCCTGGCCCAATTCGGCAAGGAGGAGGGCCGTCGTTTCCGCGGCTTCACGCGTGAGGCGGAGGCGGCGATCATGGCCTATCCCTGGCCCGGCAATGTGCGGCAGTTGCAGAACGCCATCCGCAACGTGGTGGTGCTGCATGATGCGGAGATGGTGGAGGCGGCGATGCTGCCGCCCATGCTGCTGCGCGCCGGCCGGGTGGTGGGCTCGGCGCCGGCGCCCGCCGTGCTGGTCGAGATGGCGGCGGTGCCGGTGCGGGTACCGGCCGACCCGCCGGAGCCGGTCATACCGGCCACCGCGCCTTCCCCGCCGCTCCCACCCCTTGTCGAACCGCTGGCGGTGATGGAGAAGCGCCTGATCCTGACCGCGCTGGAACAGACCGGGCAGGACGTGCCGCGCGCCGCTGCGTTGCTGGAAGTCAACCCATCGACGATTTATCGCAAGCTCGCGGCCTGGCGGGCGGCGTCATGAGCTTGCCAGGACCGCGCCTTCGCGCCATGTCTTCGCAACCGCACCATAACCGGTCGCCACAGGAGCCCCGTTCTTGACCTACGTCGTCACCGAAAGCTGCATCAAGTGCAAGTATATGGATTGCGTGGAGGTCTGCCCGGTGGACTGCTTCTACGTCGGCGAAAACATGCTGGTCATCCACCCCGACGAGTGCATCGATTGCGGCGTCTGCGAACCGGAATGCCCGGCCGAGGCCATCCTGCCAGACAGCGATGACAAGGCCACGCAATGGGTCGAGATGAACCGCACCTACGCCACGCAATGGCCCAATATCTCCCGCAAGGGCGAGGCGCCGGCCGATGCCGATGACTGGAAGGGCAAGCCGGACAAGATGAAGCTCTTTGACCCCGCGCCCGGCAAGCCCTAGCCCGCAATCGCTCTGGGTGGAAACGCCTAGAGCATGATGCGTTGAGGCGGAATCGCAGAACACGCTGAATCATCTCTCAGCAACGGCTAGACCATGCGCAGTGAACGCATGTGAACGCAGCATGGTCTAGGGCGCCAATTGCCGGGCCAAGCAAGGCTGGACTCAAATCGCCCTGACACAGTCACGGCGATTTGAGTCCAGGCCCGGGGCGCAAAAGAAAAGGCGCCGCGGGCTCTCGCCCCGGCGCCATTTTCATGTCCGCTAACCGGTTCAGGCCGCGGCGGCGGCCCTCTTCGCCTGGGCGCGCAGGATGCGGCGCTTCAGCGACTGCGCCTCCTCCGGCAGGCGGCGGTTCGGCGTGCTGATCAGGAAGGCATCCAGGCCGCCATTGTGCTCGATGGTGCGGATGCCGTTGGTGGTCAGCCGGATCTGGATCGAGGTGCGCAGCACGTCGGAGAAGAAGGACTGCTCCTGCAGGTTGGGCAGGTAGCGGCGCCGGGTCTTGTTGTTGGCGTGGCTGACGTTGTTGCCAGACAGCACACCCTTGCCGGTGATCATGCAGCGGCGAGCCATATCGGAAATCCCAAACATAGATGCCGCGGCGCAAGCCCCGGGCAAGTTTCAAAACGAAGGCGGCGTATGGCGCAGCCCCGGCACAGGGTCAAGGGGCGTGGTCAGCCCTTCTTCGGCAGGCTGGGCAGATCCCGCAATTCGCCGCTTTCCACCGAATGTAAGGCCTGGCGCAGCACATTGGCCACCGCGCGGTCATCCATGCTGCGGGCCAGCAGGCCCAGGCACCCGCCGAGCATGGCCGAGGCAGCGGAGATCGGGCTGATCTTCTGCTCCATCATGTATTCGATGGCCTTGTCGACGATGGAGCCGGCATGGCTCAGGTCTTCGGGCGCGTCGCCCTCGAGGGTGGCTTGCATGATGGTTTTTCCCAGGCGTGTCAGTCGAAATGGGTTTCTGGGCGCGTAACGAAAAGCGCCGGAAAATTACGTCTCGTTCAGGTCGGGTTTTCGGCCAGGGCGCGGGCGCTCTGGCTGCGGTCCAGCCCCGCCGCCTGCTGCGCCACGGCGGCGACCTCGGCGGCGGCCATGGCCTCGCTCTGCCGCTGCCAGAGCTGGGCGTAGAGCCCGGCCTGGGCGATGAGCGCCGCATGGGTGCCGCGCTCGGTCACCACGCCCTCCTGCAGCACCAGGATCTCATCGGCCTCGACCACGGTGGAGAGGCGGTGGGCGATGACCAACGTGGTGCGGTTGGCGGCCACCAGGCGCAAGGCCTGCTGGATTTCCTGCTCGGTGCGGGTGTCCAGCGCGCTGGTCGCCTCGTCCAGGATCAGGATGCGTGGGTTCTTCAGGATGGTGCGCGCGATGGCGACGCGCTGCTTCTCGCCGCCGGACAGCTTCAGCCCGCGCTCGCCCACCATGGTGTTGTAGCCATCGGGCATGCGCAGCACGAAATCATGCACCTGGGCCAGCTTCGCGGCCTCGAAGATCTCCTCCTCGGTGGCGTCGGGGCGGCCATAGGCGATGTTGTAGCGGATGGTGTCGTTGAACAGCACGGTATCCTGCGGCACCA